>CAWJLF010000019.1:0-254286 GCA_963843635.1 uncultured Bacteroidales bacterium | reverse complement strand
TTATTTTTAGCCATATGAAGCAGATGAAATTAGTAATACCATCCCAAAAAATCTTGCTTTGTAATTATCAGATATAATTATCAACAAAATTACAAATAGTAAAAATGAAAAGGACTGAAAATAACCTACATTCCCGATTAGATAAAAAGGTATTCCAATTATAATCAGGGTGGGTAAATTAGACGTCCTCCCGTTCAAATGATCTATTGCAGCATAAGGATATTCATTATGTAATAAGGCCTTTATTGCAGATTCCATTGCCGACCATCTGTCTGTATTTAATTGATAACCATCGACTTTGTAATTTAACCATATTGTAAAAAGGAAGAATAATAAGGAAATTATATAAAATGTATTCCTGTAAAAAATTTCACCAAAATTGGTTTTAATGAAAAGTACCGGGATGCTTACTAACAGGATAGAATATATGGAAATCAATAGATATACATTAATATGACTCTGTCTTGAACCATATTTAAAGGCAAAAAGAGCATTTATTAAAATGTATAAAATGTAAAAGCTAAAGAAATAATTATCCCTGATCTTCTTAATTATCTCTGATTTCATTATTGTGAAGTATTACACAGAGAGGAAACTTAATAACCTGCCACCTGCAGCCTGCCGCCTGACCCCTGATGCCTGAAGCCTGATGCCTGAAGCCTGCGCCTGAAGCCTGATCCCTGAAGCCTGCCGCCTGAAGCCTGCCGCCTGACCCCTGATGCCTGAAGCCTGCTGCCTGAAGCCTGATGCCTGAAGCCTGCCGCCTGAAGCCTGCCGCCTGAAGCCTGAAGCCTGACGCCTGACGCCTTACCTCAAATCTATATCCTCAATCGGACTTCTTACCGAAACTAAATTGCGACGACTGACATGGGTATATATCTCCGTTGTGCGTGAATTTCTGTGTCCCAGGAGCTCCTGTATGTACCTGATGTCAAGACCGCTTTCATGAAGATGAGTGGCATAACTGTGCCGCAGACTGTGAACTCCGACTTCCTTCTTTATTCCTGCAGCTTTCAACGCCAGTTTAAATACCCTGTAAACACTTTCCGATGAGTATTTGCCGCCTGTCTGACCCTCAAATAACCAGTAGGATGGATGATAACTCTCAAGATACTCGTCTACCTTATCCCATACCTTAGGCGATACCGGCACTATCCTGTCAAATTTGCCCTTTGCTTCCCTTATGTTAAGAATCCCTCTCTCACGATCAAAATCACTGATCTTAATATTGATTACCTCACTTCTGCGTAACCCGCATGAGTATATTATCCACAATATTAACCGGTGCTTGATGTTCCTGGTTGAACTTAATATACTCTTTACCTCTGCCTTTGAAAAAACCTTAGGTAATGTCCTTCTTCTCCTCGGCCTTCCCAACTCTGACGTGTCAACAGTACCGGAATAATTCAGCCGGTAGTATATCTTAATCGCCGAAATGATCTGGTTCTGGTATGAAGCAGAATATTTATTGTATAGTATATGGTCATGAAAGAAATCCGATATATCATCTTCTGTTATCTCAGAAGGTAACCTGGGATGGAAATATTTGAAGAATAAACCAAGGAGTGAAATGTATGCCTCAATGGTGCTGGAACTGTAGCGCTTTGCTTCCATGTCCCGTCGCACATTTCCCATGCCATTAATGGCTGCCCCTGAAAGTGTCCTCTGCCTGATCTCCAGACCCCTCTTTTCCCTCGTTTCCCGTACCCTGCCCGATACCTCATTTCTCTTGACTATTACATCAACTCCATGTACCATGAAATAGTCTGAAAGAGAATCAACTGTTAACCTCGACCAGTCAAGTACCCACTCGAGCCTGTAAGGATCAAACCATACACGCCCGTAACTCCTGATCTCACTGATCCATTGCTGATCATACCTCCCGGTAAATTTTATAATTAATTTATCGTCTTCCTCGTCAATCGTGAACTCTACAGGTCCATATCCTTTCCAGCTCACAGGTTTTTCAGGATGATCAGCGGATGAAGTGGAGACTTCATCATTAATCCTCGCCGCTTGCTCAACCTTTCCATCTGATACCGGATTTGCCTCTTTCTCTGGCTCTGTCTGATTGACTGCTTTGACTCTTTGAGTTGATGATATCTCGGAAATGTCAATATCCGCAGACTCACGGAATTCCTTAATTACCTGTCTCAGATTATCTTCGTTCTCATCAACGTACCAGCATTTGAATGTATTGCTGTATCGCGATCCTGTTACTCTTCTTACAAGAGATGTTAAACCCGGATCATAACTGAAAAATAATCCATACCTCCATTTTTCATGATGGAAAATACGCCTTAAAGCAATTTTCTTTTTCATTTTGCAGCGAGAAATAGTTAGCACTTATTACAGCTCCGCCCCGTCAGTCACATAGCATAAAATAACAATGCATTGATCCTAAAAATATTATCCTGCTTTTGACCAACTTTCAACCTTCACAAACCTTTACAATTTAAAAAATATAAATCAAAAAGAAAATGATTTCCTTACATATTATCATATTCCCGATTCAATGGGGCAGCTGATAATATTTGATTAAAAATCTGAATACAGATCAATGTTTTCCGGCTCCGAAGATCATTCTGCATTAAGCATGAATTCGATTGCCAGGAATAAAATCCAGGCTATACGTATAAGTCTTGTTAAACCGGCCATCAGTAAATATGATGCCAGGCTTTGGATCGGTTCACCGATTTATCGTCTGGGAGGACCATAAAGTGGCTTCTGTATGCCGCTGTTGGAATGAGGAGGGTGATATTTGTGACTCACACAGGATAACAATGAAAAGATTATGAGTACTGACAATATTGCCAGCGCAATTCTTTTATGTTGTCCACCTCGCATGAAAGGAATATTTTTTTTATAACGTGTTTCCTGACTGATTAGTATTTACTTAAATCTTCCTATTGCCTCCTTATTAACCCCAAATGTGCCAATGGTAACTGCATGTATTGAACTTTCGTTTGTAACATCCCGGGGTTCATCAAATAGCAAGCCTGTATTATCCTGGGTACAATAAATTGAATTGTTAAAATTTGAACTCAGGTAAAGGAATTTTATTTTTTCTGGGAGAAGCACGCTTGATAGTATCAATACTAATTAAGATGCCAAAACTGTTCTTCGCTATAATCTGAATTTCCAGGTCAGTAAGATTTACAGAATATTTCTTTTTATGAAGATCCTTAAGATAACCTGATAGAGATTGCTTGGCTCCCTTCCTTGATTTCTTCCAGACAAAACTACCTGGTTCAAAATAACCCTGTTCAACAAACCATGTTCTCAGAAATGTTAATTCATTTTTCCCTTTGCATGCTTTTTCAAGACTGTCGATCTTATCTGCATTAATTTTCCTGGCAGCTTCAAGTGTTTTTATAACTGATTCGGAAGTTACAATCCAGTATTTCAACTGATCTTTGTAGGTGAATGCATCCAGCTTGATGCCATTCGGCAGGATAAACAGGCTGGTAGAAAGAGGGCAGGGGGGGAACCTGAATGGATATATGCGGTGAAATATACCATTGTCACGCTCCATCCTGGTAATGGCTTCCCTGTTCACTTTCCTGGCAAAAGAAAGTATCTGCTCTCTCTTCGCTTCACTGGTCCTTTTCTTCAGTGTTGTGATATAGCCGGGCTCATGAATGAGCCTCTCGTAATCTATCCTTATCCTGTCTTTTGTTAATAATTCTGCCATTAGCTCGCATTTTTTGAGAATCCGGTTAACTCATGTGGTCATTGACAGATATTTTTACGACATCAGGGAATTTTCTGAATTAAAATCAGCCTGGTCATGACTGTTCCCGGATGGTTTTTCTCCCTGAAAGTCTCTTCTCTCTGTATAACTCAAGCTTTTCGGGGATTGTAAACTCTTTGCCACAGGTGGTACAGACCCATGTTACCAGGAAAGCCCCTGTATATGTTTCCTTTTCCAGAACAGGATGATCACATGGTTTATCACCCCATTCCTCCCTGATCTTTTGTACAACTAAATATTCCATGGCTTTGAAATTATATCATTCTTCACAAAATACTTATCTCTATAAAGATACGAAATTCCGAATTTATTTCATAGGTTGGAAGCTTATTCCACTTAAGGATGGCTCTGATTGTCTCTCAGTCCCTGCTCACCTGAATCACCCATTTCCCCCTCCTCTGTCCTCCGAAGCTTCAGCGAAGGAGGATCTCCTTTTCTCCTTTTCTCTCTTTTCTCCTTTTCTCCCCCTCCCCTTTACGCCCTCTTACCTAAACCCAACAAGCGAAAGAAATCCTTCACCCAGGAACTGAATAGCCGGCCAGATAGGTAAAAGGTCGATCTTCGTAACAAAAGTCACTATAATAAGACCAAAGAGCAGTAGTGAGCCATATTTATAAAGTGCATTATATACAGCAGGGTATTTTCTCAGCTGATTATAAATAAGATGAGACCCGTCGAGTGGTGGCAAGGGTATAAGATTGAAGATAAAGAGTCCCCAGTTGATGTAAATGGCATACATGAATACAGCATAAAAAATAGGGGAGTGACCGTATGCCGGATGCCCCGATACCAGCAGGGAAAAGATAACAGACAATACCATAGCTAATACAGCATTTGATAGTGGACCTGCAACTGCGATCTTCATAACATCATATTTCGGGTTATGGAGTTTCTCCTCATTGAACTGTACAGGCTTGGCCCATCCGAATCCTGCTACGAGTATCAATATAAAGCCCATAGGATCAATGTGTTTAAGAGGATTCAGTGTTACCCGGCCCATATCCTTAGAAGTGGAATCACCACACCAGTGAGCCACCAGAGCATGGGAAAACTCATGCACAGTCAGTCCCAAAATGATGCCCGGAAGAAATTCTAATATCCTTACAATATCAAAGGTTCCCATTAAGCCTCTTATTAACAGGCTGATAAAAATCATCCTGTGTCAGTCCGCATTGTTTGATCATTTCAAGCGCATATTCAGCTCCTGAAAAATTAGCATCAATATTGTTTGTTCCTATAGTGAACTTCACACCGGCTTCTTTGGCCCTTGTAATAAAGGCTGCCGATGGGATCTTATACCTGTTACTGATCTCGATGGCTATATTATTATTCTTTGCAGCCTGTATAACTGTATCCATTCTTGCCTCTGTCCAGAACGAATCGTACCTGTCAGACATCTGGTCAGGCAGGTAGGTGGCGTTCACATAAATATTTATAGGTTCCGTATTCATAATACCAACAATGGTATTGACAAGATAGTTCATGAACTCCTCTTCGTTATCTATCCATGTCTCATCTTTTAACCATATCCTGTTTCTTCTTCCCTTTGCATCAGTGAAAGTCATGGCATCAGTGAAAATATAATCGAACTTGTCAAGTGAGGCTTTGGAAAATATATCGACCCACTCACGACCCTCAGCCTGCATTCCCATAAAGAACTGGGGGTAATCCTTAAATGAATTGATCACAGAGTCAATCTGCCCGTCAGTATGAACAGGGAATCCGATACCGCAATTCGTTGCAATACCATATTGTATGTTTTCTGCTTTTGATTTTTTAACTGCATCCTGGAGTGTGAAACCGCCTTTCAGGTGAACATGAAGATCAGTTATCGGGAAAGGTCTGTCGCTATGGCATCCAACCAGGAGTAATACTGAAAAGATGAATGTGATAATAAATGGCTTTTTCATTTTGGTAATTTTAAGTCTGTTTTTGAGCGCTAAGCAAATTAATCATAGGGGTTAAAGCTAACAAAAATGCAAGCTGCTTCCAAAAAGGTTTTTTTATTTCTGACAAAATTCTCTTACGTTTACATAAACAGAATTTCTATGAAAAAGAGACTCATTTTACTGCCACTCTTCCTGATGTTTTTTCTTCCGGGAATCCGCTCACAATCAGCTGCTGATACTACTGTTTACCTTATCACATGTGGTCCGGGGACTGAAACCTATTCTATTTACGGTCACAGTGCTCTTAGAGTTTTAATTAGCAGCAGAAATACTGACATTGTTTATAACTGGGGAGTATTTGACTTCAGTGCTACGCATTTTGCCTGGAAATTTGCAAAAGGACGTCTTGATTATATGCTGATTGGCGGGTCGTTGAAAACATTTCTGGAGGACTATTTTTATGAAGAGAGATATGTTGTTTCACAGAAGCTTAATCTTGAAGCGGCAGAAACGCGCAGGTTGCTGGAACTGGTGAATGAGAACCTCAAACCGGAGAACAGTAAGTACAGGTATGATTTCTTTTACGATGACTGTTCAACCAGGATACGGGATCTTCTTGAAAAATCAGTAGGAAGTATCCTGTTATACCCACCGGTGGATACAGGAATGAAGCCTACTTTCAGGGAAATACTGTCTAAATATCAGGATCCATATCCATGGTTAAAATTTGGTGTCGATCTGATCATGGGTTCAACAGCAGATAAAAAGACATCTTATAGGGAAAGGATGTTCCTTCCAATCTATCTGAAGAATGAGTTGTCGGAAGCTGTTGTTAACAGGTCGGGCAAGATGATCCCTCTTTTGCAAAATCCCGTGACTGTACTGGACTTTAAAGCACCATCTGTTCATTCTGATTTTCTCACCAGCCCCTCTGCTGTCTTTACCCTTATAATGATCATTGTTATAATTCTTTCGTCGATCATTAGGAGTAACAAGGCCAGGTGGATTATGGATCTTATCATCTATTTTGTCTTTTCTGCTCTGTCTGTCCTGATGATCTTTTTTAATTTTTTTACTGACCATCTGCAGATGAAATGGAACCTGAATATTATATGGCTCAATCCTTTTATCTTTATTTGTCTTATTATGTTGATATTCAGAAAACCAGGAGTGATCTGGTACAGGTTTGTCTTCTACATTTCCACAGTATTTGTCTTTCATTCAGTTTATCCTTCCTCAGGGTTTCAACATAGCCATCATCCCTTTGATACTTATTCTTATTTACAGAAGTTCTGTCAGGGCAGATTTTGACTGGAACCCTCTTACATCGGAAGATCGGATTAGCGGCAAGCTTTAACAAAAGTTTAACACTCATTAACACCAATTTAGAACTAAAGGAGTTTCTTTTGCAACGGATTTTCAAGAACCATCGATAAATATATTATTGAAACACGTTTTATTATATTTGCTACTTAAAATAATTAAACCATGGAGCAAACGGCTGACATAAGAGTTTTAAATGAAAAAATTGAAAAAGAGAGTGCTTTTGTCGACATTATCAGGATGGAGATGAACAAGGTGATCATTGGACAGAAGCACCTGACCGACAGCTTTAATGTTAGGACTGCTGGCAAACGGGCATATACTGCTCGAAGGAGTCCCCGGCCTTGCCAAAACCCTTGCAATTAAATCACTGGCATCTATTATTGAAGCAAAATTCAGCAGGATACAGTTTACTCCTGATCTTCTTCCGGCTGACCTTATTGGTACGATGATATACAGCCAGAAAAAAGAAGAGTTTATTGTAAAAAAAGGCCCGGTATTTGCAAATTTCATACTTGCTGATGAAATTAACAGGTCGCCTGCTAAAGTACAGAGCGCCCTGCTGGAAGCTATGCAGGAAAGCCAGATCACAATTGGGGAATCAACCTTTAAACTTGATGATCCTTTCCTTGTTCTGGCTACACAAAATCCCATCGAGCAGGAGGGAACATATCCGTTGCCTGAAGCACAGGTCGACAGGTTTATGATGAAGGTGCTGATCGACTATCCATCAATGGATGAAGAAAAACTGATCATCAGGGAGAATCTTGCAAAGGAATTTCCGAAAACAAATTCCGTGCTGAAAATCGATGATATAACCCAGCGCAAGGGATATTGTAAGGGAAGTATATATGGATGAGAAAATTGAGAATTATATACTCGATATTGTATTTGCAAGCCGTAACCCGGAAAAATATGGTCTGCCCGCATTCACAAGCATGATCTCGTATGGAGCATCCCCGAGAGCTTCAATTAACCTCTCCCTTGCTGCAAAAGCTTATGCTTTTATCAGAAGAAGAGGATATGTTATACCTGAAGATGTGCGATGCCATCTGTCCTGATGTTATGCGTCACAGGATAGGTCTCACCTATGAGGCTGAAGCAGAAAATATTAATCAGGATCATATAATTTCTGAAATACTTAATGTTGTTGAAGTTCCATAGATCATTTATTATGAAAATCGTCCCTTTATTGTGCATTCTGATTTCTGTCAGTGCAGTTATGCCTTCAGCCAGAATCTTATTGGATACAAGGAGAGTGAAATAAGAGAATATATGAAGGAGAACAGGAAGGATATGAATTATACTGCTGTCAATAAACAGCAGGTTCAAATACCTGAAATACTCCGACAACTATGGACAACCAGACCATATTTTTTTTCTTACGAATAATTCGATCTGCAAAAGTGAAAGGATGATATGTGATTATAGTATTAAAGCATGAGAAAATTAAGGAGTTCAACTACACTGTATAAAAGTATAGGTGATAACAAATGGATCGACAGTCGGGGCGGGAAAGAATTATACTGATTAACACTGAAGGAAGAAAAATGGTCATTCATTGTTACAATTGAACCTGAAAAATAGATCAGTTGAACTGTGGAAGCAACTGAATTATTAAAGAAGGTAAGACGAATTGAGATCAAGACCAGTGGGTTAAGCAGGCATATTTTTGCAGGTGAATATCATAGCGCTTTCAAGGGGCGGGGAATTGCTTTCAGCGAAGTAAGGGAATATCAGTATGGAGATGATATAAGGAGCATCGACTGGAATGTGACCGCGCGGTTCAATCATCCTTATGTTAAAGATCTTTGAAGAGGAAAGAGAACTTACCGTAATGCTGCTTATGGATGTTAGCGGATCGGGTAACTTTGGAACCACCGTCACTTATAAAAAGGATATTATGACAGAGGTTGCAGCAGTACTTTCTTTTCTGCAATTTTTAATAATGATAAGATCGGTGTCATTTTCTTTTCCGATAAGGTGGAAAAATTCATTCCTCCGCTGAAAGGCCGGAAGCATATTTTGAGAATAATAAGGGAACTTCTTGATTTCAGTTCCACCAGCAGGAAGACAGATCTTGATGAGCCACTGAGATTTCTTACAAATGCAATAAAGAAAACGATGTACAGCCTTCATCATTTCTGATTTCTTGGCGCCTGATTTTGAGGAAGCTCTCAAAATTGCCTCCAATAAGCATGATATTGTGGCGTTAAAAGTATTTGACCCGGTGGAAATGGCAATACCTGATATAGGTCTTGTAAAAGTGTCAGATTCTGAAACAGGAGAAGAGAAATGGATAGATACATCATCGAAGGACGTCAGGAACGTCTTACCGTGAATGGTGGATCAAGCATATTGAACAGGTAAGGAATATTTTCAAAAGATGCGGAGTGGATTCTGCAGAACTCAGGACAGATCTCGATTATGTTAAACCCCTTGTAAAGTTGTTTGAGAACAGGTAATGAAAATGAAGAAGATTTTTATTAGCATATTTCTTTCTTCTACAGTATTTCGAGCTGCACTTTGCACAGGATGTCAATGTTTCGGCATCTTTGATTCCACAAGGATATTTTATAGGGGATCAGATCAATTTTACAGTTACTATTGATCAGCCATGCGGATCTTAATCTTGTCCTGCCGGCACTTCAGGATTCTCTGTGTAAAAATATTCAAATTCTGTCGGGACCAGTTACGATTCAGTAAAGAACGGAACAATGGCAGCCTGAATATTATTCAGAAATATCTTATCACATCATATGATTCAGGTCTCTACCAGGTTCCTCCCGTATATGCGGAATTAAAGAATCCAGATGGTGTAAAACGATTCTATTCAGATTATTCCCACCTTGAGGTTATGAGAGTAAGGATTGCTCCTGCCGATTCCACCGCAAAAATTTTTGATATTGTCGGTCCTTATCGGGCACCTGTAACTCTTGGTGAGATTTTACCCTATATTCTTATTGCATAGTGGCTGGATGCGCTAATCTGGTATCTTGTCAGATATTATTCAGGAACAGGCGAAAAACTCGACAGGCGGAGTGTGAGGCCTTATGTAAATCCTGATCCTGCTCATGTAATTGCCCTTAGGGACCTTGAACGGCTCATGAGTGAAAAACTCTGGGAGAAGGGTGAAATAAAAGCTTATTATACAAGGCTTACCGAGATACTACGTCAGTATCTTGAAAACAGGTTCAGTGTTTATTCTCTTGAAATGACCACCGACGAGACACTTGACGATTCTTGTAAAAAAAGGATTTAAAAAAGATGGAACTTATGATCAGCTTAAAGTCAGTACTTACAAGCGCGACCTTGTGAAATTTGCCAAATATAATCCGGACCCTCGGAGAATGAAAACTCAGTTTCAAAATTCATGGGACTTTGTTATGACAACCAAAATACGAGCTCCTGAACAGCCCGGAGCTTGACAGGGTAAAAAAGTTATAGAGGAGGTGAAATCATGAACGGAATTACATTTGCAGAACCTTTGTTTCTGTATTTCCTTGCTGTTGTACCCGCAATGATAGTATTCTATGTTCTTAAACAACAAAAGGCTTCCGCTTCTCTCAGGGTTCCTGCACTTAACCCCTTTGCTTCATCCGGAAAAACATTCCGGCACTATATCACGGCATGTGCTGTTTTCATTCAGGACCCTGGCTGTTGCACTCCTGATAGTTGTTCTTGCGAGGCCACAGGCTACTGACAGGTTTCAGAATGATATCGACTGAAGGCATTGATATTAGTACTTGCTCTCGATATCTCCGGCAGCATGCTTGCCAGGGATTTTAAGTCCCGACAGGCTTGACGCTGCAAAAAATGTGGCAACTGAATTTATTTCGGGACGGCCATATGACAGGATAGGACTTGTTGTTTTCAGCGGGGAGAGTTTTACCCAGTGCCCGCTGACAACTGACCATGCTGTTCTTATTAACCTGCTGAGGGAGGTACAGAGTGGAATGATAGAGGATGGAACAGCAATAGGTAATGGACTGGCAACAGCTGTCAACAGGCTGAAAGACTCCAATGCAAAGAGCAAGGTAATCATACTCCTGACTGACGGTGTTAATAACAGGGGCGAAATAGCTCCTGCTACTGCAGCTGATATTGCCAAAACTTTCGGAATAAGGGTATACACAATAGGGGTTGGAACACAGGGTATGGCTCCGTATCCGGTGCAGACACCCTACGGAATTCAGTATCAGGATATGCCTGTTGAGATAGATGAGGGTATATTAAGGGATATAGCAACTACCACGGGAGGAAAATATTTCAGGGCGACAGATAATAATAAGCTGGCCGCAGGTATATAATGAAATTGATAAACTTGAAAAATCAAAGATTGACGTTAAACAGTTTACAAGGAAAGAGGAAAAATACTTGTTACCTGCAATCATAGCTTTTTGCCTGATTATGCTGGAGATATTGTACGTAATACAATTTTTAAAAATCTTACATAACAGCAGGAGAGAATATGCAGTTGTTCAGATTTGCAAATCCGGCATTTTTATATTTGTTCCTTTTACTTCCTGTAATAATAGTACTCTTTATAATTAATGAGATCAGGAAGAAAAAGGCACTCAGGAGGCTGGGTAATATGAGCTATTGTTACCACCCTTCTTGCCTGAAATGTCCGGGTCAAGACCCTTAATTAAACTTGTACTTCTGTTATTCGCCATTGGTTTTGGGACAATTATGCTTGCCACGTCCACAATTTGGTTCCAGGCTTCAGGATGTAAAAAAACAGGGGGTTGAGGTTATAATAGCACTGGATGTCAGTAATTCAATGCTGGCTGAAGATATTCAGCCTGACAGGCTGACAAGGGCAAAGCAGGCAATCTCGAGGCTTGTCGATAAACTTGAAAATGATAAGATCGGTCTTATTGTATTTGCAGGAGACGCATATACACAGATACCAATAACAACGGATTATGTGTCAGCCAAAATGTTTCTTTCCACCATAAGTCCGGCTATGGTTCCAAAACAGGGCACTGCTATAGGGGCAGCAATTGATTTGGGCATAAGGTCCTTTTCTCCTGATAATACAAAGAGCAAGGCACTCATAATAATTACCGATGGGGAGAACCATGAAGATGATCCGGTTAAAAGCGCTGGGGAAGCCGCAAAGAGCCGGGATAGTAATATATACTATAGGAATAGGTTCCACTGAAGGAGTGCCAATCCCGGTAACTGTTAACGGGAGAACTGATTATCTTAAGGACGCTTCCGGGTAAAACGGTTATAACCAGGCTGGATGAGGATATACTTAAGAAAATAGCAATAGCGACTGATGGCACTATGTTCGTGCCAGCAATTCAAACCTCGGCCTGGATGAAGTGTTTAACCAGATAAAGAAAATGAAAAAACAGGACCTGGAAAGCACAATGTATACTGAATATAACGATCAATTTCAGATATTTGCAGGGCTGATGCTGTTTCCTGTTCTTGTTGATTTCATTGTTATGGACAGGAAAAACAGGAGACTAGCCAATATACGACTCTTTAAATTTAAGGTCTAATAATAGGTTTATTGCATTATGTCAAACATATTATAATATATTGTATTAAAAGTATTCCGGTCAAATGGCTTCTTAGTATGATAATTTTTGCTTGCCGTTGTTCACTTAATGCTCAATCAAGATAAAAAATATATCAGAGCAAGGTAACAGGCAGTATTCAAAAAAGGATTATTCCCAGTCAGAAGTCTCATACCGTAAAGCCATGGATAAGAATACGCAGTCACCAAATGCAGTGTTTAATGTTGGAGATGCTCTGTATAAACAAAAAAATATGAGGATGCAGTGAAGCAATTTACTGAAAGTGCCACTATGAATGAAGATAAAGACAAAGAAAGCAGAAGGCATGTTTAATCTGGGGAACTCACTCCTTCAGGCTAAAAAACTTAAAGAAAGTATAGAAGCATATAAGAACTCACTCAGAATTGATCCCGGCTAATATGCAGGGCCAAATATAATCTGGCTTATGCACAGGACCAGCTAAATGCAACAGCAGCAGAAGCAGAATCAACAGCAAAAAAGCCAAGCAGGATAAGAATGACAAGAATAAGGACGATAAGCAAAAGCAAAAAGAAGATCAGAACGATAATAATAAGGACCAGAAAAACAATCAGCAAAAAGATCAGAATAATCAGGATACGAAAAATAAGCAGGCCGCAACCCAGCAGATCTCAAAGGAGGATGCTGAAAGGCTTCTGAATGCGCTGGCCAATGATGAGAAGAAGGTACAGAAGAAAGTAAAGCTTGCAAAGGCTGCAAAAGAACAGGTAAAAACTGTTAAGAACTGGTAAAACCAAGAGTAAAGATGAAAAGAGCAATGACATATATTATTGTCTTCCTGGTCTCTGTAGCTGCATTGGGGCAGGATGTGGTGCTGAAAGAAGCAATATCCTTCTGTTGTAAGTACCAGGCCAGCAATTTACTGTAATGTATACTGTTAATACCGGGGGAGGAGAGTTCTCCTCTCCCGCTTTTAGGGTTTTATAAGCTGATGGGGCCTCAGACATCCTATAGTTCAAGCACACAGATAATTAATGGAAGGATGTCGACACAAACCTCCTATTCCTATGTGTATTATCTGCAGGCACTTAATGAGGGAGATTCGTCGTTCCTCCTGCTACATTTACTTATAAGGGTAAGCAGTATTCTTCTGACTCTCTTAGGATTGAAGTTAGTCAAAGGGTCAACGCCCGGACATCCTCCGCGCAACGAGGGCTCCGGGGGGTCAGGATCCTGCAGCAGAAATCAGGATGCGCAACATCAAATAGCAATATAATTTATGTGACTCTTTCTCTCGATCGGAAGGAAGTTTACCTCGGCGAGCATATTGTAGCCACTGTGAAGATCTTATACAAGAGTTAATCTTTCAGGGATAAATGAAATCAAATACCCTTCTTTTAATGGATTTTTGAAATCTGATATAGCCACTCCGCCTCTTACTTCACTTCGGCAGGAAAATATTAATGGCACTGTTTATGGAACCGGGGTAGTACAGCAGTTCCTGCTCTATCCACAGTTATCGGCGAGATCACTATTGATCCCGTTCAACTTTCCGTGCTTGTACAACAGAAATCAGGACGAGTCTGATCCTTTCTTTGGTGACTTCTTTTGCTCAGTATGAAACTGTACCAAAGACGTAGCCAGCATGCCGGTAAAAATGAAAGTTAAACCATTACCTGGGGCTCAACCTCCGGATTTTTCAGGTATTGTTGGCAATAATAAGCATGAAGGCAGAGGTGGATAAGGATTCTGTTAATGTTAATGATGCAATAAACTATAAAATTACTGTCTCAGGAAATGGAAACCTGAAAATTGCCTCATCACCAACTCTTAAATTATCACCCGACATTGAAGTATATGATCCAAAAATAACCGATAATCTTAAAAATACGGAAGTAACGGTACAACAGGGCAGAAAATCTTTGAATTCCTGTTAATACCACGACATTATGGTGATTATACAATTCCACCGTTGAGCTACTCTTATTTCAATGTATCCACAGGGAGGTATGAGAAGCTTACAACCAGGGCATTTCACTTTTATGCAAAGAAGGTTACCGATCAGAACTCTGGTATAACTGTCTATGGTGGTGTTGCTAAAGAGGATGTTAAATACCTGGGACAGGATATAAGGTTTATTAAATCCACTTCTGGTAAATTCTCCAAAACAAATAATATCATTGCCTCAAAACGTGCCTTTTACAGTATATATGCATTTGCCCTTCTTATATTCCTGGCTGTCCTTATTGTGAGAAGGGAGCATATCAGGCGTAATGCGGATCTTTCAATAGTGCGTAACAGGAAAGCTGCCAAAGTTGCGGTAAAACGACTTAAAGAAGCTTCCTTATGCTTGAAAAACAATGAAATAGATAAATTCTATGAAGAGATCCTGAAAGCAGTATGGGGTTATCTCAGTGATAAACTTAACATCCCTGTTTCTGAACTCACCACGGACAAATGCTATTTCAGCACTTACCGGGAAAGGAATTGATGATAAGGAGATTGAGTTACTTAACAGTATTCTGGACACCTGTGAGTTTGCCAGGTTTTCTCCATCCGGATCGGGAACCGAGGCTGCGAATATGTACGAAGGTACTTCCCAGTTCATCAAGACAGTTGAAAACTCAATAAGTTAGAAGATGAAAGCGAAATCAAGATATTATATTGCAATTTTGATTCTTTTACTGGTCAGTTTCGCCGCCAAAGCCCAGGAATCCAGATCAGAAAAGTTCAGCAAAGGAGTTACTTTTTTCACAGCCGGTAATTACCAGGATGCTATACAGTTATGGACAGAAATATATAATACCGGTTACCGTTCTGCGAATCTCGACTATAATATAGGTAATGCATATTTTAAACTTAATGAGATTCCTGAAGCTATATTGTTTTATGAACGTGCCCGCCTGCTTAAACCCGGCGACAATGATATCAATTATAACCTTCAGATTGCCAGGACTCTCATCGTTGACAGGTTCCAGGAGATACCTGAATTGTTTTTTGTACGTTGGTATGATTTTGTCTCCCTGTTTCTCACAGGTAATACCTGGGCTAAAGTGAGTATTGTCTCTTTTGTCCTTTGCCTGCTGCTGCTGTCACTCTATATCTATACTTCACGTTACAGGCAAAAGGTACTGGGATTCTGGTTTGCAGTATTCTTTTTTATCATCTCCGGCGCTTCCCTTGCATTTACTCTTAGAAACAGGGCACTTGTTTACTATAGTAACAAAGCAATTATTATCTCTCCGCAAGTCAGCGGTAAAAGCTCTCCCGATAATAGCGGAACAAACCTGTTCATACTTCATGAAGGTACAAAAGTAACTGTTGAAGATGAAGTAGGTGACTGGCGTGAGATAACCCTGTCCGACGGTAATAAGGGATGGGTTCCCTCAAATAGTCTAGACATAATTTGATTCCTTTGCAACTTATTTGTTATATTTCAGGTCAGATAATTGTAGAACTTTTCTAACTATTCCTGATCATGAAAAAAATTATTCAGATATCCTTTATTATAATCCTGGTACTGGTTGCGTGTAAGAAAACAAAATTTGCACCTGAAGGGCCAACTGATGTTAGAGTCAGAAACCTGTCTGACCTTATTTTTGAACAGGTGATTGTCTCTACTTCAGATGAAACTGAAGATGTAGACACTTTAGGCACTATACAACAAGGGGATGTGTCTGACTATTTTCGTTTTACCAAAGCATTTCCCAAAGCTGAGATAACTGCAACAATTCAGGTTGACGGATCTCCTGAGGTGTTTACTACAGGCCCGGTTGATTATACCTATATGAATTATATTGGCCAGGATAGAATTACTTATGAAGTCTATATCTCTAGTATGAATAACAAAGAGCTGACTATCAATAATGTAATACTTGAGGAACCTCTGGTGTTGAAATAAATGGTCCTTGTTTTTCCTGTTTCTTTTTAACAGTTATATTGATACATTTGCCATTATCGAATGATTAATGGAAGAATTTGTAACAGCCTGTCCCCGTAACTGCTATAGTACCTGTGCATTCAGAGTACAGGTTGAAGATAACAGTATTAGAAGAATTCTTCCCTATTCAGGGAATCTTGCAACTCCTGAAGGGCCATGTATTAAAGGACTGTCATATATTGAAAGAAGCAGATCGGCTGACCGAATATTATATCCTCTTATTAAGAACTCTCATGGCCGGTTTGAGAAGATAAGCCCCTGGAAAGCGCTTGAGATAATAGCAGCAAAACTGGATAAATTAAAAAAGGCTTATGGCCCTGAAAGTGTATTATGGTACAGGGGCAGTGGCATGTCGGGACTGGTAAATGAGATTGGAGCTGCATTCTGGCGTGCTTATGGGGGTGCCACAACTACATATGGTAATCTTTGCTGGCCGGCCGGTCTCGAAGCTGTCAGGCTTACCATGGGTTCAGTAAAACATAATGTGCCATGGGATCTGGAAAATGCAAGAACAATGATTATCTGGGGTAAGAATCCTGCAGAGACAAATATCCAGGAGACTTCATTTATAGCAAGGGCCAGGGAAAAGGGATGCAGGGTGATCGTCATAGACCCTGTCAGAACGCCTACAGCAGATAAGGCTGATATGCTTTACAGTCCGGAGCCGGGTACCGACGCGGCATTGGCCCTGGCTATTGCCAGGGTAATCTTTGAGGAAGGGCTGGCTGATGATGGCTTCCTGAAAAAGTATGTAAATGGTTATGAAGAATTCAGGAGATCTTTAATTATCACACCGGAAAACGCCGGTATGATCACTGGTATCCCCGCAGAGAATATCAGAGAACTGGCTTATCTTATTGGTAATGGAAAACCTTTGACGATTCTGCCCGGCTATGGACTTCAGAGACATCAGAACGGTGGACAGACTATACGATCAATATTGTCACTTGCCATTATCACGGGTAATATAGGTAAACCTGGCACTGGATTCAATTATGCAAACCTTCAGAGCTATGTGTTTGATGATGAGAAAGAACCCCTTACATATTACCCGGATAAAGAGAAAGATAGCCCATTCAGGAGGAATGTCTCCATGGCAAAGCTAGGTGCAGATATTCTTGCGGCCAGGGACCCTGAGATAAAGGCTGCATGGATTGAGAGAGGGAACCCGGTTCTTCAGTCTCCCGATAGCCTGAATGTTGTGAAGGCATTCTCAAAAATGGAATTCAGGGTGGTTGTGGATCAATTCATGACAGATACTGCAGAGCTTGCTGATATAGTGCTGCCCGCAAAGAATATGTTTGAACAATCAGATATAATAGGATCGTACTGGTCGCCTTATGTTCAGTATAAACCTAAGATACTTGAACCTCCAGGGGATGTACTGCCTGAGAATGAGATTTATTACCACCTGGCGCGATCGCTTGATCTCAGTGTCAGCACAGATCTTTTGCCCGAACCAGGAAATGATAACGTTGAGAAATGGCTTGAAAAGAGGATAGCAGGATATTCGTATCTTACACTTAAGGACCTTAAAGATGGGCCACAACTGGCTCCTGGTCTTCAGCATATCGCGTGGGAAGACATGAAGTTCGATACTCCGTCAGGTAAGATAGAGCTTTATTCACCTGAGGCAGCATCGAGGTGGGGCATATCACCACTGCCGGAATATACTCCGGTTATAAAAAATAGTGATTCAAAACAATATCCCCTGGTTTTTCTTACTCCTAATATAGGCAGCCGTATTCATTCGCAATTTGGGAACATGACGATAATTAAGACATTATCAGGGGATCCTTATGTTGAAATATCACCTGAAGATGCTGAGAAGCGTAATATAATAAGCGAAAATAAGGTGAGGATATATAACGGGTTGGGAGAAATCCTTTGCCAGGCTAATGTATCAACGAGGATACCGGTCGGATCTGTAGTCCTTCATAATGGCATCTGGATGAACGAAGGGGGAGGAAGTAACCGCCTGATTGAAGGAAGAGAGACAGATATAGGATATGGAGCGGCATTTCATGATAATATGGTGGAAATAGAAAATGCGAGTTAGTTATGCGTCAGGGATTTATATTTGATCATAACAGGTGTGTAAATTGCAAAGCCTGCAGTGCAGCATGTATACTGGAGAACGGGTGGACCATCATGCCACGGACTATCTATACATATAACCACGATGCTATCCCTTCACTGCCTGTTATCCATCTCTCCCTGGCCTGTAACCATTGTGAAATACCTGTATGCCTGGATGGATGCCCCTCCGGCGCAATTTATCGAGATAATAATACAAATGCAGTTTTAATCAATGAGAAAAAGTGCCTGGGCTGCCGGTACTGCCAGTGGAACTGTCCCTGGGATGCTCCAAAGTTCGATGCGAGGAAAAATGTTGTAAACAAATGTAACCTGTGCTATACAGGATTTAGTGAAGGTAGATATCCGGCCTGTTCATCTGCATGTCCAACCGGAGCATTAAGTTTTGGTAATATAGAAGGCAAAAATAGCCTGGTAGAATTTGACTGGATGCCTGACAAAAACCTTGACCCTGCCTTACAGATGAGAAGTAAAAATGATGAAAGTCCATTGAGGATAATACCTGGAACAAAATTTGGAAACATTCCGGTAGCAGCGTCCGAAGGTAAGAATATTGTTAGTGGGCAATGGATACTTGTGATTTTTACTTATCTTGTAACTCTCTCAGTATCATGGATTATTGCCTCAATGTTCAGAGGCATATTCCCTAAGACAACAGGATTCAGTTTACTGATCATTACTGCAGTTCTTATCTCATTGCTTCACCTGGGAAAAAAAGCAAGAGCATGGAGAGCTGTCATGAATATAAGGTCCTCCCCATTGAGCAGGGAAATAGCATTATTCCTGGTATTCTCTGGTTTATCGCTAATGGCAGTATACTTTACACTTCCCGGAATATTGTTAGCATCTGCAATAACGGGTATGGTTCTTTTATTGGTCATAGACTCTGTATACCTGTTTACTAATAAAAACAAGAAGGTTTTGCTTCATAGTGGTAAGACATTCCTGAGCGGCTTGCTTATCGTTTCCTTCTTTACAGGCAATGTAATTCCGTTCTTATTCATTGGCCTTATTAAACTTGCAGCATCCTTGTATAATTTCAGGATGAACGACTCGAACAGGTTGCATTTCAGCCTTAGATTTGTGCGGATCGCAATACTATTGATCATTGGAACATTCATGGCCTCAGGCATATATAATATTGATACGTTTGTTATTTGCCTATTCCTGGCCGGTGAATTGACTGACAGGATAATCTACTATATCGATTTTAAACCACAGAACATCAATAACCAGATAATTAAGAAATTAAACATAACGTTAAATGAAAAGGAAAGAAGTTAATAGTGACCGTATGCCTGTATACCGTGATGCAGGTTTCGAGCTCTCTGATGCAGAAGAGACTGCCGCTGCTTTCAGGAAAGAGACAGAAAATGAAAGGAACCCAGGTAATTATATTTATTCCAGGTACAGGAATCCAACTGTTGTTGCAGCCGAGGAAGAGATAATGGAACTGGAAGGATCAGAGTGGGCTTTGCTGACTCAGTCAGGAATGTCGGCAATTGATACTGCCCTCTCAATATTTCAGCATGGAAAAGAGACCCGGCCTTGGTTGTTCTTTACAGAGATATACGGGGGGACAATATCATATATTGATGCTATCCTCAGGGCCAGACGAGGACTGGATATTCATTTTTTCACTCCGGAAAATGAAGCATACAACCTGGAAGCATTTGAAACGGAGATGGACAGGCTGCGTCCTGAACTGGTATATATTGAGTCTGTTTCAAACCCCATGCTTATTGTTACTGATGTGACAGCTGTGGCAGAGATAGCTAAGAAATATGGATCAAGGCTGATTATCGATAATACCTTTGCCACTCCATGGCTGTACAAGCCTCTTAATGACGGAGCTGATATTGTTATTCATAGTGTTACAAAATATTTTTCAGGACATGGTAACCTTACAGCAGGTGTTATCTGTGGAAATGATAAAGGCCTGATGAAGCAGGCTATTGAGTACAGGAAGTTTGTGGGGCACATGCTCTCGCCCGATGATGCATACAGACTACAGACACAGATCCAATCATTTGTCCTTCGTTTTTCGGCTCAGTGCAGTAATGCCTCAAGATTGGCAGTATACCTGGATGAAAGCAAGTTGATCAGTAAAGTCTGGTTTCCCGGCCTGACCGATCACCGTACTCATTTTCTTGCTGAAAAACTCTTTGGAAATAAAGGTTACGGAGCTATGATAACCTTCGACTTTGCGGGAAATGACAATGATGAGAAAAGGAGAAGGAGAGATGAATTCATAAGAAAAGTTTCTGATAAAATAAAGCTTATTCCGACACTGGGCGATTCCACTACGATACTGATGCCTGTTGAATCAGTCTGGGGTGCCAAATATCCTGAACCCGGCATGATCCGAATGTCTGTTGGCTTTGAAGATTACAACGAGCTGGAAGAAACTATTAAGAACGGGGTGGGAAGGACGCTAGACACTAGACACTAGACACTAGACGCTAGACAATGTAAGATGCCTCTTTATTCCCCTCCTGGGAGAGCCTGCCACGCTTAGCGTGGGGCCATGTTTTTAATTCCCCTCCTTGGAGGGGCTAGGGGTGGGTTTAAAAAGGACACTAGACGCTGGACACCAGACACTAGACGCTGAAAGATACTCTTTATTCCCCTCCTTGGAGAGCCTGCCACGCTTAGCGTGGGGTCATGTTTTTAATTCCCCTCCTGGAGGGGCCAGGGGTGGGTTTAAAAAGGACGCTAGACGCTAGACACCAGACGCTAGACGCTGCAAGATACTCTTTATTCCCCTCCTTGGAGAGCCTGCCACGCTTAGCGTGGGGTCATGTTTTTAATTCCCCTCCTGGGAGGGGCTAGGGGTGGGTTTAAAAAGGACGCTAGACGCTAGACACCAGACACTAGACGCTGCAAGATACCTCTTTATTCCCCTCCTGGGAGAGCCTGCCACGCTTAGCGTGGGGCCAGGGGTGGGTTGGAAAGAGGCAATAGGCGTCAGGTGTCAGTTATTCCCAGTTTATAGGTTCTATTCCGTGAGCTTCCAGGTACTCGTTACACCTGCTGAAATGCCTGTTGCCGAAGAAACCCCTTGATGCCGACAGGGGAGAGGGATGGACAGATTCCAGGACCAGGTGTTTCGATCTGTCAATTGATTCGCCTTTTTTTTGAGCATAGGCTCCCCAGAGAAAAAAAACAACATTCTCTTTTTCACTATTGATAACACTTATTACTCTATCAGTAAATTCTTCCCATCCTTTTCTCTGGTGCGACCCCGCCTGGTGAGCTCTAACAGTGAGAGTTGCATTCAGGAGAAGCACACCCTGCGCCGCCCATCTCTCAAGGTTTCCGGAAACAGGACGTGCAAGACCAATATCCATCTCTATTTCCTTGAAGATATTAATCAGGCTGGGTGGAAAATTAATCCCCTCCCTTACTGAGAAGCATAGTCCATGTGCCTGGCCCGGACCATGGTAAGGATCCTGGCCAATGATAACAGCTTTTAGCTTATTAAGCGGACAAAGGTTAAAAGCATTGAATATAAGACTTCCCGGAGGATAGACAGTTGAGGACCTGTATTCCTGCTTTACGAAATCGGCAAGCCTGATAAAATACTCTTTCTCAAACTCATCATTGAGCTTTTCTTTCCAGGAAGAATCAATTTTTACATCCATAACTTGGTGGTCACTGCTTAAGTCATGCTAATTTAGTAAAATGAAATTATTCCAAAACGAGATGGGCCGTCGTTTGACGACAGCCCATACCCGCGATTTCACCCTCACAACCTAAACTAAAAACTGCATAACTATCTGTAAAACACTAAAATGAAGATTTTGTATCCATATTTAGCATTCAAAATTAAAATTAGGCAATCTTTGAGTTAAACCTAAAAATATATATTAACAATGACATATAAATTATAAACATTTAGTTTGTTCACCAATTGTTGTCATTTTGATAACGGCAATCATCTTGTACAAAACATCGCCACCAGGATTTTATTCAACCCCTCAGGGGTTGTGGTGATTTTGGTCATACTACCACAGATGGGACTGTGGCTATTGGGATTAGACACCTCCGGTGTCATTAGAACCCAGGATATATAATAATAATGATGTATATATTGGGAAAATATCACATTGCAAGAATGCCGGAGGCATTCAATTCCAATAGCCACGGTGTAACCCGTGGTGGTTATCACAAACCCCAGAATCAACCCCGGCGGGGTTGAATTCCAATAACCACGGTATCGTCCGTGGCATATGTACATCACAATGATAGAATGCCGGAGGCATTCAATTCCAATAGCCACGGTGTAACCCGTGGTGGTTATCACAAACCCCAGAATCAACCCCGGCGGGGTTGAATTCCAATAACCACGGTATCGTCCGTGGCATATGTACATCACAATGATAGAATGCCGGAGGCATTCAATTCCAATAGCCACGGTGTAACCCGTGGTGGTTATCACAAACCCCATAATCAACCCCGGCGGGGTTGAATTCCAATAACCACGGTATCGTCCGTGGCATATGTACATCACAATGATAGAATGCCGGAGGCATTCAATTCCAATAGCCACGGTGTAACCCGTGGTGGATATCACCAAACCCTACAATCAACCCCGGCGGGGTTGAATTCCAATAAAAACATACTGTCAGGTATTCAGATAAATATTTTTTCAATAAATCCAATTCCAAACATTTCAATTTATTAAATTTGTAGAAGTGCTAAATTAAATAAATATGTCAACGTATACCCAGATTCTTTATCAGATAGTCTTTGGTAGTAAAGATTACACCCCATTCTTGTCTACTGAAAATGAGGAAAACCTATTCGCTTATATTGCAGTAATTCTTAAGAAGAAAAACTGTCATTCATATATCGTTGGAGGCACCTCAAATCATATACATATAATTACACATATTCATCCGACTGTTGCATTAGCCTCTCTGGTAAAAGATATAAAATCAGCAAGCTATGATATGATACTGAAGAACCGAACTTTGTTCACCTCATTTCCGGGATGGCAGGTTGGGTATGGAGGATTTACATATCATATATCGTTGAAAACCAAGCTTATCAAGTATGTTAAAAACCAAAGAACTCATCATAAAATGTATTCCTTTAAAGATGAGTTATCGATGCTTTTAAAAGAACATTCAGTGGATTATATTGATGATTATCTCTTGATCTGATCATATTTACAATCGTGGAAGTTATGCAACCCCTCCGGGGTTGTTGTGATTTTGATCATGCTACCACAGGTGTAACTGTGGCTATTGGGATTAGACACCTCCGGTGTCATACCTTCTTTTATGTCGTTATCCACAGGTGTAACAGTGGCTATTAGGATTAGACACCTCCGGTGTCATACCTTCTTTCATGTTGTTATCCACAGGTGTAACTGTGGCTATTGGGATTAGACACCTCCGGTGTCATACCTTCTTTTATGTCGTTATCCACAGGTGTAACTGTGGCTATTGGGATTAGACACCTCCGGTGTCATACCTTCTTTTATGTCGTTATCCACAGGTGTAACAGTGGCTATTAGGATTAGACACCTCCGGTGTCATACCTTCTTTCATGTTGTTATCCACAGGTGTAACTGTGGCTATTGGGATTAGACACCTCCGGTGTCATACCTTCTTTTATGTCGTTATCCACAGGTGTAACAGTGGCTATTGGGATTAGACACCTCCGGTGTCATTAGAACCCAGGACACTCCTTTGTTCACTCATATCAATATATTACCTTTACAATAAAAATGGCAACCGAAACAGAACGAAAGTTTCTTATCAGAGGCGAATTCAGACACCTATCATTAAAACACACGGATATTCTCCAGAGGTACCTCTCAATAGATCCTGATAAGACAATACGTCTGAGAATTGCCGGTGATGAAGCTTTTGTGACGGTGAAGGGGAGACCCGCCCGTGGATCAATTACAAGAAATGAATGGGAGTATAAGATACCAAAAGAAGATGCGGCAGCGATGATGAAAATCTGCCTGCCAGGTAAGATTATTAAAACACGCTACCTGGTCCCTAATGATAAGCATTTGTTCGAAGTAGATGTTTTTCACGCTGAAAATGAAGGTCTTATCATAGCCGAAATAGAGCTCTCTTCCGAGGATGAGGAATTCAGTAAACCCGAATGGCTTGGGGAAGAGGTTACAGGCAGACCTGAATATTACAACGCTAATCTTATTAAACAGGAGAAAACTCAGTAATTAAGATCATTAATTATTCGTTGAAGAACCTCCGAAAATGAATACCCTGCCTCTTTAACAGCGGCAACAAAACCGCTGTCAGGTGAAATACAGGGATTGGCATTTATTTCAATGACATAGACATTATCTTCACTGTCAGTCCTGACATCCACCCGGGCATATCCTTTAAGTCCAAAGAGATGCCAGCAGGCAAGAGCGGTATCTTCAAGACCGATGCTGAGTTTTTTGCTCAGCTCTGCCAGCCGGAAATTCCCTTACTGTATTAATATATTCAAAACTGTCAGTTTCCCATTTGGCCTTGAAATCGACAATTCTGGGCTTATTCTCATCATAATCCACAAACACGATTTCTGCAGGAGGCAGGACTTCAGGACCATTAGGGCCCGCCAGTACGCTTATATTAAATTCTCTTCCATCAATATAATCCTCAATAAACCAGTGTGAATCATCAAGATCCTTCAGGGAGTCCTCAAAACCCGGCTTACATTCAAATACTGAATCAGCTGTAATACCCATTGATCCATCTTCCCATACCGGCTTAGTGATGTATTTTCTTCCCTGCTTTAACATGTTTGTCTGGGACGGCTTATAGGAAGAAGGATTAAGGATTCCGGCATTTCTCATTGTTTTTCCTGCAAGTGTTTTGCTGGTAGTTAGAAAGATAGCCTCAAGAGGATTGCCAGAGTAAGGTATTGAATACATGTTCAGAAGGGCAGGTACAAAATAATTCAGCTCTCCCTTATTATTGATCGACTCAACAAGGTTAAACACAAAATCATACTTTCCTTCCCGCAGGTCTTTAATCTCCGTCATGAACTGACCGTAATCCCTTCTCTCGTGACATCGAAACCAATTTTTGACAGGTGCCTGTCAATATATTCAACCTGATCCAGTACATCAAGCTCGTCAGCTAATGCATCCTGTCCTGGTTGATTATATATTATACAGCATCTTCTCATTTAGTTTTGTTTTTGATATTGATCGGGAGATAACTCAGCTGCTAATCCGTTTAACAGCTGATTTTATGATCATTTCCATGAGTGACTGGTATTCAATCCCATTAAGTCTTGCCAGTATAGGAAGGTCAGAATGAACAGGATTAAGTCCAGCCAGGGGATTTGCTTCAATAAAACATAATCCTGCCGTGCCTGTCAGCTTTCAGATCCACCCTGCCGCCATCAACAGCGCCAAGCGCATTCCATGCTCTTATGGCAACATCGATACATTCACCTGCAATCTCTGCATCCAGAGGCTTATAAGTACAGTAATTCTGATAATTCTCCTTAACCTCCACCGAATAGGGAAGGTTATCCGTACAAATCACTTCCATACCACCCAGTGCCAAGTATTTGCTCCAGACCCGATCAACCCGACAGTAAATTCTCTCCCGGGGAGATATTCTTCAACCAGTGCAGGCTGATGAAATTCATTCAGTATCCATTCCACCATCGCTGATAGTTCTTCCGGAGAATGAACCAGGCTCTTCTCAGTAATTCCCTTGCCTGTGCCTTCAGATACCGGTTTTACAAAGAGCGGGTATTGCAACTTGCATTTTTTCAGATCCCTCATTTCGCTGATGATCATCCCGGGACTTACAGGTACGCCGGCAGCTGAGACTACCAGCTTTGCAAGATGTTTATTAAGAGAAAGCCCCATTATGACCGGACCGCTGAATACATATGGAATCTTATACTGATCAAGTATGGCAGGAACAACTGATTCCCTTCCATCGCCATATAAACCCTCTGCAATATTGAAGACCAGGTCCCATCTTTTTCCGGCAGCAAGTGCTTCTATCAGCTGAAATGAATTTCCAATAGGTTCAGTTTCATATCCCATGGTCTTCAGTGAACTATCAATTGCATCAACGGTCTCCTGCTTGTCGAATTCGGCGGTCTCTTCCATGGAATATCCACGGTCAATATACCACGACCGAAGATCATAAGTCAAACCAATTTTCATATATGACCTTATTTTTCCGGATATTCACATATCACACCCTTGTAATTACGCATTACAATATGCTCGTCATTGTGCTCAACAACATAATCGGGAAGCAAGGGATCTTCCCTCCTCCACCGGGAGCGTCGACAACAAAAGTCGGAACAGCATAACCACTTGTATACCCTCTAAGTCCTTTTATTATTTCAAGTCCTTTTTTAACAGTTGTCCTGAAATGACCTGACCCAGGTATAAGGTCACACTGGTACAGGTAATAAGGTCTTACCCTCATTTTAAGTAATTTATGCATCAGTTCCTTCATAACAGGTACATTGTCATTAATACCCTTAAGAAGAACTGTCTGACTTCCCAAGAGGAAAGCCGCCGTCGGCAAGCTTATTACAGGCCGTTGCACATTCATCAGTCACTTCCGAAGGATGAGAGAAATGAAGACTCAGAAAGAGGGGGTGGTATTTTCTTAGGATATTAATCAGATTGTCGGTTATACGCATGGGAAGAACTACCGGCACCCTTGTGCCTATCCTGATTATCTCCACATGTTCAATCTTTCTTATATTAGAAAGTATATAATCAAGTATCTCATCACTTAATGTAAGAGGATCCCCACCACTAATAAGGACATCCCTGACTTCTTTATGTGCATGCTATATACTCGAAAGCTTTTTCGTAATCCTGCCTGCCCAGCTTATCCAGTCTGCCGACAGAATGTGAACGGGTGCAGTATCTGCAATAATTAGAACAGACCTGGGTAACGGTGAACAGGACCCTGTCGGGATACCTGTGAACTATACCCTTAACAGGCGAAAATGATTTCTCATGTAAAGGATCCGATTGCTCACTGGATGATTCAATCAGTTCTTCAACAACAGGAATCACATTGCGGCGTAGGGGATGTGACGGTTTGGTATTATAGATCAATGAAGCAAAATAAGGAGTGATCCGAAGCGGAAGACGGCCTTTTAGATTACTTATAGCCATAATCTCCTTTTCAGAAAGCTTCATTATCTTCCTGAGATCATCGATTGTGGTAATCGAATTCCTCAGTTGCCATTTCCAATCATTCCAGGATTCTGTAGTTGTTAGGGGGAAGTACCGGTACCTAAACTCCGTACTCCGGTTGCTAACTAACTGGTTTGGGATTTCAGTTTGCGAAAAAATCATGGTTTTCGCGCCAGGCTCTTCATCAGAAGAACAACCCACGAGGCGACTTTCACCATGGAAGGTCGTAGCCTCATTCTTGTTAGCATTCATAACAGAGGATGAATAATTTCACCTTTTCTTTTTTAAATTAATTTCCCTTTTTTAATACGGTTTTACTAAAAATATTTAGGTGCGAATGTATACAAACTATAAATACATTATATCATTCGACCGGCATAAATTTCAACTATTTTTATATTTTATCAACACAATATTTTCAGGATCATATAAATATTTGCTATATAACAGATATACAGATATATAATAAACGTATTGTGATTAGGTTTTTAAATCAAAAAGATCGGTTTTAATCCCCTGATATTTTTCGACCAGAAAAAAAATGCATCTGGTAAATCTAATTCAATTGCATTTTCTGCATTATTTATGCTCCGAAGTTCATTATCATATTTTTTTCCTTAAGATATATTGAAGATACATAACAGTTTGTAATTTTCTTTTATCTTCTATTTTTACCAATTTTGCAAAGAGCAGGGACTTTCTCCTGTTGATATAATTTGGATAATCTGCTTGTATAAACAATTTGACCCTAATAACTTATCATTTTATATTTATATCTGAATGGCTATATTCCGTATACCTGTCAAACGACGGATTATTATAAAATCATTTTTGTCTGATATTGGAGAAGCCATTTCCGGTTCTGAACAGGATTTTACAGAGGGCAGGCTTAGCAGGGCAATCCTGCTTTTATCAATACCAGCCGTTCTTGAGATGGTTATGGAATCGGTATTCGCTATTGCTGATATATTCTTTGTATCAAAACTGGGGGCCGATTCTGTTGCAACTGTGGGTATCACAGAATCTATGCTGACTATTATTTATGCTATCTCAATCGGACTCGGGACAGCCACAACATCACTTGTCTCACGCAGGATAGGGGAAAAGAAAGCAGAACAGGCATCCAATACAGCCTTCCAGGCTATCCTTATTGGTCTAATGGCAGGGCTTCTTATTGGAGTTCCCGGAGCAATATATGGGCAACATCTTCTGAAATTGATGGGAGCATCCGACCAGATCGTCTACCAGTTATCAACATATACAACATTGATGCTTGGTGGAAACGTTGTTATTATGATGCTCTTCATTATAAATGCAATTTTCAGGAGCGCCGGCGATGCTGCTATTGCAATGAAAGTGTTGTGGCTGGGGAATATTATTAATATTATCCTGGACCCCTGCCTTATTTTTGGTATTGGCTTTTTCCCTGAAATGGGCATAACCGGAGCCGCTGTTGCCACTCTTATTGGAAGAGGTACTGCAGTTCTTGTGCAGTTCTACCTGCTTTTCTTTGGCAAAAAAAGGGTGCACCTGAAACTTGAAACAATGTATATCAACATCAAAGTAATGCTGAAACTTCTGAAATTATCAACCGGTACCATCGGCCAGAACCTGATAGGCACTACCAGCTGGATAGGCCTTTTCAGGATAGTATCAATATTCGGAAGCGAAGTTGTTGCCGGATATACTATAGCATTGAGGATCATAGCATTTTCTCTGATGCCATCATGGGGAATAAGCAATGCCGCATCAACCCTTGTGGGACAAAACCTCGGCGCCAGAAAACCCGAGAGAGCTGAAAGATCTGTCTGGGTTACCGGATGGGTCAATATGATCCTGCTGGGATTTATTGGACTGATACTTTTTTTGATGCCTGACTATTTCATCAGGATCTTTATAGATAATGATAATGTGATACGGGCGGGAGCAATGGGTTTAAAGATCATTAGTATAGGCTTCATTGCTTATGGATTGGGTATGGTGCTTACTAATTCATTCAACGGGGCAGGGGACACGTCAACTCCTTTGATAATAAATTTCTTTGCATACTGGATCCTGGAAATCCCGCTTGCCTGGTTTTTATCCATACATGCCGGGTTAAACGAAAATGGAGTGTTTTGGTCAATTGTCATCGCTGAAACAGTGCTCACGGTTGTCGCATGGTTGATTTTCAGAAGAGGAAAATGGAAGCTGAAGATGGTGTAGGAAAGACATAACGATATATGTGTTACCGGGTTATTTATATAAGTCGCAAATTCATTCTGAGTCTTCACCGGTGTCTTTTCGAAGCTTCTTTATTGTTCCCCTGATACGTTTACTATCTAGTCTTTTGATTTTTGAAGTCATTGTGGGCTTTGTCGGTTTGCGTTTTTTTGGAACAGTGAGTGCCTTTGCAATAATCTCGAAAAACTTTTCAGTTACTTCAGCCTTATTAAGTAGCTGGCTTCTCTCCACCTGTGATACGATAATAATCTCTCCCTCTTTGTTGATCCTCTTTCTTAACTTCTTAAATATAAGTTCTTTCTCCTCTTCAGAGAATAGAACAGTAGCCATTAAATTGAACCTGAGTTCCACACGTGAGCTCACCTTGTTCACATTCTGACCACCGGGACCACTGCTCCTGGAGGCAGAGAATGTGAACTCCTGTTCAAAATTCCTGTTTTTCAGTTCAGAGGGATCCATACCATATTTATTTATCAAAGAAAGAATAAGGCCACTCCGCCCACACTGACAATGGCGCCAATAAGCTCAGGTATTGTGACTTTCTGTTTATAAAGTACTAATTGACGGCAGAATAATAAAAACAGGCACAAGAGCCATTATAGTTGATGCAATTCCGGCTTCTGTAAATTTTACTGCAACGAGTGAAAATGACACACCCAGGAAGGGACCAAAAAATGCTCCTACTCCGGTCAGTATCATTCCATGCCTGTTTCTGAAAGCCCTCGATATATTTCCCCATCTGCCAGGATGGTAACAAGAATCGAGTAACCGGCAATTCCTGCGATTATCCTGATCTGTGTTGCCGCAAAAGGATCATAATCTTTAAGTCCAAGTTTACTTAGGACCAATCCAAGAGCCTGTCCCACAGCACCTCCAAATGCATATAATATACCCAGTGGTGACAAGCTTAAGGGATAATTTTTCGCCCTTTCCCTGCCGGCTGAAAATTGCCATCGCAATACCAGAAAATGTCAGAGTCATTCCTATATAGTGGAAAAAAGTCAGTCGTTCACCAATAATAAAAAAGCTGAAAAAAGCAGTAATAGGAGGTACCAGTGTCATTATAAGCATCGAGAACCTCGAACCAATCATAGTATACGATTTAAAGAGAAAGAGATCGCCAAAGACAAACCCGATCAATCCTGAAAAAGAAAGCCATATCCAGTTTTCAGGCTATGCATCCACCGGTAAAATGAATCCTCTCTGATCAGGGTAAAGACACTCAGGAAGATAAATCCGATTATGAGCCTGAGGATATTTACTGAGAGGGATCCTATCTTGTTGCTTGCCGATTCAAATGACAATGCTGTGACTGTCCAGAAACAGCAGTGAGCAGAGCAGCAAACTCACCGGTATGACTGTTGAAAAAATCCATATTACTTTATAAAATTAATTATGGTGCTGTCGAAAAAGTACTAAGACTTAGAGTTTTAGCTTTGTGTTACTTCGTGTCATACTTTGTGATACTTTGTGGTTCATTGATTTATGTTTTACCACAAAGGACACTAAGGTAATCACTAAGTCGCACAAAGGACTTATTCGGCAGCTCCACAAAATTTAAAATACTCCGACAATGAAAATAATTTATTCCGGCACTTCAAAAACATAATTTCCTGATCCTGCCTCATAGTAACTTTATTACCTTCGACCTTGATATTTTTCAGATATTATTCTGGCTGACCGGGTTGCCACTTTCAGTTATTGATTCTACTGTTGCAGCAGGAAGAATAATTGTTGCAGTTGAATTTACGGGTATTTGAACCGTATAAATCACTTTGCCCGTCTTTCCTTTCCCAGCCTGATACAACTGTTCCATAAGAGCTTTCAAATGATGCCTTGGCAAATTCCATTTTGTTTGTAGGGTGGGGCTGGATAACAAGGTGCCTGTATCCCGGACCCATTGTTTCAATACCTGCTGAGACCCTGTACATCCAGTCGCCGATAGCTCCATATGCATAATGGTTGAATGAATTCATCCCGGGATCCTGGAAAGTACTGTCAGGCTTCTCGCCATCCCATCTTTCCCAGATTGTTGTTGCTCCCATCTTAACCGGATAGAGCCATGAAGGATATGATTCCTGCAAAAGCAGATCATATGCCACATCAGTGTATCCATTATGATGATAAGTACATGGCACAGGTATAGGGGTTCCCAGGAAACCTGTGGAAAGATGATTTCTCCTGCTTTTTATGTCTTCAACAAGAAATGCTGCTGCGTTTTCCCTCAGTTTATCCGGCAGAAGATCGAACATAAGGGCCAGAACATAGGAAGTCTGTGAATTTGTACCTACTCTTCCGGCCTTTGTAACATACTCATTCATAAAGACTTCTTTTATTTTATTGAAAAGGTCGGTATATAATCTTCTCATCCTCAGTTTTTCCGAGTCCTTCGCTGCTTTGCCAGCAGGCTTGTTGAATACGCATAAAAAGCTGTTGCGATAAAATCATGCTCGGTATAACCGTCAGGTTCTGTATGATTATTTACAGGAGGATGATAAAAGAGCCAGTCACCATATTTACTGCCTCCCTTCCAGATATAGCTGTCACCGGCCTTTTTCCTGATATATTCAACCCATGCTTTCATACTTGGATATTGATTTTCAAGCATGTTTGTCACCATACACATGTACATTGTCCATGGCGCAATTACAGCTACATCACCCCAGCCGGCTGAAGCTGGGTAGTCGTGGCGTCCCTGACTGTTAAGGACATCAGGTATGACATCAGGAACTTCCCCTCCGGGTTTCTGATCGGCTGCAACATCTTTCAGCCATTTTGTAAAAAATGAAGAAACATCATAGTTAAATGCAGCAGTTCTGCAGAATGCCTGGGCATCACCTGTCCAGCCCAGTCGTTCATCGCGCTGCGGACAATCTGTGGGTACATCAACAAAATTGCCTTTCTGTCCCCATTGGATATTATGCTGCAAGCTGGTTTACAAGTGGATTTGAACATTCATAACTTCCTGTAACGGCCATATCGGAATGGACCACTACGCCTGTAAGGTTATCCGTTGTCAAGTTCTCCGGGGAATCCGTCACCTTCAACATATCTGAATCCCATAAATGTGAAACGTGGCTCATAAATCTCATCTCCTGTTCCCGCAAGAGTATACGTTAGCTGACATTTTGCAGCCCGCAGGTTAGCTGTATAAAACTCTCCGAACTTATCCAGCACTTCAGCATGCCTTAAGGTAACTACTGTCCCTTTGGGTCCCTTAACTTTTATCCTAAGCCATCCCACCATATTCTGCCCCATGTCGACTACCAGATCCCTTTGGGTGTTCTGAAGATCTTAACTGGTTTTATCTCCATTATTTTTCTTACGGGAGATCCTTCAGAAGCTATTATATTGCCATTGTTGTAGTTCCCTATCTGAACCTTTTTCCATTCTGTATCATTATATCCTGTCAAATCCCATCCTGTAAGTTTTTTTGTGGCATCATATGTTTCACCGTTATATATATCATTCATCCTGATTGCACCGTCATTCGTCGCCTTCCATGATCCGTCACTTATAATTAAGATTGCTGAGGTGCCATCAGTATATTTTATTACCAGTTGCAAAAGAATTCCCAGCTTCTTTCCGTATATCGCCCAGTTATTTCCCCAGGCAAGTGTACCCCTGTACCAGCCGTCACCAAGAACAGCACCAATTGCGTTCTCACCGCTCACCGACATTGGGGTCACATCATAAACCTGGTATTGAAGTCTTTTGAGGTATGAGGTCCAGCCCGGTGTAAGTACCTGGTCACCTACTTTTTTGCCATTAAGGTGTAATTCGTAAAAACCATGCGATGTAACATAAACCCTGGCGCTTGCAATTTTCTTTGTCAGTGTAAATTCCTTTCTGAAATATGGTGATGGGGAATACCTTAGGGTATCGCCGGGTAGCTCAATCCATTCTGCTGTCCATTCATCATTTGATAATAAACCCATTTCAAAGTATGCCGTCTCACTCCATTTTGAAACCTTCCCCTCATTATCCCATACCCTGACCTGCCAGTAATACCTCTGACCCGATTTTAGTTTATCGCCCTGGTAGTTAAGCAGAACAGACTGATCAGAAACTGTCTTACCTGTTGCCAGACCAAATCAGATGATGTGAACCGTGTTCCTGTGGATACACGTATAGAATAGGCAGTCTGCATAATATTATAGCCCTCCGAGTTGATCTTCCATGAAAACCTGGGCTGTTCAGTTCCTATTCCTAATAGGATTGGTTTTATGATTGCAGGTAAGATCTGTAACTTTCAGATCATCACCGAAAGCCGAACTGAAAATACAAAGTAACGCGAAGATAAGTCTGAATGATTTCATGTCTTGAGGGTTTTAGGTTATAATTATCAAGATTATGAAAAAATGTCTTAATAAAAAAATATTATAAATGACATTTGATTGCCGAAAGTTTTTAAATTGCAGTTCACATTAAACGAATGATAATAAATGAATCCTGTTGCAGGAATTTTATTGATTGCACTGGGGAGCGTAGGTGCTGCCAGTTTTTATGTGCCTTTCAAAAAGGTCAAGTCCTGGGCCTGGGAATCTTACTGGATCAGCCAGGGGGTTGCAGCCTGGCTTATTGCCCCCTGGTATTCGTTCGCTTTTATTTTTGTTCCCAGGGGAGAGCTTGTTTCCCATCCTGAGGGAAGCACCGGCTTCAGCCAAACTTATGGCAATGTTCTTTGGTGTCCTCTGGGGCTTTGGCGGACTGACATTCGGCTTAAGCATCAGGTATCTGGGAGTAGCCCTTGGTCAGAGCATTGCCCTTGGCTTGTGTGCTGCATTCGGCACTCTCATTCCTCCAATGGTGGCAGGGGAGAGTCTCTTCTCAACTACATCCGGAATCCTTACTATAATTGGAGTATCTATAACTGTTGCAGGGATAGCAGTAATAGGCTATGCCGGGTCCTTAAAGAGCAAAGAGATGACCGAAGAGGAAAAACAGGCTTCCGTTAAGGAGTTTGCTCTGAAAAAAGGTATTCTTATAGCTATATTCGCCGGAATAATGAGTGCCTGCTTTAATTTTGGTTTTGAAGCTGCCAAACCCATTGAGAATATTGCACTTGGAGCATGGCACCAATCCTCTGTTCCAGAAAAACCCTTCACTCATATTCATCCTCCTTGGAGGCTTTCTGACTAATCTTGTTTATTGCGGATACCTTAATATTAAAAACAAGACTTACAGAGATTATTACACAGTATCAGGGTCTCTTTTACTGAATAACCTCTTTTTTACCTTCCTGGCCGGTTTCCTCTGGTTTCTCCAGTTTCACTTTTATGGAATGGGATCGAGTAAACTTCCTGAGGGAATGGCAGTATTCGGATGGAGCATATTAATGGCTCTTAATATAGCAATAAGTAATATCTGGGGTATTTTTCTCAATGAATGGAAAGGAGTCGGGAAAAAAACAATCGCGGTACTGATTATAGGGATTGTGATCCTCATTTTGTCAACATTTGTGGTAAAACTAGGATAAACACTATGAAGGTAAAAAGAACAGGATTTAAAATGAGACTTCTTCCGGGTTACAGGGAAGAATACAAACGACGCCATAATGAAATATGGCCCGAACTTGTGGAGTTGCTGAAAAAAGAAGGCATTGGAAATTATTCAATCTTCCTTGACGAAGAGACCAATATACTCTTTGCTTACCAGGAACAGAGAGGTGACAGCTCCTCACAGGACCTGGGTAATTCGGAAATTGTAAAAAAATGGTGGGCTCATATGGCAGATATTATGGAGACCAATCCTGATAATTCTCCTGTTACTATCCCTTTGACCCAGGTGTTTTATATGGAATGAAAGGCGACAGGCAACAGGCATCAGGTGTCAGGTTTTTGATTCCCCTCCCTGGAGAGCCTGCCACGCTTAGCGTGGGGTTAGGGGTGGGTTGAAAGTTGAAAAGAGGCGACAGGCATCAGGCATCAGGCATCAGGTTTTTGATTCCCCTCCCTGGAGAGCCTGCCACGCTTAGCGTGGGGCTAGGGGTGGGTTGAAAAGAGGCGACAGGCAACAGGCAACAGGCATCAGGTGTCAGGTGCTGAACACTGGACACTGGGTGCTGGACACCAGGTTGATATTTTAAGTTTAAATAAATGGAACAATTAAATAAACATGATCATGAAAAAGAAACTCATTGAAAAATCATATGAGCTGGCAAAGGAACAATATGCGGCTTTAGGTATTGATACTGACAAGGTAATAGCAGAAATGGATCGCCTGAGTATCAGTCTTCACTGCTGGCAAACTGATGATGTTGGTGGATTTGAAAAGCCTGATTCAGTGCTTGGCGGTGGAGGAATACAGGCAACCGGCAATTTCCCGGGGAAAGCAAAGACGATAAAGCAGATGCGTGCTGATCTTGATAAAGCCATGGATCTTATACCGGGAAAACAACGACTTAACCTGCATGCCATTTACGGGGAATTCGGAGGTGAGCTTGTCGATCGTGACAAGATAGAGACAAAACATTTTCAGGGATGGATTGACTGGGCAAAGAAAAGAGGTATCGGACTGGATTTCAATTGCACATGCTTTTCACATCCGTATGCAGATGATGGATTTACACTGTCTAGTAAAAATGAAAAAATAAGGAAGTTTTGGGTTGAACACACTAAAAGGTGCCGGGCCATTGCCGCCGATATGGGAAAGCAGCTAGGAACACCATCCGTACATAACATATGGATTCCTGACGGGATGAAAGATACACCGGTTGACAGATATAATCTTCGCAGGATCCTTAAGAAATCGCTTGACGAAATATTTTCCGTAAAATACCCGAAGAAATATCTGAAGGATTCTGTTGAAAGTAAATTGTTTGGCATTGGCTCGGAAGCTATGGTGGTAGGATCGCACGACTTTTATGTCGGATATGCGATTAAAAACAATACTTTGATTACCCTCGACAACGGGCATTTCCATCCTACGGAACAGGTCGGGGATAAGATCTCCTCACTCCTTCTTTTCATTGATGAATTACTCCTTCACCTCACAAGGGGTGTTAGATGGGATAGTGACCATGTACTGACATTCAATGATGAGTTACTCCTGATTGCCCAGGAGATAGTAAGATGTGACGCCCTTAACAGAGTCAATATCGGCCTCGACTTTTTCGATGCCAGTCTCAATCGTATCGGAGCCTATGTTATTGGAACGCGTTCAGCACTGATGGCTTTTATGTATGCCTTCCTGGAACCTCATAAGATGCTTGTTAAATTTGAAGACAAAGGAAGAAATTTTGAACGTCTTGCATACCTTGAGCTTATGAAATCCAAACCCTTTGGAGCTGTGTGGGATTACTATTGTCTTAACAGTAATGTACCGGCAGGGGAGGATTATATTAAGGAGATAATGAAGTATGAAAATGATGTACTATTAAAAAGATAAAACATAAGTGTTATCTTTACACTTGTTATAATCAAAGGGATCAAGGAAGAAATCAGAATAGAGATGAAGGAGACAGTTACGGCAATTTTTGATATTGGTAAGACGAACAAAAAAGTAGTTTTCTTTAATGAAGAGTTCAGGGTAGTATCTGAAATTGAGCATAAATTTCCTGAAGTGCTGGATGATGACGGATTTGAATGTGACGACATCGACCATATAGAATTGTGGATTAAAGAGACATTGACATCTCTTCTTCAATCGGATAAATATGTTCTGAAGGCTGTTAATTTTACAACCTACGGGGCTACGATTGTCTATCTTGATGAAAATGGGAAACGACTGACACCGGTGTACAATTATCTGAAGCCAATGGATGAGAAGATCCCTGAAAGCCTTTATAAGAGATATGGTGGAAGGGATGAATTCTGCAGACGCACGGCTTCACCGGCACTGGGTATGCTAAATTCGGGGATGCAGGTTCTATGGCTCAGATCAGTTAAGCCGGAAGTATTTAATAAAGTGAAAAATATTCTGCATTTTCCCCAGTACCTCTCATATACCCTTACCGGAGAGATTTGTTCAGAGCATACTTCAATTGGCTGTCATACGGCTTTCTGGGATTTTGACATGATGACATACCATACCTGGGTTGGTAACTATGGATTAACCCTTCCACAGCCAGTCCCGGTAAGTACTTTATTTGATATAACCCTTTCGGGGATGAAAATCAGGGTAGGGACCGGGTATCCACGATAGCTCTGCATCACTTGCACCTTATTTTTCAGGCAGTAAAGGGAAGTTCATATTATTGTCGACAGGAACATGGTGTATCAATATGAACCCTTTCAACAAAGAGCTGCTTACTACTGATCAACTCGATCGGGATTGTCTGTGTTACATGAGCATCAGTATGCAACCGGTGAAATCATCCCGGTTATTCCTCGGGACATCTTCATGAAACCGCACTTAAAAAACTTACTGATCATTTTGACAGGTCCTCTGACTATTATAAAAAAATTAAGGTCGACAGAAAATGGTCCGCTTCCCTTCGCGAAAGATTCAGGGGTGAATTTATATTCTACCGGACTGATGGTTTTTTACATGAGCTGAATGAGGATATAGATATGTACGTATTTAGCAGCTATGAGGAAGCGTATCATCAACTAATGAATGAATTATGTTATCTGACAGTTGAGTCTGTTAAACTTATTCTTCCTGAAGATGATGAAACAGAAAACATTTATATAACTGGGGGCTTTTCAAAAAATGGACTTTTTGTTGACCATATTGCCGAAGCTTTCCCGGGAAAACTTGTATATACCTCGGAAATTGCCAATGCATCAGCACTGGGGGCTGCATTAGTGGTTTCTGACTCAGGAAGTTCACCTGATCTGGGGCTGGCAATATGCAAATCATAAGGCAACAGCATTTTATTATGAGTTAATATGAAAAAGACATACTTATTTTCCATCATGGCTATTGTGATCCTTTTTTCATCATGTGAAAAGACAGATGACACAGTTCAGGGAGTGGTGGTAATAAATGAATTGATGCCTGTTAATTCTTATACTGTTGCTGATCAGAATGGACAGTTCGACGATTGGGTGGAATTATATAATAAATCATATAGCGATGTGGACCTGTCAGGTTATTTTTTATCCGATAACAGCAAAAATAACCTGAAGTGGAAATTTCCACAAGGAACAACCATAACCGGTAACGGGTATCTTATTATCTGGGCCGATGATGATACCACTCAATCAGGACTACACGCCAATTTTAAATTATCTTCTGAAGGTGAAGATGTTGTGCTGTCAAGAGCTGACGGCAAAATAACTGACCGGGTTACATTTCCTGCACAATCTCTTGAACTGACTTACGCAAGAATTCCAAATGGTACCGGTCCTTTCAGATGGGGAAATGCTACTTTTAACCGAAACAATGACACAAGGTAGGCCCCAATGCACTTATTTTAACAAATCCTTCTTGAAATATCATTTTATGGACATTGATATTCATGATATTATAGTTTTATGATCGACGACAGACACATACTTTCATCTTTAGGATCACTTACTCCAATATCTCTTCAGGAGATAAATGGTGCAAACCTGATGGATCGTGTTGAGATAAAATATCTTTTTTCTTTCAGTAGACTCAGTGACCTGATCAACCTGATGAAAGATAAATATATTGTACTGGAAATAAAGAATACCCGCGCTTTGCCATATTGTACAACCTATCTGGATACAAAGGAATACCTGTTTTTCAACCAGCACAACAGGGGAGAATTGTCGCGTTATAAGATAAGGTACAGGCAATATGAGATAAATGGTGACAGCTTCCTGGAAATAAAAATGAAGAATAATAAAAGGAGAACATATAAATGGCGCGTTGAAAACCTCTTTCAGCCCGGAGTATGGGATGAGAAAGCTGAATTGTTGATAAACAGTCACCTTGGGCTTACTGCCTCAAAGCTTTTCCCTGTACTGATTAACCGGTTTAACAGGATCACGGTAGTAGGTAAGGAAACTGACGAAAGGATAACGCTTGATTATAATATCAGTTTTACAGATCCGCTTACCGGGTCATATACAGAAATGCCTTACCTTGCTGTAATTGAATTAAAAAAACCGGAATTCTCACAATTTTCCTATTTTAACAGCCTGATAAAACAGATGAATATCCACCCTGAAGGATTCAGTAAATACTGCACCGGGAACGCTATTCTTAAAAATTTCCTTAAGACGAATATGATAAAACCCAAACTATTACTGCTAAATAAAATTGAAAATGAATACACTAGCTCTTCTGGTAACCGAAGCAAGTAAGGCCACTCTTTTTGGTTCCGAACATATATCAAACCTGCTTGATATAATATGGAGGTTTTCGCTGAACCTTGTTGTAATTTTAATCCTGGTCAGGTGGTTATACTTCTCAACTGCTAGAAGGAAAGATTATCTCTTTACGTATATACTTATATCGAGCATTATCTTTCTTTTATGCTATCTCCTTGAGAAGGTAATGCTTCAGATAGGATTTGCACTTGGGCTGTTTGCCATATTTGGAATTATCAGGTACAGAACTCTCACAATACCGATAAAAGAGATGACCTACCTGTTCCTTATAATCGGGATATCAGTAGTTAATGCACTGGCTGACGCATCTTCTGATATTCTGGCAATCCTCTTTACAAACCTTGTGGTTATCTTCATAACTTACGGACTTGAAAAGAAATGGTTGCAGAGACATGAGACATCAAAAATAATAGTATACGAGAAAATTGAACTGCTGAAACCTGAACATTCAGAAGAGTTGATCAATGATCTTCAGGCAAGAACAGGGATACCTGAAATCTTAAGGGTGGAAATAGGAGAGATAGATTTCCTTCGTGACATCAGCCATTTGCGAATATACTTTGAAACAACAGATAACCGGGAGAACGGACCAAATCTTGTGATTCACAAAAAAACTAATGATGAGAATTATTAGACTTTTTATCGTTTTAGTCTTTCTTTTATTTATCTGTGCAAAACCTGCATTCAGTCAGGATGATGATTTTGGTATATGGTATGGGATCAGTACAGAATATTCTCCTGTTAAGAAGCTGGAACTTGATTTTAAATCCCAGATACGAACCTATGATAACGCTTCAAGAATAGATGAAGGATACCTGGAAGCAGGACCAGTCTATAAAATAAATAAACATTTCTCACTGGCTGCTACATACAGGGTATCCAAAGTTTATGAAAAAGATTCCCGATATCATTTCAGGCATAAATTGTTTGCAGATGTGAAGACGGATGGAGAGTTGGGTAATTTTGAATTTTCTTTAAGGTTAAGGCTTCAGCGCCAGGTAAAAACCTACTATGACAGCGAAAATGATAAGATACCTGATTATCATGGAAGGATAAGGCTTAAAACAGAGTACAAGACCCCGTCGTTTCCCTTAAACCCATATATTTCCTTCGAGGCTTTTTGCCGTCTGTTTGAACAGTCTGATAAACGTTTCGACAAGGACAGGTATACCCTGGGGCTGACGTATAAAATTTCAGGTAAACAATCGATAGATGCGGAATATACATTCCAGCGTGATTATATGCCACATATAGCTGATATCCACCTGGTAAGCCTGGAATATAACCTGAAATTCAACTGACAGCATTTCTAAGAACCGCTAAATAATCATCATAGCCGGGGTTCAATAAATTCTTTCTCCCAGGGCTGCTTTAAGCTTATAGATGCTTGCAGCGTAGTCTATCCTTGCTTTCAGAAGCATCAGTTTACTCTCAGAAACAGCAGTGTTGGCATCAAGAAGATCCAGGTTTGTTATAACGCCTGATTTAAAGCTTGTCTCAGCCAGGGAATAGGCCTGTAATGCCTGTGTAAGCTGGAGACCAAACTGGGTAATCTTTTCTTTGGCTGCATACATATATGCTTCAGCCTGACTTAATTCATTGGATACACTCCTTTTTGTATAATCCGATTCATATTCAAGTGATGTGATGTCTGACCGTACCTGTGCCAGGTTATACCTGGTTTTGTTTCCATCAAAAAGAGATACCCTGAACCCTAATCCTACTGCATAGTTAGGCATCAGCTTGTTCAGATCGGGAATATAACCGTTTTTTGCTCCCCCGGAGGCCTGGAAGCTTAAAACCGGCTTATTCTGAAGCTTTACCATGTTATATTTAAGAGAAGCCAGTGTTGACCTCTCCTGGTTGATAAGAACCTCATCCCTGTTCTTATAAGCATATGCTAGCAGCGAATCAGATTCAACCTTTGGGAGATCAACAGTCAGGTCAGTTTTAACAACAGGTTTTATATTATTATCATTACCGATCATGGAGTTAAGGAATGACTGTTGTGCTACAAGAGCCGCTTTGAGATCGACTTTTTGTCCTTCCACCTTTGAAATTTTTACCCGGGTAGAAAGCACCTGGTATTCAGTGGCAGAACCTGTTGACATCATTTTTTCCACCTGCTGAAGGTGTTCATTTAGTGTGACAAGCTCCTCATCCTTTATCTTGATAGCAGCCTGTATATAAACAAGATTATAGTAGTTGTTTACAGCAAGCATTGACATCTTTTGCTTTACCTGCTCAAGTGCCTGTTCTCCAATCACTTTACTCTCATTTGCCAATTCGATGTTCTGCCTGGTGCGTCCAAAATCATAAATTACCTGTCGGAAGCTAATTGCAGCGGAGTAATTATTGGCTGGATAAAGCTGAAAGGTACCCATATCAGGGATAGTGAGCTTTGTGACAGGTCCGATATTTGCATAGCTGGCATCCAGAGCGGCTACGGGATAATATCCTGTTCTGGCAAGTTCTATGCCTGCATTTGCCCTGTTTATTGCCTCTTCTGCATCTCTTACCGTCGGATGTGTCGTAACAACCCTTCCGATTATATCCTGTAATGTTAATGAGTCAGTAACTACTTTGTCACCGGTTGTCTGACCTGCAGCAAACCTGAAAGTAAAAATAAGCAGCACGAGTGCCAATACTAAAGATCTTTTACTCAATTGTGTATTCATCTGTTGGAAGATTTTGAATTCTTGTTTTTTTTGTGTTAAGAAAGATGATCGGGATGCCACCGATAAGGGTTATTATCCCGGCAAGGAGAAAGTCATCATTTATTCCCTGTATATATGATTGTTTATGCAGGTTCGACATCATCAACACCTGGCTGTTGCGCCTGGCATCAGAAGGAGAGCTTCCTGCTTCATACTGCAGATGATAACTTATCCTGTTAACAGTATTCTTATATACTTCAGACCCCTGTTTAACAGCACCACCATAAAGCTGATTATAATAGCCAACCCTCGCTGTCAGTACGGTAGCCAGCAGCGCAACTCCAAGACTGCCTCCCAGTTGTCTGATTGAATTTGTAATAGCAGAAGCCTGTGCCATCTTTGCACGAGGGATCTCAAGAAGGGAAACAGTTGTAAGGGCAGTGAACATCAAGCCCATAGCCACACCCCTGAGGTATAAGGCAAACATGATATATGGCCTTTCCGTAAGCCATGAAAGATGTGCGTTCATATAAAAACTAAGAGCGAATAAAATCACACCCACGAACAAGGGCAGTTTGGGACTTATTTTATCTGTTATCCGACCTGAAATAGGTGCAATGGCTCCCTGTATTATTCCAACGGGAAGAAATACTGATCCGGCCTGCAAAGCTGTATAATTAAGGGAGTTTTGAAGATACACGGGCAGGAGGAATGTGCTGCCAAACATACCCAGACTGAATATAACAAGAATAATATTTGAAATACCAAAATTGCGGTTCATCAGCAGCCGCAGATCCAGCAACGGTTCTTTAACTGTCAGTTCCGCAGTTATAAATACCGAAAGTGCAATAAGCGAGATAGCTCCGCACACAAGTATATATGTGGCATGCCAACCTGCAGAATTGGTCTCAGCATTTCCCTGCGACAATGCATATAATGAAAGAGGGAGAAAGATTGTGACTGATACAAATCCTATTATGTCAAACTTCCGTGTTTGTTTATTCTTATATTCATTTTGTATTATAATAGTGAAAAGCATTGCAAGTATACCTATTGGCACATTTACATCAAAAATAAGGGCCCAGTTGAAGTTATCTATTATGAAGCCGCCGATAAGGGGACCAAATGATACTGATGCAGCTGCAGCTATTCCCCAAAATCCCAGGGCAACCCCTCTTTGATTGGGAGGAAATTCCCTTGAGATAATAGCCATCCCGAGGGGTTGAATGGTACCGGCACCAAATCCCTGGACAATACGGGAAAGAATAAGCATGTTCTCATCCGATGCCCTTCCACAAAGAAAGGAACCTAGTGTAAAAAGAAGCAGACCTAAAAAATAGAGACGCTTATACCCGTATTTGTCAGCCAGCCATCCGGATGTTGGAAGGGCAACAGCCATAGCTAGCATGTAAGCTGTTATAACCCATTCAATTTTATCAAGACCTACACCAAAGGTCGCCATTATCTTAGGTAAGGCAACGTTAACTATCGTGGCATCGAGAACGGCAATGAATGTTCCAAGCATAACATTAAAAAGCAGGAACCATTTATATGATTTATGCTGTGGATGGAAGGCGGAATCCCTCGATCTTAGAAACTTTCTGATCTGGTGCGATGGAGTTGTCCGTTTTGCCATTACTCTTATTTGATGATCTTAATTACAGCTGACATTCCAGATAGAATATTTAATGTCGACAGGTCCCTGTCTTTCTCTTCCCTGTCGATTGATATTCTTACAGGTATACGCTGTGTTACTTTTGTGAAATTTCCCGATGCGTTATTAGCAGGTATGAGTGAAAAAACAGAAGCAGTATTTGAACCGACAAGGAATACTTTCCCGTAAAACCACATATCAGGAAAAGCATCTATAGTGAATTTTACGTTCTGACCCACACTTACTTCTGATATCTTGGTCTCCTCAAGGAATGCTAACACCCAGAGGTCCTTGCTGATTGTTATCGTGAAAACTGCCTGGCTAGGCTGTACCACATCGCCAGGAAGAAGCCATCTTTTTGCAATAATACCATCTGCCGGTGCATAGAGTCTTGTATTCTTTAACTGGGTCTTCAGTACATTCACCTGCGCACTGGCCGTTTCAACAGCTGTGGTAGCACTCTTTATCATCGATCTTGCAACAAGCAGCTGAGCTTTTGCTGCCTCGAGCTGCGCAGAAGCTGTTTCCCAGGCCTTATTTGTGTGATCAAATTGCTCCGGTGTAATGACACCTCCTTCAACCTGACTCTTTGCTCTTTTTAAATCATCTGAAGCGCGCTCAAGGTTGATCTCCACCACTTTTAAACTTGTCTGGTCAGATTTATATTTCACCTCTGATTGCATGAGATTAGCTTCAGCCTGAGCCTTCATGGCAAGTGCCTGGTTCTTCTGGGCTACAATGTCGGTACTGTCCAAAATGGCCAGAAGTGTACCAGCCTTAACCTTATCACTTTCCTGTGCATATACTTCAGATACTCTTCCAAGTATTTTGGAACTGACACTTACATTGTCAGCATCAATATGAGCATCATCCGTCGTAATATATCGCTCATAATCCCTGTACCAGTAGATACCCCCAGCAATTACAAGTAAAACAACAATACCGAGAGGAATATAAACTCTCATTCTATTGGTCTTTTTTTCCGGTTTCATAAAGTCTGTTTCTGTTTATTTAATTATTATGAAGTATTTTAATTACCTGGATGATAAACCTTTAATAAATATTTCGGTAAATGCCAGTGTGTTTTTCTGTAACTGTTCAAAGTCTTTCTCCTCAATTGTCATTGTTACCCTGTCATTTACCACAGTTACTCTTAATCCCTTAAGCAGATCAAGAAAGAGTGAAGCTGTTGTATCAGGATCTTCAATAGTGAAAACCCCGCTTTCAATACCTTTTTTAAATATCCTGAGTATGATCTCCTTTTCCTTCTCCTTGAATGCCTGAAGTGTCTCTCTGAAAACCGGTTTCAGATCAGACAATGACTCAAGACGCAGCCTGGTCAGATTCAATAATGATCTGAAATATGACAGGCGCGCATTAGCATATTCCATCAATAGTTTATCGGGTTCATGTATTGTGATTATACGATCAGATATCCTGGTGATAAATTCATTCAGCTCTTTTTCAACAACTGCACGGTAAAGACTTATCTTATCCGGGAAATAATAGTAAAGCGCCGCTTTGGATAACTTCAGATCATCCGCTATTTCACGCATCGAAGTCTTCTCAATACCGTATAAGCCAAACCGCTTCTGGGCAGTTTCAATTATCAGCTGAGCCTTGCCATCCTTTTCAGACATAGTCATCTTGCGCTTTTTAAAAAATGCAAATATAATAATCAGACTGACCAATTTGTTTAAAGGGTCAGGAAATAATTGTAATAGTTATTAACAACCTGCTAATCAGTTGTTAATTTTGGGAATGACAAACTTTTTTTCAAAGACCTGATAGGGGACAGGGAGATTCCTCACTGCGTTCGGGATAACAGTTATTTTTCACTGGTCTGACAACGGAGTAGGAGATCCCTCACTTCGTTCAAGGATGACAGGTCATACTTTAAAAGGCCTTATAAGGGAGTAGGAGATCCCTCACTTTGTTCAAGGATGACAGGTCATACTTTAAAAGGCCTTATAAGGGAGTAGGAGATCCCTCACTTTGTTCGGGATGACAGGTCATGCTTTTGGGGGTATAAGGGGAAGATGGGCGGGCATTGCCCGCCCATCTTCCCCCCTCTAATATAAAAGACACTGTCATGCCGAATGAAGCAGAGCGGAATGAGGCATCTCCCCGGGAACAGCATTATGCCCATTTCATGACTCCATCATGCCGAATGAAGCAGAGCGGAATGAGGCATCTCCCCGGGAACAGCATTATGCCCATTTCATGACTCCATCATGCCGAATGAAGCAGAGCGGAATGAGGCATCTCCCCGGGAACAGCATTATGCCCATTTCATGACTCCATCATGCCGAATGAAGCAGAGCGGAATGAGGCATCTCCCCGGGAACAGCATTATGCCCATTTCATGACTCCATCATGCCGAATGAAGCATAGCGGAATGAGGCATCTCCTTGAGTATGTATTAATTCTTTTTCTCCTCCTTTCCAGGGAGAGCCTGCCCCGCCCTGGCGGGGAGTACAACGGCCATCGGCCGGCGGGAGGTGGTTGTTTACTTATAAAACACCTATTATCAACCTCACCTTTATTAATTTGTAAAATCAGTTAGTAAAGAAAAACAGCATAGCTACTGCTGTTGTAATAAGGAAGACAGCTGCCGGAAGACTGACTTTGAGTAACTGTTTAGTATTAGTAATAGTTTTATCCCATGATTTCCTCAGATTCCTGAGACTAAGATATAAACCGGTAAGAATCAGAATGGCCTGAAACCACGGTATAAACTGAGGAAGGAACTGATGCCAGGGGATTCCTGCTGTGCCGAAGAAATCCCATCCCCAGCCGAATGGATCAGATATAGATTGCATAATGAATGTTACATTCACGAATAACATTGGTATTACAAAGGCAATCCACATCAGCAATGCAAATGGCAAAAGCACGCCTGCATATATTTTGAATATTGAGGTTGTATCATAACTGACCGCCGATATTTTTTTCCCTATTGCAGATAACAGGTACAATATACCCGGTACTACTGCCAGGACTGATGTCCACATAACCAGGGCATAAATAATGAAAAGACCCCAGTTTTGCTTATCAATAATATTTACATAGTCTCTAACCACCGGCCATGGTCCCAGATAAAGAATACTGTAAATTATGGCAATTGTAAATGTTGCTATTGTCAGCCATGCCTCACTCAATGTTCGTGTGCCTTTCTCAGTTCCAAAAGGTCTGGTATAGATTGACACATTATCATAGGTGCAGCTTCTGAGACATTCAAGGCACAGACCACAATCAGAGCTCTCATTGATCTGCCCAACATTCAGTCCATAGGGGCAAGCCCAGCCTTGTGAGTTTCCTTTCTCGCAATAATGCGGTTTACACCGATCACATACTTCCTGTGATTTATTCCTGAGCGCAATAGTACTCATCCTCGCATATGGTGCAACGAAAACGCTTACAGGACAGACATACCTGCAGAAGGCCCTCAATTCAAAGACAGCTGAGAGTATGGTGGGAACGATTATTAACATGAGTACGGTTATCCCTGATACACGGGGTATGGCAACCAGGGTGGTGGAAAAGGTGGCAAGCAACAAAAAGACAATTAGACGGAACCAGTTGGTGCTTAAAGCTTTCGGCCATTTAAGGAATAGACCTGAGAATTTATTGTTATATCCCTTTGTTTTTCCGCTGACCGGTGAAAAAAACGATTTCCGCTGAATTAAGTCACCAAAAAAAGGCAGGGGACATATTGTACACCAGAACCTTCCGAGAAAAGGAGTTATCACAGCTACCAGGGCAAATAACCAAATCGCCCACATCATTAAAACACCAAGGTTCCGGCCGGATACTTTTGTTCCAAATACGGAAGTCAGTATAACAATATAGATCATTACCATAGTAAGGGTAACAAGGACGGCCTGCGTATACCTCGAGAGAGCAAGCTTCCTGAATATACCGTGTTTCCTAAAAATATCCCTGTAGCTCTTTTTGTCTTCATTATCAGCCGATTCAGTTACTCCTCCTCTCATGACTGCAAGAATCCAGACAACGATAATACCGGCAAGACAGCCCAGACTTAAGATAAGCAGGGTGTTTGGCAGGATAATGAGTTTACCCTGTTCAAAAGCATGCATGGGTCCACACCATACATGACACCTGTAATTGCTTTTGGAGACTATGTAATTATAAATGCCAGGGTGACGGGCAACAAGAGTAACCACTTTAGTAATTACAGGTTTACTTGTTGGATCACTGGTTTTGAAGACACTTACACTTTCATCGGAAGGATAGACTTTGACATCAATGTCAAACTCTTCGAGATAGAATGAGTGTCCTGTGTCATCAGAGGAAAATGTAAGCAGAAGTGTATCACCCCTGTTGCACCTTATAACATATGGATCTTTACCATAGCGGAAACTGCGGATATGAATTTTCCTTGTAACAGGAGTTTTGGTTAAAAACTGGCTTATGATAGCAGGTAACAATCCAAAACCGAGAACAATTAAAGCGTTAAAAAGATGTTTCCGGTAAAACTTCATTTAAATTACATATAATTAACCAGGTGCATTACACCGATGTGGCGTTAGTTTCTTTGGTTTTCAATTATAACTAATATATTTTTAAATTGTGCTGCCTTAAAGCACATTTAAGTTATTTTTACGAAATATAAAACGCTAATAATTTCAAATCAAACATAAATGTCAGGAGAAAAAAGAACAGTCGTAAAAAAGAAGAAAGGGTTAACTACCACAATTTTTATAGTTGTTGTATTTTTATTAATAGCAGGCATTCCCTATCTTTTAATAAGTTACCAGGCCAGCCAAAAAGGATTAAGCAGGAAGGAAGTTATTAACAGGATTCTTAAAAAGCCGGGACCAAATGAAATCAGAGAAGGGGAACAGAAAGCAGGTGCGCTTGGGGCTGTTGTCCACTTCCTCGATCCCATGCCCGTTGGTGAATCATTTACTGAACCACCTCTTATCTCTCATGTTCAGCCGGCTGACCTGGACAAAGACGGCCTACTTGATATTATTGTGTGTGACTGCAAAAGCAACAGGGTAGACTGGATAAGACAATCGCCCAAAGGAGTATATACCGAGACAGTTTTAGCTGAGGGTATGGTAGCCCCTGCACACGCACAGGTACTCGACTTTGACAATGATGGTGATAACGACGTGATGGTTGCGGTTCTGGGACTTTTATTCCCGAATAATGATAAAATAGGTTCTGTGCTGATTTTGGAAAATGATGGAAATAATCATTTTATAAAGCATGTTATTGCTGAAAAAATAGCACGGGTATCGGATGTCAGAGCCGGTGACCTTGATAACGATGGGGATCTGGACCTGGCTGTAGCTCAGTTCGGTTATGATGACGGAGAGACACGATGGATGGAAAACCTGGGAAACTGGAAATTTAAGAGTCATAGCCTGCAAAGCCTTTCCGGTCCTATAAATGTGGAAATACTGGATATCGATAAAGATGGCGATAATGATATCATTTCACTTGTGAGCCAGGAGTGGGAAGAGATATATTGTTTTGTAAATGAAGGTAATGGTAACTTTTCTCCAAAACTGCTCTGGGGTTCAAGCAACGAAGATTTTGGTTCAAGTGGCATATCTCATAACAGATCTCAACCAGGATGGAAAGGAAGATATCCTCTATACAAACGGTGATGCCTTTGACTATATTCCACCCCAGGGCAGACCATGGCATGGAGTTCAATGGCTTGAAAACAAAGGCGGTATTAATTTCGAATACCACAGGATCTGCGACTTTACGGGGGCTTATAATGCACGGCCGGTGGATATAGATTTCGATGGCGACCTTGATCTTTTTGTTGTAAGTGCCTTTAATATCTGGTCGAAACCGCAATCGCAGAGCTTCATATGGCTCGAAAATACAGGTAACATGGAGTTTGTCCGGCATAATATTACCAATTCGCCAACTCATTTACTCTCTCTTGAAACAGGTGATTTCAATAACGACGGTCTCATGGATTTTGTTACAGGTGGAATGCACGCATACCCTCCTTATAACAGGATGAGTAGGGTGACATTGTGGATCAATAATGGCAAGCTGTCAAAAAATAAATAGTAATTTAATGATCCATAAATTAAGGTAATTTAAGCCATGTACAAAGTTTCGAATGCTATGAGATTCAAGCATCTGATAATAATCATTTTCTGTTTTGAAATACTTTTTCCCTTCTCTTCTTTCTCTCAGATAATACCAGAACGACAATGGCCAGGTTACCGTGGTTATTTTTCCAGCGGAGTTCTGGATAATGCAAACCTGCCGGATTCATTTGACCCGATAAGCATGAAAAACATACGATGGAAGACAAATATTCCTGGTCTCGGCTTGTCCAGCCCGGTTATCTGGGGAGACAAGCTGTTCATAACAACGGCAGTAAGTAAGTCGGACAATAATGGGATCAAACCGGGTATATACGGCGATGGGATGCCTGTTGCTGACAGCTCGGTGCACGACTGGAAAGTGATCTGTATTAATAAAAACACAGGAAAGCTTATTTGGGAGAAAACAGCTTATACCGGGGTGCCGAAGATACGGCGTCATCCAAAATCAACTCATGCAAACTCCACTGTCGCCACCGATGGTAAATATGTTGTGGCATTTTTTGGTTCTGAAGGTTTATATTGTTATGACTTTAAAGGGAACCTTGTCTGGAAAAAGAATTTCGGCCTCCTCAAATCTGTTGCCTGGGATTTTAATGCTGCAGAATGGGAGTTTGCCAGTTCACCGGTTATTTATAACGGAGTGCTGATAGTCCAGTGTGATGTTCTTGAAAATTCATTTCTAGCAACATACGAGGTCAGTACAGGAAAAGAACTGTGGAAAGTAAAAAGAGATGAATATCCTGACTGGTGCACTCCTAATGTCTACAGCTCTGGTGAGGAAACCATTATCGCGGTTAACGGATATAAGCACAGGGGTGGGTATGACTTCGCCACCGGCAAAGAGATATGGACAATGTCAGGCGGGGGAGATGTCCCCATTCCTACACCTGTTATTGGTAAAGACCTTATTTACTTTAATAGTGCTCACGGCCCAAGTTCTCCAATACTGGCAATAAGCAAAAAGGCAAAAGGGGATATTACCCTGGAAAAGGGACAGGCCGTCAACCAGTACATTAAATGGAGCCTTCCACGGGGGGGAGCATATATACATACTATGCTCCTTTACAGGGACCATCTGTATAATGTCAAATGGAATGGTACTGTAAATTGTCTTGATCCTTTGACAGGTAAGCTTATATACAGGGGGAAACTGGGGAAGACAAGGAGTTTTATTGCTTCTCCTGTTGCTTCTGATGGTAAAATTTACATAGTGGATGAGTTAGGAACGGTTTATGTTCTCAGTGATGGTGATACTTTCAACCAGATTGCCGAGATACCTCTTGATGACATCTGTCTTACTGCTCCAGCTATTACAGATGGAATGATTTTCTTTCGCACGCAGAAATACCTTATTGCCGTTGGTAAATAATAATCTGATCTGATGAAAAAAACGATTTTTACAATCTTGTTAAGCGTCTTCCTTGCCAATCACCTTATGGAGGTGACAGCGCAGGTCAATCCCGAAAGACAATGGACTGCCTATCGCGGAAGATTTTCCTCCGGCGTACTGGATAATACTAATCTTCCCGGATCCTTCAGCCTTAATGGAATGGTCAATATCAAGTGGAAGATTAATGTCCCTGGATTGGGCCTTTCCAGTCCTGTGATATGGGGAAATAAACTATTTATTACCAGTGCCGTAAAACAGGGCGACCAGGGAGGCTTCAAGCCAGGCATATATGGAGATATAACACCTGTCAGCGATTCTTCCCTTCATGAATGGAAGGTTTTCTGTATTGACAAGAATAATGGGGAGATTATATGGGACAAAACTTCATTTAAGGGTATTCCTAAAATGAAACGTCATCCAAAGTCCACCCATGCAAACACATCAGTTGCTACAGATGGAAAATATGTTGTTGCATTTTTTGGTTCAGAAGGTCTGTACTGTTATGATATGGATGGCAACCTGCAATGGCAAAAAAAATTCGGTGTCCTTAAATCAGTCTTCTTCGCGTTTCCAACTGCTGAATGGGAATTTGCCAGTTCCCCTGTAATATATGACGGTAAAGTTATAATCCAGTGTGATGTTCTTGAAAATTCATTTATTGCAGCATATGATGTAAAAACAGGCAAAGAGCTATGGAAGACAATGAGGGATGAATATCCGGGATGGTGTACACCTAATATTTATCTGAATAAAGGAAAAGCATATGTTGCACTTAACGGATATAAAAACAGAGGCGGATATGACCTGGAGACAGGTAAAGAGGTCTGGAGTATGTCGGGTGGTGGTGATATCCAGATACCAACACCAATTACCGGGAACGGCCTTATCTATTTTAACAGTGCTCATGGAAAGTTTTCTCCTATAATTGCCGTGAGCAGCGACGCTACAGGAGATATAACACTTGGAGAAAACGAGACCCATAATAACTTTGTCAAATGGAGCCTGCCCAGGGGTGGATCCTATATGCATACCATGCTATTATACAAGGACCATCTTTATAATGTGAACTGGAATGGAAAAGTCACATGCCTTGATCCCCTTACAGGCAGTGAGATATTCAGTGGGAAGCTGGGGCGGACGCGAAGCTTCATCGCTTCTCCTGTTGCATCAGATGGCAGGATTTATATAGTTGATGAAGAAGGTACCGTATATATACTGAAGGATGGAAATACCTTCCAGCTCATAGAAGAAATACCACTGGATGATGTCTGCATGACGGCACCTGCTTTAACTGACGGAATGATTTTTTTCAGGACTCAGCATTACCTTATTGCAGTAGGCAAGTAGCAAAAAACCCCTATTCTTTTTTTAGGCTGCTGGTTAAAGATTCCCCGGATATGGATTTCACGCTTGTATAAAGCACAATAATTCCTGTCAATAAAACGATTACTACCATGGCTGAAAGGAATACCCATGGTACATCAGTTCTGCCCTTCAATGATGGCAGGGTTGCCAGCATGGCAGAGATGACACCTGCTGATACCCCGGCAACAAGTATTCTAAGTTGTTCAGATAATATCATCTGCCTTATCTTTCTGAATGTGTGACCTGTTGCCAGCATAAGGGCAAAATCGCGTTTGCGCTGATTATAATTCCTCATGAGTACAAATCCAAGTCCTGCAATACCTATTATCATGCCAAATGCACCGAAAACCCCAAAAACTGACAGGTAGGTGTTAGTTACCTCATAAAACGCAGCTAACCTGTCAGTCGTGGCCTGGACTTCAATACCTGAATTATTAAAATTTTCAGCCAGGGTATTCCTGTAATTCTCCGTCAGTGCAGGATCACCTTCAACAAGCATAATAGTGCTTCCCGGCACAGAAGGAAAATACCTGGTGAAATTTTTCATACCAATAAGCAGGTAACCCTGGAAAACGGATGATTCTAATCCGGCAGCTATGATCACCTTTAGTGTGTTCCCGTCTTCCGCCTTTAACAACAGTGTATCGCCTGTTTTGCGTTTCAGTCCCCACTCGAGAACAGTCTGGTCAGCGATCCCGTATATTGTATTGGTGTCTGCATTCATAGTAAGATAACTCCATGGATTGCTAACTTCTGATCCTCCCAGTTTACTGGCAAATGAGAAGGAACCGTTTTTAATGAAGTCTGAAGGATCAATACCAAGAATCGGAGGACTTATTATATGGTTGAGGTTAAGACAGCTTGCATCGTTCCCTGATGATACCCGGCCCTGTACAAAAACCAGGTCTTTGAACATCTTACTGTCAAGGCCGGCAGCGTTTCTTCCCGCATTGGTATTCAGGTCATTCTTTACGGGTATAGTGGTCTCGCACCACAACAGGTACCCGCCTGTGCCACTTGACCGGTCAAGATCCTTTCCGCTGAAATTCATCCTGTTTGCGCCGGTGATAAATACTGCAAAAATGCCCGCGGCAATAAAAAGTATTGGTGTTACAGCATGCGATGGAAAATGAGAGTAATAGATACTCGATATAGCGTTCTTCTTCCTTAGAAATTTATTTATTCCAGCATTGCCTTTAAGATATAACTGTCGCCAGAAAAGCACAATAGAAGTCAGCAACATTATCCCTGATGAGAAGCAAAAGGTAATTTCCTTATCCCTGAATATTGTAGAAAGAATGTACAAAGTGATTGTAAGCACCAGTGAAGGGACGAGAAATAAAAGATTAATCCGGGCAGAGGGAATTTTATGACTTTCTCCTTCCTGGCGGTTTAGTTTTTTCAGATACCTTACTGTTTTTATCGTCATGAAAATGGTCATCACGAGCAGGGAAACAGCGAAACCTGAAAGGATAGGTACAATATCAATCCAGGCCCTTAGTGTATCTGTCTGAACAGCTCCTTTCCATACAGAATTAAGAGCCTTTATTATAAGGAAATTCACAAATATCCCGGATAATGCGCCGATAACTGAACCAGTTATTGCTATAATGCCAGTCTCAGTAAACAATATTCTCTTTAATAATCGAGGTCCGAATCCAAGGGCAAATAGTGTTTTTATATGGACTTTCCTTGTATCAAAATATTCGGAAACCGCGAACGATAAAAGTACCACTGAAGCTAATAACAGGAAGAATCCCAGACTTAGGAACAAGCTCCCGAAATCGACACTCTGATCAGCTGCTTTAATTGATTCTGTTTTAATGTCAGAGACTGTAATGCCTGTCCTGTTAAGATCAAGAGCTCCCGTTTAATCTTTTTTCTATACTTCCGACTCCTATTCCCGGAGTAAAACGGATCGCAGTAGCGGGGCCAAAATTATTGCCCCAGAGCTCTTTTCCCATCTCATAATTAATAAAGGCTTTAGGCGTACCCTTGTATCTGTACCAGTAATCCTCATCTTTCGGCCGGATCAGGCTCATGTCAATCGGGATACCTGCATCCCAGTCAGAGCATGATTCCTTTGCAGTGATACCCGGAAAATCCGGCATCAAGAGTGAGTCCGACCATACACCTGTAATCAGGAACAACCCGGTCAATAATGAAAGTTATTGCTGACTTCCGCAAGTTTTGACGGTGATTCCGGCGAATACCAGGTAAGCGTAACAGTGTCTCCTTTTGTTGCCCTGAGATCATCGGCCATCCATTTATTGATGATCATCCTGTTACCTGTTGATATATCCGGATATTCAGAAGAAGGCAGCGCAGAAATAAAAGAGTAAGGAGTATAATTTCCACCGGAGGTGAATTTGTTTCCCATATAGGTCAACAATGGAGCTGATGTTGGTATCAGCTCTTGTATGTCGTTTACCAAAGCTGAGTCGATAAAGATCCTGTCGGATGTTAATTCGTACTGATGTGTTTTTTCTATATTCCTGATCCTTAGTCCAATATCTGAAATTCTCAGAGATTTCTTAAGGAGCTCTGAGAATTTGAGACTGTGAAATTACTTCTGGAGTCAATAAGTATCCTGTTGATTTTTGCAGATATGTCCGGGTCATTTTCTACCTCCGACAGGTTAATGAACAGGTTCATCGGAGTAACCTGGCTAATGGAAAGAGAAAAATTTCCGTCCATTGCATCATCAAGGATCATCCCGACTTTAAACACCTTTGATGAAGATGTGCCTTTTTCGGGAGCAAAGGGAGCTCCGGCAGGAAAATCGGAGATTTCGTTATAGTGAAGAGCTAAGTCATCACCCTTTTTTAATCCGAGATATTGCGCCAGCCGCCTGTTCACCAGGACCTCCCCCTGGTTGATTTTTAGAGTATCATTGCCCTGGAATTTAAAATAATTGTTATCCACAGCAATGATCTGTGTTTTCAACGCTTCCTTCTGGTTGCTGATATTCTGACAAAAGCCATTAATAATAAGTATGCCTGAGGAATTGATTTTCAGACTATCCCTTAACCTTGTTACCAGTGTATGTCCGAGATAGCGCTGACCGGAGCTTACCACCAAACCTGTCTTTCCAAGATGTTCAGCCGAAACCTGCTTAAGACTGTTTTTCACCGAACTGCCTGTCAACAGTGATCCTGTTATTACTGCAGTAAGGAGTACAATGATAAGTACCTGGTAAAGAACAGGTTTCCTGTAATACTGTATTGTTTGTGTAGCCAGTTTAAAAATTCCTCTTTTCATGCTATTTGCTACTAAGTTTAAACTCTCTCTTAACCCGACAGTTAAATACCGGAAGCGGATCATTATTTCAGCTTCCCTTCCTGCAGCCTGAGATTCACTGACATTTTTTTTGCCAGTTCAGCTGAATGAGTTGCCAGAATGAGTGTGATCTCAAATTCCCTGTTCATCTCGACAAGAAGATCACCAAGAATATCTGAATTTTTTGCATCTAGAGAGCCTGTTGGCTCATCGGCAAGTAGGACCGAAGGGTTGTTTGCCAGGGCTCTCACCAGGGCCGCACGTTGTGCCTCTCCACCGGATATCTGAGCCGGATATTTGTTTTTCAGGTCACTGATTCCTGTCTTTACCAATATGGTTTCAATTTGCTTTTCTCTCTCAGCCAGTTCCGTATCTGAATAATCAGCTGCTGAAAGGGGGAGATATATGTTCTCCAAAACTGTAAGGTATGGAAGCAGTAGATGATCCTGAAAAACAAAGCCAATATTACGGTTCCTGTAAACAGCTGATTCATCATCAGAAAAACCTCCTATTGATGCTCCATTAAATAATATCTCCCCACTGTCGGGTTTGTCCAGCAGACCCAGGATGTTCATCAGGGTCGTTTTTCCTGATCCGCTGGGACCCATTATAGAAATTGAGTCACCCTTGTTTACTTCGAGCGAAAGATTATCAAGAACTGTTCCCCTCTGAAGAAATGATTTTGATATGTTATTAATATTAACATTTTATTATAATATTTAAATATACCGGTTTTCTTCTGTATCCTGTTGCAGGATTTGTCTCATGTATTATCTGATTCGGCACCTGTATCGCCCATTGTTAAATAGATTGCCGAAATGGACCCGGACATTTTATCAAGTGACAGTTCACGGGTAACATTATCCCTGCCATTAACACCGAGCTGCTTTCGTAAACTATCATCTTTGAACAGGCTTACCAGGCTTGATGCAAGTCCTCTGGATATTATCCTGCACTGTAAAATATGCCTCCATGAGTTCATTCAACTATTTCCGAGAAATGCCCCTGTAGCCGGCTGTACAACAGGAACACCCGCTGCATTTGACTTCGAGAATATATAGCCCGTAGCCGTCATGCTTTCTTACCGGGACACTCATGATGTCAATGTTGTAAAGAAAAGATGCTTACTGTTTCCCTGGAATTCAGGGTATATTTTTACATGACTTTTTAATCCTGCCTGCCTTTATCTTCTTTATCTGCTCTGAGATAAATGGTTTATCATCACCGGTATATCCTCCGGAAACATGAAGAGTCAGTCCGGGTACAAGGTTTTCATTTCTGATTGTTATGAAGGCATCTACTAGCTTATCAAAACCATTCATGGAGCTCACACGGCAAAAATACCCAACCGATGGCTTTTCTGCCTCTTTGGCGACGTTAACAAGGGCACCAGGATCAAACCCAAGAGGAACGACATTCACATTCTCTCCCTGACAGACCTGTTTTTGTAATAAACAGTTCCTTATAGTAGTTCTGGGGTGTAAGAAATGCATCAACATTACCAGCTTCCTCTGGCTATCAGTTTCCATGCACCGGACTGATATGGTTCTGCCATCTCATCAATCCAGTCATCTTCATTGAACAGGGAACATACAATTTTAACATCGATCTTCTTTTTAAGCTGTCGTGCGAGCCCTATTATAAGTGCATTTGACAGATGTATTATCTCCGGTCTTCCATTCTTAATAAGGTAGTTTAACCAAGTCGTTGTAAGTTCTTTTTCAGGAAAAGCATTCTCTCCCTTTATCATGCTAAGTGTCATATCCTCAAGTCCTTCAGTCCGTGTGGTTCCGGCTCTTTTGGCAGCCATCTTAAGCAAAGGGGCAGAGTCAAAAAATTTATCAAGGAAGGCTGGCATATTACGTGAGAAAGGGACTTTTTCCCTCAGATAAAGAGATATGCACCAAAGAAGACATTCTTGTCCATTCCTGCTCCTCATGTTTCGTCATCAGGAGGCAGATATAAGTGGTATTGCAGACGCCTGCAATTCCAGGCACCTTTCGGATCGCTCTGAGGTATATCATGTCACGATAGCAGTTACCACAATAGAATGATCCTCCAGAACCTGTTATCAGATATACGATCTTCATCTTAATTTAGATTCTGATTATTCTTTTCTCCAAAAGCAAGCAACCTGCCGTCTTCCGTAACAACATAAAACCTTTTACCCGTGCACGCAGGCGAGCTGCTTATAGGTGCCCCTGCATTAAAGCTCCAGAGCTTTTTACCATCACTCAGCCTTAATTTATAAATATTACCATCTGTACTTGTAAAAAGAACTTCTGTGGATGTTATAACTGCTGAACCTGTGATTCTCCCATTTGTTCTGAATTTCCATAACAGCTTTCCGCTGACAGATGAATAGCAGTAAAGGTACCTGTCTTCACTTCCTATAACAACACTGACATAACCGATTGCCGGGATAGCCATTATTGAACCTGATTTTTCTCCCGGGGAATTTTCCATACTCATTTTTTCTGTACTCAGGCTAAGGCAATATTTGTCCCATTATAATCTCCAAAACAGGCTATCTTATCTGAAAGGGCAGGAGAGGCAGCTATATATACACCTATTTCAGCACTATCGGTTTGTTTTCCCGATAATGGGTCTACGATTCTTATCATGCCATCACAGCCTCCAAAGACTAATCTTGCCGTTCAGTATGGCCGGTGTGCCATTTATATAATTTTCTGTTTCGACTTTCCATAAAAGCTTTCCTGTTTCAGGTTCAACACAATGGAGATAATAATCATAGCTTCCTACTATTACTCCTGCTTTTTTTCCTGATGTCCAGACATTTGCCGATCCTGCAATCTGGTTATCTGTCTTATATGACCATAGCAATTTGCCGGACAGGGCATCAACTGCCTTGAAGCACTCCTCCTTCAGTTCCGAAAATAACCTTCTTTTTATATATTATCGGAGAGGCATCGATAGGATCTCCTGCCTCATATTTCCATTTTACTTTTCCATCAGTATTAATGGCCGTAAGGATTCCCTTGTTCATTTCCAAAATAAATCATTCCCTTGCTTATTACAGGAGAGGATTGCGAGCCTGAACCGGTTGCAACACTCCATAACAGCTTCGGTGACAGAGGAAATGGACTGGTCATATTTGCCTGACAGATCAGAATTCCCCTGAAAAGAGGCCAGTCAGATCCTTTTCTGGGCCCTGAAGGCCCGTACTAATAAGAATAGCACAGAGAATTAGCAATAATATTTCTTGTATGTTTAATCATCGATATGGCTTAAAGCACCTGTCGGACATATTTCAATAACCTCCCTGCTTCTGGATTTAGAATATTATCAAATTCTTTCGTCAGAGGTTCCGAGATTATACTCACAAATCCTCTGTTAATAAAACAGAGAGCTGGTTCATCTCCTGAATCCTCACATACTCTTACACACAGATCCACATTTTATGCACTTTGCATTTTCAAAGATAAGCCCTGTTGAGTGATTTATCTTCTTGACTATGGGAGAATTAACAAGTTTCCCCCTTGGGTCCTTTATGTGAATACTCCTCTGCCAGATCTCGTAAGCGGCAATCATCAGCTGCACGGCAATCGCAATGCATACAGCTGCCAGCCTCACCGACAGCTGGATCAAGATCTGATATTTCTTTGAACCTGCCGGTACTTTCTTCATTGCATTCCTTGATCCATTCCGTTAATTCTGATGCATCCAGCCTTCCTATATGCGACATGAACGATTCTTTTGCCTGGATCTTCACTGCTGTTATCGGCCTGATCTTCTGTTTCCGTCTTGTCATCAGTAGCCTTCTTATTCATGCCTTCACCTGGTCTATGTAAACAAAGAGTTGCAGGTTTCGGATTGAGACCGGAATATCTACTTTTCTTCCTCCGGCAGGCATTTTCACAATAAGCTGCACAATTAATGCATTTAGCAGCCTCCGGTCCCGTCTGGACCAGTGAAGCTCTATTGCGCTCCATAATCTTTCCGCCAGAAAGAAGCCTGTTCATCAGCGGAATATTATAGCCGGCAGGACATACAACCCTGCATGGAGCTTCACATTCCGCCCTGTGCTCTGAAAGCAAAAGTTCTATCGCTTTCTTTCTTAGTGCAATTACATCATCTCCTTCAGTATCAATATCCATGCCACCGTGAACAAGTAGAAGAACAGGATGGGATAAAACTGCCGCTGATCCTATCCCTTACCATACATACCATGCATGAGGAATAATGGTCCAGCCCGTCTCTGTGACAGAGAGTTGGAATATTGATACCCTGCATTACTTGCAACCTGGAGGATGGTCAGGTCTTCCGGAACATCTAACTCAATATTATTGATCTTTATACTAACCATTTACATTAACAATTTCAATTGCATTTTCAGGACATATAATCCGGCAGTTATCACACTTTGTACAAATATCCTGGTCAATTTCATGCTTCTCATATGGAGTAAAAGGAATAGCTTTGACCGGACAGTCCTGTGAACATTTTGTACAACCTGTACAATTATCATGTAATAGTATATTTTATAAGTTCGCGGCATTTTTTTGCCGTGCATATTCCCCGTGTATGCTCTTCATACTCCTCCCTGAAATATTTCAGACCTGTAAGAACAGGGTTGGGAGAAGTTTTCCCCAGATCCGCACAGGCTCCCATCTTTTACCGAAATACATAGTCTTTCAAGTTCATCAATTTCTTCGGCAGATTGCTTTTCCTTCGCTTAAGACGTGTAAGTATATTCGAGCATCTGCTTCGTTCCCACCCTGCAAAATGTGCATTTACCGCATGATTGCTGATGGGTGAAGGTCAGAAAATACTTTGCAACATCAACCATACAATCAGTATCATCAAGAACAACGAGTCCACCGGATCCCATCATGGCGCCAAGTTTTGTCAGCTCTTCATAGTCAATTGGCGTGTCCGCTTCACTGGCAGGGATGCATCCACCTGACGGTCCTCCTATCTGTACAGCCTTGAATGTCCTGCCTTCGGCAACACCGTCCCCGATTTTTTCAATGATATCCCTGATTGTGATTCCCATGGGCACCTCTATCAGCCCTCCTCGGGCTATCTTACCGGCAAGGGCAAATACTTTTGTCCCCTTGCTGCTTTTCGTTCCTGTTTTACTAAACTTATTAGGCCCGTTTGTTAATATCCATGGAACAACTGATAATGTCTCGACATTATTTACAAGTGTTGGCATTCCCTTTATCCCTTTATTGCCGGATATGGCGGACGCATATATGGAGTTCCTCTTCTGCCTTCGAGTGAGAGTATCAAAGCTGTCTCTTCCCCACACACAAAGGCACCCGCTCCTTCAAAAATATTTATGTTGAATGAGAAACGACTCCCCTTTATATTATTTCCAAGCATTCCGTTACTGTAACACATCTCAATTGCGTGTCTTATCCTGGTAACCGCCAGAGGATATTCTGCCCTTATGTAGAATATACCCTCACTGGCGCCTGTGGCATACCCGGCTATCAGCATACCTTCAATGATCCTGTACGGGAAAGATTCAAGAAGCATCCTGTCCATAAATGCCCCGGGATCGCCTTCATCGCCATTACATATCACGTATTTTGGATCTGTGCGTGCTGACCTCACAATTTGCCATTTTTTTCCTGTTGAAAAACCTCCTCCGCCTCTTCCCCTTAAACCACTTTCTGATATAATTCCTATTACGCTTTCCGCTGAAAGATCACTGAGACATTTTTCGAGCGCAAGAAAACCTCCCGACTGCCTGTATTCTTCATAAGACTCGGGAGAAAGATAACCACTGTTCAGCGTTGCGATATGAACCTGGTGGTCAAGGAAATTATTCAGATATTTTTCCCTGACAGCATCAGAAAGATCAAGTATGCCGCTCTCCTTTGCATCTGACATGAAAGTATCAACAAGGTCATTTATTCCTCGTTTTATTTTCTTCCTTACCGTACTGGGCCTGACGTGCTTTAAAAGAATATCTTCAACCTCACTGATATTTACGTTTGTATACCGGGCACTGGTTTTTTCACCTTCCACGATCTCCATCAGCGGTGTCTGATTACATACGCCTACGCAACCTACCGGTTTAAGGCCTATATTAAGACCATATCTTTCTTTTATTGTAATAATCTCTGACAGGATCTCCTTACTGCCCCCGGCAACACAACAGGATCCGATACCTATCCTGATTTCTGCATCAAACTTTCCATTGCTCTCTTCTTCATTATTGTATTCATTTAATGAGCCGGACTGCAGAAAATCATGGATTATATCTTCAGCTTCTGTAGGTTTTACATGTCCGTAAGTCTTCCCGCCGATCTGAACCACTGGTGCAAGGGTACAACATCCCAGACAGGCGACTTCCTCTATTGAAAAGAGTCCGTCAGGCGATATATTTGCTGTTTCATTAATTTCCAGTACTCTCTTAAAGGCATCGGAAATAAGTGGTGCGCCTTTGACATGGCAGGCTGTTCCGACACATATCTTAACTGAGTGCTGGCCTACAGGCATATGTCTGAATTGAGAATAGAAAGTTGAAACGCCTGATAATTGGCCGGGTGTTATATCAGTTATTTTACATATATGCTTCAATGCTTCGGAGGGAAGCCAGTTAAGACGCTTCTGCACCTCCTGGAGTATCGATAATTACCTTTTCCTTCTCCCTTCCGGTTGATTGTACCACCTGGTCGACCGTCTCAATGATCTCTTCGGTAGTCAAGCGATTGCAGTCACAATCACCATTTAATATTTCATTCCCTTGTGTTTTCAATTTTTTGAAATGCAATAAAGATTCCTTCTTCCTCTTATATATATTTTTTTATCAGAAAATGCCGGGGTACAGTCGCTGTTCTCACCCAGAGGCGACTCGGCAATAAGTTCAAATCCCGAACCCTCTTTTATAATATGCATTACTCCACTTCTGTCTAGAAGATATACCATGCCATCAGCTATTATCGGTGAGGCATAAAACTGATCCATAAAGTAATGAGTCCATAATGTATCTCCCTTTTCGGCATTATAGCATGCCACATCTCCGGTACCGGTTGCCAGGAACAGGAAATCATCGGTTGCAACCGGGCTTGACACATCGGGAGTAAATGTGTTATCTTCCCAGACAATTTGTGGGTTGGATTCCGGATTCAGGGCGACGAGACTGGCATAATCAGTAACGGCAAATGCCATATTGCTGTTAACAGCTACTGACGGTGCGACGTCGCCGGTCATACATTCAACTTCCCATAGCTCTTTTCCTGTTACAGGGTCATAACTGCTCACCGCAGGATTACCATTTATTATAAGTTGTGGCTGTCCATTGAAATAGGCCATAACAGGGGAGGACCAGACAGGTCGCCCTTTCCTTATAGTCTCCCACTTCTGCTCGCCGCTTTCAGGGTCAAATCCCATTAAGGATATTTTTGAATTACTGTCAAACTGGACAAGAAGGATATTTTCATAAATCATCAGTGATGATGAATAACCATAGCTGGTTTCCGGTACACCAATATTTTTTGCCCATTTCTGTTTCCCATCCATATCAAAACAAATCAGGTTCCCATTTGCAAAAACGGCATAGACTAAATTGCCGTTTGTGGCAACTGTAGATACAGCCATTCCTGCTTCCGGGTCAGTCTTTGGCAATACGGCAGGCTGACCCTCTATATTGGATGCAGAACCCGTCCACATAGTCTTCCCGCTACTTTTATCAATGCAATAGACTGTGCATTCCGCGCCTTGAGCTCCCGTGATAAAAAGCCTGTCGTTCCAGATTACCGGTGAGCTCTTACCACTACCTGGTATCTCAATTTTCCACGCTATATTTTTACCGGATTCACCATCCCACTCAACAGGATACCCTTTTCCTCCGGCAATTCCCCTGCTATCCTGCCCCCGAAAGAAAGGCCAGTTTGTTTTGTCCGGATCAGGAGCCTTAATCTTTCTGCTGGCTGTTTTAGCTTCAGATCCTCCTTGTTTCGCAACAGTATCAGGTAAATCCGCCCGAAGGACAAAGGATGCAACAACAGCAGCGATCATAATGAGTGAGGCACTGATAACAAGTAATTTTCTTTTTTTTAGTTTTTTGCCCAGGGCATCAGGCTTATCAGATGGAATTTCCGGGTTTATTTTTTCATTATCAGTAATGATCCTCTGGCATAAAATAAATATGATTGCTCCGGCAAGAAGCAGGTATGAACCTGTTTCAACCTGCCACCTCGATGAGAAGTAGGCTTTCCTGGCCATGAGATCCATAGCGCGTACCTGTTCTGCATTAACAGCATTTGCAGGGTCCCTGTCAAATTGTTCTTTTACAGACAACAATACAGGATTGTCCAGCGGATTTATTATTTTTTGCTGTAAAAGACTGAATATCATAGTTAAAGCCACTACCATTGTAAAGGTACCTGCAATATGACTGATTACCCTGATAATCCTTATATCCTTATCTGTAAAATTATACTTCATTACTGCTCTTTACTTTAATTGGACAATATCTGAAACATCTGCCGCAGCTGAAACATCTTCCCCTGTCAGGTCTGTATTCATCTTTCCTTTCTCTTAAGGATAATGCTACCATTCCAAATCCCAGCGATAATCCCAGGAAAGCACCAGCCCATGGTGAGGCTTTTTTGAACTGACTTATTACTGCCGCTTCATTCGCGAATAACTCTTCTTCGGTTTTACCCGATTCTTTGAAAGCCGCTACTGATTTACTGACCGATTCAACACCTGTTTCATTTTCATACCTGATCTCTTTTGCAAGCTTCACATTATTATTTATCCCGGCAAGACCCGGTCCCAGATTATACATGATTATTGCTCCGGAAACGGTGAAGACGGGAATCAAAAGGAAAGAAAGGATAAAACGCTTTCGCGATTTTTCGGGTCTTTCGCTACTAAGAACAGGGTTTGATGGAATTATTGCATCATACGGACACGACTCTTCACATAGCCTGCAATTTGTGCATTCGGCAGGGGTAATTGAAAGATGTCTATGAGAGAATCTTGAAAAAATATTAAGAAGTACGCCATAAGGGCACAGATAGCGGCAATAGGGCCTGTTTACAAAGAGACCGGCAAGAAGCAGGAGAATCCCGAAAACAATCATGGTATATGGGGCATCAAGTCTGAAGATGCCGACAAATGGATCATACCTGCATATCAGAAACTGACTGTTCGTGGCAGAGAATAGTACTGCCAGGGCAAGATATATGAATGGGACTGAAGCCAGGAATGCTTCCAATGGTCTGGGTAATTTTACGGATCTTAGAGCTGTAAGTTCCTGGATGGCACCGAGAGGGCATACCCCGGCACAGAATACCCTGCCATATGCAAGTGCGAATAACAGGGGTATTATGAAAAACAAAAGTGCTGTAAGCGGAATAGTATAGACACTGTTAAAAAGTGCCAGGGAAACATTCTGTACCGAGCCAACCGAGCATATGCAACCCTGTCGGTAGAAACCAAAGTAGGCCAGTGAGAATACCGACATCCAGATAAGACCCCGCCTGGATCGTTTTTTGATCGCAAGCCATGACGTAACAGAAAGTGCCGCAACAAGAACAAAAACATCGAGATATTCCCAGATTGGTGCTCTCTGAAGTGGCAGCTGGTTGGTAGGATAGGTATATCCCGATTCGAACTCCGGTCTGGGAAACCTGTCCTGGGCAAAAAGAACCACATGCCAGAATAACAGTAGCAGGAATATAATATATGGAAGTGCTTTCTTCATTATCAGTTCTAAGTTCTTAATTCGTTTGTTCTTCGTTCTTTTGTTATTCTTTTACCCACCCCTAACCCCTCCAAGGAGGGGAATTAAGAGCTTTCTCCTTAACCTTAACCTTAACCTCAACCTTAACCTCAACCTCAACCTTAACCTCAACCTTAACTCAACCTCAACCTTAACCTTAACCTTAACCTCAACCTTTACCTTTTGTCTTTTTCACTTTTGTCATTTATCTTTTTGAAGGTATCCTATACTTGCAGGGATCCTCGAGATAGCCTGTGAAGGACAGGTTCTTGCTATGGAACAGTCATTACAATTGACGCAGATATCCTGTTTTATCTGCATATATAATGAACCATTACCAAAATCGCCACATCCCTTGACACATTTCGCACAACCGTTACAGAGATCTTCATCAATAGTATACTGAAAATATGGTTCTTCAACAAATTGTCTTTTTATTGCACCTGTAGGACATTGCTGAGCCTCGGCACCGGTACTTATGGTTTTCACTCCCTGTCGCAGGTATCCACCGCAAAGATCGCAGTATCCGCACATTACGAAAGCATGTACACATTTGGATGCTGAAGGGGTAAGAACACAGTTGGTCTGACATTGGCCGCATTGTGTGCATTTATGCGGGTCAATCTGCCATACATACCCGGAAGCTGTAGTCTTCCTGGCCAGTGCGGCCGGGATAAGAATAAGCGGAACTGTGACTGCCAGTTTGCCTGCTGTCCTTACGAATTCTCTTCGCGACTGGTATTTATTTTTTCCGTTCTTCATTTTTCATCAATTCAATATTTGACACAATCTGTCCTGCCGCTGCAGATTCCATTTCCGGGACATACAGAACAATCTCTTTCGGAAACAACTCTCTTTCTGAGAGCAATAGCAATAAATGCTGTTATAAGCAGCAGGAGAAAACGCCCCGCCTTTTTTAAAAAATCATTTCTGCTCATAATCTATGATTTTATCATTTTTACTTCTTAAACCCACCCCTAACCCCTCCAAGGAGGGGATCCAAACTAATGCCTATGTCTTATGCCTTGCGTCTTGCGCCCTGTGTCTAGTGTCTAGCGTCTAGCGCGTCCTTCATTTAACCCACCCCTAACCCCTCCAAGGAGGGGATCCAAACCTGACGCCTGTAGCCTCTTTCCAACCCACCCCTGCCCCACGCTAAGCGTGGCAGGCTCTCCCAGGAGGGGAATTAAAACCTGATGCCTGTAGCCTGACGCCTGACGCCTTCTTCATTTTCTTGTATATACATAAAGTTTAGAATCAGAAGGGTTTGCAGCATAAACTGTCTTTCCGTCAGCCGAAGCCAGATCAAGAGGTACAGAAGGAACGAAATTATTATGCGCTGTTACGTATTCAGTAAAACTCCCTTTATCATCAAGCAACTTTATTCTGCTAATCCCTTTTTCTGAGGTAATAAAGCCTCCGGGTATCATTATAAAATGAGAGGGATTACAACAACCGCAAAAAGCATCAGGCCCTGTACCAGGCTCGCCGAAATAACCAACCAATTTTCCTTCGATAGTACGTTTTTCTATTCTCCTGTGTCCTGTATTTGCGACAAATAAAGTATCGGAAGGTGAAATGACTACCTCAAAGTATGGACTTGGAATAATAAATTCACCGTTATTCTGCCCTATAATCCTTGTAACTTCACCTCCTTTGTCAAGGATAAGCAACATCCTGTTTCCTGCATCAGCAATTACAACATGCTTTTTATTAGCACTAATGGATGTAATAAAACTCCTGTCTTCATAAGGGCCCCATTCATTCTTTTTCTTTCCGTCAGTGCCAATAACCATAACCAGGGTTGATGTAGCAGCATAGATTGTATCTCCGGAGCAGCATAATGATGTCACCGGATGCTCTGTTTTTAGGTTCCATATTTCTTTTAAGTCATTGTTATAACATGTCAGGAAGGAGTCTCCCCCAAGATAGATATTTCCGTTTTCCGAGACTGCCACAGTGTTAAGCTTCCCTCCCGGAACCTTAAAATCCTTAATCATCTGCCAGGAATCGGGTATATCAATTGTCCGTGCTGGCTCTTCCTGTGCAGTGGATACGCCTTTATCACTTACTGTGTCAAAAATAATATATCCTATAAACAGGAGGATTACCATTACAGCAAAAAATGCAGTGAGTTTCTTCTCCATCTTTATTACATTTTACCAATATTAAGACATAACAGGTTCCTTGAGTCTCTCATAATAAGGTATTTACCTGCAATAGCCAGCGGACCCCATGCCTCATTCCCTTTAATTATTGCATGGCTATCCAGTATCTCAGCCTCGCTTCCCTTGATTCTTAAAAGATACAAATTTCCGTTATCATCAAGAAGGTACATTTTATCCCCGCTTAAGATATACGGACCAAGGCCCCTGCCAAACCTGTTTTCTTTGCCACTTGACCAGACGGGAGTGAGGAGATCCGATCTCTGGTAGCAAACAAGTTGCTTTTTCAAGGGGCCGGCATTTTCCGGGAGAACACTCCATACATAATTTCCCATAATTACCGGAGTTTGCTGGTCACTTGCCATTCCAGCTGTGGCTTTGTGCTGCTCCACAACCTCAGCTGTATAGGAAGAGCCATTAAAACTTACTTTGATCCTTGCAGCACCGGCTCCATAACTTCCGAATACTGCAATTTCATTGTTGCCAAGATACAATGGGGAAGCTGCGGTCGTAGCCGGACTCCAGTCAAGAGTCTTCCACAAAAGCTTCCCTATATCGGCCGTTTCTGCAGATACACCTACTACGCCACCGATCGCATTATAAACATACATTCTTTTACCGTTTATTACCATAGGCATGATGGACCCATGCGACATCCTCAAAGAATCAGTATTGGGTGTTTTCCAGATCACCTTGCCGTTTTCACAGTCAACACCTATCATAAGTGCCTTGCCACCCGGTGCAATGACAGCGATCCCGTTATCAATAAAAGGACATTGCCCGGTATAAAAATCAGGAGTTATTCTTCCTTTTTCCGTTCCCGGAATTCCATATTCCTTTTCAAGGTCCAGTGTCCACAACAGGTCACCTGTCAATGGACTGACACACATTACATGACACCTGGGACCAATTGTAACAACATATTTATCTGTGACAGCAGGAATAGTCCTTGAATAGCCATGATTTCTTTTCAGATCAACATAATACCATCTTCTCCATAACTCTTTGCCCGAGGCAAGTGAAAAACATCTGAGCATATCTGCTTTCCTCTTCTCGCTGTAGTCCAGGATGTATACTCTTCCGTTGTGCACTGCCGGACCGGCATAACCTTCACCAAGAGTAGTCCGCCATACAATAGCCGGGCCGGAAGTATCCCATTTTTCGAGAAGAGGGGTTGTGTCTTTATTCACATTGTCAAAATCGCTTCCCCTGAACCTTGGCCAGTCACCGGCTACCAAAGAGTCAAATGTCCCGAGTGTGTCAAAAAACTGTCCGATAACAACTGTATCAGATCTTGGTTTTAGTTTAGGCCTGTTATCCATTCCGGGAACACGTTCGGAAATTGGAATTTCAGGCGAACTGACAAACCATAAGATGAGAGCAACTGTAAAGACAGTAACAGCTATACTAATAATAATATTATATTTTTTTCTGATATTCAGCATAATATCTTGCAACAGGACATACTATCAGCCATAATGAATGATGCATGCGAACCATCATTATCTTTAAGGCGCAACTTAATTATTATTTCCATCGAATCCGGCTTGCATAAAGAATTTTAACATTTTTAAATATTTACAGGTTTGTCTGCTTGGAATTTCTAATTACTCATTTATCCTTCCCTTCTCAATGTAGTAAACTCTGTCAGCAAATTTCTCAGGGATATTTCCGTGAGTTGCAATGACCAGGGTAAGTTCTTTTTCTTTTTTGAAATTCATAAGATGGTTTAATATCTCTACAGCAGTTTCATCATCTACTGAACCGGTGGGCTCATCAGCAAAAATGATGGATGGCTGTTTAATTAAGGTTCTGATTATTGCAACTTTTTGCTGCTGGCCAATACTTATCTCTGAAGGCAGTAAATGCGCTTTATCCTTTAGATTAAACTTCTCAAGGTATGCCATAATATCCTCTTTAACCTTGTTCTCTTTTAAGCCTTTTGGGACCAGTGCGAACTCAATATTTTCAAATACCGTATAGGTTGGCAAAAGATTAAAACTCTGAAATATAATACCAATACTGTCAGATAACAGATTGCTTAACCTGGTATCTGATAGTTCGTTGATGCAGATGTTGTCAATGATTACTTTGCCAGATGTTGGTTCTATTAATCCGCACATAATGTTCAGAAGTGTTGATTTTCCTGCCCCTGAGCGACCTTTCACAAGAACTGTTTCATTCTTATTTATGAAAAGGTTTATATCTTCCAGTGCGTTGAAAATCTGGTTTTTGCTGATATATTGTTTACCTAGTGAAATGCATTCTATCTTATGTTCACTTATATTCATATTCTGCTTTTTACAAATAGTCATTTATCAGGTCACCAGCTTTTGTACGCTTCAGTTTTATTATCGGTATTATGCCGGCAATTAAACTTCCTGCTAACGACAGAACTATTAAAATTGGGATAATCCTTATCCTGAAATTGAATTCCATCAGGTTAAAAAGCCTGATTTGATTGCTGTTGATCAAAAGGATTATAAATAATCCGATTACAATCCCAATAATTACGCCGGATAAAGCCTGAATAACCGATAATATTATGATCTGATTGCCAAGCCTTGTATTTGACCATCCCAGTGATTTCAAAATTCCTATTTCCCTTGACCTTTCAATAAGCGATGTTAATTGCGTTTTTGCGGAAAAGATTAACAGGAAAATGAAAATTAAGATTGTCAGCAATGCAGAAGCTTTCTTAATAATTGTAATCACTTCACTGGCCGGCTGGTAACAGTTATAACTGGAAACAGAAAAATATTTCATTTTGTCCTTCAGCTGACTTATAACTTTACTGTGAATTCTTGAGTCGGAAACCTCCACCAGGATGATATTCATATCAAATCCGGGGGATAAGCATTTCAGGTCTTCTTTGAGTATCCTTCTGACATTCTGAATAGGAGCATAGATATCGGCTTTTCCCGGTTTGATACCTGAATTAATGATCCCTTCAATCAATAGTTTCCCACCATAGATTTTCATTGTATCACCAACGGAAAGATTATGTGCCATTGCAAATGATTCTTCAGCTACTATTCCATCAGGTTTTCCTGACAGGAATTTACCCGCGACAAGATTTGTTGAAGAGCAAACGTTGTTTTTTGTAGCTATGCTATTTGTGTCAATTCCACCTAATGAAATGTCAGAACTATATTTTGGTTCATATAATTTATAAAGCAGGTAAGGAGAAGCGTCTCTTACTCCTTCAATCTTTTTGACAGAATCAAGTAAGTCAGTTGTAAGCATTATGGTATTTACTCCCTCTGCAATCAGTGAGCCCCTGGAATCTTCATTATTACAATTGATGCAACATGATATATTGCTGGGAATATATAAGATGAAATGGGTGCCTGTTCCCTGCAATATCCCGGATGAACTTTTTTCATTAGTCAGGGTAACAGATAATATAAGCATGATAAACACTGTAGAAATAACATATCCGCTAATACTTGCTATTGTTCTCGTATAATGACTGCGGAGTTCTTTAATTATAAATCTCATTAATAGAATTTAATTAGAGTTATATGGTCTCCAAAACAATACCGGGATTAAAAATATCCCTAAAACAAATGAATTTATCAACAGGGAAGTTATCAGGATGCGCAAAGAAGAAAACCCAATTTTAACTGTTTATTTGTAAAACTGATACCTGACAAATATGAGAAAACTCATCCCAATAACAGTTTTTTCCCGAGTGATACAGAGGTTTTCTTTTCACTCTGAGGCATAAACAGGAGAACAATCTGGAACCCTATCGACATAATCCATTACAACTGGTTTGTCTAAATGCATTTATGTCAATTGCTAAAGACTATTTCGCAACTTTGACACACATTAACCGTGTTTGATCCCTAATGAGTAGTTTGCCATCAGCAAGTGCCATTGGTGCCCAGTTTTGGGTTCCGGACCTTTTATCCGAACCATCTCCGGCAGCCAGCAGGTCGGCAGATGCAAGCGGCTTAAAGGCAGAAGGATCAGGTTCGATAAGATATAACTTACTGGCCCCATCGGAGCAGAGTAACAAACCATCGGCTAAAATAATGCTTCCTTTATCAAATAACGGTGACCTGCGAGTAGTCCATTTAACCTTTCCGTCCATACTCATACATACCAGACCGTCTTTTCTTTCATTGGTCGAATACTGAGCATAAAAATATCCATTACAAAGAACAGGAGGCTTAGTATGTGTACCGAAGTCAGGATTCTTATATAGTTCTGTTACACCATAGCTGCCATCGGCTTTCTTCTCTACTTTTATCATTGCTGCACCTGCCCGGTATCCACCTGTTATCAGCATCCTGCCTTCCCCTGCATCTACAACATTGGGAACAGGAATGCTACATTGCCAGTTAGTATATTCCCAGAGGACTTTTCCCGTAGCAGGGTCAATACCAACCACTTTTCCACCACTCGCACTTTCTCCGCGACCTTCAGCTGCTGTCACCATCACCACCTGGTTGACTCCTCCGATCTTTACTATTATTGGACTAACATATCCAACAGGTCCGAGGGAGGGTGTTGTCCATTTAACCTTACCAGTAAGCTTTTCATATGCCACCACACCAGCCTTTGGGGCCTGTGAAGCAAGTATAAGCAAATCGCCATAAACCAGAGGACACTGAGAAATAGCCCAGGTTGGAATCTTACCACCACCAAAGTCGGTCCAGACGTTCTTATTCCAGATTGGCTTGTGAGTGTTAATGTCAATGCAATAAAGGTCACCGTAAGGGCCGCAGGAATAAACACGGTTTCCATCTACAATTGGCACACTACGTGAGCCTGGAAACATAACTGAACCCGGAGCATCATAAGCAAAATCCCAGAGCTCTTTTCCTGTTGAAAGATCAAAACATCTCATCTTATCACCAACCTTGTCATCCCTGTCCAGTAAATAGGCCTTACCATCTTTGATGACGGGACCGCCATAGCCTATACCTATATCGACAGTCCATAGTACTTCAGGTCCATCCTGGGGCCAGGAACGTAAGATACCTTTCTGTGGTGAGGTACTATTCCTGTCAGGTCCGAGATATTGCGGCCAGTCCTGTGCTTTGATATTCGACATGAAAAGCAAAAAGACGATTAACGATATAAACAGCTTAAGTTGTTTCATATAAATTACTCCTTTTATACTAAAATTAATAATTTGATCTATTTATTTAATTTCAACAAATATTATATTTTTCAAAGATCCTAAAATTAGAAATTGTTTTTCAATTATAATCCGATTTGTCCATTATAGCACTTTTTTTCTGCGTTTACAAGAATAATCTGGGAATCAATGCGAATAACTAATTCACTTTAAGCAAGAGATACTTGTTATCACTTTAAAAATCCCTGTACATTTAACCATTCTCTAAATTGGTCGATCCAGTGATCGATTGGCAACCCTCGTTTACGCATTCCAAAGCCGTGATCGACTTTTAAAAAAACATTTATTCTTAAATTAATCAAAATGTATGAACCACCAGGAAGTGATTGTATTATTAATAATATATATCATATATCGTTATTTAGTAATATACATTAATCAATAAAGTTATATTACTTACATTTAATGACTATATCATTATATATTATTTCATTTATTATTTGTAATTCATAATATATTATTAGATTTGCAGCCTGAGTTTTCATTCTCATAAAATATAATAACAAATAACATTATAGAATATGTGCGGTATTGTAGGCGTGTTTGATCTGAAAGTTGATCACAATGAGTTAAGATCCAAGGTATTAAAAATGTCGAAAAAGGTGCGTCATCGCGGGCCTGACTGGTCTGGTATTTTTCATTGCGAGAAAGCCATACTGGCTCACGAGAGATTGTCAATTGTGGATGTCGAATCCGGAAAACAGCCTCAGTACAGTAAAGATTGTAATCTTGTCCTGTCCGTCAATGGTGAAATATATAATCACCAGGAGATAAGAAACAGGTATAAGGATAAGTATGAGTTCCTGACCAATTCAGATTGTGAGGTAATTCTTGCTCTGTATCGCGATAAGGGTCCTGATTTTCTTGAGGACCTGAACGGTATTTTTGCCTTCGCTCTTTATGATAAAGAGAATGATTGCTATCTGATAGCAAGGGATCATATTGGAATAGTACCGCTCTATATGGGGTGGGATGTTTTTGGGAATTTCTACGTTGCATCAGAATTGAAAGCTCTTGAGGGTGTATGTAATAAAATTGAGGAATTTCTTCCCGGTCATTATCTCTACAGCAAAGACGGGGTAATGAAAGAATGGTACCATCGCGACTGGATGGATTATAAGAATGTGGAAAACAATGAAACTTCAATACCCGTTCTCAGGAAAGCACTCGAAGAAGCAGTTCACAGACAGCTGATGTCGGATGTACCTTACGGTGTACTATTATCAGGAGGACTGGATTCATCAATTATCTCTGCAGTAGCAAAAAAATATGCTCCCAAAAGAATAGAATCGGATGATCAGAGTGATGCATGGTGGCCACAACTCCATTCCTTTGCAATTGGGCTGGAAGGCTCCCCGGACCTGGTGGCTGCCCGTAAGGTTGCAGATCATATCAAATCAATTCACCATGAGATACATTTTACAGTTGAAGAAGGCCTGGATGCTGTCAGAGATGTTATATATCATATTGAAACATATGATGTTACAACCGTAAGAGCATCAACACCAATGTATCTTATTTCACGTGTAATAAAATCAATGGGGGTGAAGATGGTCCTTTCAGGTGAAGGAGCTGATGAGGTTTTCGGAGGATACCTGTACTTTCATAAGGCACCGGATGCAAAATCGTTCCATGAAGAGACGCTGAGAAAGATCAACAAACTTCACCTTTATGATTGCCTCAGGGCTAACAAATCTCTTGCTGCCTGGGGCGTTGAAGGCCGTGTTCCATTTCTTGACAAAGAATTTCTCGATGTGGCGATGCGCCTGAACCCGAAAGATAAGATGGCCGGAAAAGAAAAGATGGAGAAATGGGTGCTCAGAAAAGCTTTTGAGGATTACCTTCCTGAAAGCGTGACATGGCGTCAGAAAGAGCAGTTCTCTGATGGAGTAGGATATGGCTGGATAGATACATTAAGGTCTCTGGCTGCAAAAGAGATTTCTGATGAACAACTTGAAAATGCAAAATACCGCTTCCCTATAAACCCTCCTCAGAATAAAGAGGAGTATATGTACAGGTCAATCTTTGCAGAACATTTCCCTTCCGACTCAGCAGCATCCTGCGTCCCTTCAGTGCCTTCCATTGCCTGCAGCACACCTGATGCCCTGGCATGGGATGAGTCGTTCAGGAATCAGAATGAACCATCAGGAAGGGCTGTGAAAAATGTTCATGTCTCTTCATATAAATAATCAAAAAAATAAGTTATTGTAATCTAATTCCAAATACAATTATAAATAGGTATTATAGCAACCTTTACCCTTTGTCCACTCACAAATGGCCCTGTCATCCCTGACAAATATGTCTGAAAAACATTTTACTACAAGTTGGGGATTCCTCACTTCACTATGTTCCGTTCGGAATGACAAATGAGAATGTTAAAAAGGGAGGAGAGATGAGCGGGCTCTGCCCGCTCATCTCTCCTCCCTTACTCCCCACAATGCCCTGTCATCCCGAGCTTTAGCGAGGGATCCCCAACTCCCTAATCAAACCAATGAAAAGAGTCTGTCATCCCGAGTCCCCATACAATTTTGCACACCAATTATAATGCAAACTATTGATCATGTGGCTCTTAAAGAGCCACATATGAATAGAGGCTGTCGAAAAAGTTGAAATCAATTAACCGCAAAGATCATAAAGTATTTACGCAAAGAGCTGAAGTTATGTATTTTACCTTTGCGTACTTTGTGCCTTCTTAGTGTACTTAGCGGTTAATCAGGACATTTTCGACCTCCAGTCGACTGCATATCTCTCAGCTTTAAATGAGCAGAATATAATTATCCTGGGAAAAGCATAAAACTATATTAAGCCCTTTCAGGGCTTTAAATCAGTAGGTTAGCTTAACCAACGGCTTCACCGGTGGTTATTCATATTTAGCCACTTCGTGGCTTGAAAACAAACTATACTACAAATACTATGATATGTTAATTATAAATTGCTGTCATGGGGCTTTATTTCACATTTTGAATATCCTAATTCCCATATACTTGGTTTACATCAGTTTCATTATTGACTGGCTGCAACATTTTGGAGATTCCTCATTACGCTACGCTTCATTCGCAATCCCGAACGAAGTGAGGGATCCCCCTGTCCCTTATCAGATCTTTGAAAAATAACCTGTCATCCCGTGCGGTAACGAGGGACCTCCTTATAATATGTACTATTTCCATTTAGTATTAAAATTATTATTATAAATTTAGCTTATTAAATATATCATATCAGGATTCCTGAACCAGAGCTAAATTAAATTGCATGAAGAACAGATTATCGATTGCCCTCTGCGCATCCTACGCCTTAATGTCATGCACGCATGGCCAGAAGAATGAACCCCTTCCTAATATTGTCTATATTCTTGCCGATGACCTTGGTTATGGCGACCTGAGTTGTTATGGGCAAAAAAAATTCTTCACTCCCAATATTGACAGTCTCGCATCTAAAGGGATGCTATTTACCCAGCACTATACAGGATGTACGGTTTCAGCTCCTTCACGATCCAGTCTGATGACTGGACTTCATACCGGGCATACACCGATCAGGGGAAATAAAGACTGGGAGCCGGAAGGAAACTGGCCCCTGCCTGGCAAACTTTCACAATTGCCTATATGCTCAGGTCAAAAGGCTATGTAACAGGAGCCTTTGGAAAATGGGGGCTGGGTTACATGGAAACAGAGGGTGATCCAAACCGCAGGGATTTGATGAGTTTTATGGCTATAACTGCCAGAGCCTGGCTCATAATTATTATCCTGACCATCTCTGGCATAATCATGAAAAGATTTTGCTTAAAGAAGAATGACAGCAGCAAAACAGGAACCTACAGTGCCGATCTGATTCACAAGGCTGCTATTGATTTCTTGAAAAGAATAAAAACAGGACCTTTTTTCTGTTCTATCCAACTACCATGCCGCATGCAGAACTCTTTGCAAAAGAAGAATATATGAAGATGTTCCGGGGTAAATTCCTTCCTGAAAAATCTTATCAGGGAGTGGATAGCGGTTCGTCATTCCGACTTGGACCTTATGGTTCCCAACCGGAAGCCCATGCAGCATTTGCTGCCATGATCAAAGAACTGGATGATTATGTGGGCGATCTGTTAAGTAAACTTAAGGAACTGGGGCTTGAGAAAAATACAATTGTGATTTTTGCATCCGATAACGGCCCTCATATGGAAGGCGGCGCTGATCCCGATTATTTTGACAGTAACGGTGATCTGAGAGGCTATAAACGTGATATGTATGAAGGTGGAATCAGAACTCCAATGATAGTCAGATGGCCGGGTAAAGTGAAAGCCGGATCGCATAATGATCATATATCTGCTTTCTGGGATATTATGCCAACTTTTGCCGACAATAACAGGAGCAGAGATAACTGTGCATATTGATGGAATATCGTTTCTTCCATCACTCCTTGGGAAAAAACAGAAAGAACATGAATATTTATACTGGGAATTTCATGAACAGGGCGGTAAAATGGCTGTCAGAATGGACAACTGGAAAGCAGTAAAACTCAATATTGATAAAATCCGCAAGCTGAAACCGAATTATACGATCTTTCTGATGATATTGGAGAATCAAACAATATTGCATCATCCAATCCTAAATTGTTAATAAGATGGAAGAAATTATGAAAGAAGCACATGCACCATCCGCTGTTTTTCCATTTGATTTCGAAACATAGAATAAATAACATGGTGTATTCTTTTGACTTTGTGTCTTGGTGGCAGAAAAAGTTGCCACAAAGACACTAAGGCACCAGGTAACACCAATAATAACTTATAAATTTCATATGTCTTTATGATTACCTTTTCAAATAGAATAAATTTAGTCCCGGGAGCTTTTGGCATACTGGCTGCTGTCTCCTCTTTTTTTTCGTGTAGCGGAGGAAATGAAAAACCAAATATAATTATCATCTATGCCGATGATCTGGGTTATGGTGATGTAAGCTGTTATGGAGCCACCAACATCAATACACCAAATATCGACAGACTTGCCAGACAGGGCCTGAGGTTTACAAATGCACACTGCACATCATGCTACAAGTACACCTTCCCGCTATTCCCTTCTTACCGGAGAATATGCCTGGCGAAAGAAAGGAACAGGTGTTGCTACAGGTGATGCTACTGCCATCATTGAGCCCGGGCCGTACTACTATTGCCACTATTATGAAAAATGCCGGTTATGAAACAGGTGTTGTCGGGAAATGGCATCTGGGACTTGGCCCTGCAGGTGGCGCCGACTGGAATGGAGAAATTAAAGCCGGGTCCGATGGATATGGGTTTTGATTATAATTTTATTATCCCTGCAACAGGAGACAGTGTTCCATGTGTTTTGTTGAGAACAGAAGGGTTGTCGGTCTCGATCCAGAAAGATCCCATAAAAGTAGTTTTAAAGAACCAATACTGGCTGACCAACAGGAAGAGATCATCCCGAGCTGCTGAAAATGCATCCCAGTCATGGTCATGATATGACAATTGTAAATGGAATAAGCAGAATTGGTTATATGAGTGGGGGGAAATCAGCCCTGTGGATTGATGAGGATATTGCTGATGTAATTACAGGGAAAGCAGTCAGTTCATTGAAAAGAACAAAGACAAGACCATTCTTCCTCTATTTTGCAACACATGATATTCATGTTCCCGAGTGCCCCAAATCAAGCGATTTGTAGGCAAAAGCGGAATGGGTCCCAGGGGAGATGCCATTCTCGAATTTGACTGGTCCGTAGGTGAAATCATAAAAACTCTTGACAACCTTAAACTTTCAGAGAAGACCATACTGATCGTTACAAGCGATAATGGACCGGTTGTGGATGACGGCTATAAAGACCAGGCTGTTGAATTGCTTGATGCACATAAACCTGCAGGACCCTTGAGAGGTGGAAAATACAGTCTGTTTGATGGTGGTACAAGGGTAGTTTTTATTGCCAGATGGGACGGGGAAAATCAAACCGGGAATAAGTAATGCTCTTTTCAGCCAGATTGACCTTATGGCATCATTTGCTGCAATGACCGGTCAAAAACTATCTGCGGATGACGGACCTGATAGTTTCAATCATTTGATGTGTTGCTCGGAAAATCAAGAGGGAGACGGGAATGGCTGGTAGAACACTCCGGCAGACTGACTATAATTAAAGGGAACTGGAAATATATTGAACCTGGTCAGGGCGAAAAATTATATGTAAATACTAATACTGAGAGTGGGAATGATACTCTTCCCCAGCTTTATAACCTGGGTACCGATTTGGGTGAAAAAAATAATGTGGCATCAGAAAACGTAGATATTGTAAATGAATTGTCAACATTCCTCAATAAGATCAAAGATGAAGGAAGAACAGCGATATTAAAAATTATGTTACACAGAGCTACACAGAGACACACAAAGGATTTAGTAATGGATTCTCTGTGAAACTCTGTGATCCTCTGTGGATCTCTGTGTAATAATATAAGTAATCAAATGAAAAAAGGCAGACTATTAAATAGATCCTCATTGCTCTATGCAATTCCTCTGACATCATTTCTTCTTTCATGCGAACATGAACAGCCAAAACCTAATGTGATCTTCATTCTCCTTGATGATTTTGGCTATTCTGATCTTGGTTGTTATGGCAGCAGGTTCTATGAAACACCAAATATTGACAGGCTGGCGTCTGAAGGTGTGATATTTACAGATGCTTATGCTGCATGTCCTGTATCTTCACCCACAAGGGCAGCTTTGATGACCGGTAAATACCCGGTAAACACTGGCGTCACAGACTGGATTCCCGGAAGACAGGAATATGCATCGGGATTGCCCGAAGACAGGTGGCTTTCACTGCCATTTAAAAATGAACTTGGTCTTGAAGAGACAACAATCGCTGAGGTTCTCAGATCTCATGGCTATGAAACGATGATTTCAGGAAAATGGCATCTTGGCCAGGACTCTTTATATTGGCCTGAAAACCAGGGCTTTGATATTAATAAAGGTGGTTTTAGCATGGGCTCGCCAAATAAGAGCAAATTATCAAATGGCTATTTCTCTCCGTATGGTAACCCTAGACTGGAAGATGGTCCTGTGGGGGAGTACCTGACGGATCGGCAGACAGAGGAAGCAATAAGATTTATAGAGGGAACAAAAGATAAACCATTCTTTGTTTATCTCAGCTTTTATGCGGTCCATAACCCTATGCAGGGAAAAGAGGCTCTGATTGATTATTTCAAACATAAGGCTGATTCTATGGGGCTTTCAGAGATTGAACCATTTAATACCGATAAAGAGTGGATTAAGGTTGCTCCCAGGGGTGATTTTAAGGAGAGGATAATACAAAGCTATCCTGTTTATGCTGCCATGATTAATAGTGTTGATGAGAACCTTGGAAAACTGTTCGACAGGCTGAAACAACTTGGCATAGAAAAGAATACTATAATAATATTTACATCAGACAACGGGGGACTATCAACATCTGAAGGTTCACCCACCACCAATTTCCCGCTTCGGGCCGGAAAAGGCTGGTTGTACGAGGGCGGCATAAGAGAGCCATTGATTATCAAAATACCCGGGATTACAAAAGAATCAACGGTCTGCTCTGTCCCTGTTTCATCGATAGATTTTTTTCCGACAATTCTGGCATTGACCCATATTCCGGATAATGACTACAAAACAGATGGGATAAATATCCTTCCACTGCTGCAATCAGGTGATATACCACAAAGACCTCTTTTCTGGCATTATCCGCATTACTCAAACCAGGGTGGAAACCCTGGCAGCGCAGTGAGACTGGGTGATTTCAAACTGGTAGATGATTTTGAAACCGGCAAGCAGGAACTATATGATCTCAGGAACGATATATCAGAAAAAAACGATATATCATCTGACAATCCGGGGAAAACTACTGAATTATTTAATTTACTTAAAAGCTGGAGAACAAAAACCGGTGCTAAAATGATGAAACCTAATCCGGCCTGGAATGGAATAAACTAAAAAATAACGCTATGCAACTTAAACCATTAATCGGAATTGGGATGGCCTCCCTATTGCCTTTCCAGATATTGGCACAGAAAGCAGCCGAAGCAAAAAACAATCCCCCAAATGTAGTGCTCATCTTCATTGATGATATGGGCTATGGAGATGTAGGTTGTTTCGGTGCAAGCCAGTATAATACTCCAAATATTGACAGGCTCGCAGCAACGGGAATGAGGTTTACCAATTTCTATGTTGCCCAGGCTGTGAGCAGTGCTTCACGGGCAGGTTTAATGACAGGTTGTTATTCAAACAGGGTAGGTATTACCGGTGCGCTGATGCCTTATGACAGTATCGGCATCAATGCTGATGAACAACTAATCCCTGAATTACTCTCACCGGTAGGGTACAGGAGTGCTATAGTAGGAAAATGGCATCTGGGGCATCTGTTCCAGTTCCTCCCTTTACAAAACGGTTTCGATGAGTATTTTGGTCTTCCTTATTCCAATGACATGTGGCCGGTCGACTACGATGGAAAACCAGCCACGAAGGACAAGGCAGCATGGACACTAAGATATCCACCTCTGCCTCTTATCAAGGGAAATGAAACATTCAAAATCCTGAATACCCTTGATGACCAGGCACAACTTACCACTATGTATACCGAATATGCAGTCGATTTTATAAAACGTAATAAGGAAAGACCATTTTTCCTTTATCTCGCTCATTCAATGGTCCATGTGCCGCTTGCCGTATCTGAAAAGTTCAAGGGGAAGAGCAAGCAGGGTCTATATGGTGATGTCGTGATGGAGGTGGACTGGTCAGTAGGAGAGGTGATGAAGGCACTTAAAGATTATGGTCTGACAGAGAACACTCTTGTAATATTTACAACTGACAACGGCCCATGGCTTAACTTTGGTAATCATGCAGGCTCTGCAGGCGGACTGCGTGAAGGGAAAGGTTGCAGCTGGGAAGGAGGACAAAGAGTACCCTGTATTATGTCGTGGCCGGAAAAGATCCCGGCAGGGACGATATGTAATAATATAGCTTCAACAATTGACATTCTTCCAACGTTATGTTCAATATCAGGTGCTCCTCTGCCGACAAAAAAGATAGATGGTCTGAGCATCCTTTCTCTTATGAAAGGAGATTTTGATTCCAATCCCAGGGATGTTTTCTATTATTATTACCGGCGAAACAGTCTTGAAAATGTACGAAAAGGTCAATGGAAATTAGCCCTTCCACATACTTATCGTTCATACGAAGGTAAACTTCCTGGTAAGGACGGATGGCCTGGGGAATATTCATCAGGAAAGACAGGTTATGCACTTTATAATCTCAGGCGCGACCCGGGCGAAAGGTATGATGTAAAAGAATTGTATCCCGATGTTGTTGAGGAGTTGAAAAAACTTGCGGACGATATGCGGAAGGACCTTGGTGATGAAAATTACAATATGCCGGGTGTTAACTCAAGGAAACACGGGATTGTAATGAACAACTGACCTGCTTTTCAATTCTTACTTCATAACTGTTTTATTACCAGTAATTTTTCTATTACAGGGATGAGACTTTGGGTGCCGGATTTCGTAACAGACTTATCATCATGGTCACCCAGGGCTTTGAATTGTGCTCTTTATTGACTATTTTTGTTGAAATGGTCAATTTTCCCCGGCCAGTATAATAATACAAATTCACCTTAAAACAGTTACAGTTTAAACATTATTTGAATATTAATAATGAGAAGTAAATACAACATATATTACAAACAAAGAGATTACAGAACAATAGAACCATGGAAAGATGTAAAGCCTGAACAATGGAATGATCCAAAATGGCAAATGAGAAATTCAATAAGGAATGTCCAGCAGCTTAAGAAGGTAATTCAGCTGAACAGCCACCAGGAAAAGGAGATTGCAAGAACACTGAGGACACTAAAAAGCCAGGGTAAGGAGCCATTGAGGATTACCCCGTATTATGCTACCATCATGCAGGTCGATCCCTTTAACCCTGTACTGTTGCCAGGTGAAAAACAGAAAAACAGGCTTGATCCCATATTCTGGCAAAGTGTTCCAACACCTGCAAACCTACTCTTCCCTGATACAGGAGCTGAGGGTGCGATGAGCTGAAGGCTCGCGTAGTTTTGGAGCTGCATACCAGAGATATCCCAACAGGCTTGCCCTATTTGTTGCTGAAAATACAAGCTGTGCATCCTATTGTGTTCATTGTCAGAGGGCAAAATCCCTCGATGGTACTGTGGAAGTCAATTTGAATGAAATTAACAAAGGACTATTCTATATCGGATATAATAAGAACATTAATGAAGTTCTGGTTACGGGTGGTGATGCATTGATGATCTCTGACAAACGACTTCGTTATATTCTTGAAGAGCTTAGCAAAATAGAACATTTGCGCGCCATACGGATTGCAACCAGGGTACCGGTAGTTATGCCCATGGGTATAACTGATGAAATTCTTGAACTTATCAGGGAGTCCTCAAATAAATACAATAATGGTCCTGAAAAGTATGTTTATTTCATGACACATATAAATCATTATCATGAGATCACGGAAGAACTGGCCACAGCCGTAAAGAAAATACTCGGTCATGGGTTTACCGTCAGGAATCAGACGGTTTTTCTTAATCATGTAAATGACTACTATAAGACACTTGCAGAGACTTTCAGGAGAATGTTCTGGATTGGCGTTCATCCTTATTACCTGTTGCAGTGTCATAAAGAAAAGGGAATAGTCCATTTCATTACGCCTGTGCAGGTGGGCAAAGTATTTATGAAACATCTGCAGGGATGGCTTTCAGGAATTACCTGCCCCAGGTATGCTGCTAACGTTGAAGGCGGCGGGGGCAAGGTGTTGTTAATGCCCTCGGGTCATGATACTCTTAACATGGGGAATAATATTGAAAAGAAGATATCTGAAAGCTTTGCTACAGTTACAACATGGGACGGGAAGGAACTATTCAGATATGAGGCCCTTGGGCGGTCCACGAGGGCAGAGTTTGAGGAAGCTGTAAACATCATGGACAAATTCATTGGCAGAAAAGGTGTATTCCTTCCTAAAGTCATCCTGGTTGACAATGAAGGAAAACATATTGAAACAACCAACAGATCCAACCTTCCTATACATGAAAAAATCAAAAAGGCCGAACGCCTTGGATACGAGATATTTGAAGGCGATATGCCTTTGACCAACCCGGCTGATATAGCTGATAAACTTGATTCTGAATTTAAGGCTTCTAAATTTGGGACCATGAGTGATTAGCGTTACCGGCAAAATGATAAAAGATCTCCAATATCTTGATCCTTCCGGCAGGATTATTTCTTTGAGGAAAAAGACTCTTTCTTCCGAAAGATTCCTTTCACTGGAACAGGCGAATATAATCACTGAATCTTACCGACAGAATAATATGTTACCTGTCCCTTTGAAAAGAGCGAAAGCATTAGCAAAATCTCTTACTGAAATATCCATATCCATCGACCCTGAAGAGTTGATTGTTGGCAATCGCACTCCTGATATAAGGTCAGGTGTCGTTTTTCCCGAATCAGGACTGGCATGGCTGACAGGTGAAATAGATACTCTGCCATCAAGACCCCAGGATCCTTTTAAAGTAAGGCAGGAAGATATTGAAACCTTCAGAAGAGACATTGAACCTGTATGGAGAGGAAAAACGCTGGAGGCTGAAATTGTACGACGATACGGAAAGGAGATAAAGGCTATTGAGAAAGTGGTTAAAATAAACCAGAAAGATCATGCTCAGGGTCATATTTGTCCGGATGTAGATGAATGGTTAAATTATGGTCCGGCAGGATTATTAAAAAAATCCAGGGAATTTCTTGAAAATGCTCCCGAAAATAAAAAGGTCTTCTATGAGAGTGTATGCATTACACTAAGTGCCGCAAGCACTTTTATTAAAAGATATGCTGACCTTGCATATACAATGGCCGGACAGACAAAGGATTTATCGACAAAAGAAAACCTTCTGAAGATTAACAGGATATGTAGTAATCTTTCTGCGAAACCTCCTTCAGACTTCAGAGAGGCATTACAATCTGTCTGGTTTCTTTTTGTTATACTCCAGATGGAATCAAATGCTTCATCTTTTTCCCCTGGCAGGATCGATCAGTACCTCTACAAATTCTATGTGCAGGACCTTAAATCAGGACAACTTGATAATGAAAAGGCACTTGAACTGCTTGATGCTCTTTTTATCAAATTCAATCACATTGTCTATATGCGTAATGCACATAGCGCAAAATACTTTGCCGGATTTCCGACAGGTTTCAATATTACAATAGGCGGTCAAAAATCTGACAGGACGGATGCCACGAATGATCTTTCATACCTTATTCTTATGGCACATGATCACGTGAGGTTACCACAACCAAACCTCACAGCAAGAGTGCATAAAAATACTCCTGAAGAATTTCTGAATGAGTGCAGCAGAATTATAGGACTGGGAACAGGAATGCCACAAATGGTGAACGACGAAAGTATTATGCCTTCCATGGAAAATGCAGGAGTAGATAAGAGAGATGCTGCAGATTACTGCCTTGTAGGGTGTGTTGAACTAAGCACACAGGGAAATTTTCTTGGCTGGAGCGATGCTGCCATGTTTAACCTAGTAAAAGTTCTGGAACTTACTCTGAATAATGGAATATGTATGTTAAGCGGTCAGAAGATTGGCTTAACTACAGGTTATTTAGATAGTTACCAAGATTATCAGACTCTCGAAAATGCATTTTCAAAACAGATAGATTTCTTTATAGGAGAGATGATAAAGGGATGTGAAGTAGTGGAAAAATGTCACAAGGAATATCTCCCATCACCTTTCCTGTCGAGTGTCATTGATGACTGTCTATCAATGGGGCTGGATGTCACAACCGGAGGTGCCAGATATAATTTTTCCGGCATACAGGCTATCCAGCCAGCTAATATTGCTGACAGCCTGTCAGTTCTGAAAAAACTGGTGTTCGAAGAAAATAAAATTGGTAAAAGGGATTTTCTTGAAATTCTCAGAAGAAATTTTAAAGACGAAGAATCGTTAAGGCAATATTGTATTAATCGTATACCCAAGTATGGAAATGATATTGCATGGGTCGATAATACAGGAGCAAAATGGATCAGCTATTTTGCTGATAAACTTAAAGAATACCGTAACATCAGGGGAGGATCATACCAGATGGGACTATATACTGTATCAGCCCATGTTCCTATGGGGCAGAACGTAGGAGCTACACCTGATGGCAGACTGGCCGGATCTCCTTTGGCTGATGGTGGTCTGTCCCCGATGTATGGCAGGGATCAGAACGGCCCTTCTGCAGTTCTTAACTCCGTATCACGAATCCCTTCATTTCATGCATCAAATGGCACTTTGCTCAATATGAAATTTCTGCCATCATTCTTTAATGAAGAGACCGACAGGGATAAATTTACATCATTTTTAAAATCATTTGTTCAAATGCCTGTTCATCACGTACAATTCAATGTCGTAACCTCCGAGGAGCTGAAGAATGCCAAGGCTGCGCCTGAATCATATCGTGGTCTTACAATCAGAGTTGCCGGTTATACTGCATACTTCACCGAACTCTCAGGCGATCTTCAGGATGAAATAATTGAAAGAACCACTCATGGGGAGTATAGCTGATATAGAAGGTGTTATATTCAAAATAAAACGTTTCGCTGTTCATGACGGTCCCGGACTACGTACAACCGTCTTTCTGAAAGGCTGTCCTCTAAATTGCATATGGTGCCATAGCCCGGAAGGGATTTGTAATAATATAACTATCTGGTACAATGAGAGCAAATGCATTTCTTGTGGTGAATGCATAAATGCCTGTCCGGAATCAGCGCTTAGATTCTCTGATACCAGCAATAAGGCCTTTGTAGTTATTGACAGGAACAAATGCAATGTATCGGGAAATTGTGTGCAAGCCTGCCCTTCAACAGCGCTGCAATTCACTGGTTACATTAGCTCTGTAAAAAAAATTATTACCGAGATAGAAAAGGATGTTGTCTATTACCTGGCTTCAGGTGGAGGGGTAACACTGACCGGTGGAGAACCCCTTTCTCAACCCGATTTCTCATACGCGATTCTGGATGAGTGCAAAAAACAAAGGAATACATACTGCTATAGAAACATCTCTCTATTGTGATGTTGGTATATTAAAAAAGATAGCTGATTGTACTGATCTTTTCCTGATTGACCTCAAAATCTTCGATGAGGATCAGCACAGGCATTATACCGGAAGATCAAACAGTATAATAAAGGAAAATTTTGCTTACCTGGCAGGACTCGAAAAGAATATAATAGTCAGGATCCCAATGGTTGATGGCGTAACAAACAGTCCTGAAAATATTAGTTCAATCAGGGAATTTGTTGATACTTATAACGACAATATTATTATTGAAAATATTAAATTTAACCCGCTTGCAATAAATAATTACAAAAAACTTGATATACCCTTCCTTTTAAAATGAAACTAAACCTCAAGATCGCGACAACACTTGGAATTGCAGTTCAATTACTGGGTTCCAGCATATTGGTTCATGGACAGAGTGAATTCTCCGACACTTTAAAAACCATCAGACTGGAGGATGTTACAATTACTGCCAACAGGTTACCAATTTTACTTAAGAATAACCCGGGGGCAATTTCCATAGTTACCCCGTCTGTCCTTTCTTCAGTCCCGAAATCCATTGCAGTGGATGAAGCCCTAAGACTTACACCAGGAGTTCGCATTGATAATCAACATGACGGAGAAAGAGTACATGTCTCTATTCGCGGACAGGGTATCCTTACTGAACGTGGACTGAGAGGAATTGGTGTCATCCTGGATGGAATTCCTGTAAATGATCCCTCCGGTTTTGCACCGGATCTATATGATGTCGACTGGGCGACCGTAGATAAGGTTGAAGTACTGAGAGGTCCTGCTGCCAGTTTGTATGGTGGGGGCGGTGCTGCTGGTGTATTAAATATCATTACAAAAGACGGAGGGCCCAAACCCCTGGGAGGTGAAATTAACCAGACCATTGGATCCAATGGATTTTCAAAGGAACTGGTTCAATTTGACGGATCTAAAGATCATACTGATTACAGATTAAGCTATTCAAGGACAGACGGGGCAGGATACCGTGAGCACCAGGCTTTTTGGGCAAATAATTTTTATGAAAAGATTAATTTCAAGCCTTCCGAGAAATTACTCCATCACCGAGATCATCGCACATACTGATTATTTCCAGCAAAATCCGGAGGGCCTGAACCTTACACAGCTGGATAACCCTAAACAGGCTAATCCTGATGCCCGTCCCTTCAATGAATATCAGAAGACAAACCGTACTACTATCGGATTGCATGGAATATATAAGATCAGCGATCTTCATGATCTGGAGCTTACCGGATTCCTTCGTTCATGGAATTACAAGGAAACAAGCAACCGTGCTGCCGAATATCGCAATATAACTTTTCCCGGTATAAGTGCCCAGTATAACCTCCATTTCGGGAATGACCTATTTAACAACACTATAAGTGTAGGGACAGACATTAGATGGCAGGATACAAAAATGTACAAGCTCCAGAGTGCATCTGATTCCATGAGGACAGAGAGCACTGATGAAACAAATCTTGAAACCGGTCTTTTGCTAGCTAACCAGGTCATATCACAAAGCAGTACGGGTGCATTTGCATTGTATAAACTCGATATAGGAGGATTCAATCTTATTGGCAGTCTTAGATACGACGCAATGTATAACAAGCTTATGGATAAAATGATGGCTCCCGACACATCAATAACGAAAAAGAACTTCAGCAGGACATCCGCACGTCTTGGCGCAAATTATTCCTTCAATACGGCATTTAATGTATTTGCTAAACTGGAGCCAGGGATTCATGCCTCCCTCCACGGAGGAGCTTGCCAGTAATCCGGTTGGTTACAATGGCTTTAATACTCACCTTGTACCGGCAACATCAAATTGCATTGAGATTGGGGCAAGAGGTGATATTAATGGAAAACTTTTTTATGATCTTACCGGGTTTATTATGAACACAAACAATGATTTTTTCCGGTTCAAACAATCGGGTAGGGGAAACCAGGAGGTCTTTTACGGGAATGCGGGTAACAGCAAACGATACGGTATAGAAGCATTTATCTCATATAATATACTTACCAATCTCAGGTTCCAGGCAGCATATACTTATGCAGACTATAAATATACTTCTGCTGAAATCGATCCTGTCTATACTGACCAGGCTTATGTCCTTACAGAGCCTCCCGCTCCCGGTCAGTGGCTTCCTAATTCACCAAAAAATCAGTTGTATGCAGAGATAGTCTATGCACCGACTAAAAGATTAACTCTTAGTCTTTCGAGCGAATACCAGTCAAAATGGGCCATATATACCGATGCAAAAGCCTATAGCGGGGAACTGGATCCATCGGTCTACCAGAACTGGCAGGAGGGATTTAATCTTTATCATGCACGTATTGCCTATTCATGGAAACTTAATGCTGTCAGTGGTGTATTCAGCCTTTTTGCGCGAAATTTTACGGGTGCAGCATACATGGCATTTACCGAACCTGACCCTGACGGAAACTCATATCAACCTGGTCCGGGCAGGGAAATATTCGGGAATATAACAGTTAATTTCTGAAGATTATTACCTGCTCACTCCTGCAGGGAAGAGATTGCTTTTTTAAGAATCTCAGCTGAATTTGATAGCGCTTTCATCTCTTCATCAGTAAGGGGAGAGATCAGAATCTTTTTTATACCCCTGTCTGAAACTACACATGGAAGACTGAGACAAACATCATTTATGCCAAATTCCCCTTTCACATACGTAGAAACTGAAAGTACGCTGTTTTGTCCCCTCAGAATAGCACCCGTTATTCTTACTAAGGCCAACCCGACTGCAAATTGAGTGAATCCTTTGGAGTCAATGATATGATAAGCTGAGTGTTTTACCTGATGTACGATTTCCACCCTTTTTGCTTTCCAGTTATTACAATTATCGCAGACAGGGCAGTAATCATCTATTTTAATACCGGCAATATGTGTCATCGACCATGCTGCAAATTCGCTGTCACCATGTTCTCCAAGAAAATAGGCATGAACATTGTGGACATCCACACCACACTGTTTGCTGAGAAAATACCTGAATCGTGCACTGTCAAGCACTGTTCCTGATCCTATTACCCTGCTTCTTTCCCATCCCGAGTGTTTTAAAGCGACCCAGGTAAGAACATCAACAGGATTACTTACTACCAGTATAATACCCTTGCATTGGTTTGCAGCTATCTCTTCTGCAATATTTCCAACAATACCAGCATTCTTACGAAGTAGTTCAAGCCGTGTTTCTCCTGGTCGTTGAGCTGCTCCTGCTGTAATAACAACAAGGCGTGCATCAGAATAGTCAGCAGCTGTACCTTCCCTAATGCCAACAGTCGGAAAAAATGGCTGGCCTTGTCCCAGGTCCATAACCTGCCCCCTTACCAGATCCTCATTCCTGTCAATAAGGACAATCTCATCTGCAATACCACTCTGAGCAAGTGCATATGCATATGTAGCCCCAACCGCGCCTGCCCCCACAATAACAACCTTCCTGTTGTGTTCACCATTTCCTGTCATCCTGTTTCAATATTAAGACTGCAAAATACTCATCGTGTAAATAAATAACTTAAGTTATTTTACATCTTTATAACACAAAAGATATTCATCTAGTTCAGTAAGCAAAAATCTGAATGACTACTGTACTCTGACAGCTGTTGTTCTGTTGGCATAATGGAAATTATTTCAGGCCGGACTAAATCCGGTTTTCCTGTTTTCGCGAAATGTTCAGGAATGCAAAAACGGCAGCATTTACTATTATTGAAAAGTGCCCTGCTTTCGGCCAGGGCATCATCGCCTGAAATAAAATGTCCCAGGGTAATTCTTTTGGCATCATCAGGCATAAAAGGACAACCTTCTCTGTGTACTGAATGATATCCATTGTTGATGGAGCGTTTAGCTAAATAATACTTTGCAGCCATAATATGATTTTTATGCGTTTTTTCCCGGAAGCATTATTGCATACTTCGGATTCCTTTAAGATATATTGCAGTTAAAACCGTCAATTCAGTAGTTTTATAGGCAAGGGTGCATTATTGTTACCTTAAAAATTCAATTTTTTCAGTTAAAACATTGACACTGATCACATACATGGATTATATTGCGTTAATATTCTGTCTGTTAAAAATATAATTATTTAATTTTGTTTTTTTGTGTTCTGCAATGTTGATAAAACGGGTTCTGAACTTTTCAAATATTAATCAGGATATGCTGTTGACATTTTTTAACATTTATGCAATATTACACCTGGTGGGCATTTGCGCCTCCATGAAAAAAAAGTTGCTGATTTTATGGTAACAATTCGCAACCTATTACTATATAACTGTGAAATTGGAAACCAAACTTAAATTCTATAATCATGAAAAGAACAGATAAGTCATTTGATTCAGTAAGAAATTTTGACAACCTCATCTCTAAATTATCAGAAAATGAAATTCTAAATATCCAGGCTATGTCGTCTGTCAGGGGTGGAGATGGTGAAGCAAATGGTGGGAGAACTTGTTAATATCATTCCAAAAAATAGCACAAAAGTAATAAAATCAATTTTCTATATTAAAATTTAGAGCAATTTTAATTAACGGATTGCTTTTTTTTTATTTACTGTCATCTTTTTTAATAATTTTAGATCAGAATTTGCTTATGTCATTTTTACATGCCATTTCTTCTGATTACAATGAAAAAGATTTATCCTAATATTTATTTCATTTCTACCTATCTTCATAATATCTTTAATCACAGGATTTAGAAAATAGACAGATTCCGTTTTTCAAAAATTTCTAGAATATTACAATAATGGCTATTTCATAAAAGCCGAAGATATTTTACTTAATCTTATTATAGGTATGACTCACACTACCGTGATGGTACAAAATTGCTATTATATAATAATTTAGGTGTTATATATACACTTTGGAGCCGTTTTGATAAAGCTCTAGAGTATTATAATAAAGCTGAATTCCATAATAAAGAATAAAGAATTCACAGAATTAGCACTTGCTGTACTTATATAAATAAAGCATATATTTATAACATTCAAAAATCATATAGCCAGCAATTGAATATCTTAGAAAAAGGTATTAGGATTTATAATGAAGTGCTTAGATAATAATGAACAATAGATTAGTCTTCAAAATCTTTCTTCAGCTTATTTAAATCTTGGAATTGTATATTATGAACTAAAAACTTACACTAAGCTGCATGTTGAATACTTTAAACGAAAGTGCAAAACTTAAAATAAAATATAAGATTACAGGGATTAGGACTAGTTTACCTCAATATTGCTAAAACATTTGAGAAAACCGGCGAAGTAAAGTAAAGCAGAGGAATTCTATCTTAAAAGCATTCAACCTTTAAAGAAAATTATGGTGATGATTATTACAGGCTAATTGATGTTTATTTTGATTATGGAATATTTCTGGAATCTGTGGGCAGAAATATTGAAGCAATGAAAATCCACCGGCAGGCGCTTAATATCTGCCTTAATAACTATGGTGACAAACACACTTTTGTTTCTCTTGCATACAAACATATTGCGGATGATTTTCTTAGTCAGAATAACTGCGATTCCGCACTTTATTATTACCAGAGATCACTTATAGCAGTGGTTAATAACTTTAACAATACCGACATTTTTACCAACCCTTCAATTGATTCTGCTATATTCGATATACGTCTGCTTGAGAATCTGAAAGCTAAGGCAGAGGCATTCGAGGTTATGGCTGACCAGCAGAAGAATGATGAGTCAAGACTCAAAGTAATGAAGGGTAGTGTTGAAACAATTAACCTTGCATTACAACTGATCGACCGAATAAGAAATAATTATCCTACTGAAGAGAGCAGGATATACCTGGCAGAGAATGAAAAAGAAACTTATTTCTTTGCCATGCACCTGGTACACTCACTTTATAAACTAACGAAGGATGGGGCGTATATTGACTTAATGTACAGGATTGCTCAGAAAGCAAAGGCATCCGTACTCAGGAATGAGATCAACCAGAACGAACTTTTCTACTCCTCGGTAATTCCCGACTCGCTTCTTAAAAAGCGCAATAGTCTGTCATCAAATATCTCTGCGTATAATAACCTTATACATAATGAATTAAAAAACAAAGAGCCGAATAATAAAATGATCACCCTATGGAAGGATGATATTTTTGAGATGAACCGCGACCTGGAAAGGAATGAGGAATATATCGACGAAAAATATCCTGAGTATCATGAACTTATTGACCGGACTGAACCGGTGAATCCTGCCACAATCCAACAAAATCTGGAAAACAATGAAAATGTAATAGACTATTTTTTAAGTAATAACTATAATAAGGGAAGAAGGTCACTTTATATGTTTCTGATAGCAAAGGACAGGTTAGATTTCCGGGAGGAAGAACTTGATTCTCTTTTTTCGGTGAATACCAATGTTATAAGGAAATGGCCTGAAATGCAACAGCAGGGTACGGCAACAAAAGAGGAGTTCAAAAGCTATACAGAGTCTTTATTCGAAATGTATACTCACCTGGTAAACCCCTTTAAGGAGGAATTTTCTGGTAAACGTCTGATAATAATCCCCGACGAAGAGATTGCCTGGCTACCCTTTGATGCTTTTCTTACCGAAAAACCTGCTTCTGGATTGTCTGATTATGAAGGATTAAAATACCTGCTATATGATTATTCGATATCATACCGATACATATCCTCATTGATTGTGAGAAAATCATACAAGCTTTCTGGAAATGATAAAATCTATGCCTTTGCTCCTGATTATAACGGTAACGGAGCTTCGTCTGATCATACTGAACGGCTCAGAGGTGCAGAAAATGAGATAGAATCAATAATGAAGCGACTAAATGGTAAGAAATTCACAGGAAGCAGAGCGACTGTATCAGATTTCAGGGAGATAATGCAAAGCCAGGCTGTTCTTCATCTTGCCATGCACTCTTTATCCGACAGCGCCAATTCAAGATTCTCTTATCTTATGTTTGAACCTGACAGTATAAACCCTGAAGGTAGATTATATAATTATGAGATCAGCCTGAGCAGGATAAAATCTCCAATGGTTGTTCTGAGCGCCTGTAATTCAGGTACTGGCACCTTATACCATGGCGAGGGACTAATGAGTCTGGCAAGGGGATTTATCCTTGCTGGAGCATCATCTGTAATCAGGACTGCATGGGATGTAAATGATGAGACAAGTGCAGAAATAATCTCTGATTTTTATTTATATCTCTCAAAGGGCAAAACAAAAGACGAAGCATTACAGATGGCCAAAATGGATTATATAAAATCTAATCCCCCGGTTTATACAAATCCTTACTACTGGGCAGCATATGAAGTAATGGGAGATAACTCACCTATTATTCATAACAGGTGGAAGTATATATTATTTATTTTAGTGATTGTTATTGCAGTTGGAGCGATAATATGGCTAAGCGTCTATCTCAGGCGACGCAATAATTTTTCAGCACGTTCACTGTAAAAGCCTCCAGTTCCGGAAAAAAGTTTAAAATACTCTTTTGCCTTCTCTGTATTTCCGGTTTTAAGATATGAAAGTGCCAGGTACCAGCCGGCCTCTTTACTATATTCTGCATTGCTGTCAGATATATCTTTCAGGATATTTTCAGCCAGGCCATAATTCCCCAATGCCATCTGCGTCAATCCCAGATAAAAACCCGTGGCCACATTCTGTGGATCCTTACTACGAGCAATCATAAATCCGGCAGCTGCCTTTTCATACTCACCCTGGTTATATTCTTCAATTGCAATGGAAAGATTATCTTTTCCAACCGATGCATCGCGCGTTACTGAAGAAATGATTTTAAAAGGTTCATAATATGAATTGTAAAGCTTATCAGCATCAGAAGCAGGCAGAAGGGTTCTGATCAGCATAAAGAATGCGAGGGCTGCTGCAGCTGAAAGAGCTGAATACCTTAAGATATGTTTTTTTTGTGGTTTTTTGCTTGCTATTGGCAGTATCGGGGTTACATTTTCCTGTTCCTCCGGGATCACTTCATAATTCAGAGAATCATTAATAAAATTCTTTATTTCACTTGTTTTTTCTTCATGTCCCACACCCCTTTGCCTTCTTTCATGCCACTCCTTAACCCATTCGGCTGTAAGCTCATTTATCTGTTTTTCATTGATTTCGAGCTTTATGTTTTTTATCTCGTCGATAATTTCCTTATCCCGGTCGGCTTCATTCAAAATATCAGAAATGAACTTCTCATTATCCGGTCTTCGGTCAGTTTTCTTCCTGTAGTCTGCAATCATCTGCTTAACAACTGTATTTGCTGACGCCAGGTCAGGATCATTCTTTACTTCCTCCAGGTCATTCATTCCTTTGAGATATCCGCCAACTGACTCGAACAGAGCAGCGTCACTATCGCTGAAAAGCATATCATTTTCATTCCAGGAATCATGCCGCGATTTGCTTTCCTTGTTTCTGATATTAGATGATTTACGCCTGTTCATGTATCAATTTTTTTAATGTCCTATCCACTGGTTAACTGACCCCTATTTATCCCAGTATTACAATACTATGTTGTGTTTATACTTTCTGATTTCATAATTGCCAGATAATCAGGATGTTGTTTTATCCTTGCTATCAATTGCGCCTGCGCCTCTGATTTTTTCTTCCTTACGTAACCATTGGTTACACCCATTTTTTCCGCTATCTGGTCGGGAGAAAGCTCTTCCCAATAAAGCTTCAGTATTTTCTGACAGGCAGGATCAAGAGTGTCGAACACATTATAAAAAATTCTTTCGTATAGACTGTTATCCTGGATCTCGGTGAAATCATCGTCAAATTCATCATCAGTTTTACGTGAGAAATACTTCGCAGCTGCCTGTCTTTTATCAAGTGTGGATTTCCACAGGTTTTCACAAACAACATAAAGGAAAGTCTTAAATTTACAAGTAAGTACAAAGTCATCACTGTCAATCTTCTCCAGCATAATTATCAATCCATCCTGAAATATATCCTTGGCATCCTCCAATGTACCACCAAGCCTGAAGACCATAAGGCGTATCATTGGCAGGTACCTGTCAGACAGATAACGAACAACATAACTCTGTCGGGTCTTTAAACATTCAATAATTTCGCTGTCGGAATATTCTTTCACTGTTTCCCGGATTGAGGAATACAAATATTGCAATCAAATATAAGAAATTATTTTTTATACTATTAGATTTTTTTGACAGATGGATGAATTTCCTTGATAAATAACAAACTGCATGATAAGAGATAGTTTTGATAATATTTTTACAGAATTAAGAACAGTATATATCACAGATAATCAGTCACTAACATTGTATTTTAAAATCTATGGTAACAATTTCATGCCTATTCCTATTAAACATATGATTTATTCCTGTTAACAAGGAATACTTCGGGATGAAAGTTAAAATAGATGTTTTGTTAATTTCATTAGATGAAATAGCAAAACATGTATTTATTGTATGTGATAAAAGGAAGATATAAATATTTTACGGTATGAGCTATATAAAATCCCCTGAAGTTAAGAGTGGTTGCCGGAAAATAAGCAAGGTGGGAGAACTTAGCAGCTTGGGAATTAATTACCTGCAAGCGATTGAGAACGCTGATGGCGTTCCTTTTCAGTTAATCTTCGGGCCCATTATCGGGGAGGGTTATTACCTAAGTATGGGGTCGGGTATTAACCAACTCCTTGGAATTAAGCCCGAAGATTTTACTGAAAAGCTATATTATAGTCTTGTAAAAGAAATAAATCCCCTGAACGATAATATTTCTTCAAATATAACTGAAACCCGCGAAAAATTTATTGGAGGAGAGATAAAAAGTTATAAAGCTGAAGTACTCGTTAAACTTCCCAGCGGAGAGATGAAATGGCTTGTGGACAGTTCTCTCCCGCTCTATGACCCTGAAACAGCTAACGTAATTGGTTCCTATGGAATACTCTTCGACATTACAGAACGAAAACAGACAAATCTTATTCTGGAAAATGCCAGAATAAAGGCTGAGGAAGGAGACCGACTGAAAAGTGCTTTCCTTCATAATATCTCACATGAGATAAGAACTCCTCTGAATGCTATCGTTGGCTTTTCATCGCTATTGACTGAATCAACATCAGGCAATGATGAAAAACACGAACTTGCAGATATCATCTTAAGGAGCTCTGATCACCTTCTTGAAATACTTAATGATATTGTAGAAATATCGAATATTGAAGTCGGGAATGTATTTATACTGAAGGAGAAGGTAAACGTAAATGAAAAACTGCGATCATTATATAAACGTTTCAATATAAGGGCTGAGGAGAAAGATATTAAACTCGATTTTAAAACACCGCAAAATGATGATGAGGTAAATATCATTTCCGATTCTGTCAAACTACAACAGATACTTGGATATCTGATAGCCAATGCGATCAAGTTTACCAAAAAAGGAAGAATTGAATATGGTTACAGGATGGATGAGAACGAAATTGAGTTTTATGTTCGTGATACAGGTATTGGTATCCATCCTGAATATCATAATTTGATATTCGACCGATTTTTCCAGTCCGAGAGTAGTACAACAAGGAGGTATGAGGGAACAGGACTTGGTTTATCAATTTCAAAAGCCCTAATTGAACTAATGGGTGGAAAGATTTGGTTTAATTCTCTTCCTGATGAAGGATCAGTATTTTACTTTACAATACCACTGGAACGTAACGAAGAATAAACTGTTCCCTTTCTATATTTCTTATCAGAAAAGTGTATGAACGTATCATTTATCTCATCCGGGATATAATAATATTATCGCAATCATATTCAAACACAGAGACAGGCGGAAATAAATTAATAAACTTAATTGGTTTATTATTGGTACTTTTGCCACCTGTTACAAAATATCCTGGTTTTTATCAGAAGTCAGGAGGTGTAGGACAATTTTACGAAAAAAATAAATGAAATTCTCAGAACTCAACCTTGAAGATAAATTACTGGAAGCCATATCATATATGGGCTTTGAAACCGCAACACCAATACAGGAACAAGTTATCCCTGTTATATTGGAGGGAAGGGATCTGATAGCCTGTGCACAAACAGGCACAGGAAAGACAGGTGCCTTTGTCCTGCCGGTTCTCGATAAGCTGATCAACAAGAAAGCAACTGAAATTAATACTCTTATAATAGTCCCGACAAGGGAACTGGCTATACAGATTGAACAACAGATACAGGGATTCTCATATTTCATTCCCACTGAATCCATAGCTGTTTATGGAGGAGGTGGTGGAAATGACTGGGAAACAGAAAAGAATGCACTAAAAAACGGGACTGATATCATTATAGCTACACCTGGCAGACTGCTATCTCATTTGAAAATGGGTAACATCCGCTTTGGAAGTCTTAAACATCTGATACTTGATGAAGCTGACCGTATGCTTGATATGGGCTTTATTGATGATATCCAGACTATTACTTCATATCTGCCAAACAGGTACCAGACATTGATGTTCAGTGCCACAATGCCCAATAGTATCCGTCAGCTGGCCAAAAAGATACTTAGAGATCCTGTTCAGATATCACTATCCATGTCCACACCTGCAGAGGGAGTTGAACAAAAGGCATATTTTGTGCCAGAGGACCAGAAGGTAAAATTAATTACTCATATTCTTGCTGAGAGAAAACATTATGATAGCATAATTATATTCACATCCACAAAAAGCAAAGTATCGGAGATTGTCAGGTCATTAAACAGAAGTGGCTTGCCTTCTCATGGAATATCCTCCAACCTGGAACAAAGCAAACGTGAAGAGGTAATGAGGGATTTCAGATCAAGAAAGATTCGTATTTTAGTTGCAACTGATGTAATGAGCAGGGGTATTGATATTAAAGATATTAACATGGTGATAAACTATGATGTGCCTCATGACGCGGAAGATTATGTACATCGTGTTGGAAGAACTGCACGTGTAAATGCCAAAGGTGAAGCAGTTACTCTGGTTACTCAGAAAGAGAATTATAAGCTCAGAAAGATTGAACAGCTGATAAAAGCTGTAATACCCAAAATTAATCTCCCGGATATTCCGGGACTTGCTCCGGAATGGAAAAAACCTTCTCGCGAAACAGATCATAAGAATAAATTCTACCAGAAAAAAAGGTACTATAAAGGCAAAAAACAGTAAATTTTTTGTGCATCAATCTTCAGCAAAATACCCCGCTTTTTTTACATAGTTCTGTTGGCCGGCTTTACCCACCCAGGAAACAAAGAGGAATACTTCATGGAACTTCGGGTAACATTCACAAAATATTTATTTAATATTAGCTGGATTAAATTAAATTCCTGATATTTAAGTCATATAATTAATAATCAAAACAATATTCAGGAGGAAATATCCAGCAAGCTTTTTAAGCACAACCAAACTAACTGATGTTATGAGACTATCCTTTTGCGTAATATTCATTTTTTCCTTTATGGGAGCATATTCTGTTGAACAGGCTGATAGTATAAAGTCGAAATTAAAAGCTGATGCAAATATCAGTCTGAATAGTAACGGGATAGCTACGATTCCAGCATTTTCACTCGATAAACCAGCGGTTATTGCTTCTATTGAACTTGCAAAAGGAAGGCTGAGTTATGATCCCATGCTTGCTTATGGTCTCGATCGCAGACCATGGTTCATAGACAACTGGCTCCATTACAGGATCATTGACAGACCAACATTTGACCTGACTACTGGAATTAACATCAGTATGTACTTCAGCAATACCAATTTAAATGATGCAGTTTTCCTTAAGGGAGAGCGATATTTTGCTATTTCTCTTAAAGGCACTTATAAGATAAGCCCGAAAAACTCCCTGTCAGTATCATACTGGAACGACCGTGGCCAGGATGAGGGAACACTGAAAGGTCATTTTATTAATCTTGTGGGAGAACGATCAGATATGGCAATTGGAGGTAAGCTACTTCTGGCTGCATCATTCCAATGCTTTTATATCAATTATGACGGGAATAATGATGGTTTATTTATTTCACCAACCATATCATCTTCAATAAGGGATATTCCTTTCTCTATATTCCTGCAGGCTACTCAGCCAATCTCTACCAATATTACTCCTTACCCGGTATTCAAATGGAATATAGGTCTCTCATACACACTCTGATTTTTACCTTATTTAATAGCATGTCTGTTGTTATACCTTTAAATACAAGGATATGAAAAGTGAAAAGGAAAAGATGATTTCAGGATTGCCTTATATAGCGCATGACAAAAAGCTTACAGAGGAAAGAGACTTTGCCAGATCATTAACATACAGATTTAATACACTGGCACCTGACCAGGATGATGAACGCAAAAGTATTCTTAAAACCCTCCTTGGAAAATCAGGGAATACATTTCATATTGAACCACCGTTTCGTTGCGACTATGGTTATAATATTGAAATAGGAGAGGACTTCTTTTCAAATTACAACCTGGTCATTCTTGATTGTGCGGGGGTAAGTATCGGTAATAATGTTATGGTTGGCCCGAATGTTGGTATTTATACTGCCGGTCATCCTGTACATTTCGAAGACCGCTTAGAGGGCTATGAGTTCGCATTACCGGTTCACATAGGAAATAATGTTTGGATCGGAGGAAATGTCGTAATCAATCCGGGAATAAAAATAGGCGATAATTCTGTTATTGGTTCAGGAAGCGTGATAACAAGAGATATTCCTCCTGATGTAATTGCAGTTGGGAATCCGTGCAAAGTGCTGAGAAAGTTAACTGAAGCTGATAAAGCATAATGAACGTGCATGGTGAACAAAAGAAGTAAATAAATCAGGAGGAGTAAAGTGTATTACCAATAAATTTTCTCAAATTTACTGCTCAGCAAATTTTAAAATATTAATCATGAAACCTGATAAAGAAAATTTCGGAAAAATAAGACAATTGAGAACCTTCTTATTGGCTATTCTGGTATTGTTTATGTCTGTGACCACCCTTGCCCAGAGAGGGAGTATAAAATGGGCAGATGACGGCAACTCCTATTACCGGGTGGAGAATAATGAACTGGTAAAGTATATACTGCCTTCTGACAGAAAAGAGATAATCATTTCCAGTGAACAGCTTACACCCAGGGGAGCTGACAAACCTTTGGATATCAGCTTTTATGCATTCTCTGATGATCACCAGAAAGCCTTGATCTTTACAAATACAATTAAAGTATGGCGTCTCAGGACAAAAGGTGATTACTGGGTACTTGACATTAAAACCGGTACGCTAAACCAACTTGGAAAGACTCTTCCTCCATCTTCACTGATGTTCGCAAAATTCTCACCGGACGGGAGATATGTTGCTTATGTAAGTAATGAGAATATTTACGTGGAGGACCTGGCAAGCTCCAAGATAAAGGCACTGACAAACGATGGTTCAGTTACCTTAATAAATGGCACATTTGACTGGGCATATGAAGAAGAGTTTTACTGTCGCGACGGGTTCAGGTGGAGCCCCGATAACAAATCAATTGCCTATTGGCAAATTGATGCAAGCAAGATCAGGAAATTCTATATGATCAATAACACTGACTCTATATATTCACGCATTATTCCACTTGAGTACCCTGTGGCAGGTCAAAATCCATCCTTGTGCCGTGTTGGCGTAGTAAAGATTGAAAATGCCAGAACAACATGGATTGATATACCCGGGGATCCTGTGCAACATTACATAGTGAGAATGGAATATATACCTTCTTCAGGTAACCTGCTAATTCAACAACTGAACAGGAAACAGAATGTAAGCAAATTATTTATTGCTGATGCATTAACCGGAAGTGCAAAACAGATAGAAGAAGAGTCGGATGATGCCTGGGTTGATATCTATCAACCAGGAAATCCCTATTCCATCGATTTTACAAATAACTTTATCTGGCTTAAAGATTCACGGAGTATCCTGTGGGCTTCGGAAAAAGACGGGTGGAGACATATGTATGAGATCTCTCTCACCGGTGAGCCTGAAAAACTAATTACCCGGGGAGAGTTTGACATGATTGATTTTGAATATGCCGATCTTAAAGGAGGATACATATATTATACAGCTTCACCTGACAATGCTACCCAGCTGTACCTGTACCGGTCAAAACTGAATGGAAAAGGGAAAAATGAATTGTTAACCCCGTCAGTTCTCAAGGGAACTAATACATACCAGTTGTCTCCTAATGGTAAATATGCATTACACACTTTCTCCAGTATAAGCTACCGACCCTCCAGGGAATTTATAACCATTCCTGATAATAAGCCTGTAAGCAAAAATGAGGACATTGTTGCAAAACTCGATTCATTAAAAACAGATAGCTCAACAGAGCTATTTACTATAACTACTGCCGATAGTGTTAAAATGGATGGCTGGATGGTAAAACCCGCAAATTTTGATCCACATAAGAAATATCCTGTTGTTTTTTATGTCTATACCGAACCCGCTTCCACCACGGTACATGATACCTATGGGGTAGGATGGAACAGGCTGTACAGGGGAAACATGGCTCAAGATGGTTATATTTACATCTCCCTGGATAACAGGGGCACTCCAGCTCCAAAGGGAAGAGCCTGGAGAAAATCCATCTACAGGAATATTGGAAGGATAAATATTCATGACCAGGCCATGGCAGCAAAGGAAATATTGAAATGGAGTTTTGTTGATCCGGAAAGAATTGCAGTCTGGGGCTGGAGTGGAGGTGGTTCTGCCACACTGAACCTGATGTTCCAGTATCCCGATATCTATAAAACCGGGATTGCAATAGCAGCTGTGGCCAACGAACTTACCTATGATAATATTTACCAGGAGCGTTATATGGGACTGCCCCAGGAAAATATGGAAGATTTTGTGAACGGCTCTCCAATAACATATGCAAAGAACCTGAAAGGCAACTTACTCTATATACATGGGACAGGTGATGATAATGTTCACTATCAAAATGCGGAAATGCTGATAAATGAACTTGTAAGATATAATAAACAATTCTCTTTTATGGCATATCCTAACCGCACACACAGTATATCTGAGGGGCTGGGAACAACACTGCATTTATCAACACTTTATACAGAATATCTAAAAATGCATTGCCCACCCGGAGGGAGATAAGCACTGCTGAAATGTGCGAAGCAATAATATCCGGGATATTATTGGCATGCTTCGCAGGCAATATATTTTTAATTTTTCCTGTAATCGGAGCAATGTAATATTTTATATTTCAGGAAAATAATTGCCGGTAATAAATTGAATTATTCCTTCCGCTTTATTAACTTGTATGTTCAATAATAAGCTGTGATAGCTAACTGGAAAAATTCATATAAAACTAACCGGAGGACATCAGATGAAAACAAGAAACCAAATGAACCGCAGACAGTTTGTTATTACCTCGCTGTCAGCAACTGCTGGTATAGCTGCAGGGATAAATGCTATGCCCGATAGCAGGCAAACCAGGAAATCTGACATTAAGGTTGGATTGTACAGCATCACATTTCTGGGTGTCTGGTATAATGGCAGGGCTCTGGAACTGGATGAAATGATTAAAAGAGCCAGGGGCTTTGGTTATACAGGTGTGGAAATAGACGGTAAAAGACCGCATGGCAATCCCCTCGACTGGCCGGCAAAGCGATGCCTGGAATTGAAAAATATTGCAGGTAGTGAGGGCATTGATATTTATGGGGTTGCTGCCAATAATGACTTCAGCAGTCCTGTTCCTGAACAAAGGGAGAGTCAGATTGCCTATGTAAAAGAGCTTATAAGAATGACCTCTGACCTGGGTGCGAAGACCCTGAGAATGTTCCTTGGCTGGCCAGGGGTCACACTTCATAAGCGCCTGGCCACTTATGATATAGCCAGGGATATCTGGAATTATGCTCACTCGAAATTCTCTGAAGAAGAGACATGGGAATGGTGTCGTTCCGCATTGACAGAATGTACCGGATATGCTGAAGACTCAGGTGTTATACTTGCGCTTCAGAATCACAAACCGGTTATAAAAGACTATAAGGATGTTCTCAGGATGGTAAAGGAAATAGATTCGCCAAATTTAAAAGTATCTCTTGATGTGCCTATTATGGATGATAAAAGCAGGGATAATATAATGAAGGCAGCCAAGTCAACAGGTAACCTGCAGGTCTTATCGCACTTCGGAGGGGAATATGACAGAGGAGCCGATGGTAGAGTAGCCGGAGAAGATTTTTACAGGTCCTTCGTGGAAGCGATGAACGAAATTGAATATAAAGGATATATGAGCTATGAATTATGTCACCCTCTTCCAGTTGTAAACGGAACTACTGTGGGTTTGGATTTTGCTGAGAAAAATGCAAAACTTGCAGCAGAATTTATGAACGGCTTAATAAAAGAGGTAACTGCATGAATCACTTATTCATTCTAACAATCAGTTGACCTGTCCTGGCTTAATTTAATAGTATGAATAAAAGCATTTCTGTACTGGCAATCTGTATTATAAGTAACAATGCCTCATCGCAAATTTTGTCCATCGCTGATTCAGCAGTAAAATCGGGAAATCCGGTTTTTCCCGGCTGGTATGCTGATCCGGAAGCTATCATATATGGAGATGAATACTGGATTTATCCTACATATTCCGATGATTACCTTAATCCTGACCGCTCCGGATCATTAACTCCTGAACAGCTGAAGTCCAGAGGCAAAGCAATCAATCCTGAATATCTGATCCAGACTTTCTTCAATGCTTTCTCTTCCAGGGACCTGGTGACGTGGGAAAAACATTCTCATGTTCTTGATATTAAGGATGTTAAATGGGCCGCTTATGCTCTGTGGGCTCCTTCAGTCATTCATGCCAATAACCGCTACTACCTGTTCTTTGCAGCCAATGATATTCAAAATGACAATGAGTACGGTGGAATAGGGGTTGCTACAAGCAATACTCCCGGCGGTCCCTACAAAGATGCACTTGGCCATCCATTGATTGATAAGTTCCATAATGGCGCACAGCCCATAGACCAGTTTGTATTTCATGATAGCGATGGAAGCTTTTATCTCATTTATGGTGGCTGGCGCCATTGCAATATTGTAAGGTTGAGTAACGATCTTTTACATGTGGAAGCTTTTGATACGAATCACTTTTACAAAGAGATAACTCCTGAAAATTATGTTGAAGGCCCCTTTATGTTTAAGAGGAATAACAAATACTATCTTATGTGGTCTGAAGGTGGATGGCAGGGGCCTGACTACAGTGTTGCCTATGCCATTGGTGATTCACCCGGTGGTCCGTTTAAAAGGATAGGAAAGATATTACAGCAGGATCCAAATATAGCTACCGGTGCGGGGCATCATTCAGTCATTAATATTCCTGGAACAGATGACTGGTATATTATTTATCACAGACGCCCCCTCGGCACAACAAATGGTAATCATCGGGAGACATGCATTGACAGGATGTATTTTGATAATGAAGGCAATATAAAACCGGTAGTGATGACTTTCCAGGGGGTGGAAAGACGTGAACTAAAATGATCATCTCAGTATTGAACCACGTGAATTAATATTATTAAAAACAATATCCTATAAATATGAAAAAACTCGTTTTAACACTCGTAAGTATTATAATTTGCCTTGGTGCCAATTCTCAGGGCAGTAAAAACCTTGCTGAATTACTGGGTTATCCCCAAGATGCAAAACTACTTATTATACATGCAGATGATATGGGATTATCTCAATCGGTCAATAGTGCCTGCATAAAAGCTTTTGAAAATAATTCAATCACATCCGGCAGCCTCATGATGCCATGCCCATGGGCACTTGATATGGCGACCTGGGTTAAGGATCATCCTGGATATGATGTTGGTATTCACCTGACGCTTACGGCTGAATGGGCCCTGTACAAATGGGGCGGACTGACCTCATCCGATCAGATTCCCAGTCTTCTTGATAAAAACGGATATTTTTATCCTTCAGTAGAAGAAGTAGCTAAAGCGGTAAAGGCGGATGAAGCAGGAAAGGAGATGAGAGCACAGATCGACAGGGCGATTTCTCTTGGAGTCCTGCCTACACATATAGACACACATATGGGAAGTGTTATGGCAACACCTGAGCTTATTAAAATATATCTTGGTCTTTCAGATGAGTATCATTTACCGGTGTTGTTTCCACGTGCTTACCTTGCAATGTTGCCTCCGGACATATCTAATGCAATGAGCTCAAAAGTTTTCCTGATAGACAATCTCTTTATGCTGGAACCCAATATGATTACAGGTAACTGGATTGATCCGTATAAGCAGGCTATTGAAGCCATGAAGCCCGGGCTTAATGATATGATCGTTCACATAGCAATAGATAATGATGAGATGAAGGCCATAACACTGGGACATGATGATTATGGTTCCAAATGGCGTCAGAATGATCTTAATATGATCCAGAGCAAGGAATTCAAAGACCTGCTTAAGAAGAATAATATTATTCTGGTTACCTGGAAACAGGTAAAAGATGTCATGTAGGTATGGGAAATTGCTGGCGATTTAAGACGCTAGACACTGGGCGCTAGACGCTAGACACTGGGCACTTGGAAGAAGAAAAGCAGACTTACTGCAAGACAGCAAGACCGCATGACTGCATGACCGCCAGGTATCCTTGCATATTTTTTATTACGCCCCAAACAATTTTACGTTACTGTTGTTGTTTAAAACAGTAGAATAAACTTTTATAAGTCGATGTTTAGAAAGATCAGGAGAGTTGCTTCGGCTCTGATGCTAGTCGTTTTACTGTTACCTGTAATTGCAAAACTAGAGCATCATCATAAACACAATTCATACCAGGAAGGAAATAAAACCAATCCAACATGGTTACGGGAACACTGTGCTATATGTAATCTTGAATTCTCTTTGTTTATCTTTGATGAACCAATTTCAGCTCCAGTTAGGGCAGAATATTCAGATTTTTACATAAATAGGCATAATACAGCTTATTACCATGTATTCTCTTACTATACTTTCCTCTTAAGGGCACCTCCATTGTTTACAATAAGTTTATCGTGAAGTCAACTGAATAAGAACTAATTTGTAAACAAAAATCATTTAAAATGAAGAAATTGAGCTTGCTATGCATTATGATATTATCATATCATTTTGTAAATGCGCAAAATATAATCAGCGGAACAATATTGGATGAGTCAGGTCAGCCATTGCCTGGGGCCACAATTTTCATACCTGAAACGGATAAAGGTACTGTTACAAATTTAGATGGTCACTATACACTATCAAACCTTCCCAATGGCAAACTGAAAATTCAATTCTCATTTATTGGGTATGTCAATAAGATTGAAACTGTTGTCCTGACAGGCAATTCTCTGACACTTAATGTAACACTGGAACCTACTGTAGTAAAAACAGACGAGATCGTGATTTCGGGGGGATACAGTTCAACCCAGCATGAAAATGCAGTCAAGATCGAAGCCCTTAACCTCGATATGCTTGACGTAAAGACAAGCCCAAATTTTACGGATGTCCTGAGGAAAGTGCCCGGGATAGACATGATCTCGAAAGGCAGCGGGATATCCAAGCCTGTGATCAGAGGTCTTTCAATGAACGATATCCTTGTACTTAACAATGGCGTTCGTTTTGAAAACTACCAGTATTCGGACCATCACCCTATTGGAATTGATGAATTTGGAATAGAAGATGTGGAGGTTATAAAAGGTCCGGCATCATTACTTTACGGATCAGACGCCATTGGCGGTGTTATAAATTTTATCAGGGAAAAACCGGCGCCAATAGGTTCGCTTATAGGTGATTACTCATTACAACTGTTCTCAAATACACTTGGTATGACAAATGACTTCGGGATAAAGGGAGCAACAAAAAATCTGTTTGCAGGTATACGGGCAGGACAGAAGACAAATGCAGATTTCTTACAGGGTGGTGGAACATTTGTTCCCAATTCAAGATTTAATGATTTCTCAGTTAAAACAGATTTCGGCGGTACCGGAAAAATAGGAACATTTAAACTTTACTATGATTATAACCGACAGAACCTGGGTATGTCAGAGCCGGAAGCTATAGCCATGCTAAATGAAAGAGGCCGGAAACCTGAAATATATTACGAGCAATTTAATACTCACATGTTATCCTCACAGAATAAGCTATATCTGGGTGCCATAAAACTTGATGTCGATGCAGCCTATCAGAGTACCGAACTAACACATTTTAGTGATCCGGGAGTGAGTGAGATCCAGATGAAGCTTGGAACTTTGACTTATGAAACAAAACTTTATCTTCCCTCATCTGTGAGCTCTGAATACATTATTGGATTCCAGGGTATGAATCAGAAAAATAGTAATTTAGATAACAGACCGACTAAGTTGCTTCCGGATGCAAACCTGAATAACTATTCCGTATTTGGGTTAATACAGAGAACATTTTTGAGCAAACTTAAATTCCAGGCAGGACTGAGGTATGACACAAAATCAATTAGGACTGCTTCTTTAGGAATATCCGACTCTTCCAATTACCGTCCTTCTCTGCAGAAGAGTTATGGAAGTTTTAGCGGATCTATCGGTATGACCTATAATATTACAAGTAAATTCCTCGTCAGGGCTAATTTTGCTTCTGCATACAGAACACCAAATCTTGCAGAACTAACATCTAACGGGCAACATGAGACTAGGTATGAAATAGGTGATAATAACCTGGTTCCCGAATTATCACATGAATATGATTTAAGCATGCACTATCATAAAGAAAACTTCACATTTGACCTGGCAGGCTTTTACAACGTAATAAATCATTATATTTTTATTAGTCCCACAGGGACTACTACATCCGGCGGCGTTCCAATTTATAAATACCTCCAGAACAATTCAACCTTAACTGGGGGTGAAGCAGGTGTCCATTTCCATCCTGAATCGATGAAATGGCTTCATCTTCAGTCAACATTTGCAACTGTTGTCGGTAAACAGTCAAACGGGAATTATCTGCCATTCATACCTGCTGATAAATTGAACTTTGAAGTAGAGGTACTGAAAGAGAACCTTACCTTTATTAAGAATGCTTTTATCTCGGTGAATTCAAATATTGCTTTTGCTCAAAACAATGCTGCACCTGACGAAACAACTACCAATGGCTATACTCTTTATGACCTATCGATGGGAGGGAAAATACCATTTAAAAATCAGAATATATCAGTCAGGATAAGTGTTAACAATGTGTTTGATAAAAAATATATCGACCACCTTTCAACTCTAAAGGAGGTAAACTACTTCGATCCCGGACGCAACATAGCTATTGCAATTAAAATTCCATTTACAGTAATTGGGGACCCTGTCACTAATTAGCCCGGATTTATTATCTATGCTTCTCTATACAGGGCCTAAAATGAAATTTGGCGCCAGCTGAGCAGTCTATCTCCGTTGCGCCACTGTGTCTTTGAGCTATTGCGCCTCTGGGCACGGATAACATATCCGCGCCAGCAGAGAGAAACACCAAACCCTCTGTGTTTCTCTGTGGTCCTCCGGATCTCCTCAGTGTAACAAAAAAAAGAACTTATACAGAGTTGAGCATAGGCCTGGTATTAAGTGATAGATTTTCTAATTCGCCTTTCGGAAAAAAATGTCTCCACTTATTGTCTCCAATCTGATTGGAGAACCACCACTATTAAGCCTCTCTCTAATCCTTATCGGGATACTGCTGCTTGTATTGCTTCTCTTAAGGGCATGATTGGAATATATCGTACCCGAGATAGTTGTAAAATCAATATCTGCATTTATATCAGTGGGTTCAGACAGATCAATGTAACCACTGATCGACTTTATGCTCATGCTATTGGTCTTTCCTTCAATCGTAATATTTGCATCTATTGATTCTACCCTGAGCTTGGTATTCTCCGGCATATAGACTTCCCAGTAGATGTCATTTTGAATGCAACAATTATTCTTCCCTTTGAAGTAACTATCTTTTAATTTAGCAGTTACAGTCACCTTCTCTCCAGATTCATTATACGAAATAACATAGCCTTCATTATCTTTGTTATCATTAATGTTGACCGATGATTTGACCAGGGCTTCATTCTTATTCCAGGTGTATACATTTATTGAATCTGCGATCTGAATATTCAGTACCAGTTCATTCTTGCCTTTAAAATCGATTTGCTTATCAGTTTTTTGCTGTGCCCTGAGAGTGCCGAGACATAGTAATCCCATTAATATTAAAATACTTCTTTTCATAGCTAAAAAATTATAGGTGTTAAAAAAGGAAGGGTTCTATTTCCCCTTCCTCAGATAGATATTTCCACTTACAGTCATGATGTCGAATTTGAATCCGCCCCCGTTAAGTGGAAAATTAAGTACGTTTCCACCAACTTTTTTAAGATCTTTTTGCGTGTTGGAAAATTCAAAATCGGAATAGAAGCCTCCTGTTATGGTACGCATTTCCAGGGTAGTAGCAGTTTTCACCGGGAGAGTTATATCGATGTCTCCACTTATAGAATTTATTGAAAACGGTTTGTCTGAATTTATCGCGCCAAACGTAACATCAATGTGGCCGCTAATAGTTGTCAATACCAGGGGCCCGGATACATTTGTCAATTTAATATCGCTGCAGTTCTTTATATCAATTTCATTTTTCATATTGGAAATTGATATATCATTAGATCTCTCGCAGGTACTTGAACCCTCCAGTGCCAGGTTATCAGGTACCTTTATCTTAAAGCTGCTACTTCGGGTAAAAGGTATAAGACAGGTTATGCTAACAACATTACCTTCTTTTTCCACATCCAGCCCCATGCCGGTATTATCTGTTCCGGCCGGATAGATTGCTTTTAATCCCTTTGCCTTTTCAGGAGGCGTAACCTTCACGGTATCAGAAGATGCGATAATGATCTCATTACCGCTATATCCTTCAATTGGCAAGTTCCCGTTAAAATCTTTAAGGATGAGCCTGCCATCCTTGGTATTCTGCACCGGGATTTTGTACTCCTGTGCCTTTATAGGGCCCGCAGAACATAATACAAGGAATAATATCAAACTTAATTTAATTGCTTTCATATTTCTTTTTTTAAAAAAATTTAGTACATCGTTTCCTGCAGACCCGGTATCTGCACGAACCTTTTATAATTGAATTCAATATTCTATTGTCAAATAAGTGTTTTTACCCCGTTTTCAGCCACAGCTCTTACCTCCTTCAATGTTGACTTATTATTAATTATTGTCTGGATAGGGGAAATGGCACTTTTTACTTTTCTCTCAACAAGAATGTTAATCAGAGTAACCTGCAGAATTGGGTCATCCTGATGTGAAAGGGATTCGACAAGTGAATCACATACTGATGTCTGATCAGCAAATTTTGCAAGAGCATAGGCTGCAGCCATCCTGACATTAACATTTTTGTCGTTGTTAAGCGTTTTTACAAGAACGTCTATAACAGGCTTATCAGGATTAGACATTTCATCTACATAGTTTACCGCCTGTATACGTTCACTGGAAGATTCCTGTCCGAGCATCGAATAAAATGCTGTCTTTTTCAATTGCGTCACCTCTGACTTCAACTGTGATATCTCCTGTGCATTTTTTGATCCTGATATATCGGATTTAATGAATATTCCAAGAAGCGTGCCGCAGATCAGAATGGCAATGCCAGCTGCAACAGACATTATATTTCTATGTATCCATTGTGATCGTGGGATCATTTTTGCGGAATCGCCCCTTTGACTGGCCTTTTGTTTTATTTCATCATGAAGCATATGATAAAATCCGATTTTTAAAGACTCATCGGGCTTTTCCATCTTTGTTTCAGACATAAGCTTCAGGACATTCTGACTCTCTTTTAGTGCATCAAGGCATTTATTACAGGTCTCTAAGTGTTTTTCAATATCCCTGCAACTAGCATCATCAAGATTGCCTTCAAGGTAGTCAACCAGTTTTATTTCAACTTCATCACATTTCATAGTCTGATCTATTTAAACCTGTTTAAAATATATTTGTCTTAATTGCTTCACAGCCCTGTGAACCGCCACTTTAATAGCTGCTACTGATTGATTTGTAATCACTGCAATCTCATCATATTTCAGTCCCTGGTATTTACTAAGAACAATGAGTTCTTTTTGTCCTTCCTCCAGGCATGAAACTGCTTTTTCCAGTCGTAAATAGTCATCTTCAGGGTAATCAGGTTCTTCGTCTATAATATCAAGAGAGAATACATCAGAACGGGTAAAAACGTCACCAGTCTTTCTAAGCTGGTTGCGATAATCAATATGTAGATTCCTGGCCATTTGATATATCCATGATTTTACTGACATCTCGTTCTTGTAGGATTTGCGATATTTAATTATTCTGAAGAATAGATTCTGTGTAAGATCCTGACTAATAACCCGGTTCATTGTAAGCCTCAGGAAGAAATTAAATAACCTGACATTATATCTTTCAAACAGGACACTCAATTCCTCAATGTTGCCGTCCTTGACCTGTAGCATTATTATTTCATCTGTCTGATCTGTCACCGTCTGAAATTTTAGGTTCTTTGCTTTGGTTACCTGTAAAAGTACAAATGGTTACACAAAAAGAACTTTTTTTAAGATCAATTTGAGTAATTGGGATGGATGATAAATAAACAATTATCCATTTGATGGGTGTGAAGCCAGACTTTATACAAATTTTTAATTTATCACTTGACGGCAAATTTTTGCATCATGTCTGGAAAGTCTGAAGCACAAACAGGATTACCTGTGCACTGTCAAATATTGCATGTGATATAATGAGCGGCCATATTCTCCGGAACTTATAATAGAAGTAGGCCAGGAGCAGACCCTGGATTCCGATACTGACGACACCAAAGGATCCCTGGTAGAAATGGACCAGACCAGTTATAATAGAAACCAGTATTATTGTAACCGGGATCCAAAATTTCTTTTCAGAAATATTCCAGAGACAATTCAGGAAAAATACCCTGGCAAGTTCCTCAGATGCTGCAACGCCAATCCATACTACCGGGCCTAACCAGACAGCCAGTAGCAAGGGGTTGTGGGCCAGGGTAGTCATCATTTTAATGACTTCCTGAGATGGGGGCTTACCATGCGTCAATACCCTGGAGAAAACCAATTGCTCAATAAACAGTAATAAAAAACAAATAGCAGCTAATGTAATGCCAAACACAATATCCATTATAAATTTACCTCTCTCGGGAATGAATGCCCTGATGCCATTTCGAAGAAGGTATTTATTAAGGATGAGAATCAATATTATGCTGAAGCCTCCGAATATAAGGGGATAGGCAAGCATTTCGAAGGAAGAAAAGCTATCTGTATGAGTAAGACGGTACCATATCATTATAATGTAGATTGGCAAAATACCTATGCAAATTGCCAGGATGTTTTTTATAGTTTTACTCATAATCAAAACTGTTAATTAGCCGGATAACTAATTTATGAAATATTTCCGGATAACGTTCCAGGAACTTATTTTCTCAACCTATACGAACTTAGGGTCTGTTATAATTGTTAGTTTTATAAATTAAAAAATGATTTTATCATGAAAAGTCGTCAGATTGTACTTGCATCAAGGCCAATAGGGATGCCCGGGCCGGAAAATTTCAGATTTGAAAATATAGAGCTCGGACCATTGAAAGAAGGTGAAGTCCTGCTTAAATCACTTGTTATTTCCGTTGATCCCTACATGAGAGGAAGGATGAATGATGTAAAATCATATGCAGCTTCTTTCCAGGTCGATGAACCTTTCTACGGAGGCGTAATTGCCAGGGTAACTGAGACCAGGAATAACATGTTCACTGAGGGAGATGTTGTATACGGGACATTACCATGGTCAGAATTCTCCGTGAGTAATGGCAAGGATCTTAGAATAGTCGATGCTTCATCAGTCCCTGCAGCATACTACCTTGGCATACTGGGGATGCCCGGACTGACCGCTTATTTTGGTATAACTGAGATTGGGAAACCTGGGAAAGGAGAAACTGTGGTGATTTCAGGTGCAGCCGGTGCAGTCGGTCTTGTAGCCGGTCAGATTGCTAAGATAAGAGGCTCCCGTGTTGTAGGAATAGCAGGTTCAGATGAGAAATGTAAAATGTTAAAGGATGATTTCGGATTTGATGAGACTATTAACTACAAAACCACAAAGTCTATCAGAAAGGAGCTGGCAAGAGTCTGCCCGGATGGGGTAGATGTTTATTTCGATAATGTAGGTGGCGATATAACGAATGCTGTTGTATTAAATCTCAATTTTTACTCTCGCTTTATTTTATGCGGCCAGATATCTTATTATAACGCCAGGGAATTTCCTGTCGGACCGGTAATTCTTCCAAGGCTGTTAACAAGAAGTGTTATGCTGAAGGGCTTTATTGTACGCGATTTCCAGGAAAAATTTGATGAAGGTCTTGCACACCTGGCAGGCTGGCTGAAAGAAGGAAAACTTAAATATACAGTTACAAGTATAAGGGGCTTCGACAATCTCCCAGATGCTTTCATGGGGCTATTCAGCGGAAAAAACAAGGGTAAGATGGTTGTTGAAATTGAATAAACAACAATTAGTTATCAAGTAACCACTGGTGGCTTACCGGATCAATCCTCATAGGAATGCCCCAGTAAAAGAGCTGGCTTATAACTGCATAAACCTCCTCGTATGTTAAACCCGGATTCATAACGACTCCATCAAAATACTTTGCCAGAAAACTGTTAGCACCCTTATTGGCGCTATAAATAACACTGCTAACCTGTTTCACCTTAATAAATTTCCATTTCAATATGTCCTTTTCATCAGTACGCAGGTACCTTCTGTGTAAGAGTATTCTTTCCATCTTTTACAGGTAACGGGATTTATCCCAGCCTTTAGTCTTATTTAAAAAACTGTAAAGATCATCATTCTCTATCAGTACGCTGTCCCTTGTAATAAGGTGATTTAAGATTGAGTGCCACATAATAACTACTTGTATCAAAGTCATTCAGCACCTTCTTGTAAAAGTCAGGATTGCCTGTTGTACATGATTGCAGCAGTAAAACAACAGGCAGCGTTATGACTAAGAAATAAAAATATAGTGTTTCAATATCCTTTTTTCGCTCCTTTGTATTATCTGTAATGACTTCTGTATCATGGCTTCAATAAGATTAATATTTTCCTGGTTCACCTAATTATTTTATACAATGAATTGATATAGACTATTTTCATTCCGGATATTAAACAGATCATTTTAAAAATTGTTTATAGTAAAGGGATAATGCAAAACAGTTTTTTATCCTTATGAATTAATATTCCTAATATACGAAAAATTATGGAAGAACATGTTGTAAAGATCCTTGAGATAGGTTTTATCACTCATGATGTTAAATATATAAGAGTTGAAAAACCTGAAGGTTATAAATTTACACCGGGTCAGGCTACTGATGTAAGTATAAACAATGCAACAATGAGGACAAAGGTCAGCCCTTTTACCCTTACAGGTCCTCTGTCAGCACCTTATGTTGAATTCATTATAAAAAGATATCCTGCGCATAAAGGAGTAACTGATGCCATTCATCAGATTAATGTATCGGATGAGTTGATTCTGCATGAAGTGTTTGGTGATATCAGCTACGAAGGAAAAGGAGTTTTCATTGCCGGAGGAGCAGGCATTACTCCCTTTATTGCCATCTTAAGGGATCTTAAGACAAAAGATGAAATTGAAGGAAACATGCTGATATTTGCCAACAAATTAAGTAAGGATATAATACTCAAGGAGGGAGTTCACGTATTGCTGGGATCGGAATTTATTAACATTCTCTCAGAAGAAAAGAGCAATGAATTCAAGACGGATTTATAACGGAAGACTTGTTGAAAGCAAATATTACAGAACCCGGACAGAAGGTTTACCTGTGCGGACCTCCTGTTATGATGAAAAATGTTTTAACCCAGCTTGAAAATTTGGGCAGGCCTGAAGATACAGTAATTATGGACCCTGTGTGATACCAATTTTGAGGTAGATTTATTCCGGGGGACATTATCAGCTCCTGATCTCATGTCAGGAGCCGGGCAATAACTCTATCAGCCAGCCGGGATAAATTCCAAGGATAAGTATAGCCAGCTGCCATCAAGGTAAGGTGAAAGTTTCCGGTAATGTTAATGAGGTGACGGGCTTCTGATGGGGAGGCGAAAAACGGCCGTTATAACCCTGAGGTAATAATAAAGGCCAATTACACTATTTATTATAAGAGCTATGACGAGGATCATCAGGTCGGACCTGATTCCTTCAAATATTATGTAGAATTTAGCTATAAAGCCGGCGGTAAGCGGGATACCAGCAAGTGACAAAAGCGAAAGAGTGAATACTATTGCTACCCCGGGTCGGGTCCAGAAAAGACCACTGTAATCAGCTATCATATCAGATTCTTTTCTGTGCGTTGAAAAGAGAGAAATCACCCCGAAAGATGCCATTGTGGTTATGAAGTAGGAGAGAAGGTAGAATACTGCGGCCTTTATCCCGGTATTAGTGCCTGTGAGTAATATAATAATCAGGTAGCCCATATTAGCAATTGAGGAATAGGCAAGAATCCTTTTAATATTTTGCTGTCGAATAGCCAGGAGATTTCCTGTAAACATTGAAAGTACAGCTATAACCGATATTGTAACAAAGAGAAAGTGGTTTTCAAATCCCTTGATTGTGAAGAAGAAACGTATGAGCACAGCCATTACGGAACCTTTTGATACTGTAGCTATATACGCAGAAACGGGAGCAGGGGCACCCTGGTAAACATCCGGAGTCCATAAATGAAAAGGCACAAGAGCAAGTTTAAAACCGATACCAACGAGCATCATGGCAAACCCGGGGTAGATCAGGTATGGCGAAGTTTTATGGAAGTCCAGTGATGGTAGTATCTTCGCGAACTCCATTGTTCCCGATTCAGTATATATGAGAGCCATACCAAAGAGAAGGAAGGCTGATGACACAGAAGCAAGAATAAGATATTTTATACCCGCTTCAACGGAAATATCCCTGGTTTTCTGAAAGGCGATAAGTACATATAAGTGACACACTCAAAAGTTCTATCCCGAGAAAGAAGATCACAAAGTGACTGGCTACAGCCAGTAAGGCCCCCCCAAGAGTGGATGTAAACAGAATGATATAATATTCTTCCCTTATACCCTCCATTCGCCTTATATAATCGTGTGAGAGAAGCAGGACAAATAGGGCTGCAATGAATATTATACCCAAAAAGGTAAGACTAAAGTTATCTGTGAGAAATAATGGTTCAACAGAATGTGGGGTATAGGGATGGATATAGAACAATGAGTACGAGCTGGCAGAGATAACAGCAAGCAGGGAAAAGCCATAGACTACTTCATAGTTTCTGTATATTGATATAACTATCATTATAACTATGGGAGCTGCTGCGATTATCAGGATCGGTATCAGGCTAAAAAAATCTGCTGGTGTCATAGATAAATTCTTAGTATTCCTTGTTGTCCTTTCAGGCTCAGATGAAGAACAAAGAACTCCCTGATTTGGTTAAGTGATACAGGATAAGCCGATGTTTTTAATTCTTTGGGAATCAAGGATGTTGGTTATGGCAGGTTTGTCAACTTATTCAGCACCGGTCCGGGATTTAATCCAAGCCATACTATCGCAATGACCATTAATGCCGAAACAACTTTTTCACGAACGTGATATCGCTTTATAACTTTGATATTTTTGTCAGGCCCGAAAAATACCTTTCTGAACGATTCTGAGGGAATAAATTGTTGCTGCTACCAAACCAAGACCGGCAAGAAGGAAAAGGATATTTGTATTGAATGTCCCGATGAAGGTCAGTAGTTCTGCAATAAAATTTGCAAGACCAGGCAAGCCAAGAGACGCCATCGAGAAAATAAGACCCAATGCTCCCATAACGGGAACTTTTTCCCATAATCCTCCCATCTTGTTCATATCCCTGGTATGTATTCGTTCATAGAGCTGGCCGACCAGAATGAACAAGGCGCCCGTACTTATGCCATGGGCTAATCATCTGCATTATAACACCCTGGTATGCTATTCTGTTAAAAGTAAAGACTCCCAGTATTACAAAACCCATGTGACTGACACTTGTATAGGCAACCAGCCTTTTAAGGTCAGTCTGTGCAAAAGCCAGCTTAGCTCCGTATAAGTATACCGATAACTCCCGAGGACCATACCGAAAGTGGTGCAAATACAATCGCGGAACGAGGGAACAAGGGCATAACAAATCTTAATAATCCATACGCCCCGGTCTTTAAGAAGTAGTGCTGCCAGTATAAGGCTCCCGGCTGTAGGTGCCTCAGTGTGCGCATCCGGAACCAGTTATGCAGTGGTACAACAGGCAACTTGACAAGGAAGGCAGCGAGAAATCCCAGCATTAGCAACATTGATGTGTTCCTGGTATTTGGGTACCAAGAAGTTCGGTGTAATCAAATGTATAGTTTCCGGTACGTGTGCCCATGTATGAAATAAAGGGCTATTATGGCGATGAACATCAGAAACCGCTGGCCTGAGTATATAAAAAAAATTTATATGAGGCGGCTATCCTGTTCTCATGTCCCCATATTCCTATGAGGAAATACATTGGGACAAGCATCAGTTCCCAGAAGAAATAAAAAAGGAAGAGATCGAGTGAAAGGAATACCCCGGTAATACCTGCCATATAAGTAGAAGATTAAAATGGAAAAATCCCACCCGTCTTATCAATTTCTTTCCATGAAATTAATAACTGCAATTATCCCAAGGAAAAATGTCAGCAATCAGCATCACAGGCTTAATCCGTCCAGAGCCAGGTGCAGACCTGATACCAAATTGACTTATCCAGCTAAATGTAATATCAAGAATCCAGCCGCTTCCTGTGTTCATTACTGCTATAAAAGTAAGCAAGATTATCAGATCTGTGACCAGGGTAATAAGGGCTTAAACCTTGACCACACAGGATTCTTTGTCCTGCAACCCAGACAAAAATGCACCTGCCAGTAGAATAGCTATGAGATATATGAGTATCATTTGATGAGTATATAAGTTAATATTAAGGCAATCCGAATTGCAAAGGTCATCAGATACCATCTTAGCTTACCATTCTGGTCATGACAGACAGTCTGTTCATAAGTAAGAGCCAGTTGTGCTAAGCCACTTATTAATCATGATCGAAAAAGTCTTTTTTATCTGTTTCTGAAAGCCATACAACCGGCTTTACAATTAGAATTTCATACAGCCTGTCAAAGCCCCAGCCCTTTTCAAAGAACTCATGGAGCCGAGTATGGCTGAAATGCTCTCCCACTGTTGGTCTCTTAATAAATGCCAGATATGCAAGGTATATCCCTCCAATAACGATAATTGCCGACAGCAACTGGAAAAAAATTTCCGGGAGAGCCGTATTCCGGAGTACAACATCCGGCAAGTGTTATCTTCAAGATTTGAAAAGAACTGTATATTTCCAAGAAACCCCGGAGTATCAATATATCCACCGGTAACAGATAATAATGCCAGTATTGTCACGGGAATACTCATCAGTTTGCCTGGCACGAATGATGGTTCTGTCTTTGTTTCACCATAAAATGTAATAAATATCATCCTGAAGGAATAAAGTGCTGTAATTAAAGCACCTGTAATACCTGCAACCCACAACAGGATGCCTCCGTTTAGAGATGAATATGAATCCCATAGTATCTGGTCCTTGCTGTAAAAACCTGCAGTGATGAGAGGAAGTGCCGACAGGGATGCGGAACCAATCAGGAAAGTAATAAAAACCGCTGGCATCTTTTTTCTGAGACCCCCCATTTTGAAAATGTTATGTTCCTGGTTAAGAACAACTATTATAATACCTGCACCAAGGAAGAGGAGGGCCTTGAAGAAGGCATGAATCATAAAATGAAATATTGCTGCTGACCAGGCTCCTACGCCAAGGGCCAGAAACATATATCCTATCTGGCTTATGGTGGAGTAAGCAAGGATCCTCTTAAGATCATGCTGGGCCAGGGCACTGAAACCTGCCACGAGTAAAGTGGCGGCACCTATTACTGCCACAGCGAATCTTACAGCAGGGGCCAGCATAAAAAGTATATTTGTACGGGCTATAAGATATACACCTGCCGTTACCATTGTTGCAGCATGAATAAGGGCACTTACGGGCGATGGTCCCGCCATAGCATCAGGCAGCCATGTCTGCAGTGGAAGCTGTGCTGATTTGCCCAGTGCCCCACCCAGCAGAAGAGCAGCTGTTACGGTGGCAATGGGTGAACCTGCTATCCAGTTTCCTGCAGCCTCTGCCATTAGTTGTCTTGATATTCAATGTGCCAAAACTCAGGAATAGAAGAAATATTCCGAATATCATTGAAGTATCGCCAATCCTCGTTATGATAAATGCTTTGCGGGCAGCCGCACCATTAGCAGGATCCTTGTACCAAAATCCTATAACAGGTAACTACACAAACCAACTCCTTCCCATCCCATATACATGAAGAGAAGATTATCGGCCAGTACAAGTATAAGCATCGATCCGACAAAGAGATTCATGTAGGCAAAAAACCTTGAAAATCCTTCATCATCCGCCATGAACTCAATAGAATATAGATGAATGAGAAATCCGACAAATGTGATAACAAAGATAAATACTAGAGAGAAGTGAATCGAGAGTAAACGAAATTCTGCATTCATGTTTGCAGTGCTTATCCATTCCCAGACAACCACCGAATATGATCTTATTTGAGGGAGTGATCTGAAAAGATGAGTCCGGCGAAGAAAGTCAGAACATAGATATCCCAATCGATCCGGCTCCAATGATACCGGCAGCTCTCCGCGATAACTTCTTCCCGGCAAGAGCAAGGATAAGGAAACTCAAAAGAGGAACAGCAGGTATAAGGGGGATATATATATTCATTTCCTTAACTATTTATCCTTATCTTTTAGCTTATTGATTGCATCAGATCAAGTGTTTTATAATGATGATATACCTGCAGGATCAGTGCCAGGCCAATTGAGACTTCCACAGCAGCCACGGCAAGAATAAAGATGAACATGACCTGTCCGTCGGGTTGTTTCCAGTGCGTTCCTGCTATAATAAAGACAAGCCCTGCACTGTTAAGCATTATCTCCACTGACATAAGCATAAAGATAATATTCCTGCGTACAAGGAGCCCTATCAGTCCAAGTAAAAACAAGACAGATGCAAATAAGAATCTGTATTTCAAGAGGAACGGTAATCATCATTTTTTTTTTTTTCAAGAAACCTGTGAATAACTTTCTTCTCCTGACTCCCCAGGTGATAAGCACCTATTACACCAGCCATCAATAGGATTGCAGCTATCTCCACAGCAAGTAGATAGGTTGAAAAGAGTGAAATGCCGACCTGTTTGGGTGCAACTACATTATCAATGCCCGGGTTATCCGACAGGTCTTTCAGTGCAACAACAGATCAGCCAGGAGCACTGCGGCAAGGATTGAGGGAAAACCCACATACGGGGCCTCAGCCAGCTTCTTCTCTGTCTTTTTTTCAAGTCCGATATTCAGCATCATTGTAACAAAAATAAAGAGGACCATTATTGCACCTGCATATATTATAACTTCAAGGGCTGCAATGAAGGGAGCATTAAGAAGATAGAAAATAACGGAGACCGACAAAAGAGAAAGGATCAGAAAGAGCAATGAATGAATTGCATTCTTTCCCGATATTGCTCATTATTGTTGAAATAATGGCAACAGATGCTGCTATATAAAAAAATATATTCATATCATAATATTCATCATGGCATAAGATCATGAAGATCAACAGGTTTTTCCTCATTCTCACCTTCCCCTTTACCTTTTACTCCCATATCAGTTCCGGCATGTTTATAAAAATTATATCCGTGATATTTACCTTCACCCGCTATAAGAAATGTTCTTTTTCATAAACCATATTCTGCCGGTCATATTCCCCAAGCTCAAAATCAGGAATTAGCTGAATCGCATAAGTAGGACAGGCTTCTTCACAAAAACCACAAAAGATGCATCTTGAAAAGTTGATCCTGAAAAACTCAGGGTATCGTCTGCCTGTTTCATCCTCGGTAGCCTGAAGGGAAATACAATCAACAGGACATGCAGCTGCACACAGGTTACAGGCCACACATCTCTCATTACCTTCCGCATCACGTGTAAGTACTATCCTGCCACGATAACGTGGGGGCGAGATATGGCATTTCCTCCGGGTATTCAATAGTTTCCGATTTATGAAAAATATGAAGAAAGGTAAGCCATATTGAACGTAGAATACTTAACATAATCCTTTTTTATGTTCTATTTCTCTTCATTTAAAAATAAAAGAACTGCGCCGGTAATCAGCAGGTTAATCAAAGCCACAGGCAGCAATACTTTCCATCCCAGCTTCATAAGCTGATCATATCTTGGTCGGGGTAAAGAGGCTCGGAAGAAAATAAAGATAAAAATAAAAAAGAATGTCTTCAATAAGAACCAGAATACTGGTGGCAGAAATGAAGGCCCCAGCCAGCCTCCAAAGAACAGAGTGGCTATAATAGCAGAGATCAGTGTAATACCAAGGTATTCACCAACAAAGAACATCCCGAATTTCATTCCTGAATATTCTGAATGATAACCTGCAACAAGCTCACCTTCAGCTTCAGGTATATCAAAAGGTAACCTGTGTGTCTCTGCTATTCCTGCAATAAAGAATACAATAAAGCCAAAAAACTGCGGTATTACAAACCATCCGCTTCCTCTGTGCCTCCACTATTGCATGAAAGCTAAAACTATCAGCCATCATGACCACTCCCATAAGAGAAAGTCCCATAAATACTTCATATGTAAGCATCTGGGCGGATGCTCTCATAGCGCCAATTAGCGAGTACTTATTATTCGAAGCCCAGCCTCCGAGAACAATACTATACACCCCGAGCGAGGAATTGCCAAGGAAAAAGAGTATTCCTATGTTGGAATCAAAGACATAGAAATCAGGGCCGAATGGTATTACCGCAAAAGTAAGCAGGATAGTAGTCATCAATATTGCCGGAGCCATTATAAAAACGGGCCTGTCCGAGAAAGGATGGGGTCCAGTCCTCCTTAAAGAACAGTTTTATTGTATCGGCCACGACCTGTAAAAGACCAAATGGGCCCACTCTGTTTGGACCCAGCCTGTCCTGCCATACCGACAGGAGCCTGCGCTCTACCCATATCAATCCTGCTGCTATTGACAGTGCTATAAAAAGAACTATGGCTATGATAAATAAATAATGCATAAAAAATCAATTATATCTTTAATATCTTTCCGTGTGCCGGCCAGTCAATAAATGTCATTCCCGGAAATCCGGCAGATATGCCGGCAATACCAGGTATAATGCTTACATCGACACGTACCTTGAGCTCCAGCCTGTTCTCCTGAACCTCAACAATCACCGTCTGACCATCTTCAATACCTGATTTAACGGCATCATCAACATTAATACAAATAAAAGGATCAGCTGTCTTTTTTGATACTGAAGGTCCGTATGAACTTAATTCATCACTTCCGAAGGTCTGGTAATAAGGAAGCAAAAGAAACTCACCGCCACCCTGATTTTTTTTCTTATCATTCATCGTGAAAAACCGGAAGTCATTTTCTTTTACGCTGTCAATAAGTCTTATACCAGGATCTCCTCCTTTCATGCTGCCTCCCGGCTCATCCACATAATGATAGAGGGCCTGAACAGAATTCCATCCGGGGCTCCAGTAAAAGGGTACAAGTGATGATGGTGGGCGTTCGGGTTGTCCTTCCATGGAGAAAGACAAAGCTGAATCATCGTCCCGGGGAATTTCAGGTTCATTAACATCAATATTTGCATGAATAGCAGTTCTTCCACTGTACCGAAGGGTCTGCCGGGGAATCTTTGTACTCAGCATCCTCATATCAGCGTCTGGCATATAGTCTTTCAGCTTCGAAAATGCAGGGAAATCGCCTGCCAGGGATGAAACCACATTATCGAATGCCTGGTTGCGGAATGAATCATTCCCATCCTTCGCAGCCATTATTTCATAGAGCCACTTCCAGCTGTCGCTGACCTGCTCCCTGTATATCACGGCTTTGTAAAAACGCTGGGCCCTGCCTTCATTGTTAACCAGGGTACCCTGCGATTCTGCAAAGGTTGCTGCAGGCAGTAAAATATCAGCTTTAAACGTTGTTGAGTTCTTAAGATGGTCAAGAACCACCACATTATCACAACGTCCAAGAAGCTCATCAACTGACTTCCTGTAGGCTCTCCGGTAAAGATCGTTCTCAAGTATGACCAGGGTATCAATTTTTTCACTGGCTTCGACACGGAAAAGCCCATCAAGTGATTTACCAGGCATAAGACTAAGTCCGATGCTGTTACTCTCCGGAACGATAGCACTGAACATGACTTCCCTGTCAGGAGACCTGAGTGAAAGAGCAACATTCATAGCCGAGTTTAAGGTATCAGCGTCAAGCAAGCTGGTACCCGCAATAATTAACGGCTTTTTAGAATCCTTCAATGCGAGTGCTATAGCAGAAACCAGTTCTGTTATGTTCTTGTCAAGGTCTTTAGAAACCTTACCAGGCTCCCTGATCATCGAAGAGACCGCCGAAGCAATGTTTGCAATATCTTCCGGTGAACCCCTGTAACTGTCCTTTGCAACGTCATCCAGACTGTCACTGAAAGGAGTCAGGATAAACAGCGGACTACGTGTATCCTGAGCAAACAAACGAATCGGCGCATCATCCCACCTTGGTATTTTCAACTTGTCAGCCTCTTCAAAGGATTTATTCCTGACTGCCTGGCGTACAGCAAGAGCTGCCATAGGTGCTGTATTTATCAGGTCCTCTCCAACAATAAGCACCGCGTCAGCAGTTTCAATCTGTTTGAGGGAAGGTATTTCAACACCACTGTTACTCATGAAATTGGTGATAGTACCGGTAAGATTATCCAGGTTCTCTGAAATGCCATGATAGAATTTCTCTGCACCAACCAGTTTAAGCAAAGCGTAATTTGATTCCACTGAGGCTCTTGGCGATCCTATGCCAACTATATTGAGGTCCTTGGCAAAAGTCGAACGGAATACCTCATTCAGGGACCTATTATCAATATCCTTTTCGGCAGTTTTTTTATTAGAAGCTAATTCAGCTTTATAAATTCGATCGTCGCTGTTCACAAACTCATACCCAAAGCGGCCTCGGTCGCATATGAAATAGCCATTGACAGCACCATTATACCTGTTCATTACACGCCGTAACGAATCGTATCGCTCACCCACTATGGTATTACAGCCAAGACTGCAATGAACGCAAACGGATGGAGAATTGGTTAAGTCCCATTTACGGACAAAGTGATTTTTAAAGGTTTTATCCGTGAAAACACCTGTAGGGCATACCTCTACGAGATTTCCACTGAATACATTCTCAAGAGTTCCGTCTTTTTCCCTTCCAAAATATACATGGTTATGAGCTCCAAATACGTTCAGGTCTTTTCCACCGGCATAATCCCTATAGAACCTGACACACCTGTAGCACTCAATACACCTGTTCATCTCGTGGGAGATAAACGGACCCAGGTCCTGGTTTTTAAATGTCCTCTTCTTAAAATCGAACTGTCTGTAATTATGGCCTGTCATAATGGTCATATCCTGCAGATGACATTCACCGCCTTCATCACAAACGGGGCAGTCATGCGGGTGATTGGTCATAAGACCCTCAATTACTGAAGCCCTGAACTCCTGTACTTCGGTATCCTCAACGGAGATAATGAGTCCATCTGTAACCGGTTCCATGCACGACATTACTATCCGGCCACGTGTATCATCGGCGTCTTTAAACTTTTTTACCGCACATAACCTGCAGGCGCCGACCGAACCCAGTGCCGGATGAAAGCAGAAATGAGGAATATTAATTCCCAGGGAAAGACAAGCCTCAAGCAGGTTCCTTCCTGGTTTTACCTCAAAATATTTTCCATCGATTTTTATCTTAATCATCCTTACCTCCAGGGACATTTCTGGTCATTTATATGCTTCACAAAATCATCATGAAAATATTTAAGCCCGCTTTGAAGCGGTTCCGCAGCACCAGGCGCATGAGCACAAAATGTATGGCCCGGTCCCATATATTTCGCCTGATGCCCTAAAAAGTCGAGGTATTCCATCTTTCCCCGGCCTTCTTCAATGGCACCAAGCATCTTCTCAACCCATGGCAGTCCTTCTCTGCAGGGAGTACACCATCCACAGCTTTCGAGTGCAAAAAAGTTCTCAATATTCTGAAGAAAAGCGACCGGGCATGTCCTGTCATCCATTATTATCATGGTACCGGTTCCCAACCTGCTTCCTGCAGCAGCTACGGTTGAAAAATCCATTTGTACATCAAGGTGATCCTCAATAAGAAAATCTGTGGATGCACCTCCGGGCAACAGGCCCCTCATTCCATAACCATCTGACATTCCTCCGGCATGTACTTCCAGTAGTTCCCTTATCGTTATACCAAGAGGTAATTCCCAAATTCCCGGCTTTTTGACACGTCCGCTTACTCCAAACAGCTTTGTTCCACCTGTCTCAGTTAGGCTTAAGTCTTTGAACCATTCAGCACCATTCTCAACAATATGAGATATCCATGATAGCGTTTCCACGTTATTTACTACAGTCGGACGGCCAAAGAGACCGCTTATGGCAGGATAAGGGGGCTTTGTACGTGGTATTGCCCTCTTGCCTTCAAGCGAGTTAAGCAATGCAGTTTCTTCGCCGCAAATGTAACGCCCTGCACTTGAATGTATGTTAATATCCAGATCAAAACCGGATCCGAGAATATTCCTGCCCAGATAGCCGGCATCATAGGCTTCTGCAAGAGCCTGGCGAAGTATTTTCTCAGCTTTCTTATATGCCCACCTGATGAAGATAAAGGCTTTGGTAGCCTGCACAGCATATGCTGATATAATCATGCCTGCGATCAACTGATGCGGATTACCTTCCAGCAGATACCTGTCTTTGAAGGTCCCGGGTTCCATCTCGTCTGCATTACAAACAAGGTAATTCAATGATGTCTCTTTTTTGTCAACAGGCATCAGGCTCCATTTAATGCCTGTTGGAAAGCCTGCGCCCCCTCGCCCCAAAAGATTGGAGCTTTTGACAAGGTTTGTAATATCTTTGGGAGACATCTCCTTCAAAGCCTTATGAACACCATTATATCCTCCTATTTCCCTGTACTGCTTAAGATCAAGAGGAGTGGAGTTATTAGTGATGTATCTTGTCAAAGGCTTTTCCATTATCTTTATTTATATCTGTCGAGCAACTCTTTCACTTTGTCCGTGGTAAGGTTATTATAGTGATCTTCATTAATCATCATAACAGGAGCATTATCGCAATCTCCCAGACACGATATTGGCATCAGGGTAAAACGCCCATCCACGGTTGTCTCTCCGAATTTTATGCCCAACTTATCAGAAATATAATCATATAGAGTAACATAGCCCATTATCATACAGCTTATTCCATCGCATATCAGAATTACATTCCTTCCGACAGGTTTCCTGTATATCCTGGTATAAAATGTTGCTACCGAATCCAATTCAGCTTCTGACATCCCTAAAATCTCCGCGACATCCTTAAGCAATTCATCAGATATCCATCCATGATGACTCTGCACAATTTTAAGGGCATCAATTGAGGCAACAGAAGGGTAAGGGTATTGCTCTATCTCATTTTGTATCTCTTCTTTTTCCTTGTCGGTCAGCATTATAAAGACTGTTATGTTCAGTGTTCAGTTGTTCAGCTGTTCAGTGTTCAGTGTTCAGTGTTCAGTGTTCAGTGTTCACTGCTCATCTCCGTCGCCTAGCACGTCCAGCGTCTAGTTCAACGTCTATTGTCCATCATCTGTCAAGATCTGCAAGAACAAAATCCATAGCCCCCAGTATAGCCAGGAGGTCAGGGATTGTATAACCTTTGCTGATGAATGGCAACATCTGCATATGAGGAAATGACGGCGTCCTGATCCTTGAACGATATGCTGATGTTCCTCCATCACTAATCAAGTAATAGCCATTAACCCCTTTGGAAGCTTCCACCGGTATCACTGCTTCGCCGTGTGGTATTACCGGTCCCCATGATACTCCAACAAAGTGTGTGATAAGTGTTTCTATATCCGTCATCGTCTTTTCTTTCCTCGGTGGTATAGCCAATGGGTGATCCGACTTATAATCTCCTTCAGGCATATTATCAATACATTGTTGAATTATTCTAAGGCTCTGGCGCATCTCTTCCATCCTTACAATGGCACGATCATAACAGTCTCCATTTTTACCAAGGGGTATCTCAAAGTCAAAATTCTCAAATCCCGAATAAGGTCTTTTTTTCCGATAATCCCAATCAAACCCCGTTGCTCTGAGTCCCGGGCCCGTAACACCCCATTCTATAGCTTCTTCGGTAGTATAGACACCAATACCCTCAGTTCTGGCCTTGAATATCCTGTTCCTGATTATTATGTTGTTAAATTCCTTAAGACGTTTTGGAAGATAATTGACAAAATCCTGAATAAGCTTGTTCCAGCCATCAGGAAGATCGTGAGCCACGCCGCCGATCCTGAACCAAGACGGATGCATCCGCGCACCTGTTACAGCTGAAACTATATCGAATATACGCTCTCTGTCATTAAAGGCATAGAAGACCGGAGACATCTGTCCCATATCCTGGGCGAAAGTACCGAGCCACACCAGATGACTGGCTATACGGAATAATTCGCTCATCATCACCCTGATAACATTCGCCCGGTCAGGTACCACTATTCCTGCCAGTTTCTCTACAGACAGAAGGTACGCCAGGTTATTCATCACACCTCCCAGGTAATCAATGCGATCGGTATAGGGAATAAAAGTGTGCCATGATTGTCTTTCGCCCATCTTCTCGGCACCCCTGTGATGAAAACCGATATCGGGTACAATATTTACAATATCTTCACCATGCAACTGGACAATAAGCCTTAACAAACCGTGCGTACCCGGATGTTGTGGTCCGATGTTAAGAAACATGAAATCGCTTTCCTCACTTTTTCTTTCCAGACCATAATCGTCAGGATTAAATTCAAGAGAAGCTTCTTCTGTTTCCCTCATAGCATCCGTTATAGGAAAGGGACATGATCTGTCGCCCTGGTAGCATGTTCCTTCCTGAGCGGGTGCCCGACCCATGACTTTGGCATAAGTATTCTAGATAAACCCGGATGCCCTGTAAAAGATATCCCGAACATATCGAATACTTCGCGCTCATACCAGTTAGCTGATTCCCAGACAGATGTAATACTCGGGATATTCTCTTCACTCTTTGCCAGCGGTACCTTAATACGAAGATCCTTATTACGATCAAATGAAGTCAGGTGATATACTATCGTGAAATCACCTGCCGGCAGCCCGACCTCTTTTACTCTTGTCCTTTCATCAATCGCAGTTAGATCATAAAGCATCCTGTATGGCAGGGAAACACTGTTTTTCAGGTAATCCAGGACAGGCTAACAATATTTTCCTTCCTGGTCCATAGAGTTGGAATGGAATCTATCGTATCCTGCTGAAATAAAACAACCTGTCTGTAAATTCTGTTTTCAGCTGAGATAATATCACTTTCGTCTGAATTCATCAAAAAAAGTTGCTTATAAGGAAATAATTATATTTCGTTCATTGGGCGAATATTTCCCATCTTTGTTCTTTCTTCCTGTTTTATATCCCTCATTGATTTCTTTTCTATCCTGTGAACACCCTGGGGTCCAATAAACCAGCTTAATCGGCCTTTTCTCCTCTCCTATTGATTCCCGAAGGAATAATAAGTCCTTCAAGGAAGGCGTCGGGCCTTGGAGGACATCCCGAAACATAAACATCAACAGGAAGGAATTTATCGACTCCCTGAACAACACTATAAATGTCATACATTCCTCCGGAATTGGCACAGGAACCCATTGATATTACCCATCGGGGTGCCATCATTTGTTCGTATAATCTCTGGATCACTGGGGCCATTTTTAATAAAGACAGTGCCGGCTATGACCATCAGGTCGGCCTCACGGGGTGTATTTCTTATTACCTCACCACCAAAACGCGCAATATCGTATCGACTTGTAATAGATGTTGCCATCTCCACAAAGCAGCAGGACAGGCCAAAACCGAATGGCCAGATGGAGTTTTTCCTTCCCCAGGCGATCATCTCGTCAAGCCGGCCCATCAATAACTGTCCTGCTTATCTCATCATTCGAAATATCGTTTACTTTATCTTCAGGATGATATAGTGAATATGATTTCATCTGATTTTGTTTTTATATTTAAGAATCTTCCTGCCATCAGGTCCGAAGTCGAGTGCTCCTGTGGTTAATTCATATACCAGCAAAACAATGAGCAGGACAATAAATATAAGCATGCCGATATAGCCTGTCAGTCCAAGTTCGCGGAAGGATACTGCCCACAGCATAATAAACGCTGCATCAAGATCGAAGATCACAAAAAACATAGCAATAAGATAAAAACCCGAAGAAAAGCGCAGCCTGGCGTTACCGGTCGGGGGAATTCCTGACTCATAAGGCTGATTCGTGCTTTTTCCATGATGATGTTCACCCAGGAAATAGGAGAGTCCTATCATTATCCCGATAATGTCACTACTATTAGTGCAAACACAATGAAAGGCCAGAAAGTAATATTTTGTTCCGACAGCATAATCAATTATTGGCAGGTTTTAAAAAGCACTATGAATTATTGACGGGTTAAGCCAATTATTTTGGTCTCTGCGTTCATTATTTACAAATATATAAAATATTTGAGTTCCTGAAAGATAAAATATTTTCATGTTTCCAGTTCATGATTTTCAATGCTAAAATCAAAATCTCGTTTCTCATTTCCTAAACAAATCAAACAGAAATTTCTTCATCTCGTCCCACGACTCTTTATCAGCAATCAGCGTTATAGTCAATCGGCAGATTGAATTTTTTCCCAGCTCAGTGGCATCGGGATTTGTGAATGCATGTGTCGTACTTGGGAACAGCCTGAATGTGCTCATTGCACCTATTGAATCCAACTGTTTTTAAAAGCATTAACAACTGGCACGGGAACAAACTTATCGTTCTCCCCCTGGAAAACAAGTACTTTGGCTTTAAGAAGATTTTTTACTACCGGAGCTCCTCCCATGCCTCCGTGGAAACTGACAACGCCCTTAAGGTCAGCTCCCAGCTTTGCTGCATTGAGAACAACATAACCGCCAAAACAATATCCGATGGCTGCGATATTCTGCGGATCTATCTCTTTGATACTCTTTGAGTTTCTTGAATTGCCGCGTCGAGACCTGTTTTCGCCAGTTCGGGATCCTTATAATAAGGAGCTGTGAGGTCCTGGGCTTCCTTAGGATTTACTGCATCTTCCCATTTCCAAACATATCAACCGCCATTGCAATATAACCAAGTCGCGCAAGTTCCCGGGCTCTCATCTTTGCATAATCATTTAATCCCCACCATTCATGAACCACCAGTATAGCGGGTCTTTTGCCCATTATAGCTGTTGTCATAAACAACATAACCATCATATGTTGACTCCGTCTAACTATAATGAATAAGTTCCTCCTTCAGATTGCCAGTACTGCCTTTACCAGTAATACCATATGAGCTTAACGGAAGCAGCGAGTAAAATCATCAGATTTTTAAATATATTTTTGTTCCCATAATGCTTATTTATTAAACAAAATTTGATTTGCACTACTAACAATAATCCGCATGAAAAGTTCATAATTATTAAGCTGATGCCATGTGTTTGAATGGTAAAGCCCCGGCTGTTCCATTGTGGACATGCCGGGGCCGCAGAAAGACAACAGCTTATTAAGTCTCTTTCTCTAAATTACTTCGGTTTCCACTACCTTAGCAAGAATGTCTGCATAGGGAAGAATAAGATACTGTTTTCCCTCAAATTCAATCTTCAGTACCAGCTGAATGGCTTGAAGAGAACATTGTCTCCGGTCTGGAATTCAGGTTTGTCCACCGGGCTTGTCCATGCAACTTTAGCCTGTTTGGGTTTTTCAGTGCACTATCGGGTATGATAAGACCTGAAGCAGTTCTTTTTTCTGAGTTGTTTTCAGTGATGTCAAGTATCACCTGCTGGTTTACTGGTTGTAATTCTTTCATATCTGTAAAAAATTATTTTGAGTTTTGTGTTTAACTTACATTTTAAATTTAAGGCTGCCATTTGGACAGGCTGTAACGCATTTCAGACACTTGGAACATGTATAACTGTCGCCGGGTGTCTCTTTTGAAGTTTTGTAAAGGCTGAAGTCAGCAGGATTCACAGCCACAATATAGCACTGTTTATCACAGATTCCACAGCTTGTACATGTGACCTTATCAACTGCTATTTTAAAGAGAGAAAATTTGTTAAGGAATCCGGAAATCCATGCAATAGGGCAGCCAAGTTTATGATACTGGTACATCTGCCTTGTCTTTCCATCCACGCTGGTACTCATTATTAGTTCCATTATAAGGCCTACAGGACATACCCAGCGACAAAAAACCTTGCCAAAAATAAGTCCAAGAACTGTACCTCCAAGAAGAATATACCATAATGAAATATGAAAATAAGATATTGCCACATACAGGGATATTCCCATGAGGGCCAGGATAATAACCCTTTTACTGACTATAAACTTCAAAAACTTACTCATTCCACTCTTAATGATTTTAATATATTTTAATAAGGGAAAAATATTTTACTCTACCTGATCTCCAGGAGCTCTTTTAGCTTTTGCTGGTCAAATCCAACTACAATCCTGCCGTTTATATCTGTCTGTGGCACTCCCTGCTGACCCGACCGGCGTACAAGTTCATCAGCTGCTCTCTGGTCAGCTGAGACATCAATATCTGTATACCTGATATTGTTTTTATTAAGCCAGGTCTTGAGAGTATTGCACCATGTACATGTAGGAGTGGAGTAGACTGTTACCCTTTTTGCAGGCTTCTCATTGCTGCCACCTGCTATTGTAGCTCCAATTTTTTCATTGATTGCCAGTAAGTTATAATATTCCGAGTTATGACATCCTTTGATTACACCTGTTTTTTCCCCTTTCTCGAACAATATTAATGAAGGCACGCTGGTTATTCCATACTTTTCATGTATATCCCGTACACCTGTCACATCAGCTGTGAAGACAGCTATTTTCTTTACCTCCCTTGTTGCTTTTTCTATATTATTATAAGCACATTCGCTCTGTTCGCTGTTTCCTTTATAGAGCAAAAGCATCGATCGCACTGATCCTTTAAGCTTTAGCTTAAGCTCATTAAACGATTCAATTTTTTCCATATTCTATGCCTGTTTAAACTGGTTAATCTGTTTAATTAGAAAATCCTTACTTTTAGCCCCAACAAACCTGGTAATTTCCTTACCATCCCTGTAAAGGATCATAGTTGGTATGTTCCTAATATTATATTTGGCTGCAACCGTCCTGTTCTGATCAACATCCAGCTTCCCCACATAAGCATCTCCGCTTATCTGATCAGCAACATCATTCAGGACAGGTGCCATCATCTTGCAAGGTATGCACCACGATGCCCAGAAGTCAACCAGTATTGTCCCACTCCTGATCTGGTGCTGGAAGTTTTTGTCAGACAATACCTTTATTTTTGGACTGTTTGACACCTCCGGCATATTCTTCATCTTCCTGTATTTAAGGTACACATAGACAACTATTGCAACGACAACAACAGATACGATTATTACTGTATTACTCATTTTCCTGTATTATTAACTGGTGTTTCAATCTGGCTTTCAACTGATAGGTGTAATCTGTTGCAGCAAGAGCAGCAATTGTGCCGTCTCCTACAGCAGTTGAAATCTGCCGGTATTTCTTCTCAACTGAATCACCCGCTGCATAAACCCCTTTGATATTTGTTTCCATATCCCTGTTGACAACTATCTCACCAGCTTTATTCAACTGTAGCCTTTCTGCCAGAAAAGAGGTGTTTGGAATGTATCCGATAAAGACAAAGACCCCGTCGGTTTTAAAACCATATTTCCTCCCTGTTTTAAGATCCTTAATATCAATACTTTCCAGTTTCTCTTCTCCATGGAATGCAGAAACGGCAGATTCCATTATGAATTCCGTTTTTGGATTTGCACGGGCTTCTTCAATTGCGTGAGGGAAAGCCTGGAAGTGATCAAACTGATGTATTATAGTGACTTTTGAGGCGTACCTTGTTAAAGATACTGCTTCCTCAAGAGCTGAGTTACCTCCACCTACAACAACTATCTCTTTACCTGTGAAGAAATCTCCGTCGCATGTGGCACAATAGGATATACCCCGACCCTTAAGTTCCTTCTCACCGGTAACATTGAGTGTTCTTGATCTGCCTCCGGGAGTCAGTATAAGTGAATGTGATGTGTAAGTCGTGCCGTCAGAAATGGAAACGCTCTTTTCCATACCTTCAAGCTTCACATTCGATAACGTTATGTTATTCCTTATCTCGCATCCAAAATCCTTTGCCTGCTTCCTCATAATGTTAGCCAGTTGATACCCTGAAGTCTTCTCAACACCAGGATAGTTAGCTATTTCATGAGTAAGTATCATCTGGCCTCCGGCTGTTCCTTCATTGAGAATAAGGGTCTTCAGCTTTGCCCTGGAAAGATATATCCCGGCCGATAGTCCTGCCGGACCACCACCTATAACAATAACATCATACATAGTTTCTGAATTCATATTCTTACGCATTAACAGGTACTCCGAACTCCTGGTTGAGAATCGATGTTACCTGGTCCATAGTCTGAATACTCGAAGTAGCTTTTACAAGTTTGCCATTTTTGTAATATACCGTAAAAGGCAAGCCCATAAATCCACTACATTCAGGTGCATTTCTTATTACATGGGAGTCGGGGTGATCAAATTCCATATCAAAGAACTTCACATTCTTATATTTTTCTTCAAGTTCCTCCATGATACCGTATACAGGAATACACATTGGCCCCATCCTTCCACAGCATATCATTACGTTTTCATTCTCACTAATTACTTTCTGGTGCTCTGCAGCAGACTCGACGTGTTTAAGATTTGTGTACAACATAGCTTTTGTTTTTAAAATTAATGATGCAAAAATAATACCTAACCTTCATTATTACTAATACGATTGATCACCGGCCTTTCCGGTAATCAGGTTGAGATAACTCAAGTTTTTAATTGATTTTGTTCTAAATTTGTGGTTTGATTTCCGAGAATGATGAAAACAATAACAGATACCGATAAAGATTTCTTCTGTGATATCGAGGCTCCATGCTTCCAGCTGCTGACAAAGGAAGAGACTGAACAGATACAGGCCAGCAGAACACAGTTTATGTTCAGAAAGGGTGAGAACCTGACCAAACAGGGTGCCTTTGCCTCATATATTCTTTTCGTTGTAACTGGATTTGTCAAACAGCTAATTGAGGGAGACGGTACAAAAGGATATAACCTGAAAATAGTAAAACCCGGTGAATTTCTGGGCTTATCTTCAGTCTTTGGAAGAAACACTTTCGATTACTCGGCTATAGCACTTACCGATGTCCAGACTTATCTCATTGAAAAAGAAGCAATTGCAAAACTTGTCAGCCAGGATGGCAAATTTGCTTTCAGCATAATTAAAAGATATTGCGAACAAAATACCCTGTTATTTGATTCGATAAATAAACTGGTTTATAAACAGATGAACGGAAGGCTCGCGGATACCCTGCTTTACCTGTCACCTGAGGATTATTCGGGAGTCAATATATTTACCGTTTTATCCAGAAAAGATATTGCGGAATTCGCCGGCATCTCGACTGAAAGTACAGTAAAATTATTAAAGACATTTGAGAAAGATGGTCTTATAAGTCTCAGGGATAAGGATATCATTCTTCTTAACAGGCAAGCTTTAAAGGATATTGCGCGCCGTGGATAATATTATTTCAATGACGCAATCAGTTGCTTCAGCTTTATCTCGGCAACCTTAAGATTATATTCGAAGTTAATAAGACGTGTGCTTGACTGGGCATAACTATCCTGGGCCTGGTGCAGTTCAAGGGAGGTTGACTGACCTAACCTGAGACGTCTGCAGGCATATTTCAATATTCTCCTTATTCAATTCGTTATTCTCCTTTTCTATTACCATTAATTTCTGTTGATTTTTAAAACCGGTAAGAGCATTTAGAAGTTCCGTATTAACCTGTAATTTAGTGTTCTCCATGTTGTATTCCGCCGACTGCAGTTGAAGCCTGGCTGTTTTGATATTCCTCCTGATTTGACCGCCATTGTATATTGGCAGGATAAGTGAGCCCCCTATCTGCGGACCTGTTGATCTGTTCTGTACCACCGAACCTGCAGGGTTCTTCGAATAGGCGTAGTTATATCCTGCATTCAGATTGACTAATAGGAGAGTAAACCGAAGCTTAGCTCTTTCAGGCTAAGCTTTGCTATGTCAATCTGTTTCTGAGATGACAGGATGCTTGTGTTGTCGGTAAATATTTTCTTTCTCAACTCATCCTCATCAGGTTCATAGGTTCAGTGGTATTGAGTCGCTGACCTGTACAGGCTGATCAGCCTGCCTGCCAAGCAATGCATTAATGTTTTTCTTGCAGCTTCAATAACAAATTGCTGGTTAATAGCATTCTCCATTGTAACATTAAGGTCTATCTTAGCCTGCAGCACATCGGTTCTTATCATCGACCCGGCCTGGTATCCTGCCTGGGCGATTGTAACCCTCTCCCTGTTATAATTTATGAGTTCATTTATTGAATTAAGCTCCTGCTTCTGCCTTACAACGTCATAGTATGCAGCAATAACATCATATACAGTAGCAAGTACCTGGTCCCTGAACTGGATGGAGCCAAGCGATTCTATCTCACTTAGTTTTTTCTTTGTTACAAACATCCTGCCGCCATCGAAGAGGGTCCATGATAACTGTGCACCGCCATTCAGGGAAGTGGATGTACTGGATGAGTAACTGTTACTGGTGCCCGACGCCAGGTCGCGTTTTACATCAGCCACTGAATAGTTACCTGATCCTCCTAACTGAAGGCTGGGCAACATACCTGCATTGCCCGGTGTATTATTTATCCTGGCTATATCAGCATCGTTATGCGCTATGAGTATGTCGTAATTGTTTTTCACGGCTATCTGTATCGCTTCTTCTATTGAAAGTTTTTCCTGGGCGCTGATGGGTAAAAAAAGAAAAAGAATTGTTATTGAGAGTATAATTTTTCTGATCATTTTCAAATGTGTTGATTTAACTGTTAAGCAGATCTTTCTTACCCGACATCACTATGTAAGTCACCGGTATGACAAAGAGGGTCAGAAACAGTGAAAAGAATAATCCTCCTACAACCACGATACCCAGGGGAATACGGCTGTGAGCACCTGCCCCTAGTGCCAGTGCAATAGGAAAAGCACCGAATATTGTCGCCAGCGATGTCATCAGTATGGGACGGAAACGGGATACCGCTGCTTCAAACGCAGCCTCTTTCTTAATGCAGGCCTGCCCTTCTGTTTCTGGTTGGCAAACTCAACAATCAGTATACCGTTCTTTGTTACTATACCTATCAGAAGTATCATTCCTATCTCGGAAAAAATATTAATGTCTGGCCGAAGATCCAAAGTGAAAGCATTGCACCGGCAATAGCCATTGGTACTGTCAGCATTATTATAAAAGGATCACGGAAGCTCTCGAACTGGGCTGCAAGTATCAGGTATATAAGGAATAGGGCAAGTACCAGTGCAAAAGATATATTGGAGCTGCTCTCTGCAAAGTCCTCGAAGGACCGCTCAGCGCCGTGGTAAAAGTAGGATCAAGGAATTTTTTTGCAATTCTCTGCATCTCCTGTATGCCTTCACCCAGGGTCCTGCCGTCAGCCGTATTAGCGGAGACAGTGGCCGACTTGTACCTGTTATAATGATATAGTGTTGGTGGACTGCTGCCTTCTTTGTATCTTTACCAGGTTATCAAGCTGTATCATCTTGCCCGAATTGCTTCTTACATATAGTGATGAGATATCCGAGGGTTCATTCCGGTCTTTCCTTATCACCTGTGCTATAACATAATATTGCTTGTTGTTACGCAGGAAATAGCCTGTCCTCCCTCCACTGAAAGCATAATTGAGAGCATTGGAAATATCCCTCTCATTAACACCCAGGCTTGTGGCCTTGAGTCTGTCAACAGTGATATTCAGCTCAGGCTTATTAAATTTTAGATCAACATCCACATTGCTGAAAACGGGAGCGTTCTGTGCCTCTTCAATGAAATCTGGGCAATACTTCTCTGAGCTTTTCAAAATCAAGGTTCTGGAGTACGAACTGAACCGGTAATCCCCGTGAAAAAGATGTTGATATTGTTGGTTCCTGGCTGGCAATTACCCTGGCATCGGGTATTGTATGGTATATTTTTGAAAGCCTGTCATAAATCTCCTGTTGTGTGGCTTTCCGTTCCTTTGGATCTTTCAGGAAAGTAATAACAAAACCTGTATTTACACTTGAATTAAAGCCTCCCGTAACGGGCAAGAACATAATTTGGCTTCAGGGACTGTATCCATGCTTATAGCGGCAACCTTGTCTATTATTTTCTTTGTTGTCGAATATTCTGTCCCCTCGGGAGCTGTAATATTGGTCCTTACTATGCTATGATCCTCCAGTGGAGCCAGTTCCGATTTGAGTGTCTGTGAGAGGATCAGTATCACCATCACACAAAAGCCCAGTATTGAGAAGGCGATCCATTTATGTTCTATCACATAGTTCAACGAACGCCTGTAGGTGTTCTCCATACCCCTGAAGAAGGGTTCGGTTGATTCGTAGAACCGGGAATGGTGTGATGCATACCCTCCAAGCTTGACGTTCAGCACCGGGGTAAGGGTAAGCGACACGAGAGCCGATATCAGCACAGCACTGGCCACTACAATACCAAATTCCCTGAAAAGACGGCCTGTGAAGCCCTGCAGGAAAATCACAGGGATAAATACTATTGCAAGTGTTATAGAAGTGGAAACCACCGCGAAGAAGATCTCACGGGTACCCTCAAAGGCAGCCTGCCATTTATCCATACCACTCTCAATCCTCTTGAAGATATTCTCAGTCACAACTATCCCATCATCAACAACCAGTCCGGTGGCCAGTACTATACCCAGCAAGTGTGAGCACATTGATAGAATAGCCGAAAATATACATTATGAAGAATGTTCCTGTAAGTGATACTGGTATGTCAATAAGAGGTCGCAGGGCAATGATCCAGTTCCTGAAAAAGAGGAATATTATTATTATCACCAGGCTGATGGCAATGAGTAAGGTCTCAACCACATCTGATACCGACTGACGAACGAAGATCGATTTGTCACGACCTACTAAGCAGTTTCATCCCTGCAGGAGCATTCCCCTTTATCTGGTCCAGACGTTTGTAGAACTCATCAGCTATCTGTATATCATTTGCACCGGGTAAAGGTATCATGGCCAGTACAACACCTGTTATCCCGTTAAAACGTGCTCCAGACTCCTCATCCTGTGGACCGAGTACGGCTTCTCCTATATCACTTAATCTCACAATCTGGTTATCTGTCTGCCTGATTATCATATTATTGAAGTCATCCTCCGTTTCAAGTCGACCGAAAGTCTTTACAGTAAGCTCGGTATGTGTCCCTCGTATCTTACCTCCCGGCATCTCAACATTCTCATTAACAAGCGCGGCATCAACATCGGAAGCTGTTAAGTTATATGCTGCCATCTTGTTGGGATCGAGCCATAGGCGCATTGCAGGTTTCTGTTCCCCATATATAACCACAGAACTGACACCGGGTATGGTCTGCAGTTTCTCAAGCAACACATTCTCAGCATAGTCACTCAGCTCAATATCGTTCATATTACTGCTCTCGGCAATAAGCATTATTATAGGATCGGCATTGGCATCGGCCTTTGTCACGATGGGAGGAGAGTCAATATCCTGCGGGAGGTTCCTCATGGCCTGGGATACCTTGTCCCTTACATCATTGGCGGCTTTCTCAAGGTCAGCGCCAAGATTGAATTCTACTGTTATTGAGCTTGAGCCAATGGCCGACTGTGAAGATATAGACTTGACACCTTCAATGCCGTTAATGGATTTCTCGAGTGGTTCAGTTATCTGCGATTCAATTATCTCTGCATTGGCGCCCGTATATGATGCTCGCACTGTTATCACCGGCGGATCAATAGCAGGGTATAGCCTGACCCCCAGGAAAGAGAAACCCACGGCTCCCAGAAGAACAATGATAAGGCTGAGCACTATTGAACCAACGGGTCTCTTTAGCGCTATATCGGAAATGGTCATATCGTATCTTTCTTTACTGAGGAAAAAATAAGTGGCGATCCCTCTTTAAGAAAGAGTAGACCGGTAATAATAATGGTGTCGCCGGGCTGCAATCCATTGGTTATCTCTATTGTGGACTCCTTGCGAATACCGGTTCTGACATCTGTGAAATGTGCCTTGCCGTTCCTTGCAACAATAACTTCCTCACCCTGTTCCTGCGGTATGATAGCCTGTGTGGGTATTAACAGGGCGTTTTTCTTCTCATTGAGCTGAAGTTCAACATCAGTGAAGGCTCCCGGGATGAGATGTTTCGATTTGTTATCAACAACTGCTCTCACCTTCAGGTTACGTGTCAATGGATCGATACCCTCCTCGGTTGCTATAACTGTTGCCTGGTAATGCCTGTCATCATTCGATAGTGTAAAATCAACCTGCATGCCCGGGTGTATCTCAGTACTGTATTTTTCCGGTACACTGAAATCGAGTTTAAGCTTATCCTCACTACGGATAGTTGCCAGCAGGGTGGAAGGGGTCACTATGGCACCGACACTGATATTACGTAATCCTATCACCCCGTCGAAAGGGGCCAGTACTTCTGTCTTTCTTATAAGTACTTTTTGTATCTCAATATCGGCCTGGAGTGAATTAAGCTGCAAGCCAGTCTGGTCATAGTCGTTCTGGCTTATCCCGTTAACCTTCAGCAACTCCGACTGTCGTTCATGAATTTTTTTCTGAATGGCCAGCTGTATCTCAAGCTTCTTGAGTCCTGCCTGGAGGTCATCATCGTACAGCTTCACCAGCAGGGTTCCTTTCTTTACTCTTTTCCCTTCAGGAAGGTTGATCATAACAACTCTTCCTGCAACTTCATTCTTGAGCTCCACTTCCTCATAAGCCATCAGAGAGCCGGACACTGATATATCGTCTATCAGGATGGAGGGATTAACAATTACGCCATCCACTTTTGTAACAGGTCTTGCATTATTACTACGATATGATGTTTTGTTTATTCCGGCCTTACTTCTTGTCCTTAAAACCATGTAACCAAATAAGACGATAACAATTAGAGCAAGCAATAAATAGATCCATTTTGGTATTATCTTCATGTAATTTATATGTTTAATTTTCTGCTATATTGTTTTCAATTTTCTTCAGCATAATATTAAATTAATCTCATTTACATTATTACCGGGTATGTTTCTGACAGCCTCGTATGTCGCCAATTCAAAAATGCGTACTGTCTGCACTGGCTTAAACAAAAAAGTTAAAAGAAAGTTTGAAATCTGAATGTGAAATATTAATGGCGCCAGCGGGGTTCTGATTAATTTCATAAGTACATTCAGTATTTTTTCACAACTTTATACCATGGTATACAACAAAGCAACATCAACATATAATATTATAATTTACAGGGACATATGAAAAAAGTCTTATTCTTTATCTCGTTTCTTTTCCTTGCAGCCAGCTTAATTGCCAGGCAAGATGGTGAAAAAGTGTTCTGGAGCGAAGATTTTACATCTGGCATGATGCCTGCAGGCTGGGAGTCAGTTTCGTTAAATGACAGCAGTACAAAATGGTTCGTTACCGATCAGCCCTACCCGGGTTCTTACGGGCGGAACTACCAGGCGCCTCCAATAGCCTCCGGGAGCAGGGGATACCATTTACAGATCGCCCCCGGAGTGAAGGTTGGCAAGAACATAAGGAAGTGGAAGAAGGCTGGTATTCATCCTGATGCATACGTACAGACTCCTCCTGTTGACTGTTCAGATCATAACTCGGTTGTACTTAGGTTCCAGCAGAATTTCTTCTGGGGCGAGTGGGAGGTACCTGAGAAGAGATCGGGGCTAATAGTAGGTGTCAGTAATGATGGAAAAGACTGGACCGAATATGATGTACATAACAACATAGGCCCCACTGAAGACTGTCCCAATCCAATGAATGTTGAATTAAACATTACAAGGGTAGCAGCCGGACAAAAAACTGTTTATTTACGATTCTGGTGGAGAAATATGTACCAGTGGTACTGGATGGTTGATGACATAAGTCTTTCTGAAGCATTTGACACTGATCTTCAGGCTTTTGATATGCAATCGCATAGTATTGAAAACAATACTTTCAAAAAGAAGGATTCCCTGGTTTTCAGGGTGATAAACCTTGGCTCCCAATCTGTCAGCAGTAATACTGATTGTTTTCTTAAGATAGATCAGAGGCCCTTACTTAAGGCAACAATTCCTGCAACAAAAAGACATCCTGTCGGAATAATTGACACGGTAAAAGTAGTGTTCTCAAATCTCGACCTTTCTGACATGGGTATTCATAAAATCATGTTTTACACTGACCGGCAAAACGATCTGAGAAGGTCAAACGATACTCTCTCCCTTGAACTCTATTCTAAAGCTTGTGCTCTTGGTGATATTACAGGATTCAGTGTTGATGGAAATGAAGCTCTTATTACCTGTAATAAAGCACAGTTGAAAATATCTTTTTTGCGGAATGACATGTTCAGGATATGGATGTCTTATGATGGACATTTCACAAATCCTCCGGGTGATGACCTGATAATAAATACCCCTGATAACAAAATAAAACCACTGGTCGCTGATAATGGAGATTACTGGCTTGCAAGGACACCCTTACTGGCCCTCAGGGCATATAAGAGACCATTGAGGTTTGCTCTCTATAGGGCGGATAATTCAACCCTGGTATGGGAAGAAAGCCAGGGTATTACCTATGGAAAGCAGACTATCCAGTATCTTAAGAGAGGGGACGATGAACAGTTCTTCGGAGGGGGTATGCAAAACGGACGCTTTTCGCACCGGGGAAAAACAATTAAGATGACCATAGACTATAACTGGGAGGATGGTGGCAATCCCAATCCCGCCACTTTCTACATGAGCACCAGGGGATATGGTGCTGTCCGAAATACATACTCAACCGGGAAATACTCATTTATGGATACAGTGAGGCTTATACATGATGAGAGTCGTTTCGATTGCTATTATTTTGTAGGGAACTCGTTAAAGGAGCTACTTGGCAGCTATACAGATATCACAGGGAAACCCTTTCTTATGCCTGAGTGGGCCCTTGGCTTGGGCGATTCAAACTGTTATAACAGGGGTGCCAAATCAGGTAAGACAAATGGTTCCACATCCACAGGCTTTGAGGGTCTTACTCCGGTAGTAATCAGTAAGATTGCTGACAAATACATTGAAGAAAGAATGCCACGGGGCTGGATAATACCAAATGATGGATATGGCTGTGGCTATACCCGGCTTGATTCAGTGGTTAGAGAATTGCACAAAAGAGGCTTTTATACAGGATTATGGACCGAGAATGGTGTAGCTAAGATTGCACGTGAGGTAGGGGAGTATGGATCAAGACTCTGCAAGCTGGATGTAGCCTGGGTTGGTCCCGGTTTCAAATTCGCCATGGATGGAGCCAAAACTGCCTATGAGGGTATTGAAAACAACAGTGATGCCCGAGGATTTATCTGGATGGTCTGCGGCTGGACAGGCTCTCAGCGTAATGCAGTCCTTTGGACAGGCGATCAGAGCGGTAGCTGGGACTATATCCGGTGGCACATCCCAACTGTCATCGGCTCAGGCTTATCTGCGCAGAACTGTGCCACAGGCGATGTGGATGGTATCTTCGGAGGTAGTGATTCCACATATGTAAGGGATCTTCAGTGGAAATGTTTTACTCCCGTTTTCATGACCATGTCCGGATGGGCAACCAATAACAAGAACGGGATAAAAGATAAACAACCATGGCTTTTTGGGGAACCATTTACCAGAATCAACAGGAAATACCTTATGCTGAAGGAAAGGATGACCCCATATATGTACACCCTCTGTAATGAAGCATATCGCACAGGAGTACCAGCAGTAAGAGGATTGGTGCTTGAATATCCTGATGATCCAGTTACATGGGGCGATGCAACAAAATATGAATTTCTCCTGGGTAAAGACATCCTGGTTGCTCCCGTTTATAAATCAGAAGGCAGGAGAGACAGTATCTACCTTCCTGGTGGCAAATGGATTGACTTCTGGGATGGCACCGAATACCAGGGGAATACAACCCTTCTGAATTATCCTGCCCCGCTTGACAAGCTCCCACTCTTTGTCCGGGCCGGAGCCATTATACCTATGTATCAGCAGATGATGTACAACTGGGAACGTTCAAAAGATACCCTGACCCTCAATATTTACCCATCAGGAAAATCATCATTCACCATGTATGAAGATGACGGATTAACCCGCGATCATCGTAAAGGTATATTTGCAACAACCAGGTTTGAAGTTGAATCATCCGGGGACATGGCATTGCCTGTTGTCATTAAGCTTAACAAGGCTGAAGGTGACTTCAGCGGAAGGATTAAGAACCGTACATATTTGCTGAATGTTCATTTTAAGCAGACTCCCCGGAAAATTCTAATTAACGGCAAAAAAATCAGGAACCTTAAAAGAACGGAGTTTAATACTAAAAGAGGGTCAGGGTGGTATTTTAACCCGGATGACCAAACAGGTGTCCTTCATATAAAAACAGATTCTCTATCAACTGATTCGACTAATCTGATAACGATCCGGCGACTATGAAAAGGAACTTCAGAAAAGCTGTGCATCACGAACTCAGCCAAACAAAATCAATTACACGGGAGGTTCTCACAGAACAGGATTTAATTCATCTGCCTGATATCATAAAAAGATATATCCGGCTAACCGGATTCATTGGAAAAGAAAAGATATTCAACTTCCGGGCCGAATTTAACGGAGGGATCAGATTTAAACCCGGAGAAGAATTTATGCCACTGAAATCGGTTCAATATAATTTCACTGAAATCCCAACCCGTCTGTTTTATATTATTGCCACCCGAAAAGGAATTCGAGTAACAGGCTTGCATCTGTACAGGAAGGCAGAAGCAATATTTAAAATTAAAATACTTGGATTATTTACTGTTGTTAATGCCTTTGGCCCAAAAATGGACCAGGGTGAAACTGTTACTATATTTAATGATCTCTGTTTTATGGCTCCCGGAGCTCTGACAGATGACAGAATCAATTGGGAGCCTGTTGATGATCTTACTGTTAAAGCAGTATTTTCAAATGAGAATATTACTATAAGCGCGATCCTGTATTTCAGGGAAAACGGTGAGTTAATCAATTTTGTCAGCAACGACAGGTATGAGACCAATGGGAAAGAATATCACAACTATCCGTGGTCAACGCCCGTTGAAGCTTATAAGGAAATAAACGGGTACAGACTGCCTGGCAAAGCTAAGCTGATTTATGAACGCCCGGAAGGAGAATTTTGTTATGGAGAATTTGAACTTATCAGTATGGAATATAACTGCAATGAACTGAAATAGAACTAAATATTTCCATTTTTTTCAGTCTCAGAAAATACCGTTGAACATATTTTCACATTTTATCAACCAGCGTAAAAATTTCTGTTGGAGTATTTCGGTTCAAAACGGAGATTTTTTGCCGGCCGTTCAGGAGACGACCATTAGAGGTAAAGGTATCCCGCAGGGTTTGCAGTGCTTTTTCCGGAGTATTATTATTCTTGCTCAGGTGGGCAAGACAAATATGCCTGGTAATATCACTGATATTTTCTGACAGGAAAATAGAGGTTTGATTATTACCCAGATGTCCATGGTCCGACAGTATCCTCTTTTTTAAATAAGGTGGGTAGGAGCCATCCATCAACATTTTCTCATCGTAGTTTGACTCGATAACAAGGTAATTTGCTTTTTTGATATAAGTCGCTGCTGTCTGGCATATATGTCCCAGATCAGTGGTGATGGTTATCTTCGTATCTTCTGCACATATATGCAATCCGATAGTCTCAGGAGCATCATGGCTAACCGGGAATACTTCAATATCAAAGTCAGCCAGGTGAAATTGTTGCTGCACAGGAATCTCCCTGACGCAGTCGCTGGATATTTTCCTCCCGGATGAGAATATACTTTTCCATATTTTTTCCGTTGTGAATGCCGGAAGGCTGTTTTTTCTAACAAGCACTTCAAGGCCCTTTATATGATCGGAATGGTTATGGGTTATAATGACTCCCATTATAGTTTGCATTGATATATTTATGTCTTTCAGGAACTTCCGGATCGCTGTGGCAGAGATCCCTGCATCGATAAGTATCCCATGAAATTCATTGCCGATATAGTAACAGTTTCCACTGCTTCCGCTGCTTAGACTGTAAAAGTTCAGGACCATTCTCTTTTATTTGACGAATAAGAAGGCAAATATACAATTTGAATAATTGCTTACAGGGAATTTTTCATAATTTTAAAACTAAGATTTAATATATTGGTTTATTAAACTTTAGCAGTTACCTTTAGAGAAATTAAGATTTCTAAAAATGCAAGTCCCCGTAAAAAGAAAGAATATAATATTCCAGGCCGATGCTTCCCGGGTAATTACACGTTTTCTATATACAAATGACGAAAGAGCGCTTAATACAATTCGGTCAGTACTCAGGATGCGTGAAAGCGAAGCAAATGTTACACTGAATCAGGTATTTAGGGATTATTCAAGACGTCATAGAAACAGCTCCAGAATTTTCGAGAAGCATTTTAATATGATATCCCACTTATTGCCGAAATTGAACATTGACGCTGAATCACTTAGTTACTCACAAAAAATTCTTATTGGCGCCTATTTTACATTGGAGTATTCAATTGAAGCCGCCGCTTTTTTTAATCCATCTATTGTCGAACATCCCGATCAGTCCGAAACCGGCCACGATGAAAAAAGGGTCATAATAAGTTTCAGGGCAACAGGTGAAGGTCATATTTCATCTATTGTCTTCAGAACAGGTTTGCTTGATAAAAACAATAACCTTATCGTGGAACCTGTTGGTTCATTTCTGGAAGAAGCGGATATTATCCGGCGACATGTCTATGATAAAGCTTCCTTTAAAAGCAAACTGGATGAAATGGATTTTCATAATATTGTCCCATATGATTTAATAATGGATAAGCTCGATGACAAATTTACATATGGAGAACTCAGAAAATGTATTGAAGAAGCAAGAAAAACGCTTCACCTTGCATCCGATAAAAAGATCCTTTTTGATCAGCTCATGTGGGTAGCCTCAGCGCATTACGAACTTCAATTTTCCTTAGATACTAACATTTCAGAGCGGGTTGTTTTTCCCGTTTCCATTAATGAAAGAAATGGTATTGAAGATGCCCGTTTTGTAAAATTTTCAGATGAGGATAATTCAGTAAAATACTATGCTACATACACAGCATACGATGGATCCTCTATATTGCCGAAGATGCTTGACACAACAGATTTTTATCACTTCAGGATACTGCCTGTTCATGGAGAAATTGCCCAGAACAAAGGAATGGCATTGTTTCCCCGAAAAATTAATGGTAAATATGCTATGCTTTGCCGTTTGGATGGGTTTAATAACTACATATCATTTTCTGATAACATAACAGTCTGGCAGAGGCCAGATTATTACAAAAACCTGAATTTCCCTGGGAAATAATTCAGATAGGTAACTGCGGCTCCCCAATAGAAACACAAGATGGTTGGCTGGTAATAACACATGGGGTAGGACCGATGCGCGAATATAACATAGGAGCATCCCTGTTTGATCTGCAAAATCCTGAAAAGGAAATAGGAAGGCTTAAAATCACCTTTACTGGCTCCAAATACTAAAGAAAGAGAAGGCTATGTACCCAATGTGGTATACTCCTGCGGATCAATGATTCATAATGAGGATTTGATTTTACCATATGGGATGTCTGATTATGCTTCAACATACGCAACAGTCAATTTAAGAGAACTTCTAAATGAATTGAAAAACTCTAAATAGCTTATTACCAGGTATTTTATATTCCAATTTTAATCCGTTTCATGAAACTCTTCGTATGCCTGTAGTACTGTTAAATGTGAAATTAAATAAGCCAGGGAACTTTCCGCACCCTGGTTTCGGTTAACACCATAGCGTTCAAATCCATCACAACATCCCTTGGTCTCAAAATCATACAGACTCATTCTCAAGTCGTTCTCACCCAAAAACCATAAAAACGAGGTATACAGCTTATTGAGGTAATCTTTATCCCTTGTTATATGAAAGGCCTGGTGGTACATCAGTACCATTGCCATTGCGTCTATGGGTTGTTGGGCATAAACTGAACGTTCACCATCTTTTTTATACCATTTTTCATTTCCTATTATCGATAAGTAATTATCCTTTAGTGTATGCTGTGTAAGGAAGTCCATCGATTCAATCGCTGTCTTTGTTATTTTGTCATCATTGAGTACTTCTGCCGAACGCAACAGGGCTAAAGGCAAAATACCGTTATCATAGGCAAGTAAAGATTCAAACCATTTCCACTCAGAGGTTTCATTCTCATTATAATGTCTGATTAATGTATTGGCCAGGTTTCTTAATCTTTCAGTCATTGAATCATCTGACGGGTTGCTTTTCAGGTAATAACTGATGCCAAGCATCGTGTTGGCAATACCCCTTATGGATTTTAACTTTTCAAAATTGGGAGCTGCATTAAAAAAAACCAGTTTTCCGGTCTGGTAATAGGCATCGTTAGGTGCATTGCCCAGCAGATATCCCAGTGCCCATATTGTACGTCCAAAAGAATCTTCAGAACCCACCTCATCCAGAAAGTTCCTGTTGAAGCTCAGGAAATTTCTGAATGTGCCATCGGGGTTTTGCATATAATGGATATAACTTAAATAGACGGGTGACAATTCAAGTGCCCGGATATCTTTCATTTGCTTGTATGCCATTAAAACCATTAGCAAAGCTCTGGCATTATCATCAAGGCAATAGCCTTCTTTTAAGTTTGGAATACCAAATTTTGCATGTTGAATGATGCCGGTATCGTCAGTCATTCGATTGATATGTGTAAGGGAAAAGGCAGGTAAAATAAGGGAATCCAGTACAGTTTCTTTCTTTCTGATAGTCTTTGGATCCTTCCCGTAGTATTGAGGAGGCAAGCGCAACATATTTCTCTCCTGTTTTCGGCCAGGTTATTTTCTGCCCATATTCATAAGCTTTTCTTCTTAAGTTCCGCCATTTCCGCCGGGTTACCAAGCAATTCATTTAATATGGCAGCTAGACCGACTGAATCACCAAAATCAAACAGCCTTCCTCTTCCTTCTGCCAACAATTCTGCAGCATGCCAGAATGGAGTGGAAATAACAGCTGACCCCACTCCTACAGCGTATGAAATAGTGCCGCTTGTAATCTGGGCTTCATTTAGATATGGCGTTATATAGATATCGGAAGCATATAAATACTTGAACAGATCCTGCTCATTAATAAATTCATTAAGAAACACAACATGCTTTTCAATCTGAAGGCTTTTAACCAAGCGCATTAAGGAAATTCGATATTCTTCACCGGAATGTCTAAGCACATTGGGATGGGTTTTGCCAAGAACGATATAAATAACATCGGGATGTTTTTCAACTACTTCTGGCAATGCTTTTATTACTGTTTCAATTCCCTTGTTACGTCCGATAAAACCAAAAGTTAACAATACCTTCCTGTTTTCAAGCTTAAACTCCTTTTTTGATTTTTCCTGGACTAAAATGAATATCGGGAACACCATGTTCAATAAATACAATCTTTTCTTCAGGAATATTGTAAATGCTTATCAGAAATTCAATGGCTTTATGACTCATTACCACAATTTTATGAGCCATCTTACATATTTGCTGTAAAACAGCTTTTTCATTATAGGAAGGGGTTTTAAGTATTGTATGCAGCGTTACAATAAGTGGGACTTCCAGTCTGTGAAGCAAAGGAAGTATATATACCCCACTTTGACCCCCGAAAATACCAAATTCATGTTCGAGGATACAGAGGTCAGCACCACTCAGGTTAATGAATTTAACAGCCTGTAAATAATCTTCCTGATGTTCCTGCCTGATGGTCAGTTTTACTTCTTTTGGATACTCATACTTCTGATCAATGTCGTTTAACGCGATGACAAAGCCCTCATGATCAATCTCTCTGATTTCAATGTTAGCTGACATTGATTTGAACAGATTGTTGGTGAAAGTGCCAATTCCGCATTCCCGGGGAGGATATGTGCCAATATAAGCTAATTTCATGCTGGACTGTTTTTTGGTGTCAACAACCTTTTGATTTCCCTTGGTGAAATTCCAGAATCCGGTTATTGCTGTCGAATTTACAAAGGTAATATATAATGCCGTATTACAGGCATTATACCTGAAAAGATATATGCGCTAAAGAGTTTAAAATAAAACGTTTCTGTTTTCGGAGCACAGTTTCTCATACAATCCCAAGGCTAGTTAACGTATGGAACTGTTAGCTGATTTCAAGTCGAATTCGGCAGAATCGTTGGTTTCAAAAAGCCTGACTTTTCCGCATACGTTTATCTCAATAGGATCGGCCCAACCGTCATCAAAATCGATCCAAAGTTTTTTATGATTTATGCGCAGTTTAATCCAATGACTGCGATACCTGATATGGAATTTCAACTCTTCGATTTCTTTTGGCAAACGCGGATTGAGCCATAAAATATCGTCCCTGATTTCCAACCCTGTATAGCAACGCTGAATTATATCGGCTGTTCCTGCCATTGCCCCCAGGTGAATGCCTTCTGGAGTGGTTCCACCCTGCACGTCGTGTATGTCGCTCATCAGGGCCTTTTCAAAGCTTTCCCAGGACCGCTCGCGATTGGAACGGGCATAAACCCAGGAATGAATTACCTGACTGAGTGTGGAGCCGTGTGAAGTGATTTTTTGATAATAATCGATGTTTTTTGGAATGAACTCTGGTTTGAATTTGTAGCCCAGTTGATTAAAAAACTTTTCTAGTTCTCCTGAAGAGAAAAGATAGAAAAGCATGAGTACATCAGCCTGTTTGCTGGCTTTATAAAAATTTGGCGAATCGTTTTCTGTTTCCAGGATTCGGTCTAAACGTAACGAATCGCCATATTTTTCATGGTATTTTTCCCAATCCAAATCTTTCAGTTTATCAAACCCTTCAAACTGAAGAATTATTTCGCCATTCAAAAAGGGGATATACATTCTTTTGGTTAGCTTTTTCCACAATTCAACGGTTTCATTGTCGAAACCAACTTTACTGACTAACTGGTTGGTATGTTTTTCATCTAACATTTCCAGGATATCCAGTGCACACTGCATCACCCAAACCGCCATGAAATTGGTGTAGGCATTGTTATTCAGCCCGGCATGCTTCGATTCAGGATAACTGGTGTGGTATTCATCGGGACCTATTATTCCCCTTATTTCATAGCGATCGGTTTTAGGATTAAATTCTGCGATACCCGACCAGAAATACGCCGTGTTCAGAATAATTTCGGCACCATAGCTTGTAAGAAAATCCATATCGTTGGTAGCCTGGAAATATTGCCAGACATTATACGGGATTGCGGCATTGATATGCCGCTGCAGGTGTGAATTGTCCGGAATCCAACGTCCTGATTTTGGATTGAGGTGAATTTTCTGGCTTTCTTCGCGACCGTTGCTGCCACTCTGCCACGGGTACATAGCGCCGCAATATCCGTTTTCTTTTGCTGCCTGACGGGCCTGTGGCAAACGCTGGTAGCGGTACATAAGAAGCGAACGTGCCAATTGTGGCATATGCAAGTTAATATAAGGGAAAATATACAGTTCGTCCCAAAAAATATGGCCGCGGTACGCTTCGCCGTGCCATCCCCTCGAAGGAACTCCAATGTCGCGACCAATGCTGTTTTGCGAAACAGTTTGTTGCAGGTGAAAGATGTGCAGTCTGAGTATCAGAACTTCATTGCCGGCAGTACTTACCTCCATGTTGCTCAATCCCCAGATTTGAGACCATGCAATACGATGCCTGTTAAATAAATAACTAAAAGATTTCATCCTCTGCACTTTCTGTTTAGCTTCATTTAGTGGATTGCTGATAGCAAAGTCGCGTGAAGTGAAAATTGTAACCAACTTTTCGAAACGCAGAGCTTGTAATTTTTCGCAATTGATTTTTATTTCCTGATAAACCGAATTTTTATTGGAAACAATTAACGGCTGGTACGGTATTTCATCTTCGTTTTCATAGATTCTTACTACAGCTGCCTGTGCCATTCTGATTTTCGATTGCTTTGTCTGGCTCACCAGGAAAATACTATTGTCGTTAAACTGGCCGTTTTCCAGCACATCCAGGTGGTTCCCGTTCAGGTCGCGGTATCGTTCTACACCTTTGTTTGAGATGTAACCATCAATACCCGAACGAAGTGTCATTTCGCCCAACCAGTTCTCAGGAATAAAAGTCCATTCAATTCCTGCAACTTGCGGGTCGTCCATGCTCACAATCCTCCGGCTGATAATTGACGTTTCCCTGTCCTCATTGTCGCGAAACCTCATTTTGCGTTCTAGCAATCCTTCTTTCAGATTAAGATTCATTTCGAAATCGAGGATGTCAACTTTGTTTAAATCGAACCAGCCGGAGTCACCAATTTTAAAAGTCAGGTAAAGCCAGTTGGGCCAGTTTACCAGGTCTTCATTTTCAATCTCTTTCCCTTTTATTTTCGACACGGCCCGGTTGTATCCACCTGCCAGGTATGTTCCCGGATAATTGTATTGATTTGCTTTGTTTTCTTCCAGGGCACCTCGCGTGGCAAAATTGCCGTTGCCAAGCGTGCAGAGAGCTTCGCGCAGTGGATGTTGTTTGGGATTCCAGTCTTCGTATCTTATATTCCAGTTGTCCATATCGAAACAAGCGCTTCCAACCTGAATGCCACAGGGCCCGATTCCATTCAGTTTTTTTGACTTATTTATTTGCTTCTGTCGTAGTAACAATCAAAACTTATTTGATCCCTTGTCACTATATAATCCATCATAATCCAACTAATCCGTTATCTTGCAATATGATTTAAGCTAAAATAAGATTATTATAGAAAAGATACAAATGAGGTACAAAATGAAGCCAATTATTCACTTATTAATAAAATGAATATTATGATATCAGAAAAAAGAATTCAAAAACTGCCAAGGGGAATGAGAAAATTCCTTGATTTTGTTAAGAAAGCTAAAGTTCCGGCAAAAATAGTATATATCATCGTTTCTTTGCTGGCAACATTGTGGTTCCTTATTCGGGTGATACCAAAACCAACCCGGGCAACATACCCCTGCATACAGGTTGTAGCGCCATTTATGTCAGGTTTTGTAATCTGGCTGTTGTCGTTAACCGGAGCCACTTTTGCATTCAAAAAAGCCCGACACAAATTATACGAGGCTAGATACCTAGCTGCAGGTTTATTTCTGATTATTGGGAATTGCTGCCGTTTCGGTATTTAATTTAGATTCGGCAAAAGGATCCGGCGCGACTAATAACGAATTAAAAATCTGGTACAAACCTAACGTTCCTCTTGGTATAGCAAAAGGAATAAATCCGGGCAGAGTTGTTTGGGGGCACAATACAAAAATTGCTTCGTGGGATGGGAAAACTGGTTTTTGGTGGGAAGATCGTTTTAACAACCAGGAGGAAACCGATAAACTTCTTGCGCAGACGCTATTTAGTTTAACCGAGGTTAAAAATGAAAAAAAATCGTGGGATGTTTTGTTTCGATTTTTCAATAAAACAAAAAGAAATGTTGATGTTGGTTACAAATCAAGCGAAAAAATTGCCATCAAAATAAACATGAACAATGTAGATGCGCATGAAAGTAACAACCGTATAAATGCAAATCCTCAACTTGTTCTTTCGTTATTGACCAGTTTAATAAACGAAGGCGGAGTTTCGCAGGAGAACATTACAGTTGCCGATCCCAGCCGCTTCATAACCGACAATATTTTCGATAAATGTCACGCAGCATTCCCAAAAGTTCATTTTATAGATCATAACGGAGGAGATGGAAGAGAGAAAGCCACATTTGTAGAAAATGGATTTCTTTATTCCTTTGGTTTCGACAGACAGACAATGGGCCTGGCAACCTGTTTTGCTGAAGCCGATTATGTGATTAATATGGCATTGATGAAGGGGCATGTTAGCCAGGGAGTAACACTTTCTTCAAAGAACTTTTTTGGATGTCTTAACATCGAAACAGATTGGCGGAAAAATGCACATAGCAGTGGTTTTAGTCAAAACAGAGAAGGCAAAAGACAATATTCGGTTTATCCTGATTTTATGGGGCACAAAGATCTGGGTGCAAAAACCATGTTGTTTTTAATCGATGGCATTTATAGTAATAAATTTGTTGATGGCGTTCCGGAATCCAAATGGGCTTTAATACCTTTCAATAATCAATGGCCAAACAGTTTGTTTGCTTCTCAGGATGGAGTTGCTATTGAATCTGTTGTTCTCGATTTTGCTTTGGCAGAATGGCCCGATGCACCTGATATGATGTATAGCGATTATGCCATGGAAGAAATGGCCTTGGCCAATGATCCACCTTCCGGAATTGTTTACGACCCGGAACGAGATGGAACAAAACTTAGTAGTTTGGGTGTAACCGAACATTGGAATAATCCAATTGATAAAAAATATACACGGAACTTAAAATCTGGTGATGGAATTGAACTGGTATATAAAAAAGTAAATAATTGAAATTCGGCCTTTCCGGAATAATACAAATAGCATAAAATGAAAAATATCATAAATAATAAGGGCGTGCAGTTAATGGTTTCTTTAGTGGTAATCTTAACCTTGTTCAGTGCATGTTCCTCCCCGGAAAAAAAGGAACCTAAAAGTGAAGATACAAGTGATATTGTTCTTGGAGTAAATGCCTATTCGTTTGCCGATTTACTTTCAGCCCGGGAGTCGAGGGATAGTGATCAGGTTTACTCGCTTTTTAACCTGCTTGACTGGTGTAAGACCCAAAACATTAAAGCGCTTGATCCAACAGGATATTTTTTCCCAGGCTATCCGGAAGTTCCATCCGACGAATACATTGAGAATTTTAAAAACAGGGCTGCAGAATTGGGTATTGCTATCAGCGGAACAGGTATTCGTAATAATTTTGCTTCGCCCGATCCGGCGGTTCGCGCTGAAGGTGTTGAGCTGGCCAAAAAATGGATAGTGGTTGCCTCAAAATTAGGAGCTCCTGTTTTAAGGGTATTTGCAGGTGAAATACCTGAAGGTTATGAAGATAATTGGGAAGAACCGGCTGCTTGGATGATCGAATGTTATAAAGAATTGATTCCCTTTGCAGAACAATACAACGTGAAAATTGGCATACAAAATCATGGTGACATGCTTCAAACCGCTGAACAATGTCTTTATGTGCTTAAAGCTGTTGATTCTGAATGGGCAGGCATTATTTTAGACACTGGCAGTTTTACTACAGAAGACCCTTATAATGACATTGCCGCTCTTGTTCCTTTCGCTGTAAACTGGCAGGTAAAAGAATTTACCGATGGTTATGGTGGAAGTATAAAAACAGACTATAAGCGCTTGATTCAGATTATTAAAGATGGGGGATATAAAGGGTTTGTTCCTGTAGAAACATTAAAAGTAAAAGGTGATTTTTACGATCCGTTTCAACGCGTAAGCAATATGATGAATGCACTCAATGAAAATATTACTGCTGTTTACAGTGAGTAAGTCGTTTTCTTTATAATAACTTAGCAAAACTTAAAGTATACTCTGCAATATTTAGTATGATTTAGTGATGAAAATATGATAGAATTACTTTCCGATGCAGAAATTCTTAAATATATTCCCCAGTATCTCATCGGATGTGATCTCCCCGGTGATCTCTCCCAGGAAATGAATTGCCTGGCGGATATCAATTGCAATAAGGTCCTCAGGGATATTATCCTGCAATCCGGCAAGAACCCTTCCAAGCGACTCTGATACATGTGAGAGGGCTTCAAAATGCCTTATATTGGTGACTATTACATCACCATAGCTTGCTCTTTCATTCTCGACCAATTCTCTGAGTGCTACCCTGAGCTCATCAAGTCCTGTCTTTTTCCTTGCAGAGATAAAGAGTAGGACATCATCTTTTTCAATATCTAGTTTTTCCTTTATAGCCGGTATCATTTCCGGTTTACCAAGGTCGGTCTTGTTTAACAGTACAAATAGCTTTTTACCTGTACCCCTGATCATTTCCCTCACCGATGCAATACGGACATTGACAGCAGCAGGTTCATCATACAACTCGTCCGTAAGTAAAATAACGGACGCCTGCATGATCTTGTCGCGGGTCTTCTGGATACCCATTGATTCAATAACATCCGATGTATCCCGCAATCCCGCGGTATCGATGAACCTGTATTCGATGCCATCTATCACAATTGTATCTTCAACAGTATCGCGGGTTGTTCCAGGTATTTCCGATACTATTGCCCTGTCTTCCATGAGCAGGGCGTTAAGAAGTGTCGATTTACCAGAATTAGGCTTACCTACTATAACAACCGGGATACCATTCTTAACTGCATTACCCAGCCTGAAAGAACCAGACAGGCTGTCAGTAAGGTTTTTAACTTTCAGGATAATGGCGGCAAGTTCCTTCCTGTCGGCAAACTCCACATCCTCCTCACCAAAATCAAGCTCAAGTTCAATCAGCGATGCAAAGTTCAACAACTCCGCACGCAGAAACGCTATCTCAGATGAAAATCCGCCGCGCATTTGGTTCATAGCCACTTTATGGGCAGAACTTGTGCTTGAACTTATAACATCTGCAACAGCCTCTGCCTGCGAGAGATCAATCCTGCCATTTAAAAAAGCTCTCTGCGTGAATTCACCGGGTTTAGCGCTTATTGCGCCGCTCATAATAAGAACCTCGAGTATCCTGCTGACTATATACGGAGATGCGTGACAGGAAATTTCAACTGAATCCTCTCCTGTATAGGAGCGGGGCGAGCGGAAAATACTCAGGAGTACCTCATCAACCAGTTCAGTATCATAGCGAATATCTCCAAAAATAATTGTAAATCCCTTTTGATCAGCAAGTTTAATATCCTTATCTAAAGGAAAGAATATCTTTTCAGATATCTCCATACACTGAGGACCACTTACCCTGATTACAGCAATTGCGCCGCCAAGAGCGGTAGCCGGAGCACATATAGTAGTATTGGTATGAAACATTTCCCGATTATGAACTTTGCAAAGTTAGGAAACTTAATTGAGAAACTGACGACTGGGGACCGAGCGTACAGCGTAGAGCGTAGAACGTAGAACGTAGAGCGTAAAGTCGAAGATGCACTGACCTGCGAAGCAGCGTCAGTACGTAGAGCGTAAAGTCGAAGATGCTGACCTGCGAAGCAGCGTCAGTACGTAGAGCGTAAAGTCGAAGATGCTGACCTGCGAAGCAGCGTCAGTACGTAGAGCGTAAAGTCGAAGATGCTGACCTGCGAAGCAGCGTCAGTACGTAGAGCGTAAAGTCGAAGATGCTGACCTGCGAAGCAGCGTCAGTACGTAGAGCGTAAAGTCGAAGATGCTGACCTGCGAAGCAGCGTCAGTACGTAGAGCGTAAAGCTAAGACCATATGACCGCAAGACTGCATGACACCAGACATAACAACATAACGCCATAACAACCTAACAATAACCTCAGCCTCAACCTCAACCTCAACCTTAACCTAAACCTAACCTCAACCTTATCCCCCCGGCGCCTTGATTTCCTGACGCCCGACGCCTGTAGCCTGTAGCCTGTCTACCCCCCAAACTTCACCCCGGAGATATCTCCACACAGCTCCAGAAACCTATCCTGAATCTTAACGTTATCAGCGTCAGTCAGGTAGTGCTTGTTCTTCTGGTGGAAAAAATATTGTCCGGTTACAAGTGCCCGGGGATCATCGCTCACCGCCAGCCAGGCCTGTGTCTCATAACCCAGATCCAGACTGTCTGGTGCACCCGGGCCGCCCATTTTTGTGGGTACCCAGCCGGGTTCGAGAGCATTGGAATATACCCCGGGCCACATGCGTGCAACAGCCTTGGCCAGGATAAGAACGTGTAGCTTGGTATCGGAGTAGGTAGGGTAGTGGCCCACACCTTTTGTCATGGCGACCAGCTGCTCCATGTCGGGGTTACCCTGCATGTGCATTCGAGAGCTTATGTAGATAAGGCGTTCGGGCCTTTTTATCATGCAGGTAAGTATATATGGGGCCAGTGTGTTTACCATAAACCTTGTCCTGATAAAGTCATTGTCAACGCTGCCGCCTGAGTCGTGGTTATAGATACCTGCATTATGTATTACTGCATCAAAGCTGCCCATTTCATTCACGTCTGATGCAAGTCTTTTAATCTCATCCATTATCGACAGGTCAGCTATCAATACGTTCTCAGCACCCGGCACTTTGCTTATTGCCTGTTTTCCCCTCTCTTTATTTCGTGCGTGTAACACCACCCGATGGCCCTGTCTGACAAGCAATCCGGCTGCCAGGCTTCCCAGTCCATCCGATGAACCTGTTATGAATATCCATGCCATAATTTTGATTTTAGATTAAAGGCATAAAGTTAGTGATTTAATAAATGGCGTTCAGGCTTCAGGCATCAGGCATCAGGAAGAACGTAGAGTTAGAGCGTAGAGCATACAGCGTAAAGCATAGAGCGTAAAGTTAAAAAGACATTCAGACATACAGACACACAGGCATAACAACAGAAAGAGATAACGACATAACGAAAAAACGATATACACCCCTGATGCCTGTCGCCCGATGCCCGACGCCATAACGACATAACAATAACCTTAACCTTAACCTTAACCTCAACCTTATCCCACTGCCGCCTGGATTTCCTGCCGCCCGACGCCTGAAGCCTGAAGCCAGTTTTTCAAATACTAATGATAATTATCACGTAACTATATTCAAAACCCCGTAATAAATAAGTATTTTTGAAAACTCAGTTTATCATATACCATAGACAATGCTGTTAATTTTTCGTATAAAACATTAAATATAAGATATTTATGAGTGTTCTTTTAAACAAAAACTCTAAGGTTATTGTCCAGGGATTTACTGGAACCGAAGGTACATTCCATGCTACCCAGATGATAGAATATGGGACAAATGTTGTCGGTGGGGTTACCCCCGGCAAAGGAGGACAAACGCATCTTGGTTTGCCTGTTTTTAACACTGTCCGGGATGCGGTTGCTGCCACTGGAGCTGATGTTTCAGTTATTTTTGTTCCACCCGCCTTTGCCGCCGATGCCATCCTTGAAGCTGCCGATGCCGGAATAAGCTCTTGTTAGCCATAACAGAAGGTATTCCTGTTGCTGATATGGTATCAGTGTTAAAGACCATCTGAAATCATTGATTGCACGTCTGATCGGCCCTAATTGCCCTGGAATAATAACCCCGGGAGAAGCTAAGGTAGGTATTATGCCGGGTTTTATTCACAGGAAAGGAACAGTTGGTATCATTTCCCGCTCAGGCACCCTGACCTATGAAGCGGTTGACCAGGTGACAAAGATGGGTCTGGGACAGTCAACATGCATTGGCATAGGAGGTGACCCGGTTGTTGGTACAACAACTCTCGATGCTGTAAAACTGATGATGGCTGATAAAGAAACCGAAGCAATTGTGGTAATAGGTGAGATCGGTGGTAATATGGAAACAGAGGCAGCCGAATGGATAAGAGATAACGGAACCAAGCCTGTAATTGGATTCATTGCCGGCCAGACAGCACCAAAGGGTCGTAAGATGGGACATGCAGGAGCCATAATAGGAGGGAAGAACGATACTGCAGCTGCCAAAATGGAGGTTATGGAGAAGTGTGGAATTCATGTTGTTCAGTCACCTGCTGATATAGGAGCGACGGTTGCAGCGGTACTGAAGAGTTAGGCATCAGGCTTCAGGCGGCAGGCGGCAGGCGTCAGGCTAAGGCGGCAGGCATCAGGCTCAGGCTTCAGGCATCAGGCTTCAGGCGGCAGGCGGCAGTGGGGGCTGAGCATAGAGCGTAGAGCGTATAGCGTAAAGCGTACTGGGTTGAGTGTATAGCGTATAGCGTAAAGCTAAAAAAATATACAGACATACAGACACAACAACAATAACGACATAACGCCATAACGCCATAACGACATAACGACATAACGCCATAACAATAACCTCAACCTCATTCTTAGCCTCAACCTCATCCCTGAAGCCCGACGCCCGATGCCTGACGCCTTTTTAAATGATTTACTATATTTGCAGAAATTATAATCAGATAAGAAATGAAATTACTGGAAGGAAAAATAGCCCTTATTACAGGAGCATCAAGGGGAATAGGCAAAGCTATTGCTCTTAGATTTGCCCGTGAAGGTGCCGATATTGCAATTACTAATATAGTCGATGATGAAGAATTTCAAGCATCTGTTAAGGAGATTGAAAATCTTGGGGTAAGAGCCAAAGGCTACGTGTCAAATGCTGCTGATTTTGAGGATTCCCAGCGTGTCATAAACGAGGTTGTGAAGGATTTCAGCAGGATTGATGTACTTGTCAACAACGCCGGGATAACCAGGGATACACTGCTCATGAGAATGAGCGAAGATCAATGGGATTCTGTTATAGCCGTAAACCTGAAATCAGTGTTTAACCTTACCAAGGCAGTTATTCAGACTATGCTGAAGCAGAAGAGCGGGTCCATTATTAATATGAGTTCAGTGGTAGGTGTTTCAGGTAATGCCGGGCAAAGCAACTATTCAGCTTCAAAAGCAGGTATTATTGGATTTACCAAAAGTGTAGCCAAGGAGGTGGGATCAAGAAACATAAGGTGCAACGCTATTGCACCTGGTTTTATACTGACTGAAATGACAGACAAATTACCTGAGGAGGTTAAGAAAGAATGGGCAGAAAAAATACCTCTTAGAAGGGGCGGAACTCCTGAGGATGTGGCAAATACTGCCTTGTACCTGGCTTCAGAGCTGTCTTCTTATGTAAGCGGACAAACAATTCATGTCTGTGGTGGTATGTTAACTTAAAAATATTTTATATATTTACAATCCGCAGGGCACCCATCCTTTTAGCACGAGGAAATGCAGCGAGACATATTTATTCCACACTATTTTAAACGGGTGCCCTGCTTCTTTTTTTATAATCCTGTTTATCAAAATGCATAATACCATCTATTACCTGATAATCGTATTCCCTGTCGTCGGGTTTATTATCGAAAGATATCTCGATTACCTTAATTCTAAAATGTGGTCAGACACACTTCCGGATAAACTAACCGGTATTTGCGACAGTGATGAGTACAGGAAAACACAACTTTACGAAAAAGAAAACAAGAAACTATCATTCTGGTCATCATCTTTTAACCTCCTGGTTATTTTGGCAATGATCATTCTGGGCGGATTCTCCTTTGTGGATGAGATAGCCAGATCATTCAGCCTCAATATGGTACTGGTGGCTCTTATCTTTTTTGGCATTATCGGACTGGCATCCGACCTGATTAATATTCCCTTCGGTGTATTTGACACTTTCGTAATAGAAAAGAAATTCGGGTTCAACACAATGAAAGCCAGGACTTTTATTACAGATCATATCAAATCTTGGTTTCTAACCCTGATAATAGGTGCACCGGTACTGGGCCTGATTACATGGTTTTATTACAAAACCGGTAGAAATTTCTGGTTGTTTGCTTGGGGTCTTATAACAGTTTTTTCAGTTTTCATGAACCTGTTCTATTCTGAACTGATAGTACCGCTCTTTAATAAACAAACACCACTGGAAGAAGGTACACTACGTTCTTCCATTGAGGAGTTTGCATTGAAAACGGGATTCCGGCTGAAGAACATTTTTGTTATTAACGGGTCAAAAAGAAGCACTAAAGCCAATGCCTACTTCTCGGGATTTGGCCCTAAGAAGAGGATTGTTCTCTTTGACACACTCATGAAAGAATTTTCTGAAGAAGAAATTGTTGCAGTACTTGGTCATGAAATAGGGCACTACAAAAAGAAACATATACTTCTCAGTCTCCTGATTTCAGTTATACTGACAGGTTTCATGCTGTTCCTGTTTTCCCTTGTGGTCAACAACCCCCAACTTTCCGCAGCTATAGGATCAAAAGAAACAAGTTTTCACATGGGACTGATAGTCTTCGGTATTCTCTATAGCCCACTGTCACTCATAATAGGACTGCTTACAAATTATATATCCAGAAGGAATGAATTTGAGGCTGATAATTTTGTAAAGGAAAATTATAAGCCGGAATTATTGGCCAGTGCTCTTAAGAAACTTTCTGTAAAGAACCTTTCCAATATGATGCCACATCCGGTATATGTGTTCTTTCATTATTCACATCCTCCTGTGTTGGCTAGACTTGAGAGGTTAGAGATGTAAGGCGTCGGGCGACAGGCGTCAGGCTTCAGGAGACGACAGGCTTCAGGCTTCAGGCATCGGGCATCAGGAAGAACGTAGAGTTAGAGCGTAGAGCATACAGCGTAAAGCATAGAGCGTAAAGTTAAAAAGACATTCAGACATACAGACACACAGGCATAACAACAGAAAGAGATAACGACATAACGAAAAAACGATATACACCCCTGATGCCTGTCGCCCGATGCCCGACGCCATAACGACATAACAATAACAATAACCTTAACCTTAACCTTAACCTTAACCTTAACCTTAACCTTAACCTCAACCTTCTCAACCTTAACCTCAACCTTATCCCTGAGGCCTGATGCCTGAGCCCGACGTGTTGATTTCCTGACGCCTGATGCCTGATGCCCGACGTGTTGATTTCCTGTCGCCTGACGCCTGACGCCTGATGCCTGATGCCTGACGCCTATTCTATATTTCAACCTTTTTACTATATTTGCCGGAAATTTTGCCTCCTTAGCTCAGCTGGTAGAGCAGCTCATTCGTAATGAGCAGGTCGTGGGTTCGAGTCCCATGGGAGGCTCTGATTTTCCGGTATGTGGTGTGAAGTATGAGGTGCGAGGCGGTGTACGGAAAAAGTATAGTTTCATCTTGTGATATTCTGACTTATTGTTATTTTTGGCTGTCAGAATTCATATATATTGCGGGAGTAGCTCAGTGGTAGAGCATCAGCTTCCCAAGCTGAGGGTCGCGGGTTCGATCCCCGTTTCCCGCTCTAACCCTCCGGTGCTTTGGCTAAGGAGGGTCTTTTTTTAGAAGCTAATCTTCCTCTTCTATGGATTACTGGGTATACATTATTTATTCGGAATCGACTGATTCATTTTACAAAGGCCAGACCAATAATCTTGAAACCCGTATTATCAGACATAATAATGGTTGGGAGAAAGCAACAAAATCAGGGATTTCGTGGAAACTCATCTGGGCAACCAAAAAGTCTAGCAGATCATCTGCATTATTACTTGAAACAAAGCTTAAAAATCTTTCAAGAAAAAGATTAGCGGAATTTTTGAAAAAATACCCCGGTGAGGTCGCGGGCCCTGACGTTACGCCCTAGGCGTAAGTCAGGATGCTGACCGCTTGCGCGTCAGCATTCGATCCCCGTTTCCCGCTCTAACCCTCCGGTGCTTTGGCTAAGGAGGGTCTTTTTTTAGAAGCTAATCTTCCTCTTCTATGGATTACTGGGTATACATTATTTATTCGGAATCGACTGATTCATTTTACAAAGGCCAGACCAATAATCTTGAAACCCGTATTATCAGACATAATAATGGTTGGGAGAAAGCAACAAAATCAGGGATTCCGTGGAAACTCATCTGGGCAACCAAAAAGTCTAGCAGATCATCTGCATTATTACTTGAAACAAAGCTTAAAAATCTTTCAAGAAAAAGATTAGCGGAATTTTTGAAAAAATACCCCGGTGAGGTCGCGGGCCCTGACGTTACGCCCTAGGCGTAAGTCAGGATGCTGACCGTTTGCGCGTCAGCATTCGATCCCCGTTTCCCGCTCTTGAAAGAGGGTGTAATTATTACATCCTCTTTTTATCTAAAATGCATATCCCTGTAACTGATGAGGATCAACCTTACAGACCTAACAATATAACCTTAACCTTAACCTTAACCTTAACCTCAACCTCAACCTTAACCTCAACTATAAAGCATGGCTCTTAATTGATACTTCCCGGAAATATAAAAAATATGGCTTGATTTTTGATGTTAAAACATTAACACTAAACCTAATTCTCATGAAAAAGATAGTTGTTTTGTTTCTATTTTCTCTGATTTTCTTTTCCTGCGAAAAAGATAAACCACTAATTGTCGAGAATACTGATATTCCATTATTAAGTAAAGTTATAATTGGTGATGAAACTTATATGGAGTATTCATACAATGATGCTAATCTGGTGACTGAAGAAAAGAGCAAATTTCATTACACGAGGCATATGTACAATGATAAGAACCAGTTGACAAAGTCTGATTTCTATTGGGATATTTCCATGGCAAGCAGTGATAGCCATGTTTTGGAAGCCGCAATGAACCGTGAAGAATGGGTTAATCCTGATAATACTGCCAAAAGCCTCACCCAGGGATTGGAATACAACAATAATGGGGAACTTATCAGAAAATCATATATTCGTCCGTCAGTTAGTAATTCAGAATATAATGAATTTACATATGAGAATGGCAGAATAGTTAAGATAACAGGATATTATATTAACTCAATTGCGAGTTACACAAATTATATATATGATGATAATGGAAATATAACCAAGCAGACGAAGTATACCGTGTCACCATCAGGAATTGCTGAGTTAGCTACAACCACCGAGTATGAATACGATAATATGCATAATCCTTTTCTGGCATTTAAACGCTTAATGACTCCAGGCAAATATACCAACCCGAACAACATTACAAAGGAAACATATACAATTGATTTTGAGGTTGATGCTTCAGTACAGAAAGTCACAGTAACAAGCTATTCCTATGAATACAATAAGCTGGGCTATCCGGTCAGCATGAACAATAATACTGAATATGTTTATGACTGACACCATAATGATGAGAATATTCTGTCAATAAATTATAACAGGATGAAGTTCCGGAAAATGTGCTTGCAGGGTACCGGTCGCATCGCGCATACAGGAGTTTAAGGAAATATACTTTAAACAACGAATTAGCGCGGGTCAGATCCCATTCCAGTATCCCACTCATCATAGAACCTGTCAAGAAACTCCAGGAGAACCTGATGTCGTTCTTCTGCTATCATTCGTCCGGTTTCAGTATTCATCATTTCTTTCAGCTTGAGCAGTTTATCATAGAAATGACCGATTGTTGACCTGCCCTGACCACCATTCGGCTCACCGGGAATATATATTGGGTTGTTTCTGAACCCACCATAGTTAAAAGCCCTGGCAATACCAATTGCGCCAATTGCATCAAGCTTGTCTGCATCCTGCAGTATAAGAAGTACAGGGTTAGTAAGATCACCTGATGGATTTTTATTGCTGAACGACACATTCTTTATGATACTGAGCAGCTCTTCCCTTATATCGTCCATGCCATTTGCCGAGAGGAAACCCGATATTTCCCTGTATCTATCCTTAACATCTTTTAAAGAAAATTTGGAATCTGCTGTATCGTGAAGAATTGCTGCCATATCCAGTATAAAAGGGTCAGCCATTTTCTCCCTGGAATTAATATGTCTCGCCAGGTTTCGTACTCTTTCCACATGCCACCAGTCGTGGCCACCATCATAGCCTCTCATTTTTTCCCTGGCAAAATCCTCCGCAAGGCTTACTGTATCTTCAGTTCTCATTTACCAATTAAATTTATTGTAATCAGTCTGAATAATAAATACTTTTGTAAAACTAAACATTATACCCTAAATAACATTACCTGGAATTTATTGTTGATAGTTTTAAACTAACCTAATCACAATCTGTAAAATGAAAAACAGGATTTTAGTGATCTCTATTCTGTTAATTGGTGCAATAGCCTGCATAGATGCACAGGATGATTCAACCGCAACACAGGTCGAAAAATTTCAGCTCCTTCTTAAACAGCTTCAAAAAAACAGACTGGATGACTCTTTGAAAAAAGTTGAGCTTCAAAATAAGTATGATCTTCTTAAGACTAACCAGGTTTTTGAAAAGGATAGGGTACGGGCTGAATTCAAAACGATTGAGATCAAAGATTCCCTTAGGAAAGCTGATATGATCGCACGTGCTAACTATCTGAGAAAAAATGCTATTGGCTATCCGGTTACTCTTTTTTCAGATACTTTATTCAAGCTTTATACAAGAATAGGAGCATCAACACCTAAAGACAGGGCAAGAAATATATCTGCGAGGATAAAAAGGCTATACGATGATGATTTTTTCAGACCAGATTCCCTTGTAATTTTAAATTCAGAGAATACTCAGGATATTGCCTATGGAGATATGATAGTCCTGAGCATTTCTGATCTCGATGCTTTGATAAATAATACCACGAGAGAACTTCTCTCAAAGAACTATGCAGAAAAGATAATAAGTGCTATCAATGCTGGAAAATCAAGGACCAGTGTGGTTAAGATCCTTTTAAGAATCGGATTAATGTTACTCGTAATTACCAGCATAGGGTTGTTGATATGGTTGATCGGGAAAGGCCATATTAAAACAGCCGATTTCATTACTGCAAGAAAGGAAAAGTGGCTAAAAAGTTTATCATATAAAGACTATACATTCCTTTCTGCTGATCAGGAGCTAAAACTTATTTATTTCGTACTTAAACTCATGAGATGGTTTTTTATAATAATCCTCCTTTATCTTGTTCTTCCTATTGTCTTTAGTATTTTCCCTTTTACCAGGGGATGGGCCAATATGCTCTTCAACCTGGTCTGGTCACCATTTAAAAGTGTACTCATTTCCATATGGGATTTTATGCCAAACCTGTTCAGTATTCTGGTAATATATTCTTGTGATGAAATATGTAATAAGGCTTGTTAAATATATCTTCTCTGAGATTGGAGCTGAGAACCTTAAAGATCGCCGGTTTTCACCCCGACTGGGCCAGTCCTACTTTTGGGATTATCAGGTTCCTTCTTTATGCCTTTATGTTCATTCTGATCTTTCCTTATCTTCCCGGATCCAGTTCAAATATATTCAAAGGTGTCTCAGTATTTCTAGGTGTCCTGTTCTCACTGGGCTCCTCTTCAGCCATTGCAAATATGGTTGCAGGACTTGTAATTACCTATATGAGACCATTTAAATTAGGGGACAGGATTAAGATTGGAGAAATAACCGGGGATGTGATTGAGAAGAATATGCTGGTTACAAGGCTCAGAACGATTAAGAATGAAGAGATTACAATACCCAATTCATCTGTTCTTTCCGGCAATACAATAAACTATTCTTCTATGTCTAAAAGTGACGGCCTTATTATTCATACCACTGTAACAATAGGCTATGATATTCCCTGGAAAGATATGCACCAGGCTTTGATTGATGCTGCGCTCAGAACTGACTTATATTCTGAAAGAACCACCCCCATTTGTTCTGCAGACCAGTCTCGATGATTTTTATGTTTCCTACCAGATCAACGCATATACAAAGGATCCAGCCAAACAATCCTCCATCTATTCTCAACTGCACACGAATATACAGGATGTATGTAATGAACGAGGTCTCGAAATACTTTCTCCCCATTTCAGGTCAGACAGAGACGGAAATAAAACCACAATACCTTCCCAGTACCTGCCGAAAGATTATAAATCCCCTGCTTTTAATGTTGAAATCAATTAAGGAGACTGAAAAGTGATAAATAATCTATCATATACAGGCCGATGTTTTAACTATATTTCAGGAAATTTGGCAAGTAATCTCAATATTGATCTCTAGAATGGGTCTATTTCACCTTCTCTCAATTTTAATTGTCCTGTCAGCTGGTTTTGCATATATAAATCACAGGGTGCTCAAGCTGCCCGGAACAATAGGCTTGATGCTTGTTTCGCTGATTTTTTCACTACTGATTTTACTCGCAGGTTATTTTCTTTCCCAACATTAGAAAAGATCATTGAGTTAAAGATGACCAGGCATAAACTTTAGTGAATTGCTTCTTGAAGGAATGCTGAGCTTCATGCTGTTTGCAGGGGCCATCCATATTAAGTATGAGGATCTGAAGAGTGAGAAGCTTACAATCATACTGTTCTCAACAATAAGTGTGGTTTTAAGCACTTTTATCATTGGGTTTGCATCATTCTACCTGCTTAAACATATTCGGTCTTAAAGTGAAACTGATCCATGCCCTGTTATTTGGCGCATCTGATATCACCCACTGACCCTATTGCTGTTCTGAGTCTGCTGAAAAGTGCAGGCATATCCAAATCTCTTGAAACAAAGATCGCGGGAGAATCACTTTTTAATGATGGTGTCGCGGTTGTAATTTTATAACTCTGCTGAAACTGTCTCAGCCGGGATCGGAATTTGACACCTCTCAGTATAGTCTATGCTTTTCGGACAGGAAGCTTTGGGGGGTATTGTACTTGGCATTGTACTGGGATTTATAGGATATCACCTTTTTATCAGTATCGATAATTACCAGGTTGAGGTACTTATAACACTGGCGATCGTGATGGGAGGGTATACACTTGCACATTATATTCATGTTTCAGGACCGCTGGCGATGGTCGTGGGCGGACTTATAACAGGAAATCACGGCAAAAAATACGGCATGTCAGCAGTTACTCTTGAATATGTCGATAAATTCTGGGAACTGATAGATGAGATACTCAATGCACATGTTGTTTGTGCTTATGGGACTTGAACTACTTATTATAGAAACAAACAAAACAATATTCATCGCATCCGTCATTTTGATAATTATTGCCATTTTAACAAGGTATATTTCGTTATGGATACCTTCTGTTGCAATAAGACAAAGGGAAAAAATTACGCGCAGAACACTTTTAATTCTGACCTGGGGTGGCTTACGAGGAGGAATATCAATGGCTCTGGCACTTTCGATAAACCCTGAATGAACAGGGAAATATGGGTAACAATTACTTATATTATAGTCTGCTTCTCAATTCTAGTTCAGGGACTTAGTATTGGCAGAGCTTGCAGGTAAACTAAAATAAAATGACATTATATTGAACTATGAAAGCAACAATTATTACAATCGGGGATGAGCTTCTGATAGGACAGACAATTGATACTAATTCATCATGGATCGGATCAGAACTGAGTAAGTCGGGTTTTGATATCAGCAGGATTATATCCATTCACGATAAGAGAGACGATATTACTTGATACTCTGAATGAGACACGGGAACAGCGCTGATGTTGTATTAATAACAGGCGGACTGGGACCCACAAGTGATGATATTACAAAACAAACCCTTTGCGACATTCTTCAATACACGACTTGTAAAGAATAACGAAGTACTTGATATGATAAAGGAGATGTTTAAACACAGGAACTTTGTGATGAACGAGAATAATATCCATCAGGCTGATGTGCCCGAATCGTGCCGGGTTCTTCCCAATGTTGTCGGAACAGCCTCCGGGTATGTGGTTTGAAAAAAACGGAACAATCTTTGTCTCAATGCCCGGTGTGCCTTATGAGATGAAATACCTTATGTCAACACATGTCATTCCTGAGTTAAATAAACGCTTTACATCTCAGGTCATTATTCACAGGAATATAATGACTTATGGTACTTTTGAAGCAAAGCTTGCTGAGACCCTCACAGGATTTGAGGCCTGATCTTCCTGAAGAGCTAAGACTTGCCTATCTTCCATCATACGGGATAATAAAGCTTAGGCTGACAGCTACCGGCCATGACCGGGAGCAACTCGAGAAAAGCCTTGGGATACAATAGCTGAAACTTTATAAAGTTATACCTGAATATATATATGCTGAAAATGAAGAATCGCTTGAGGTCATTAGGTAAACTTCTCATATCAATAGAAAAAACAATATGCACTGCTGAAAGTTGTACAGGGGGACAGATAGCTCATATGATAACCAGCGTACCAGGAAGCTCATCCTACTATAAAGGATCAGTGGTAGCCTATGCCAACTCCGCAAAATCAGAAATACTGACTGTTCCTGATGAAATTATGGATAAGTATGGTGCTGTGAGCAAAGAAGTGGTGAGTATAATGGCTGAACAGGCAAGACTGAAGTTCCGGACTGATTTTGCTGTTGCTACCTCAGGCATTGCCGGTCCGGATGGCGGAACTGATGAAAAACCTGTCGGTACGCTCTGGATTGCAGTTGCTGCACCTGATGGTGTAAATACTGAAAAAAGAGTCTTCGGGAATGAAAGAAAATCAAATATTAAACGATTCTCTCTGGCTGCCCTGAGTATGCTCAGGAAGCAGATTATCAACCATTAAAGAGTGATTTCTGAAGTGAGCATAAAAAAAGTGGATTAATAATTTGGTTAATCAGATAAAAATCACGTATTTTGCGCTTCGTTTTTAAAGGACAAACGTTAGTAAAGAAGTAAAAACAAATATCGATGTCAAAGATTTGTCAGGTTACAGGGAAAAAGGCGATGGTCGGCAACAACGTTTCGCACTCAAAGAGAAGGACAAAGAGGAAATTTTATCCTAATCTCTTTGTTAAAAAATATTATCTCGCTGAAGAAGACAGGTGGATATCACTTAAAATTTCAGCTGCAGGTATTCGTCTGATCAACAAGAAAGGACTTTCAAGTGTCCTGAAGGATGCCAGGGAAAAGGGTTACATTTTGAATTATTAAAACAGGATAGACAATGGCAAAGAAGGCAAAAGGCAACAGACAACAGGTGATCCTGGAATGTACCGAACATAAAGAGAGCGGTTTACCCGGAACGTCAAGGTATATAACCACAAAAAACAGGAAGAATACACCTGACCGTCTTGAGAGGAAAAAATATAATCCTGTTCTCAAAAAACACACAATTCACAGAGAAATAAAGTAAATAGTATAAACCATGGCAAAGAAAGTTGTAGCAACACTTAAGACCGGAGCTGGCAAGTCATTTACAAAATGTATTAAAATGACAAGGTCGGATAAGAGCGGATCTTACTTGTTCAAGGAAGAGATTGTGCATAACGATCATATCAAAGACTTCTTCGCATAAGAAGTAACTGAACTTATTACCTATAAGATATTCAGGGCTTTCTTCTTAGCGGAAGGAAGCTTTTTTTATATTTAATTCATTTATTTCAGATTAACTGATGGCTTTACTTGGATTTTTGGGAAAAGAGAAGAAAGAGAGCCTTGACAAAGGGCTCGAGAAGACAAAGGAAAGTGTGTTTCAAAAGCTCTCCAGGGCAGTCATCGGAAAATCCAAAGTCGATGATGAGGTACTGGATAACCTTGAGGAGGTTCTTGTGTCTTCTGATGTGGGAGTTGATACCACTCTTAACATAATTGAAAGAATAGAAGCAAGGGTTGCAAGGGACAAATACCTGAATACCAGTGAACTTAATAGGATTCTAAAAGAGGAAATAGTTTCACTCCTTGAAAAGAATAGCTGAATCAGAATATGATTTTTCAATGCCCCTCTTAAACATAAACCATATGTGATTATGGTAGTGGGAGTAAATGGTGCCGGAAAAACAACCACAATTGCAAAACTGGCTCATCTGTTTAAATCAGCAGGTAAAAATGTACTGATCGGGGCCGCTGACACATTCCGTGCAGCTGCAATCGATCAACTACAGGTATGGGCCGGCAGGGCAGGAGTGCCACTGGTTAAACAGCAAATGGGTTCAGACCCCGCTTCTGTAGCCTATGACACTCTTAAATCAGCTGTATCCTCTGATAGTGATGTAGTTATAATAGATACGGCAGGCAGGCTCCATAACAAGATCAACTTAATGACCGAGCTTTCAAAGATCAAAAGGGTAATGGAAAAAGTATTGCAGGAAGCGCCCCATGAGGTTCTGCTGGTACTTGACGGTTCAACCGGTCAGAATGCATTTGAACAGGCTAAACAGTTCACTGCAGCTACCGATGTCACTGCCCTGGCAATAACAAAACTTGACGGAACGGCAAAAGGAGGAGTGGTAATTGGTATCTCAGACCAGTTTAAAATCCCTGTAAAGTATATTGGAGTGGGAGAGAAGATAGATGACCTTCTAATTTTCAACCGGGTAGATTTCGTTGAATCACTTTTTAGCTCAAAATAGCAGGTTTTTTCTCTTTTTTACTTCCTGCATTTCTATGGACCATAAAAAAATCAATATTATAACTCTTGGTTGTTCCAAGAATGTGGTGGATTCCGAGAAGCTGCTGAAACAACTCGATTACGGCGGCTATACCGTGTCATATGATCCCGAGGAAAAGGCATGCAGGTACCGTTATTATCAATACCTGCGGTTTTATTAATGATGCCAAAGAAGAGAGTATGGATACAATTCTAAGGTATGTGAAGGCAAGGGAGAAGGGACAAATTGAGAATCTTTATGTCATGGGCTGTCTTTCTGAGCGTTATATGGATGCCCTTAATAGCGAGATCCCGGAGGTAAGCAGGTATTTTGGAGTCAACAGTCTGAATGACATCCTTAGCGAACTGAATGTAGGTTTAAGGAAAGATATTCTAAATGAGAGAAAATTAACAGGCCCAGGACATTACGCATATCTGAAAATATCTGAAGGTTGTGACCGGAAATGTGCTTTTTGTGCCATTCCCTCAATAAGAGGCAGATACGTCTCCCGTCCGGTAGAAGATCTGGTCAGCGAAGCAGAGAAGCTTGCAGCCGGGGGTGTTAAAGAACTCATCCTCATTGCGCAGGACCTGAGCTATTATGGTATTGATCTGTATAAGAAACAGTCTCTCTCCAGACTCGTAACGGAACTGTCAGAAACCGGAAAATTTGAATGGATAAGGCTGCATTACCTTTATCCGGCTAACTTTCCGGCGCGACCTGATCTCAATAATAAGAGATAATCCTGCTGTCTGCAACTATATTGATATCCCTATTCAGCATATATCGGACAAGGTACTCCGATATGATGAAGAGATCGCATGACAGTCGGGAAACAATCAGATTGCTGAGCTCCATAAGGAAAGAGATACCCGATGCAGCCATCAGGACAACCCTGATCGCGGGACATCCGGGAGAATCGGAAGATGACTATAAAATGCTCAGGGATTTCGTGCAGGAATTCAGGTTCGACAGGCTTGGGGTTTTTGCCTACTCGCATGAAGAGGACACATATGCCTACAGGCATTATAAGGATGAGATACCCCGAGGAAATGAAAGAGGCCAGGGTCGCAGAACTAATGGAAATACAACAGGACATCTCATCAGATCTTAATGACAGATTTGCCGGCAGAGTGCTGAAAGTGGTTATCGACAGGAGGGAAGGGGAATTTTATATCGGCCGAAGTGAATATGACAGTCCTGAGGTGGACCAGGAGATGCTTATTCCTGCTGGTTACAATCTTGCAACCGGTGATTTTTACAATATTAAGATTACACAATCATCTGAATTTGATCTGTTTGGAGAACCGGATATCCAATAATAATCCGATTTGAGTTGAATTTCTCCAAAAAACAAAGGATCGAGTATTCAACTCTACAATGCTTTAGCGGAAATGGAAACCGCAAAGACCACAAGAAGAAAAAATAAGTATTTTCCTTCCCTGCAATCTTTGCGGTTAGAAGATCTGAATTATTCAACAAGTCTAGTTGATAGGTCCCGGCAAAGTATCTGTCTTTTCAGGTAATTCCGGTTTTTTCCTTTGCACCTTTATCTTTATTTCAGATTTATCAGCGCTGAAGCCAACCTGTATCGTATCTCCTTCGCTGAGGTCCGCCTTAATAAGTAGTTCCGCCATTGGATCCTCCAGATACTTCTGAATGGCTCTCTTCAGGGGCCTGGCTCCGAAATTGGCATCAAAACCTCTCTCAGCGATATAATCCTTGGCACTATTGGATATCTTCACATGATAGCCCAGTGCTTTTACTCTTTCGTAAAGGCCTATCAACTCGAGATCGATTATCTTATCAATATCCTCTTTTGACAATGGATTGAACATTATTACATCATCAATCCTGTTAAGGAATTCCGGGGCAAAAGTCTTCTGCAGTGCCTTTTGGAGTATACTTTTTGTCTGTTCGTCCCTTGTTGCTTTTTTTGTTGAAGTATCGAATCCTACTCCATGTCCAAATTCAGCAATCTGTCGTGTCCCGATGTTAGAAGTGAGGATCACGATTGTATTCCGGAAATCGATCCTGCGACCAAGGCTGTCAGTCAGCTGGCCTTCATCGAGCACCTGAAGAAGAATATGAAATACATCGGGGTGAGCTTTTTCAATCTCATCAAGAAGGACAACAGAATAAGGCTTTCTTCTAACTTTTTCAGTAAGCTGACCGCCCTCTTCATAACCGACATATCCAGGAGGTGCGCCTACAAGCCTCGAAACAGAGAACTTCTCCATATATTCGCTCATATCAATCCTCACAAGATTATCTGTTGTATCGAAAAGAAACTTTGCAAGTACTTTGGCAAGCTGTGTTTTTCCAACACCGGTAGGTCCCAGGAAGATGAAGGTACCTATGGGCTTATTCGGATCCTTGAGTCCGGCCCTGTTTCTCTGTATTGATTTTACTACCTTACCTATAGCCTCATCCTGTCCGATTACACTTCCACTAAGGGCATGAGCCATTTTGAGAAGCTTGGTGCCTTCAGTCTGGGCAATCCGTTGAACCGGAACGCCTGTCATCATGGCAACCACTTCCGCCACTTTTTCAGCATCGACAGTTTCGCGGTTTACAGCCAGATCTTTCTCCCATTTTTTCTTCTCTTCCTCGATACCGTCAAGAAGATCCTTTTCCCTGTCTCTGAAACTTGCAGCTTTTTCAAAGTTCTGATTTTTGACAGCTGCCATTTTTTCCTTTTTAGTATCCTCCAGTTGTTGTTCGAGAGTCAGTATCTTTTCAGGAACGACAATATTGGTGATATGTACCCGTGAACCAGATTCATCAAGAGCATCAATTGCCTTATCAGGGAGATGACGGTCGGAGATATAACGGTTTGTCAACCTGACACATGCCTCAATTGCATCGTCAGTATAATTGACATTATGATGTTCCTCGTACCTCTCCTTGATATTATGCAGAATATTAATGGTCTCTTCAATTGAAGTAGGTTCCACAATTACCTTCTGAAATCTTCTCTCGAGAGCACCGTCTTTTTCAATATGCTGACGGTATTCATCAAGGGTGGTGGCACCGATACACTGTATTTCACCCCGGGCCAGGGCCGGCTTTAGCATGTTTGCGGCATCGAGTGACCCTGTTGCCCCGCCGGCACCAACTATAGTGTGGATCTCATCTATAAAGAGAATAATATTGTCATTTTTTGAAAGCTCATTCAGGATTGCCTTCATTCTCTCCTCAAACTGTCCACGGTACTTGGTACCTGCTACAATGGAGGCAAGGTCGAGAGCAACTACTCTTTTATTAAAAAGCACCCTGGAAACATTCTTTTTGGCTATCCTCAGAGCCAGTCCTTCAGCAATAGCTGATTTGCCGACACCAGGTTCTCCTATGAGTACGGGATTGTTTTTCTTCCTTCTGGATAAGATCTGGGCGAGACGTTCAATCTCCCTTTCGCGTCCTACCACTGGGTCGAGCCTGCCTTCCTCCGCTGCTTTTGTAAGATCAATGCCGAAATTATCAAGGACAGGGGTATCGGAAGAGGATTTTGCAGAGGTAGAAGAAGATGACGGGCCTTTTCCTGACCCGCTGAAGCTCTGACCCTCATCCTCTTCATCACGAGGATAATCGGCTCTTGCGGATGGAGATGATGCTTCAATCATTCTTCTAACCGACTGATAATCAACATCCAGCTCAGAAAGGAATCTTGTCACCAGCGCATTTTCATCTTTCAGAATCGCAAGCAACAAGTGTTCTGTGTTTATAGTTTCGCTCTTCAGTGATTTTGCTTCAAGGTAAACAAGTTTCAGTATTCTTTCAGTGCTTCTGAGAAGAGGTATTACCTCATGATCAGCCACAGGAACAGGACTCTCTACTTTAATGCTCTTTTCAAGAGAACCTTTAAGCACCATCAGGTCTATTCCCTGATTAATCATAATCTCAATAGCCACACTCTCACCATCCCTTAATATTCCGAGAAACAGATGTTCAGGACTTATATGGCTGTTACCCAGCCTTATAGCCTCTTCCTTGGAATACCCGAGAATGTCTTTTACTCTTTGTGAAAATTGTGAATCCATATTTTGAAAGATCAATTATCAAAGTTAAATAAATATATAACGACAAAATGTCAGATAACTTACAAAAAAATATATAATACTATATTTTCAAAGGTAAATTATGCTTAATATCTATACGGCAATTTTCATGCCCATTTATGAACAAAGAATGTTAAAAATTCACAAGCCTGAAAGCTCAAAAATAGCCAAATTATGTCTATTTTCGTAATTCCAAATCTCATAATATGAGATTGGTTGTATATATTTAATTTATAATCTGTTATGTCAGAGAGAGAGAGAATTGTCAAGGTAAACATTGAAGAGGAGATGAAATCGGCCTATATTGATTATTCAATGTCGGTCATTGTGTCGCGTGCTTTACCAGATGTCAGAGATGGCCTTAAACCGGTGCATCGCAGGGTGCTTTTCGGTATGTCGGAACTTGGAGTACTTTCAAATAGAGCATATAAGAAATCTGCAAGGATAGTGGGAGAGGTACTTGGTAAGTTTCACCCCCATGGTGATTCTTCAGTATATGAAGCAATGGTGAGGATGGCCCAGGAATGGTCGCTGAGATACCCGCTGGTTGATGGCCAGGGTAACTTCGGTTCCGTTGACGGCGACAGCCCGGCTGCAATGAGATATACAGAAGCAAGACTAAAAAAAATCGCTGAAGAGACGCTGGCCGATATTGACAAAGATACCGTTGATTTCCAGCCTAACTTTGATGATTCGCTTACCGAACCTACTGTACTTCCCACACGGATACCCAATCTTCTTGTCAACGGAGCTTCCGGGATTGCTGTCGGCATGGCAACCAATATGCCGCCACACAACCTGTCAGAGATTATTGATGCAACAATTGCATATATTGATGATAATAATATCACCACCGATGAGATACTCGAATATATCAAAGGACCTGATTTTCCAACCGGGGGCATAATCTATGGCAGTCAGGGCATAAGGGACGCCTGTGAGACCGGGCGGGGACGAGTAGTTGTACGCGCCAAAACAGAGATTGAGCTCACCCATTCAGGAAGAGAATGCATTATTGTCACCGAAATACCCTATATGGTCAATAAAGCTGAGATGATCAGGAAAATTGCTGACCTTATAAATGATAAGAAACTTGAGGGTATTTCATATATAAACGATGAATCCGACAGGAATGGGATGCGAATTGTCATCATACTTAAAAAGGATGCCACTGCCAATGTCGTACTTAACAATCTTTATAAGTACTCATCACTCCAGACCTCTTTCAGTGTAAACAATATAGCCCTGGTAAAAGGTCGGCCAAGGACCTTAAACACTAAGGATCTTATCCACTTTTTTGTAGGACACAGGCATGAAATTGTCCTTCGCAGAACAAAGTTTGATCTTGATCAGGCTGAAAAACGTGCTCATATCCTTGAAGGACTCATTATAGCAAGCGATAATATAGATGAGGTAATTGCTATAATAAGAGCATCACAGACTCCTGATATGGCAAGGGAGAAGTTATCAGAGAGATTTGGTCTTTCAGAGATCCAGTCAAGAGCTATAGTTGAGATGCGTTTGCGCCAGCTAACCGGACTTGAACAGGAGAAGTTACATGCTGAATACAAGGAAGTTATGGAACTAATTGAGTACCTTAAGAGTATCCTTGCCAGTGTCGATCTGCAGATGAAGATCATAAAAGACGAGCTAATTGAGATAAAAGATAAATACGGAGACAAAAGGCGCACTGAGATCGTGCCAAATGCCGAAGAGTTCAACCCTGAAGATTTTTATGCTGATGATGAGATGGTTATAACAATCTCTCATCTGGGATATATCAAAAGAACTCCGCTTACTGAATTCCGTCGGCAGAATAGGGGAGGTACCGGTTCCAAGGGAGGCACAACAAGAGATGAGGATTTCATTGAGCACCTTTATATAGCCACAATGCATAATACTATGCTATTCTTTACAAGGAATGGTAAATGTTACTGGCTGAAAGTCTATGCAATTCCTGAAGGGTCGAGGACATCAAAAGGCAGGGCAATGCAAAACATGATTAGCATAGAGCCCGATGATAATGTAAGAGCATTTATTAATGTAAAGAACCTCAATGATTCTGATTATATTAATAATAACTTCATAGTTCTTTGTACAACAAAAGGAATAATCAAGAAGACATCGCTTGAAGCCTATTCAAGGCCCAGAACCAATGGGGTTAATGCTATTACAGTGCGGGAGGGGGATGAGCTCCTGGAAGCCAGGATGACAAATGGTCAACATCATATTATGCTGGCTATCAGATCAGGAAGGGCTATACGTTTTCCTGAAGCATCAGTCCGGCCAATGGGAAGAACAGCCTCTGGTGTCAGAGGGATCAGGCTTGCCGATGAAGCCACAGATTTTGTTATTGGCATGATCACTATTGAAGGCAAGGAGAAGGATGTCCTGGTAGTCTCAGAGAAAGGTTATGGCAAGAGGTCAGATATTGATGGATACAGGATAACCAACAGGGGAGGAAAAGGAGTAAAAACTATTAATATTACCGATAAGACAGGTTCCCTGATCGCTCTGAAGGACGTCACTGACAATCACGACCTCATGATAATAACACAATTCGGGAATATTCTCAGGAGTCCAGTTTCTGCATTGAGGGTTATGGGAAGGGCTACACAGGGGGTAAGACTGATCAACCTGAAAGAAAATGACATAATTGCATCGGTAGCGTGTGTTGTTGTAAATGAGGAGGATGAGGTAGGTGATAAGACCTATTCAGAAGAAAATAACGAAATTAGTAAGGAAAATGGCAAAGAATTTGATGATTAATTAGTAAAGTTATAAATTTGGAAAATTTTTTAAGGACAATTTAATAAAATTATAATCATGAAAAAGTATCTACTGCTGATAGCAGCTATAAGTATGTCATTAAGTGCTATGTCCCAGAAGGGCAAGGTCACAAGCGCTTTGAGCTTCATTGACCAGGGTAGCCTTGATAAGGCGAAAGAGGCATTAGACCAGGCATTAGTTAATGAAAAATCAAAGAATTGGGATAATACTTACTTTGCCCTGGGTAAGCTTTGTGAGGCTGTATATAAATCTGACAACCCCACATACAAAGCATATTTTAAGGATCCTCTTGCAGAAGCTTATTCTTATTTTGAGAAGGCACTGGAACTTGACTCAAAAGGATCAATGAAGAAAAGAATGATTACCAGTATGGTATACAACTCACTGGCTGTCGATTTGTACAACCAGGGCAGTAAGAGGTTTGAGGAAGAAAATTATGATGGCGCCCTCAAATCATTTGAGACTCAGATAAAAATCACTGAAAGTGACTTGTATGCAGGTGCTGTGGATACCGGAATGTACTACAATGCCGGACTTGCTGCCTCAAATGCAGGGAAACAGGAGGAAGCTATCAAATATTATGACAAGTGTACTCAGATGGGTTATATGGGTGTCACACCATATTTCCAAATCTATTCAAGCTACCTGGCTCTTGGTGATACCACAAAAGCTGAATCAATTCTTACAGGTCTTAAAGAGAAATTCCCTGATAATAAAGATGTTATCCTTCAGTTGATCGATCTTTACATCAAGAGCGGAAAGGATGCAGAGGCCCTTAAATATATTGCAACTGCGAAGGAGAGTGATCCGTCTAACTACAGTCTCTATTTTGCAGCAGGAATCATTTATCTGAATGAGAACAAGTATGATGAGGCTATAGCTGAACTAAAAAAATCAATTGAGCTGAAGGGTGATCTCTATGACACACAGTATGCTACCGGGGTAGGATATATAAATAAAGCTGCAGATATGTTCACCAAGGCAAATGACATCATGGATGTTAAATTATATACAGATGCTGTTGATAAAGCCAATGCAGTGTATGCACAGGCACTTCCATACATGGAAAAGGCTCTTGAGCTTAAACCTGATGATACTTACGCAATGGATCAGCTGAAGCAGTTGTACTACAGGTTAAAGAAAATGGACAAGTACAATACAATGAAAGCTAAACTTGATTCTCTCAATAATAAGTAATCATTCAATTTATACGCATCTGAAAAAGGTATCCTAAATTAGGGTACCTTTTTTTTAATGTTCAATTTTTTATACTCTGTGAAATAGGTGTGGAGCTATGGCCGGATTATAAAGATTTATTTACCTTAAATATTGCCTATTTGACATAATATTAATTATAGGCAAACCGCCCTGCATTCTCAATTAGTCAGAAATTTGCGTTTAGCTCCGCTAATTGACATAATTTCAGATATGAGCCGCAGGATCATATCGGTAACGAAATTATGTCAAAGCAAATTTCTATACCCTATATCGGCAACGATTTTATATTAAGCAAATTTCGATCCCCATTAATAGAAGTCTTGCGGTCTTGAAGGAATTAAAATATTATACTGCTGAGATGCTTTAACTCATCGAGAATCGATTGCTTCGCTTCGCTCGCAATGACGCTGCATATAATATTGTTCTGTTATGTCCGGCGGCAAACTTAGGAAACTACACCGTCATTGCGAGTAACGTAAGACGTAACGAAGCAATCTCTATGAACTTCATCTGAATCATATAAACATTATGTCAAATAGAAATATCAACCTCGTTCAATATTGTTACCATGCTTTTAAGAAACATCTCTTTATCTACCTGTATATATGATCATTATAGCCATTTACTTAATAATCAACGTTGTTTATTAATACGTTTTTATCAGGTGGCTATCGTTACAGTAAAAAGATCTGGGTCTCCCCCATTTTGACCAGTTTCTGTGCTATTGAATTATTATTTCTTGTCTTAATTCATCAATAATTCCGGAACTTACCCACATAACATCCTCATTACCCGGATAAATCCAGCGTGTAAAAAACAAATACTTACCGTCGGGAGATAAAGATGGGAAACGTTCCTGTCTGCCGGAATTAATAGTTGTGCCTAAACTAATGGCATCTGTCCAGCTTCCATCAGGTCTCCTGAAACAAACATATATATCTCCGAAGTCTGTTTCGGAAGTGAAACGACTCGATGAAAACAGAAGGAAGCTCTCATCAGGAGCAATAAACGGAGTCCAGTTAAGAACACCTTCACCAACATTTACGCTGGGTGGCAACAATTCAGGCTTTGCATACTCACCATTGATTAGTTCCGACCGATATATGCCAAAATTATTCAATGATCCCAGACCTTCAGCATGAGCAAAAAAATAGAGGGTGCCATTATTTGTGATCGAAGGACCATATATATACTTCAGTTCGGGGTAACGGGCGATAAGATTTATACTCTTTGGTTCACTCCAGCTCTCACCCTGCTTTTCGATCATGTATAAACCCTTTTCTTTTTCTGTATCAAATGGTAGAAAAAATAATTGCTTTCCATCTGGTGAAAATGCTGGCATACCTCCGTATGGAGAGATCTCAGATGCCTTCCACTGGCCTTTAATACGACGCATAATCTTGAGGAGAATTTCCGTATCTTTTTCTTTATGACGCAGGTTTGACTGCCAGAGAATAGTATTCCCATCAGGAGAAAATGTTGGAGAGCCATGCTCAATTGTACTGTCGACAGATATGATCCCGGGAGCAAATACAACAGGCGTTTCGCCAGGAGGAGTCTGCCCCAGATAATCTCCCTCCAAATCAGTAAATATTTGTTGAGAACTCTCCTGTATCGCCTTCTTTTTAAGCTCTTTGAGGATTTTTGTGCTCACCCAATAAACATCCATAATGGTATCTGCTTCATGACGCCTGAAAAACAGAAATTTTCCATCAGGAGAAAGAGAAGGATTAGAATGATGAGCCGTTGTATTATTGACTTTAGCACCACTGCTATTCATGTTTATAGGAGTAGTCCATTCATCATTCCCTTTGTTAAAACTTATATAGAGTAGTCCATCCCGACGGGCACGATATGAACCAAATATAAGATAGGATCCATCAGGAGCAATGAGGGGACTATAGTCAAAATAGCTGGAATTTAATATTGGACCAAGGTTATTGGCCTGTAATGATTGATCGGCTAAACGGCTTATTCTCCAATTATCAATTCCGCCTAAACCCACAGGGCGCCTTGAAGAAATATATATGACTCCATCAGCGGATTCAGTGATAGAGCCCTCGGAAGCATCTGAATTGATTGGTGCCGGAAGTAGTTGCGGTTCACCCCAACCTTCAGAAGTGCGTTCAAGCATCCAGATATCACCTTCTTTATTGAAGTAGAGTCTTTTCCCATCCAGCGACAGAATAGGATCACTCATATTTCCGTTTAAAGAAAACGGAGCTTCTGCCTGTTCTGTCCATTTGTTGTGTACATATTTGCTTTGATAAATTTTGTATGAAACTTTTCTGTCCTTTATTTCAAGTACTCCAAAATAACACTCTTTACCATCGGGAGTGAAAGCTATATTGGATTCAAGCCTGTCGGGCAGGGAAAATATTCCAGGGGCAAAAATTACTGCTGAATCGCCGGGAGGATTCTGTCCAAAATAATCTACTTCATCAAATGGTGCCTGAGCAAGTCTTGGCTTATCCTGAACTTCCTTCGGCAACTCGAATTTTTCTTTTTGAGCATAAGATAAAACTGAAATGTACCTTAGTAATAGAAATATTATGATTGCTTTTCTTATCATTTCTCTTAATATTTAGTGTCATCTAATTACTTAGCTGATATTTCTTGACTTAGTTTAAATTCTCTGCTTTACATCATCAAGCCTTATGCCATACAGAATAATTAGCTGATTAGATGGCGTATATAATTCGATGTTTTCGATATCCAGAGAATAATTGTAAATATAGTTTACAGTCAGTGTACATTAATTTTACATCTCTTGGCCTTATAATTCTTTTATAATTAAGATGTTCAATATCCTGGTCCACACCCCCGGGTGTCAGCGCCATTATCCAATCTGCTCTCATATTATACAGTTCCGGTACTAAATATCCAATTTTTACAATCACAATATCTGTTTCCCTCGGATTTAATCCCAGTCTGGTAAAATCAATTTCCCTGGGGTATAGTTTACGCTTCTTTGTAACAATAACGTTCACACTACCTATTTTTACAACAACTTCAGTTTTTGCATACAGACTTCTGCCAGGTTCTATTCTCGTGCTTGTCTTTTCACCCGGCAGCAAAATTGGAACAGGAATCCATGCTTTATACGCAGGTTTTCCCTTTCCGCTTTCCAGCCTGTTCAAAAGATTTTCAAGAGCCCGTTTTTTAGATTCTATTGCATCTTCATGAGGTGCCAGACGATAGCAGGTAATAAGGTCGGTGTTTTGTGCCAGTCTCCAGGATACATTTCCATGCAAATCCATTGATGTCGAAATAATTGTTTTTTTCCCAACTACTTCACGGATTCTAACTATTAAATCGCCTTCCGGATCATCAAGTCCTTCCACACTCATTGCACCATGGATATCAAAAAAGAGGCCATCATACGGAACATTTTCTTTGAGCATCTCAAGAATTTTATTTACCAATGATTCGTATGCCTCCCTTGTAACAGTTCCCCCGGGAAGGGCATGACCATATAATGTTGGAATCCAATTCGCCCGCTTCCTGTCCACCGAATCAACTGACAAAAACGGATAGAAAGTGAAAACATCATTGCCTGTCCTGGCATTGAAAGATTCCTCATGAGTAAATTCCGGAGAAAATGTACTTGATTCTATTGCCAGTCCGGTAATAGCTATTCTAGGAAGATATTTTATCTGAAGATTGTTTTTTGCTGCCTTATTACCATTCTATTGACTGCATCCAAATAGAGTTACTAATACAATTATACTTATAAGTAGTTTTTTCATATTTTTTTCAGTCTATGATATAATCAGCTACCTGCTGTTTAATACTACTAATATACAATTTAAAATAGAATCAGATATATCTACATCAGGTTTCAGGCATCAGGCATCAGGCATCAGGCGTCAGGCATCAGGGGCATCAGGTGTCAGGCATCAGGGGCATCAGGTGTCAGGCTCCCGTCCCGATAGCTATCGGGAGCTATCGGGAAGGCGTCAGGCAAAAGGAGCAATAAACGATATCATTGTCAAACAAATTGTTAATTAAATTGTTAAACAAATGTTTGATGTAGACAAGTACTGTTCATGACCTGATGTATTCAATTTTTCTTTTAATAATAAAAAAGATTATAATGAACAACTACGATTTATATAACTCAAATTCCCAGATTTTCAAGCAGTTTACGCTCAAAGACACTCTTTTTGTACATTATAACTGTCCGCAAAGAGAAAAGATCCTGCAATTATACTCTCAACACAATCAATTTCTGTTTACGTTAAGCGGAAAGAAAAATTTTATTCATGGAGATGATACATTTTTTGCTACAAAAAATTCAACATTTTTATTGAAAAGAAGTGCTTTTTTACAAGAGTTGCCGGATGATTATACTGGCTTTGAGGTCCTGGTTTTTTACATTAAAGATCATTATCTAAAAACTATTTTTGAAGAGTACAGACCTTATCTTCCACTAAAAAATCTACCACCCATATCCGAAAATATGTTCATTCAGTTTGAGGTTAACGATCAAATATATTCAGGCTATCAAAGTATGATTCCCTATTTTGAGCGAAATAATCTGGTGCCTGAAAGCATTTTGGAGTCAAGGTTCAAAGAACTAATGTTCAATATTTTAACACATCCGGAAAACCGGCAAGTGCTTTCTTATATTCATAATATTGCTGATGATATCAAAACCCCGATCTGGGAAATAATGGAATCCAATTATATGTACAACTTAAAAATAGCCGAATTTGCCAGTTTAACCAATAGGAGCTTGGCTGCTTTTAAACGTGATTTTGAAAAACACTATCATACCACACCCGGAAATTGGATTATAGAAAGAAGAATGAAACTAGCCAAGCTGTTAATAGAAACAAGCCATAAAACAATTGGAGATATCGCTTTTGAAAGTGGGTTTGTGAACATGTCTCATTTTAGCCGGGTATTCAAAAATAAAACAGGGTTCTCCCCATTGGAATATCGTAATCAATTGATCAAAAATTGAAAGGCTGATCAAATAGAAAAGAAATTGAGCCTCTGAGCAAAATGGGTTAAATACATTCGTAATAATTTTGTAGAGAAATAGTTAATGCTTAATTAAATCTTTACAATTATGAAAAAAGTATTCGACCCGGTACATTATAAAAGTACCACAAGAGAGCAATGGCAAACTGCAGCTGAAGCATGGCATAATTGGCATCCAACACTAAATTCCTGGTTAGGACCTGCAACTAACCTTATGCTGGATATGGCTAATATAAATGAAGGACATCGAGTCCTGGATGTGGCAGCTGGTGCAGGTGAACAATCAGTTACAGCTGCTAAGAGAGTTGGTCCAAATGGATATGTATTAGCAACAGATTTAGCACCTAACATACTTGAATATGCCTTATTATTAGCTTCCGAAAAAGGGCTCAATAATATTGAAACAAAAGAGATGGATGGTGAAAATCTTACGGTTCCGGACAATTCGTTTGATACAGTAATTTCAAGAGTTGGATTAATCTTTTTTCCTGATCAACAAAAAGCATTAAAAGAAATGATGCGAGTTGTAAAACCAGGTGGCTATGTCGCAGCAATAGTGTATTCAACTGTGGATAAAAATAAATTCTTTTCTACTCCTGTTTCAATTATCAGAAGACGGGCACAACTTCCACCTCCATTGGCAGGGCAACCTGGACCCTTTAGTTTAGGAAATGCCGGGGTGCTGGATGATGCATTTAAACAAGCTGGTTTTACTAATGTGAGGTCACAAATTGTGGATGCACCTGTAATTATGCCTACGGCAAAAGACTGTGTTCGATTTGAATATGAGTCATTCGCAGCATTACATCAAATGCTCGGGGGATTATCCGAAGATGAAAAAGCTGCTGCATGGGAAGAAATTCATATAGAGTTATCAAAATTTGAAAATAAAAATGGGTTTTCAGGGCCATGCGAACTCGTAGTTGGAGTTGGACAGAAACCATTACAATGAGAAATAATAGCGAACTGACAATATTTTTTGATGGATTAATATAATTAAATTGAAAGGAAATGTAAAATGGGAAAGTATCTTATTGAAGTACCTCATGAAGGTACTGAAAGAGCATGTAATAATGCAGTACGTATATTTTTAAAAACTGGATCTCACTTTCTTAAACAGGCTGATTGGGGTTGCCATGATGGTGAACATAAAGCCTGGATAATAGTTGAGGTAGAGAACAAGGAACAGGCGCGTCAGATCATTCCTCCATTATTCAGACCGAACGCAAAAATCACAAAACTCAATTCGTTCACAAAATTTGAAGAGGAATATAACAGATGACGCATCTAAGTCGGGCGTCGGGCGTCAGGTTGAGGAGCCGCCATTGGCGGTGACGAACCGAGCCAAAGGCGAGCTCGGCACAGCCAAATCCCGCTTTAGCGGGACGTCTGGCGTCGGGCTTCAGGCGTCAGGCACACCGTCATTGTGAGTCACGCACGAACGAAAATTAGAGATAAGTCAGCTGGGTGTCTGTAGTTTTCGAAAAGTTTGTACATTTAATAAAAATTGCAACGGTCTGATTGGTGAGTGAGTTGAAATCCCAACCAACTCATATTGGCGAATCGTTGTGTTTCATTATTAAAATATAAAAGATGGGAAATTTAGTTATTTATTCTCTGACTGTATTTATGAGCTTTTTTGCTATTATGAATCCAATAGCTAACACACCAATCTTTTTAGGACTCGTTGAAGGAGAAAGTACAGAAAGTAAAAAAAAGATAGCTAGAATAGCCTCAATAACAGCATTTCTTATAGTTGTCTCTTTTGTTATAGCAGGAAAATATATTTTTGAATTATTTGGACTTACTATTCCTGCTTTTAAAATAACTGGTGGCATACTGATTTTTTATGTCGGATTTGAAATGTTAATGTCTCAGAAATCTAAAATACATAGCAGTACCAATTCTGAACCAAAAAGCAGTCCAGCAATTTCACCTTTAGCCATTCCTATTCTTGCAGGTCCAGGCACTATTGTAACAGCAATGAATAGCGTTACAAATGCAAGTTTTATTCACGTTGGCATTGTTATTGCCATTTTCGCACTAATGATTGTTCTCACTTATTTAGCCTTTGTTCTTAGTGACATTATTGTAAGAAAAGTAGGTGCCGATTTAATTTCTGTTATCGGAAAATTAATGGGTTTAATTCTTGCGATAATTGGAACGGGAATGGTCACAGAAGGAATCAAATTAACCTTTAAATTATAAAACGAAAGCACAACAATGTAAAGAGCGCATTGAAACGCACCCTATAACAACCGTTATGCATTATTGAATAAAGTGAAGAAATAATAGTATGAAAAAATTAAAAAAAAGAAAATGAAAAAAATCAAAAAATCTATCGGCTTAATTTTTACAATTTTTCTTTTAATACCTTCTGTGGGATTCAGTCAAAATAGTGAACATTTAGATTCGCTAAACAATAAATTAATTATTGCGGCAAGAGAAATAATGACTTCTGCCAGGACTTGTGCACTAATTACGCTAGACCAAGAAGGTCGTCCCAGAGTCAGAGAAATGGATCCGTTTCTTCCTGAAAGTGATTTTACAGTTTGGTTTGGAACAAACCCTAAAAGCAGAAAGGTAGCTCAAATCAAAAAGGACCCAAGGGTAACTTTATATTATTTAGAAAGTGATGCCTCAGGATATGTTATGATTCATGGAATAGCTCAAATAGTAAATAATCAAAAAGAAAAAGAAAAGAGATGGAAAGCTGAATGGGAATCTTTCTATCCAAACAAGCCCGAAGATTATATCTTAATTAAAGTTTCACCTGAATGGATGGAAGTAATTAGTTATACTCGCGGTGTTGTAGGCGATCCTGTAACCTGGGAACCTCCCAGAGTAATTTTTGATTCAAAATGAAATGTATATAACCCTTCCTGCCCTACCCTACTATATTATGTAAAATAGAATTTTCCTTATCGCACATTCCGGCTTACCTATTTAATATCCGGCTTCTCTTTATTATCAGTCACATTCATCTGCATCAAAATCGATCTCATTTGTTGCATTTCGGTACCAAATTCTGACCAGTTATCCTGTTTTAAGAAGTCCATGGCTTTATTATAATGGTCAAGAACTTCCCTGGCCTGCGTGGAAAGAACAGGCGAAGTTGCCTGGCTTATCCCTGTCTCCCCTGTTGCGGCGGATTGTTCCCCGGTGACGTTAAAAACTGCCTGAAGTGCTTCGTCCAGTGTTTCCTTCATTTCAATTTTTTCCTTAAATGCCACTATTACTCTTTTCAATTCCGGAATCTGGCCCTGTTCCGATTGCAGATAAACCGGTTCCACATAAATAAATGAATTTTCTATGGGTATCACCAATTGATTGCCTTTGATAACCTGAGAACCTTTCTGGCTCCATAGGGTAAGTTCCGATGATATGTCAGGTTTCTGGTTTATTCTTGCTTCTATCTGCATTGGGCCGTATATCAGTTTATCTTTCGGAAAGCTATAAACAATCAGATCTCCATAATTCGGAGCATCACAACGGGCGCACATCCAGGCAATCATATTATCCTTACCCGAAGGAGTGAGTGGCAACATGAGTATGAATTCCTCCTTCTTTTCTTCAGGCAATCGCATAATAATATAATAAGGGAATAATTTTTGCTGACCGGTGTCGTATATTTCGTAAGGAACCTGCCAATAATCTTCCTGATTATAGAAAACCTGAGGATCGGTCATGTGATAAGTATTGTACATTTCTATCTGAATATTAAACAGATCCGTGGGATATCTTATATGTTCTTTCAGAAATTCAGGCATTTCATCAAAAGGCTTGAAAAGTTTCGGATAGATCTTTTGATAGGTCTGAATCAATGGGTCCTCAGGGTTGATAACATAATATGTAACAGCTCCATCATAGGCATTAATTACTACTTTGACTGAGTTATTAATATAATTGACACCTCCCACACCGGGAGCCAGACCTGTAGGCTCGGAATAAGGAAACATATTACTCCTGGGTGTAAGCATCGTGAATCCAATAAATATCCCCGTCATCCCCGATCACGGGATAAGGCTGGCTGTCATAGGACAGAAAAGGAGCAAGTTTTTGATCGCGTTGAGCAATGTTCCTGTAAAACATGATTCGGCTTTGATCAGTTAGGTAACCGGTAAGAAGTATTTTAATGTCAGAAAATTTCCAGGCATACACTATTCGTCTGAACAAGGAAGATATCTGTACACCTCCTTTTCCTGCGTAACTTGTATAGACATTGTCATCACCTTTGGGATAATCAAATTCCTTTGTTTTTGTATTGACCAGCAGGTATTGACTCGTTTCCTCACCATAATATATTGCCATCTTGTTAAGGTTCAACGGGACAGTAGTAACCGGAGGAATGTCCTTTACGATCAGATTGGGCATTCCTGTGGAGGTAATCTCATTAACCGGATTCATTACTATGCCATATCCATGAGTATATATCAAATGGTTATTTACCCAGGTTTGTGCTCGTTCAGGTATTTCTGTAAACGGCAACTCCCTTGCTCCGAGGACAACCTCAGTATATTTATCAAAAAGATACCTGTCTACCTGTACACTGTTAAAATCATAATACAATCTTATTTCCTGTAACTGTTTATAAGTTTCTATCAATGGCCTGCGGTCCCACAACCGAATATTTTCAATTGTATGACGGTTATTCAGGATATCGTTATAGCTTATGTTCTGGTCCACCGGAAAAGGTTCTGTTTTAATCTTATCCAATCCGAAAGCCGCCCTCGTAAATTTAATATTGTTAATAATATATGGTGTTTCCATTTTCAGTTCATTGGGCTTAACGCTATATTGTTCAACGATATTAGGATAAATCCATACAAAGCCTACCAATACCACTACCCATGTTCCAATAGCATATAAAATGATCTTTCCTTTTTTATAAAGAGGAAAGAGAAACAATAGCAGAGTTATAATCAAACTTATTATAAGAATTGTCCAGTAGGCAGGAATCTGTGCGTGAATATCCATGTATGAAGGTCCGTAAGTAACTCCATGTGAGGAATATAATGTATTATAAAGCTTAACATAATAATGAAATGAAATACCCAATCCCATAAAGGCAGCTAACAGTATTAAGTGACTTTTTACCTGTTTTGAAACAGAAATACTATTCCCACTGACATAAAAGGCATTATCAAGATAATACGATAACAAAACAGCCATAGAAGTAAGAGCTATCATAAAAATATACCAGTAAACAACAAACCGGATTACAGGAAATTTGAAAGTATAAAACCCAACGTCTTTTCCAAAAACAGGGTCAGCCAGGCTAAAAGATGAGGGATGAAGAAATTGTAAAAAATCATTCCAGTGACCTGAGGCTGAAGATCCCATTATGATGCTCAGAAAAATAATGATAACACTCCAAAACCAAATTGCTGCTTTTCCCTTAAACAGTGCCACAAAAAGACTTCTGGGATCTTCATCACTTATATTCTCAAAATTCCTGCTCTTGCTTCCTGTCCTGTATGCTGAACGAATATGAACAGTTAAAAACAGACCGAATATTAAAAAGAACACAAGGAAAGAAAAAACCTTTGACAGAATCATGGTATCAAATATCGAGCTGTATCCCATATTCTTAAACCACAACAGGTCACCATAGTAACCTACAAACAAACCAAAAAGATACAGAAACACTAAAATTATGGCTATCAGAATAATTGCCGCTTTAAATTTTTTCATGGTTATTATTTTTAAATTTATTCGAAAAAACTGCTCATGAAATTATAAATGTCATAGCGTAATTGACCAGATAAATATTAAAACAATCTTCATCCTTGTCTGGATCAATCATGTTTGCTGGTGAGATGCCAGAACCCGCATATATCGCATTTATAGGCTCTGATCTCCTTCCCTACCCTTTTTTCATTGATATACCTGATCATGTCCCTGGCTTCCTCTGCTGTGTTGTACATTGTCTTTTTACACGGAGGTTCAACCGGATCGGTCTTTTTTATATATGATTGCCTGTAACCCATGTATTTTTTTAATCACAACGCATTCACTGCAAATAATGTTCATTCCAAAAACCGGTCAGATAACTCAGCATTTATAAAGCTCCAAGGATGTCTTTCAATAACCTGTCACAATCCATGCCTACCGGCTGGGGTGAATAACCAAGTACCACCACCACCAGTTGCTGATCAGGTAAAATAAAGATTTCCTGGCCGTTATATCCATCGCACAAATACATATCTTCAGGTACTGATGGAAATTTTTTCGCTTTATTAAGCCAGAAAAACGCACCGTATCCATTGTTACTGGCTGAAGCTGCCTTTGTAGTATACTGAACCCATCCCTCCGGCAGTATCCTTTCGCCATTAAAGACACCGTCATTCAAATATAACAATCCAAATCGTGCATAATCAAGGGCAGTGGCATAAATATATGAAGATCCCACCCTTGTACCTGATGGATCCACTTCGAAAATCGCATCAGGCATTCCAGTTTTATTAAAAAATTTTGTATTTGCAAATGCGTAATAACCTGAATCATTAGCGAACTCTTTACGCATCAGGTAACTGACAATATTAGCTGTCCCTGACGAATAATACCAGAATGTCCCCGGCTCGTGTTCAAGAGGCTTATTATAGGCAAATTCAGCCATATCCTTCTCTATATGAAGCATAACATTCACATCCGATCTGGAACCGTAATTTTCATTCCACTTTAGACCGCTTTGCATATGTAGGAGGTCATTCAACGTAATTTTACTCCTGTCATCTCTGTTCCATTCCCCGATCGCTGCCGGCTCATTAATATCCATTTTACCTTCGCCAACAAGGACACCTACCAATGCGTTGGTAAAGCTTTTTGCCATTGACCAGCTAAGGAACCTGGTATCCCTGTTAAACTCAGGTTTATACGCTTCAATTACAGGTATCCCCCTGTGTAGTACAACAAAGGCAAATGCATTACCATTGTAAGCATTATCATTAATCAGTCTTTTTGATATTTCATTAAGTTTTGACTTGTCGATACCGGTGGCTGTATCAGGCAACAAATTTCCGACAGGCCACGGTATGGTATCCTGTGAATACCCTGGCTGTATCCCTGTCGGGTATTTTATTTTCTTTAACGACTCCTCTGTAACGCCTCTTAGCAGTGTCGCACCAAAGCCGTTACGGTAAATGGCTTTAGACCTGCTCCAGAGGAAACGACTTATTACACTGCTATCCTTGAAGTCCACGTTATTTTTCGTAAATTTAATGTACGAAAAGTTAAGGTCTATGGCTTCAACATCCGCCTGATCCCTGCCGGCAACAAAGATTGCAGAACACAGATACTTGGCAGGATAACCTGTAATGATCGGCATAAGACTGTTCAGGTATAATGCTCCGCCAATAAGGATTACACCAAGGAATGTCAGTATCCAGTAGAGAATTCGTCTTCTTTTCATAATTTTCAGATTTTAATAATTCCAATTCCAGGTCGTTCTGGTAATACAATTTTTCCGTTTTTAATTTGGAGCCCCTTATATACATCATTATCAATCAACAGGTTACCATCCAGGTCAGCCCAGTCGACCAGTGGAGATAACTGGGCTGCAGCTGTTACACCACACGATGTCTCAGTCATGCATCCTATCATGACTTTCATCCCGAGAGCACGCGCTATGCAAACCATCTTATATGCTGCATTCATCCCTCCGCACTTCATCAATTTAATGTTGATGCCACTATAGACACCCTGTATCTTGGTAAAATCGGAAATTGTCTGAAAAGCCTCATCCGCTATGATGGGCAACGGGCTGTTTTTTGTCAGCCAGGCAATATCGTCAGATGCTGTCTTTGGCATGGGCTGTTCAACAAAGATCACACCCTGTCCAGCAAGCCATTTAACCATTTCCAGTGCCTTGTACCTGTCGGTCCATCCCTGGTTAACATCAACACAGATCGGTTTATCAGTCTCACTTCTGACAGTTGTGATCATTTCTTTATCATTGTCCTGCCCAAGTTTAACTTTCAATATTTTATAAGGAGCCGCTTCCCTTACCTTCTGTATGACCACCTCCGGTTTATCAATGCCAATGGTAAATGATATGTTTGGAGTACTTTCCGGATTCAGACCCCAAATCCTGTACCATGGCTGATTCATAAGCTTTCCCACCAGGTCGTGAAGGGCAATGTCAACAGAGGCCTTGGCAGCATAGTTTCCCGGCGCAAGACTATCGAGATAGCTTACGATATCCTCAATCAGAAAAGGCGATTCAAACTGCGTAAGATCAACCTTTTTTAAGTAAGTAGTCGCTGTTTCCACGCTCTCTCCCAGGTAAGGAGGCATTGATGCCTCGCCATAACCAACCACACCTCCATATTCTATCTCGGTCAGCATATCAGGAGTTGATGTCCTTGAGCCAGTTGCAAGTGTAAAGACATGTTTCAGATGGAGTTCATAAGGCCTGAACCTTAATATCATCTGCGATTCTTTCTGCAGACCACCGCTCTCTTCAGGCCATTTTACCATGCCAAGACCGGCATATGAGAATCCGGCACCACCTGCTATAAATCCGCAATCTTTTAAAAAATCCCTCCGCGTTTTCATATAGTTTGTTGTCTAAAGTCTTACTGTCTCTCTGTCTCTCCCACTCTCCCACTCTCCCGCTCTCCCACTCTCCAACTCCTTCCTCCTCAATACCACAGGCTTCTCCTGACCGGCACTATCCCCGGGTCATCTTCAACACCAAGGACACGTCTGGCCATCAATAACGAATTAAGCCGGTAACGACTAAAATTGGTCTTTGTTGAATCAAGGCTGTTTATCAAAACCCTTCCTGAAGAATTAATATATTCATTGTCACCAATATAAATAGCAACATGTGTTACCCGTGGTGAGCCTTGCTGTCCTGTTCCAAAAAAAAGGAGATCTCCCTTACTTAAATTATCAAAGCCCCGGGAAATATCAATCTTTCTCCCGTGAAGAGCCTGCAAAGATGCATCCCGCATCATTACAAGTCCGTTCATAAAGAATACTGTTTGCACAAAACCACTGCAATCAACCCCTTTTACAGATGATCCTCCCCATAAATAGGGAATTCCCAGGAGTGATTCCGCACTACTTACAATGTCATCTCCGTCAGGTTCTGACCTGTTTCTGAATGTGTTGAATTCAGAAACATCCTTCTCATTAATATAGCCCTCTCTTCCGTCCGGTAATAAAACTCTGACATAAGCTGATTTTATACCTGTCCTTACAACAATGCAGCCTGCTACGATATCTCCAATCACTCCCGAATCAACTGAGGGTCCGTCCAAAATCCAACCATTCCTTCCTGTAAAAATGATACGGTTACTGTTTCGCCACAGAGTCATCTGCTCCTTTGTCATTGGCTCAATTGATGACTTTTCTGTCCATGCGATATACCTGTCGGGAGTCTGGATAAGATACCACCATCTATCTTCCTTAAGTATTTGTACAGGTGTTCCCATAATGCTCTGTGATACCATCTCCGAAGCATGATCAGGCTCCTTCCTCAGATTAATGACACTTAAAGTAACCAGTGCTGAATACAGCTTGTTATTAACAGTATCCGGAAGAATTATAACACTGTCTATGAGCTGATTTACACTCTTACCTAAAGTATTTATTATTGCTTCTTTAGCGATAGAACTGGTCGTTTCGCCCTTAATAATAACTGTCCTATTATCAGAGGAAACAGCTCTTACGTTACATAATCCAATCCTTTGATCCGGGACAATCACTGAAGATATACTATCTATCTCCGACTGATAAAAACCATTGCCGGTATGAGAACACGACAATACAGCAGAAAGGGTGACAGAAATCAGAAGAAAATAGAAGTTTTTGATATCCGGTATCCTCATAACTTAAAATTATTAACTATAAACTGCTCAGCCCAGCTCTCCCTGATGCCTGATGGCTGTTGCCTCTTTCCAACCCACCCCTAACCCACCTACTCCTCCCAGGAGGGGAATTTAAAACCTGGCACCTGACGCCTGACGCCTGATGGCTGTTGCCTCTTTCCAACCCACCCCTAACCCCACGCTAAGCGTGGCAGGCTCTCCCAGGAGGGGAATTTAAAACCTGGCACCTGACGCCTGACGCCTGATGCTGTTGCCTCTTTCCAACCCACCCCTAACCCCACGCTAAGCGTGGCAGGCTCTCCCAGGAGGGGAATTTAAAACCTGGCGCCTGACGCCTGACGCCTGACGCCTGACGCCTGATGCCTGATGCCCTACTCATATCCCAATGCTGCATAGCCCACCCAGTGACAAGCTGTTGCAACAGCTGTACGTCCCATCCTTAAATCATCAACAGGAATGTGGGTAGAAGTAATACTAGTGGAATAACCGACCAGTTTTCCTGACAAAGGTATTGAATCATTAAGAAAATATGTAGTGTATAATGCCACAGGAACACTGTATCGGCCACACCAGGTCCATTTATATATCCGGTAGTCATCGGGGTTCAGGGTATAATCGCTGAATCGTCTTATTTTGCCTGGAGTAACATCACCTTTAAGACAACTATCAATTATCTCCTTTTCATGAGTTCTTGCCAAAGAATTTCCTTTATCATCGCATCCATAGGGTGCCATGTCGGCTCCTCCCCAATCCTCATTTCCATAATGAACTGCATCAGTGGTCACAATTATAGCATAATCAGCACCCCAAACCCAATTATGCTTTCCAGCCACAACTCTAATTGCATCAGCAAGTGCCTTACCGCATTCCTTCATCCTGTCAGGACTCATGGCAGGGACCAATACCGGGACAATTGAAATATCCCTGTTGAAATACTGCAGAAATGGGATCATCGACTCAAGTGAATGCTCAACCTTTTGCAGAGTATCATTTATTATAGCATATTTTCCTTCCAGTAAAGAATATATTTCCTCACGTGCCGGAGAAACAGGCACATTTTTCCACGGTCCCTTCCAGTAATTATAACTGTCGAATACCAGAGAATCCTCAATCCTCATCTGTGCGGCTCTGTGTGCGACACCCAGCAATATAAGGACTGGAGCCTGCATATTATTGAGTAATTCAGGGTAGAGCTTTCCGACATATGTATAATCATCGTGCGGACAGATCGCAAATCGCCATGGTGCTGCAACTGTTTCATCCCAGCCCGTCCTGTCAATCCTGTCCATCAGACTATCCATCTGCCACGGGTATTGAGCAAATCCCACAGTATCCTTTAATGGTCGTATTTTCAGCATTTCTGTGTTATTCCTGCCTCCGGTACTGCATGATATAAAAATGACAGACAGGGCAAGTATTAAAATTAGACATTTCCTCACAAAGGTAAAAAATGTGAAGGTTCCCAATATTGTTTTAAGGATGCACTTGATTTTTAACATTGCAGAAAAAAAAGTTTCAGTTGTATCAAATGTACAACATATGCATGAATTTCCGAAGTTTCAATTAAAAGTGAATACTACTTTTTACCTTTTAATAGTCTTTGATTATATATGAGTATTCATTGGATAGTATAAAAAAATTTAACCATCTTTTCTGTTAACTCGTAATATCAAATCATTTTTTAACTATTTTGTTTCGCCATTTAACCAAATTATCCTCCACAGAATTGGGTTTTTTAAGCAGAATGCCTGAATAAAACACTTTAGTTTCGTTATTATTTATCAAACAATCAATCCAAATTCAAAATGAAGACAAAAAAAATTTATTCCTTCCTTGTACTGTTTATCAGTATAGTAATTGTGCTTTGTGGTTGTCATCAGAAAGCCGATTATTATACCAGGGGTATTGGAGTATACCCGGGAAAACCCGCTGAAGATTTTTCCCCTAATCTGGTACCGGATAAAGGCCAATACAGGAATATTGCAAAGCTTAGACCTTCCTATAATTCTTCAAGTTACGACTATAATCTTACAGCTCAGCTGATCACCGATGGAATAATAATTAATACCAATCCTGAGTATATCGCTGTATCAACGAGCAATGGTATAGTCCCAAGGAACGAACGTGAATGGTTACTCGATCATAATAGGGTCACAACATACGGAATCGAAGGATCTGAAATCTGGCTTCAACTTGATTTAAGTTCATCTACAAATACACCTGAGATAACCAGTATAAAGCTCAATGGCAATGTCACTTATGATGAGAATAAACCTAAAGGATGGAAACTTGTGTGTTCTGGTTCTGACGATGGTATTAAACTGGACTGAGCTTGAAAAGTTATCAGGAAGCGGCCTTCCTGGTTTTGAGCGACCCAATCCATTCAGAATGGCTCCCCCACCCAGGAGAAGTGGTACTGCAAAGCGTCGGCAGCCAAATCCTTTTGCTGACTTCATGAGGGGACCTTACGGTAATGATTCTACAGCACCCAGACCGTCATTTTCCTTCAGGTTCAGGATGCCCAGGGCCCAGAGACAGATCAGCCAGTCATTTAACTTTACTACTCCGGTAAAATATCATCATTACAGGGTTAGCATGTCTGCTCCCTCCGCAGAACAATGGACTTTTGGCGATTTTGATTTCTTTAACCATGACACAAAGCTTATCATGACACCTTCAAAGGATTTCAGAAGCGCCTGGATGAGCGCCGGCAAAGGGAGGGAATGGGTTTATGTCGATCTTGGAACCCTAGAGTGATTTTGATGATATCAAGCTATTCTGGATAAACAAGGCTATTGAAGGCACGATACAGGTCTCTGATGACGCAATGAACTGGAAGGATATTGCGGCACTGCCTTCCGGCGATGAGCTGAATGAGGATATTAAACTTGACAAGCAGGCTAAAGGTCGCTATGTAAGAGTGTTAATGACCAAGCCTGCTTCAGATAAGAATTATATACTGAGTGAGATGCAGGTATTCGGGAAAGGTGGGCTTATACCAAAACCAAAACCTAATCCATCGATCAAAGGTAATAAATTGTACCTGTCAGGAGGCAACTGGAGAATACAAAGAGCCTCGGAAGTTGCTTCCACCGGGGAACAAATATCGGAACCGGGCTTTAAAAATGACGACTGGATTGCAGCAACAGTACCTGGAACAGCACTAGTAAGTTACTGGAATGTTGGGGCATTGCCTGATCCTAACTATGGAGAAAATCAGCTGATGATCTCCGAATCATTCTTTAACTCTGACTTCTGGTATCGCGACGAAATAGAAATACCTTCTTCATTCAAAGGAGAAAAAATGTTTCTCAATTTTGACGGTATCAACTGGAAGGCAAATATATTCGTAAACGGGAAAAAAGCAGGAAGAATAGAAGGAGCATTCATAAGAGGGATCTTCGATGTTACCGGATTAATCGTACCAGGACAAAAGAATGCAATTGCTGTAAGGATTGAAAAAAATGCAAATATTGGAGTGATAAAAGAACAGACAGCGTTAAGTCCCGATAAAAATGGCGGGATCCTGGGTGCGGATAATCCTACCTTTCATGCATCTATTGGCTGGGACTGGATACCTACAATAAGAGGAAGGAATGCAGGTATATGGAATGATGTGTACCTGAGCACAAACGGACCTGTGACCCTAAAGGATCCTTTTGTGAATACTGCCCTGCCCCTGCCTGATACCACTTCAGCTGATATCAGTATTGAAGTTACTGTACAGAACCACAGCACTGAAGCCGTGACAGGGAAGCTTGAAGCCAAGTATGGAGATCTTAAGTTTGAAAAAGAGGTATCCCTTGCCGGTTCAGAATCTAAAGTTGTGAAGTTCGATCCCACATCAGTTCCATCACTTCATATAATAAACCCAAAATTATGGTGGCCAAATGGTTATGGGAAACCAAATCTTTACAATGTTGAGATAAATTTTACTACCGGTGCCGGGATCTCAGACAGATGTGACTTTAAATCAGGTATTCGTGAGATGGCTTATGATGACACTGATGGGGTATTGAAAATCTATATTAACGGCAGGCGTTTTATTGGTCGTGGCGGGAACTGGGGTTTTCCTGAATCCAACCTTGAATACAGGGGAAGGGAATATGATGCAGCTGTTGCTTATCATGCCGATATGAATTTCACAATGATCCGTAACTGGGTCGGTCAGACCGGGGATGATGAGTTTTACGAGGCATGTGACAGGCATGGAATAATGGTCTGGCAGGATTTCTGGCTGGCTAATCCAGCGGATGGCCCTAATCCTGATGACCCTAATATGTTCATGAAAAATGCGTATGATGTTGTCAGGAGAATTCGCAATCACCCATCCATAGCGATCTATGTGGGACGTAATGAAGGCAATCCCCCTGAAGTGATAGACACCGCTCTTGTTGCCATGGTCCGGAAAATTCATCCGGGTTTACATTATATCCCCAATTCAGCATCTGGAACTGTTAGTGGAGGTGGCCCTTATAACGCGCTCCCTGTCAGAGATTATTTCCTCTTATACGGATGGAATAAACTTCATAGCGAAAGGGGTATGCCAAATGTAATGACCTTTGAAAGCCTTAAGAGAACCCTGCCCGATTCCGCATTATGGCCTCAGAACAGCCAGTGGGGAATCCACGACTATTGCCTTGAAGGGGCGCAGAGAGCCTCAAGCTTCAACGAGATAATAGAGAAAGGATTTGGCCAGTCCCGTGATGCCAGGCAATTCACAGAGCTTGCCCAATGGATCAACTACAATGGATATCGCGGCATGTTTGAGGGAAGAAGCATAACCCGCAAAGGTCTTTTGCTCTGGATGAGTCATCCGGCCTGGCCTTCTATGGTATGGCAGACATACGATTATTATCTTGAACCTACTGCTGCCTACTTCGGATGTAAGAAGGCATCTGAGCCCATTCATATACAATGGAACCCTGTTTTTGATTCGATAGAGGTTGTTAACTACAATGCAAAGGACAGGACAGGGCTGACTGCGAAGGCTGAGATAATAAATATGGATGGCTCGATACAGTGGGAAAAGGAGACAAATCTGGACTGTAAAGAAGATTTTACCTTTGCCTGTTTCAAGCTGGAATTCCCGAAGACACTCTCCCCTGTTCATTTTATCAGGCTTACTCTGACTGAAAACAAGAAGGTTATCTCTGACAACTTCTACTGGAGAGGAGTGGATGATGGCAACTATCAGGCTTTAAATGAAATGCCTGTTGTTAGTCTTCAGGAAAATACCTCTGTGTCACAATCAGGTGAGGAATGGACCGTTACAACAACACTTAAAAACACAACGAGCACCCCGGTATTAATGGTCAGGCTAAAAGTCGTCGGGAAGAACAGTGGAGAACGTATCTTACCTGTTTTCTATAGTGACAATTATGTTTCATTGATGCCCGGAGAAATGAAAACCATTGTTATGAGGATGAAAAATGAAGATACACGAGGTGAGAAGCCATCCGTAGTGGTATCCGGGTTTAACCTGAAAGACTGAGATATAACATGAACCTAAAACCAGCTTACAAAAACGGACTTCTGATTTTACTTGCTTCAGCCTTTTTCTGCAGCGGTATGGTAAGTGGTCCGGAGGAACCAGTCGCAGAACCTTTTTGCAGAGATACAGCGAATTTATCTCCGACCAGCAGAATATACGAATGGAGAGGAAAAGACAGGAAAGGCATATATAATGAGTCCGGACTTTTAAATAAATGGCCCCAGGAGGGCCCCAATGAAATTTGGTCAATTGATAATATCGGAGAGGGTTTTGTATCCCCTGTATTTGCCGGGAATTACTTTTACATTACCGGAGAGACTGATTCTGTTACAAGCCTGTATTGTTTCACACTGAAGGGTGAAAAAGTATGGCAGACAACCCTTGGCAAGGAATGGATGAAGTCATACCCCGGTTCAAGATCAGCAACAACAATTGTTGACAATCTTATTTATGTCGGTACCGGACTGGGGAACCTGTATTGCGCAAATCGGGAGAATGGAAAGATAATATGGTCGAAAGATCTTGTGAAGGATTTTGATGGTGCTCTTCCCCTTCACGGACATTCCGAGGCAGCTCTCATTGATGATGAAAAGGTTTTCTGGACCACCGGGGGAAAGAAGAATAATGTTGTTGCGCTGAACCGTTTCAATGGTAAAACTATATGGTCAGCAGTCGGGTTTGGTGAGCGTTCAGCTTATAATTCCCCGAAATTGATCAGGCTTCCTTCCATGACGATCCTGGTTACATTTTCTGCATATCACATGATGGGTTTCAATGCGGGAACAGGGAAGTTATTATGGTCGCATGAACAGGATAATTATCCTCCTGAAAAGAGGCTCCCCGGATATGGCGACACACATAGCAATACAGTATTATACGAAGATGGAGCGATCTTTTACGCGGAAGGTGACGGTAATTGCGGTGTTAAGCTTAAACTGTCAGACAATGGAACAAAGATTTCAGAAATATGGCGAAATAAAAGGCTTGATACTTTTATGGGAGGGATAGTCAAGATCGGCAATTACATCTACGGGAGTGGTACTGTATCACCAAGCCTTTTCGCTTTAAATGCCACAACAGGAGAGATGACTGATTCACTGCGACTGGGAAGTGGAGCTATCATAGCTGCTGATAATATGCTGTATTACTACAGTCAAAAAGGAGACATGATCCTTCTCAGTTATGATAACCATGGAAATTTCGAAAAGGTGAGTTCGTTCAGGATCAGGAAAGGGACATCACAACATTTTTCCCATCCTGTGATAAACGATGGTATTTTATACCAGCGCCATGGTAAAGTCTTGATGGCATTTGATATCCGAAGCAGGGATTACCCATGATCGTTGAGAAGAAAATTACAGTCGTTGAGGGATATCGGCGATTGAGTCAGCCGGTATCATCCCGCATATTGTAAAGTACTGAGATTCCTGTAGATACCATTCTCCACTATCATCAGCTGGTCGTGGGTTCCTTTTTCCACAATCCTGCCTCCGTCAAGCACAAGGATCTGATCAGCCCTGCGAATAGTAGAGAGACGGTGTGCAATAACAATCGAGGTACGACCTACCATAAGGTTTTCAAGAGCATCCTGTACCAGCCTCTCAGATTCTGAATCGAGCGATGATGTGGCTTCATCGAGAATGAGTACCCGGGGGTTTTTCAAAACAGCCCTTGCAATGGCAATACGCTGGCGTTGGCCTCCCGAAAGCTGGGTACCTCTCTCCCCCACTATTGTATTAAGTTTTTCAGGAAACCGCTCAATAAATTCCAGGGCATTGGCCCTGCCAGCTGCCCCGAGAATCTCATCATCCGTGGCAGAAGGCTTGCCATATGCTATATTCTCTCTTATCGAACCACCAAAAAGAAAGACATCCTGTGGGACCAGGGCTATCTGGCTCCTTAAAGAGGATAAAGAGAAAAATGTACTCTCTTTTCCATCAAAAAATATTGAGCCTGATGTAGGCTCATGAAGTCGCATAATGAGTGAGGCGATGGTCGATTTACCTGCACCGCTGGGACCAACCAGGGCTACCATATTGTTCTCAGCTATGTTCAGGTTAATTTTACTCAGTACCTCCTCATCTGGCCTGGTTGGATACCTGAAACTGAGATCCTTAAATATTATTTTTCCACTTATTACCTCATTTTCAGGTATTTCTGTCACAACAGCAAGGTTTTCCTCTGTTTCCTTAAAAATATCAAACAGTTCCTCTGTTGCCCCGATAAACTTTTGAATCTGTGTAAAGACATTAGCAAGACCACCTATTGTACCACCCACAAAACCAGAATATATAACAAACGAAAAGAGTTCTCCGGCATCAATAAGCCCCTTCGACATCATAACCGATCCTCTCCAAATAACCGCGACGATAGCTCCAAAGAGACCAAAGATCATAAATGCGGAGAAAGCTCCCCTGTATTTGCCTCCTTTTATGCCAATTTTCGCTATCTCGTCAGTTTTCTTCCTGTACCGGATCATCTCAAGAAACTCATTCGTGTACGTTTTAACAATCTGAATACCCTGGAGTGTCTCTTCAACGATTGTGTTGGATTTGGCAATCTCAGACTGTACCTGCTTTGAGAACTTTCTGATAAACCTTCCGAAGAACACTGCCAGTAACATCATTCCTGGCAGAATGGACAGCATAAAAAGGGTAAGCTTCCATGAAGTAATGGCCAGGAGAGTTATACCTCCGGCTATAATGATGATCTGCCTCAGAAATTCAGCCAAAGTGGTAGTGAGCGTTTCCTGGAGCAAAGAAATATCAGATGAGATACGACTGTTCAATTCACCCACCCGGTGCCGTTCAAAGAAGTTAAGCGGGAGCCTGATGAGATGGTTGTATGTATGTTGCCTGAGACCGGCAAGTGATTTTTCTGTAACATTCACGAAAAAAATAACCCTGAAATATGAGAATGATGCCTGCAGGAAAAGAGTGATAACAAGAAGCAAAGCTATTCTATTAATATCATGCATAAGGTTGCCTGAGTTACCTGAATTCACCAGTTCCCCCAGGAGTTTCGGAAATGCCAGGCTTGCCAGACTTGATCCCATAAGAAAGAACATACCCCAGAAATATTCGACCTTATAAGGTTTTATATAACTGTATAGCTTAAATGCATTTTTTAAACCATCCAGTGTAATTTTTTTCTTAGGTACTTCAGTCATAGAATATTCTTAATTATATTTAATGTAATTATATAAACAACAAATATTCCTGGTTGTTGTTATTTTAAATAAATTCATTCAATGACATTATCGACATAATGTTATTAAACGTTTTTAAGTTTTATCAGTATCATAATATGTAATATTGAAACTAATCCGCCATGTCTCAGATTAAAAAATCCACCCTCGATTTCCTTGTTGCAATAAGATGCAATAATAACCGCGAATGGTTCCAACAGAACAAATCAACATACCTTGAAGCCAGACATAATTTTGACACTTTCGTACAGGAATTAATTGACAAACTTGTTGCTTTTGAACCAATACTTAAAGGGCTTGAGGCAAAAAGCTGTGTTTACAGAATAAATCGGGATATTCGTTTTTCCAATGACAAATCACCTTATAAGACCCATTTTGGGGCTTTCATTGTTAGAGGCGGAAGAAAGAACGGTGACAGGTTTGCAGGATATTACTTTCATATTGAACCTGGGAAGAGTATCATTGCAGGAGGAGCATACATGCCTCCCTCTCCGTGGCTTGCATCAATTCGACATAAGATTGATGAAGAACCTGAAAAGCTATTGAAGATTATTAATTCCAGGGATTTCACAAGTCATTTTGGCAAAATAGAAGGCGAACAACTAAAGACTGCGCCCAAAGGTTATGCCATTGATCATCCGTATATTGAACTTTTAAGGTATAAGAGTTTCCTTGCATTTAAAGAGCTAAGGGACGACCTTGTTCTTAGTGATAATTTTTTTAATAGTGTGCTGAAGGGTTCAAAGCAATTAAACCTTTTAATGATTACCTGAATGATATCCGGTGATGTCTTATTTTGGGCTCTTCAAGGCGTCAGTGCATCAGAGCGCTTTTATAAGGTTTTGTAACATCCACTTTACGGAAGCCCTGTAGTGATAATCCGGATTAAATTGTTCTGCTACTATTATTCCATCACGATTAATTATATATGTTGCCGGCACAGGAAGATGAGCCTCTTCCCTCCCATTGTTTTCCGCTATGCTGGTTGAAAACCTCTTCCTGATCATATCCTGATAATCTTTGGTGACCGTAAACATCACATCATAATCCTTCATGATCTGTTCCTGGCAGTCGTAAAGCACTGTAAATGTCAGGTTATGAAATTTAACTGTCTGTTCAACATTTTCAATAGACTCGGGTGTGACGGCAACAACATTGAAACCCTGATCAATAATTAAGTTTATTGAGTCCTGGTAATCATTAAGATACCTGCTGCATACAGGGCACCATTTTCCCCTGTAGAAAAAAAGCACAACGGGACCCTTTTCAAGCAGTTTCGTGAGTTGCACCTGTTTCCCCGTTTGATCATATGCCACAAAATCAGGAGCCTTATCCCCTACCTTCAACCCTTTTGGGATACTGCTGTTTTCTGTTTCAATACCAAATTTCGCATAGTCAATTGCCTGACCGGAGGCAATGAAATTATAGTAACCAACAAAAACAATATTATGATAAATCTCTTATTCATAATTAATTAGATATTTACTTACCAGAAAAATAAAACTTAACAAAATCATATCTCAGCGAAACTCTTAAATATGAATAAACAAAAAATAACTAAACAGGTTCTCATCTGCCTGATAATAATTTCATATCAGAATTTTATTAACAATGGGGTTGAAAATATATATATCCCTTAAAAAAGCATGTTAACCTATAAATAGCGCAAGATAGTCAAATAAAAAAATTATCTTTTGAAAAATATCTAATTTGGTATCGTGAAATAAGATATTGCATCATAAAATAACTGTTCAACTAAAACTAAAAGGGAAAGTGAAATAATATATATTCCATGTATTCTTGAATGATGTATGATTTCAGATTACTTATAAAGTTATGAGAAGGAAGTAAATGAATTTGAGAAGGCTATTTTTCGCAGTTTTACTCTTAATTTCTTTGCATGGAACTGCTCAGAATTATCTGATTAATTTTACCGGTTCTGGTGCATCCACAAATATCTCTCCTATGTTAAGGTTGATAACCTTACCAAAGGAACATCGCTTATTATTTACAAGAATCAGACACTTCGACTGGTCGGTACACTGAAGGCATTAATTCCGAGTGAAAATCTGAACAGCTCATTCAGGATCTACCCCAATCCGACTACAACTGACCATGTAATACGTCCATATTTTCCCTCCAGATGAAGGTAAGACCGTTATATCGCTGTCTGTGATCTAACAGGGAAACTGGAAGCTCAGTTTGTTGGCTATTTAGACAACTATCCACAGGAATTCAGGCTTAGCCGGATTTAAAAACGGAATGCATCATTATTGTTAGTTACCGGAATGACATATCGCTTTTCAGGCAAGTTTATAGTATCCGGCGATATTACAATGGGACAACCAAAATAGAGAGAATCGGTAATTATTATTCTGGTATCACCGTTACTCCCGGTACTTTTACAGTACAATAGTGATGATCCCAAAAGGACTTCCGTTATCGTAAATATGGCTTATTCTCCCGGAGACATGCTAAAATTTACAAGTGTCATCAGGAATCTACAGCCACAATAAAAACAAATATCCCGTATGAAGACAAAACAATAGTATTCAATTTTGTACCATGCACTGATAAAGATGCCAACAATTATCCTATTGTTGAGATCGGCTCACCAGATATGGATGGCTGAAAATCTGAGGACAACCAGATATAATGACGGTAGAACTATAGCTTATCCCGGCTTGGATGTTGATAGGTGGAATCAGTATTACACAGGTGCTTATGCTTGGTACAACAATGATACTTCTGTATTGAAAAAAACATTACGGAGCGTTATATAACTGGTATTCAATTAGTTCAGCAAGTATCTGTCCTCCCGGGATGGCGTGTGCCAAGCAGTGATGACTGGAAAATACTAGTCGATTTTCTGGGAGGCATGAACAAGGCAGGCCGGAAAATTAAAGAAACAGGTGATGCCCATTGGTCCCCATCCAATACAAATTCTACCAATGAGAGCGGATTTACAGCACTTCCTGGTGGAATCAGAAATGTACGGGATTTCAATCAGATCAACCATTATGGTTATTTCTGGAGTTCCTCGAAAAAATCAAATTGGTCCAAAGGATCAAAAGGATGGTACATAAGTTCAATAAATGACTATTTTAGGGAAAGTGAGACCTATTACCTTCATGAAGGGCTTTCTGTTCGTTGTATACTTGGAAAACCAGATATTTCTATCCCTGTAGTTCAAACACTGAATGTTACTGACCTTTCTTCTCAGCACAGCTATAGTGCGTGGTTTCATAATTGATGACGGTGGAACCTCTATAATTGATTTTGGCATTCTGCTGGAGTATTTCAGATATCCCGAACATTGTTGACAACAACACCATTACAGGTACTGGAACAAATAGTTTCACCTGTAACCTGTCAGACTTACTACCTGGAACAACCTACCATATAAGAACCTATGCTGTAAATAGTGCAGGAATTGGATATGGGGATGAAATTACCCTCACCACATTGTCATGTTATCCTGTTTTGGATACAAAACCAGTAAATGATATAACCAGGTTTTCGGCAACATAGGAGGAGATATAACTTCAGATGGCGGATTATCGATAATTAGTAGTGGCATTTGCTGGGGAACATCACACAATCCGTCTATTGACGAATCGCATACAATAGATAGCACAACAACAGGGAGTTTCACCAGCACAATGTCAGATCTGAAGCCAGGAACAGATTATTATGTAAGAGCCTATGCTATCAAATAGTGAAGGGAGCTGGATATGGTGAATGAGGTTTCATTTATCACTGATTCGGTAGTCTCTGTCTATTGTGTCAACTACGGATCCATCATCTAGTTAGAGCTACCTCTGCAACTCTCAGGCGGTAATATCACCGACGATGGAGGTGGGGACCATCAACTAACAGGGGATATGCTGGGCAATCTACACCTGATCCTACAACAGGCGATTTAAAAGTCAGTTGTGGAACAGGAACTGGCAGTTTTATTGGCAATATTGACTGGATTACAGCCAGGTATCAACCTATTATGTCAGAGCATATTCTACCAATAGCGCAGGTACATCCTATGGGAATGAACTTACATTTCAGCTACTCTTGCAGTAATATCCTGTTGTTAATACAACAGCTGCTGACAGTATCAACAAGAACAACGTGCAGTTTCAGGCGGGAGTATTGCAACAGATGGAGGTTCAAGAATCGATGTCAAGTGGTGTCTGCTGGAGTATCATCCATAGTCCTACTATCGCCGGATCACATACTACAGACGGGATCTTCAGTACCGGCAATTATAATCAGCATTTTATCTGGTCTGATACCCGGAACCACCTATTATCATCAGAGCCTATGCTACTAATAATGTTGGAACAGGATATGGGAATGAAGTGACATTTATCAACCAAGCCCAGATCAAAGCTACAATCATTACAGCAGATATAACAGATATAGCCTCATCAACCGCATTACAGGAGGAAATATTACTGATGATGGTAGATGCCACTGTCATTGCAAGAGGTGTATGCTTCTCTTTATCAGCATTACCGACTATAGACGATTTTATTACCACTGACGGAACAGGAACAGGTAATTTCACCAGCGAAATTACAGGGCTGGACCCGTGAGACAATCTACTTTGTAAGAGCTTATGCAACAAATAGCGAAGGTACAGCTTATGGAAATGAGCTGACATTTAAAACTTTGCCTGTCTTACCCATTAGCTGACGACAGATGAATGTTGCTCAGATATTACAAAAACAAGTGCAGTGTCCGGTGGGAATATAACTTCCAATGGTGGTGCCTTTATTACAAGCAGTGGCATATGCTGGAGTACTTCACAGCATCCCTACTTCTGCAGGATACGCATACAACAGATGGTCCAGAAATTGGTAGTTTCTCAAGCAGCATGTCAGGCTTGACACCGGGGACAACATATTATGTCAGGGCTTATGCCATAAACAGTGTAGGTACAGGATATGGCAACGAGATTATCGTTTACAACTGTACCCTCTGACAACTCCTATAGTTTCGACAAATGCTATATTAGCTCAATTACATCTTCTATCAGCATCATCAGGTGGAAATATAACCAACAATGGCGGCTATACGATAACTGCCCGTGGTGTCTGCTGGTCAACATCATCATCGCCTAGCATAGCAAATAATATGACTTCCGACGGAAGTGGTACCGACAGCTTTACAAGCCTTATCACTGGATTACAGCCTGAAACGACCTACTATCTCAGAGCATACGCAACAAACAGTGCTGGCACAGCCTATGGTTCTCAAATAAGCTTTGCAACTATTACAGATGTCACATTTTCTACTACCTCTGATGGTTCATTATTATTGCATTCAGTGGCGAACAAAAAAATTATTTATACATGTAATGGAAGTAACTGTTACATAAAATACAGCAGTAATAATGGCAATTCCTATAATGCGGGGGTACTTGTAACGGGATTATTCCATGAAGATAATAAAGCTCGCATATTGTCAAATGGTGATATTGTTCTGTTCGTCGGAAGTAAAATCTATTATTCCAATGATAATATGACAACAATTACGCCATGTACTGTACTTGATAAAAATGGAAATCCTTATATTTTACATACTCCTGTAAATCCTGAATATCCAAGAGAGTTATCCTCATTTTATGGGAGGATTTGTTGAGCATAACGGTATCGCCGTTTTAGGCTGCTATACAAACAACTCTATGGGAGCCTCTCCTGTTAATCTCTATTATACTCTTGATGGTATAACATGGAAAGTATTTTATACATTTGGGCAGAATCCTAATTATGGTGACGACGGAACTCCTAGTGGCAGTTCAAGCGGCACCTTACTTGGCGATCCCAACAACCCACTGATAGCCAGACATATTCATTCAGTAAATATTGGGGGTGATGGTAATTTTTATGCTTGTACCGGAGATCGTAAGAGGAGAGTTACATTTCATGAAATGCGAATATAACAGTGGAACTGATTCGTGGAATGTCAACGATTTATTATCTGAGGAAGCTGGTACCTGGCAACGAATGAGGGCTCTGGGTGTATATGAGAGAAACGGCTATCTATATTGGGGATCTGATGGTCCTGGTACCTTTACTTATAATGGAATTCAATATGATTGTTTTGGAATTTATAAATGTGAAGTGGGAGATATCAATGATCCCTCGAAACACATACTATTGCAATCATTACCAGATGCCTGTTACTCCTTTGTGAATGTTGATCATATTGTAATTGCTGGTTTCCAAAGTTATGGGTATGTGTATTTATCCTATGACTATGGAGAAACATGGACAGCGTACAGTAAGCCTGCTTGGATGTATGGTAATGTTCAGGGTGTCTGGTATAATGAATTGTATAAATATTTTGTTACGAGTTATGGTTATATTATACAGAGTATTTTTTTTTAATGCACATAACAAATACTATCAGGACTAATGTAAGAATGTAATACTTTTTCATAATATTGATAAAAAAATTCTATTTACAGACTATTCCAAAAAACACTTCTCGTACCATTGCAGTAACAATATCAGCAAGTGAATGTTTTATGGGAAAAGACAACATTCTATGATCAGGCAAACTTATAACCGGGAATCTTTCTCATTCGCAGACTAAGCGGAGTGATTTCAAGGTATTCATCATCCTTTATCTGTTCCATCGATTCCTCAAGCGAAAATTTTAATTTGGGCGAGATCTTAAGACCTTCATCAGAACCTGAAGCTCTCATGTTTGTCAGTTTCTTTCCCTTTACGATGTTTACTTCCAGATCAGACGGCCTGGTATACTCTCCTATTACCTGTCCTCTGTACACATGTTCACCCGGATCAATATAAAATCTACCCCTGTCCTGCAACCTGTCAAGAGCATAACCCGTTGCCATCCCTTCATCAAGGGAGATCAGTGAGCCATTCTGTTTTGGTATCAGATCATCACCCTTGTACCTGTCGTAGGCTCTGAACCTGTGATGCATTACAGCTTCACCTGAGGTTGCTGTAAGCATGTAGTTCCGAAGACCTATAATTCCTCTTGAAGGTATATCAAACTCGAGATGAATCAGATCACCCTTAGGCTCGATTACTACCATCTCACCCTTCCTCTGAGTAACAAGTTCGATGGCCTTACCTGAAAAATCAGCCGGAACATCTATAGAAAGAGTCTCATATGGCTCAGATTTGATACCATCAATATCCTTAAGAATAACTTTTGGTTTACCAACCTGGAACTCATACCCTTCCCGGCGCATTGTCTCAATGAGAATTGAAAGATGAAGAATACCTCTTCCGTAGACATTGAAGGTATCCTCCGATTTAGTCTCTTCAACTTTCAGGGCAAGATTTTTCTCTGTTTCACGAATTAACCTGGTTCTGAGGTGACGTGATGTTACAAATTTGCCTTCCTTACCGAATAAGGGCGAATTGTTTATAGTAAACACCATGCTCATTGTTGGCTCATCCACTTCTATCCTTTTAAGAGCTTCAGGAGCTATCAGGTCGGCCAGTGTATCTCCTATTTCAAAGTCTTCCAGGCCAATTACAGCACATAAGTCACCACACCTGACCCTTTCAGACTTCACCCTTCCTAGTCCTACAAAAACAAATAATTCCTTAACCCTTACTTTCTTAACATTACCATCTCTTTTACACAAGGTATAATCATCACCTGAAACAATATCTCCCCTGAAAACCCTTCCTATGGCAATCCTTCCCACATAACTTGAATAATCGAGAGAAGCGACCTGCATCTGGGCTGTTCCTTCAACATATGGTGGTTCAGGAATCTCAGTCAGTATAGTATCGAGAAGAAACTTTATATCTTTTTCAGGCTTTTTCCAGTCGGGACTCATCCATCCCTGTTTTGATGACCCGAAAACGGTTGCAAAGTCAAGCTGGTCATCAGTTGCATCCAGGTTATACATAAGTTCAAATACATCCTGCTGCACTTCATCCGGCCTGCAGTTTTCCTTATCAACTTTATTGACAACAACAATTGGTTTGAGTCCAAGTGCAACTGCTTTGCCAAGGACAAACCTGGTCTGAGGCATAGGTCCTTCCAGGGCATCGACAAGTAACAGAACACCATCTGCCATTTTAAGCACCCTTTCTACTTCACCTCCAAAGTCCGCATGACCGGGGGTATCAATAATATTAATTTTTACTCCCCTATAATTAACTGATACGTTCTTCGACAGAATTGTAATACCTCTTTCCCTCTCAAGATCATTATTATCAAGAATAAGATCGCCCGCGTCTTTCCTCTGGTCCAGCACCTGGCATTCCTGAATGATACGGTCAACCAATGTTGTCTTACCATGATCAACATGTGCTATTATCGCTACATTTCTTATTAGCTGCATATAAAATAATTAGACCGCAAAAGTAATATTGTTGCCGGGAATAACGTTAAAAAGCCCTGAAATAAATTAATGATAAAAATTTCCTATATTTCGGCAAATCAAAAACCTTCTATATGAAAAAGTTGATCTTCTCTCTTCTATTTACTGCACTGGCGGTGATATCTGTTCATGGTCAGACTGCAAAAAAGCTCGAAGTCGGCATGAAAGCGCCAGACTGGGTATTTACTGATGCTGATAAAAAAGAATTTACAATGGAGTCATGGCCAGGAAAAGTTCTTCAGATCAATTATGTTGATCCGGATGAATCGGACCTTAATGACACTTTCAATGATGCAGTTAAAAAAGCGACAGATGTTGACAGTACTCTAAGTAAAAATCTGTTTAAGGGGTTTGGGATTGTTGATTGCAAGTCAACATGGAAACCCGATTTCCTTATAAGGATGATTGCCGGGAACAAAGCAAAAAAGTATGACACCACTATACTTTTCGACTATAAGGCTACCCTGCAGAAAGAATGGGGTCTCCCTAAAGACAATTATACTATTGTGATTATTGACAAGCACAGAATATGCAGGGCAATCTATGAAGGTCATATTCCTGAAACTGATAATAAGAAAATTGTTGATCAGATAATTGCGCTCACCAAAGAAGAGTAAACGGCTTAATAAATTTTTTTGCTCTGTTTCTTTGATCTACTCTGTGTAACTCTGTACATGATCTCTGTGTAACCCTGTGCAAATTCGCTGTGTAACTCTGTGTAACTCTGTGTAAGTTCTTTGTTTAACTACACAGGGATACACTGAGAAAAAAACAAAATATGAAAATTCCGAATTTATTACTTATTGCCGGTACAGGTACCAAAGCTGGCAAAACCACAATGGTCTGCAGGCTCATCGAACAGTTCCATGATCTTGAAATAACAACAATTAAGATAAGTCCTCATTTCCATGAGACAACACCGGGATTGAGCACACTGCTTGAGAGACCGGGTTACGCAATTTATGAGGAGACCAGTCTTGAAGGAACAAAAGATACGGCACGCATGCTTGATTCAGGAGCTTCAAAGGTATACTTTGCCAAAGTATGGGATGATCAGTTACTCACAGTCTTTAATGAGATAATGAAACTTATCCCGAAAGGCAGTCCTGTCATCTGTGAATCACCGGCTCTCAGGTTCTTTGTCGATCCGGGAGTATTTATAATAATGTCATCAGATACCGTTAATAAACATAAGGATATAAGTAACTTACAGGGCTTACCTCACGTAATGTTCAAGCTGGAGGAACTGGAGAAAATCAAGTCAGTTCCAATAGGCTTTGAGGATGGACAGTGGGTTTATAGATAATCAGATCTCCAGGAAGGGGGAATTTTACTTCGAGAGTAATGCCCTCCTTGTTGGGGGACAAAATTTATTTCTCTTCGGTTATATCTGAGATATCGCTGCCGAACCTGGCTTTAATTCTTTCAATGTCATGCTTCATCCCTGCCACAGCCTGAATTAGTTGTTTTTCCGGCAGCACAGGGTCGGGCAGCTCACTGCTGATGTAATTAATGAACTTCCATATCTCTTTCACCTCGCTGACATGCACTTCATAGGGTTCATAGACGGGATTAAGGGAATAGAGGATCAGTTTGCCTTCCGTTTTAAGATTATTCTCAATAATCTTAAATACGATCCCGTCGTCGAGGGTAAAGATCACATAAGCTTTACCGTTGATTATCTCCCGCCAGTCCTGCAGATATTCACCTGTAACCCATGAACCATCAGGGATAGGGAGCATTGAATCACCTTTCAGCTGGAATGTCCTGTATTTCTTTTTATCGGAAAGAAATGGCAATGTAAAAACAGGAAGCTCTCCTATGTATTCCGGATCGGCATACCCGGTTCTGTAGCCTGCTTTGGCTTTTTCCGGGACAAGTTCTATATTTTCCCGGTTATCGGAAGTCACTGTTGTTGTAAGCACCCGCAGATTACTTCCTTTAATATAAGCATCATATCCCCTTTCAAGCTCACCAAGCTGGCTTTCCGACAACTTTGAGATATCGAGCCTGAGCATTGTATCTATGGAGACATTGAAATAACCTGAAAACCTGATCAGGATATCAATATTCGGCTGGGCAACATCATTCTCATAACCGCTGAGGGTTGAGCGCTTGAGATTAAGGGCAAATGCCACATCATCCTGTGTCCTGCCCCTTCTTTTTCTCAGAAATTTTATGTTCGATGCGAAGTACATAATGAAAATTGATTATATTGTAATCATAATATTGATTAATTTTTAATCAAAAATAAAACTTATTTGTTATATATACAAGAAAATGTTAAAAAAATTCGAGATGGTTGCTGGGAGTTTGAGATTGCTTCGTCGCTTCGCTTCTCGCAATGACCTCTTGTTTTACTTATTTCAGTTCAACTCCCAACCTGAAATAACCTTATCAACACTGTCATTGCGAGCCCGACGAAGGAGGGCGTGGCAATCTCAATCTCCCATCACTGAACCAACTAAGTGATATAGTTATCCAACAAAGATTGGGATAGAAATAATTAATACATAACTATTAAATTACCATGATTCTCTCCACCAACACAGACCGATCAGTTCTGCACCTTGACCTCGATACATTCTTCGTTTCTGTCGAGAGGCTTAAGAACAGCAGGCTCAACGGAAAGCCCGTCATAATTGGTGGCATGTCTGATCGTGGAGTGGTGTCAAGCTGCAGCTATGAGGCCCGTAAATACGGAGTAAGCTCTGCTATGCCAATGAAGCTAGCCAGGAACATGTGTCCCGATGCCATTATAATACGTGGAGACATGGAGCTTTACAGTAATTATTCCAATATAGTGACAGGAATAATATCGGAAAGAGCGCCTCTGTATGAAAAAGCGTCAGTTGACGAACATTACATTGACCTCAGCGGAATGGACCGTTTTTATGGCTGCTACAAATGGTCGCACGAGCTGAGACAGTACATAATAAGGGAGACGGGGCTTCCCATATCGATCGGACTATCTGTAAATAAAACCGTATCAAAGATCGCAACAGGAGAGGCAAAGCCAAACGGAGAAATAGAGGTACAAAAAGATATTGTACTGCCGTTCCTCGATCCCCTGTCGATAAGAAAAATACCCATGATCGGTCAGAAAACCTATCAGGTATTGCGGTCAATGGGAATAGCAACAATAAATACCCTGAGGAATATCCCAATCGAGATGCTTGAAAACCTTATGGGTAAAAATGGCATTGAAATATGGAAAAGAGCCAATGGGATAGACTCCTCCCCTGTCATAAGCTATTCTGAACAAAAATCCATCAGCACTGAACATACCTTTGACAAAGACACCACAGATATGGTTCGGCTCAATCAGCTCCTGGTTAGCATGGTGGAAAAAATTGCATTTGAACTGAGAAAACAGGAAAAGCTAACTTCATGTGTAACAGTGAAAATAAGATACTCGAACTTCGATACCCATACCCTGCAGAAACGGATACCATATACATCATTCGACCATGTCCTTGCTGATATCGCCAAAGAACTATTTATTAAGCTGTACCAGCGACGTATGCTTATAAGACTCATCGGGGTAAGATTAAGTCACATGGTGAGAGGAGTCCAGCAACTCGATATTTTTGATGACACACCTGAGAAAGTGAATCTCTACCTGGCCATGGACAGGATAAGAAAACGTTTCGGGCGAAATGCCGTACAAAGAGCTTCCGGGGTAATGACTGTACAGGAACGGGAGGAAAAAGCTCTCAGACAGCTTGAAAATGCCATTAAAGAGCAGAATATGATGGAGGAAAGACTTAAACGCTCGTACTGGTGTAATTCATTGTAATTGGTAGTAATTCATAGTAATTCATTGTAATTCAGTAGTAATTCAGTAGTAATTCAGTAGTAATTCATTAGTAATTCAGTAGTAATTCAGTAGTAATTCATTGTAATTACGGTGCGCAGCACCAAATTACCACGAATTACGGTGCGCAGCACCAAATTACCATTAATTACAATTCTTCGCCGAGCTCGCCGAAGGCAAACCAGAAACATGTACTTAAACTGTCACACATATTACAGCCTTCGCTACGGGACAATGTCCGTTGAACAGCTTGTTAAGAAGGCATCTGATGCCGGGCTGAATGTCATTGCACTGACAGACATCAACAACTCAACTGCAGTTCCGGAATTTGCACGGGAATGCATAAAAAACAATGTAAGACCGCTGGCCGGTATAGAATTCAGGAATGATAATGAATTTCAGTATACAGGTATTGCACGTAATAACCGTGGTCTGAGGGAGCTCAATGAATTCCTGTCGGATAAGAATTTCAGAAAAACACCCATTCCTTTTCCGGCACCACGGTTCTCGGAGGCATATATTATCTATTCCCTCAAAAAACGACCTTCCCGTAAGCTATTTGAGAACGAACGCATTGGCATAAGATACAGGGAGATGAACAGCCTTCTGACCCTTGATGCATCAATTGACCGGAAAGAACTGATTATACTGCAACCGGTCACATTCTCAGAAAAAAATGATATTTCAATACACAGGAGTCTCAGGGCTGTTGATAACAATATCCTGCTCAGTCATCTCCAGCCATGGCAATGTGCCGGCGATGATGAACTGTTCATGAAACAGGAGGAACCGGAAAAGATATCAGGCGATAACCCGTGGATAGCTGATAATACCGTAAAGCTGATTAACGATTGTGAACTGCAGTTCGACCTAAACAGCCTGAAGAATAAAAAGATCTATTCAGCCAGCAGGTACGACGACAAGCTTCTTCTTGAAAAGCTGGCCTGGGATGGAATGGAATACAGGTATGGACAGAATAATAGTGAAGCGAAAAAAAGGGTCAGGCATGAACTGGAGATAATTGATAAACTAGGATTCTCAGCTTATTTTCTCATCACATGGGATATTGTAAGATACTCCATGGCCCGTGGTTTCTACCATGTAGGTCGGGGTAGCGGAGCAAATTCAGTTGTTGCTTATTGCCTGAAAATCACTAATGTTGATCCTATTGACCTGAACCTTTACTTCGAGAGGTTTATCAATCCGCGGCGAAGCAGTCCCCCTGATTTTGACATAGATTATTCATGGAAGGAAAGAGATGATGTGATTGATTATATATTCAAGAGATACGGATACAGCCATACTGCCCTGCTGGGCACCATGAGTACATTCAGGGGCAAGTCGATAATACGGGAACTGGGTAAGGTCCATGGCCTGCCAAAGGAGGAAATCGATTCGCTCATTGACAATCCTTCATCCGAGACAAGCAGGAATGAGATTACCAATACGATCTTTTCCACAGGACTAAGGATCGCTGACTTTCCAAACATGAGAAGTATACATGCCGGTGGCATTCTTATCTCCGAAGATCCCATAACATTCTACACTGCACTCGACATGCCACCGAAAGGATTCCCAACAACCCAATGGGATATGTATACTGCCGAGGAGATCGGCTTTGAGAAACTTGACATACTGAGTCAGCGCGGCATAGGTCATATACGGGAAAGCGCGGAGATAATACTCAGAAACCGGGGTGTTGATGTAGATGTTCATGCCGTCCAGAAATTCAAGAATGATGAAAAAATAAAGGAATATCTTAAGACGGGAGAGACAAAAGGATGTTTCTATATTGAGAGTCCGGCTATGCGCGGACTCCTCAAGAAACTGAAATGTGACAACTATACCACGCTGGTGGCTGCCAGCTCGGTTATACGTCCAGGAGTAGCCCGGTCAGGCATGATGAAGGAGTATATTTACAGGTTCCATAATCCTGATAAGTTCGAATATATACACCCCGTTATGAAGGAGCAGCTTGAAGAGACTTTCGGTGTGATGGTCTACCAGGAAGATGTTCTGAAGGTCTGTCACCATTTTGCCGGACTCGATCTTGCTGATGCAGATACTCTGCGGCGTGCTATGAGCGGGAAGTACAGATCAAAACAGGAGATGCAGCGTATTATTGCAAAATTCTTTTCAAACTGTCGCGAAAAAGGTTATAGTGAAGATATCACCAAGGAGGTCTGGCGTCAGATTGAATCTTTTGCAGGATATTCTTTTTCCAAAGCCCACTCGGCATCATACGCTGTCGAAAGCTTCCAGAGCCTGTACCTTAAGGCATATTACCCTCTCGAATTTATGGTGGCCGTGATCAATAATTTCGGGGGATTTTACAGAACATGGGTCTATGTACATGAAGCAAAAAGATTCGGTGCGATAATACAACTACCCTGTGTAAACAAGAGTAACTACAAGACAACTATCTATGGAACAGAAATATACCTGGGTTTCATCCATATTCTAAGCCTTGAGTATAAGCTTGCACAGTCCGTTGAGGAGATCCGCAGGGCTGAAGGTCCCTTTGCTGACCTGAATGATTTTATTGCAAGGGTTAATCCGGGACTGGAACAGGTCATTATACTGGTTAAGGCAGGTGCCTTCCGGTTCACCGGGAAAAAGAAGGCGGTCCTGTTGTGGGAAGCTCATATGCTTATAAACAAAACACGTCATGAATATATACGCCCCCTGTTCTCCCTTCCTGTCAGGAACTTTACCCTGCCTGATCTAGTACAGGGTCCCGTTGAAGATGTATATGATGAAATAGAACTCTTTGGCTTTCCAGTTACAATGACATGGTTCGAAATGCTTGAGACGCCCTACAGAGGGGAGGTTACTGCACGTAGAATGAGTGAATACACTGGTAAAAAAATAAGAATGGTCGGACACCTCGTGACTGTAAAATATATTAAGACTGTCAAAAATGACTGGATGAACTTCGGGTGTTTCATCGATAATGAAGGTAATTTTTTTGATACGACGCATTTCGCCCATTCACTGGAGAAGTGGCCCTTTAAAGGAAGTGGCACCTATCTTATCCTGGGAAAAGTTGTAGAGGAATTCGGATACCCTTCTCTTGAAGTCGAGAAGATGGCAAAGCTGCCAGTGAAACCGGATACGAGGTACTAGGTGTGGGGTAAGGGGTCATTATGTGTTATCGTAACGTGTTGCTTTCAGTATACCTTTCAGTGCCTGTATTTTTCGTATAATACTATGAAGGACATCATTATTAGGTACCATTATATTAAGTATCCCTTCAAATAGCCCATCTGACATATTATAATTGAAACTGCGAACGACAGCATTGTGACCGGATATTACATCGGCAATTTTGTTTACCATTCCAAGGTCCTCCACACCGGTGATTTTCACCACGGCAATAAAGGAAGGACTAGTCTTTGATTTGGACCAACGGGCTGCAATAAGCCTGTAAGGATACCTTGCCATCATATTCTGCGCATTGGGACAACTGGTTCTGTGTATCTTGATCCCTTCCGAAATGGTTACAAAACCAAAGATAGTGTCGCCAAAAACAGGGTTACAGCACTTAGCAAGCTTATAATCAAGTCCCTCAACCTTGTCATCTATTACCAGGAAATCAGAAAACTGTGACTCAATGACCTCCTTTGTTTCTTTAAGCTCTTTATCCTGCATATTCGCAGGAACACGAAGGTCGGATACTTCATCCTTCAATAAGACATCTTTGATATGAAGAAGCTCTATTTTCTCAATTGCAATAAGATAATACAGGTCCTGTGCCGTCTTGAGGTTATAAAAAGTCAGAAGCTTCTGTATGAGTATATCACCGTAGGTCATCTTCCAGTTCTTAAGGCGTCTCATAAGTATCTCTTTGCCTTCTGCTGCTGCCCTGTTCTTTTCTTCATTCAGAGCCTGTTTGATCTTTGATTTTGCCTTGTTGGTTATGACAAACTGAAGCCAGTCCTGTTTTGGTTTCTGGTTCTTGGAACGAATAATGGAAACATGATCTCCGTTCTGCAGGATGTGCCTTATGGTCACATTCTTTCCGTTAACCTTGCCACCGACACAGGAAGCACCTATATCGGTGTGAATATCGAAGGCGAAATCAAGAACAGTTGATCCTGCAGGCAGTTGCCGCAGGTCCCCGTTGGGAGTAAAAACAAACACTTCATCAGTATAAAGCCCTGACCTTACCTTATCCAGAAAGGCATCATCTTCTTTTTCAGATGATTCCAGTATCTCGCGCATCTTTGTCAGCCAGGTGTCAAGTCCTCCCTCCCCTTTTATGCCTTTATATTTGAAATGCGCAGCAAGGCCCTTCTCTGCAATCTCATCCATCCTGACGGATCTTATCTGTACCTCCACCCATTTACCACGTGGACCAATTACCGTTGTGTGTAACGACTCATACCCATTTGATTTGGGAACAGATATCCAGTCACGCAGCCTGCTCGGGTTTGGCTGGTAGAGGTCGGTTACGATAGAATATACTCTCCAACAGTCGGACTTCTCATTTTCACTATCACTCTGAAGGATAATCCTGACGGCAAACAAGTCGTATACTTCCTCAAAATCAACTCCCTGCTTTTTCATCTTGAGCATTATTGAATGAATTGATTTAGTGCGACTTTTGATAGTAAACCTAAAGCCTTGCTTCTCCAGTTTTTCCTTAAGAGGCCCTGAAAACTCACGAATCAGCTTATTCCTAGAGGCGCTTGTTTGTTTTAACCGTGTTTCGACATAGCTGTACTGCTCTGGTTCAAGGTATTTTACAGAAAGGTCCTCCATTTCCGACTTGATATTATAGTATCCAAGTCGATGAGCTAGTGGGGCATAAAGAAAGTAGGTCTCGGAGGCTAGGGGGAGTCTCTCGTCTTCGGGAGCATATTCCAGGTTCCGCATATACTCAAGTCGTTCAACCAACTTAATGAGTATCACCCTTACATCGTCCGCAAGGCTAAGCAGCAGCTTTCTGAAATTTTCAGCCTGGTATGACGATTGTAACGAGTAGATATTGGATATACGTGCAAAACCATCTAATATCTCAACAGCCTTCTTTCCGAATTCCGTCTCAACTTCTTTTGCGGAAATACTCAGATTATTGTAGGAATCATGGAGCAGGGCAGTTACAATAGCAGTAAGTCCCAGTCCCATCTCCCCTGCCACAATGCGGGCTACGGATAAAGCGTGAAGTATTTCCGTTTCACCTGTCAGTATGACCCTGCCTTCACATGCTTCGACGGCCAGATCCAGTGCACGTCTTATCTTAATATTTTCATCCGGATGAACACTGTTCTTTGCTGCCCTGAGTAATGACCTGTAACCCGCCTGTATTTTCTTTGATTCAATACTCATCACTATTTTTCCTCTTATGCGTCCCAAAGATACCGATTCTTCCAAAATCAGGATAAAAAAACCCCGGGTTCTTTATGTGAACCCGGGGCTTTATGTTATTAAACTGGTTATGCTACCTGAAGGAAACTCCCAGTCCGGTTGAAAATACGTTATAGTAGGCTCTTGTGTAATCAGCATGAATGGTGATCACTGCCAGTTTGACCCTCAGACCTATATTTGCCCTCAGTCCTGAAAAGTTCTTAATGGTGAGAGCGTCGAAGCCCTTTACCACACCAGCATCTTCATAAACGGCTTCTGTCGTGGATACCAGGGGATTTATAGTAGGCAGCGGATAGTTACCCGTTAGTCTGATATTGGTATTAGTTTTTGCATATCCCAATCCACCATATACTGTCAGAACAGGAATGTTTAATGAAGCTATAATACCAACATTCATCGCAGATACGGTGGCTTCCATGTTCTGATCCTGGAATGAGGTCATCGGGTCATATGCTGTTGAATAGTTAAGAGGCGATCCTTCCTGCGGCTGGAGATCAATCGGCACATTTCCCCTTAACTTGGTATAAGCTCCAAAAAAAGAAACATCAAACGGAAGCATCTTGTTCCCCGGCATGTATTGTAACAGACTGTGCATTACACCGACTCCCCACAATGACAGATCACCATCGCCGATATTTATTTTCGGCATGAATCTGACTTTTAGCTCTGTTCCGAACGGCAATCCAATACCTGCCTGTATAGAGGGCACTGGAATAATCTTCCAGTCAGCTCCGGGAGGTGTTCTAAAAGAAGCAAGAGTAATTCCACCCTCAGAAGCAGTTAGTGTGGGCCCTTCAATGTCAGGACCTGCCACAGTGGACGCAGTACCTGAACCAGTGAGAGTCGTAAGGCCGATCTTGGAAACATCGAATGTAGTGGCAGAGGATGGAACAAATCCTGCACTTACGCTGGCAGTGATGTCAAATCCTCCCAATTTATGAGGTTTGGCACTATTATACCATCCTCCGCTCAGGCCGGCACCGAAGGCATTAGCCCAGGGCGAAACATATGCTTTCACATAGCTTAGTCCATCAGTTGCGCCAGCTCTTAGAAAATCAACATTATCAAACTGTGAAAATGCTGTGGTCGATAAAAAAAGAAGGGCACATATCAGTGTCCCGACACGTTTTGCTAATCTCATATTCATTGCAGTTTTAATTAGTTCTCAGGGTCTATCTTTCACAAATATAAAAAAAATGAATACAGCCCACTGTTCCTGAAGAACAGGTGACTATACTCATAACTGAAAAAATGCGGAGAAAGTTGCTTCCCCGTCAGAATTAAATTTAAAAACTTTACTCCGGTTCTTTTTTATCCATCTTCTCCAGCCCTTCAAGTTCTTTTATACCTGTGCTTTTAGACAGGTCGGAGATATTCTTCAGATTAAATTCACCTTTTATGGATATCAATGAATTACCACCAGGGCCACCGGTAATGACTAATAGTTCAGTGATGACCTTTCCTGATTGTTTTATGAGGAATTTTGTCACGTCTTTGCCTTCCTTGACATTCATAAGTTCTTCATAGGAGGACATATTAAGCTTTTTGCTAAGCTCAGTATAAAAGTTAATACTCTTATTCAGCACTGAATCCTCCACGGCAAGTATCTTAATAGATTTAAGTTTAGTAATGAGATCATCTGCGTCCTTGTTTTCAGAATCCAGATCAGAGAACATGCTGAACATCCTGCTGGATATGGTAACAACAGTAAATCCATCCCTTTCAGAATATTTATTAAACATCTCATCAATAGGATTTGATTGTGCCTTTATAATGACTGTCAGACACATAGCAGTGAAAAAAAGTGCTAACTTTTTCATATCAGTGGTTATTATTTATTATTAATTTTATCTTCATATGGATTGGCTATATCAATTGCTTTTTGAAGGTAATCAAGTGGTTTCAGGTTCTCTGTCACTATCCTGGTCGACCTGTTTATTGACTCAAGGCTTTTTGTTGCAACATCACTCATCATGCTTACCGGTTCAAGCGCCCTGGCACCGGAATTCAGCTGACTTGATACGTTCCTAAGTATTTTCATTGTCTCGGCATATGCAATTTTAGGGTCGCTGTAAGTATCATGCGACTGACTTCTGTCTGTAAAGAAGAAATATGATCCGATAAAAATAGCTGCCACAGCTGCTATACTGACAACTGGAGCTATAATTCTTCTCAGGGTCCTGTGCTTCTTTGAATCCTCATAGCATCAATACCCTCAAGCAGACGCACTTCAAAATTTTCAGCAGGTTCGGGCACTTCAAGAGCCTCACTGTAATAGCTGAATATTTCCTTCTCAGGTTCATATCCGGGTGGAACATCGCCATGTAAGAAAAAAATTCTTAACCTGTCTTCCTCCTCTTCAGTACTTTCTCCGTTATAATACTTTTCGAGAAGTTCGTTTAATTCCTCGTTGTTCATCATTGCATTTATTATATTCTTCCCTTATAATTCCTCTTGCCCTCGACAAATTAACTCTCAGAGTATTAATATTCTGACCTGTCTCAATGGATATTTCCTCATACGATAAACCCTCAATATCTCTCTTTTTTATTATGATCTTATAGATATCCGGTAAGCTTTCTATTATCCTCTGTATTATACTGCCGGATTCCTTCCTTTCCAACTCTTCATGCGGTGATATTGATCTTAATCGTGACATTTTTGCAATTTCGATATCTTCATAATTTTCCGGTCTTTTTTTCCTCATCTGGTCAATAGAATGGTTTTTCACCATTGTTGTTGCCAGAGCCTCTATGCTATTATACCTGTCCAGCCTCTCCTTCATCGTCCAGAGTTTAATGAATATTTCCTGAACCGCATCTTCCGCTTCCTCCTGGTTACGGAGGATGCGGAAGGCACAAAGGTACAACATGCGGTTATGCCTGCGGACAATATCATTGAATTCGGTCCTGGTCATCAGAGATATAAAGCTTTCTTCAGAACATATAAAGATAACTACTTTGTGAATGAATAATTACTTATGCTCCGCAACAATATCCATCCCGTGTTTTTTTCTTGCATCTTCTGAAAATCTCTTTGCTTCCTTAAAAGACATGTTCCCCTTAATCTGAATAATTGCATTATCATCTCCCCCAATAACCAAAAGGAATTCCCTGAATCTGTTACCTTCAGTCTTAACCAGCATCCTTATATCTCCGTCTGAGTCTTTAACCCTCATGAATTCTTCATATTCTGAAGGATTGATATCCTTCATAACCATATCATAAAAGTTATCGACCTTCATGGTTTCATCATCCTGGGCAAGTATCCTGATGGTTGTGATGTCCTGAGGAAGGGGATTATCACTGTCATCATCATCAAGACATTTAGCCAGTTTTAACAGGTTGCCATTAATTGTAACGGTGGTAAAGCCATCCCTGCCTCCGTATTTATCAAATAATGCATCAATTGATTTTTGTCCTGAAACAATTGTTCCTGTTATCAGCAAAGCAATAAATAGTAGAACTTTTTTCATAGCATAAATTATTAAATTGGTAACTGTTTTCATCAGGATGACGAAGAAGTTATCAATTCATTACAAAAAAAATCAATTTTTATAGAGATATATGATATCTCCAAAGCGGAATGATACAGAGGATATAAATATGGACCTATTTAAGAGGCGATTCAGGTTCCCTGGACATTTCGTAATAATAGGCCCAGTCGACAAATGCCGGAACAATTCTCTGGAAAAGAGCTGTGAGCTTTCCAACCGTCGTAAGCAGTTTATTTCTTTTCTTTTTTCTGATTCCTTTAAGTACCCATTTGGCAACGTATTCAGCAGGCATGAGTTTCATTTCATTTCTGGGAGATTCACCCTGTTCATCACCATTAGCCGTTAAAGCATGTTTTCGTATTTCAGTAGTCGTGAACCCTGGAGCAATAATCATAACATGTAAGCCTTTTTTAAGATTTTCTATCCTGATTGTCTCGAGAAATCCATGGATGGCAAATTTCGAGGCGGAATAACCTGTTCTTCCAGGGAGACCGTGAAATCCGGCTACGGATGACACGCCTATCAACGATCCTTTTTGTTCAAGAATATATGGCAGTGCATATTTTGTACAATATACGGTTCCCCAGAAATTAACATCCATCAACCGATGCAGTACACTTAAATCAACATCAAGAAAAGTGGCTCTCATCGAGACACCGGCATTGTTTACCAGTATGTCAATTTTTCCATATTTCTCAATTGTTGCTTTTATGAGACTCTTGCAATCCTCTGCGATTGTAACATCAGTTTTTACAAAAATGGAATCGAGGTTTTGATCCGTAAGATCATTGACTATCGCAGACAAGCGGTCATGTGACCTGGCCGCAAGAACCACCTTGCTCCCGTTCTTTGCAAATTCCCGTGCTATTGCCTCACCGATACCCGAGGAAGCACCGGTTACTATAACAACCTTGCCCTTAAATATTTCTTTCATGAGTCAGATATTTTCTCATTACATGAACCTCTAATGTAGCTAAAATTTATGGTAAAATAGGTAATAGTCCATGTTTAATGAAATATAAAAGAACCTGTCGTGATGCAATTACCAAAGGACTAATTTACTTACATACGAAAATCCGGTTATAGGAATGATTATTCATACCTTAGGGCTTCAACCGGATTCCTGGTTGCCGCCTTCCAGCTTTGCCAGCTTACGGTAACTAGCGCTATACCAAGGACCATAATTCCGGAAAGAGCAAAAATCCACCAGCTCAGATTGGTCCTAAACGCGAAACCTCCAAGCCAATTCTTCAGAAAATAAAATGCTATTGGAGTTGCAATTACATAGGCAACAGCAACCCATTTTATAAATTCGGCGTTCAACATACTCATCACCTCCGAGATTTTGGCGCCATTAACTTTACGGATACCTATTTCTTTTATCCGCTGTTCGGCTGCAAATGCAGCTAAACCAAACAATCCCAGGCAAGCTATTAATATACCCAATCCGGCAAAATACTTTGAAAGAACAGCCATGCGGCTTTCCGAAATATACTGTGTCTCATAAGCTGTATCAAAAAAATGGTAATCAAACGTAAATCCCGGGTTGAACCTATTATATAACTTCTCCAGTTCCGCAAGTGCATGCCTTTCATTATCAGATTTAATCCGAACCATTACATCAAGCGTTTTTTCGGGGTTGAAGTAAAAAATTAGCGGATTGATTTTTTGACGAAGCGACTCAAAATTGAAATTTTTAACCACTCCTATGACCTGCTTATTTTTTCCCCAAAACTTGATTGTCTTTCCTATAGGATTTTTAAGTCCCATTACATCAACCGCTGTCTGATTAAGGATGACCTTTTCCTGTTCATTTCCAAAGTAAGAGGAAAAGCTACGTCCCTCAGCCATTACCATCTCCATAGTTTCAATCAGATTATAATTCACAGGAACGACTTCGAAACGGATATTTGCATCAGCCTGTTTCCCTTCCCACCCTATATCATATGTAGTTGCACTGCTTCCGAGCATGCTGCCTCCAATACTTGAAATATTCACCACCCCATCGATTTTTTCTGCTTCAGCTAAAAAAGCATTCTCCTGTTTTGCGATTCCTCCCTCCTTGCTAAAGTAAACCAGATTATCCTTGTTATAACCAAGGTTTACATTATGAATAAACCTTATTTGTCTTGAGATGACAAGAACAGAGCTAATCAGGATAACTGACACAACAAACTGAAAAATGACAAGACCCTTTCGTGCCCATAATTCCGAAACAGAATTAGACAGTTTCCCTTTCAGGCTCCGGAAAGTGTTAAAACCTGAAAGATAAAGCGCCGGATACGTACTGGTTATCAAAGCTATAATAAGACATGCTCCTAAGCCTATAAAAATATATGGCTGACTAAATTTAAGATCTAAATGTTTTCCTGTAATCTGATTGAATTCCGGTAAAGTAAGCAATACAAATTCAACAGACAGGATAAATGCTGCCAGCATCAGAATTAAAGATTCTGATATAAACTGCAAAATCAAGGTAAGACGTCCGCTACCTAAAGCTTTTTTCACTCCTATTTCCTTAATTCTCCTTGCCGCCCTGGCAGTTGATAAATTCATATAATTTATACTGGCAATAAGCAGAATAAAAAAAGCGATAAGCGTAAAAAGTCTCACATAACTGATTTTCCCTCCGTTCTGTACCCCATTTATGAATTTGCCATAAAGATACTGGTCTGAAAAAAGCACTGCAAACAAGGTGATATTTGACCCACTTATCTTTGATTTCAAAAACCCGTTAATTTTTGAATTGAACTGCCTAATATCTATACCTTTATTCAGTACCAGGTACGTACAAGGAGCACTATTGCCCCATTGTATTTTTCGCCCCACCTTTTCAGACAATTCAAGCCATGTATCATAAGATAAAACAAAATCAAACTGCATGGTCGAATTTTCGGGAGTTCCTTCGAATACGCCTGTGACTACTGTCAAATAATTGAAATTAAGCAGTTCCCATTCAACAGTTCTGCCAACAACATTTTTTGTAGTTCCAAACAGGTTAATGGCCAGTTTTTTAGAAATAACAATAGAGTTCTTAGATCTCAGTACCTCAGAGGGGTCTCCCTGCGTTAACCTAAAAGAAAAAACATTAAAGAAATCGTAATCGGCAAATTGGCCTGGTGCTTTTACTTTTTTGTTTTCCGCAGACAGGGCAAAGTCACCCAGAAGTCCGGCTGGCATTACTGAAGTTTCCATCTTTACTTCAGGCATTTCATCGACAAGTGTTCTCCCAAGCAAATCAGGGGTCCACGCCTGTGTCATAATTCCCTCCGGCGAATGGTGATTCTCCAGCACCTGATAAAGCTGCTTGTCATTCTTATGAAATTTATCAACATTTTCTTCATCATTAACCCACAGGAAAATAAGTATTGCACAGGCAAACGCGGTTGAAAGCCCTATTATGTTTATGAAGAAGGTTGATCTGTTTCGCTTAAAGTTTCTAAAAATCAAGAGAAAATTATATTTAATCATAGCAATTTTCTTTATTCCAGAAAGTCAAACATCGTGCCGCAGGAATAAATATCTTTATTTCAAACTTTTAATAAATATTGAAATGAAAATACGTTAAACAAATATACAGCATGTGTAAAATATTTTTACAGAAGAAATGAGTATTATGTCAGAAATCCCCCGAGACTGAACGGCGCGCAGACGAGGTTCGAAACTATAAAATAAAAAAAGCAGCCAAATGGCTGCTTTGTGATCCAGCTGGGTCTCGAACCCAGGACCCCATCCTTAAAAGGGATGTGCTCTACCAACTGAGCTACTGAATCAAATTTTAAAGAACCCAGAACCCTCCCGCTTAGCGGGATGCTTTACCACCTGAGCTACTGAATCAAATTTTAAAGAACCCAGGACCCTCCCGCTTAGCGGGATGCTCTACCAACTGAGCTAATGAATCGTGCTTTATTTTTGCGAGTGCAAATGTATTATAAAATTAACTTAATCCAAAAAAAAAATCATTTTTTTATCCCTGATTTCGCGATGAAACGGTAAGTCATTTCGACGGTTCAGATAAAAAGGCAAAGTATATTTATCTTGAAAGCACGGGGATCTGCCTGTTGATAGATTCCTCGAGTGAAATCAGGGTTTCGGTACGGGTAATGCCTTCAATATTCTGAATTGTATCAGTAAGAATCATTCTTAAATGTTCATTGTCTCTTGTGTAAACCTTGATAAACAAAGAGTAATTACCTGTGGTATAATGACATTCAATAATTTCGGGTATGTCTTTAAATTTTTCAATAACGTCTCTGAAATGTCCGGGGTGATCAAGGAAAATTCCTATATAGGCACATGTTTTAAAACCTACCATAACAGGATCCACCTTAAATTCTGATCCCCTTATCACTCCGATGCGAATTAGTCTCTGAACCCGTTGATGAATGGCAGCACCTGAGACGCCACACTCCCTTGCCACTTCCAGATAAGGGATCCTGGCATTCTTTGTAATAATATCAAGGATCTTTTTATCAAGAATATCAATCTGTAAACTTTCTGTCATTTTTAGAATTAATTATTAAATATTTGAAACCATAAATATAAAAACAATTGCAAATTTAAAGGAAAAAAGCCAGCTTATTATTAACTGTGTTATTTTCTAAGCACTTTTTTTTTGTATTGATAGTCAATACAAGTTAATTAACTGCCTTTATTGATAAGTCCAATGATATCCCGGATATCGGAGAATCTTTTTCGTATCAAATATTTTTTTATCCCTTCAATAATTTTAACTGATGCCAGGGGATCTATGAATGAGGCAGTACCAACCTGTATGGCACTGGCACCGGCAAGTATAAATTCAAGAGCATCATTTGCGGTCATTATTCCACCAATGCCGATAACCGGAATCTTTACTGCCTTTGCAACCTGCCATACCATCCTCAAAGCAACAGGTTTAACTGCAGGTCCTGATAAGCCCCCGGTGACGGTTGAAAGTGAGGGTCTCATCCTGTTAACATCTACTGCCATCCCCAATAATGTATTTATCAGGGATACCGAATCGGCTCCTTCCTCTTCAACCACCCGGGCAAAAGCGACTATATCAGTTACATTCGGAGATAATTTTACAATCAGTTTTTTTGAATAAACGGCCCTCACTGCCCTTGTTACCTCCCTGGCCGAATCGAGATTTGTCCCGAAAGCCATCCCGCCTAATTTAACATTGGGACATGATATATTAAGCTCTATTGCAGGTATATGCTCCAGGTGATCAAGTCTTTCCGCAAGTGCGACATAGTCCTCCAGATAGCTTCCGTTAACGTTCACGATGACATTAGTACCGAGGTTCATTATTCGCGGATAAATGGACTTTTCAAAATAATCCAGACCTTTGTTCTGCAGGCCCACTGCATTAAGCATTCCAGACGGAGTTTCCGCCATCCTGGGATACGGATTTCCCTCGCGTGGTTCAAGGGTGGTCCCTTTTACAATAATTCCACCAAGGATTGATAGATCCATAAAATCCTCGAATTCAGTTCCATAACCAAAGGTACCTGAAGCTGTAAGTACAGCGTTTCTGAACTTAAGATCACCGATTGAAAATCCCAGCTCTACCATTTTAATTCTGATATATTAAAAACAGGGCCATCGATACAGGTACAAACATGCCCATTTACTGTATCTGTAACACAACACAGACAGACCCCAATACCGCATGCCATAAGATTCTCAAGTGAGACCTCACACGCCGATCCGCTTCTTTTGCCATAGGCAGCAACAGCTCTCATCATAGCTTCCGGACCACAACAATAAATACGGTCATATCTTTTTTGCATAAGAACGGGGTGATCCGTTATATATCCCTTTTCTCCAACGGTTCCGTCTTCTGTTGTAAGGTATACTTCTCCTATCTTTGCATATTCTTCATACTCAATTATACGATCCCTGTTTCTGAATCCAAGTAATATATCCGGAGTTATATCATTTGATTGAAGATATTTCCCCAGGAATAATAATGGGGCAACACCGCACCCTCCGCCGGCAAGCAGTATTTTTTGTCCCTGCTCTGGCATAGTGAATGAATTCCCTAGCGGATATATAATATTCAACTGGTCATTAACCTTTAATAAAGATAGAGTTTTGGTACCCTTTCCAACTACCTGGATAAGTAATTTAAGGGAATTCTTATCATAATCGACATCATGAACAGAGACAGGACGGCGAAGGAAGGTCTCAGGGCTGCCATCAACCTTTACCTGTACAAACTGGCCGGGCTTTAATTCCGGAAGCTTGTTGTGACATAATAGTTCAAGTATAAAAATATCATTAGTAAGACGCTTATTATCAACTACTTTAAGATTTTCTACGCGTTTTGCCATCTAATGAGTGTTTCTGACAAAGATAATTTTTAAGAGTGATTTCCGGAAATAAATTGAATGTAATATTTCCCTGTGATCAGATGTACAGCAATAAATAAAAGGATAGATTACAGGTTTATCTTCCAGGATAGTATTCCTCAAAACTGTTATCCGTATAGAACCATACTATCTTCTTAACAGCCTGATTATTTTCCGCATTAGTCTCTGAAATGACTTTATTCTCAGTGATTAGCGCTTGATACTCCTTCTCCATGTCCAAATTAACTGATTCCTTAATATTTCCCTTATCGACCTCCACAGGTGTCTCTTTTTCATTGGAATCATCATCAAACAGCCCTGGCATAACAAGCTCACTGTACATGGCACCTCTTCCGAATAACAACCATTCCGTTGACAAATGATTATACCTCTCCAGCATTTTAAGAACAAAATCCAGACTTGGTTTATTCCGTCCTGATAATATATGAGAAATTCCCGAAGGCTGAACTCCAATCTCTTCTGCAAATTGAACAGATGACTTATTTTCTGCGCTCAGAAACTCTCTTATTCTTTCATTCATCACTATTGTCTTGTGTTTTACAAATGTAATCATTTCCTTATTTACATGTGTAATTTAATTGTATTACAATTGTAATATTAGTGAATCTCGGAAAACTACATGTACAAATTCACTTATGTAATAATCTGTTTATCTTTATGTTAAAAACTTAAAAATAGAAAGCTGTTATTTAAATTAGATCCATATATTACTGGTAGAGTGTATTTTAACACCTATATCTAAAATAATTCAGAACATTCTTACAATAAAAACTAAAATACAATGTATATATGCTTGATATAAATATGGATAAGTATCTGATTATCTATCTTATATAATATTGCTATTTTTTTGTAAAATTTTATTTATGAATGTAACTTCTATATTTACAAATATTATTGACAGTTGTAATTATTCCTTAACTATTCAGGAGATTACAAATGTAACCTTATTGATTTGTTTACGCCTGTAACTTTGATTGTCGAGTGAATAAATAAAATTTATGATTTTATATAATTACTCTTGAGAATTGGAAAATTTATGTACATCTGTATTCTGACATAAAATATTCGATTCTGACGAGGTTAATAAAAAATATAAGTTTTGAATGGATTTATCAGTCAGAATGCATTTCTTTAAGACAAAAACTAATTTATGACAAAATCACGATATTCTCTCCCTCTCCATTACCAGATAGTCATTGCCATTGTCGCAGGTGGTTTTTTTGGTTATATATTTCATGATAAGGTAATTTATACTAACTGGGCAGGGGAAGTATTTCTTCGTGCATTAAATATGATAATTGTCCCACTTATCCTGCTCTCCATTACAACAGGTGTTGCAAGTGTGGGGTCAGGGGGCAACCTGGGAAGACTGGGGCTAAAACAATGGGATTTTACCTTTTTTCCACCTTTTTAGCAATTGTAACCGGCTTTTTCTTTGTTTCAATAATAAAGCCTGGAATTGGGGCTGACCTGGGATTTAAAATGCCAGTTGAAAACCTTTCTTCTCTATCGGACAGTTTTGGACAGACGCTGATCAAGATTGTCCCCACCAATATATTTGAGTCGTTGATGAAAGGACAAATGCTTTCAATAATATTTTTTGCAATATTGTTTGGATTTTTTATCACCAAACTCACCGATAAACCCCAGATGTTGATTATGGATGTATTCAATGCAGGATTGGATGTAATAATGAAGATCACCATGTTCATTATAAAATTCACTGCAATAGGAATTTTCAGTATAACTGCCAAAGTAATAGCTCAGCAGGTCAACCTGGGACATGATATAAGTGAAGTGATAAGCAGGCTTGGCCTTTATGTTGTTACTGTATTGTCCAGCCTTCTAATCCATGCATTTGTCACACTTCCTCTGATGGTAAGAATTCTTGGCAGGGTCAACCCATTCAAGCATTTTAGGAATATGATAACACCTCTGCTGACAGCTTTTTCAACATCATCATCAAATGCCACATTACCACTCACCATGGAAGCGGTTGAGGACAAGGATGGCGTCTCAAATAAAATTGCCAGTTTCACTATTCCACTTGGTGCCACGATAAACATGAATGGAACGGCATTATATGAATGTGTTGCAGTAATTTTTATTGCCCAGGCCTATGGTGTTGATCTTAGCTTTGCACAACAACTAATTGTTGTTTTTACTGCATTACTCGCTGCCATAGGATCAGCCGGCATACCTATGGCCGGACTGGTGATGATGGCTGTTGTCCTTAAAGCGGTTGGATTACCACTGGAAGGAATAGGTTTGATACTGGCCGTTGACAGAATCCTTGATATGTTCCGCACATCAGTAAATGTGTACGGAGATACTTGCTGTGCAGTAATTATCGCGAAATCCGAGGGTGAAGAACTTAATATTTAGTTACGAGTACGAATACGCTTAACAGCAGGATCCGGAACATCCCTCTTCTCCTGAACAATCAGATGAACAATCAGAATGACCATCGGCACTTCCACATGATGAGCATGAATGAGTCGTGCCGGCTATCTCATCAGCAGTGGCATCTCGTACGTCCAGTACCTTCCCGGAAAAACAGAGGTCGACACCGGCCATAGGATGGTTGAAATCCATTTTTACAGCGCTATCGGATATCTCATTTATAATACCATTCAGAGGATTACCCTCATTATCCATCATCGGGACCTGGTTGCCTACCTTGCAAATATCCTCATTCAGCTTACCATCTGTTTCAAAAACTGAAATAGGAACATCAATAATCATTTCTTCCCTTCTTTCTCCGTAAGCCTTGCCGGAAGCCAGGGTAAAACTGAAATCATCACCGGTGTTTAACTCATTTATATTCGATTCAAAATATGGCAGAAGTCTACCCGTTCCATAAACAAAAGACAGAGGGCGTGATTCATCAAGCACTTCAATAATCCTTCCCTCAGAATCACCTTCCCTGAGCTCATACATCAGGGAGACCATTTTGTTTTTTTCAATTTTCATCATTTAATTATTTTGATGTTAATGTATAATTTAAAATAATGACCCTGGATATATCCTGGATCAAAATTTTAAAAATGCAAATATAACTTAAAATACCGGGAGACAAAATGTTAAAATTATCTTAGCCCGGCCCGGATCAGAATGTAAAACTAACCCGGATATCAGGATTACTATAAATGCCATATCCTGAATCATTTAGAACCCATAAAACCATCAGGTTCAGGGAACTTCTCCTTCCTATCTGCTGACTTAGTCCGGGACCAACAAGAAGGGAGTTAACATAAAAACGGCTTGTCTTATAAGTGTTTTGCTCTTTCCAGAAAGCAGATTCAAGACTCAATAATTCGTCCTCCAGGTGAATGAAGATGCCTGTATTTGCTCCCAGAGGTACAAATTTATTAATATTCTGAAATACAACCAGCTCAACATAACCCTTGGCACCATAGATATTTGTCTTGAGATTCTGGTATTTAAAATAATGATAATCAGGTCCTATCGCAACTGCTACACGGGGCAATACCCAAAAACCGACAACAGGAGCAATCTGTATATCTGTCATTGTACCGAATTGTAAACCCATATTACCACCGAAAAACAATCTCTCCCGGAAGGGTGGCGTGTCATCACTCAACGACTGTCCGTAAACCGGTGAACTGATAATTAATAAGGAGACAACAACATAGATCCATCCCCATTTATATCTTTTAAAAGAATTGAATAACCATTCCATATCCATTTGTTTGAAATTTCTCCTGAATGATAAAGAAACGAAAAAAAACCGCGATTAATATACCGCAGGAAGCTTTAATCCACACAAAAACTTAAAATATAAAGCCAATAAATTGTATTTGGAGAGAAATGAGCTGCCTGGGAATTAAGAAGAATTATTTATCAATCTGTTCATATGATGCCACTATTCCCTTTATAAGAGATGAACTGAATCCATTATGCTCCATCTCATTCAAACCAACTATTGTACAACCTTTTGGAGTAGTGACCTTATCAATCTCAAATTCAGGATGCTGATGTCTTTCTATAAGCAGCTCGGCTGCACCTTTCACTGTATGATTGACAATAGTACTGGCCGTTGCAGCATCAAACCCGATCTGAATCCCGCCCTGGATCATTGCCCTGATAAATCTCAGAACATAAGCCACCCCACAGGCACCTAAGATTGTGGCTGATTCCATCAGATCTTCTTCAATTGTCATCGTTGTACCGATAAGATCGAAAAGAGAAATGACTGATTCTATTTCTTTTTGTTTTGCTCCGTTATTACAGATGCATGTAACTGATTTTCCAACACTTGCAGAGATATTAGGCATTGCCCTGAAAATTCTGATCCCTTTTCCTGTCACATTCTCAATTTCACTTATTGCAACACCTGCTGTTACAGAAACAAGTATATTATGCGAAGGATCTAAGTGGTCCTTTATTTCCTCAAGCACGTTGATGAAATTATAGGGTTTTACGGCAATCACTACCAAACCTGATTTTTTTACTGCCCTTATATTGTCGGAAGTAACATCAACTCCCGTCTTACGAAGATAATCCAGCTCGTCTGTGTTTCTGCGCGTTACAGTAATATTTCCCGGAGGCATAACACTTTCTTTTAAAAGCCCCTGCAACAATGATAATCCAATATTGCCGCAACCTATTATAGCTACTTTCCCCTGTACCATGTTATCAAGTTTTAATTGCTTTTTTACCCTGTATCATCCAGATAACAGGTTTTATTTACTAATCACTAAAAATATCCAGAATAATTATATATTATTTTACAAATATATGCTGATTGGTTAATATATTATATATACATAATGCTTTTCAGTTAATAATTTCTATTTAACAAACAGCATTTTCTAAACGGTGTTGAACTATCCGAAATACTAAACACATGGGACCTGTTGATTGTTAAATAATTTCCGTTACTCGGCATTAATAAATATCTTAGTAGCATAATGTGATCCGATTAATAAAGTCAAAAACAAGAATATGAATATTATTGTCAATGGTGGCACCAGGGGAATAGGAATGTCAATTGTCGAATTTCTTGCCAGGGACGCTGAAAACCTGATAGTTGTTACCGGAAGAAATAAATATTCCCTGAATGGATTAATGTCCCGTTTTTCAAATGTCAAGGCCATACAGGTTGATCTTTCTGTATTTGAAAAACACTCGGGACTGTTTTTTGAAGGAGTAAAAGAACAGTTCAAAAGTATTGATATCCTGATCAATACTGCAGGGTTATTAATAAAAAAATCATTCCAGGATATCGCAGATGCTGAAGCTAGACAAATTATGGATACTAATTTTTTTGGTCCCGCATCAGTTATTAAGCTTTTAAGACCCCTTATGCATAAAGGGACTCACATTGTAAATATATCCAGTATGGGAGGATTCCAGGGATCAGCAAAATATGAGGGCCTTTCCTATTACAGTGCCGCAAAAGCTGCACTGGCAACACTTTCAGAATGTCTTGCCCTCGAGTATGCTGATTCCGGCATCAAAGTTAATTGTCTGGCGCTTGGCGCTGTACAGACTGAAATGTTTGCAAATGCATTTCCTGGTTTTGTTGCACCGGTAAGTGCTCCGCAAATGGCTGAATTTATTTCAGGCTTTGCTTTGAACGGTCACAAATTTTTTAACGGGAAAATTTTGCCTGTTGCAATGAATAACCCGTAAATAAAGTCGGATTTTTGTCTGAACTGAGTCGAGGAATTATTAATTCTAAAGTATATTATGGGGCTGGGCTGTTCTCACACATAGGTCCTTATTTCAATTTTACCTTTCAGGGCAAGCAGGCCGTTATATGCAAGTGCTTTCATCTCATCTTCACCCGGATATACTACCACCTCAGCTATAAAGCTCACCATTGACCTTATTCTGTCTACAGTTTGATTCTGGTATGCTATGCCTCCTGTCAGGATCACAGCATCAACTTTACCATGAAGAACAGAAGCCATTGCCCCTATTTCTTTAGCCACCTGGTAAACAAATGCATCCCTTATCAATATTGCTTTATCATCTCCGTTTTCTGCTCTGGAGCAAACCTCTATAAAATTATTTGTCCCGAGATAGGCCACCATTCCTCCTTTCCCGGTAAGCATGGATTTAACTTCAGGATGGTTGTAGTTACCACTGAAACAGAGATCGGTCAACTGTCCGGAAGGAAGTCCACCGGATCTTTCCGGAGAGAAAGGACCATCTCCGTTAAGGGCATTATTGACATCTACGACTTTTCCGTTTTCATGTGCTCCAACACTTACTCCTCCACCCATATGAGCAATAATGAGATTCAATCCCTCATAATTCCTGCTGATGGATGATGCATACAGGCGTGCCACAGCCTTCTGATTAAGAGCATGAAAAATTGAAATACGTTCAATATCCGGATGACCTGATATCCTGGCAACATCCTGCATTTCATCAACCACAACCGGATCGACAATATAAGCACTAGCATCAGGCAGAGCAGCCGCTATTTCATCTGAGATAAGACCTCCAAGGTTACTGGCATGCTCTCCCAGATACCCATTTACAAGGTCTTCCTTCATCTTATCGCTTACTTTATAAATGCCTGATTCTATTGGTTTTACAAGCCCTCCTCTTCCCACCACCACCCTAATCCTTGAAATATCTGTGTTTCTTACTACCAGCTCTTTCATGATAAGGTTTTTCCTGTAATGGAATTGATCACTGATTTTCTCAAAGGGCTTAAGATCCGTGGTATCATGTTTAATGTTCTGTTCAAAGAGGAGTATTTCCTCTTCGTACAAAGCAAACTTGGTAGATGTTGAGCCCGGGTTGATTACAAGGATAAGAGGTTTCGCCATTTATAGAGTTTTATTACATGACATTATTCTCACAATGGCGATTAAGCCATAAGGCAGGATAATGCAATACAATAATATTTTGATTTTTCACTTTCACTTCGTGACATGACTATAACAGGTTTCCTGGTTCCCCTGATCAGTCCTGCCAGTTCTCCTTTTCCAAAAAGCATCACCCCTTTATAGAAAGGATTGCAGGATTCCAGGGACGGGAAAAGCAGAATATCGGCATCACCCTCTATTGGGTGTCTCCACTCCTTTTATGTCGCTGCTCTTCCTGTCGCATGCAAGGAAAATATCAAGAGGTCCATCCATAATACAATTCTTTATCTGTCCCCTGTCAGCCATCTTACACATGATTGCATAATCTACTGAATTGGAGAAATGTCTGCTCATTTTCTCTGAGGCACCGATCAAAGCAATTTTTGGTTTCTCAATCCCAAATCGTTTTGCCATTTCAATTGCATAGCCTGCCATTGCAATTTTCTGATCAAGATCAGGAAAAGGTATTACTGCAGGATCGGTAATGAAAAGTAGTTTATGGTAATCAGGGATTTCGAGTGCAGCAACATAACTGAGAACGGAATTAGGTATCATCAATCCCTTTTCCTTGTCCATCACTGCCTTAAGAAATTTATCTGTGCCGACGAGTCCTTTCATTACAACATCGGCTTTATTGTCTATAGCTAACCTTACGGCTTCCTCAGAGGCTGAAGTCTCATTTTCTGATTCAACAATTGTAAAATTATTATAGTCAATATTCTCGGCTTCACATGTTTTTCTGATCTCAGAAGATCTGCCTATCAGTATAGCCTCGATAAAACCCATTTTAACGGCTTCATTGACAGCCCCTATAGTATTGTTATCCTGTGCCCATGCAACGGCAACACGGTGCTTCTTCTTAAGCCTGAGCACCATTTCTTCCATCTGCTTAAGGGAACTAATCATAATTTCACCATTTACTGGCAGCAGCCGATAAAAGTATACTGTCAAATTTTGCCTGTTCCGAATCCGACCTGGAAGTCAGGACAATAGGTACCAGTGCTCCGAGAATAATGGATGCCACTTTCGCTTTTGCAAAGAAAACAAGGGACTTGTACAGTACATTCCCTACTTCAATATCGGGCATTAATAACAGATCCGTGTCTCCTGCGACTTCACTTTTTATGCCCTTGTGTTTTGCGCTCTCAAGACTCACGGCATTATCAAATGCCAGAGGGCCATCAATGATACAGTTTCTGATCTGGTCCCGTTGATTCATCTTCGAGAGTAGAGCTGCATCCAGAGTTGCTTCCATATTCTCATTTACCATCTCCACAGCACCCAGAACAGCAACTTTAGGCATCACATAACCGAGGTTATTCAGGCATGCTACTGAATTATTTACAATAGCTATCTTGTCTTTCAGGTTTGGTGCAATATTCATTGCAACATCTGTTACTGCGATCACTTTATGATAGGTATCCACCTCGAACAATGCAATATGTGAGAGCAGATTTCCTGTTCTCAGTCCCCACTCCTTGTTGAGTACACACCGAAGCAGAGTGGATGTTCCAACTTTACCTTTCATAAGTATGCCTGCCTGTTTGCTGCTTACCATTCTAACAGCCATTTCGACAGATTTATCAGTTTCCGGTTCATGTATAATCCTCAGACCTGATATATCATAATTATTTTCAGCGCATATATTCTGAATCCCCTCTTTGTCTCCGATAAGAATTGGTTCAATAATATTGTCTTGCCAGGCCCTGACGACAGCTCCAAGTGCATGTTGATCCTGAGCTGCTGCCAGAACCAGCTTTTTCATGGGACCACCTTTAACCAGGGCCCTAAGATCATTCAGGGTCTTTAATATCATAGTCTTTATTTTAAAGTTAAAGATTCACATTTTGTTTATTTACAATTGCGAGAGTATCGGAAGCTATCACAAATTCTTCATTGGTGGGCACGATCATTACTGTCACCCTAGAGCCCTCTTTGCTTATTACCTTCTCTTTACCACGTGAGCCATCATTTGCCTGCTTATCAAACTCCAGGCCAAGGAACTCAAAATCCTTACAGATATTTTCACGTGTCACCCATCCATTTTCGCCAACCCCCCCTGTAAAGATCAGAAGATCAACACCCCCCATTGCCGCAGCATAGGCACCGATATACTTCCTTACACGGTATTCATACATTCTCAAAGCAAGCGAAGCACGTTCATCACCCTCATCAGCTGCAGATTCAACCTCCCTCATGTCGGATGATATCCCCGAAATGCCAAGCACACCACTATGTTTATTCAACAGGGTATTTAGTGCGGAATAGTTGATCTCCTCCTTGTCCATTATCAGTGTCAGTGCTCCTGCATCCACATCGCCTGACCTGGTCCCCATAATAAGTCCTTCAACAGGTGTGAGCCCCATGGAAGTATCAACAGAAATCCCGTTTTTAATAGCTGTGATGGATGCACCGTTTCCCAGGTGACATGTGATCATTTTCAGCGAATCATAGCTCACATTAAGGATCTCGCAGGCTCTTTTCGACACATAACTATGGCTGGTACCATGAAAACCATAACGTCGTATTCCGTATTTCTTATAAAGTGAATAAGGGAGTGCATACATAAAGGAGTAATCGGGCATGGTCTGATGAAATGAAGTATCGAATACACCTACCTGAGGGACATGGGGCAACAGATTTTTCATTGCATAAATACCCTTAAGATTAGCCGGGTTATGAAGTGGTGCCAGATCTGAGCAATCCTCCACACCCTTTATAGTAAGATCGTCGAGGTAACAGCTTTCCTGGAATGTCTCGCCTCCATGCACAAGCCTGTGACCGACAGCATCAATTTCGTTAAGGTTACTGATAACACCTCTCCTTTTACTGATCATTATCCCAAGCAGGTATTCAATCCCTTTCTGATGGTCAAGGATTTCACCCTCAAGTTTTACTTTATCCCCATCATATCTCTCATTCTTCAGGAATGACCCTTTTAAACCTATCTTTTCAACAATCCCCTTTACAAGAACAACATTGATAGCCATGTCGAAGAGCTGGTACTTAATTGATGAGCTACCACAATTCAGAACTAATATTTTCATTATTAAAAGTTATTTATTATTAATGTATGCTATCAACCCGGATTACTTATCCTCGATCGACGCATATCTTTGTTACCTTTACCCCGTCTTTGTACTCATAAAATCCCTGATCCGTCCTTCTGCCCCATTGGTTTGCCCTTACCAATTTCTTAAGAAGCGGTGAAGACTTATACTTCAGATCACCAAATTCATCATACAGGTTCTCACACCACCTGAGTATTTTGTCCAGTCCGATTTTGTCGGCCATTTCAAATGGGCCCAGGGGCAGTCCAAATCCGACTTTCATAGTAAGGTCAATATCCTCCATCGATCCTACTCCTTCCATTAATATTTCGCAGGCTTCATTAATCAATGGTACGAAAAGACGGGTACTGATGATCCCAGGTGATTCCTTAACAGGCACCACCTGTTTCCCGATCAGGTTGGCAAACTTAATAGTATTTTCATATGCCTCATCGGAGGTGTAGAGTCCTTTGACAATCTCAACAACCCTTGCATCGGCCTCGGGAGTAAGAAAATGGAAGCTTACACAACGATCTTTATATGTCAGATCAGCTGTCAGTTCTGTTATGACCTGTGTACTGGAGTTGGTGGCAATGATTGTATTCCTGTCAACATGGGATTCAATCTTTTTAAGAATGGCTTCTCTGATATCATGACTAAGTTCACGGGTAGATGATTTTATTGCTTCAATAACAATATCACATTCCCTGAAGTCCTCATACTCAAGTGTGCCTTTTATCCGGGAGAGTATTCCAAGCTTTTCTGAATTTGTCATACCCCATCGTTCTATCATCCTGTCAAGTTCCTTGGCCAGCTCTTCATATGCCTGGTCAATTTTCTTCTGTGTCATCTCAAGAAAGATCACGTCCAGTCCCTTGGAACTCACCATCCTTGCAATATTTTGTCCTACAGTCCCCGCTCCAACTATCCCGACACGCGAGAAGAGCGTCTTGGGCTGTGTATCCTGAGACAATCCATAATCTTCAAGACGTTCAGTATTTTCTGCCATTTTAGTTTGATATTTTGATTCTTTTAAAAAGCAAATTAATGCCGATTTTACGCAATTATACTATTTTTTCATTCCAGCGGCCTGGTTTGAGGTTATTGCGATCATGCTAACTATATCGCTTACCGAACATCCTCTCGACAAGTCGTTGATTGGTGCGGCCATTCCCTGCAATATCGGGCCAATAGCCTCCGCATGAGCAAGTCTCTGAACAAGCTTATATGCAATATTTCCTGCATTGAGATCAGGGAATATAAGGACATTTGCTTTTCCGGCTATTGGGCTTCCCGGGGCTTTGCTTTTGCCTATGGCTTCAACAAGTGCGGCATCTCCCTGCAGTTCTCCATCCAGTTTAAGATCCGGAGCCATTTCCTTAGCGATCCTTGTAGCATTAACCACCCTGTCGACCATTTCGTGCCTAGCACTCCCTTTTGTAGAGAAACTCAACATCGCTATCCTTGGCTCCATTCCGACTATTGCTCTGGCAGTATGTGCAGAAGCAATTGCAATCTCGGCCAGTTCATTCTCATTTGGATTGGGATGAACAGCACCATCTGCAAAAATAATTACGCCATTCTCACCAAAATTTTTATCCTGAAGAATCATTATAAATGCGCCTGATACAACGGTTATGCCAGGAGCAGTTTTAACATATTGAAAAGCCGGACGAAATACATCACCAGTGGCATGATCGGCCCCGGAGACCTCACCATCCGCATCACCATTCTTGATCATAAGTACACCAAGATAAAGAGGATCCTCAATAAGTTCTGCAGCTTCTTCTCTCGTCATTCCCTTATTTTTCCTGAGCTCTACCATCATCTCTATGTAATGGTCTTTTTTATCATGCGACTCAGGATTGACGATTTTAGCCTTTGATATGTTCTTTAAACCAAGAGATGCTGCGTGGGAATTTATCTCTTCCGGATCACCTAAAAGTATGATTTGTGCCAATCCTTCACCGATTGCCTGGTCAGCTGCCTTAATAGTTCTTTCTTCATACCCCTCGGGAAGCACAATACGCTTATTGTGTTTTTTGGCATTTTGTTTGATGTGATCTAATAATTCCATTGTGTATCAGTATATTAATAAGTTCGAAATATTTTGATAAATGTACGAAAAAAAAGTGCTATTAAACAATTTTGATGAACATGATTAATATCAGGATTAATTCCTATTATATAAAAAAAACCATATAGTCATGGCACATAATAAATTCATTATTGAATCATTTTCCTAAATTTGCAGCTCTAAAAAAAAGTGCACAGAATGAATATTTTTCCTGCTCGCTTGGATACTCTTGCCAGTAGCCTGGAAGGTGATCTGAGGTATGATAATATAACAAGGACTATTTACTCCACCGATGCTTCCGTTTATAAGGAGGAACCAGTAGCTGTTATATGGCCAAAGGAAGTCAGCATCTGATATCAGGAAAATACTGGGTTTGCACAGAACTGAGAAACAAAGCATAACTCTCAGAGCCGGAGGCACTTCTCTTGCAGGGCAGGTGGTTACCAAAGGCATCATTGTTGATGTTTCAAGGTATATGAACAGGATACTTGAGATTAATAAGGAGGGAATGTGGGTAAGAGTTGAACCGGGCGTTGTTCTCGATGAACTCAAATTATGCCCTCAAAAAGTTTGGTCTTTTTTTTGGACCCGAGACCTCCACTGCCAACAGGTGTAATATAGGCGGCATGCTTGGAAATAATGCCTGTGGCTCTCATTCGCTGGTTTACGGATCAACCAGGGATCATACTATTGAAATTAAGGCTCTTCTCAGTGATGGGTCAGAAGCACTGTTTGGATCCTCTAAGCAAGGAAGAATTCAGGAAAATGCACCATCTTGGGTAACCTGGAAGGGGATATTTACCGGAACATTAACAATCCTATCTGATACTGATAATCAAAGACATATAATTGAGGGGTATCCCGACCCGGATGTTGAAAGAAGAAATACCGGCTATGCACTTGATCTACTTCTCAATTCAGAGCCCTTTCATGACAGATCAGATAATAAATTCAACTTCTGTAAATTATTAGCCGGTTCAGAGGGGACACTTGCGGTATCAACCGAGATCAAGCTCAACCTTGTTCCTTTGCCTCCGTCAGAAAAGGCTCTTGTATGTGTTCATCTGAGGGAAAGAAACGATGCATTCAGGGCCAATCTCGTTGCCCTGAAACACAACCCTTCGGCTGTTGAGATGATGGATAACAGGATACTGAAACTGACTGAAAACAATATAAGTCAGCGAAATAACAGGTTTTTCCTTGATGGAGATCCCGGAGCCATACTTATAGTTGAATTTGTCAGGAAGGAGCATGAAGAGATATTGCCAGGGATTGCATCAGCGATGATTACGGCATTGAAGGCTGCAGGATATGGCTATTCCTTTCCTGTGGTCACGGGTAAAGATATTTCACGGGTATGGGATCTCAGAAAAGCAGGACTTGGTGTACTGGCCAATATGAAGGGCGACCCCAAGCCTGTCACCCTTATGGAAGATACTGCAATAAATGTCAAATTGCTTCCTGATTATATTGATGAAATAGAGAAGATGTTGGCCCGGTATGGAAAGGATTCTGTTTTTCACGCGCATATAGGAACAGGAGAACTTCATATCAGACCAATTTTAACTCTGAAAGACCCAAAGGATGTTAAACTCTTCAGGACAATCGGAACAGAAACGGCAAAGATTGTAAAGAAATACAGGGGATCGCTTAAGCGGGGAACACGGTGACGGAAGGCTGAGGGGAGAGTTTATTCCCATGATGCTTGGCGACCATAACTATAAGCTCATCAAAGAGGTAAAAGAGTGCTGGGATCCGGATATCTTCTTAACCCGGGCAAAATAATCAACACTCCTCCGATGAATGATTTTCTACGGTATATCCCGGGAAAACCCACCAGGACCATTGAGACCATTTATGATTTCTCTGAAAGTGATGGTGTATTACGCGCTGCTGAAAGGTGTAATGGTTCCGGTGATTGTCGTAAATCGGTTAGATAGGAGGTAGTAATGTGTCCCAAGTTTTATGGCAACAGGTGATGAGGATAAAACCACAAGAGCAAGGGCTAATGTCATGAGGGAATATATGTGGAAAGAAGGTGATCCCTGGAATCACAGGGAGATATACGAAGTACTGGATCTGTGCCTTGGTTGCAAGGGTTGCAAATCGGAGTGCCCCTCGAGTGTTGATATAGCAAAGCTTAAATCAGAATTTCTTCAACACTGGTATGACAGGCATGGAATACCACTCAGGACAAGGTTAATAGCATACATAACATCAATAAATAAACTGGGTTCTTTTTCCCCTTCCCTTTTCAATTTCTTTGTCAATAACCGGGTTACCTCTGCCCTTTTAAAAAAGATCACCGGTTTTGCAGCGGAGCGATCAATCCCTTCACTCTATAAGATCACTCTAAGGAAATGGATAAGGAAAAACCTTGCCCGGATAAACCCTGATAACCCATCAGGTGAAGTATGTCTTTTTATTGATGAGTTTACAAACTATAATGATACGGAAATCGGTATTGCAGTTATACGTCTCCTGACATCTCTCAATTACAGGGTTATTTCAACCGATCACAACATTAGTGCAAGGACCTTTATTTCAAAAGGGCTGGTAAGAACAGCACAGAAGACCGTCAAGAAAAATATCATTAATTTCTCAGGCATAATTAGTGAAAAGCTCCCTTTGCTTGGTATCGAACCCTCAGCAATACTTGGATTCAGAGATGAATACCCTGAACTTGCGGGAAGTAGCCTGAAAGAGTCTGCAAGAAACTTGCAAAAACTGCTTTATGGTTGATGAGTTCATGTCCCATGAATATAAAGCAGGAAGGATTGACAGGTCAGAATGTTCACGGATCAGAAAAGAGATCAATCCTCTTACACGCTCATTGCCAGCAAAAAGCTGTTGCTTCATCATCGAGCACTATTGAGATGCTTTCCATCCCTGCAAATTACGAGGTGAAAGAAATTCCTTCGGGTTGTTGCGGTATGGCAGGTTCTTTTGGTTATGAGAAAGAACATTTCGAATTATCCAATAAAATAGGGGAACTTGTCTTATTCCCAAGGTTCGGAGTTCAGGAGGAGAAACGATAATAAGTGCTCCGGGAACCAGCTGCAGACACCATATAAAAGATGGAACCGGCAAAACAGCCCATCATCCGGCAGTTGTTCTTTATAATGCTCTTGAAACGTTAGTTTACTGCAAAAATAATCATTGAAGGTTCTGGCTAAAAGGATTACTTATCTGCTCTTAATAGAATCACTATAATTCGTCAGGATAGTCCGGAGTAGTGGTCTGTAATAAAGCCAGAAGAACCTCCTTGTGTCATCCTGGTTATCTCCCGAATAAAAATCCCTTTCAGTTTTTCAATCCCTACAAACCTTGAGGTCCAGTATGGGATATCTGCGTGAGTGAAATCACCCGAAAAATAATACATATTGCCGGGATCGGGTTCTTTTAAAGCTGCCGGAAACATGCTAGAAAGATTATTGTCCATCAGGAGAGTATCTCCGGCTGCAGTGGTAGAAATAGAAAATCTTGAAATTATAGTACTCTGCATCGGATCGACATATGCAAACCACTGGTCAAAAGCAACCGATTTTGGATACACCATATTTAATACGATTGATCTATCTGTTATTATATGAGGCATTGGATCCTTAAGTTCCCTGCCCTCTTCAAGTACGATTATCGACTTTTCATTAAGAAAACTGATACCAGATTTGTTAAAAGTCCATGGTTTATTGTACTCTTTCCTGTACATACTCGTCATCCAGATTGGAAAGTCTTCGGAATTTGTATCCAGTGAACTAAAGTACTTACCGGACCAGCCGCCAAAACTTGATCCCCATTTTCTCTTGAACACGTAACTGATTCAAACGGAGGTGTAGGATAGTCGAATGTATTATATTCCAGGATAATAAGCTTATTCCTGTCTTTCATTTCCTTGATCAGGAGATTGTCATTATTGTTTAATCCCCCGTATATTTTCCTTGATCTCCGGCTCTTACTGATTCCACGGTACCAGTCATTGAAAAAGACACCATAGGTATCGGTGAAATATACAGCATCATTATTCTCAGCCAGATTAATAAGATCAGTAAGAGATAGGTTCTTCTTATCCCATTTTTTATCACGCAGGGGCCTGAGTGGGTAAAATCCGTAGTAATCCTTCCTATAGGAGTAACTTGTCTTTTGTTCTTTTTTTACAAATCTGTCATTTGTCAGAATCCAGTTAAAAGATTTATGGTGTTCACGTTCCAGTGTAGGCACAGTTTTATCAACTATAATAATATCCATTGGCTTTTTTGTCTGGAAAGACCACCGGATCAGATTGATTACCGGCAGGGCAATAATTACCGCCAGAATGATAACTACAATGAGCAGAGTTCTTTTCATAACTGAATATATCTGAAGGTATTCAAATACAATAACAATAATCTGAATTTAGACGAAAAGTTAATTTCAATTGTTAAAAGTATTAATTTATTTCTTTAAATAAAATAAAATTGAAGCAATTTACTAAAAATAATTGAACCGCAAAATGCCTCAGTAACCGCCTGCTGAATTATATCCGCGGGGGTCTGCCCCCCCTTCCATTCTACCATTTTTCAACACCATTATTGCATTTGTCTGTCCTAATGATCTGACTATTTTCAGACTGATGACCCATATCTTTCAGTTTGATTAGAGTCAGACTGTCAATCGCTTCCCTCTCATAACTTATATAGTCTGGCAGCCACTGATGATGGAACCTTTTTGCACTAACAGCCTGACCTAAACTCATATCATAATCGATGACATTCACAATCACCTGGAATACGGTTGTCGGAATAGTGGATCCTCCCGGAGATCCCAGCACCATGAATAGCTTATTCTCCTTCTCAATAATTGTGGGTGTCATTGAACTCAGCATCCTCTTTCCTGATTGAACAGAGTTTGCTTCTCCTCCCACAAGCCCGTACATATTGGGGAATCCCGGCTTAACCGAAAAGTCATCCATTTCATTGTTAAGCAGGAACCCTGCGCTGTCAACAACAATACTGTTCCCAAATGAACCGTTAAGAGTTGTTGTAACAGAAACAGCATTCCCATCTTTGTCAACCACAGAATAATGAGTGGTCTCACTGCTCTCATTCTTACCTGGCGATCCCGCTTTTATATCAGATGAGGAAGAGGCTCTGGTTTCGCTGAATGAAGCCATCCTTCTTTCGATGTACTTCATGCTTATCAGTTCTTTGATGGGTATACTGACAAAATCCGGATCACCGGGATATTCAGACCTGTCGGCAAATGCCCTTCGTTCAGCTTCCACCATCAGGTGTATTGCACCGGGTGAATGAAATCCCCATTCTTTAAGCGGATAGGGTTCTATCATCTCCAGGAGCTGTATCAGAGTGATCCCTCCCCCTGAGGGTGGAGGGACAGTGATTATATCATATCCTTTATAGGTTGCTCTGAGAGGTTGCCTAAGGACAGATTTGTACTGACTGAGATCATCCTCTGAAATGATGCCGTTACCTTTTTTCATCTCTCTTACTATCAGCTCTGCTGTTTTGCCTTTATAAAAACCGTCTCTTCCCTTATCCCTGATCCTTCTGAGAGTCTCTGCAAGATCTTTTTGTATCAGGGTATCGCCCTCATTCCATAATGAATCCTTAACGAAGGAAATGCCTTTCTTGTTTCTCTTAAGGAATGTTTCTCTGTTGAAATTTAGATTTGCAGCCTCTTTAACGGTCAGGATGAAGCCTTTTTCAGCGAGGTCTATAGCTGGTTGAATGACATCATCAAATGATAACGAGCCATACATATCATGAGCAGTTATCAGTCCGTCAACAGTTCCGGGAACACCACTTGCCAGATGGGTATCCGTGCTTATTCCCTTCTCAACATTTCCTGATTTATCAAGGAACATATCCCTGGAAGAATGTAAAGGAGCTTTCTCCCTGAAGTCAATAACCACTGATTTTCCATCCTTCAACCTGGCAAGCATAAATCCTCCTCCACCAATATTGCCTGCCTCAGGATAGCAGACAGCCAGCGCAAACCCGGTTGCGACAGCAGCATCAACAGCATTACCCCCTTCCTGCAGTACCTTAACACCTGCAAGGGAACACAGGTGATGTGCCGATACTACCATGCCACTGTCAGCAATAATATCCTTCCCTTCAAGTATACGTTCTGCCTTTGTACCGCGAAGATCTGAACATCCGTATAGAATTATCTGGAGGATCAGTAAAGAAAAAAGTCTGTTCATATAATTAAAATAAAATGAATACCGGACTGCTTTAAGTCTTATACAATTATAATTAAAAAGCTTCATAGTACGTCTGTATATTATATATTATGAATCAACAAACATTGTTTTTATTACTTTTACGCAAATATTATTAGTATGCCGCCCAACCAACCACTTGCTGAACGACTAAGACCACGGGAACTTGCAGATTTTTGCGGACAGCAACATCTTGTGGGCAGTAATGGGGTTCTCAGAAAGCTTATTGAATCCGGAAATATTCCATCCTTTATCCTTTGGGGTCCACCGGGTGTTGGAAAAACTACCCTGGCCCTCATTATTGCCAATACACTGAAAAGGCCCTTTTTTTCCCTTAGCGCTGTTCATTCAGGAGTAAAAGATGTCAGGGAGACTATAGAAAAAGCGAAGAAGCAACAGTTTTTTGACCATCCTAACCCCATTTTATTTATTGATGAAATACACCGCTTTAACAAATCACAACAAGACTCCCTCCTGAGTGCTGTAGAACAGGGTGTAATAACACTTATTGGGGCTACGACAGAGAATCCCTCCTTTGAAGTTATTTCCCCTCTCCTTTCACGTTGTCAGGTATATATAATGAATCCGTTGTCTGAGGAAGAACTGAGAGGATTGGTAGATTCTGCCTTGAAGAAGGACAGCATACTCTCCCGGCTTAATATAGAAATAGAGGATTATGAAGCCTTGATAAGAATATCAGGGGGGGATGCCAGAAAACTGTACAATGCACTTGAGTTGGTAGCAGGTTCTGAAGCCGATGAGACATCATCTGAAAAGATAATCATTAACAATGAAAAGGTGTTGAATCATGTACAGAAAAACCTGGCTATGTACGATAAGAACGGGGAGCAGCATTATGATATAATTTCCGCTTTCATCAAATCCCTCAGAGGGAGTGATCCCAATGCAGCTGTTTACTGGCTGGCACGCATGGTTGAAGGTGGAGAGGATCCAAAATTCATTGCACGTCGTATGCTGATCCTTGCCGCAGAAGATATAGGTCTGGCAAACCCCAACGCTCTTCTGCTTGCCCAGGCATGCTTCGAAGCAGTAAATGTGATTGGCTGGCCTGAATCAAGAATCATCCTGTCCGAGGCAGCAGTCTATCTGGCAACCTCACCCAAGAGCAATGCCTCATATATGGCAGTTGAGAATGCAATTGAGGCGGTTAGGAAAGAAGGGGATCTGCCGGTTCCTCTTCATATCAGGAATGCTCCCACTTCATTGATGAAGGGTCTGGGATATGGAAAAGAGTATAAATACGCTCATAGTTACTCGGGAAATTTTGTGCGTGATTATTTCCTGCCTGATGAATTAAAGGGCAGTATGTTCTATGATCCGGGGACCAACCCCAGGGAGGATGAGATTAGGAAAAGGCTGTCGGTCATGTGGAAAGACATATATGATTATGATAAGTAGGAATGTGTATGAACATGTAAAATAGATGCACTAAAATTACTTTTTCAAATATTTTTTTAACTTTGTTAAATATGTCAGAAGCTGTGAACACTATCCCCGGAATAAAATTTATTGAATCTGGAAATTTTATTTTAATTGCCGGTCCATGCGTTGTCGAAAGCCGCGATATTGTATTTGAAACAGCTGAACATTTGAAAAGCCTTTCTGAAAAGTATATGATCCCTTTTATATTCAAATCATCTTACAGAAAGGCCAACAGGTCGAAAAGTGATTCCTTCTCAGGAATAGGTGATACAAGAGCCCTGGAGATACTTGCAGAGGTTCGTGAAGTATTCTCTGTTCCGGTCATAACCGATATACATAATCCGGAAGAAGCAGGTATGGCAGCTTCATACGTTGACATTCTTCAGATCCCCGCCTTTCTTTGCAGGCAGACTGATCTGTTAATAGCTGCTGCTAAGACAGGTAAGTGGATCAATATAAAGAAGGGTCAGTTCCTTTCAGGATCTTCCATGATATTCGCAGTAGAGAAGGTCAGGGAATCCGGTAATAACAATATTATACTGACTGACAGGGGAAATATGTTCGGGTACCAGGACATAGTTGTTGATTTCAGAAATATTCCCATAATGAAACAGACAGGCTGCCCGGTAATAATGGATATCACGCATTCTCTTCAGCAGCCCAACCAATCAACGGGAGTCTCAGGAGGCAGACCGGAGATGATTGAGACAATGGGAAAAGCAGCCATAAGTGTTGGTGCCGACGGAATTTTTATAGAGACTCACCCAGATCCGTCTGTTGCCCTGTCAGATGGAGCCAATATGCTCAAATTGTCTGAAATGGAAAAACTTCTTGTGAAACTCGTTGCTCTCAGAAAAACAATAAATTCCTTTTAATCACTTAAACAATAAATCAAATAAAATGAAAAAACTCGTAACTGTTCTGGCTGGTATACTACTGGTCACTTCAATTAATGCGCAGACACTTGATGAAATAGTAAAAAAGTATTCTGCGGCCAATAAATACGACAAAGTCTCGGCTATGTCAACTATTAAGATCACCGGAAAGATGTCGATGATGGGAATGGAACTTCCCCTTGAACTGTGGATGAAGAAGCCAAATAAAATAAAGACTGTTACAAATTTCAACGGACAGGAAATGGTCTCTGCTTTTAACGGGACTAAAGGTTATTCAATCAATCCTATGTCGGGTTCCACCGATCCTGTTGAGATGTCCTCAGAACAGATAAGTCAGACACAGAATAGTAATCTGTTCCAGAATTATATGGATAATTACCTGAAGCAGGGTAAACTGACTCTCGAAGGAGAGGATGTCGTTAATGGCAAACCTGTTTATAAGATTAAAGCCAGTCTCGATGGAGGAAATACAATCGATTTGTATATAGACAAGACATCTTACCTTCTTCTTAAAACCAGCACCACTATCAACCAGGGTGGCACGGATGTGACAGCAGAATCCTATATGACCGATTATACAGATAACAATGGTGTCTTCCTGCCTATGAAGACCACAACTTCAGCCAATGGGATGGAATTTATTGTCTCTTTCGATAAGGTGGAGGTAAATCTTCCAATGGACGACAGTATTTTTCAACTGAAGTAGCAGTTTCCTGTGATGATAATAAAAAGAGGAGATGGACCAGGGGTTCTGTCTCCTCCTCTTTTTTATTTGTTGGTGCAGCTGGCCTGTAAGCCGGATTCTGTATGGTTCAGGTTTCTGTCAAAGATATTAGAACCACTTCCATCATTTATCTGGTCATTTCATCACTGAGATGATCTAGCGACCTACCCCCCGGCATCGGACGGGCAGCCCTTAGCGCCGGTATACATGGTCTTACAACCCATAAGGTGTACTGCTCCTGATGTCACCATAGGAACAGGTGAGCTCTTACCCCACCTTTTCACCCTTACCCTTCGATTGCTCTCAGAGCGGTTATTTTCTGTTACACTTCTATACCCTCACGGATATCTTCCTGTTAGGAAGTATGGTGCCCTGAGTTGTCCGGACTTTCCTTACCTCACCAAAGTTGGGCACGATGGAACAGCCTGCTGCACCGCAAAGTTAATTAATTACCGGGATTTTATCCATTGCTTTTTATTATAGTTATTTTTGCGTAAGAAAACCGGCTTTTAATATTCCGGGATAACGAAGTCCATGTTTTGCATAAATCAATTTATACAGGACAATTAGTACAAGGGCTTAATCAAATAAGCAGATGACAATGACTGATATTGACTTATCGGAATACAATTATATCCTTCCGATTGACAGAATTGCACAATACCCTGTCGAAAAAAGAGATCAGTCCAGATTATTAATATGCAGGGGAGATAACATTTCAGACGATATTTTTGCCAACATACCCGCCTATCTGCCTGAAGACTCGTTACTGGTATTCAATAATACCAAGGTCATACGCGCCAGGATACTTTTCAGGAAGGATACGGGAGCTGGTATAGAGGTACTGTGCCTGGAGCCACTCAATCCTTCCGACTATCAGACAGCCCTGGGATCGATGAAACCTGTGGAATGGAAATGCATTATAGGAAACCTTAAAAAATGGAAAGAAGGGGTCTTAAGTACTACATTTATATATAATGGTATTAATTACAGACTTAATGCTGAAAAATCAGTTGCCGTAGGAGATGCCTGGAGGATACGTTTTACATGGGACTGCGATCATTTGAACTTTGGGGAGGTCATAGAGGCTATAGGGCATGTTCCTTTACCCCCTTATATTACAAGGGCCGATGAATTAGAAGACAGCACAAGATATCAGACAGTTTATTCGAGTGTAAAGGGATCTGTAGCCGCCCCTACTGCTGGTTTACACTTCACCATGCCCCTACTTGAAAAGCTTAAAAGCGCCGGAATAGCAATAACAGAGGTAACACTTCATG
>CAWJLF010000018.1:0-8470 GCA_963843635.1 uncultured Bacteroidales bacterium | reverse complement strand
GTATTTATAGTAAGTGTCAGTATGATCCTGTCCGGCATATTATGTATGTTTATACCTGACAAAACTATAATGTATACTGGTATTGCTCTGTTTGGACTTGGAAATTCAAATGTCTTTTCAATAATTTTTTCCCAGGCACTTTTGAGAAATCCCTCGTCTAATAATGAGGTTTCGGGGCTCATGATAATGGGTATCTTTGGCGGAGCTGTTTTTCCACTGATAATGGGAATTTCATCTGATTTCTTAGGTGGACAATCCGGTGCATTAATTGTCCTGTTGGTTTGTGTTACATATCTTCTGACTGTTGTATCAAGAAAGATCAAAGCCTTTACTGCCGTTGGATAAAAAATGAAGTACAATATTTAATGTCTTTACAACAGACCTGTCTGTTGTAAATAGTCATTTTTCATCGCCAAATCCTCTGAGAAGACGCAAAACACTCGAGGATAAAATACTTATATTCAGGTATGTGCGTCCTTTGTATAGATGCTTTGAGGCATTTGCGGTTAATGGATTTCAACTTTTTCAATACCCGCAGATTATCATTTTAATATATTTAATCATATTTTACCCTGATTATCTTTTCTACAGCCCCGGGAAGATCTTTTCCCCATTTCAGTTTTTACCTGTAGACTAATTTCATGTAATCAGGTGTCTGTTATATACACTAAAACTACTGTTTCATACATATATCCTGAAAATAATGGATTATAACGGCACATCCGACTATTTTAGCATTGATTTGGATGACTGTAAATCAATATATATAAGTTGTTATTAATATACAGGTATGAAGTTTTAGGTTTAATTCCCTACAGTTCCGCAGTTGTTCCCCATTTCCCTATTTCCCTATGACTACGGAACGTACTTTCCCCCTTCATTTGTGAAATTTCCAAAAGAACCTGACACAATATGAAGGGGGTTCTTTTTTGGTTTATAAAAAATAGAACTTATCCGATTTGTATTTTGTGGGTAAAACTTGCAAATTGCATTGCAATTAAGATTGCTGATTAAAATTTTTAATTCGTTACCTGTAATTCCTGATTCGTATTTAATAAAATTCCAGTAAAATTTAGTTTATGAAAGATGTCAGATTCGGCAGACGTAATTTTCTTAAAAAGACAGGAGCTGCAGCTCTTGCCTTTACTATTGTTCCACGATATGTTCTTGGAGGACAATCGTATACAGCGCCCAGCGATCAGCTTACAAAGGGAATAATCGGGGTCGGAGGCATGGGACGCGAACATATTGAATATGAAGGAACAAGACTTCTTGCTGTCTGTGATGTTGATAAAACTCACCTGGAGGAGGTAATAGCTATGACAGGGAAAGATGTTGCCGGATACCACGATTTTCGCGAATTGATAGCCAGGCCAGACATTGATATTGTACATATTGCCACCCCGCCTCACTGGCATGGAATCATATCCAAAACAGCCGCAGAAGCCGGAAAAAATATCTGGTGTGAAAAGCCAATGACAAGAACAATCGGAGAAGGAATAAAAGTAGTTGAAGCAGTCCGGAGAAATGGTGTGATGTTCAGGCTTAATACATGGTTCAGGTTCAGGGACCAGTTTTATGGTCTGGGTACTACCGTTAAACCACTTAAGAAACTTATTGACAGCGGAGTGCTTGGCTGGCCTTTGAAAGTAACTGTAAGCGGTATAACCGGCTATGACTGGAAATTTTACTGGAGTGGCTTATACAACCTCCGGCCTATGCCTGTTCCTGCTGTATTGGACTATGACTTCTGGCTGGGACCTGCTCCTTATAAACCATACAATCCTGAGAGAGTGCATGCAAAATTCCGGGGATACTGGGATTATGACGGAGGCGGTTTGGGCGACATGGGACAACATTATCTTGATCCCGTTCAGTATATGCTTAATAAGGATGATACCGGCCCTGTGTCTATAGAAATTGATGCTCCGGAACAACATTATGACGCCGTTGGATCATGGCGGAGAATAACATATACTTATGCCGATGGCTGCCAGATTATATTGGATGGAGAAAACCGTGATAAAGATGCTGCATATATTGAAGGTCCGCATGGGAAGGTGTATAAAGGATTCAGGTCGGATATCCCTGATATGGAAAAGCTCATAAATTCGCTTCCGGACCCTGCTCCCCAGATTGAAACATTCACAGAATCGGTTCTTACAAGGAAAAAGTTTGCCCTGAATGAATCAAATGGCCACAGGTCATGTTCACTGGTAAATCTTGGAAAAATAGCACTTCGCCTTGGAAGAAACCTTAAATATGATCCGGTTAATCAGCAATTTATTGATGATGAAGGAGCCAATGGGTTAATAAATCAGCCAATGAGAGGTCCCTGGAGGATCTGATTGAAGCAAAGAAATGAAAAAGTCGAAAATGAGTCATATCACTTTATTTAAATTACATAATAATGAAAATCAATAAAATCTATAAAATAGTACTTGGTTTATCTCTCCTGCTGGTATCTGTCGCGTTGCATTCACAGGATACCAGGACCCTCGAAACCAAAGTAGCTGATCTTCTGGCCAGGCTGCCTTCAAATGATATCCCGCTTACTGATAAACTCATGGTTGACATGCTCTCCCTTGGCGATCCTGGATGGAAACTGATATGTAATCAGGTTATTCCTGCCGGAACCGGTGATGATACCAGGCCCAGGTTTGCAGTAGAAAGTCTTTCAAGGTTTCTTTCCCGGAATGGTAATACGGAAGGAAGAAAGGAGTGGGAAAAGAATTGTATCTATTATGCAGTATCGCAAAAGGATTTTGGTGTTAAAGATTTTTTTATGAAACAGCTGCAACTGATAGGAGAGGATGCATCTGTAGAAGCAATGAAGAGCTACCTGGAAACGAAGGAATTTTGTGAGCCTGCTCTGGCTGTAATATCTGCTGTTGGAGGAAGAACCGCTGAAGTAGTGTTGGCGGAGTCACTTAAGAATAAAGATCTTCCATGTACCGCTGCGGTGATGAACGATCTTGCACTCATGAAATCGCAGTTAGCTGTTGGCGAATATATTAAATGGGCTGAAGGTAATGATATTAATATAAAAACTTCTGCTTATAACGCTCTGGCTCAAAGCGGTAGTCCTCTGGCATATCCTGTCCTCAGGAAAGCTGCGAAAGATGTTTCTTACAGATGGGAAGTTACAGGGGCGACATCTTCACTTCTTACATATGCTAGAGTTATAGCTCAGCATGGGGATATCAAAACCATGGATAAGATATGTAAACATGTTATCTCAAAATGTAATGATAATCTGACCGTACAGAATAAAATTGATGCTCTTGACATTTATGTCAGCTTTCATGGCATTGATGCTATGCATTATCTCATCAGGGCAGCTTCAAATGAAAATAGCAAATACAGGATAGCGGCAATGCGTATATCGCTGTCAATAAAAGGACCCGAAATAGTGAAAAAATGGATCGCTTATTTTCCAAGAGCAATTCCGGCTGCAAAACCTGAACTCATTTCTATGTTGGGCACCCGGGGAGATGAGTTAGCTTTACCGCTGGTAAATTCCTCATTAACAGATCAGGATGCTAATGTCAGAAAGGAGGCAGCTGAAGCAATCGTTAAACTAAGTGGTACTAAGGCTGTTAATTCACTTATAAATTATATGCTGGTCGACAGTAATGCTTCTGACCAGGAAGCTGCGAAGTCCGCCCTGATGACAGTCATGAATAGTGACAATATGCAGTATCTTGTACCTGTTTTAAAGGAGGGGCCCCCTCCTGCAAAGCTTACTGCAATTGAACTATTAGCCTGGAGCAAAGACAATAAATATTTTGATATTGTTCTTCCGTACGCATCGTCTGATAACGAACCTGTAAAATCTGCTGCTGTCAAAGCCCTCGCTGCTCTTGCCGGTCCGGATGACCAGACTAAACTAATTGAATTACTTTCTTTAACAGAAAAACCTGAATATATTTCTGATATCCGGGAAGCAATTGCTTCAGCTGCTAATAAGATAACCAACCCTGGTAAGAGATCATCTGTGATTCTCAAAGCTATGGACGGGAAGGGCCAAAAAGAAAAGCTGATTCCTGTTCTGGCGGAAACGGGAGGACAAAAAGCGCTCTCGATTGTTTTGAAAGAGTTTGAGGATGGCAATCCTGACATGAGGGATACTTGTTTTAAGACACTTACAAACTGGAAAGATTACTCTGCTTCCTCGGCATTGTTTGAGATATGTGCCTCGGGAAACAAAACTTTCGAAGCTCCGGCTTTTGAAGGATATGTAGGACAAATCAAATCAGCCGATCTGCCTGACGAGGAAAAATTACTTCTATACAGGAAGATAATGCCTTATGCCCTGGGCTCCGACCGTAAAAAAGAGATTATAAGTGAAATAGGAAAACTTAAGACTTACCAGGCTCTGTTCTTTGTTTCAACTTACCTCGATGATTCGGCTACCTCAGCAACAGCTGCTAAAGCCGCAATGTATATAGCCCTTCCATCAATCGACTCCAAAGCAGGCATGTACGGAGACCTGGTGAAAGATATTCTTGCCAGAGTTGTCAGTAAGCTTGAGGGACAGGAGAGTGAATATGATAAGGAGATGGTGAACAAATATCTGGCGGGTATGCCTCCTGATGAAGGATTTAAACCCATTTTCAACGGTAAAGACCTGACCGGATGGCAGGGACTGGTTGAGAACCCGGTAACCAGGGCTAAAATGACAACTTCTGAGTTGGCCAGGAAACAGGCTGAAGCTGACAAAAAAGTTACAGATAACTGGAGCGTCAGAGATGGATGTATCTGGTTTAACGGAACTGGAGACAATCTGTGTACTGTGAAGCAATATGGTGATTTTGAGATGCTTGTAGATTGGAAAATCACAAAGGAAGGTGACAGTGGTATCTATTTAAGAGGATCGCCCCAGGTTCAGATATGGGATACTTCAAGAGTCGATGCTGGAGCACAGGTTGGTTCCGGAGGACTCTACAACAACCAGATAAACATGGCTAAACCTCTTAAAGTTGCTGATAATCCCGTTGGTGACTGGAATAGTTTCAGGATATTAATGGTTGGAGAAAAGGTGTCAGTATGGCTTAATGGAGAGCTGGTGGTTGACAATGTCACCCTGGAAAATTACTGGGATCGCAAGATTCCAATATTCCCGACCGGCCCTATCGAGTTGCAGGCTCATGGTACTGACCTGGCATTCAGAGACATTTATGTGCGGGAAATCACCGATGAAGAGTATAGCCTTACTCCTGAAGAAAAATCTCAGGGCTTTGTTTCATTATTTAATGGAAGAAACCTGGATAACTGGATAGGAAATAAAAAAGCTTATACCGTCGAGGATGGAATGATTGCAGTCAAACCCAGCGATGACTCAGGTGGAAATTTATATACCGAAAAAGAATATTCCGACTTTATTTTCAGGTTTGAATTCCAGCTTACACCCGCCGCCAATAATGGTATAGGCATCAGAGCCCCGCTTATGGGTGATGCGGCTTATGCAGGTATGGAAATACAGGTACTTGACAACACAGCTCCTGTTTATGCCGCCCTTCAGCCTTACCAGTATCACGGTTCGGTTTATGGTGTAATACCTGCAAAAAGAGGATATCTGAAACCGGTAGGTGACTGGAACTACGAAGAGATAACAGCAATTGGAACTCACATAAAAGTGGTATTGAACGGCACAATAATAGTGGATGGAGATATTGCTGGTCCCAGGGATAATGGAACAATGGATCACAAAGATCACCCGGGCTTGAAAAATGCAACGGGACATATCGGGTTCCTTGGACACGGGTCGGAACTTATGTTCAGAAACATTAGAATTAAAGATCTTTCAGGGGGAAAATAAATCCACTTGGTTACCCCTCTGTGTCACAAAAAAGAACTTACACAGAGTTTCACAGGGAAAAGTTATTATTATAAATACAATTCAAGAAGATGAAAAGAATACTCAGTCTGTTATTATCAATTATAGTTATTGCATCCTGTTCAAGGGTTAAACCACCGGAACCTTACGGACCTGTTCCATCGGAACGTCAACTTGCATGGCACGATATGCAGTACTACATGTTTGTCCATTTCACCGTAAATACATTCACGGATAAAGAGTGGGGTTTTGGTGACGAGAAAGAATCAGTTTTTAATCCCACTGAACTCAACTGCGACCAATGGGCGAAAGTTGCCAGCGAAGCCGGGATGAAAGGAATAATCTTAACCGCTAAACATCATGATGGATTTTGTTTGTGGCCATCAAAGTACACAGAGCATTCGGTAAAAAAATCTCCGTGGAAAAGTGGTAAGGGAGATGTACTCATGGAGCTTAGGAAAGCCTGCGATAAATATGGCCTGAAACTGGGGATATACCTTTCACCCTGGGACCGAAACAGCGCAGTTTATGGTACCCCTGAGTACCTTGTATATTATCGTAATCAGCTCAGGGAATTGCTCACCGGGTATGGTAAAATTTTTGAGGTATGGTTCGATGGAGCAAACGGAGGTGATGGCTATTATGGTGGTGCCAGGGAGGTAAGAAAGATAGACAATAAAACATATTACGACTGGCCTGTTACTCAGGCCATTGTCAGGGAACTGCAACCATCGGCAGTTATGTTCAGCGATGCCGGACCTGATGTTCGCTGGGTGGGAAATGAAAGAGGAACAGGCAGCCTGACAAACTGGTGTTTGCTTAATAAAGATGAAATGTACCCGGGAGGCGATTTTGCCAGTATACTGGGTGAGGGCCAGGAAGATGGAAATTACTGGGTACCTGCGGAAGTTGATGTATCAATCAGGCCGGGCTGGTTCTATCATCAGAGTCAGGATTCCATGGTGAGGTCGCCGGAAAACCTTATGGAACTTTACTATTCATCAGTGGGACGCAATTGTAATCTGCTTCTTAATGTACCTCCCGACAGAAGAGGTTTGCTACATGAGAATGATGTTAACTCACTTCTTGCATTCAGACAACTCCTTAATAAGGAATTTAAGAAAGATATTGCCCTGGGAAACGAAGTTACTGCCTCATCTTTCAGGGGAAGGGGATATGAAGCTTCAAATGTGACTGATGGCAATCCTGAAACTTATTGGGCCACTAAAGATTCAGAGACCACCGGAGATATTATTATCGACTTTGGTAAAACTACAGAAGTTAACAGAATATTATTGCAGGAATATATTAAGATGGGTCAGCGTGTACAGGAATTTAAGGTGACTGCATTTAACGATGGTACATGGAATCCGATAATGGAAGGAACGACAATAGGATATAAGGTAATTCGCAAGTTTCCGCTTGTTAAAGCCTCTAAAATAAAAGTGACGATAAGTAAATCAAAAGCTTGTCCGGTTATCTCCAATATTGAGCTGTACACAGCGCCGGGAGAATGAAATCACTCAAGCCGGAACATCCTTGCGACCTTTACTGCAGCTGAGATTCTTTTTGTAAGACCGGCCCAGTCTTTTTTCTGAATGATCTCTTTTGTGATAAGATTTGAACCTATTCCCACACAGGTAACACCAGCATTAAACCACTCTCTTAAGTTTTCGAGAGTGGGCTCAACTCCGCCTGTAGGCATTAAGCTTGTCCAGGGACATGGCCCTTTAACAGCTTTTACAAAATCCGGTCCTCCCACAGATATTCCGGGGAATATCTTAACTATTTCGGCACCAAGTTCTTCCGCATAACCTATTTCTGATAATGATCCGCATCCGGGAGACCATAATATTTTTCTCCGGTTACAGACTTTAGCCATATCGGCATTCAGGATAGGGGAGACTATGAAATTTGCTCCCAGCTGAATATACAAAGAGGCAGTTCCCGCATCAACAACTGATCCGACACCTATTATAAGTTCCGGTACCTCTTTCTCAGCCCATTTATTCAGCTCAGAAAATAATTCATGAGCATAATCGCCCCGGTTAGTGAATTCAAAGACTTTGATTCCTCCGTCTGATGCAGCTTTAATAACATGTCTGCATATTGCAGGATCCTTATGATAAAAAATTGGTACAATACCAGTTTCCTTCATCTTAAGGATAACATCTGTTCTTGAAAAACGTGCCATTCTTATTGATTTGTAAACAAATGTATTTAAAATAAGGAGAATAAAAAAATCACATATTTATTTTGACTTCCATATTCCTTTGACAACCGACTTCCGTCTTCCGACTTTCGACTTTCTATTTTCTCTTTTCTCTTTTGTCTTTCATAATATTTATCTTAGCATCTCAAACGCGTAAAATGGCTCTTAACTATATCTGGATCGCATTCTTTCTTATTGGTTTTGTTGTTGCACTTGGTCAGTTAATATTTGCTGGTAACACACAGATATTTAATGATCTGGTAAATGCTGTTTTTTCGAATGCCAAAACAGGTTTTGAGATTTCCCTGGGTCTGACCGGAGCACTGACCCTTTGGATGGGCCTGTTAAAAGTGGGAGAGAAAGGTGGAGTGGTAGCTATTCTTGGCAGACTTATCGGACCTCTTTTCCAGAAGCTCTTT
>CAWJLF010000017.1:0-461348 GCA_963843635.1 uncultured Bacteroidales bacterium | reverse complement strand
ATCGGCACGACGTTCGACTGCGCCGCGGTCGTGGCGGTGGTCACGACGGGGTCGTTGGCGCTGGTGTCGGCGGCGGCCGTCGACGCGAGGGAGAAGCGCGGGGCGCCGTCACCGTCGCGGCCACGGCGATCACGCCGGCCCAGAGGAGGTGAGCCGGACGGCGCCGGCTCGAGCGGTTTCTCAGCAAGTTCTGCTCCTTTGGCAGTTGGTTGCGTTCTTGAAGGTGAACCAGAGACGAAGTCGTGTCTGCCGGCGCCGGGCCGGATGCGGAGTTTGTAATATCCGCTGTGGCTGGTGAACATACAGCATTAGGATCTGTAATTATTAAAACAGGGGCGTCATATGTTGAGATTACTACCTGACTGGATTCCAGAGAAGTACATCCTGAAGAGTTTGTAACTGTAAAAGTAAATACTCCTGGTTCGAGACCTGAAATTGTGGTATTAGATCCTGTACCTGAGGTTGTTGCGGCACCTGGTAATTGGGTTATATTCCAGGTGCCAGTTAAGGGCAGTCCACTCAATACCACACTTCCCGTCGGCACATCAAGCGTTGGCGGGGTGATATTCCCAACAATAGGGGTTGACGGGATGGACGGTTGTGCAGGAATGACCACATTTGCTGAGGGATTTGATAAACATCCGTCTGCAGTAGTTAGTGTATAATTATATGTTCCCGAAGCCAGGCCAGTTATAGTAATGCTTGTTCCGGTTCCCGTTGTGCTAACTGTTCCCGGATACTGAATAAGGGTCCAGGTTTCTGATGCAGGTAAACCCGACAAAACAACACTTCCCGTTGCTAACTCACAGGTTGGAGGTGTTATGATCCCAACAGAAGGAGATGCAGGTGTTGGTGGTTGGGCATTTATCAAAACACTTTCAGATGGCAGGGATGTGCATCCTGTTGCATCAGTAACAGTAAAAGTATATGTACCTGAAGGAAGTAATGAAATAATAGTTGTGCTTCCGGTAGCAGAAATTGTCACTCCTCCCGGGTTACGGGTTAATGTCCCAGGTACCTTCGGAGGGCAACCTGTCTAATTCCACTCTTCCGGAAGATATTGCACATGTGGGTTGAGTTATGGTACCTACGACAGGTGCATCTGGGGAGCTGGATTGCGGACGAATAACTACGTTATCCGATAACACAGATGTACATCCTTCCGCATCTGTTACGGCAAAATTATATGTACCGGCAGCAAGACCTGAAACAGTTGTAGTCATTCCGGTTCCACTTGTTGCTACTGTCCCCGGATTACGACATTATGCCCATGTACCTTCTGAAGGTAAACCATTAAGTACTACACTTCCTGTAGGTACAGAACAAGTCGGATTAGTGATTGACCCGATACGCGGTGCAGATGGGGATGGCAAAATAGTTACCGAAGCGCTTGTCCTAACACTCCATAACTTCCTGTTGCAGCAATCGTGTAAGTCACTGTATATATCCCGGTGGTACTTGTACCTGGTATGATTGCCCCGTTGAATATATTAAGGGTTAAGCCTACACTTGATGAAAATGTTCCGCCATCTGAACCTATAAGAGTCACATTTTGTGGGGATGCTTCAGAATTACAGAAAGGTGTTCCAGGATAGGAAATTGTTGGCAGGGCATGTCCAGGATATAATTACCTTTCCGTTTGCCCCGTTACCTCCATTCCTTGTACCTGTAGAAGTCCTGTATGCTCCTCCACCTCCTCCTCCTGGAATTTTCCCGGAAGTTCCATCTCCCTGCTTTGAACTTTTTCCCGCACCGCCGTCTCCGCCTCCGGTTGGTGCAACTCCACCTTTAGGTACACCACCATCGACTCCATCGGCACCTGTCCCGGCAGAAGATCCTCCTCCTCCGGCATTCTTGCCGGAACCGGTTGCTCCTGCGCCTCCATTGTATTTGGTTGTTCCAACACCACTTGATGCTAATCCTCCCGTCGCCCCTGTGGAGGAGTTGTTTGCTACACTATTACCACCTTTGGCTAATATCGTAGAAGTGCTGTTAAACCATGAATCTCCACCAGGAGAGCTGGTAGTACTGCCAGTTCCGACCTCTACAGTATAAGAATTGCCCGGAGTCACACTAATTACGCCTGAGGAGTAAGCACCTCCTCCACCTCCTCCACCAACACCGTTAGTTGTTCGGGTACCTCCTTTCCCTCCACCTCCCCATACTTGCACAGTTACACTTGTTACACCTACAGGTACAACAAATGTACCTGATTTAGTAATAGTCTGTGATCCCTGGCCTAAACATTGCTTTGAAACCCCCACTATCAATGCCAGAAACATAATGATTAGTGAAAGTGATATTTTGGCTCTTCTTTTGCAGATGATAGAATAAATTATGATTGTCTGCCTGAGCTACTCCGGATACTATCTGAATAAGAACATTGTTACATAGGCTTTTCGCAGAAAGAAAATTTCCTGTTACCATGTGATTAGTTATTTAACTAAATGCTGCCACTCAAAGAAGTTTTTATAATAGATTCTTGTGAATAATAATCCGGTAAACTTATGACCCGGTGGGTTAAAATCATATTGTGCTACAAACTCAATTGCCCCGTATCTCTTCAAAATTTATCAATGAAAAGAATATAACACAAAGATAAGCAACAACAAAACTTAAGTCAAATAAACTATAGGAATATCAGTACCCCACTTTTTCATTGCAACAAGGTCATCCTTAACGCAATCCATCGGGCTCTCATTCTGGTAAGCTTCCTGTTCAATGATCAACAACCATGATCCATTTTTTATAGCTAGAGCCACAACGTCTTTAACATTGAGAACACCTTTCCCGAGAATTGTGCTATCGTGGCTGTTATTGCTTGTTCTTCTCTTTCAGTACATCTTTAACATGCAGGGAGGGGAATCTTCCGGGATATTTCTTTATAATATCCATTGGGTTAGTGCCTGCCGCATTATACAGATTAGCAATATCAAATTGCTGAATGGTTAATTTCGGATCTGCATACTTCATTATGATATCATATAATTTCATATTATTCAACATTGTATCTCCTTCGAAATCATCGTGGTATCCGAATTTCATTCCATATTTCTGGCAAAGTTCACCGCATTTGTTCCAGAGATCAATCACTTTTAAAAGTGTGTCATAATCCTTCTGGGCATTTTCGGCCAATTCAGGAGTTAATACAAATTTCTGCCCCATAAAAGCGGCATCCTCCACTGTTTGTTTCCAGGTATCCGTGAAGTCTTTTTTTGAAGCATCCCATCCTTCATACCGAAATCAACATGACCGCTGTACATCTTCAGATCAAGATCTCCAAGTATTTTTTTAAATTCTGAAGGAGTAAAACCGTAAAATTTATCCATCTGCATAACCGGCATGTTCAACAATCTTATAACCCATATCGGCCAATTTCTTCAGCGATCCTTTCGGATCACTTTTCATATCATCCCGTACAGAATATAACTGCAATCCGACCATTTCCTTTTCGTATTTGAAGCAAAAACTGACCGGGGAAGAATTGCCACGCCAAGGGCAACCATAGCGCCAGATTTCACGAATGTTCTTCTTGAATTTTTCATTAGTATATTATTGATTAATGGTAAAGTTACAAATTTGATTAGTGCAAGCAAATAATTTAGAATCTATTGCTGACTTGTTGAATTTTTCCTCACTCTCACTCTTGCACTAATCCTCATCACGCCATCTTCCCTTCTCCATTTCTTCCCCTCACATTTTCCTATCTCCCCAAACGGTCTTTCGGATATAATGTAACCAGGAATCTCAATTGCGGTTGCACCGCAATGCTGAATCATCTATTTTTGCACAAAATTTAACTATTGTGAAACATAAAGTTCTAAAAAAACAAAACATCTCAAAGATGTGTTTTGTTTGCGGAGAAATGAATGATTTCGGGCTACATGCTAAATTCTACGAAACAGATTCTAACGAACTGGTAGCTTTAATCAATCCCTCAGAGCAACACCAGGGTTATCCGGGACGAATGCACGGAGGGATAGCAGCTACTATTCTTGACGAAACAATTGCCAGGTCCATATGCAACGGGAAAGATGAACAGATATGGGGTGTGACGCTTGAATTGAAAACCAAATTCCGGAAACCCGTCCCGCTTGGACAGGAATTGAAGATCGTGGGTCGTGTTACCAATGAAGGAAACCGTTCTTTTGAAGGTACCGGAGAAATTATTCTGCCAAACGGGGAGATCGCTGTTTCTGCCGAGGGGAAATATTTGAAGGCGAGCATCGAAAAAATCGCTAATGACCCTGGCTTAAATGATGACTGGTTTTATGCTGAAAGTCAGGATGATCCTTCAGTAATAGAAATCCCCTGAATTCAACACCTTCACTTTATTAATTTTGATCATAAGAATTTATTTAAAATAAGGTATAAATTGAAGAGAAGCCATTAACTAAAACGGGATACTCATCAAGATGCAATTTGTATACAGTAGGGACAAAGAGGGTGTATCAAAAGAAGAAACCCATTAACCGCAATGATCGCAAGGATACGATGCGGAAGATTACAACGGCCATAATGTCAGTGCTTTACCTATGTGACCTTTATGTCTGCTTTGCGATCTTCGCGGTTTAACAGGTTATTCATAAGTCTCTTATTTTATCGCAATTACTGCACTCGAGGGACCTGTCAACGATAATATTGAAGTTTTGGTAAATCCTGCTTCCCGGGTCCACTCATTAAAATCTGCAGCTGTAAAGTTGAAGCCTTCAGGTGATTCTATAACCATATTGAGAGACATCATTAATCCAAACGCGTTTTCACGTCTTTCATCATCTATAATGTTTTCAATGACTACAAGGGCTCCTCCCTTCGGCAAAGTATCATAGACCTTAGCTATCAGTTTTCTCTTATCGTCCAATCCATAGCCATGTAAAATATTACCCATTGTTATAACATCAGCAGAGGGAAATGAATCAACGAAAAAATCTCCGGATTGTACATTAACCCTTTCAACCAATCCCATTTTACTGATGTTTTCCTGCGCAATTGGTCCTACCGGAGGGAGATCGAAAGAAATGCATCTCATATGGGGATTATGTGCCGCAACCTGAATTGACAGCTGTGCCCCTGCTCCCCCAAGGTCGCATAATGTTTTGTAAGCCGAAAAATTAAATTCAGTGGCAAACTTTATAAAATTACCCAACTGGATACCTCCCATGGCATTTACGAACTCACGTGTTTTGTCAGCATCTGAATAAATTTCTTCAAAAAGAGGTTTTCTTCCAGTCCTTGTTTCATTCTGAGGCGTTCCTGTTCTTAATCCATCTTCAAGGTAATTCCAGAAGGGATACAGCCTGCTATTCGCCATTTCAAGTATCCCTCCTGCGTATGAAAGTTTGTTCTTATCAAGGAACATATCTGTATCAGCAGAATTAGAATAGACGGCAGTGCTTTTGTAACCTTTCCTTTGTAAGAAGCCTAATGCTACCAATGCATCCAGAAAATCATACAAACCTCTTTCATTCAGGCATATTTCAAATTTAATTTCCTTTGCAGTCAGTGGCCTGGTTGCAAGAAGAGAAAAGAGATTCAGTTTTACAGCAGTCAATAGTGTCTTTGAAGCGAAAAATCCCATTCCAACATTCAGAATATGAGACGGATCCACTTTCACTTCCTCCTCAACTTTGAAATCCCGTTCATTTTTCATAATTGCAGATTGTTATGTTAATAATGAGTTACTTATAATTGATATTTAAAGAAAAATCTCTCATTTAACTGACCGGATATTGCTTTATTGAATGTTATTTAGATTGATTCTTAATGAAACATTCGTTTTTCTTAATAGTTCACCTGAAATTTACTATCCGGTAGTATCTAAAAGAAGCAGAGATTATTATGGTAAATATTTATAATATTCAATAATGTATATGTCTTTCAATAACCTTATCCTTTGCATCCATTACACAATCGAATTCTTATGTTTAAGGAAAGAATGTGATCTTAAAAACATACATATGTAAGCTGCTTGTATTTTCTGCACTGGCCTGTCATTCCATTACCCTATTTTTCGCAGGTATGCGTGCAGTCAAAAAGTAATAGCGACACTTTCTATAAGGATTTCAGTGTGAATTGTACTATCACACTGACCAATGAATCAATTTCGGAAAATAATAACTTTCCCGATAATGATATCGATTAGACCATCTCACCCGAAATCACATTCTGTGATCTGCCTCACTCCCCTACCCGAACTCAGAGTCTGCCGGACTCTCGCCACATCTTCAGTTCTTCGGCATACCTGTCATTGATTACCTCACATTTGGTATCAATACGCATTGTCGGCCGGTTCACAAGGTTATATGCAGGCCATTCCGGTGCTCCCTTGGCTTCAGGCCTGCCTTTACTTGCAAATGTTGTCCATAGCTCAGCCATGTTTTTTGAAGCAACAAACCGTTCCGGTCTTGATCCTCCGAAATAGCTCCTGCCGGATGTTCCATCTTTCGGAGGCACCTCATTATTGAACTTGAAAGTGATATCCATGGCATGAGGAGTCCCCAGTGGATAATCGGTACCCGGTATCACGACTTCCGATTTGTAACCAAAATTATAAAGATAAGCCGGGGCGCCATTTTGTTTCATCTTTCTTTTCAGCAATATCAACTGATCCCAGGCCCATCATGTTCATCGATTGTATTGCTACAAAAATATCCATTGCAGATGCCTTCGGGCGAGTTTTTCGATATGTTTCGATTATCCTTTGTGTATCTTCACCAAACTGCTGTTGCAGTTTTCCCGGAATTCGTCAAAATTAATTCTAAACACGCTTTTATCATTCGACATCATTCCGAAGAAATTATATTCGTCCTCGCTCCATCCTACCATAAGGGGCTTGTCTTTAGATATGGAAGGCGCTACAGGGTCAAAAGGATGGCGTGGGCAGAGCAACACCATCCACGACCGGAGAAAAGCCCCCGGGGAAGACTCCATAAGTCCTTTTTTCTTATTCGCTGTTTGTACTCTTGGAGCCAGTGAAGGTAGCTTATATTGCAGGTCAAGGAGAACAGCTACCGGAACTTCGAGCAGTTTTTTCCAGTCTTTTGCATTTATGTTTAATTCCTTCAAAACCATTGCTGTAGTTTGAGCGGCTATTTCTGCGGGGAGTCATTCGGATACCCGGACCGCTCTCGATGGAAGCCTTATTAAAGAAAGGGGCTGCAGAGGGCATGGCATAGAGACATGAAGTTTTTGCACCGCCTCCCGATTCCCGAATATCATAACATTGGAAGGATCACCCCCGAATGAGGCAATGTTTTTATTCACCCATTCAAGTCCGGCTACAATATCAAGCATACCCATGTTACCTGACCCTGCATAATCAGGACCGGCGATCTCATCAAGATAAAGGTAACCCATTATGCCGAGACGGTGGTTTGTCTCCACCACAACAACATCAAAAAAACGGGCAAGATTAGCTCCATCCTGTCCTACTGATCCTCCTGATCCGGTAGAAAAGCCACCTCCGTGATTATAGAACATTACCGGTCGTTTCCCATTATCGTTTGCAGGGGTCCATACATTCAGGAACAGGCAGTCCTCAGCAGGTTGCGGCTCATTTATTCCATAGGTCTGATTCGGTGGCTGGATCGCAGGATCCCCTAGTCGGAGCGCATCACGTACACCCGGCCCAGGCTTCCAGGGGAGCAGGACGGCGGAATCGCCTGTCACCGGAAATTCTTCCCGCATAGGGAATACCTCTGAATATGTTTACCCCTTCGGTCCTTGATTCCGCGTATCTTTCCCGGCATGATCTCAACGGTTACATATTCTTCAGGTTTAAAATATCCTGAAGAATAAGCAAATTTTGGCAGAATCACTGTTCCTGCTGTGGCAAGTGATATCCTGGTAACAAATTGTCGTCGGCTTATCATAATGTGGTTTTTATGTTGATTACTATTCCTGAAAGCTAACTGAAGCTGACAAAATCATGGCATTTAGATCATGTGTTCACTAATGACCGGTGTTTCAGCTCTCCTTTTTTCCAAATCTCGCTTAAATTTAATCATGAAAACTCAATAGTCAAGAAAGGATTCATAAAAATCAGTCTGGATAAATGCTATTTCTTTAGATCAAGACTATAAAGTATTTCGTAATAATCTGATAGAGCCCTGTATTCTTTAGTAGTTCGTATTATATCATCATTACAGCCATCTGTATACATTTAACAATATTCGAAGCATTCTAAATATGTCTCCTGTCTGAATTCTTTTGATTTACTGATACTAAAATAAATAAAGTAATTCACAGGCAAGTTTCATTATGGCCCTTTATGATTATCTCTCCAAAACATTCTTTTATAACAATTGTTAATCTTCTGTTGCAGAATTAGAAAATTTTCATAAAAAAATGAACTTTCATTAACAATTTGTTGTTTATCAACTTAATATAAGACTAACCATTTTATTTTATTTTAAATGTTGTTTGATAGATACAAACACCTGGTATACTTCTGTTTAGAATATAAATTATTAAATAATAAGTTCATTAACATTTGTTTTCAAACTTATGGCAACTTTTAATCTTAACGTTAATGGGAAGATGCGGGCAGTGGATGTCGATCCCTCCACTCCAATGCTCTGGGTACTCAGGGATCATCTAAAGCTGGTAGGTACAAAATATGGTTGTGGTATCGCTCAATGCGGAGCCTGCACAATACATCTCGGAGATACAGCTGTGAGGTCGTGTATGCTGGACGTTTCTTCTGTTGGAACCCAGACTATTACAACCATTGAAGGATTGTCTGAAAATGGAGATCATCCTGTTCAGAAAGCATGGTTAGAACAGGATGTCGCACAATGTGGCTATTGTCAATCCGGACAGATCATGAATGCCGCAGCACTTCTGAAAGCAAATCCTAATCCTAGCGATGAACAAATTGAGGCTGCAATGAATGGCAATATTTGCAGATGTGCAACATATACCAGGATAAAGAGAGCAATCAAATCTGCAGCAAATTCCTGACAAAGATTTTTAATCAGGGGTCTGTATTAATATTATACTGATCATCAATGAAAGGTAAATCTTAAACAATATAAAATGGCATATGTAAAAACAACAATCGGCAGACGCTCTTTTATAAAAAGCTCTGTTTTGGCCGGTGGTGGAATGTTACTCGGCTTTAACTGGTTGGCTGCCTGCACACCCAATCCGGAGAAAGTACTGAAGATGTCTGAGGAGTGGTTCAGGATCAACGCTTTCCTTAAATTAGGGGTAAATGGTGTTGCAACTATAATGTCACCTAATCCTGAAATAGGACAGAATGTAAAAACTTCCATGCCTATGATAGTAGCAGAAGAGCTTGATATTGACTGGGATAATGTAATAGTAGAACAGGCACCACTCAACACTGACTTATTTACCAGGCAGTTAGCTGGTGGCAGCCAATCTATCCGGCAAGGATGGAAAGGCCTCCGTTTAGCAGGTGCCACAGCACGCAGGATGCTGCAGGAAGCAGCAGCTCAGGCATGGAATGTATCGGTAGAAGAAATTACAACTGATAAAGGTGTTCTGTATCATAAAAACAGTGGGAAAAAAGCCGGTTATGGCGAAATGGCTTCAGCAGCAGCAAAAATAGCTGTTCCGGAAAAAGTACAGTTAAAAGAAGTGAAGGATTTTAAGATTATCGGGACATCAAGAAAAAATGTTGACGGACTGAAGATCGTTACCGGGGTACCGTTGTTTGGCCTGGACTATAGTAAAGAAGGAATGCTCATAGCCATGATCGTTCATCCTCCTGCTTTTGGATTGAAACTGAAATCTTATGATGATACTTCTGCCAGGAGTATGCCCGGTATAAAGGATATCTTTACAATTAAAACATATAATGACGACTATCATGAGCAATGGACTGATACCAGCGCCTTTACTGATTTAGTGGCTATTGTGGGTAATTCCACGTGGGAAGTAATAAGTGCCAAGGATGTATTACAACCTGAATGGGAGCCAATTAATAAGAATTCAGGAACTGGTTCGGGCAAAACACCTTCCAGGCTTGAGACTACAAGTGACTATAATGCCATGATGAATGAAATGGGAACCAAACCTGGCGATGTTCGTCGTAAGGATGGCAACCCTGAGACGCCTTTAAAAATGCTGCTAAAATTATTGAACGAACATATACTGCCCCTTTCCTGGCACATAATACTATGGAGCCCATGAACTTTTTTGCTGATGTTACATCCGAAAGGGCCGTTCTGGCTGGGCCCGTCCAGACTCCGGAATTCATGGAAAAGACTGTGGCTGCCAGACTGGGACTCCCTTTAGACAAAGTTGATGTTCAGATGACCCGTATGGGGGGCGGATTTGGAAGAAGGCTATATGGCCATTTTATGGTTGAGGCAGCACTTATTTCTCAAAAAATGAAGGCGCCTGTAAAGCTAATTTACAAACGAGAAGACGATATGACCTTTGGCAATTATCGTCCTGCCTACCATGCTTATTACCGTGCTGCTCTGGATGCTGACAATAACCTTATTGCCTTTCATGTCAGGGCAGGAGGAATGGCAGAAAGCCCGTTAGCTGCAAATCGTTTCCCCGCAGGAGCTGTTGATAATTATCTTGCTGAGTCATGGATCTATTGATACCAATATAACAACCGGAGCATTCAGGGCTCCCGGATCAAACTTCATAGCCTCTGCAGAACAATCCTTCCTCGATGAAGTGGCGGAAGCTGCAGGCAAAGATCCGATTGAGTTCCGGCTAGCACTTCTGGACCGGGCCAGGAAAAATCCTGTCGGAACCAATAATGATTATGACGCGATCACGTTATTCCGGTGTACTTGAGCTTGTGAAGGAGAAATCAAACTGGGGCAATGAACAAACTGACACACACAGGGGAGTGGCAGCCTACTTCTGTCATAATTCCTATGTGGCCAATGTTCTTGATATGACAATTGAAAACGGCAAGCCTGTTGTACAAAAAGTTTATGGTGCTGTCGATTGCGGTATTGTGATTAATCCTGATGCCGCCACCAATCTGGCAGAAGGAGCTATTGTCGACGGTATTGGTCACGCAATGTACAGTGAGCTTACATTTAAAGACGGTGAACCCGAACAAAATAATTTCGACCAATACCGCCTGATCAGACATAGTGAAGCACCAAAATATATTGAAATCCATTTTGTAAAGAATGAAATTGATCCTACAGGTATGGGAGAACCCCCTTTCCCCCCGGTTATGGCAGCACTGGCCAACGCACTTTATAAGGCTACCGGTAAACGCCATTATCATCAACCATTTATTAAAAGCCTTTAATATGCTTCGGGAAAAGAATAACTTTAAAAGAACAATTTTCGATATTATCAAATTCAATCATGACCAGTGAGATAAAACAACTATTTCAAAAGGCAGCTGAGTGGCAGCTTTCAGGGAAAAAAATTGTATTGGCAACTGTTGTCGACCTGGAAGGGTCGTCCTACCGGAGACCAGGTGTCAGAATGATAATAACCAATGACGGAGATTCTTATGGTGCAGTTAGCGGAGGATGCATTGAAAAAGACATTCAGTTTCAGGCCCTGAGTGTGTTTGAAAAAGGCAAGGCAAAAATGATGAATTATGATGGCCGGTTAAGGTTAGGATGTGATGGACTTATCTATCTGTTATTGGAGCCTCTTTATGTATCAGCTGATATCCTGGAGGCTTTTGATTCTGTTTTAAAAACCAGGCAATCCTTTTCGGCTGTGACCTACTATTATCATTCTTTGGGTGAATATGATGGTATAGGTACTTCACTGATTTTGAATAACAAACGATTTTCCCTCAATCCCTCTTTTCATACTGACCAGGTTACTGATCAGGAGAGCTTTTCCCAAACATTCCATCCTGTTTTTCAGTTACACATTTTTGGAGCAGAACATGATTCTGTACAACTTTGCAGGGCAGCATCCCTGTTAGGCTGGGAAGTTACCATTGTGGCTTATCCCGATGAAGCTAAGTCTATCGATTATTTCCCCGGAGCGACACGTTTAATTACTCCCACTTTTGAAAGTCTGGACACATCAGTATACGATGATCAAACGGCTATCATCTTAATGTCTCACAGTTTCAATAAGGATGTACAATATCTTATGGCTCTCAGGAATGTTAAACCCGCCTATTTTGCCCTGTTAGGTCCAAAGCAAAGAAGAGAGCGTGTTTTATCAAAATTTCTGGATTATTATCCTGATGCATCTCCTGAATTTCTTGAACAATTACATGGCCCTGCAGGATTAAATATCGGAGCAGAAAGCGCATCTGAAATATCGGTGTCTGTTTTGGCTGAGATTTTAGGCACTGTCAGAAATCAAAAACCGATAGCATTGAGGGAAAAGACGGGCAGTATTCATGGCTAAAATTCCTCATTTACTCCTTGCAGCCGGAGGCTCCAGCAGGATGGGACTTCCTAAACAATTATTGCCATGGGGTGACAGAACGCTTATTGAATATCAAATTCAAATCCGTTTACAAACAAACCTGGAAGTAATAGTAGTACTCGGCGGCCATTCTGAAAAGATCCTTCCCATTATTGATATGCTTCCTGTTGTTCTAATAGTGAATAAAGATTGGGCTGATGGTATGGGCGGATCTATAGCCAGTGGGATAAGAACACTAAACGAAAGATACCCTGTCGCAGACGGGGTCTTAATCTCACTGGTTGATCAACCCCTGGTCACCACATCTCACCTGGGAAAAATGATTACTTCATTTCAACCCGGGAACAAACAAATTATCGCTTCGAAATCCGCTTCCGGATGGAATGGGGTTCCCGTACTTTTCGATAAATTCTATTTTGAAAAACTTTTAAAGCTCAACAACAAAGAAGGCGCCAGGAAAATTATTCACCAGCATCCCGATTATGTAAAAAACATAGTATGCGACGAGATGCTTGAGGATATTGATACTCCTGATACTTATCAAAAGTTGTTGAAGAAATTTTACTTCAAAACTTAATTAATTTCCTGACAGACCGGGGTTATTCAAATATTGACGGCATATCCCACCCTGTAATCATTCCCACCCGGTCCATCGTACTTGCAGCTAGCCATGTTCAGAAAAACAGCACAAAATATATCATTTCTTACCTGATTGCAACCATAACAGGGTCTTTTCCACACCATCCCTTAATGGAGTTATATTGTAATGCAGATACTCTATTGCTTTATTACATGACACAATCCAGTTCTGAATGAATTTGTCCATCCAGTCATTACTAATAAACGAAGGAGTCCCTGTAATCCCGGACCAGGCTCTGGCAATTCTGGCAATCCCCTTTAATGAAGATCCATTTAATCTTATCAGTTTCCGTCTCTTGCCATAAAGATCACCAAGTGTATTGAAGAACTCTCGGTAAGTGATATTCTCCCCTCCCAGGATATACCTTTCTCCTCCCTTTCCATAGTGAGCGGCCAGGATGTGTCCGTTTACCACATCATCAATGAATACATAATTGCCAATTGATTCCCCGTCACCAGGAATTATCCTCCACAATCCTTTGCCGTATAAACTGATTATCCTCGTAACGGAGTTGCTGATCGAGGGTTTTCCCGGACCATATACCCTGGTCGGGTTCAGGATAATCACTTCAAGATTGTCAGAATTATATTCTGCTGCTTCCTTTTCGGCAATAGCTTTTGTTCGTTCATATTCAGTATGATATACTGGAGTCCGGTTCATTGTCTCATCAACAGGAGCTTCCATCCGATGAATAACCGAGTGTTCCGGCAGTTGATGTAATGATTACTTTTTTTACAGAGTTCTCCCTGGCAGAATCAAGAACATTAAGTGTTCCACTTACATTTATGCGGTAGGGAAGATCCGGATCCTTCGAAACAGGCCTGGTATAGGCTGCAAGATGAAAAACCCAGTCACAGTTTTCCATGCCTGCCCTTAATACTTCTTTATTTAAAATATCTCCATAAATTATTTTTATACCCGTTGCTGTAAACTCTTCTGCTTTTGAAGGATCACGCAGAAGAATCGCCAGCTGATGATTATCTTCATACAGTCTTTTTACCAGCTTGCTGCCAATGAATCCTGAAGCTCCTGTCAGGAAAATTTTCATATTATTACAGAGGTCATTTAAGATAAAGATACCCGTTTAAAATACGCGGTAGCCATCGGATTGGTTAAAATAATTTCCATTTGCCAGGTCTTGAAACAAATTTAGCCTTTAAATTCTGTATTTACAGCCAAATGAATGAAGAATGCCGGATTGATTTAACTGCTTTTTGGATCATTAAAATATTTGAATTTCGTAACTTCCTGTTTTCTTTTAGTTATTTTCCGGAACAATTCATGTTTATTTTTGTACTATAATCTAAAATAAAAATCATGAATACAAAAATTCAAAAACGCATATTGGGAAAAAGCAAGCTTGAAGTCTCTGCACTTGGGCTGGGTTGCATGGGAATGAGCTTTGGCTATGGAGCCATTGCTGACAAGAATGAGATGATAAAGCTTATTCATAAAGCAGTAGAAAGCGGAGTAACTTTTTTTGATACTGCTGAAGTTTATGGACCATATATTAATGAAGAACTGGTAGGAGAAGCTCTGGCTCCTTATCGTAATAAAGTAGTGATAGCCACAAAGTTTGGCTTCGACACATCCGGAGTTTCTGCTCTCAACAGCAGGCCGGAACACATAAAACAAGTTGCCGAGGCTTCCCTCAAACGTCTGAGGACTGAAGTTATTGATTTATTCTATCAGCATCGGGTCGACCCAAACGTACCCATTGAAGACGTTGCCGGTGCAGTCAAAGACCTTATTAAAGAAGGAAAAGTGAAACACTTCGGCCTTTCCGAAGCAGGTGTGAAGGTAATTCGCCGTGCCCATGCCGTTCAACCTGTTACTGCTCTTCAAAGCGAATATTCTCTATGGTGGCGTGAACCTGAGGAAGAAATAATCCCTACCCTCGAAGAACTTGGAATTGGTTTTGTTCCGTTTAGCCCGCTGGGCAAGGGTTTCCTGACAGGGAAAATGGACCAGAACACAACATTCGACAGTAAGGACTTTCGCAGCACTGTCCCTCGTTTATCGCCTGAGAACATTAAAGCAAACATGGCATTTGTAGATATGCTGGCACAGGTTGCAAAACGCAAAAACGCTACTCCTGCTCAGATCGCATTAGCCTGGTTACTTGCACAAAAACCATGGATAGTACCGATTCCGGGCACTACAAAGTTGCATCGCTTAGAGGAAAATCTCAGAGCTGTCACAGTTAAACTAACACCTGAGGAACTTCAGGAAATAAACTCCGCTTCATCAAAAATTAAAGTTCAGGGTGAAAGATATTCAGGAGGTAGTGCAAAACTGATTAATCGCTGAGATTATTGCACTTAATAATTTAACAGAACATAATTGAACCATAATAAGTCAGGTATATTTCTTTGCCGGAAACATCCGGCTATTCAGCATTGCCTGAGTCATTTTAAGCAGGAGGTCGCCCTTTGAGTTTTATACACTAATTTACCTGTTCAGATTGTCATGATTCCAAATAATCTTATTTTTAAGATTTGAATTTTCACCCTGAGATGAAAATAAATCAGCTTATTGAAAAGCACTTCTGGATCTTATTACTTGCCGGCATCCTTGCAGGATTATGGCTGTCTTTCCCTTTTGAAACACCAGGGTACCTTCCAAAGATCCTGCTGGGCATGATGTTGTTCTTTGTCTTCCTGAAGATTGACGCTCTTGAAATTATTGAAAATATGAAAAACTACAGGCTGATGATCACTATCGCACTGTTATATGCGCTCATCATCCCGGTTCTCTTCTTCCTGTTTTTCAGCATATTTGACAGACAACTTGCTCTGGGTATACTTCTACTGGTTTCAATGCCAGCTGGAGTTTCATCACCTGCCCTGACGGATATCCTTAAAGGCAACATATCGCTGGCAATGAGCATCGTGATCATTACCCAGGTCATTGCCCCTTTCACTGTCCCTTTTTTGTTCTGGATAGTTGGCACAAGGGGACTTGAAATTAATAAGCTTCTCCTGTTCAGGGATATTGCAATACTGGTTTTCATTCCTTTGACCCTGGCACAAGTTACAAAGAGGGTATTCCCCGTGGCTATAAAAAGAAGTCAGCATCTTTTCACTTCGGCTAATATTTTTACACTGGTTGCTTTTGTATATATTATGATTTCATCTCAAAGGAATATTATCCTGGATAATCCTTTAAGCCTTTTCTGGAAGACTGCAATTCTTTACCTTGTCTTCATACTGCTTCATATTATAGGATATTTCATCGGATACAGGTACAGCAAGGACAAAAGGATTGCCATGTCAGTCACGGCTGCTTATATGAATAACGGACTGGCAATAGTCCTGGCTTCGACTTACTTCGGGCCAAATATACTGGTACTGATGGTTCTTTCGGAGATCCCCTGGAACACTCTCCTTGCACCGTTTAAAAAAATTATAAGAATCCTTTAACCAGATTATACTTTACTTATCTAAAGCTTATACAGGATCAGTAATAAAGTGTACAATAAAATGTCAGCTATTCCCTTCTGATAAAACCCTTTTATTTTGAAATTTTCTTCGTCCCGGGAGTTATCCCTGATTCGTTGAAAGCATCAACGCTAAAATAATAGGGAACATCCTTGTTCAGACCTGTAAGCTCAACCGAGGTATTGCCATAAACCATAAATGAAGTATAGAGCTTGTTTATATCTGTCCCGTAATTCACAACATAGCCTGTAGAAGAGTTGTCTGCTGTCCATGATACTTTAGCCCTTCTGGTATCGGTTGCATTACGATCAACAGAAAGTCCGGAAACTTCATCCGGTGTTTTGCCATTCTTATTACCGAATAACCTGAGGTCGTAAATTGAAAATTTTCCGTCAGGAACTCTTACATTTTCAATTTTAATGTATTTCGCCTTTACAGGTTTATCCAGTTCAATATAGTCATGGCATGCATCTTTGGAGTTATTGCTTTTATCAACAATGACAGTCCATTTTTTCTGATCGTCAGATGCCAGGATTTTATAACAGTACTGAAGGTTTTTACTTTCAGGTTTAAGCTTTGCATCATTATCGGCAAGATTCACCTGTATTGCGTTTATCGTTACAATATCACCTAAATCCACACTCAACCATTCACCTGTATTTCCGGTTTTTGCCGACCACCAGGTCCGGATATTTTCGTCAAAAGCATTTTTGGGAGGAAATACATCCATCGAGGATGATGCCGTGGGAGTTTTGTTATACGACAACAACATCCACCCCCTGAAAAGTGTCTCCTTATTGAAGTCTATTTTTCGGTCAGGCATTATTGTGGGATAGTCTCCAAATGCAGTAAAGGTTCTCAGTACTCCATCCTTGTCAAAGCAGGCAGGGAATAAACCAAGACGACGCTCAAACATATGGCGTATGCTTATCACCATGCTTGAGACGTGCCAGTAATTGCCGTATTTATCCTGAAAAGTGGAACTGTGACCTGCCCCCGATATAAAGCCGCCCGGTTTGTAAGAGAAAGGACTATATTCTTCATATTTAAATGGCCCGGTAGGGGAATCAGAGGTGTACACCCCATCTGCATAGATCTTGAATTCCGTTCCAGGCGAAGCATACTGCAGATAATATTTATTATTATACTTTGTCATCCAGGCCCCCTCATTATAGCCATTCTTTGCCCTTTCATTGAGTTCCCCAGGATTTTCCCAGCCATGTTCTTCGGGATTATGCGTGATCACCACAACCGGCTCAGTTACAGGCTGCATTTTCCTGTTGAGCTCCACCACCCTTATCGGATCCTTGTCGGAACAACCCCAGTAGAGGTAGATTTTCCCGTTGTCATCCCTGAAAAAATTAGGATCCCAAACCGGGAATGGCAAAGTCTTCTCCATGGGTTTCCAGTCATCCCTGAAAGGATCGGTAGTGTAATAAATATTCTCTTTAACAGATGATGATGCAATATAATAGGTTGTGTCGCCTATTGTAATTACATCCGGAGCATAATCCTCAATGGGGAGGCTCTTTATTGGAATGAAATTCCAGTTCAGCATATCATCAGAATACCAGTATCCACCGCTATGCGATGCATAAAGGAAATACTTCCCCTTATACAGTCTGATTACCGGATCAGCAGCCTCACGATAAGACTTGCTAATAGTTTTCTGGAAACGGTAATTAATGTTCATGGGGTTACAGAATGTCTTTTCTCTTTCCTGCTTAAAAGAAAAAAAGATCAATGTGCTAATGATGAGTATTACAAAATTTCTTACTTTCATTTCACTTTAAAATCTTAAAATTCTTAAAATTATTGTTCCTTTAAACCTTCGTTGCAAATTACGAATTGTTCTTAAAATTATCTTTACTATCCTTTTCTAAAATGATGAAAAAAACAACAATTATTATCTCCACAATCATTCTATCTTTCATTTTTAACGCAGGAAATATATTATGAAGTCATTAGGATCAATCTTTGTGCTAATGGTTTTTATATTACAACCATTGAAATCTCAGAACAGTAACGTTGAAAAACTTGTTTTCCCAAAAGGTTTTCTCTGGGGAGCAGCCTCAGCAGCATACCAGGTTGAAGGAGGCGCAAAAGCCGACGGGAGAGGTCCCAACATATGGGACAAATATCTGAATCCGCCCTACAGTCTGGCCAAAATGACGACCGGACAGGACGTAAATGGTGATGTTGCAATAAATGAATATGACAGGAATCAGTTTTTAAAAGATGTAAAACTGATGAAAGATCTTGGAATTAATACCTACCGCCTTTCCATTTCATGGTCACGGATCTTACCTGAAGGAACCGGAAAGGTAAATGAAGCAGGAATTGACTATTACAATTTCGTGATCAATACTCTGTTAAAAAATGGTATTAAACCCCTGGTCACTCTTTATCATTTTGATATGCCACTTGCACTTGCAAATAAAGGTGGCTGGATGAACAGGGAGTCTGTTGAGTGGTTTACAGATTATGCAAATCTTTGCTTTGACAGGTTTGGAGACAGAGTAAAGATATTTCTCACCTTTAATGAGCCATCAATTGAGATGTTTTTTCTCCAGACTCTTTTTGATGCCATTGACAACCAACAGATGCCTGCAATTCCTGCATCAGAAAAATACATCTCGGAACATTTCGCACACATTCACCATTTAATGCTGGCTCATGCCCGGGCTGTCAATCTCTATCACATGAAAAATCTGGGAGGGAAAATAGGAATCACTTACAATTTCATGCTCTGTGAGCTTGACAGCACTGCCACTGAAATGGGGAATGCATCACTGAGCCTGGTCAGAATGGTATGGAACAACCTGTTTATGGATCCCATTTTTAAGGGCAGCTATCCACAGGTGTTGTTTGATCGTTTAAAGGCATCGCAATACGGAGATATACAGCCCGGGGACATGGAGATTTTAAAATCAGCTAAAACGGACTTTCTTGGTATAAATTATTACGGTGTAAACATGTACCATGAAAAACCAGGCGCAGGCTTCTTTGGTCTTGTTAATGGGAAAAATCCTGATAAACCCGAGATGTTTAACGGATTCGTAGACCCTGCTGCATTTACCAAGGGGTTGGTAAGTCTAAAGAAAGAATATAATAATCCGGAGATAATCATTACAGAGAATGGGGCAGGATATGGTGAAACAGATGATAAGCTGGAAAACGGGAAAATCAACGATGCTTTGCGGACCGCTTATCTGCAAAAACACATTAAAGCTGTATACAATGCAATTCAGGAAGGAGTAGATATAAAAGGGTATTATGTCTGGAGCATGTTTGACAACCTTGAGTGGATTATGGGTTTTTCCAGGAGATTTGGGATAACATATGTGGATTTTAAAACACAGGAACGTATTCCGAAACAGAGTTACCTGTGGTATCAGTCGTTTTTAAAGCATCAGAAAGAATAAAATTGTACTCAGAACAATCATCAATAGAGTAAAAGGAATGTAATATAAAATACTGATTTGTAAACTTTAGTTGGCAATTTTTGTTTAATCTTAATAAGATTAAATATAAAGTAAATTTTATATGAGGTATCACAACTGGAAGGGTTCTCTGTCAGGTTCCAGTGGATCCCGGAACAGGTAAAAGCCAGACAGTTCAATAATTTAAAATGAAAGCTATAAAAACAAACAAAAAGATAACATTTTTTTTGCTGCTACAGGTCACTACAGTATTTACGTTGTTACTAAGTGCCTGTGGTGAAACAACAAATAAAAAGTCATCAATGGAAAATATCTCTAAATTGACCGAAACAGATACCGAATCAAATAAATCGGCTGACCAGTCATCAATCGATACTATTACTTTAGGTGGTGGGTGTTTCTGGTGTGTTGAAGCGGTTTATGAAAGATTACAAGGTGTGATTAAGGTAGAATCCGGTTACTCAGGAGGCACTGTAAAAAACCCTACTTATAAAGAGGTATGCACAGGTCTGACCGGACATGCAGAAGTTGCCCAGATCACATATGACAATTCCAAGACTTCCCTTGAGGAAATTCTGAAGGTATTTTTTACTGTTCACGATCCCACCACTTTAAACAGGCAGGGAAATGATGTTGGAACACAGTACCGCTCAGTTATCTTTTACAGGAATGATCATCAGCGAATGATTGCCAGGAATATCATGGATGCCTTAAATAATGAGAATGTGTATGGGAAACCCATTGTTACTCAGCTGGTTCCGTTTACAAAGTTTTATCTCGCTGAAGATTACCACCAGGATTATTATAACAATAACAGGAATCTGCCTTATTGCAGGTTGGTAATACAACCTAAACTGGAAAAATTTGAAAAGATATTTAAAGACAGGTTAAAAAAATAGATGGTCATAACCGGGAAATGATAATCCCGCTGAATTAATCAGGAATACACACTATTGCCAGTTCTTGATTATTTTTAATTTAATATTTATGAAAAAGTATAAATCAATATATATAAGGATTACCACAATATTTATTGTTATAACAGCTCTTGCTCTGACCGCTTGCGGGCAAAATAAGAATACTAATCAGAAGACTTTAAAAATGAATTCAGTCAAAAAACCATATAATCCGTACTATTCCCGGACAGATACAACCAAGCTACACCTGTCTGATGCAGAGTGGAAGAAGGTACTCCCTGAAGACCTGTATGAAGTATCCAGGCATGCTGCCACAGAGAGGCCTTTTACCGGGAAATACTGGAACGCGGACGCCAAAGGCACCTATTATTGTGCAGCATGTGGCAACAGGTTATTTCGTTCTGAAGCCAAGTTTGCCAGCACATGTGGATGGCCAAGCTTTTTTGAACAGGAAGATAAGAACAGTACTGTTTTCAGAAGGGATACCTCGCTGGGCATGATAAGGACCGAAGTCCTTTGCGGAAGATGCGGCGGACATTTAGGACACATATTCGATGATGGACCTCCTCCAACAGGAAAGAGATATTGTATGAATTCCATAGCCATGGACTTCGTCCCGGATTCGCAATAAAGAATTGCCGGCATTTCCTTACTACCGTTCTCTATCTTAAACAAAGAAAAACCATTTGGTTATCAACGATCTACCAAATGGCTTTCTTGTTCCAACAATGCAGTGAATCCGTAAAAAGAGATTTCCTGTATTGAAATTATTTTACGAAATCAGATTTCAACAGCTAATCTGCACTTTGCTTAATCCCTTTAAAAGAGGTCCTAAGCTACTCAATCATAACCTTCTTACAGCCTCCCCCCGGGCTGGATTTGTTTCATCTTTTCAATTGCAAAAGTAAAGAGTTTCAATGCTCATTTTATAGATATTGATGTAAATGAGTTACCAATTGGCCAGAACTACCGGAGACAGGTGTTTGAAAAATTAAATAACCCCCATAATAAATTCCGGACAAGATCAATTGTCTTCGGTAAAAGTTTCTCAATTATCGACTAATTCAGTTGAATAGACCCTGAAGAATTTGTTCATAGCAATTGCATTCTACATTATCATAGTCATTCCAACCTACTACATATTAATATTTTATGATTAAACAAGCAGCATGCTTAACAAAAAACAGTCCTTTACTTGTGATGACTTATAAGTTTTAATAATAATAACATCTAACCTAATGTTTTATAATTACCTGAAAATTGCAATACGCAATATTAAAAGGCAAAAATTTTATGCCTTCATCAATATTGCCGGACTTACAATTGGATTGATAACAAGCCTGCTAATTGTTCTTTATGTCGTTGATGAATTTAGTTACGACAAGTTTAATAAAGATGCCGATTTGATTTACAGAATAAATCTTTTAGGACGTATGTCGGGACAAGAATTTAACTCAGCCTACACATCAGCACCTGTAGCTGCAGGTATTGTTCATGAGATTCCGGAGGTTGATAAAGCAATACGTATTGCACCATGGAAGGATATCTTAGTAAAATACCAGGAAGATAAATACACGGAGAAAACTGTGTTAGTGGCTGATTCCAATTTTTTTGATTTTTTCAGTTTCAAACTGATTCAAGGAGATTTAAAGACAGCACTGATCAAACCCTACACTCTTGTTTTAACAGAATCAGCAGCTAAACGAATATTCGGCTATAAGGGTCCCGGTGATACCAGTCCCATTGGTAAGACCCTGGAATTTGGGATAGAAAAATGGGTTTGTACTATCACCGGTATTGTTGAGGATCCGCCTACAAATTCCCATTTTCACTTCAGTATGATTCTTTCAATGCAATCGTGGGATTACAGTCGAAGCCCTGTATGGGTAAGTAATTCTCTACTAACCTATATTAAGCTCAACAAAAATACCGATCCGGAATACGTTGAATCCAAATTCCCGGAATTGGTAAAAAAACATATTGGTCCTCAAGCAGAGTCATATCTGGGAATATCATTTGATGACTTTCTTAAGAATGGAGGTGCCTACGGCTTTTACCTGCAACCCTTATTGAAAATACATTTCTCTCCGGAAGCTAATCTTCATCTTGAACCTGGAGGTAATATCAACACAGTCTATTTGCTAATTGGAATAGCTATTTTCATTATTGTAATAGCGTGCATTAACTTTATGAATCTGTCGACAGCAAGATTCTCCGGGAGAGCAAAAGAGGTTGGTGTCAGAAAATCTCTTGGTGGATCAATCGGCAGCCTCAGGGCACAGTTTCTGATTGAATCCGTATTATTTACAATGCTGGCTTTAATTCTTGCCCAGGTTGTATTAGCTCTTATCCTTCCTCTTTTCAATACACTGTCCGGAAAACTATTAACGGTTAATTCACTCTTTAATTTATATTATCTGTCTGCTGTAATTATACTGATATTGACAGTGGGATTTCTGGCCGGTAGTTACCCTGCATTTTATCTTACTTCATTCAGGCCGATAGAAGTGTTGAGAGGTACAATAAAGGCTGGGATGAAAAGTAAAGGCATTAGACGCATACTTGTGGTATTTCAGTTTACTATGTCTACTGGCCTGATTATTTGCACACTGCTTATTTACAAACAGTTGCAGTACATAAAAAATAAGGACATGGGATTTGAAAATAATAATGTTTTTGTTATAAAAAATATTGAATCACTCGGGAAAGACAAATTACCTTTTAAAGAAGAATTATTGAAATTGCCTGAGGTACAAAGTGCCAGTATTTGTAATCTGGTACCTCCGGATGTTGTTTATTCAGATATTTTCCGGCCAAAAGGAGAAGATACACAGGAACGTGGCAGTAATTATTGCATTGTTGATGAGGATATGTCTGCAACATTAAAACTAAAGATGGTTGAGGGTCGTTTCTTTTCAAAAGAGTTTCCATCTGATTCAAGAGCTGTTGTCATAAATGAAGCAGCTGTGAAGCTGTTCGGTTGGCAGAATCCGATTGGTCAGAAAATTAAGACTTTCTGGAAAGAAAATGGGGAAGATGAAAGAGAAGTAATTGGTGTTGTTAAAGATTACAATTTTCAATCATTGGAAAAGGAAATTACATCGCTGATAATCTTCCCGGGAAGTGAAGGTAACAACCTTCTGGTCAGACTCTCCCCCGGAAATATAAACAAACAGATAAACATGATCCAAAATAAATGGGAGTCATTCCCCAGCGGAGGTTTCTTTAATTATTCTTTCATATCTGATGATTTCAACTCAAAGTTCCGCAAAGAGTATCAGTTAAGCAAAATCTTTATTGTATTTACTTTTTTAGCAATAATCATTGCCTCTTTAGGCCTGATTGGTCTCTCGACTTTTACAGCAGAACAAAGATCCGTGGAAGTTGGTATAAGAAAAACCATGGGGGCATCATCAGGAACTATTGTAAGAATAATGTCCGTGGAATACCTGAAACTTATTTTGTTTTCATTTATTATTGCTGTTCCTCTTTCATATTATACAATCAACTGGTGGCTGATGAATTTTGCTTATAGGACTAATGTTGGCATTATAAGCTTTATTTGGGGGGGATTAATCGCTATATTAACCGCATTATTATCAGTAGGTTATCAGTCTCTTAAAGCAGCATACAGCAATCCGGTCAAATCATTGAAGTATGAATAAGGTATGAAAACCTATTTTTCTTCACGGACAAAAAGTGGCTTAAAGGTATACCAGGCAAGAGCCGGAAAAAACACCATCGGGACTGCAAGTCCCGGGAATAATTCTGGATTCTTAACAGAAAGAGGCAGGGAGACGGAAATAGGAATTATTATTGCAGCAAATGACAGAACGGAAAAGAGGATATGTGAAATTATTATCCCCTTTTTTTTATAAATACCCAAAATAAAGTAATATAATACACTGTATATCAGACATACAATAAGATTCAGACTGATAATGGTACCGGTATTAATGATAGCTGAAAAATCTGTCTGAGTGGCAAAAAAATGTATCCGGTTATAAATAATGGCCGCTGTTGCAGCCATTATACCTGATAGCAGCCCGTGAAAAAAATGCCTTTTAAACATGTGATATTATTTTGCAACCGGCACTTTAAGTGAGACTTTCAAAACCGAAGCGCCATGATTAGGTTCATCTGTATTGACCATATAATCCAGTCGGTTAACTTCAAATGTTCCTTCAAAAACATTATTCGTGAAGGTGAAAGGAATGGTAATCTCTTTCTGTACGCCATGAAAATCGAGAGTTCCTGTTGTTTCATAACCTTCCGTGGTCTTTTTAATAGTTTTTGAAGCAAAGTGAATGACAGGATATTTGGCTGCATCGAGCCATTTATCACTTTTTGCATGAGTGTTTTTCATGCCATTCCCGGTATTTATTGTCGCGACGTCCACAGTACAGTCAAAAGATGAAGCTGGCAAGTTACTCTCATCAAATTTTATTGCACCTTTTAGTCCTGAGAATTCTCCTGAAGGATCACCCCCCTCAAATTTTACTGAATAATCATCACCTATCTTCCAGTCAAGTGACCGGACAAATGTAAAAGCAGAAAGTACTATAATACCAATCGCAATTGCAGGGAATATTGCTTTTCTCATATGAATCAACTTAAGTGTAAATAAAGGTTTATAATTCCAAAATGGTATCTGTTTTATAACTGGTAAACACTTAAGTTTAAGTTTTGTTTACTGCTTAAAGCTCCATCCAAAAGCCCAGATTTTTCCATGATTGCCACAACAGCATCCATGTCAGGCATTACAATAATATCCTGACCATATGCTCCATCTGCCCGGAATGCAGAATCTCTGTTTCCAGAAATGGTACCCAATAGCAATTTAATCAATTATTTGTATAAGAAGCTTTAAGATTAAGATATTCCCTGGTGATCTCTTTTTAATGGCGAAAGAGAAAAATTCAAAAAAATTCCTGGTAAAATTGATAATAACCAATAAGAATAAGTTCGTAAATTAAGGCTTTCAAAATCTGATCCTCCTAATAGCTTACCAATCATGAAAAAATACATTTTTATACTTCTCATTTTTCTGGCAGTGGAGTGTAAGGCTCAAAATAAGTCTGTCCCTAAACCAAATATCATTTGGATTGTATGCGAAGATATATCTCCATATATCGGAGCTTATGGTGATTCAGAAGTAAAAACACCTAACATAGACGGACTTGCAAGAGAAGGGATACGCTATACACATGCTTATACCACGGCCGGAGTAAGTGCGCCCAGCCGGTCCTCTATTATCACAGGGATGTACCCTACATCCATTGGCACACAACATATGAGGACAGGAGGTAATCCAAAATATCAACCTGTACCTCCTTATTCAGCAGTTATTCCCGAATATGTTAAATGTTTTCCTGAATATCTGAGATCAGCAGGTTATTATTGTACAAATAACGAGAAGCAGGATTACCAGTTTACTCCTCCAGTTACAGTATGGGATGAAAACGGGCCTGCTGCATCATTTCGAAACAGGCCTGATGGTAAATCCTTCTTTTCAGTATTTAATTTTTTCATTACCCATGAATCACAGCTATTCAGCCGTCACGACAGCCTGTTAGTAAATCCAGATTCAGTTAGTGTCCCGTTGATATATCCCGATACAAGGGTTGTCAGGCACGACATTGCGAGGATGCTTACAAATATAGAAAGGATGGATGCCGAAGTCGGAGAACTCTTGCAAATGCTAAAGGAAGATAACCTGTATGACAACACTATTATCTTCTTTTACAGTGATCATGGCGGTACTCTTCCCTGGATGAAGCGTGAAGTACTGGAAAGAGGAACCCACATTCCATTGATTATCCGGCTTCCCGGGGCGAGAAACGGAGGCACTGTAAATGATGAACTGGTAAGCGCTGTTGACTTTGCCCCCACCATACTCTCGCTTGCAGGAATTTCGATCCCGGCCTATCTCCAGGGGCAGGCCTTCCTGGGAAGTCAGAAAGCAAAGTTACCCAGAAAATATGTCTTTGCCGCCAGAGACAGGATGGACACGGAATATGATCGGGTGAGAATGGTCAGAAACAAGAACTTCAGATATCTCTACAACTATTCCCCTGAAAAACCTTATTACCAGAATATTGAATACAGGTTAAGTATCCCGATGATGAAGGAGTTGCTGGAACTAAGGGACGAAGGCAAACTTAATAAGATACAGATGGCCTGGTTCAGCACCAAGCCTGTGGAAGAGCTATATGATGTTGCCAATGATCCTTTTGAAACTCATAACCTCGCTTATGATCCCAGGTACAGTGACAAACTTACTGAACTGAGATCTGCATTTAAAGAATGGAATGACAAAGTAGGTGATTTGAGCAATATGACAGAAAAGGAAATGATCCGAATGATGTGGAATGGACAGAATGAGCCACCTGTTACTGACATCCCGGAAATAATAAAAACTAAAAAGGGTCTTAAAATCCAATGTAAGACTCCCGGGGCCTCAGTTGGGTACAGGATAATAAAAGCAGGAATTGCAGGGGAACCTGATTTGCATGTGGTTCAGACATGGGATATGAAATTCGCATCCGGTATAATCCGGAATGGAAGCAGAATGCCAGCCGCTCCGGTCTGGAATGTATACAAGGGCGAAGATATTCAAACTGCTGACAACGATACGCTCCGTATCAATTCTATGCGGATTGGTTATAAGCCAACTATCGTAACTTATGTCAATGGCAATGCTATCTCAGTTAAATGACAACACAATTACTCTCTAAGACTAAATATCCTTACCGGCCCCATTAATCCGGAGGTTTTCAATGGCGAATCAGCCCTGTAAAACGGCATGGTTGTATAGGTTATCTTATTTGTAACTCCGGGTTGCATATCACCAATAAGACGATTTACCCAGAGATTGGTAACCTTAATTGAGAGTGTATTATTGCCTGCAGTTATTGCCCTGGTAATATCAAACCGGAATGGTTTTCGCCAGGCTACACCAAGTGACTTACCGTTAACAGCCAATTTTGCCAGATTTTTTACGTCTCCCAGGTCAATCCAGATTTGAGCTCCAGGTGTAAACCAGTCAGCCGGTGCCTCGAAGGTCGTTGTGTAGGTTGCGGTTCCTGAAAAATATTTCACACTATCATTGCTGTTATCGGACCATGAAGCAAGTTCACTGATCCTTATCCTGTCAGGGGCCCCCCTGTCTTCCTGGAATGCCAGGTCCCAATCACCTGACAGAACCGTCAGTTGTTTAACAACGGGCTCCGGGGTTGTTGCTGAGGAACTGTTGGTTTTTTCCCTGAATACAACAAAGACAGCGTCCCCTCCACCAAGTACCAGAGGTACTATCGTAATACCATTTCCCCTTTTGTATGAAACATTTTTAGTCATGCCTGTCACCGGGTCCCAGACCTCAGGCGTCATTCCATCTATCCGAAATTTAAAAATAACAGAATCTGTTATATGGAGACGATTATTGATCCAGTAGATATCAGCAGATTTCAAGCGACGATGCACAAAAAGAAGCCGGCTGTCATGATGTGAACCTGTATAGGAAAAATCGGGAATTATTTTCAGCTTATTCAGCACCTGGCCAGGATCGTAACCTGTAAACACTTTTCCTTTACCATATGAATTAACACCGTGTATCTTGCGGCCACATCTGATCAGCAATAATCTTGAATTCTCCTTCATCATCACTGAGACTCGGTGATGCTACTGGCTTAGGCCCGGTAATTATTGCTCCATTTTTTACCAGGTCTCTTATCTTTCGGAGCACCGGAAGCGACATATAAATGCTGTTGGAATCGAGAGCCAATAACCGGTAATCCGTCCCTCCCGGGGATGTTAATAATCCATTGCTGACTGATATAATATTGGTGATTGCATCAGCATTTACAAAATCCCAGTTATAACCAACCGGGAGATCCGGAAGCTTTGAACCAAAGAGAGATGTAATGTTATTGTCCTCTCCGTAGTAATAAAGAATGTCTGCCACAAACTTCCCTTGCTGAAGCATAAAGGAACTTCTCGCGAGATAATCTATCCATGGTTTAGCCTCTTCAGCCCATGTCTCATGCCTTGTGAACCATTGTCCAAAAGGACCAAGTCCAAGACCGGGGATCTTGTCATCGACAGGCTGATGAACACTTGTATGAATAACAAATCTGTTCAATCCATTCGCCATCTCCATATCAGCAGTCGGCTTCAATGTCTCAGGGCACCATGCCCAGGCTGTACCAATGGCTGTCATCGACTCAGCCGCTACAAGGTTTTGTCCATAAAGGTGTGCCACTGAAGCTGATTCCCGCACATCAGCCTTATAACCTGTTGCCACTTCGTTTCCGGGAGGAATTCCTCCTGGGTGTCCATGTTGCGCTCATCGGAATATCCGCTTTGCGTTTAACCTCCATCCCATCACCAATAAAAGCTCTTCCTGATTCGTGCGATTCCGAGTAACGACCCATACCGCGTTCTTTCAGGATAGCAGTCAACTGGTCATAATGATTTTCAGCAGTCAATTCGGCTATGGTTTTTCTGAAATCCCAAAGAAATCTGTCACTTTCTTCCGCATTTTCAACTACTTTTCCTGTGAGTACAGGCAACCAGGGAAGGATATCATATCCCCTTCTTTTTACAAACTCTGTGATCATACTGTCAGTCCAGTTCTGCACACCTGCTTCCCAGCTGTCAGTAATAATAAATTCCAGTCCTTTTTTCCCCATCTGTCCACCAGTGGCATCCTTATACTGATCGAGGTAATTATTGAAATATGATCTTACGTGTGTTGCGTTCATCTTATCCACCTCCAGTCCTGTCGCCTCAGGTGAAGCCGGTGAATTCTGGTGACCTGTAAGCGAGTATCCAAGTCTTACTACAACCCATTGGCCCGGAGGAGGTATCCACTCCAGTGTACCATCTGATTGCATCTTCCCGGTCAGGTCAATAACATCCATCTTATTTACTGCCTCTCCCTTTTGCAAACCAGGTGTTGGATAGATATAAAGATCTGTCGCAGTCGCAAAAGCAGCTTTGGCTTCAAAATGGTTGACCACGGGTACTGTATGCAGTATTATCTCTGCAATATTTGTCCCTGAAGGAGGTTTAGGTATATTATCCGGGTTTCCTCCGATCAGGCTTTCGAGTGAAAAGGAAGGCCGCGGTGGAGGTGTTTTAAATGTCACCCGGAAGAATCTCGCAGTTACTGGCTGAAAATCTATCGTACTTTGATCAACACCACTCTTTGGTATATCCGTCACTTTATTAAATATCCGTCCATCGTTTCCAGCTTCAAGAGCCCTGTTATCAGGATCCGCACCGAAGCCAAACATCCCGGAATAACCGCCACCAACCATTGAAATAGCTTTAATGCTTATTGGTTTTTTGAACTCAAACTGGATCCAGGCTTTTTCTCCTGGTCTGGTAGCAGGAAGTAATGAAGAGGTAGACAAATCTCCATCAGTAAGAAAATTAATATCAAATCTGCCCCCGCTTGATGTTACTTTTGGGTGCAATGATGCAAACGGAACATCATCATCCGGTCTTTTATATGCGAACACTACAGCATCAGAATAATATTCAGGTAATGGAGATGAATGCTCTCCGCTAAGAGATGGTCCTCTGGAAAACGGGATATTCTGAAAAGGTCCGGTAGTAGCCGGAGGCCCTGGCAGCCTTCCATGGAAGGGCTTGCTTCCATCAAGACGTGTTTCGCTCCATACATATTTCTTCATTGCTTCTTCCGGTTTTACCCATGGGCCTCCACTCTCACTCCATCCAGGAGAACCTGCAATTGCCATTTCCAAACCAAGGGAATCAGCCAGCCTTGTAGTGAATAAGAAAGCATCTTTCCACTCAGGTGTCATGTAAACCAGTCTGTTTTTAACAACCTGCGGTGTCATAAGTGACGCGTCGAAATTTTGAAATCCGCCTATTCCAATCCGGTGCATCCATTCAAGGTCGGACCTTATACCCTCCTTTGTAATATTACCGTTCATCCAGTGCCACCATACACGTGGCCTGGCACTTTCCGGAGGATTCAAAAAGCCTTCCTCGAGGAGTATATTCTCATCATTAGAATTTTTACATGTAGTCAGAAGTATATTGCCCAGAATTGAGATGATAACCAATAAAGCGAAGTGGTGCTTTGTACGAATCTTGCTAGAATGTTTCATTTTATAACAATTATGTTGAAATAAGTCTTCCTGAAGATAAATAAACTAGATAAGACTGCAATATTTGATTCTTCAAATTAGAATAACTTTGTCATTGATGGGATACTCCCTATGATATTTTAGAAATATCATCATATATTTATCAGTCTTGCAGTCAGTTCTGCCATCCTGGAACAGGACCCATCTAAATTATTGTACCTGAGGGCTTTTCTGTACAATGTAATATAAGCATTATAAGGAGAAAAATTGTTATATTGCATAACAGCTATCAATTAATATGACAGCATGGGCCATTTTCTCAGTATATCATTGGATTTTAACTATTTCCCACTGCTGATAGTAACCGGGCTGGCCTGGATAATTCCAATGGCATTGTCAGTACTCAGGATAAAGAAAGTCCCCTCAGTTATTGTTGAGATATTAATGGGCTATCTGGCCGGAAGATTCATCTTTGTAAATATTGATCCGGAGAGTATCAAGATTCTTGAATTCCTGGCTCTTTCTGGTTTCATATTCCTCATGTTTCTCACAGGTCTTGAAATAGATATGGACCAGGTAACCATGTCATTCCCACACAAACGGCTTAAGCTGACTACACTGTCAGCCAATCCGCTTATGATGGCAATGGTGTATTTTTTCATTACAATACTACTTTCATATACCGGGGCAACCATCCTTTCTCATATTGTAAATGTGACAAATAAGTGGTATTTCTCATTGATAATGGTAACCACCTCAGTGGGGATAATCCTTCCTATTCTGAAGAACCAGGGTGAAGCAACGGGAACATACGGGCAAATGCTTATTATTACAGCCGCAGTGGCTGATATCCTTAGTATTGTACTTTTCACCTTTACAGCATATATTCTGAAAAATGGATTCAGACTGGAGATCACATATATACTTTTACTTTTTGCTCTCTTCTACATTTTATACAGGTTGGGAAATCGCTTCAGGAACTGGTCTCTTTTAAAAAAGATAACATTCCAGCTTTCTCACGCTGCTTCTCAGTTAAGCATCCGGGGTACTATATTTTTATTACTGATTTTTGTTGTTATAAGCCAGTATATAAGCCCTGAGGTAATCCTTCTTGGTGCCTTTCTTTCAGGCATCCTACTTTCACTTTTCCAGCACAAAGAGAGATCATTACTCCTTATTAAGTTGGATGGCATGGGGTATGGATTTTTTATTCCCATATTCTTTATAATGGTAGGGGTTAAATTTGATCCAAGCTCGCTCAGGGAATTTGAGCTTACACTGATACCATTTCTTGGAATCTTGCTTCTTCTCATGTTTGCAATCAAAATTATTCCTTCATTCCTTTTCATCAGTCAATTTGGCAAAAGGAAATCCTTATCAGCAGGTTTTCTGCTCTCCTCCCGCCTTAGTCTAATTATTGCTGCTTCTGCAATAGGACTTGAGATGGGAGTTATAACACCGGGTATAAATGCAAGTTTTATCATAATGGCAATAGCAACATGTTTTCTTGGACCAGTCATTTACAATTCAATAAACTGGCAGATAAAACAGCCTGTAAACAGGACGGTTATTGTGGGCGGTAGCAGCAAGGGTGTTTTACTTGCCAGAAGACTGAATATACATGGAAAAGCCTCAATCATTATTGAACTGAATATTAAAAGATACAAGGATCTCCTTTCCAAGGGACTGAAGGCTATACACGCTGACGGACTGGACTTTATGACATATGAGAAGATCGGGTTAAATGCATCCAGCTATGTTGTCGTAGATGCCGGTTCGGAGGAGCTTAATATCAAAATATGCGAAGTGCTGAGAAAAGCATTTAGTCATGAAAAGATAATATCAATGGCTAATGGCCGGAATGTGGAACAGCAGCTCAAAAGGCTGGATGTAGAGACAATAGATATCAGGCGCGTAATGGCTGCCACTATTGAGACACTGATTGTACGTCCGACAACCTATCATGCCCTGATTGAGACATATGAACATTTCAGGGTGGAAGAGATACCGGTCCTCAATACCGACCTGAGTGTCAGAAAAGTCAGGGAGATCCCCTTTCATAAAGATGCAATACTGATAATGGTCAAAAGAGGTACTACCCTGTTTATTCCTCATGGTGATACATATCTGAAACCAGGTGATTTGCTGAACATCTTCGGGACAGATTCAGCGCTGGAAGATACCAGGGAAAAGCTGGGTTGACAGTTTTAAAGAATAAATATTATTAAGCTTTATCATTGATGAAGGAATTTCAACAAAACCATCCCGTTTTTTGTTGTAATTATTATAATAGAAAAGGAGGTTAAAATGTTTGATTTTTTATGTCCAAAATGCAGAGGTGATATAAGAGTTGGTGATAATATCATCTTCAAAGTGAGAAATCACAGGAAACAAACCGGGTTGCTGCTCCTGAGTCCGCAAATTGGAAATTACACTAGTATCAAACATCCTTCATTTGAGATTGAAAACGGAGAATTCCTGGAACACTATTGCCCTATTTGCGATGCTTCACTTGTTTCAGATATTCACCCAAACCTGGCCCATGTTATTTTACAGGACGAGGCTGGTAAATCCAATGATGTCTATTTTTCCCAAATTGTTGGTGAACAAAGTACTTTTGAAACTGACGGAGAGTCGGTTCATATTGAAGGTGCTGATGCCGGCAGGTATACCTATTTCAAGATAGGAGATAAGTTCATAAAGTATTTTTAAATTTCATTTTTCAATTTCCGTTTTTATGTACCTTTACTTTTTTTGGGTTAATTAAAAACAGACTTAAAATTATGAAAACTAAAACCACATTAAGCCTTCTGATCTTATCATTCCTGATGATCTCTTTTAATTCTTATGCTCAGAGACAGGATTATTCCGGTGAATGGAGCCTTAACAGAGAAAAGACCACTCTTGCAGACAACCAGTTGTTCCTTTCAAAGATTACAATCCAGATTAAAGGAGACAGCCTTATTACCACGCGCATATATGAAAATGGTTATGGCGAAGAGTATCCTTTCGATGAGAATCTCACCCTCGACGGGAAGGATTGTAAGATATCCATTTATGACATGCCGAGAAGCAGCAATGCATCTTTTTCCGATACTGACGGAACCCTTAATATTCAGTCAAAGACCACATTTTATGCCAATGGCGGAGAAGATGACCTTGTAGCTAAAGAGATTTGGAAAATAGACCCTGATACAAAGTTACTGACCATGGAATTTACTAATACCATTTCGGGGACTGAGACAAAAGGTATAAACTATTATTCCAAAAATGATTAAATCCCGTATTCCTCTATATTAAGAAACTTCAATGTATCTTTGTGGCTTTTAATGAATCTGAGAGCATGTTCATTTTGTTACGCAATGAAACACTAAGCAATCACAGAGATACTGATTGGATATCCCGATAAACGGGACCTGCATTGTCATTTAACTGGCAACTCCTGTTTATCAACATTCCATCCTGAAATTTCTATCACTGGTTTTTCACTCCTGATTTTTACAGAAGGACAACTTACTGTAACAGTTGTTGTTTCTGAAGGAGCCAGTGTAAAGTAATTAGATGACCAGTAACTCGGCAGCACCTCTTCATCACCCACCATTAGCTGTGGTCTTAGAAAAAAGGCTATCCTGTCACTGTTATTGGAAATTCTAATCGTCCAGCTATGCTCGCTATTTCCTTTTTTAGAATCAAGTAATTTGGCAAAGACAGAGGTTCGCTCCATATTATTCATAGCTTTATAATCCTTATTCCCGGAGAGCCAGTAAACATTATGAGAAACAACCCTGCCCTGGGAATCCCTGAGATTTAATACTACGAATTTTACTCCGTCTCCTGACAAAGGCTTTGCCAGGGAAAGAGCTTCCTGTGTCCCGGGTCCCGAAATATCAACATCTTTTTCCTCATGAAACAATACCCGTGAGTCTATTCCGTAAATACTTGCGTCAGCTTTCAGTCCGGACACGGACCTGTATTTTCTGTTGACAGCCATGACCATCATGCTGCTCAGGTTAAGCTGGATGTGCAAAGGTTCTATTGCATTCTGCATAAAATAATATCCGGCGTTTGGCATGAGGTACCAATCATAAACCTGCCAGACCACGCTTGGAAAAGCGGCATTCAGTTTCCATAACATCACTCCTCCAATCTCGTTAAGCTTATGGCCGGCAGCTTCAAAGATACCCTGGTAACCAACAGCATTCATCAATTGCATCTTATTACAAAAATCCTCCATGTCAGAGGGCTCGCCATACCTCCTTACCATCTCTTTATAATACATATCCCATTTGCCATTTCCAGTTGCAGCATCATGGTAACCCCAGGAATTATTTAGCGGGAATGGTAAGGTCTTATCCCATACCAGGTCAGGAATTATCTTAGGCAGAATATTATAAGGAGGCTGTGACGGTAATCCGGTCTCATCTTTGAAAACCCAGTCGCCACCTGCGATTGCTTTCCTGTAATAAACCAGCGGATCCTGCCATGTATAAGGGCCCCCACTGTATACACCGGAAGGCAGATTATCGGGCCATGAGCCCAGCCAGCCTGAAGGCAGTTTTGCAAAGCCCGATGAACTGGGTATGTAGGGTCTTGTGCCATCCAGCTTTATTATACTCTCTCTCATATCATCATAGAGATCTTTTCTGGCATGACCTTCGTTGCCCCCGGTCCATACCAGCAGACTTGGATGGTTCCTGATACGGAGAATAGTGCTTTTTACATTTCGGATAAAGATATCACCATCAAGGGGCCAGTCGGGAGAACCTTTAAATTCACCCTGTGTGTCTCCTGTGATCCAAAAATCTGACCAAACCAGCAAACCATACCTATCAGCTGCACTGAAGAACTCATCACATGGGGTAACTCCCCCTCCCCATATCCTTACAAGATTAATGTTTGAATTCCTGCAGAGATGGAGCTCATAATCATACCTGGCAGAATCGCGATTGAGCATCATATCAGGCACCCATGCGCCACCTGTTATATGTATTCGTTCACCGTTAACATAAAAATCGCGGCGATATGACCCCCTGACATCAACTGCCCTGGAACTGACTGTCCTTATCCCAAACAAAAAAGTAGTGTCGTCAGACAAGCCATCATTTCCGGTATACTGCAGTCTTAACCTGTAAAGATTTGGTTGCCCGTATCCATTAGGCCACCAGAGGGAAGGATCTTTTATTTTCAGTTCTTTGGTATTATCAGGATTAAATTCATGAAGGGACGAACCCTCACCCGAGAGTGACACATTTTTTGTAAACCTTAATGATTGTCCATTGAAATTCTCCGGTGTAATCGTTATTGTTAACTTCCCTGTTTCGGGCTTCATTGTGTGATTCTGCAGGTTAATACTAAGTGAGATATTTGCAAGCGAGGTATCAGGCAGTTGCGGTAGGTCAGTTACAATCCTTGGATCAGCAATTGTAACACCACCTGTGGTCCTTAAATATACAGGTAACCATATACCCATATTACGATCACGAACAGGTGGTACCCAGTCCCATCCTACTGAACAAAGCATTGTAACATTCTTTCCTATATCGCCTGTTGGTCCCCCGTTAGCAAAAAAATCACCCAGAGCTTTAAGTTGCTCTGTTGAAGGTAAGCCCGGATAATCAAGCGGATAAATTTTTATTGCTACAACATTTTCGAAGCCTGGCTTAATTTCTTTGCTGACATTAAGACTATACTCGGCAAACATCCCTGCCATCTGTGTGGAATCAGATACCTGATGTCCATTTACCCATACTGCTGCCCGGTAGTTTATCCCCTTGAAAATCAACTGGAAATTACGGCCTACATCTGAAGCAGGCACATCAAATATAGTCCTGTACCAATATGGCTTTTTCCAGGGATTAGGATCATTGGGAAGATGACTGAACTGTTCAAGGTTATATTTTTTATTAAATTCATCAGAGGCATCAGGAATGAGCATATTGTTTAATCCGGAATAAGGATCAGGGTAGACACCATTCGCAACAAGTCCGGTAAGCACTGTTGACGGAACAGTTACCGGAAACCAGTACACCTTTGAATGGTATCCGGAAGTTGAAATAGCTTCTCCTGTTGAATTTATCAGAGAAGAAGACTGCAACTCAAATCTCGTAAGTTTGACCTGCTTAACTGAACCTGTCTGAGAAAACAGTTGAAATGACATCAACAGAAATACAGTGATGAGTAGTTTTACTTTGGTTTTCATGCTGCTTAGAATTATACAGATAAATAAGAAATTGTGTATGAATGATCTTCCAGTTAAAGCATATTATATATTAATCGGGAATAATGGGCCCTTCCCCTTTTCTTCCATATCTGCAGTCGGTTTGTATTCCTTCTTATAGAAAATATTCCCAATCATCATTAGCAGTATCGTTTGCAATATTACCAGTGTTATAACCTCCTCACTTATTAAAGGTATCTGAAACGACATTGGAATACTTATAAATAACAGAATCGTAATCAATCCCCTAGGAGAAAAGAACAATAGTGGAACAACCGGCATTTTAATTACAAGTTTAAGAAAAATCGCCCTAAGTAAAAAGATACCTGCTGTTATAATTGAGCCTGTAATTATATTACCAAGATCAAGAAGGCCATCTATTTTGGCATAATATCCAAACATGATGAAAAAAAACGATCGCACAAGAAAGGTTAGTTCAATAAGAATCTTTTTAAACGATTCCAGATCATTCCGGAATTTTGTGAAATTAAAAATCCCCTTTACAAAGGTATGTTCCAGAAACTGATTATTTGACAACACCAGGCCAAAGGTCAGTACAAGCAACAATGCAGGCAGATGTGATAGTTTAGCAAGCATATACATCATTACAACAGATGCCATTATAATGACAGAGTTTACATGGTGTAAGTTTTTATGAAGGAGGAAAGCCAGAAAAGAAGAAATAAGTATTGCAATAACAAGAGTTATAAGGGTACTGATAGCAAAATTCAGGATTCCCATACCAATATTTCCCTGGCTAGTCAGTATGAAATCAAAAATTATTATCCCGAAGATATCAGAGAAGGAACTTTCATATACAATAAACTCCTTATCATCGGGTGGCAGAAGCGCCGAAGAAGGGATGGCAACCGAACTGCTTATTATTCCCAGTGGAATGGAATTAAGCAGGGCGTCCTTCAGTGGAAAGTCAAATAATTGCACAAGAATGACCGACATCATGATGGAAAAGAGCATGAATAGGATAAATCCTGATGAGATCGATTTTAATATTAGTACTTTCTTCCTCTTTTCAAGTTTAAGATCGAGACTTGCTTCCATAATAATCATTACCAGGCCAAGTGTACCAATAACAGGAAGGAGAGGTCTCAGATTAGGAATTTCAAAATGGACAGTTTTACTAATCAGTTGTATACCGATACCCAGAATAATAAGAAGGATGACACCCGGTATTTTTGAATATTTGCTGGTTATATCAAAGATATATGCCAGTATAACGATAACGCACAGTGCCAGAATGATATAGTATGTCATAAGTCAGATCTTTTTTTAGTTTCCGGGTCTGTTGCTTCTTTATTCCGTATGACTCAATCGGACTGAACCAAATTTTCCTGGATCATTAAGAACATTCTGAATTTCCTACTGGTCGTAAAAAGTAAAATATGTATATTTGATTATAACACTCTAAAATTAACCATTGCCTTTGAAAAATACTAACAAAAGGTTTGGCACGGGTCCGGTATTCTTTACAGCAATATCAACAATTCTGGGAGCTATTTTGTTTCTCAGGTTTGGATTTGCAGTTGGAACACTGGGTTTCTGGGGTGTCCTTATGATAATACTTCTTGGACATTCGCTGACAATTCCGACAGCGCTTGCAATATCTGAACTAGCTACTAATAAACGTGTTGAGGGGGGTGGAGAGTATTTCATTATATCCAGATCGTTCGGTCTCAATATTGGTGCTACAATTGGAATAGCACTGTTCATGTCTCAGGCTATCAGTGTTGCTTTTTATATCATCGCTTTTACAGAGTCATTCGAATTCTTTTTCAATTATTTATCGGATAAGCTGAATATAATATTACCCAGACAGGTGATAAGCATACCGTCCATGTTGATTTTGGGATTTCTCATTTTAAAAAAAGGTGCAAACCTGGGTGTTAAAAGTCTGTATGTCATAGTTGGCATTCTATTTATTGCTTTACTGCTATTCTTTCTTGGAAAGACAGGTTATAGCGAAATAAGCGGGAATAAGCTACCCGTTGGGATTTCTCACAATATGAAGGATTTTTTTGTCGTTTTTGCTATAGTCTTTCCCGCTTTTACGGGTATGACTGCAGGGGTTGGCCTCTCCGGAGAACTAAAAAGACCTTCCCGCTCCATTCCGATCGGCACCACTGTTGCCACATTTTCCGGGATGATAATCTATATCTTCATTATATATAAACTGGCTATTTCAGCAAGTTCCGAAGATATGGTGAACAATCAGATGATAATGGCAAAGATAGCAGTCGGGGGAAAATACATAATACCTTTGGGACTGGCGGCATCGACTCTCTCATCGGCAATCGGATCAGTTATGGTAGCACCACGGACCCTCCAGGCACTTGCCATGGATTCAGCTTTCCCTTCCTCTTCGCTCAATAACTGGTTATCAGCCTCAAGAAAAAACGACAATGAACCAGTCAATGCCTCTCTGGTTACAATCATTATAGCCCTTGCTTTTGTCACCCTGGGTAGTGTAAATGCTGTTGCAGAAATAATATCAATGTTTTTTATGGTGACCTATGGTTCACTGTGCCTTATTTCTTTTCTTAACCATTTTGGTTCATCTCCCTCATACCGACCCTCGTTCAAGTCAAAATGGTATTTGTCTCTTATGGGTTTTTTAATTGCATTGTGGGTGATGTTCAAAATAAACCCGGGATATGCACTCGGGGCAATAATTATTATGATTATTGTTTACAGCTATATCAACTACTATCATCAGGAAAGACACGGACTCGAATCATTATTTGCCAATGCTTTGTTCCAGGTAAACAGGAATCTGATGGTATATCTGCAAAAATCTGGCAGTAAAAAGAAAGAGAAGGAATGGCGTCCAAGTGCAATTTGCATTTCCAAGGATTCCTTTGTCAGAACAAGGGCATTCCAGCTTCTTAACTGGATTTCATTCAGATATGGATTCAGCACTTATCTCCATAGGATAGAAGGATATTATTCCAAATCGACCCGTCAGCAGGCTGAAGAAGAGCTTGTACGACTGATTGAGATGTATGACACGGCAAACAACCATGTTTATGTCGATACAATAATCTCACCATCATATACATCAGCCATTGTACAGGCTATTCAGGTTCCCGGTATCTCCGGTATGGAAAATAACATGGTAATCTTTGAATATGATAAAGAAGAACCTGAAAACCTTAAAGAGATAGTAGAAAATATAGGTTTGATAAAGGCTGGCAAATTTGATGTATGCCTCCTGGCAAGCAGCCGTAAAGACTTAATATTTAAGAATGGGATTCATATATGGATTGATGGTAGTGAGAGTGAAAACTCAAGTCTTTTAATCCTGTTAAGCTTTATTATTTCCGGCCATCCTGACTGGAAAAAGTCATCTATCAAGATTTTTGAGATATGCAAACCGGAAATGTACAATTCAACAAAAAGGGAATTATCTGAACTGGTAAAGACCGGCAGGCTGCCTATTACAGAACAGAATATCGAAATCATCCTGGAGGAACCTGGTATGTCTGAAAAGAAGCTTATTAACGAAAAATCATCAGTAGCAGCTCTTACGATGATAGGCATAAAAAATGAAGGTCTCAGGCACTCGTGGAAATCCGTCCTGTCGGGTTATGAAGATCTTGGAACAATTTTATTTATCACGTCACACAATCAGAAGGACATAACCTGAATTTCCTGTTGATTCCTGGTTTTACAATACCAGCTTATACTGATAATCCAAAAATTAAAAGACCTGTTACTTAGTCATAAAAAAAGAAAGCCCGTTATGAAAACGGACTCTCTATAAAATCAAAGTATTAAAAAAGAAAAGGTTTCCTATTTGAGTTGTATCCTGCAATTACCAATATCATTACCCTTGCAGAGTATATGTATCTGGTATTCCCCTTTTACCAGTTTTTCCTGAGCAGTATATGTCAATACCACCTTTTTCCCTCCATCCATTCCTGCAATTCCACCCGATAAACTTGCAGTATAATTTTGAGCATCCGGAATGAAATACCATGATATCGAATTATTCTCAGGATTAATTGTTGATCCCGATGGTGTTGTGATGGAGAAACTTAATGATTCTGAAAGCGTATTTGGAACCTCAAATGCTACATTAAGCTTCTTGGTACGGGAAGAACAAATTACTACTTTCTCCTTCTTTTTACCCCTGGTGGCAGTCACAAGGTAATTATCAGCCCTGTAAAGCCTGGCACTATCAATTTGTTCTGTCAGATGACTATTTTCTTCTTCCATCTTATCCAGCGAGGTCTGAAGATCTGTGTCTTTTGCGAGCAATTTTTCATAATCAGATTTTAACTGGTTTGATTCCTTTTCAATCTGAGCCTTAACAACTTGCAGGTCTTCAAGATCTTTTTTAGTCTGAAGTAATGATTTGTTCTGCCGTGAAAGTGAATTAATCTTTCGCTGGCTGTCATCAATCTTCTTGTTTGTCTCCTCCAGCAGTTTCTTATTGGCATCATTCTGCTGCTGAAGAGAAGCAAAATCTGCTTTCACACCATCCAGTTCTTTCTGAACCTGGAGTTTTTCTGAAAGAAGTTTTTCAGAGGTCAGTTTTTCTGCATTAAGATTCTTTTTGTTCTTAATACCAGAACTGATAGCAATTACCAGACCTACTAATAATATGACAATAATCGCCACACCTATATAGGTCAATTGTTTATTAGATTTTTGATCCTCTTCCATTTCAGATGATTTAAGTGTAGATGCACAATATTAACATTCCCGAATTAATATCAAATTAAAAAGAGATTAAAATGGCATTAAAAACAATGGATTGACATTTCTTTTTGTCAATAGGCTGGATACAATTGACCGAATCACTCAAAAAGACATTATTGTTGCCCTTAAATACACTAATCATGATTCGAAACAATGAATCAGAAATCTGAAAGAGGTAATTTGAGTATTACCCTGGTTCCCTTACCGATAGTTGATGTTATTCTTATGATCCCGTTATGATTCGTTATTATACTATAAACAAGGGATAAACCAATACCATGCCCGGGTATCGTCTTTACATTGCTTCCCCTGTGAAAAGGTTCAAATACATGCTTTAAATCACCAGCACTTATGCCTGGTCCCCTATCAATAAAATTAATAACAATCCAGCCGGAAGAATATTCCAGATTAATATTGACTGAATGGTCACCAGAGTATTTACATGCATTTTCAACAATATTCGCGATCGCTGTCTTTAGAAGAGATTCATCCCCCATCACTGTCATTTGACCGGCTTCAGTAAGGGAATCATCAATTGTAATAATTATATTATACAGCCTGCCAAATCTTTTTAATTCGTCTCTGACCTGCCACAAAATCTCATCCACCTGTACCATATTGAACATATTTCCGGCCGGCCCTGAGCTGGTCTGTGCCAGCAATAACAAGCTGTTTGACAAATCGATGATATTTCTTATATCCTCAAGAACCGATACTATTGCATTCTTATACTCAGGGCTTGATCTCTCTTTCATCAGAAGCACCTCCAATTGACCGTTTATAGAGGTAAGAGGTGTCCTGAGCTCATGGGAAGCATTTGAAATGAAATCTTTCTGTGTCCTGAATGCAACTTCCAGCCTGTTAAGCATCTTATTAAATGTCCTTGCAAGAATGGCGATCTCATCAGTTCCATTACCCTCATCTACCCGAAGATTTAAGCTGGCTACTGAGATAGCCTCGACCTGGTCAACAACATTAGATATTGGAGACAGGGCCCTTCCTGCATAGAACCAACCAGCGAAAGAAAAAAGGAAAAGACTTATAAAGGATACAACAAATAATATAATCCGCAAGTTTCTGAGCTTCAGGTAGCCAACAATATCTGTTGCAGCTGCAATTACGACGAAACGATCATATCTTTCGGTATAGAGGAGACCCAGTATCTCATATTCACCTTCCTTAAATCGAACTCTGCCATCAAGCCTGATCTTATCGAGCAGAGAATCATCAATTCTGATTTCTTTCTCTTCATCAGAGCTGTAGAGTATTTTATTTTCATAATTATAAACAATGATCTTTTCTTTAGGCAGATTAACAGGATTATTCTTTTCAATCCGCCTTAACAGGTCGGCATCGATCTCTTTAACCTCGATAAGAAGTTTGGCTGTAATTTTTGCCTTGTTCTCCAGCCGTGTTGTGAAATCATCTTTCCGAAAGCTTGCAGACGAGAGGTAGATGGCTGCGGATGCAATAATCATGATTATTCCTCCCATCAGGAGAAACTGTAGCGTCAACCTGGTCCGGATCTGCATTTTAGATATCTCCAAAAATGTAACCAAGTCCTATTCGTGTATTAATGAGTTTGATCTCGAAGCCTTTATCAATCTTCTTTCTCAGAAAATTTACATAGACATCAACCACATTGGTACTAAAATCATAATTCATGTCCCAGACATGTTCGGCTATATCATTCCTGGACAACACCCTGCCATTGTTTTTCATGAAATATTCCAGCAAAAGAAACTCCTTTGCTGTAAGATCAATAGTCTGGCCTCCTCTCCTTGCTACCTTCATATTAAGGTCAAGCTCAAGGTCAGCAACGAGCAAGCGATTTGAAATATCATATCCAGAGCCCTGTGTTTTGAGTAATACTTTTACCCTTGCAAGCAGTTCCCTGAATTCAAATGGTTTAACCAGGTAATCATTGGCCCCGGCATCAAAGCCTGAGAGTTTGTCTTCAGTAGTCCCTAAAGCTGTGAGCATAAGCACAGGGATATTCGGTTTCTTTTGCTTCAGGACACGACACAGGTCGAGGCCATTAATAAAAGGGATTATAATATCAATAATAAACAGGTCATAGTCATATTGCAATGCTAATTTCTCTGCATTACTACCATCATAAACAACATCGGCCTCATAGTGGTTTTCCTCAAGACCATGTTTGATGAAGGCAGCCACTTTAGGTTCATCTTCCACAACAAGTATTTTCATCCAGATCTTTTTAACGAGGATTATTTCAGATACTTTTTAATGTTATACAGCTTATTTAAAGCTTCAAGAGGTGTCAGGTTATCTATATCTATTTCAAGTATTTCATCGCGTATCTGTTTCAGTACCGGGTCGTCAAGCTGGAAAATACTTAGTTGCATTCCCTCCCTGTGACCGGCAATATCGGCAACAGGCTTTACAGGGACCTGCTGATCATGGCTCTGTTCAAGGTCTTTTAGTATTTCATCGGCCCTGCTTACCACACTTCTGGGCATTCCGGCCATTCTTGCAACATGTATACCGAAACTATGTTCGCTGCCTCCCCTTTTAAGTTTTCTCAGAAAAATAACCTTGTTATTAAGCTCCTTGATAGATACATTATAGTTTTTAACCCTGGAAAATGAATTCGTCATCTCATTAAGCTCATGATAATGAGTGGCAAATAGTGTCTTTGCTTTGAATTTATTTTCGTGCAGATACTCTACCATAGCCCAGGCAATTGATATGCCATCATAAGTACTTGTCCCCCTCCCGATCTCATCAAGCAAAACAAGGCTTCGTTCCGACAGGTTGTTCAGTATGCTGGCTGTTTCGTTCATTTCAACCATAAAAGTTGATTCCCCCAGACTGATATTATCAGAAGCACCCACACGCGTAAAGATCTTGTCAACTACTCCCAGAGTAGCTTTACTGGCCGGGACAAAACAACCTGTCTGAGCCATTAAAACTATCAGGGCAGTCTGGCGAAGGAGGGCTGACTTTCCTGACATATTGGGTCCTGTCAGAATTATTATCTGCTGATCATCAGTATCAAGGATAAGATCATTGGGAACATAATCCTCCCCGGCAGGAAGTTGCTTTTCAATAACCGGATGACGACCGTCCACAATTTCAATTTTTGTAGAATCATTAAGTATAGGTCTGATATAATTATTTTCCGAGGACACTACAGAGAATGACTGCAGACAGTCCAGTCGGGCAATCAGTGAGGAATTAAGCTGAATGGGGGGTATATATTCCATTATTGCCAGTACAATATCATTAAACAGCCTGGATTCAAGTGTCATAATCTTCTCTTCAGCGCCAAGTATCTTGCTTTCATATTCTTTAAGTTCTTCTGTTATATAGCGTTCCGCACTCACAAGTGTTTGTTTCCGTATCCATTCCGGAGGCACCTTGTCTTTATGGGTATTCCGTACTTCAATATAATAACCGAAGACATTATTAAAACTGATCTTGAGCGATGAGATACCTGTCCTTTCACTTTCACGGGCCTGTAATTCAGATAGATAATCTTTTCCGTTATATAAGATTGATCTCAGTTCGTCAAGTTCCGAAGATATTCCTTTGGCAATAATATTGCCTTTGTTAATAAGTGCCGGTGGATCATTGTTAAGCTCCCTGTCAATACGATCTGCTATTAGCCTGCATGGGTTCATCTGTTCAGCCAGCCGGACAAGAGGAAGACATTTACTTTTATTACAGATTTCTATAATCGGTTCAATTGCATTCAATGCCCTTTTTAGCTGCACTACTTCCCTTGGATTTATCCTGGTTACCGCTACCTTGGAAATGAGTCTTTCAAGATCACCTATCTGTCTTACAAAACCTGCTATTTCCTCTCTACCGGCACTATCTTCAACAAAATGCTGAACAATATCCAGTCGTTCATTAACCGGCTGAATATCTTTAAGAGGAAGAGAGATCCATCTCTTTAGGAGTCTGCCTCCCATAGGTGAAATTGTATGATCCAAAACATTAATAAGAGTACTGGCTCCTTCATATGGCGTATGAAACAGTTCAAGGTTCTTTATTGTGAATTTATCAAGCCATACATACCTGTTCTCTTCTATCCTTGAGAGCTGTGTAATATGTCCCAGATGCTCATGTTGTGTAATATCCAGGTAATGCAGAATAGCCCCTGCCGCAACAATACCAAAATTAAGATTTTGAACACCAAAGCCTTTTAAAGAGCTGGTTTCAAACTGTTTCAACAGTCTGTCATTTGCAGCGTCCCGGGTAAATATCCAGTCGTCGAGCTTGAAAGTATAAAATTTATTTCCGAAATATTCCGTAAATAATTCTCTCTTCCCCTTCTCATAAAGAACTTCTTTGGGCTGAAAATTATTCAGCATCTGGTCTATATATTCTATTGTCCCTTCTGATGTAAGAAACTCGCCTGTTGAAATATCGAGGAAAGCCACTCCTGCAATTTTTTTGTCGATATACACTGACGCCAGGAAATTGTTCTCTTTATGGTTCAGAACATTCTCGTTGAGAGAAACTCCCGGTGTTACCAATTCAATAATGCCTCTTTTTACAATTTTCTTTGTCAGCTTCGGATCTTCCAGTTGTTCACAGATGGCAACTCTCTGGCCTGCTCTGACCAGGCGGGGAAGATATGTGTCCAGTGCATGATAAGGAAACCCGGCAAGTTCAACAAATGATGCTGATCCATTGGCTCTGCGTGTCAATGTTATTCCTAATATCTCAGAGCTTTTTATGGCATCTTCCCCAAATGTCTCGTAGAAATCACCAACTCTGAAAAGCAATATCGCATCAGGATGCTTTGTTTTAATGTTATAATACTGCTTCATCAGCGGTGTTTCAACATATTTAGGGAAGTCAGCCATTAAATGTGATGTTAATTATTGCTTCTGAAGAATTGGATCATTATGAACAAAGATACATTCCCGGGAAATTTAATAAAAGTGTTTTTGAATTTAAATACTGACACTTACAATTCAACAGACTGCTTATTCCAGGTGTGACTCTGTGTAACAATGTTTTAAGAACAAACACTGAGATACAATAAGTCTTCCTTCGACAAGGCTTCGGAGGCTAAGGAAGACACAGAAATATATTATTATGACAATTTTAAGGATAACTTATATTCTATTAATTTATAAGAAATATCATATATTCTGTGAAAGCGTTTCTCTACCTTGGTCTGAATTTCAATTCAAATAAATACATTATGAAGAAAGTTCTTATTCTCGGAGCAGGGCTTGTGGTAAAACCGATGGTTGAGTACCTGTTTGAAAACGGTTTCAGTGTTATGGTTGCGTCAAGGACTAAAAAGAAAGCGGATGACCTGATAAGTGGCCATCCTAACGGAATTTCATTAAGCTGGTCCACAGATGACCTGCCAACACTGGACAGATTGATTAAGGAATATGATATTACAGTAAGTCTTCTTCCATATAAACATCATATTGAAGTTGCCCGTATATGCCTTCATCACAGGAAACCACTTGTTACAACCTCATATATACAGACAGACATGCTTAGTCTCAATGAAGCAGCAAAGGATGCCGGAGTACTATTTCTAAATGAGATCGGACTGGATCCCGGGATTGATCATATGTCAGCGATGAGGATCATTAATCATGTCCATTCAAAAGGCGGAAAAGTTATGGAATTTTATTCCCTTTGTGGTGCTCTTCCTGCACCTGAGGCTGCTGATAATCCACTGAAGTACAAATTTTCCTGGAGTCCGAAAGGTGTGGTTCTGGCAAGCCGGAACAGTGCAGTATATCTTAAAAACAGAAAGAAAGTCAGCATTAAATCTGCTGATTTGTTCAAAGACAGGTTTGTTTATAACTTTCCGGGAATTGGAGAACTTGAGGTATATCCTAACCGCGACTCAATAAACTATATCGACATATATGGCATCCATGAAACGGAAACGATGTATCGTGGCACGTTCAGGTTAAAGGGTTGGTGTGAAACACTAGATGCCATGAAAGAGCTAAATATGCTTGATGACACGGTAAAAGACTATTGCGGCATGAGCTATGCCGATTTCATAACTGAAAGGTGTGCTGTTGATTCTGGCAATCTTAAAGGCTCTGTTGCTAAAAAACTAGGGGTGTCCGAATCCTCAACTGCTATCAAATCATTTGAATACCTTGGATTTTTCAGTTCAGAAAAACTGCCCTATTGCGAGACTTCACCTTTTGAAATAACGTCTGACAGGATGATAAGTAAGATATCATTATCGGATAATGAAAGGGATATGGTAGTCCTTCAACATATACTTCTTGCATCATACCCCGATGGACAGAAAGAAGTAATTACATCCTCCATGCTTGATTACGGGACCCCGGCTACCAATACATCTGTTGCCAGGACGGTGTCATTACCGGCAGCGATTGCAGTTAAAATGATCCTTGAAAATAAAATTAAGGTAACCGGCGTACTAAGGCCTGTAATACCAGAGATATATGATCCGGTACTTAATGAACTCCGGTTGCTGGGTATCGAGATGAAGGAGGTATATGGATTGCCTGAAAGTGAAATGATTCAATAAAGTCAGAACTTCAGGTAGAAATCCTTTGTCAGGTTGATATATTCTTCTGTGAATTCATGTCGTTTTCCACGTTCGATAGTTAGATATCTTTCCACTGGATTAAGATGATTTCTGCTGAAAGTGAGTATCATTCTTCTGATCTCTGAAGATGGTAAAGGTTTTATCTTAAGAATCGAATTGCAAAATAATCCATAACCAGAGGCTTCAGCTATGAATATATTCCCTTCAATATAGGGCATTATAAGCTGGAATAGTCCTTCATTGGCCAAAAGCCTTGTAACTCCTTCAAGTAAGCCGGTTATTGTCAGTGAAGTATTATGACGGGCAAGCGACTTTCTGGGATCCGGATTTGGAAGGGAATTTGCGAAATAAGGAGGATTTGTAATTATAAGATCAAACTTCTTCCCTTCATCATGAAAGTTTTTCAGATCCGATTCAAATATCTTGATCCTTTTATGCCATCTGCAATTTTCTATATTCCCTCTTGCCTGCAGAAATGATTCACGGTCGGGCTCAATAGCCACTATCTCAGCCATACTCCTTTGAGCAAGCATGATTGCAATGAGACCCGTACCACTACCAATATCCAGTATCTTTTCTTTATCTGTTATATCAGCCGCTGCTCCAAGTAATACACCGTCCGTACCAACCTTAAAGGCAGCCTTCTCCTGGGCTATCACAAACTGCTTGAAGATGAAAAAGTTATTTGGCATAAAAAAAGTGTTTATCTTAAGGGATTAACAATAATGGCATAAGGAGCTAAAATTATAACAATTTTGCGGCAACAGGGTTATATATCCTTAAAGGATAGGTATCATAAAGCAAAAAGACACGGATGAACAAAATATACAAAATATTCCATCCGTCTATTTTCCAGGGCTCACTGAGTAACAAAAACTACTTTGAAGGCTGGTATTTCAAACATGTTTCCCCTGACAACAAGGAGGCATTTGCTGTTATCCCCGGGATATCTCTTTCTGATGATAAGCATTCATTTGTACAGTTCGTAGATGGAACCACCGGATTATCTTATTACTTCAGGTATAGCCCGGAAAGTTTCCATTGGGAAAATAGCAGGTTCCTGATCAGGATAGGTGATTCCAACTTTTCTTCTGAAGGGATTCAATTACATCTTGAAAATGACTCGGTAAAGATATCGGGTAATATTCAATATCATAACCTGGTAACACTTCGCCCGACTCTTTTCAGACCCGGAATCATGGGCTGGTATTCGTATGTTCCGGGAATGGAATGTAACCATGGAGTAAGCTCTGTTAATCATTTCCTGGAAGGAAGAATTAATATAAATGACAGGGAGATGGTTTTTGCCGGAGGGAAGGGATATATTGAAAAGGACTGGGGAGTCTCTTTCCCTGAATCATGGTTATGGCTCCAGTGCAATAGTTTTGAAAAACAAGATATCTCTGTTATGATCTCTATAGCTAAGATCCCATGGAAAGGAAACTATTTTATTGGCTTTATTGCATTTATGCATCTCGAAGGAATAACCCATATATTTGCAACATATAACAGGTCGAAAATATCCAGTCTCAGGAAGATTGATGCATCGACAACAGAGGTAGAAATAAAAAAAGGCAGCAAAACACTCAGAGCACTCATTATAAAAAAGGAAAGTTCCAGTCTTAAGGCTCCCGTCCTGGGATTAATGTCGGGAAATATTAAGGAGAGCATTAATTCAGAAGTTAATATTGAGTACTCGTACAAAAACACATCTGTTTTCAAAGGAACAGGAACAAGAGCGGGTTATGAAGAGACAAAAAAGATCTTTACATACTTCTGACGCAGGTTCCGTGTTTAAATGACCATATTTCATTAAATTTAGGAGCCGTAAAATATGGTAATGAAACTAGATAAGAAAGAGCTGAAAGAATTCCTGGATGAAAAAGCCGATAAGTATAACTGTCCTGACTTCATAGAACATGACCCCATAAGTATTCCTCATCTTTTTACAGCCAAAGAGGATATTGAGATTTCCGGCTTCCTTGTGGCAACCATTGCATGGGGTAACCGAAAAATGATCCTCAGGAATGCAAATCGTATGATGTCTTATATGGACTATTCTCCTCATGATTTTATTCTGAATTATACATCTAATGACCTGGAAAGGATTTCATCGGTTATCCACAGAACCTTTAACTCCGTTGATTTCATATATTTTATCAATGCTCTGAGACATATATATACTAATCAAAATGGGTTGGAAGGGATATTTAATGACTACCAGACCCCTGATTCACTGCAGCCGGCAATACATAAATTCAGGAATATATTCTTTGAGTTACCACATGAAAATCGAACGATGAAACATATTTCTGATCCCTTTAAAGGTTCGGCGGCCAAAAAAATCAATATGTACTTAAGATGGATGATTAGAAAAGACAATAAAGGAGTTGACTTTGGATTATGGAAATCGATTCCCCCTTCAATATTGTCATGTCCCCTGGATGTTCACTCAGGAAATGTAGCCAGAAAACTGGGCTTACTTACCCGGAAACAAAATGATTCAAAAGCAGTGACTGAATTAGACAAGATTCTTAGATCATTTGACAAAGATGATCCTGTCAGGTATGACTTTGCATTGTTTGGATTGGGTGTGTCTGAAGAATTTTAAACCTTAAAATTCAAAATGGAAGTAGTCTTTATCTTATACAAGATCAAACCCTATTAGATATAGTCCGGGCTCCCCTGCTCTGTTATACTAAAACATAAGCAAGGCTATTCCAAATAAATTATTCCTGGAATAATGAACATGTGTTCATTATAATTTTTAATTTTGTATTATTATTGACATTGAGATAAAAAATTTATGATCCCATTTATTGTCTTGTTTTACTATTAACAATAATGGACATAATGTTTGTGGGATTTGAATAGTAATACTCTCCGTTTTATCAACTGCAGATTCTATTGATAGCTTGCCAATATCTCGAAACACCTGTAATATGGACAGATACTTAATTAAAACGGATTGCAAGGAATGCTGTGTAAGCTCTAAATGTTTTATTCAAAGAACACAAAATGCAGATAAATTTTATGAATTAATAAAATCTCAAATTACATACAAGAAGGGGGAAACAATTGTCAAAGAAGGCATTAAGGTCAGTAACATCTTATATGTAATAAGTGGTTTAGTCAAAATCTATATTGAAAGTCCTGATAAAAATATTATAATAAGGTTAATCAATGCAGATGATTTCATCGGCTTAACATCTTTGTTTGGCGATGATACATATTACTTCTCAGCTTCAGCACTCAAGGAGACCAGGATTTGTTCAATTGACCGTGAAGCAATTAAAGATCTTATAACAGAATGCTGCAATTTTTCGCGTGAACTGTCTAACTGGTACTGTAAAAATTACAATATAATGCTTACAAAATGCTTAAACCTTGGGCTCAGACAGTTAAATGGGAAACTTGCTAATACATTGCTGTATCTGAATCGTGAAGAATTTAACGATCTTGATATCTTTTCATATATCAGCAGGAACGATTTGGCTGAATTATCAGGCATGTCCATGGAAAGCGTTGTCAGAATCCTTTCTGAATTCTGCGAGGAAAATATAATCGAACTGAAAGGTAAAAAAATAGAGATCAAAGACCTTGAGCGGTTGAAAGTCATAAACCAGAAAGGATAAAAAGCATAAATGTCCTATATGCCTGCCTGGTACTGAATTCCTTAAATAACTTCACTTACTCCGCGGAAACCGAAAACCTTACAAGATTTGGAGTCTTAAAAAAATCAATTACACACTTTCTTAAATCAGACATCAAGGATTTGCTCAAGAATAAAATTGATAAATCTCAATGTTATGTTTGAGCTGATGCTTCTAACATGCTTGTAATTAGAAATATAAATAACATACATTTGTGTATGGGACTTTATTATAATTTTAACAGGATCCCATTTTAGCAAAGAGGAGATAATAAAATGTATAAACAGAAAAGCGAAATAATCGGACAGATTCAGTCTTATCATAAACAGGTAAGCCGGTTATACTTAGAAATTTATGAAAAGGCTGAAAACAAAGAGATTAAATCAATATTACTTGATCTCTATAAACATGAAAAAGAGCGTGAAATATATCTTGACAAGCATAAAAAGATTGCCCAGGCAATGAACTGCTGGTTAGATTTTCCGTGCGAAAAACTATCAAATCAGATAAATGGATGCCTGGAACACAACTTTGGTCCGAGATCTCAAGTGACTATGGAAGATTTGCTAAAGATGGAATTGCATTTTGATGACTGCCTGATTAAACTATATAACATATTGGCTGTCGAAAATGAATTGAGCGAAACAGTAGCAAATATATTTTATTATATGTTGAAAAAAACTAAAAAAGAACAGCACATGCTTGCTAATATGCTCTATAAATCAAAAAGCCATATGCAACAAACACACTTATTAGATAATATTTGACATGATCATTCAAATACACATCGATACTGTGTTATTAGTTTCATAGGCAGCATACCGATATTCCATATCTGCGATCCGATCTTTATCCAAGATAGATAATTAAGATTTCTGCTTAAATTTATATTTTTATAAACTAAAAGTTTTAATATCAAATACTTTATGAGTAGTAATGATATTAGCAGAGCCAGAGGATCATTAAGCAGACGTGAATTCACAAAAAAGAGTATTGTTGCAATAGCAGCAGTTGGCACTGCCGGTATGGTTGGCTATACAGCTTTCAACACAAAAAAAATAAAAACCATAAACAATGTTCTCAGGATGGGGCATTGTGCGCCAAGCATAATGCAGACACTTCTTGACATAAATGATATTCAGAATAAAAATATGGTTTTATATTCCGGAGCAATGGCCGGAGGTATTGCCGGTGCCAATACTGAATGCGGGGCACTGACTGCGCCTTTGATGTTCATGGGTTTCCAGAAGAGAGACCTTGCAGAAATTCCGGAAAAGCTTGATATAATCAGCAAAGCCCAATCATATCTTAATGAGTTCAATACCTATAACGGCTCATCCGTTTGCGACAGGATTCGTTACGAGGGTATGCATGCATGCAGGAGGGCGATGTACAACTTCTATGAACCTTTTATCAATTCAATTTCAACCCCTACCCGTTTTCCTGACGAAACAAAAACATCGTATTCATTGTTGCTGAAGACATTTGAAAAGAATAAATTTCATTGTGCCCATAATGTTCTCAATAACGTGAAAGATAAAATCCCAGTCACAAAAGAGATGTTGGATTCGGCATGGTTATTCATTGGAGGTATTGCAATGCTTAACCGGACCTGTGGAGCACTTACAGCTGGAGTGATTGCCTTAAGTTCCGTAACTGCTAAAATTGAGAGAAGCTATCAACGGGTTGCTAAAATGAACCGGCTATTAAGACAGGAAAACAATAATGCCATGAAAGAGGACATTAATAACTTTAACAAGTCAATAAATTATAGCGAAGAATTAGGTAAATGGTTCAGAAATGAATTTGGGTCAACCTCATGTCGTGATATATGGGCATACGATTTTTCAAGGATTAAAGATGCGGAAAGTTATATTTCAGGCCAATGCATAAGACAATGTTGCTATATAGCAGAAAAGGTAGTGAGGCAGGTTACTATGATGATATAAACAATACCTCTTTGGTATGGTTAAACTAAGTAACTTAGCTCCATTATATTGTCATCTTCTCAAGTATTTAAGATGAAGGTTAAGTAATTTTAGGCTTCTGTAAATAGTAAATCTCAGAATATAGCCAGTAACATCTTAATTATGTATGAATCACCTCATAAGCATCGGGAAGTAAATAAAAGGAACATCTTTGTTACTATTATTCTCAATGTTATTATAACTGTAGCACAATTAATCGGCGGTTTATTATCGGGCAGTATGGCGTTGATCTCTGATGCTACACATAACTTTAGTGATGTCCTTTCTCTTATTGTAAGTTTTGTGGCAGAAAAATTATCTGGCCGGAAACAGACTCTTAAACAAACCTATGGGTATAAGAGAGCTGGGATATTCGCGGCTTTCTTTAATGCAGCTACACTGCTTGTAATAGCAACGATATTAGTATGGGAGGCTGTTACCAGGCTTATTCATCCCGAACCAATTGCCGGTTTGATCGTAATTTATCTTGCTTTATTAAGCATAGTATTTAACGGGCTAAGTGTGGTATTACTAAAAAAGAGACTCTGAAAGCAGTATGAACATGCGTTCTGCGTACCTTCATCTACTTACTGATATGATGACTTCAATCGCTGTCCTTGCAGGCGGTTTTGCCATTAAATATTTTGAATGGTATTGGATCGACGGAGCTCTTTCAATAGCTATTGCAATATATCTGGTTTATAACAGCTGGGGCATCTTTTATCAGTCAATAAGAATCTTCATGCAGTTTACTCCATCGCATATCAGTATCCAGGAAATTGCTGAAAAAACAGCACAGCTTCCAGGAGTGAAAAACATGCATCATGTTCACGTCTGGCAGCTCAGTGATAATGAATTGATTCTTGAGGCTCATATTGACCTGGATGAAGATTATCCAATCTCAAGGTTCGAGGTGATCCTTGAACAAGTTACTGAAATGCTGAAGCCTTTTGGTATTACTCATATCAATATCCAGCCTGAATTACACAGAAGAGACCAGAAAGGTTTGATAAATACAGGAAAGGTCAAATGAATTATTCCCTGTTTTAGTACTTCTTGTATCATTTATCCCATAATGAAACCGGAAAAAAATTTTGACATGTTGGAGACATAAAGTATGTGTAATTAGTAGAGATTTCATAAATTAAGGGAGTAAATACACAAGCGAAGCTATATTTTTTTTTACTAATCTCATTCTATAATGAATAAATCAATAGGTTTTATCGGTGGCGGAAGAGTTACCAGAATTCTTCTGCAGGCATTTAAAAATAGAAATGTCCAATTTAACAATATTGCTGTCACAGACACTAACGAGGATGTCCTGGCTAATCTGAAAAAATCATTCCCTGAAATCCAGGTTGATAAGACAGCAGTAGCTGCCTGCCAGGACATTGTTATTATTTCCCTCCATCCTCCGGTGGTTATGGAATCACTTGAGCTTATTTCGGACAATCTTAATACTAATAGCATTTTAATATCACTTGCACCTAAAATCGACAATCGCCAGGATATCATCAAAGCTGAATCAGGTAAAGAATATTGCCAGGCTTATCCCTACGCCACATCTTTTATTAATGAAGGCTATAATCCTGTATGCTTTTCTTCTGACTTTTCAGCTGAATGCGAAAGAGCAGATACTAGGATTACTTAAAGAAATGGGCAAATACTTTTGAAGTTCCTGAAGAAAAACTGGAGAGTTATGCAATTATGTCGGCTATGCTGCCTACATATTTCTGGTTTCAATGGAAAGAACTTGCAGAGATAGGGCAAAAGATCGGATTAACTGAAAAGGAAAGCCATGATTCGATATACGAAACTATTATTGCGTCATTGAAACCTTATGTACCGCTCGGCTATCAGCTCCGGAGGAAGTAATGGATCTTATACCTGTAAAACCAATTGGGGAACATGAATCGCAGATCACAGAGATTTACAAAACAAAGCTCATTGGGTTGTTTGAAAAAATAAAGCCCTGATTTACAATTATCTCGTAAAAATAAAATATTTACTACATGATACTACAGGGTAAAAGAGAAAAGAAAGTTTGCATCGACTGTGCTTCAAAATAACTTCTGATATAGCCCATTTTATTAAGTACCCATAGTGTATTTTTAAAAATCATAGCAAAAAACTCTTTAAATTATTGCATTTATATTTTTAATGTCGTATGTTTGCGTCATTAGATATAACATTATGAATAAAGCTGAAAAATTCGATGAATCGTTACAGGATATTGCCAGATTTGCAAAAGTAATATCACATCCTGCAAGACTTGCAATCCTTAAATACCTGGCAGAGACCAAATCCTGCATTTCCGGTGATATTTCTGATTACCTGCCCCTGAGCCGTACTACAGTTTCTCAGCACCTAAAAGAACTAAGGGATATTGGTATGATTCATGGAGAAATAGATGGACTTAAAATTAATTATTGCCTGTGTTCAGATGAAATAGAGAAACACCTTGATCTGTTTGAGAATTTCTTTGAACCTGTGCGTAATGCTAAAATAGTCTGTTAAAAATTCAATATTATGAAGATACTTATACTTTGTACAGGTAACAGTTGCCGCAGCCAGATGGCACAGGGATTTCTCCGGTCATTCGATGACAGGTTACAGGTCTCCTCTGCCGGTACTGAACCGGCAGAACATATAAACTCAACTGCCGTTAAGGTAATGACAGAAGCTGGTATTGATATAAGCAATAACATTCCTGAAAACGTCTCTCAATATATTAATGAAGAATGGGATTATGTTATTACAGTATGCGATGATGCGAACGAAAAATGCCCGTATTTTCCGGGTTATGTAAAACACAGATTACATATGGGATTTGAGGATCCTTCAAATTTCAGGGGATCAGCCGAAGAGACTCTGGCTGAATTCAGACGGACCAGAGATGAGATTAAAAAAGGATTCTATCAATTCTTCAAGGACAATCTTGCATAAAATGGGAAGCTCATATATAACCGGTACTCAACTGGTATCCGATTCAGAAATCCCGACAGTTTCAACAAAATTAAATTTTGCTGATTATCTTGGAGCAGTAAGAGTACGCTGGGGATTCGGACGTAATACCTACAGGATAAACCACGGACTTTATGCCATTGGATCACCTGACGCAAAATCTGATGTCTTTGTGACAGCCAACTACAAACTGTCTTTTGATGTATTACGTAAGAATCTTTCAGGAATAAACGGGTGGATTCTTGTACTGGATACTAAAGGGGTGAATGTTTGGTGTGCTGCCGGAAAAGGCTCATTTGGAACTACAGAACTAATAAAAAGGATCAATAATGTTTCTCTAGATAAAATAATAGGGCATAAGAGACTTATACTTCCCCAGTTAAGCGCTACAGGAGTTGCAGCACACAAAGTAAAAGAGATGACCGGATTCAGTGTTCATTATGGTCCTGTAAGAGCCTCTGATATAAAAAAATTTATCAGCAATAACTACAGGGCTGATATTGAGATGAGAAAAGTCAGATTCAATTTAACTGACAGACTAAAACTAATCCCTGTTGATTTTATGGCAGGGAAACTATACCTGCTTGCAGCCATTGCTGCAATCCTTCTAATATCCGGAATAAACAGGAACAGCTATACGCTTAAAAACTTTTCAGGCGAAGGAGGCCCGGCTATTTTGAACATCCTGCTTGCATACTTTGCAGGAATAGTGATAACGCCCGTTTTGCTGCCGTATATTCCTGGCAGGTCTTTCTCACTGAAAGGCTTCTATACCGGGGCACTTCTTTTTTTATTGTTAGTTACTTTAAGACTTGTTGGAAATAATTTAATAGAAAAAGCATCATGGTTCATGCTTATTACTGCAATATCTTCTTTTCTTGCTATGAATTTTACGGGTTCTTCCACTTATACCTCCTTATCAGGTGTTAAAAGTGAGATGAAAATTGCGGTACCTGTACAGATATCACTTGCTATAACAGGGATTGCCCTGCAAATAGTCAGTAAGTTCATTTAAACCTGGAATTATGAAAGACCTTGTATATCTGCCGGATGTGGTAACACTACAATTAAATACGACCTTGTGTAATGGTTGTGGAATGTGTATTAAAGTGTGTCCTCACAATGTTTTTGAACTCTCAGGTAAAAAAGCCCGCATAATGAGAAAAGATTATTGTATGGAATGTGGGGCCTGTGCTCTGAATTGTCCTCCCGGTGCAATTTCAGTGAACTCCGGAGTAGGTTGTGCTGCAGGTATAATTAATGGAATTCTTAATAATACCGATCCATCATGCGGTTGTTCAGGCATAGATTCGAACTGTTGCTAGTGATCATAATGACAATTCTGTTTTGTCAAAATTAAAAATATCACTATTATAAAACCTTATTAAATGAAATCCCGACTTAAATTTCTTGACAGGTATCTGACTTTATGGATTTTCCTTGCAATGTTTGCCGGTGTCTTTTCAGGCTATTTCTTTCCTTCAATAGCTGCATTCTGGGATTCATTGAAATCCTCTCCTGACAGCACAACAAATATTCCCATAGCCATCGGACTGATACTGATGATGTATCCGCCTCTTGCAAAAGTAAAATATGAAGAATTGGGTGGTGTTTTCCGGAACTTCAAAATTTTAAGTCTCTCATTAATCCAGAACTGGATTGTAGGACCGGTCTTAATGTTTATACTGGCAATTCTTTTTTTCAAAATATTCCCGGGGAAAGATAATTCAAACCTTCCCTACATGTATGGTATCATTATGATAGGATTGGCACGATGTATTGCCATGGTAATCGTTTGGAACGACCTTGCCAGAGGAGACTCTGAATACTGTGCCGGATTAGTTGCATTCAACTCTGTCTTCCAGGTCTTATTCTTCTCTGTTTATGCCTGGATCTTTATTGCTGTTCTGCCGGGTTGGTTTGGTGTTCCGACCAGTTCCGTCGTGGAACAGATAACAATAGGGCAGATTGCCAGAAGTGTGTTTATCTATCTTGGTATACCATTTATTGCCGGTTTCCTGACAAGATTCATCCTGGTAAGGTTAAAGAGCAAAGAGTGGTATCACACAAGGTTCATTCCTAAGATAAGCCCGGTAACTCTTGTAGCTTTGCTATTCACAATACTGGTAATGTTCTCATTAAAAGGAGAATACATAGTAAAACTACCGCTGGATGTGGTATCTATTGCAGCTCCCCTGATCATCTATTTTACTGTAATGTTCCTTTTTTCGTTCTTTATAAGCAGAAAAGCTGGTGCATCATATGAACAGACAGCTACACTATCCTTTACTGCAGCCAGTAATAATTTCGAGCTGGCTATTGCAGTTGCGATTGCAGTATTTGGCATAAATTCCGGTGAAGCGTTTGCAGCTGTGATAGGACCTCTTGTTGAGGTACCGGTAATGATAATGCTGGTAAATGTATCATTATACTTCAAACGAAGTAAGTCATTCATGATCGGGGCATCCGGCCCCGGGTAACAACTTATTCTGATTCATTTAAAATAAGCCCGTCTTTTATCTGCAAAATCCTGTCTGACATAGATGCAAGCTGACGGTCGTGAGTAACAATCACAATTGTCTGTCCAAACGCATCGCGAAGATCAAAAAAGAGCTTATGAAGCTCATTTTTATTCTCCGAATCGAGATTTCCCGAAGGCTCATCAGCCAGGATAACAGAGGGATTATTAATCAATGCCCGGGCTACAGCTACTCTTTGTTGTTCTCCCCCACTGAGCTCAGATGGCTTATGTTCCAATCTATCGGAAAGATTCAGGAAACCCAGAAGCTCTGATGCTTTTTTCTCTGCTTCATTTTTACTCTTACCCGCTATATATGCTGGGATACAGACATTCTCCAGTGCTGTGAATTCGGGAAGTAACTGGTGAAACTGGAAAACAAATCCGATATTGTTGTTTCTAAAGGAAGCTAACGCCCTGCCTTTAAGTTTGCTTATATCGGAATTATTATAAAAGATTATACCGTTATCAGGCCTGTCAAGTGTTCCAATTATCTGCAGAAGAGTAGTCTTACCTGCACCACTGGCCCCAACGATTGAAACCACTTCTTTCTCATTGATCAACAAATCTATCCCCTTCAGAACTTTAAGCTCTCCGTAAGATTTTGTAATACCGGATGTTCTGATCATAACAAGCCAATGGTTACTCCTCTATTTATTCTCTTTGTCTGATGAGGTATCCTCCTGCCGTTTGTTGAGGTTATCAGCAGTTTCCTGGGCATCCTTCTCAATATTTTCCTTCACCTCCACTATATTTCTTCGCACGTCCGAAGTAATATCATTCATATCATTCTTTATTGAGTCAGAAACCTCATTGAGATCTTTGTTGACTTTTTCTGCATAACCAGTGACATCTTTCTTAATGGTATCCGTAACCTCATTTAGATCCTTGCGAATATCCCTCGTGCTTGTTTCAAGCTCATTCCTTATATCATCAGTGGCCTTCTTAAAATCACGCATACCTTTTCCCAGTCCCCTGGCTATCTCAGGCAATTTTTCTGCGCCAAACAGAAGCAGGGCAACAATGATGATAATAAATATTTCCTGTCCGCTCATAAAAAAGGTGTAATTAATGTCCTTTATTTACATTATACAAAGTTAGAAAAGTTTAATGATATTCATAGGATTTTAAAACGCATTAAAAAAAACAAAAGGCTGTCTCAAAAGATATTTTTAACCGCAAAGCCCGCAAAGAAGGCGGAAAGGACACAAAGGCAATATTTTGACATTTAATACTTTGCGATCTTCGCGTATATTCTTAACGAACTCAGTGGTTACTGGATTTCATCTTTTGAGACAGCCTCTGTTAATTATATTAATGTCCTTCAGGGTACCGTATTTATTATTTCTTTTTGTTCTTCGGATCATCATCCACATTACCCTTATGAGAGGTGTCATACATAAGCGCAGTAGCCACGAATACAGATGAATACACTCCTGTCCCTATACCAATCAAAAGCGCGAACATAAATCCACGGATAACGGCTCCTCCGAAATATAAACATCGCAACTATGGTAAGGATTACCGTCAGTGTGGTATTAATTGTTCTGCTGAGGGTTGAGTTTATTGCCATATTAAGAACCTCTTTCATTGGTCGCTTTCGGTAGAGCGGAAGATACTCACGCAGCCTGTCAAATACAATGACAGTATCATTCACAGAAAATCCAACAACAGTCAGTATGGCCGCTATAAAGGCCTGGTCAATCTCCATTGAGAAAGGCAAAATACCCCACAATAGTGAATATACCCCTATAACAAGCAATACGTCGTGGAACAATGACATAACAGCTCCAAAACCATACTGCCAGTATCGGAATCTAAGGAAGATATAGAAGAAGATAAGCACAAGTGCAATACCTACTGCGTAGTATGCATTGATCGTAATATCGGCTGCAACGACCGGTCCCACAGTCTCAGAACTGACCCGGTATTTACTAAGAAAATCCTCCTTGCTGATATTACCTCCCACAACATCCTTCAGTCCGTCGTATAATTTTGTTTCAACTTCATCGTCAACACCTGATTCATTGATCTTATATTTGGTTGTGATCTTAACCTGGTTAATATTGCCATAGGTTACAACCTGTGGCAGTTCGCCAAATTCAGGAGTAAGACGTGCAGCAATATCTTCAGTTTTGACAGGTTCGTCAAATCTTATAACATATGTACGACCACCTGTAAAATCTATACCCGGATTGAGTCCTCTTACAAATAATGAAACAATACCTGAAAGTAGTATCACGCCTGAAAGGATATAAAAATACTTTCTGAGTCCGATGAAATCAATCTTAGTGTTCTTGAACAGATTAGCAGTCAGCTTAATAGAGAAATGAAGATTAGCATTCCGTTTAAGCAGACCTTCATATATAAGCCTGGTAATAAAAATAGCTGTGAAAAGCGATGTCAGGATACCTATCACAAGGGTAGTAGCAAAGCCCTTTATTGGACCTGTTCCAAACACATACAACACAATTCCGGTAAGCAGCGTTGTGACGTTAGAGTCGATAATTGCGGAATAGGCATGTTTGTATCCATCTGCAATAGCCAGCTTGACGCCTTTACCCGCTCGCAGCTCTTCCCTTATTCGTTCGAAAATAAGAACGTTGGCATCCACTGCCATACCCATCGTAAGCACAATACCAGCAATACCTGGCAGCGTTAGTACCGCATTAAGGGAGGCCAGCACACCGAACAGCAGAAATACGTTTGCAAGAAGAGCAATATTAGCTATTGAACCTGCACTCTTACTGTAGTAGAATATCATAAACAGAAGCACGAAGGCAAAGGCAATCACAAAGGATACAAAACCTGAGTGAATAGCTTCCTTACCAAGCGTAGGCCCTACAACAGTGTCAGAAATGATTCTGGCAGGTGCAGGCAGTTTACCGGATTTCAGGATATTCGCCAGGTCGTCGGCCTCTTCCAAGGTGAAATTACCTGTTATTTCAGTATTACCACCGGTAATCTCATTCTGTACAGTTGCAGAAGAACGGACATAACCATCGAGCATTACAATAATTGAACGACCAATATTGTCTCGTGTCATCCTTGCCCATGTTTTTGCACCTTCAGAATTCATGGTCATATCAACCTTGACTTCCGATCCTGTTATCCCGGATGAAGTTCTGGCAGAAGTAATAACATCTCCATCAAGAGGAGGTCTTCCATCACGGGTGGTTATTTTTATTGCATGAAGCTCATATAGTGATTTTGTTGGATCATATTTATACGGATTCTGACTCCATGCAAACCTCAGATCTCTAGGAAAGATCGCTTTTATCTGCTTCATCTTAAGATATGAGTCAACCTTTGCTGTATCTCTTGCACTTGCCAGACCAATCATACTTGAAGGCAGAGGCTGTCCCTGGGCATCAACCCTTGGACTAAGTATTCCAAACAGAGGATTCTGCTCAGTGTAAACTCTTCCCTGTGTGTTGCTTCTTCAGCTTTGGTTGTATCTTTTTCAATCAGATCAAGGAGCGACTGGTCCTTTTTTGAGGTATCTGCTTCTGCAGCATTTTCAGTTGTCTGTTTTCCTGTGTAGATTCTTGCTTTTTTCAGTATTGGCAAGCAATTTCCTTGAGCATATTATTGGCTTGGAAAGATATCCGATAACCTCACGTGTTATCATATGTCTCCCAGAATTCAAGGTTCGCTGTTCCCTGAAAGAAGTTCTCTTACCCTTTTAGGATTAGTCTGTCCGGGAAGTTCAATAAGGATCCTGCCTTTTGTGGAGAGCTTTGTGATATTTGGCTGAACAACTCCAAAACGGTCGATCCTGGTACGAAGAATATTAAATGCATTGGTGATAGCACCATCAACTTCACCGTCGAGGACTTTAAGTACCTGTTCATTGGTTGAGTTGAAATTGATCTTGTCCTTTAATTCAACAGTACCGAATATTGAAGACAACCTTGGCATTGGGATCTAGTCTCCTGAAATGCTCTGCCGAAAAGTGTAAGATAGTCAGCCTGGCTCTGTTTCTGCATCTCCCTTGCCCTTGCCAGAGCAGCATTGAATGTCTTATCAGGATTATAATTCGAAAGTGCTTTGAGAATATCTTCAACAGATACTTCAAGGATAACGTTCATTCCTCCTTTAAGGTCAAGACCCAGGTTAAGCTCTTTTTTCTGACATTCCTTGAATGTATTACCCAGAAAACTCCATTTTTCTTTAGGAAGAGTGGAAATTGAATCGAGGTAATTTGTCTCTTTAATCAAGGCTTCCCTTTGCATATGTTCTTGCATCTTTTGTGACTTTATAGGTCGCTACTGGTAAAAGAAAGCTGGTAAATAGATACCAGTCCTAATGCAATTGCCAGGATGAGTATAGCTGCTTTATTCTGCATTTGTCTGTACTTTTGGAATTATTTCGATAATTTTTCTTATTCTACTCGATTGAGGCGCAAAGATAAAAATTTTTTACAAAAACACTCGATATAAAGAAGATGAATTAGAAGATAAAAAAAGTGATGTTTACTTTTACTCTCCTTATACCGGGAAACTTACAGCAACTACTAGAAGAAGTGCCAGGCAACTGTCATTATAACCCGACCAGAAAAGTAAAAGGGCTGAATCGTAATTATTCAGCCCCTGAATTATATATAGAACTAACGATTATTGAAGAAGCTTGTCATAATCAGTCTCGAGTGGTTTCCTGTCAATGAAGTCGAACAGTGTCAGAGCTCTCATATTGTAGAAGTATGTCCAGTAATCCTGAAGAGCCTGAACATAAGCTCTTCTGTTCTGGTCTTTCCTGTTATCAGCATCATTAAGGTCAAGGACAGCAATCTTCCCAATAAGGAAGCGCTGCTTTGTAACTTCATAACGTTTCATAGCCACTGTATCTGATTTAGCAGCTATAGCAACCTGGTTTTTCTGAAGATTGAACTGCTCCACGTCAAGGAACAGGTTTTGCTGGAAGTCAACCAGGGCCTGTTTTGCCTGAACCTGTGCTAATTCCAGGCTCGATTTAGCCATCTCATATCTTCCTTTACTGAGCCCCCAGTCGAGGATTGGCATTGTAAATCCAACCAGCACTCTTTGAGAATTGCTCAGGTTATTATAGGCCAATGACAGGTCAGTTGATTGCTGAGAATAACCAAGCGAGGCTGTAAGGCTCGCATTGAGACCTTTGGAAGCCCTTGCCTGTGCCTCATTACTCTGAGCATTAAGTACATCTATTTGTTGTGTGAGAATATCCGGGTTATTTGCCATAGCAAGGTCCAGAACCTCCTTCATGTCAACCTGCAACTCAGGGATCTGATTAGGTAAAACAAGTTCAATGTTTACATTTTCATTATAGCCCAGGAATGATCTGAGCCTGATCTCCCTGTCACGCAGGTTCATATCAGCCTGTTTCCTGGCAGTCTCGGCATTCAGCCATGAAAGTTGCATCTGCAGAAGTTCATCCTCGGCTATGGTTCCCAGCTGATATCTTCCCTGTGCAATCCTGTAAAGTGTATCAGCATTCGAATAGTTCATCTCAGAAATCTGCTTGTTTATCTGGGCAAGGGCAAGGGAAAAGAAATTTCTCACAGCCTGTATATGGACATCCTCTATGTTGGCCAGGTAAGTTTTCTTTGCTGCCTCGTATCTCACGGGTTCAATCTTTTTCTCCCACTTGAGTGTATTATATTTCCTTATTGGCTGGGTAATATTGATACTTATCGGGTCGGTAATATAATTTGTGGGAAGACCTTTCTGATTATCCTTAAACAAAGTAAGATCGGATCTTAATGAAATAACGGTTCCCGTTAAGCCGATGTTCTGCGAAAGAGATAATGACCCCAGGTTACTTATTGTATTATTCCCTTTATATTCATACTGATCTGTCTGGGAATTATAGATCTTATCCAGTCCATTACTGAAATCAGGAGTTGTACCCGACAGAGTAAGGGATGGCAGATACTGAGCCTTGAAGGATCTGTATTGCCAGTAACTTGTACGGAATCTGTGTTTTGCAATAAGTGCATTTGTTGATTGTTCCTCTGCAAGCCTTATGACATCCTGAAATGTAAGCTTTTTTACCTCCTGTCCGTTAATGACAGAGTTTGAGAAAAGGAGGACACCAATTAATGAAAATAGATAGAGTTTCTTCATTTTTACAATTTTATTCATACCTCAATGATTCAATTGGATCTTTTTCTGAAGCTCTTTTTGCGGGAGAGTAACCAAATATCACTCCAACAGCTGCAGAGACCCCGAAAGCAATAAATACCGAGAAGAATGAGACGATGGTCATAATACCGGCTATCTGTTCAATTAGCTTAGCCATAATTACCCCAAAGAAAACACCAATAAAACCACCTGTAACACTTATCAGCACAGCTTCTGCAAGGAATTGAACCACAATATCCATCTTCTTTGCACCAATAGCCATCCTGGTACCTATCTCTTTGATCCTTTCCATAACTGAGGCAAACATGATATTCATAATGCCTATTCCACCCACGATCAGTGAAATACTTGCTATGGCACCAAGAACAATATTAAATATATCTTTCGTCCTTTGTTGCTGTTTCAGCAATAATTCCGGAACAGTGATCTCAAAATCCTTAACACCGGTATGCCGTCTGGTAAGCATACGACTGAGTATTTCAGTTGTGGGAGCAAGTTGTTCTGTTTCGTTAACCTGTACTACGATCCTGTCGAGCTGGTTATAATTGGTTTCAACATCGCTGGAAGCGTCCGAACTGCTTGTTACCACTCTTGCCATACCGGGTCCTCTTCCGAAGATCTGAACAGAAGAGGCCTCAGAAACCAGCTTTGTATTGAGAAGCGCTCTGTTCTGATATCTTAACAACAATGTCTGAATAGGTATATATATATTGTCATTATAAACATTGACCCCTTTTTCCTCAAATCCTGTAAGGCTGACATTTGTCTTCTGAAGAACACCTATTACTTTAAGCCATATCCCATTAAACTTGATATACTGGCCGAGCGGATCTATCTTACTAAAGAACTTAGCCCTGATATTAGCCCCGATAATACATACCTGTATGCCATTTTGCTCCTGGTACTGGTTGAAGAATGCTCCTGCCACGAGAGGAAGGTTATACAAATAGAAATAATCATTTGAAACCCCAACCAGCTTGGCAGTATATTTAACACCGTTCAGCATAGCGGTTGAATTAAAGGATATCTCAGGACTTATCCTTTTGACTGACGGAATAGTTTCCTTAATCGCGTCAACATCCAGAAGGTTCAAACCTCTCGAAAATTTCTTCTGTTGCTTTTCTCCCTCTTCCGTTGAGGATGTTTTATCCGGGATAACAGGATTGATAAGAATGTTATTAACCCCAACCATCTTCATCTGTTCCATTATTTCCTGCTTTGCTCCTTTCCCTATGGCCAGCATGGCAATCACTGCTGCTACTCCAAATATTATTCCAAGTGCAGTAAGAATAGATTTGAGCTTATTGGATATAATGGATTCAACAGCAATTTCAATATCATGAAAATATCGTAGGATAAATTTGAACATTATATTTCTGTTTTAATTTTGTTTACAAACTGGATTAACTTATCATCCGACATATCCTAACCACCCTGCTGCCCAGGCTGGCCTGCTGGCCTGCGTCTTACCGATGTGTCGCGTTGAGTTCCTGGCTGACGGGCAGGATTGTTTACATTACGTCTCATTGCTGCAGTGTCCTGTGGACGTCCCTGACCCTGACCAGAGTTTCTCATATTCTGGAATCGCTGCATCATTTCAGGGGTAATATTCGCGCCTCCTCTACCCATTGGATTGCCTCTTTGATCCCTGGCTTTCAGAGCTTCCTGCCTGATCCTCTCTTCCTCAGCCTTCCTGGCCTTTTCGTGCTCTTTTATAGTTGAAATAAGCTCAGTACCGGCAAGCTTGAAATTATCAGGTTTTTCCGGAGTGCTGAGATAAATTCTTGTACCAGGTTCCAGTCCCTGTTCAACAACTACATTATTTTCGTTCGATTCGCCCAGAACAACAATCTGTTTGGTTCCGTTCCTGGTATAAACAAAAGGAATACTGTCAGCGCCGGTCTGCACACATTCCAGAGGTACATATGTAACATCATCGAACGTTTTTGTCACTATCTTGTTTCCTGTTGTCATTGAAGGCCTCAGGATCGGGTCTGATTCATTGACGTCGATGACAACCTCGAACACCTTGGCATCTGCGTTCGGTAACTGTTCGCCTATGTTTGCCACACTGGTCACCTCACCGGTATATTTCCTTTCCGGGAAAGCATCCACTTCAATCTCCACCTTCTGTCCTGTTTTTACCTTGCTTACATCAATTTCGTTTACATAGGTCTTTGATATCATGGATGACATATCCGGTAATGTAGCAACAACATTATCCCATGGGCTAATGGAAGAACCCACTTTGCGTTTTGCACCCATCCTGTCTCTTTTGTATATTATCATTCCGTCTGAAGGGGCAGTAATGACAAACTTGGATAGTACAGTCTGGAGGTCATTAACTCTCTCGCGTTGTTCTGCAAGCTGTGTTTTATTTGTCCTCATATCAGATTTTGCCTGTTCAACTCTAAGGGAATATCCTCTTATTGCCTGGTCGAGTGAACGGTTTGCCTTATCAAGAGAGATCTCTGCTTGTCGTATGGTGGTGGGAGGTTCATATTTTGATTGCTGAAGTGTGATTGCAGCTTCTTCAACTGAGAACCTGAGGTTCTTAATATTGTCTCTCAGATTACTGAGTGTAACAGCAGTATCAAGTTGCTTCATCTCCAGGTTGGTTTCGTAAGTGGTCAGCCTGTCAAGTTCATCCTTCAGACTATTATCGAATGAAGTCCTGTCCAGAGTGGCAACATAATCTCCCTTCTTCACTTCTGTCCCTTCCGGTACCATATCTGTAATCTTAATATCCATAGCCCTGATCATCCTGCTTTGTGCAAAATCTGGACCTGTTATATCAGTTGATCTTTTTGCCTGTAATTCACCGGTTGTAGTGACAATAATATCAAACTCACCTTTCTGGGCTTCTGCATACAGGTTGGATATATCTTTCCTTGATGCACTCCTGCCAATGAGGATGAGGACTATGATAGCCACTACTGCAACAATTGCGGAAATAATAATTGTTCTTTTCATCATAAATTGAATTTGATTTTAAAATTATGATGCAGCTCGCATGTAATGTGTTTTTTATTCATCATTCTAAAATTGTCTGACATGCTCGGTTCATCTGAAAAAAAAAGTTTACTAAAATCAGGCACAAAATTATTAAAAAGGGTATCCCTTTTTTATTCATTAACAATATTTAACATCAATATTTTTAGCCTTATTGATTTCTGACACCATACTTATGTGTTTTATTCCGGATTTCTTGAGAAATCATTAAGCAATTAGGATTTTTTAACAATTTCAATCACTTTGCCAGCAAGGCCTTCTGCTTCAACAGCTGTTCTTCCTTCTGCATAAATGCGCATAATAGGCTCCGTATTTGACTTTCTGATCTGGACCCACCCGGTTTTGTTATCTATCCATAAACCATCCCGTTCGTCCATCATGTTGCCAACAAAATGGTTCTTTACAGATTCGATTATGTGGCTGAATTTAATATCGGGCGACAGAGAAAGCTTCTTTTTGGCAATCACATAATCAGGATAAGATCGTCTAAGCTCTGAGCATTTCTTCCCACTCCCTGCCAGGTGAGAAAGGAACAAAGCAATACCGGCTAGTGCGTCGCGTCCGTAATGCAACTCGGGGTAAATCACTCCTCCATTGCCTTCACCTCCAATAATTGCCTTACGCTTCTTCATCTCTTCAACAACATTGACCTCGCCAACTGCAGATGAATAATGCCTGCATCCATGCTTTTCAGTTATGTCTCTCAGTGCTTTTGTTGATGACAGGTTCGACACCGTACTCCCCGGAGTACTTGTCAGAACATAATCAGAAACAGCCACCAGGGTATACTCCTCACCAAACATTGTACCATCTTCGCAAATTATTGCAAGTCTGTCAACATCAGGATCCACCACAAAGCCTATATCAGATCCGGATTTTAGTACAAGTTCAGATATATCCTTCAGATTAGCGGGGAGAGGTTCAGGATTATGTGCAAAGTTACCGTCGGGTTTTGTATTTAACTCTACTATATCTTTAACACCCAGTGACTTAAGTAGCTCAGGAAGTATTATGCCTCCTACCGAATTTATGCAATCAATGGTCACTTTCAGGTCAAATGACCTGATTTTGCCAGGATCAACCAGATCCAGTGAAAGTATTTTATCAATATGTTTTTTCCCCCAGCTATCATCGCCGGTCAGTAATCCTTCTTGTCCAAAAGGTGCAAAATTGAAATCTTCACCCTCAGCTATATCCAATACCATCCTGCCATCGTAATCAGACAAAAACTCTCCTCTTTCATTCAGTAGCTTTAGAGCATTCCATTCTGCGGGATTATGACTGGCCGTTATTATAATACCACCATTCGCCTTTAGTCCTGTTACTGCCATCTCAACAGTTGGAGTAGTAGCCAGGCCAAGATCAGTAACATCGAGTCCCAGGCTTGTAAGAGTTGTGATCACAAGATTACTTACCATACCACCTGATCTCCTGGCATCACGTCCGACGACTACCCTAAGATCTGACTGCCTATTTTTTGCAACTATCCATGTTCCAAAAGCAGCAGCAAACTTAACAATATCTACCGGAGTGAGATTATCTCCGGGATTGCCACCTATGGTTCCTCTAATTCCTGAAATTGATTTTATCAGTGCCATAACAGTTATTTAGATTTTCACAATTACAAAGGTGCAAAAAAAACATCAAATCAAAATATCACTAAATAATTGTACCTTTGCACCCTGATAATTAACTGATATGGAGAAGAGAAAAGCCGGAGCAGGAAGACCGGGCAGATTTGTCAAAGAGAAAAAGGAAGACCTGAGCAGAAGAAGACCCATCAATAAAAGTAAGGGGAGACAAGGGGAAGACTTCAACGAAAAACAGGAAACATGAGATAACATATATCAGACTTAACAGGTTTATAGCAAACAGTGGTGTATGTTCCCGAAGAGATGCAGATGAACATATAAAAAACGGACTGGTAACTGTCAATGGCCAGCTTGTTACGGATATGGGGACTAAGGTTACTTATGATGATGATGTTCGGTTTAAGAACAGGAAGCTGTCTGCAGAAAAAAAGGTCTATATACTAATGAATAAACCAAAAGACTATGTCACTACTGTGGAGGATCCTCATGCTGAACATACTGTACTTGACCTCTTGGGAAGAGATTTCCCTCACAGGGTTTACCCTGTCGGGCGACTTGATAAAGCCACCACAGGCGTACTTTCTTAACGAATGACGGTGAGCTTGCCGGTAAACTTACTCATCCCAGGTATAAAAGAAGAAAGATATATCATGTCTTTCTGGACAAGCCTGTTACAAAGAACGACCTCTTAAAACTTACCGAGGGCATTGAGATCGACGACACAACTGTTGTAGCTGATGCGGTATCCTACGCTGATGAATCCGACAGGAGCCAGATCGGCATTGAACTTCATTCGGGACTGAACAGGGTTATTCGCAGGATATTTGAATCAATGGGTTACAGGGTAAGGAAACTCGACAGGGTGTATTTTGCAGGACTTACCAAGAAGAGTGTCCAGCGTGGTAAATGGAGGTTCCTTACAGAGAAAGAGGTGAGTATGTTAAAGAGAGGGATTTTTTAATAATCAGCCATGAATCACAGATCGGGCTTTGTAAATATCCTTGGTAATCCCAATGTCGGTAAATCCACTTTAATGAATGCCCTTGTCGGTGAAAAGCTCTCTATTATCACATCCAAGGCACAGACTACTAGTCACAGGATAATGGGGATTGTAAACGGCGATGATTTTCAGATTGTCTATTCTGATACTCCCGGGATACTGAAGCCACGTTACAAGCTCCAGGAGACAATGATGAGCTTTGTGAATACCGCCCTTTCAGATGCTGATATGATACTTTATGTAACGGATGTAACTGAAAAAAATGCGTATGAGGGAGATTATATAGAAAGAATCAGGAATTCGGGTATTCCAGTTATAATTGCTATAAATAAGATTGATCTTACTAACCAGGATGATCTTGAAAAAATTGTCGAATCCTGGCATTCAATCTTTCCCGGTTCACCGTTATTCCTTTTCCGCCAAAAACAGTTTTAATCTTGACTCACTTCTTAATACAATTCTTGATAAACTGCCTGAAGGGCAACCTTTCTTTCCAAAGGACCAGCTTACAGATAAGTACGAACGATTCTTTGCGTCAGAGATCATTCGTGAAAAGATACTGTTAAACTATAAGAAAGAGTTACCATATTCCGTTGAAATAGAAATCGAGAGCTTTAATGAGGAAACAAAAATTATAAGGATAAGAGCACTGATACATGTTACACGCGACAGTCAGAAAGGAATAATAATAGGACATCAAGCGGATCAATATTAAAAAAAGTCGGAACAGATGCCCGGCATGATATGGAAGATTTCTTCCGGAAAAAAGTGTTTCTTGAATTATATGTAAAAGTTACCAAAGACTGGAGAGATAAACCGTTAACCCTTAAAAGATTTGGATATCGTTAATAATAATTAAAGAAGAGTATGAGTAGAATAGTAGCCATTGTAGGCAGGCCAAATGTAGGAAAATCGACCCTTTTCAACCGGCTGACTGATTCAAGGGAAGCAATTGTTGACGAAGAGAGCGGGGTGACCCGTGACCGTAACTATGGAGTGTCTAACTGGAACGGCATTGATTTTTCAGTCATTGATACTGGAGGCTATGTTGAGAACTCTGACGATATTTTTGAAGAGGAAATAAATAAACAGGTTATCCTGGCCATTGAGGAAGCTGATTTTATTTTGTTTATGGTTGATGTCACCGTCGGCATTCATGATCTTGATACTTCGGTGGCGTCCTTGCTTAGAAAAATTGACAAGAAATTCCTGTTGGTTGTCAACAAGGTTGATAACGGTCAGCGACTTCTTGAGGCAAGCGAGTTTTATAGCCTTGGACTTGGGGACTATTTCCCTCTCAGTTCAATGAACGGAAGTGGAACAGGAGAACTTCTCGATGAAGTTGCAAAAAGCCTCCCTGTTGATGAAGCAGCAATGACTCCGGATCTTCCAAGGATAGCCATTGTTGGCCGTCCCAATGTAGGTAAATCATCTCTTGTAAATTCACTTCTGGGTGAGGAAAGAAACATTGTTACACCGGTTGCAGGAACAACACGTGACTCTATTTATACACGATATAATAAATATCAGCACGATTTTCTTCTTGTTGACACAGCAGGATTACGAAAAAAAGGCAAAGTAAGTGAAGATATCGAGTTCTACTCGGTTATGAGAGCTGTCAGGACTATTGAAAATTCAGATATCTGTCTTCTGTTGATCGATGCAACAAGAGGGATTGAAGCTCAGGATCTTAATATTATGTCGCTGATTCAGAAGAATAACAAGGGCTTGATTGTACTGGTAAATAAGTGGGACCTGGTAGAAAAGGAGAGTAATACTTCTAAAGCGCTTGAAAAGGGAATAAAGGAAAAGACAGCCCCGTTCACTGATTATCCAATATTATTTATTTCAGCTATTAATAAACAACGCATACATAAGGTACTTGAATTAATTGAATATGTTAATCAAAACAGGAACAGAAAAATAAGTACTTCGGAACTAAATGAGGTAATGCTTCAGGTCATCAGGAACAATCCACCTCCTGCACTTAAGGGCAAATATGTGAAGATCAAATATGTAACCCAATTGCCTGTATATGCTCCGACCTTTGCATTTTTCTGCAACCTTCCTCAATATGTTAAGGAGCCCTATAAAAGGTATCTTGAAAACAGGATGAGAGAAAAATTTGAATTTCTCGGCGTACCAATAAGGATATTTTTTAGGAAAAAATGATATATTTTGGTGCGCTTTTTGTATAATGGAAATTATTTGAGGAAAACCATGAATAAATTGAAATCATCCGGGCATTATTTTTCTTGTCATTTTGCTGACTTTTTCCTGTAAGAAACTGGAGCAGCTTCCTGCAATCCCTAATATTGAATTTACAAGCTTCACTGTTTTTGACACAACAGATATTCTTGGCAACTCAGCAAAAGGGGGCAGATTGAAATTCTATTTCGAAGATGGGGATGGAGACATTGGACTGAAATCCCCTTCTGATACTCAGCTTGGATACAACTAACCTCTTCTTTACACTCTTCAGGAAAACAGGAGGAGTAATGGTGCCTGCACCTGATAATGATCCCCTGAAACCTTCAGACTACAGAATACCATATCTTGAAAGACTGGGTCAGAACAAAATCCTTAAAGGAACCATCTCTGTCACTTTTCTATATCTGTTCTACTCTCCGGCTGATACAATAAGGTATGATTTTTATCTCAAAGACAGGGCTGAGAATTTAAGTAATACTGTCTCAACGAGTGAGATAATCCTTTCAGAAAATGGCACATATGATAAAGTAACACTGTTACACTTTTACTCCCATAAAAAGGATATCATCCACCTGGTCATAGTTACCTTTCCATTCAAAATAAAATTTGGAAAGAGTCTCCTTTTGTTCATTCATAGGCAGTTTTGATATCTGGTCAATTATTTTTTTTAGTCTGGCAATCTTCATCTTTTTACCATCCGGTCCGCCAAACTGGTCCGGCAGACCATCTGAAAAGAGATAAATTGTATCGCCTTCGCTTAGATAATATTCCTGATCATCATAATATTTTTCAGAAATAGATTCACCACCCACTGATGACCTGTTACCTTTAATATAATAAGGTTCCCCATCCAGTACAATTATTACTGGCCTCATAGCCGATGCAAATCTGATATGACGTGTCTTTTTATTGAACTCACACACTACCATATCCATTCCATCATTTGAGACTCCCAGTTCCAGATTCTGGTTTAGCGTGGAAAATATCTGCTTATCCAACATTGTCAGTATTTCAGAGGGTTTGGAAATACCTTTTCTTGCAACAATATCCTGTAGAAGTGTAGACCCAATCATTGACATGAAAGCACCAGGAACACCGTGTCCGGTAGAGTCAGCGCAAACAAGAATGAACCTGTCCTCCCCAATATTATCGAACCAGTAAAAATCGCCGCTAACTATATCACGCGGATGGAAAAGAATGAATGCATCCCTGAAAGACTCCTTAAGCTTACTGATATCAGGAAGTATACTCGTCTGTATGCGTTTAGCATAATTTATACTGTCTGTTATTTCAATATTCTGAAGCTCAATTTCTCCCTTCTGCTTCATCACTACTCTGGTTCTGGCTTCCAGTTCTTTCTCAAGGTACAATTGAATTTTCTTCTGAGCCTTATCCCTCTGGCTGATTACAAAAACCAGGGTGCCTCCTGCAACAACTATCCAAATAAGTATCCCCCACCAGGTTCTCCAGAATGGACGTTTTATATGGAGTATGAAAGAAACCGGACGATCCTGTGATAATCCTTCTTCATTGACTGCAATCAGGTTGAACTTGTAATTTCCATCACCCAGGCTGTACAGTACTTCTCTCGTAGTGGACAATTTGCTGTAGTCAGGATCAAAGTTTTCCAGATAAGTAGCGTAATAAACCTTATCAGGCTCACTGAAATTGATACCTGTGAAATTTACCATTATCCTGTACTTATTATATGGGAGTGTATATGAGGGTTTAAAAGGATACTGAACATCATTTATTGTAATATAATTAATGTTGGCAAAAGGAGGAATTAAGTTTTTCCTGTCCTTCGTTCTGTCATAAATAATAAACCCTTCAGTTGTTCCAATAAGCACTTTTTTATCAGGTAATTCAATCATTGCCTCGGGATTACAAATTCCTCCCTTGGCATATTCAGTCCCATAAACCTTTGTTATACCAGTCTCTCGGATTATAGAGAGAAAAACCCTTGGAATGTCCAACCCAAATATCATTTTCTGAATCAGCCAGTATACTGTAACAGAAATTTGACATCAGGTCTTTTGACTTATTTACAGAAGTGATGGAATCATTCTGAAATTTAAATATGCCGTTACCTGAAGTGGCCACCCAAATTGCCCCTTTTGTGTCCTGGAGCAATCGACATGATCTTATTTTTATAACTCCCGTTCATGATGGCATCACTGTAATGTATATTAAAACTGCTGTCAATTGAATAGAGCCTGTCGCCCTCCGTTCCAATATAGGCGATGCCATCAGCAGCGATCATGATATTGTTTATGCTGGAATGGGGTAATCCGCTGTTGGTATCAAATACTCTTTTAATAGCACCTGTATTCCTGTCAATAACAATAACTCCGTTAGTTGTCGATAACCATATATTTTGCTTATCCATGTTATATCCCTGATCTGGTCCGATCCGGAATCACCGGTTCGTTCAAAAAGCCGTACTTTGCCATTGTCATTCATTAAATAAAGGCCGTTCCCTCCTGTCCCAATCCACAGGTTATTCCTTTCATCAAGGCAATATGAAGTTATAGGGGACTTCCCCACCTGGTCCGACAGACTGATAAAAGAAACCGAGCTGCCCTTATCAGGATCAAAAAGATGAAAGCCTACTGGTGTACCCAGAAGATACTTGTCCTTATAGTAACCTGTGAATATTATATTGTTCTCTGCCGTATTTTTACCCGGCGTATAATAGCTAAATGCATAAGATTTCAGGATTGAAATACCCTCCCCGTACAATCCAATCCAGTAGTTACCTTCCATATCCTGTAAAACTGTTTTTGCATCATTCCCTGATAAACCTGATTCGATATCAAAATTATGAACGGAAACAGGCTTCACTATGTCAGCTGGGAAATGGATCTGTATCACTCCTGAACCGAATGTAGATATCCAGTAATCATTTTCAGAATCTTCAAAAATTGACTGCACACTAAGTGTCTCCCATTCGGGATGATTCTTAAAACGAGACAGAAGGTGGTTTTTACCGGACAAATCCATTTGAAACAATCCGTTGTCATCAGTTCCTACTATGAATCTCATGCTGTCACGTGTCTGATGAATAGCAGTAACGTTTGAATAATCAAACCCTTCCACGACATCGTCAACAAGAACTGAGTCACTTCTTAGCCTGCAGACCATAACATTTCCCTGGGACCCGAGAAGCAGCTTACCTGACCTGGTAAAGGTTGCCGAAAAAACTACCGGATCACCCGGAAGGAAGAATTTATTGATCCTGGACGGATTTGAAGGATCAAGACTGAATATGGCCCGCCCCTGTGGGATAATATAAACGAGCCCGTCATTCCCTTCAATAAGTCCATAAACACTCTTTGAGTTTGTCAGATCAACCGATATCAGGTTGTTGTCACGGACATAAAAGACAGAGCCATCGCTGCATCCAAACCAGAGGGTTCCGTTCCTGTCCTTAATATTTACATTCGGATACCGCCCTCCTGAAGAATCCGGAAAAGGAACATTGTAAAACCTGAATCCGTCAAACCTGAAGATGCCACTGCCGGTTCCAATCCACAGATAGCCATCATCTTGCCTGATTCAGGGTATAGACAAAGCCATTGGGGATTTCATTTTCAGCACCGTAATTCTTAAAACTATATTCCTGGCCATTAACATGCCAGGGAACAAGAATAAACACCAGAGTACGGCACCTGATATCTTTAAAGGACTATTAAACTTCATAATGGGAATAACTTAATTTTTTTTGGGAGGTATCTTTTCGTATCTCACACTTGGCTGATAGATGGGCACCCCTCCTATAGGTGAACTAAAGAACTTCAGTCCATCACCCCTTTGGTTCTGCAATGTGATTACTACATTATTGTTCTTCACCAGTTCTCCCTGTCTCTTATGAAACTGAAAGTCCATTGAAGATCCTATCTCATTGGGTTCAATACTTATTTTCGACTCAACCTTATTATCTTCACCGGAAATGGGAACAGAGACGCCCTGTTTATACTTGGATACTACCAGTATAGTACCATCAAAGTCCCAGTCGAAATTACTCTGCTTAATCTAGACAATGCCGGTATCAACATATGGATATATATGGGAGACACTTCTGAAGTCATTCCACATCCTGAATGTATATGAATAGGTGAATGCGTTGGCTCCCTCAATAGGTATATTATTCCGGGGATCACTGCTTAGGAAATATCGATACAGGTTTCCGTCATCACCACTTATTCCCTCACAGACAATCTTAAATATATTACTGTTCCACTTCTGGTTAAAATCGCCTTCTGATGGGTTAAATGGTCCGAATGTAAAATACTTATTATCATATCTTGCTTCATTACCGAATACCTTGGATGCAAGCAAATTTCCGGTTTTATAATTTTCACCTTTCAACAATCCCTTGGATTCCTCGTTCTTTTCAGGATCGACCCCCCTTCCCCCATAGACGGAGAAGAGTGTTTTGGTATTGAATTCCCCCTGTATCTCATCGTTCTCCCCACCACAATCCGGATCAAACACCCTTATATAAAATGGTTGTGTATACTCTTTTGGAATGGTGAAGAAAAATATTTCATAGAAGTTGGCATCGCCCCAGGATGTTTTGCCTTCTTTCCCAAAGGTGACAAGAAAAGGTATGTTTTCATCCTTGCCAGGAACTGGCTGGCCCTTCAGGTCAATGGTAAGCGGTAGTCCCACCAGAATTACAAATAATACTATTTTATATTTTGATTTAAACCATTTCATCAACAACAAATTTAGCTAAATTCAACATCAGGGCTGTTTTATAACTATGATATTTTTTGAGACACAGGCCTCCCTCTTAATCCCACCTGGTCCCGGTTTTGTTGTAACTATAAGCTGAACGTTAAAAACCCCCGGTTTAAGATAACTCTTTTCCACGTTTTCTCCAAGAGCCACAGTTTCATCACCGAAATTCCAGTAATACTGGGCTATATCCCAACCAGGCAGATTTGTTTCATCAGCACTCACTTTTATCATTTTACCTGCCTCAACCTTATCCGGGACAGTTATATATGGTTGTTCAACAGCAGTCAGATCAAGCTGTTCAGATTTTTCATTATACTTTACCTCTTTTGTTATAAGATTGACAACATCGAGATGAACCTGATAATTACCTGGTCCCTTAAAACAGTGTTCCACTACAGGCCCAACTGCCTTGTCTCCGTCTCCAAATCTCCATTCATATCTAAAAGGCAGAGTATCATACTTTGCAGCATTCTCTTCAATGAACCTGAAACAGTAATTATTTTCAATAAGTGTATCACATGAGGATTTTCTTATTACAGTTGAGATATAACTATAGATATCGTCATTCCCGCTCCGGCTTGAGGAGAAGTAACCTGTCTGCTGGTCCCCGGTCGTAATAAATGCAAAATCGTCATACTTTGAATTGATAGGTTCCGGCATTAATTGAGGAACAATCCATTTGCCCTGATTCATTGAGGTATAATAGACATCGAGCAAGCCCATTCCACCAGGTCTGTCAGACGAGAAATAAAGTCTGCCGGACGGATGAATAAATGGGTAGTTATCCACCTCAGGCGAGTTAACCTCAGGTCCGAGATTGACCGGGGCCGACCACTCGTTATTGACCAATTCACAGTAATAAATATCAGATTTCCCCTGTCCTCCCGGCATATCAGAGGAAAAATAAAGGAACTTCCCATCACTGCTTATGGAAGGTTGTCCAATATCATACTGAGTATCATTATATTTGAATGGACGTACAGAATCAAGTCTCTCTCCTGAAAGTTCTGCTACAAATATTCCGCTGTGATTCTTAAAGTTTCTTCGGGTGGCTGCTCTCCCTGTCTCAATCTCGCTTGTGAAATATATTGTTTTCCCATCAGGGGCAATGGTCAGAGGTCCGTTATTAAAAAAAGTACTGCGCTGACTTTTCATCTCAACCGGCTTTGCCCAGTCTGAGGTATCCTTCTCCTCCACAAAATAAATATTATAGAGACGTTTCCCGTCATATGAAGTGCGATCCACCACTCCACTGAAACGTCTGGTTGAACAGAATAGTATACCATCCTTAAACAATACAGGCGAAATCTCACTGAAACTTGCTGAATTAAAAGGCATCCTGGTAACCTTATATAGTGGAGGCTGTTGTTGAGCAAACGCAGATGATGCTGAAAGTAAACCAACACAGGAAACCATAATGATATTAAATAATCTCTTCCCCATAAATTAAAAATAGCGCGGATTAGCTGCGCTTACCTTATAACCAAATTCATATCTTATAACAAACTCACTCGATCCTTTTGAATAGGAACTCATCCTCCCTGCCGGATAATCATAGGAAAACCCGAACATCAGCTGTGGATTCAGCTGAACCTGCAGAATGCCAACCACAACCTGTTCTGAAGTCCTCCATGACCCTCCGATCCAGATCAGATCACCCAGAATAATATTGCCATTAATATCAAATTGAGAAAGCTTCTTGGTCTTTTGAAGGGAATAGTTGATAAGCACAGACGGTTTGAATTTGAAAAAACTTGAGAATGTAATGAGACCACCCCCGGTAAATAACAGGTCATATTCATTAAAACTATGATAGGGCTCAATCGAGCCTGTTGATGTCCTCCTATAGCTGAGAAATGCCGGGACAGACAGCCCTGCAAACAGTTTATTACTGAAATAATAAACTCCGGCACCAACATTGGGCAGTGTGTATAGGCTTATCATTCACAAAAGCAGGATCATTCGATGTTGTAAGAAACCTGTTAACATCATTATCCGGATAAACTGTGTTTGACATATCAGCACCAGCCTTCAACCCAAAAGACAGTTTTCCCGAACCAAGTTTTATGCGGTAGGCATAAGTTGCATAAATACTGGTTGACCTTGTGTAACCAAACTGCATGAATTGAGCCAGAAGCCCCAGGGCCACCTTATCGCTTTTCATGGGTGTGCTTAAAGAAATGGACTGAAAGACAGGTGATCCCGATATCCCCATCCATTGCATCCTATACGATAAAAAGGCACTAAGAGAGCCTCTTGAACCGGCATAGGCAGGATTGATTACAAGACCATTTTGAAGATATTGACTATAAACAGGATATCCAAGATTTATCCTCGCTGAATCACTACCGCTTTGCCCGGCAGCAATAGGAGCAACCAAAAGGCAAAGTACAGCGAATATTAATCTTATTCTATTCATATCCCGGAATGTATGAAATCAATTTATTAAACCCTTTTTCAATTTCTCTTAAGTATTATAAATCCGGTACGCTTATAAACCTGTCCGCCGGATATTAACTTAAAGAGGTAATAGTAGGTCCCGTCAGGAAGATCAATACCTCTTGTATTCTTGCCATCCCAGTCTGACCATGTTTCCCCATTAATGTTAGAGGTGGAGAACACCTCAGTTCCTGAACCATTTACAATTTTCAGTTCTGCAGTCTTCTGCCCGGATAAATTTACTCCCTCAATAATAAATTTATCATTTATTCCATCGCCATTAGGCGAAAACCCGCTTGGGATAAAATCATTGTTCAGCGCAATTTTTACCGTGTCGGAAAGCTGACAATTACCAATATCTGTTATTACGGTCCATAAAAAATAATTATCTCCTCTTGAAAGGCCGGTGACGCGAGTTGAATTATCAGACGGGTTACTTATATTACCTGAGTTCGGATCAAGCACCTCCCATACACCGGTCTCCCCGGCCAATGGCGGGTTTGCATCCAATTGTACTGCCTTATCAATGGAATAGACTTCCTGATCGGGACCTGCAAAAGGGACCCCGGGTAATTGATCCACCGTTATGAAAATAGAATTGGATATCTCGACACCACAATCATTTTTACCGGAATATACTATCCTTTTATATCCGGTTGATGATATAAGAGCCGGGGGGCCATAATCTGCTGAGCTAATCTTTACAAAGCCCTGAATATCCTGCCAGGTATGCGTTGATGTGCTGTCCTGCCAGGTAAACCTGTATGTACCATCACCACCGGATAATTGTGAATTTCCGTTAAGCTGCGCAGGTTTAGTCCCATAACATATCTCCTGGTCAGATTGGATATCGGCATTAATTATTTCCGGTAATACGATAACTCTTAAATAATTACTTCTGTATGTTGATCTGGGGTTTATCGAAGGAGAACTTACATCTCTTCTTAACCAGGTGGACTGTGTCAGTACCCCGGGATCATACTGAGTCATTGTCCCGCTTATCGCTGTCCAGTCTGCGTCTGTCGGCACTGATGCAGTTGACTGGTACCATTGGAAAGAATAGCCATCTGATACAATGGCGCTTCCTCCCGTGGGAACAGAGCCGTTGATCAACGATGATACCTGGCCGGTATAAATGGTATCAAGGTTTGTATTTCCAATAGATATCGAATTTGTGATTGGGGTATCAACAGTTATCAGGACAGGGTTACTCATGTCAGCACAGGCAGATGAGTTTATAATTCTCATAAATGATGTTGTCCAGGTCAAGTTAGGCGGCTGGTATTCATTCAGATTTGTAGGGTTTGGACCAGGAGCTGAAGGCAGGTTGATCGTATCCTTAACCCACGTATATATGTAGGTTCCGCTTCCTGCTCCCCCAGTGGGTGCTCAATGACCCGACAAGTTTTGCCGGTATACTGTCATAACCAATTATCTGGTCAGCCTGAATGATGTTGTTTGATAAAACCGGCCAAACCTTTCGTGTTGCGGGTCCTGAAGTATCTTTACATGCATCCTGCTCACCCGACAGGACAATTCTCCTGTAAAAATGATCACCCGCAGGCAGGTTAACCGTTGCATCGGGATCATAGGTGCTAATGTCCTCCCCGCTTATTGTAGACCATGAGCCGGATGAACCTGTATTGCTATGCTGCCAGATATACCTGTAATCAGTGCTGAGACCCCCGGAAGGTCCTGCTATTGTAATAAGACTGGTATTCCCTCCAAAGCATATTGTGTCGAACGGCTTGGTGAATCCATTATCAGTAATATCAGGCAGTATTGTAATCTTAACAATACCGGTGTTATCCTTGCATCTGCCTGATATCACTGTACGACGATACCAGGTATCCACAGAAAGTCCTCCCGGGGGATCAGGGTCAAACTCCTTGGCAGTCTCAGGAGCCATTTCAGGACCCCATGGGCCTCCTCCTACTGTACTATCCTGCCAGATATACTTAAGATATGATGATGACGGAACAACAAGATCGGGAACGCCCTGGGTTATGATTGCAGGATCGCTGTTTATGCAAATAGTATCAGGATTTATAACAATAACATTATTAAGAATCTGCGATTGCACGATTATTTCCACAGGTTTGCTTACATCAACGAGCGGGGGAGAGACTGATCAGCAATTGTTCTTCTGTACCATACGTTGGAGGTCTCAATTACGGTTGGTGTATAGTTTGTCGGGTCAGCATCATTGGCCAGTACTTCTGGAGAAGTGAATGCTGCATCGTAGCTTTTCTCCCAGATGTAAGTATACGGTCCGGTTCCTCCAACAGGTTGTGTCCCTGTTATCATTGGAGGAAGCATATTGGAACAGATCGAATCAACCTGGTCACCAGTAACTGATGACCTTATCGTATTATAGAGGAATCCGTTCAGGACAGCCATGAAGGCAGGTCTGATTTCTCCGTCACCACCATCTTCTCCTGTTGAAGACGGATAGTTACCCGCACGACCACCCACAATAGAATCGTTTATGTTGCGCGGAAGACTAGTGTTTACGTAAATGAGTCCACCGCTACCGCCTCCTCCATCACCAGAAAGGTCCCGGATTATCTCCCCCTTTGCCTCCTGAAGCCGTAATCTTGAAAGCAGAAGAACCGAAGCTTTTTAAATATAATGCAATGGAACCACCAGCTCCTCCTCCACCTGATCCACCGATTCCAACAGTATTGCCCCCATCCTCACCATCTGCCAGGATATTACCACCCTCACCTGATATCGTGTCTGCTACAATAATCATAATCCCGCCACCATTGCCACCGTTGGAGCCACTTCCTGTAAGAGAGGTTGTGGAAGCTCCACCACCACCTCCGAGGTAGATTCTGTTTTCTGAAAGGGAACCATAATGTGCCCTATACCCCCCTGTTCCACCTACCCATGGGGTACCACAGTCTTCCAGTCCGCCAATACCTCCGGCTCCCCTGTTGGATCCTCCGCCGCCGCCGGAATATCGCCGTTTCCTCCACCGCCACCTGTCCAGCTTGGTCCTGTCCTTTCATGAATAATGGGGCCAAAGAGGTAATGTGCCTTGAACATAATTGGCCACTACCCTCGCCTTTGTAACCAGCATTGGTAAAACTTCGCGCATAAATATTCCGTCGATTCAGTCATTATCAAAATAACAATTTCCATCTCCAACTGTATCTTTGCCACCCTTAAAACCTAATCCGGAAACGTTAATATCAGCACTAAGTTTTAATGGTACCCCCAACTATCATAGTCATTACTCCACCCGATCTTGCAACAGAATCCCATGGCGCACAAAAGAGTTTTCCGGTTACATTCACACTGTTATAATAAGGCACCCTGACAATCTGGACATTGCCCTCTCTCATCATATGAATTAATAATATTATTTCTGAATATATCTCCTTTGTTCCAATATTTATTGATTGAATTATTAGAAACTCATGTAGACCCGGGTTCTCCATATATATTCCCAACTGTACCGGCCAGGTCAGGATCTGTGTATACCTCTCACGCCCTGCATCTGAATTAAAAGAACGGTATCAGCAGCATTGAAGCCAGTGACATCATCCACAATGATCCTGTCCGGGCCACTTATTGAAGATATATGCGAGTGTGGTTGATTAATATTCCCCGACAGGTTTATCTGGGAAAAAGCTATGCTCCCGCTAAAGCTAATAAGTATCAGCAGGCAAAGAATTAGGCGCTTTTTATGACTCCAATGGTTGCCGGTCATCAGTAAGGTATCAGAACCGCTAATATAATGATTAAATTGATTTATCCTATAAAATCAAAGTTTAAAGTACTTGCATCAGAGATGGTTTAAGAGAGTTTTTCAACAGTGTATTTTAAAGGTAATTCAACATAAAATACAGACCCCTTATCTGCCTCCGATTCAAACCAGATCCTGCCTCCTGAACTCTCAATATATTTTTTCACTATTGAGAGACCCAGTCCCATACCCGAGGACTTTGTTGTGAAGTTTGGTGTGAACATCTTTTTCTTTATATCTTCCGATATACCTGATCCATTATCACCAATAGCTACTATAACCTTATTACTTAACACGTCCACTGATACTTTAATAACTCCTTCCCTTCCGGGAGGAATAGACTGTATCCCGTTCTTAATCAGGTTTGAAAATACCCCGTTCAACTGCTCCCTGTCAGCAAATATAATAACCTTGCTCTCGTGGGGCCACTTTACCCTGAATGTTATATTATCCGTATTCTTAAAAAGTTCCAGAGAAGTTTTAATCTGGTCAATAAGATTTAATTCAATCGCATTGGTGCCCGGCATCTTTGCAAATGCAGAAAATGCAGAGGCAATAGATGAAAGGTTATCAATATACTCAATCTGATTCTTTGTGAATCGTTCAAGTTTCTTTTCAAATCCGGGCACTTTATCATTCCATGATTTGAACAGTTGCTGCACGTTCAGCTTCATTGGGGTCAAAGGATTCTTAATCTCATGAGCTATCTGTTTGGCCATTTCCCTCCATGCATACTCTCTTTCTGAATTCGCCAGTTTTTGTGCACTCTCTTCAATCTCATCCACCATCTGGTTATACTGTTTCACGAGTTCTCCAATCTCATCATGACCCCTGTATGACAGATGCTCACTTTTCCTTCCAACCCCTACTGAAGCAAGTCTCTCACTCAGCATGGATATAGGCGCTGTCAGCCTGCCACTGATGAACACAGCTAGAGCTCATCGTAATGACTATGAGAAGAAAGTAAAATTAACAAATGCCACGATGAGATTGGATATCTCTTTGGCAAGAACGCTCTGCATCCTGAAATATGGCAGGTTCAGATATGCCAATACCTTACCCTCAGCATTGAAGAAATGGAACATAGGCTGAAAGATATTCGAGTGTCCCTATCTTTTCTTTATGAAAATATTCACTCTTTTTCAAATACTGCAGGTTAATGAACGCCATATTATTCATCCTGGTGCTGGTAAGGTTACGATTAAATATCTCGGGTCGTGAAGTCGCTATAAGAAATCCATTCAGTGATAAAGATTTATATCTGTATTGAAAATATTTGAAAGGCTTATCAGCAAATCATTCAGGGATGTGAAATTCTATTTCTCCAGTCAACAGATAAGCTGGTTTTCCATAGACAGTCTGGCGTCCAATTCAAGATAAACAGAATTGAGTTTCTCTTTTATATTCTCCGTATGCTTTGTCTTGTACTGACTTATACTTAGAAAAGCCACGACTATGCCTATGAGGATGAATGAAAAAAGGAGTATAACAATGTATGAAATCTGAAGCTTCTGCCGGAAATTGAAAGTCATTAAACGCTTAAAGGAAGGCCGCCTTATTATAAGTAACATAATGTTTGACAATAAGCAGGATAAAAGCAAATAGGTAAGCAAATGAAATTACTATATCACCCAAGTTGAGTTCAGGCCTGCTTATCATAACAGTTGCATTGCCGTTCCTGTACAGCACATGTTTGTAACCATCAGCTTTAAAAATCCGGTACTCGGGAATTTTATCAACATATTCCGCATCGCTCTTGTCATAAGGGAAATCACCTGTTCTGAGGACAATCTCACCATTGATATATTTTGCAAAGGAATAGTCCTTCAGACCTGAATAATTCTGAAATTTCTTATCAAGGAGAAGAGCCGAATACCCTGGCTGAAAAATATTGACATCGCTGTATAGCTCTATAAAGAGGCCGTTAGTAGTTTTTTTTGATGATTTATAGAAAAGCCGTCCGAGATAGGAAGATCGTCCTCCCTGGTTGTCAAGAAAATAAAATTCAGTGCCTGTCAGCTTGTGTCCATCCGCCTTAATCCTCTCATCGAAAAAATCAAAACAGTTTTCGAAAATCTCATTATCCGGTCCCACATGTAAGGGATCATCCCAACGGCATGGCACATATTATAAGATTAAAATTTACCCAGTAACCATTGAAATATGTGTCGCGCAGGTAGTTTTGTATCCTCTCATAATCCTCGCTGCTGCTGTTGAATGATTCCATCATAGTTCTAAGAACATGATCTTTTGATATATTGGGCCACATGTCGAGAAGAAGTTGTTCAGCTTCGGGGTCATTTTCTGTAGATAATGCAACAGCTTGTATTTTAATATTTTCTGTAATTTGCTTCTCAGACAATTAGTGATAATGAAGAACAGAGAATATAAACCGAATATCAGAGAAAAAATAACTGTCATATTAAAAAATCCCATATTGGCCCGGTAAGTAAGCCAAATGCTAATTGTGAGCAAAAGATAAAATAAAGATAATGGTACAAAGGTACCAGCATCGCGATGCCAGATAACCACAATAATCCCAATGGAGGAAAATATTGATACCAAAACAACAGATACCGGCAATGCAGTTATACTTCTGAAGATTTTCATCAGAAAGAAAACAGGGAACAGGAGGAGCAGGAATACAGCAACGAATCCAATAGCACTGAAAATACTGAGATCCAATACCTTGAAAGCTTCGAAATTAATATTTGAGGTTGAAATTAGTTCACTGAATATTAAGTGAAATACACTAATTAGTAATGCTCCGGCTATAAGAAGTGAAGTAAGAAACAGATAGTCTTTTGCTCTTTCTTTTCCCTCTCTTTCACTTACCGGGTAATGAAGAAAGCAGAAACCTGAAAATACCGCTGCCAGTATGCTTAAAAGGAAAAGATGTCCGAGAGATGGAATTATTGCATTGAGGGAGAACCGGTAAGGGGAGAAAAGTTCCGTTTGCAACAAAATTGCCGGTCTATCCGTAAGGAGAACCAGGATATATATCAGGGCAAAAACGCCAAACACCATGGCTACGGCCAACCTGGCTCTGTCCTTTACAACAAGGACCCTGGCATACTGCAGTACCATTAAGATGAGCACAATAAAAGCAGTTATCCATAAACCAAGAGGGATCAATATAAATAAGGTGTTTTCTTTTTCAACAGGGAAAACAAGGGAAAAAAGAAATTTACCTTCGTGATTATGGATATGATACTCCGATGCCTTTTCACTTGTACTAAGTTTTACACTGGGAGGAAGCCTGAACTCCTTTTCAAATCCGCTTTTAATAATGTCATTCTGAAAACTATAATCGGTCCGGATCCGAAGAAGACCTACCAGTTTTTCATTTCCCTCCTTAATAGTTCTGTCAGAAACCAGCCATTCTGAAGGAAAACCAGGGGACGTGAATACAAAGAATCCACCATAAAGGGAGGTACATTGAAGTCATTATCTGACCAGTAAACAAGCTTATTGTCAAAGAATTCAAGTATTGTAATCTCATTATGTTCCGCCACTGAAAAGACAGTATTCTCATGAAGAGTGTCATGATGATTATCTTTGGCGAGAATTGGTCTCATATCCTCCATGCACTTATCAAGTATCATCTCCTTCTCAGCCAGCTTCCTGTTAAACATCTCTGTCCTGAACCTGTATTCAAAGTCGCTGAAATATAACGATTCTGCCAACAGGGCCAGCATCATAAGCACAACAGTACTTAACAGAAGAATGATACGGAAGCGTCTGCTCTTCATAATCAGGATTAATTTTTATTCATGGTGATAGGGCTCTCCTCTTATTATAGTAAAAGCCCTGTACAACTGTTCAAGAAACAATAATCGTACCAGTTGATGAGGAAAAGTCATCCTGGATAACGATAATCTGAAGTCTCCCCGCTGATATACATCTTCTGAAAAGCCCCATGGACCTCCAATAATGAATACAAGGCGTCTGCGTGGAAACAAGAGGCTTTTTTCCAGCCAGCCGGAGAACTCTGTGGTACGTATTTCTTCTCCCTTTTCATCAAGAATAATCACGTAATCGTCCTTATTCAGAGATTGAAGTATTCTATTGCCTTCCTTTAAGATTTGCTCAGGTACGGGCATATGTTTAGTATTCCTGAGTTCGGGAAGAGTAATGACATCAAATACCGAATATTTCTTAATGCGCCCGATATATAGCTCTGCCAGCTCGTAAATATTTTTATCACTGGTTTTACCTGTTTGTAACAGTGCTATCTTCATTGATATAGGGTCCTCCTCTCTTTACATGATAAGCGGAATATACAAAAATAGCAATTTAAGGTAATTTAAGTTAAAAAAAAGAAGGTTATGCAGAACTTAAGAGCAAGTCTTTAAAATCTTGTTTTTTGTATTCTCAGGTATCCTGCACACAGCGAATAATGTGTAGAAGGACTATTTCCTGCAGATTTCTGTATCAATTAAAATTCCATATAAATTGTTATTGAAATTGTGGCAGGAGGTATTCTTTAACAAATTATATTAAATTTGTGTTGTACTGATATAACTGTCGGCAATAATTTAAATAAAACGAAATGAAACCGTTTCATATTTTCCCGGTGTTGTTGATTTCACTGAGCTCCCTATCTTTATTGGCTCAGGATCAGGTAAACATTCCTGGTGAAATATCAATTGCCTTTAAAGCAGGTAATGCTACTGAATTGTCAAAGTATATGAATTCTACGATCGAACTTCTTCTCCTTGATAAGGAAGATTTCTATAAGAAAAATGTTGCTGAAACAATTCTGAAAAACTTTTTTACGGAATACCATACAAAGGATTTCACGATTCGTCATCAGGGCGCTAAAAATGATGCCCAATATGCCATTGGAAATCTTAAAACCGAGAAAGGAGATTTCAGGGTATACTTTCTTCTTAAGAAAGTTGGCTCTGAACTCTTGATTCACCAGATACGCATAGAATCTGACAATGGGAAATGATATCCTGAGGGAATTTTTCTTGAGAAGTCTCTCAGAGGACCTTGGGGATGGTGATCACTCTTCGCTTGCGTGTATAACGAACGATAGCACAGGGCAGAGCTAATCTGCTTATAAAGGAAGAGGGGATTTTAGCTGGAATAGACATTGCAAAAGAATTCTTCAGCATTATTGACAATGATACTGTAAAGACACTCTTCTAGGACGGTTCTCATGTTCTTCCAGGAGATATTGCATTAATTATCTGACTGGCAGAGTACAGTCAATTTTAAAGTCAGAGCGCCTGGTCCTGAATATAATGCAGAGGATGAGCGGCATTGCAACAAAGACAAATGAATATGTAAGCAAACTGAAAGGACTTAAATACAAAAATACTTGATACACGAAAGACAACTCCCGGATTCAGATATTTCGAAAAAGAGGCTGTGAGGATCGGGGGAGGTGTAAACCACAGGATGGGGCTCTTTGACATGATAATGCTTAAAGATAACCATATCGATTTTGCAGGTGGCATCGAAAAAGCAATAGCCAGGACAAAGGAATATCTTAAAAAACAGGAACCTTTCTCTTAAAATAGAGATTGAAGCCAGAACCCTTTCAGATGTTAATAGAATAATAGAGACAGGTGGAGTTGATCGGATTATGCTTGATAATTTCAATATAAATGATACAATTACGGCAGTTAAAATAATTGCCGGCCGGTATGAAACAGAATCCTCAGGAGGTATCACTCTCGATACTATAAGATCCTACGCGGAATGTGGCGTTGATTTTGTTTCTGTCGGAGCCCTGACCCATCATGTCAGGAGTCTGGATATGAGTCTAAAAGCCCTTTAGCCTATGAACCTGGGAAGGATTACATCAATTAAAAGAGCCCATAGATTAGAAAAGATTATTTTGCCTGGATGTGATGGCGTTCCCATTGTTCAGGTCATCACTTTCGTCATTAAGGGATTCCGTAAAGGAGTACTGGTGACAAGGGCGTCATCAATAGCATTTAACCTTCTGATTGCACTCTTACCTGCGTCCATTTTCCTGTTTACTCTTATCCCTTTTATTCCTATTCCCAACTTCCAGGAAGAACTGATCAAGTTATTCGAGAACATACTTCCGGCTAATGCCTTTAATTTCCTTGAAACCTCCATCATTGATATTGTAACACACAAGAGCGGGGGGCTTCTTCTCGTTATGTTTATTGCCACAATCATTTTTTCCACAAACGGTATACACGCGGTTATTCATGCTTTTGTCGTCTCAGCCCATACCTTTAAATCCAGGTCGTGGTTCAACCAGAGAAAAATATCAGTTATCCTTCTGCTCGTTGTCATTATGATGATCTCTACAGCAGGTTTTCTAGTCATCTTCGGGAAAATGATGGTAAACCATCTTGTGGATCTTCACTATATTGAACGAAACCTTGTGATTTATATCCTTATTTTCCTGAAGTGGATACTAATCATTCTTCTCCTGTTCATGGCCATATCATTTCTTTATTACCTTGCTCCCGCTAAAAGAACCGGCTTCAGGTTCTTTTCACCAGGTTCCGGAATTGCCACGCTTCTATTCATACTTACATCTCTCGGTTTTTCTGCCTATGTAAATAATTTTGGACAGTACAACAAATTATATGGCTCAATCGGTACATTAATGGTAATACTTCTCTGGCTTTATCTCAATTCCATAGCTATTCTAATAGGCTTTGAACTGAATGTCAGCATTAAGGCCGCACAGGCTGAAAGTGCAAAGAGCTCACAAGCTGCAGGGAAGGCTCCCATAAATATTTGACTTTGTCTCTTTTTTTTCACTATTTTTGAGCCGACAAAACGGACACCATGAAAAAGTGGATATTCTTCGCGATTATATTGTCTTTGACAGGATGTAAGGCTAAACAGGCTGATACCTACTTTACATCCGGAAAAGCTCTTCAGTATTTTAAAAAAATTGAGGATATCTGTAACCGCGATAATGGGAAGCTTTGGGGTAAAAACCTTTATGGCCCGCTTATGTTTGTTGATCGGGGAACACGAAGAATTGTTTCCAACAGGGCAGACAGTGAGGGCCTTTTAAAAGAGAAAGACGGCATTTATACAGGTCTGTATCCCAGAGAATTAATAATAAACAATGCCCCTGTGATGTTTGGAGGGGCCGAATTTGCTATGGCTCCTTTACCTGCCAGGGATGATGATTACCGGATAGAGACAAGGGCTGTTCATAGCCTATTCCATCTTTTCCAGGAAGAAGAAGGATTTGTGTCTACCGGGTACATCACAAGCAATATGGATGGACATGAAGCAAGGCTCTGGATAAAACTTGAATGGAAAGCGCTCCGCAAAGCCCTCAGCTCAAATGGAGATGGACAATTGCTTGCTATCAGGGATGCCCTGATATTCCGTGGGGCCAACAGGGAGCTCTATCATAAGTACGCTGCCGATGAAGACAGGTTCGAGACTTATGAAGGCCTGGCCACCTTCACCTCTACACTACTATGTACCAACTCGCCTGATGAATTCAAAAAAAGACTTTTTGAATTTCTTGACAGGATATATTCCATGCAGTCATATTCACGATCCTATGGATTTATTCACGGTGCTCTCTATGCCGCACTTCTTTATGACAAGGGTTATGACTTCAAGCAAATTAAAACTTGCGATTTTGATCTGGGAAATGCAGTCAGGGAACTTTATAACATACAACTACCGGCTGTCTGCAGGGACGTTGCAGGAAGCATTGCTGTCAACTATAATATTGATGAGATCAACAAGGAAGAGGAAAAAAGGCTTTCGGATATTAAAGAGAATATCAACAGGCTGATAAGCACATTCACTGAAAAACCTGTTGTCTTTATTGAACTTGAAAGCCCTTATTTCGATTTTGAACCTGAAGATGTTCATTCACTAGATACTCTTGGAACGCTTTATAATTCCCTGAGAGTATCTGATAACTGGGGTAAGCTTACTGTCGAAAGCGGGGGATGCCTTGTGGCAAATACCTATAAATACCTGCGCATAACAGCAAAAGGCTTTAAAGCCGATAAGAATCGCATTTCAGGTGAGGGCTGGCATCTTATACTAAATGATGACTGGGAAATGATCCCGGTTGAACAAAATTATTTCATCAGGAAACTCATGCCCTGAGAGTGTCTTTCAGTCATGCAGTCAGGCAGTATTGCAGTCATGCGGTCAGGCAGTGTGGTAATCTATACAACTTTTACAACCCTTAAAATTTAAAGTCTCAAACCCTCTATTTCCTAAGTTCGTTAAGTCTTTGCTCAAGGGATTTTATTTTTGCCTCAGCATCACTTTTTTTCTTCTTTTCAACGTCAAGGACATTAGCCGGAGCATGGTTTACAAATCTATCATTATCAAGCTTTTTCATGACAGATGTAAGAAATCCCTGATGGTACGACAGTTCACTCTCAATCCTGGCTATCTCTGCTTCGGTATCTATTTTTCCATCCACGGGAATATAGAATTCAGTTGTGCCTACCATAAATGAGACTGCCCTGCTGATCTTTTCCGTAACAAACTTTATACCAGATAGATTACAGAGTTTTATTACCACAGGAAGATATTCTGTTTCAAAATCATTCTTTTTGGATCTGATCATAAGATCAATTTTCTCCCTGTTTGGAATACTTTTATCTTTTCTGACAGCTCTTACAGAACTTACTGTTTCCCTTATATAATCAAATCTTGCCAACAGATCAATGTTAAATTTTTTTGTCACTGGCAAAGAAGAGATCATGATGCTATCCCCTTCTTTTCTGTCTTCAATCAGCTGCCATATCTCCTCAGTAATAAAAGGCATGAATGGATGAATAACTTTTAGAAGACTGTCAAAGAAAGTGATTGTGGAATCGTAAGTAGCCTTGTCGATGTGTTTCTGGTACTCTGGTTTAATGATCTCCAGGTACCAGCCGGAAAAATCATCCCAGAATAATTTATAGACAGACATCAGGGCCTCAGAAATCCTGAATTTCTTAAAATTGTTGTTAATCTCACTAACTGCTTTCCTGAGTATCTCCTCCATCCATTTTACAGCTACTGCTGATGAATCGGGCTGATCGATAATCGTATCGACCTGCCAGCTTTTAACCAGCCGAAAAGCATTCCAGATCTTATTGGCAAAATTGCGACCTTGTTCAGGCAGATTGTCATCATACAGGAGGTCATTTCCAGCAGGTGAGCAAAGCAGCATTCCAACTCTAACACCATCAGCTCCATATTTATCTATCAGATCAAGTGGTTCAGGAGAATTACCAAGTGATTTTGACATTTTCCGGTGTTGCTGATCCCTTACAAGTCCGGTGAGATAAACATTCTCAAAAGGTTTATCATTTTTGTATTCATATCCGGCAATAATCATCCTCGCCACCCAGAAAAAGAGTATCTCAGGGGCTGTGATCAGGTCATTTGTTGGGTAGTAATAATTAATATCCTCATTGCCCGGATCATTAATACCATCAAATGAAGTGATAGGCCATAACCATGAGGAGAACCATGTATCGAGTACATCATCATCCTGGTGCAGGTCATCTTCAGTAAGAGAAGTGTTTCCACTTTTTTCCCTCGCAAGTACAAGGGCTTCTGAAATATTTCCTGCTACCACAAAATCATTATTGCCAAAATACCAGGCTGGTATCCTGTGTCCCCACCATAACTGTCTGCTAATGCACCAGTCATGCACATTTTCCATCCAGTGACGATACAAATTTTTAAACTTTGACGGGTGTAGCCTGACCTCATCCTTCAGTACAGCATCGAGAGCCGGTTGTGAAAGTTCTTTCATCTTCAGGAACCACTGGAGTGAGAGCCTTGGTTCAATAACTGAATTGGTCCTCTCAGAACGGCCAATCTTATTATTGTAATTTTCTACCTTTACAAGGTTTCCCCTCTCGTTCAATACTTTCTCGGCAAGATCTTTTGCCCTGAACCTGTCAACACCCTCAAACATACCTGCTCTTTCGCTTATAGTCCCATCAGGGTTGAACACGTCAATTGAAGGCAGGTTATGCCTCAGACCAATTTCATAATCATTGATATCGTGCGCTGGTGTTATCTTAAGACAGCCTGTCCCAAAGTCAGGATCCACGTAGCTGTCATAAATAAAAGGGACCTCACGGTCAGTCATGGGCACAATAACCTTCTTACCTTTCAGGTGACTGTATCTTGGATCATCGGGATTTGCACAGACTGCAGTATCACCCAGTATTGTCTCAGGCCGGGTGGTTGCAACCATAATATAATCTTCTTCTCCGACAATCTTATATCTTACATAATAGAGTTTTGATTTCTCCTCGGTATAGATAACCTCTTCATCCGATACAGCAGTCATGGCCTGAGGATCCCAGTTGACCATCCTTACACCCCTGTATATTAATCCCTTGTTATAAAGATCTACAAACACTTTGATTACCGATTCATATCGCTTATCATCCATGGTGAAGAGGGTCCTGTCCCAGTCGCATGAGGCACCAAGACGCTTAAGTTGTTCAAGAATAATACCACCATGTTTATTGGTCCATTCCCACGCATGGTCGAGGAATGCTTCCCTGGTAAGATCGCGTTTTTCAATTCCTTCGTCCTTTAGCTTCGCAACAACCTTTGCTTCTGTCGCAATGGAAGCATGATCGGTTCCGGGGACCCAGCAGGCATTTTTCCCCAGCATCCTTGCCCTTCTAACCAGAACATCCTGGATGGTATTATTAAGCATATGTCCCATATGCAGAACCCCTGTTACATTTGGTGGTGGGATAACAATAGTGTATGGCTCCCTTTTATCAGGAACGCTTTTAAAAAATCCCTTGTCCATCCAGTATTTATACCACTTGCTCTCGGCTTTCCCGGGCTCATATTTTGAAGGAATATCCATTGTGCTTTAGACGTTTTGAATTCTGAAAATTGAATTGCAAAAATAGGAAAATTAACAATATAATTCAGGGTTTTTACGGAGTTCCAATGTAAACATCACCCATACTCCTCTTCCTTTGTCATCCGACATCGTCGGACGTAGTCCGGAACCTTAGCTTAGTTGGTAGCGAAGGAGGATCACCCCTTCTTTCTTTTACCACGGATATCTGCCTCTGTTTAAATCCGTGCTCCAGATAGCTATGTTGTACTTCAGTATTTTTGTAACAAATTTATTCCATGTTATGAGGCTTTTTACCCCCTTTCAATTTCCCCCATAGGGGGAAAGGTAAAGTTCCTTCCGCCTCGGGGAAGGCTAGGATGGGGGTTTTAAGATTAGAAAAAGGTCACAATCTTTATAATAAAAAAAGTGTTACACGAATTGTGAAGAAATATATAGCTATCGGGACCACTTCTCTCCTTTGCAAAGAAGGGAAAGTGCCAAAACACTTTTTTATATAATTATTTATTATATTGCGACAATACTATTACACTACTGAACTGTCTGAGATAATATAATTAATATCTAATCTAAATTAACTTTAAAAAGAAGGTTAAAGCTTGATATCTATATCTTTACCAGGAATTTTAACTATGAATTTAATACCAAATAATTATATCAAACTGCTTAAACTAACATTATGAAAGCTTCTTTTAAACCTTTAGCCGTAATCTTATCAATCTTATTAATTCCTGCATGTAAAAAAGATAAAACCACGCCTCCTGTCCTGAGTACATCAGCTGTAACTGCAATTTCATATACAGCAGCCACTTCAGGAGGAAACGTGGCAAATGATGGGGGTTCCTCCATTCTGTCAAAAGGTATTTGTTGGAATACATCCGATGAACCTACAATTAACAATAATAAAACAACCGAAAGTGGAGGAGTGGGTGTATTTACAAGCAATCTAACTCAACTTGTTCCAAATACCTTATACTATGTTCGGGCATATGCAACAAACAGTGCAGGCACCGGATATGGCAATCAGGTAACTTTTACTACCAGCGAGCTTGCAGTACCTGATCTGGCAACTGTTGATATAACAGAAATTACACAGACAACTGCCGTTTCCGGTGGGAATGTTTCAAATGAAAATGGATCTTCTGTTACAGTCAGGGGAGTTTGCTGGGGAACTGAAACAAATCCGACCACCGCAGACAATACGACTTCCGACGGTTCTGGGACAGGCAGTTTTGAAAGCAATATTTCCGGATTAACAGGGAACACTACTTATTATGTCAGAGCTTATGCAACAAATGAGATTGGTACAGCATATGGAAATGAATTAACCTTTAAAACTAATCCAATCTTACCTACGATTACAACGAACTCATTATCAAATACGACAACTAACTCTGCTCAATGCGGGGGAATAATTTCTGATAATGGTGGAACTACAATAACCTCAAGCGGAGTATGTTGGAGCACAGCACAAAATCCAACTATTGGAGATAACACAATTTCAAATAATTCAAATGATGAGAATTTTGTCAGTTCAGTTACAGGTCTTATACCAAATACAATGTATTATTTAAGGGCTTATGCAACTAACAGTGTTGGGACAAGTTATGGCAATGAGGTAATATTGAAGACGTATACAGGCACTGTAACCGACATAGATGGGAACAATTATTATACTGTAACTATAGGGACTCAGATCTGGATGGCGGAAGATTTAAAAACAACAAAATTAAATGATGGTACGGATATCCCATTAGTATCTGATGAAGCAGCATGGTCATCATTAAATACTCAGGGATACTGTTGGTATGACAATAACGCTGACAACAAATCCGTTTATGGGGCCCTTTACAACGGGTTTACAGTAAGTACAGGAAAAATGTGTCCAACCGGTTGGCATGTGCCAGCTGAGACTGAATGGACAACAGTCATAACATTTCTGGGGGGACAGGACATTGCCGGTGATAAACTAAGAGAATCCGGCACTACTCACTGGATAAGTCCCAACGACGGTGCAACAAATGAATCTGGCTTCACAGCCCTTCCAGGAGGGAACCGTGAGGATACAGGCAGATTTTACTGGATAGGAACCTCAGGTGCCTGGTATTCTTCTACTGAACAAGCTTTAATGAGTTTATTTGCCCATGCCTTAGAAAATGATTATACCGGTGTTTCTAACTTCCCGGTAAGTAAAGGAGCTGGTTTTTCAGTTCGTTGTGTCAAGGACTAATTAACTGAAAGTACTGGTACACCTTTTCAAAAGGCACTATGCACGCTGCATACCACGGTACGAGCATAGTGCTTTTTGTTTTGTCTCCTGCCTGGCGCCCAGCATTTCATAAAATCATCCCCCTACCTGCATTACTATCAGGACTGTGGTTAAAAATAATCAGGAAAAAGCAGATAAATAACCTGATGACTATCCTAATTTTTATAATTTTGTCAATCTGTTAATTAAGAATTATTAATTCAATATATTATGCCATCAGTATCAGACAGAGGCAAAGCAATGCCTGCTTCACCAATCAGAAAGCTTGTTCCTTTTGCTGAGGAAGCAAAACGTAAAGGAAGAAAAGTCTATCATCTCAATATCGGGCAACCGGATATCCCCACTCCTGAAGTAGCACTTAATGCTCTGAGGAATATAAACCTGAAAGTGCTGGAATACAGCCATTCAGCCGGTAATGAATCTTACCGGCGTAAACTGGCTTTATTTTATCAGAAAATAGGCATAAATATCGACCACAATGAACTGCTGGTAACAACCGGAGGATCAGAGGCCATTTTATTTGCTTTTATGTCGTGTGTAAATCCGGGTGAAGAAGTTATAACTCCTGAACCCTTTTATGCAAATTATAATGGTTTTGCAAACACGGCAGGAATAAAAATTGTTCCGGTCACTTCCTATATAAAAGAAGATTTCGCCCTTCCTCCTATTGAAGAGATTGAAAAAAAGATTACTCCCAAAACCAGGGGTATTATTATTTGTAATCCAAATAATCCAACAGGATATCTTTATTCGAAAGAAGAGCTTCTGGAACTTAGGGATATAGTGAAGAAGCATGACCTTTATCTTTTCTCTGACGAAGCCTATCGTGAGTTTTGCTATGACGGGGCAGAACATTTTTCAGCCATGAACCTGGAGGGGATTGAAAATAACGTCATTATGCTCGATTCTGTTTCGAAACGCTACAGTGAATGCGGTGTAAGGATAGGAGCCCTGGTAACAAAAAACAAAGAGATAATCTCCACCGCTCTTAAATTTGCCCAGGCGCGTTTGTCTCCTCCCAGTCTCGGTCAAATAGCTGGGGAAGCATCTCTAAATGCCCCTGATGAATATTTCAGGGAAATTAATACAGAATATACTGCCAGAAGGGATTACATGGTAAGCGCACTAAATAATATACCCGGTGTCTATTGTCCCAAACCAAAAGGAGCTTTTTATACAGTTGTTAAACTGCCTGTTGATGATAGTGACAGGTTTGCCCGCTGGCTCCTTGAGGAATTTGAGTATAAAAACCAGACAGTAATGATCGCACCTGCGTCAGGATTTTATTCGACTCCCGGCTCAGGTAGCAATGAAGCACGCATTGCCTATGTACTTAAGATAGATGATCTTAAAAACGCCATGCTTGTGCTGGCAGAAGCGCTTAAGGTATATCCGGGAAGACAGGAGTAGCTTAGAGGGTTGTACAGGTTGTGTGTATGACCTGCGCGACTGCATGACCACACGACAACTATTTATATAGCAGATATTTTTCCCTTATCATGGAGAACTCTTCCAGACCAGGTAGCCACGATGCCCTGATCTGTTCGGAGGTCATCCCCTTCTCTATCTGTTCACGTAGTTCGGGGCCGCCTGCAAGAACATCAAAATATGAATTAAAAAATTTATCCTTATCAGGAAAATCCCGGTATGCACCCAGTAACCAATCAAGATTAATTTGTGGCTTAGGTATCAGACCATCCTTTATGGCATTTCTCAAGTCAGTACCGAAACAACGGATGCCCAAAAGTGGTGGATCATTAGCGCCAGGCACACTCTCGGGAGTAAAGCTAAATCCAGTGTCAGGCAGATCGGGACTGCCAAATGCCTGGAATGGAAAGAGGGTACCCCTCCCACACGAGATTGCTGTTCCTTCGAAGAAACATAATGATGGATAGAGCCATACAGAGGTCTGGTTCGGAAGATTGGGTGAGGGCTTCACCGGAAGCTCATACAGGGTCAGGTGAGAATAGTTCTTGCATTCTATAACATCGAGATCACATTTCACTCCGTCTTTCAGCCATCTTTCCCCATTAAGCATCATGGCATACTCACCTGGTGTCATCCCATGAACTATAGGCACCGGATCCATCCCGACAAAAGATCTGTATGCTGTATCCAATATATTACCGTCAACATAAAAACCATTTGGATTCGGTCTGTCAAGTACAATACACTTTACATGGTTTTCAGCACAGGCTTCAACAACATAATGCAGGGTTGAGATATAGGTATAGAATCGGGTGCCTACATCCTGAATATCAAACAGAACCACATCAATACCTGACAGGTCCTCAACTGTTGGTTTCTTGTGTGCTCCATAGAGGCTCAGCAACGGGATACCTGTCTGCTTATCAGTATCGCTTGCAATCAGTTCTCCGGCATCTGCCATTTGTCTGAAGCCATGTTCAGGTGCAAATATCACTTTAATGTTTACACCGGCCGATAGAAGTTTGTCAACAACGTGTGTCTGGCCGACCATGGATGTCTGGTTGGCTACAATGGCCACACGTTTTCCGTCCAGCATAGGTTTATATAAATCAATCCGGGCCGCTCCCGGGATGGGTTCTTGTTCAGTTTCTGTACATGTTATGGTTGTCACAACCAAAAAAGGTAACAGAAAAAATAATAGAATTTTCTTCATAAGAATTGTACTTTGATACTGTAAAACTACTGCTTTTTCGCCATCTTCTCAATTGAAATTTCAATTAAAGGAGGCATTAATCAATGTATGCGTTATACTTCTTTAATAATAAAAGAAGAACTTACACAGAGTTACACGGAGCTTACACAGAGAAACAGAGAGAACTTAAATGGATGCAGAGAAAATCTTAAGAGTTTTGTTTTATGGTCAATGGAAATCACTTAAGTATGATTTGACCTAATTACCATATATTTCTTAAATTTGAAGGCTCAGAAAAAAATGAATTTTCCATATTTCATAGCTCAGCGATTAATAAAGGGCAGACGTGAAGGCACCTCATTTTCACGTCCTATAAATCTCATTGCCATAATTGCTATTGCCATGGGACTTGCTGTGATGATACTTGCCGTGGAAATACTTACTGGTTTCAAACAGGAGATAAGGGATAAAGTAGTTGGTTTTGGTTCGAATATTCAGATTCTGAATTTCGATTCCAACATATCTTATGAGACAGCACCGATAAGTGACAAACAGACTTTTGTCCCTGAGATAAAGAAACTCCCCGGCATAAAGCATGTGGAAGTATTTGCTACAAAAGCCGGGATCATCCAGACTGATCAGGACATCCAGGGTGTTGTACTGAAAGGTGTTGGAAGTGACTTTGACTGGTCATATTTCAGTAGTAATATGATAGATGGATCAGTATTTCATGTGAATGACAGTTCACGCACTGACAAAGTGATCATATCAAAAAAGATATCCGACATGCTGAGGTTAAAGACCGGTGATTCGTTCCTGATGCACTTCATACAGGATCCACCGAGGGTTAGAAAATTTACAATCAGTGGAATTTATGAAACGAGTCTTGAGGAATTTGATAAGATTTATGTTTTCTGTGATATAGGGCAGATACAAAGACTAAACGGGTGGAGTGCCGACCAGGTAAGCGGAATTGAAATTTATATCAATGATTTTGACCAACTTGATGAGATGACATCCGAGGTCAGGAATGCTGTCGGATATAAATTATCTGAAGATGAACCAAAATTTAAGGTAACTAATATCAGAAAACGGTATCCTCAGATATTTGACTGGCTTAACTTCCAGGATATGAATGTAATAATTATTATTGCCCTGATGCTTATTGTTGCGGGCTTCAATATGATCTCAGGTTTGTTGATACTGATACTGGAAAAGACAAATACTATCGGGGTATTAAAAGCACTCGGATCAGATGACAAAACCATAAGAAGGATCTTTCTATACCAGGCCGCTTACCTGATTGGAAAAGGATTGCTATGGGGTAATCTTATCGGGATAGGTCTGGCACTTATTCAGCTCAAAACTGGTTTAATAACACTGGATCCCTCTTCATATTATATTAAGACAGTACCAGTAAACCTCGACCCTGTCCATATTATTTTATTAAATGCCGGAACCATGGCTGCAATAATAGTCATGCTTCTCGTTCCCTCACAGCTGATCAGCCGTATAACACCTGTGAAGGCAATAAGATATGACTAAAAGGTCATACAAAAGTATGTCTCCTTCCAAGGGGTAGAACGGACTCTCAGGTTCCCTCCATGAAGCTTCATTATCTGCCTGGATATGCTCAGCCCTATTCCAGAACCTGTTTTCCTGGTAGTAAAAAAAGGCACGAATATTTCGTCAATATTCTCTTCAGAAATACCCGGTCCGTTATCAATTACACAGATCTCCGAACGGCCGCTGCTATCAGTACCTGACACGATCCTTAAGACACCGGCCGGGTTATCCTCGTTGGCTTCAAGAGCATTCTTTACCAGGTTAAGCAATACCTGGGAAATAAGGTTCTGGTCAGCGTATATCTCCAGCTCAGGATCGTTCAATGTGACAAACAATCTTGTACTGTCGCTTTTTTCCAGGGAACTGTAAAGGATCTGAATACGGCTGATGAGGTCCGACACCTTAAACTTTTTCTTTATCGGTTCAGGAACACGGGTAAGTTTTCTGAAGGACTGAACAAATGACATCAGTCCCCTACCCTGCTCTTTAATAACATTCAGGCCCTGGAGTGTCGTAGATATAGTTTTGGTTGTGACCTTCTCAGGCAATACAGGTTTGCCTTCTGCACCGTAAATATTAGAAAGACTCTCCGAAAGAGATGTTATAGGTGTAATGGAATTCATTATTTCGTGCATAAGAACCCTTATAAGTTTCATCCACGATTCAAGTTCTTTCTCATCAAGTTCGCTCTTGATATCCTGTATGGACAAAATCACAAGCTCATTTTTATTTGATCTGAAAGAAGTAGCTTTTAATGAAATTTGTATCTCCTCCCGGTCGATATATACAGAAATCAATTTACGTTCTGAAGGCTTTATATTCCTGATAGTCTGATATAGTTTCTCGTCAATTCGAGAAAGTTGCTGAATATGTGTAAGTACATCAATGGATAAAAGCAACCTCGCCGCACTGTTCGCATGCATGATATATCCCCTGCTGTCGTATGTTATGATTCCTGTGGCAAGGTGTTCTATCAGGATCTGGAAATACTGTTCCTGATTCCTGTTTTCGATCTTAAGCTGCTGAATCTGCTGGTTTACTATGTTCATACTCTTATTCAGTTCCCTGAATGTTTTGTTCCTGACATCAACAGGAAAAGATAAGCTGGAATCATCATTACGCACCGAATCAAAAAAGAAACGAACCTTCCTGTTGGTAGCGTTCAGGTATGATATAAGACTAACAGTCATTATAACGATAGCTATAATACAAATCAGGGAATACCTGAATGATTCATCACTGACAATCAGGTATCCGAGAAAAACGGAAAGTGTCACTATAAGAATCACTCTTATAATTATGTTTAGGTATAGGTTTCTGCTAATCATTGGCTGATTTTTTAAACCTGTTATAAAGAGTCTGACGTGTAATTCCCAGTTGTTCAGCGGCCGCTGTGAAATTACCGTTATTCTTCTCAAGAGCAAGTCTTATCATCTGTTTTTCCATCTCCTCCAGGGTAATAAGTGAATCGTTCGAAATAGATGTGCCGGGATGCTTCAGGTATAGATCGTCTGTCTTAATAATATCTGATTCACACAATATTACGGCTTTTTCAACTGTATGCTGAAGTTCTCGTATATTACCGGGCCAGGAATAAGCTGACAGTTTATCATAGGCCTGCTTGTTTATCCTTAGATTTGGTTTATCGTACTTATAGGCAAATTTCTTAAGAAAAAAATCTGCCAGGATTATAATATCATTCCCTCTTTCGCGCAGAGGAGGCAATTCTATCTGTATGGTATTGATACGATAGAGAAGATCTTCACGGAAAAGTCCGTTCTGAACCATATGTTCCAGGTTTCTGTTAGTAGCACATATCAGCCGGATATCGATAGGAATAACCTGATTTGATCCTATTCTTGATATCTGACGGTTCTCAATGGCTGCAAGCAGTTTGGCCTGCAAATGAAACGAAAGATTGCCAATCTCATCGAGAAATAATGTACCCCTGTTGGCGACCTCAAATTTGCCCTGCCTATTTTCACGGGCATCTGTAAATGACCCTTTTATATGACCGAATAATTCACTTTCGAAAAGTGTCTCTGTAAGTGCTCCTATGTCAACGCTAACGAGTACCTCGTTTGCCCTGTTTGACAGCCTGTGTATCTCCTGAGTTATGAGATCTTTACCTGTTCCGTTTTCCCCTGTAATGAGTACATTGGCATCTGTTCGAGCTACTTTCCTGACCATCTCAAGCACTTTACCAAGCTGAGGAGAGGAACCAATTATGAATTTCTGTTCACGGTTAATCTCCTTCTTTAATCCCGATTCACGCTCTTTTAACCGCTTTACTTCATTCTTTGAAAGATTAAGCTGCAATGCCAGTTTTAGGGTGGCAAGAAGCTTCTCATTGTCCCACGGTTTAAGAACAAAATCCGAGGCGCCGTTTTTAAGAGCCTTTACTGCGAGATCAACATCCCCAAAGGCTGTAATCATAACAACTGATACTTCAGGATGAGTCTCCATTATCCTTTCGAGCCAGTATATACCTTCATTACCAGTATTCACACCGGCGTTGAAATTCATATCAAGAAGGACCAGGTTATAATTTACCTTTCCCAATACTTCTATTATCTGGTTTGGATTGGAAAGAAGAGTCACCTCCCCAAACTCCTGGGTAAGCAATATATCCAGGGCGCTCAGAATACTTTTTTTGTCGTCTACAACAAGTATATTAGCCTTCTGTATCTGCATAATACGATTGCATTACTATAAAAAACTTCGGTAAATGTATCCAGTACGTATCAAATAATCAATAAGGTGTAAAATATTTTTACGTCAAATTGTAAAATTTATTTACCTGACTAGATCTGCCTATTTTACATATGCCTGATTATGTTTACGTTATAAAATTGGCATAAAAATAGTATTTGATAATTTATGAAGACGATAACTATATCAACCAGCTGGGTTCGTGATTAACATAATATTAATTTGTGATGACAGGTATCTTCAGAACGATAATCAGGAATTTCATCAGGAAACCTGTGACGAATCTCATAAACCTTCTGGGTTTATCTGTAAGTCTAACACTTGTTATCATCCTGTCGGTTTATAGTTACAGTGAACTGACCACTGACAGCTTTCAGAAAAACGGAGACCGGGTATATATCTACGGCATGACCGAAGACCGTATTTACACTCCGGGGATTCTGAAAGATGAGATTGATATGAAACTTCCGGCAGTCGAATCTGCATTAAGAATTGGAGGATCATGGGAGGCTCCTGTATTCCAGTACAAGGACCACATACCCCTCACCTCCGACCTTATTTTTACTGATGATAATTTTTTCAAAATGTTTACCTACCGGTTTATTGAGGGTAGTCCTGAATATGCTCTTAAGGATCCGATGACAATTGTAATCACTAAAACACTATCTGAGAAGCTATTCGGTAAAGAGGAAGCTCTTGGCAAACAGATAAAACTTAATAATTTACAGTATCTTACGGTAAGTGCGGTGGTTGAGCAACTAAAAGCCAACTCCTGCATCTCATTCAGTTCTCTCGCATCAATGGCCACAAGGAAAATTGTTCAGGAAGAACCCGGGGAGTTTACTGCGTGGAATGAATGTAATTTTCAAACCTTTCTCCTCCTGAAGAAAGGAAGCAATCCAGATGCTACTTCAAAAGCCATTTTGTTGCTTTTCCCTGAGAAAGACAGGGTAAGATACAAAGATCAAAATCTTGTGCCCTTAAAAAAGATCTATTTTTCAAAATTCTCACTTTTCGGAAGTAATTACCTGGTCAGCGGTGATAAGAAAAAAGTTATGATCCTGGTACTTGTGGCATTCATGGTACTTATGATTGCACTGATCAACTTCATTAATATATCCTCGTCCCAGTGGCAAGAAAAGATCAAACAGACCGGGGTGATGAAAGTGATAGGTGCAAGACGGGGTTTGATCCTCAGAGGTATTATTAGTGAGTCATTTCTCTTTTTCCTGGCTGCACTTCTGATTGCCATTTATCTGGTAAATACTTTCAGCTCATCGATATATAATTATACAGGTATACATTACAGCCAGAACCTGACCTATTCTGCCGGCTTCATCTTAACTGCACTGATTGTTACAATTATAATAAGTGTTTTCTTAAGCATAATTCCGGCATCAAGGATCTCATCGTCACGGGCTATTGATAATCTGAAAAAAACAATACGAACAGACCATTTCAATTTCTCCGTCAGCGGGCTGCTTGTTACAATCCAGTTTGCAATTGCGATGGGCCTGATTGCCTTTACTTTACTGGTTCAGAAACAAATAAGATTTGGCAGCAACAGCCTTGGAATCAAACAGGAAAATATTGTAGGCATAAAACTGACTGCCCAGCTCAATCAGAAAAAAGATGTACTTAAAAAGATGTTACAGGATGAATCAGTCATAAAGCAGGTGTCCTTTACCCAGTATTATCCAGGGAAAATGATTTCAGAATGGGGAGATAAGCTAACACTGGACGGAGAAAAGCAGGAGGTTAGTTTTAATACTTTTTCAGCTGATCCAGGATTTTTTGAAATGCTGGGATTAAAATTAGTCATGGGACGGTTTTATACAGATGATCTTGCTTCCGATAAAGGGAAAATGGTTGTTAATGAAACATTTCTAAAGGCTAATAACATAACAAATCCAGTGGGAGGAACACTCAACATGACAAGAAATGGGTACAATTTCGAAATTATAGGAGTGGTGAAGGATTTTCACTATCAACCTGTAAACAAGCCTATTGAACCTCTCGCTATCAGGAATGAGTCTTATGCCTCCTATTGTTTGATAAGTCTGGTAAGCCCTGATTTTAATTCTTTGCATGCTTCACTTGAAAACATAAAAAAATTTACTTCCAGCTTATCACCATCATTCCCGGTAGAGGTCAGTTTCTTTGATAAGGCAGTTCAGAATATGTACCAGTCTGAGCTCTTCTTTCGCAGAACATTTTTACTTCTGGCAATTTGTGCAATTGTAATATGCAGTATGGGTATCCTGGCTATGTCAATTTTCGCCTGCCAGCACAGGATTAAAGAAATTGGTATCAGAAAGGTAAATGGCGCAAAAATATCGGAAATACTGGCGATGCTAAATTATACTTTTGTAAAATGGGTAGTTATAGCCTTTGTTGTTGCCTGCCCTGTAGCATGGTTTGCTATGAACAGGTGGCTTTCGACATTTGCATATAAGACTAAAATCAGCTGGTGGATCTTTGCCCTGGCCGGAGTAATTGCTTTGGGAATTGCACTGCTAACAGTAAGCTGGCAGAGCTGGAGAGCTGCCAGTAGGAATCCTGTTGAGGCACTGAGGTATGAGTGATGGTTTATTTCTTGATAAGGCAGGTATGCATTACTCTATTGAATGAAAATAATATCCGGAGCAAAGTGCGAAATGAAGAAAAATAAGTCAAGACTAGTTAAAATCAAAAAATGCTAATGATCCATCACTAAATTTAACGCCTAAGGATCTGATGGAAACCAAAACATATATTCAACATAGAAGCTATACTCTGATTAATATTATTGGATTATCCGTAGGAATTACTTGTTTCCTGGCTATTATGTTATGGGTTGAAGATGAATTAAGTTTTGATCTGTTCAATAAGGATTCCAATCGCATTTATCGTGTTTTGGTGGAGGAAAATGCCATGGACGGTTATGAAAATTCAGCGATGACCATGCCACCTTTAGCTGACAAGATGAAAGAAAAGATACCTGAAATTGAAAAGGCAGCTACATTTGAAATGAACTGGAATATTGTTGTAAAAGTCAAAAATAAATATCTGAATGAAGTGGGATTGGCAGTAGCGGGTTCACAGTTTTTCGATATTTTTTCTTTTCCTTTTAAAGAAGGAAATCCCGGACTATTCAAGTCAGGTAAATACATTGTATGCCTTTCAGAAAGTACTGCAAGCAAATATTTCGGAGAAGAGGATCCCTTGGGTAAATATATATATATCAATGAAATTCCTGTAAAAGTAATAGCTGTTTTTAATGATATAAATTATAATTCTCATATCAGATTTAACCTTATTATCCCTGAAGAACTGGGAATAACTATATTCGGCAGAACAAAGGAAAGCAGCTGGGGTAATCAGGTACTATTTACATATCTTAAGCTTGTTCCGAATACTGATGCCGGTCTCCTGGCTTCAAAAATCAGAAATTTCATTCCTGATTACGTTAATCCTGAATCAAAACAGAAACTTCTACTTCAGCCTTTGAAAGAGATACATTTACAGAAGAATCTCTCAGATGAAGATTACACATATCTAGGTGACAGCAGCCTAATAAGAATATTTTCTTTAATGGGATTTTTCGTTTTAATCCTGGCATGCATTAATTTCATTAACCTTTCCACAGCAATATCAGGAAGAATAATCAAAGAAAATGGTCTGCGAAAAATCTTCGGAGCTAATAAAAGTATCCTTATTAGAAATTCCATTATAAAATCAGTTGAAATTTCAGGTATTGCAACTATTCTTTCTCTGATTCTTCTGTACATAATACTACCTTTCATCAATGTCTTTGCCTCAAAGAATATGAATATTCATTTACTAAACAGCACACATATAATAGGATTGCTTTCAATAATAATATTTACCGGTGTTTTTTCCGGTCTTTATCCAGCATATTATCTGACTTCATTTTCACCTTTGTCCCTGGTGCAGAATTCAAATCCTGTTACCGGCAGTTGGCAAAGAAAATCATTGGTTATTTTCCAGTTTGCATTATCAATATTTTTCATTATTGCCACTTTCATCAGTGTCAGAGAATTTAATCATATTCGAAAGATGAATCCCGGATTTGACAGGAATAATGTAATGTACTTTTCACTCCATACAGACAGCCCTACCTTCAGTTCATTAAAAGAAAAATTATTGAAAATCCCGGGAATTGAAATGGTAGCTGGGAAGAATTTCTATTCTCCTGCGATTATTAATACATCACAACTGACCTGGCAGGGAAATGACAAGATGCAGTTGTTTTCTGACAACTCAGTTGATGAAAATTTCTTCCCCCTACTGAAGGTCAATTTTTTAGACGGTCAAAACTTTTCAAAAGACTTAAACAATGCACATTCTATAATAATCAATAAAAAAGCCAAAGAACTTATAGGTATTGATGATCCCATTGGAATGAATCTTAAACTGAACGGGAAAGAATATAAAGTAGTTGGAGTTATTGATGAAGTACATTTCCGATCGGTTAAAACTATGATCCAGCCTGAGTTTTATACTTTTAATGACTCGCCCGGTTTCATTTTTATAAGGTACTATAATAATATTACCTCAAATGTCAACCAGCTAAGAAAGCAAATTCAGTCAACAGTTAACGAGTTTTACCCTGATATACCTTGTGATTTCAAATTTCTCGATCAGGCATATGCCAGATTATATGAAAATGATAAACAAGTTGGTTCGATTTTTGGGCTTATTGCCTTTATAGCTATAATGATATCCTGCCTCGGGCTTTACGGTCTCAGTTTATACAGTGCGGAAAACCGCACAAAAGAGATAGGGATACGTAAAATAAATGGGGCACACTCCTTGCAGATAATTATTAATCTAAACAAAGATTTTTTATTATTGGTTGCAATAGCATTTATAATAAGTTGCCCTGTGGCCTGGTACTCAATGCATAAATGGTTATTGGGATTTGTTTATAAAACTGAGTTAAGATGGTGGATATTCGCTTTAACAGGAATAATATCAGCCGGAATTGCATTAATCACTGTCAGCTGGCAAAGCTGGAGAGCAGCTACAAGGAATCCTGTTGATGCACTGAGGCATGAGTGACATATTAAACTATATATCAGCTATATGGGAAAACTGACATTCTTTTTAAGGGTTAATATCCGCAACCTATTTACGAATAAGAAATTTGCGTGGGTGAATATCATAGGTTTGTCAATAGGGGTTACCGTCAGCCTCCTTATCCTTCTTTATGTGCGCTATGAAACATCCTTTGATGATTTTAATCCGTCAGCCGGCCATATTTACAGGGTGGTCACCGAGAATTTACAGGATGGATCCGTAAAAGCCTATACTCCTCTCGCTCTGTCAGATGTACTGAAAAAAGATTACCCTGAACTTGATAAAGTTGTTTCATTGATGAATACCTATTTTGATATAAAAGTGGGCCGGGAGACATTTGAAAATCTAAAAGGTGCGGTAGTTGAGAAAGACTTTTTCAGCTTGTTCAATTTCCCGCTTACTGAAGGTGATCCTGCCACTGTTTTTCAGGATCCATTTGACGCAGTAGTGTCAAAGAGACTGGCAATAAAGCTTTACGGCACAAGCGATGTACTGGGAAAAACCTTTGGTTTTGAAAACTTTACATTCAGAATTACAGGAATCATTAATAATATACCCTCCAACTCAGTTTTTGATCTTGATTACCTCCTGTCCGACAGCTTCAGATATAAATACTTCCCGGATATCCATGAAAGGTGGTATCACTTTGGCCTCTTTACATTTGTGACATTCAAAGGGAGCGTAAAGCCCGGTGATTTTGAAAAAAAATTAACAGGAATTGAGAGCCAGTATTACCCCGATTTCATGAAAGGGAGGAACAGGTTTCTTGTTATGCCGTTTAAAGGTAGTCATCTGAACCCGATGATAGAGAATGACATGGTGCCGAATGTGAAGCCCGTTTACCTTTGGATACTTTCTGCTATCGCCCTTGGAATACTTATTATTGCATGCCTAAACTTTATGAATATCTCCATCGCAAATGCATCAAAAAGAAATGTTGATACTGCGATAAGAAAAGTAAGCGGAGCTTCTCCAATGAATCTAATCGGTGACTTCTTTGCTGAAATTGCCTTCCTCGTCATAATAAGTCTCCTGTTATCATTTATAGGCGTTTACTTACTGCTGCCACCGTTTAACAGTCTTATTCAAAAAGACATATCGGTAGATCTATCTGATCCAGTATTATGGTATGGAATTGCAGGATTTGGAATTCTGACAATTATTACTTCCGGATTATATCCGTCTATTCTCTTATCAAAACCATCACCCGTCAGGGTTTTGCTTCACAACAAGGATATTTCTAAAAACAAATTTACATTCCAGAAAAGCTTTGTAATCCTGCAATTCACCCTTACAATAATACTTGCGATAGCCCAGCTTTTCATTATTAAGCAAATAATATTCATGAAAAATCATGAAACCGGCTTTAATAAGGAAAGCCTGATCACTATCCCGGTAGGTACTCTAGGTGACTATAATGAAAAGATGAAAAATACAACACTCCTGGTTCAGGATCTGGAAAAATACCAGTCACAATATGGATTTGGCAAGATATCAGTTACAGAATTTGTGCCGGGTTTCGGATTCAGGAATCTGTTTAAAATATATCCGGATGATGGGTCATTTAATGATGGGATTGAACTTCTTTCCTGTGATGTGGATGAAAACTTTCCTGATGTGTTTGGCCTGAAAGTAATAAGGGGCAGATTTTTCTCAAAGGATTATCCAACAGATATTGATGCGCTGGTAATAAATGAAACAGCATGGAAAATTCTTGGATGGAAGTCTCTTGACAACAAAAGTGTGGGACTGATAGAAAAAAATAATAAGAAACATGTTATTGGTGTAGTAAATGACATAAATGTGAGGTCACTCCAATATCCTGTAAAACCAATGATCTACCAGTTCGGGCGTCACCACAATTACCCAGGGTATATAACTATGAGAATCGATCCTGGCAGAAGCAAAGAGACTATCGATTTCATAAGAACGCAATGGATTTCACTATTCCCGGATATTCCCTTCAGCTTTGAAAGTGTAAGTCAAAAATATCTGAATTTCTACGGGGAAGAGATTAAAATGGCAAAAATTACAGGAGCTTTTGCGATGCTGGCTATGTTACTTTCACTACTCGGTATTTTTGCCCTGAGCAGACTTGCTGCTGAAAAAAGGATAAAAGAGATAGGGATACGAAAGATAAACGGAGCAAGAACTAAGCAGGTCGTAATTATGTTCAACAGGGACTTCCTGACCATTGTTTTTACTGCATGTATTATTGGGTATAGCGTAGGATGGTATGTTATGAGCAGATGGTTACTTAATTTTGCGTATAGAACAGGTTTAAGCTGGTGGGTATTTGCCATATCAGGCATTATTGTAATTTCACTTGCCTTACTGACAGTCAGCTGGCAGAGCTGGAGAGCGGCTTCGAGAAATCCGGTCGAAGCTCTCCGATACGAATAGTGAGGAAAGCGGAGATCCACGATAGCGAAGCGCGTCGGGATGGAAACTCTCCGGTATGAATAAGCACTCGGGCAGATTTAATAAATTTGCAGTTAGATGATTAAACCTAACAAATAAAATTTCATGAATCAACTATCTTTAAAATCAAGCTTTAGATCATTACTTAAGAAGAAGTCATACCTGGTTATAAATATTTTGGGTCTTGGGATCGGTTTCGCCTCATTTCTGATTCTATTGTTATATGTATCTAATGATCTCACATATAATCATTTCAACAAGCATTTAGATGACATTTACAGGGTCAGGGAGGGTGATGGTGTCCAGACCAAAGGTCTTGTTTTGCAAAAGATACTGGAAGAAATACCTGAAGTGGAAAACGGGACACGAATTTTCAATTGGGATGGATTCAGGGTAAGCTACAAAGAGACAGCATTCCCGGAAAACATCCAGTATGCCGATACCGGGTTCTTTTCAGTGTTTTCTTTCCCCTTTACAGAGGGATCCCCCATACCTGGCATTAAAGAGAAATACGGTGTTGTAATAAGTACCGATTTTGCGAAAAAGTATTTTGGGAATGAACCGGCAGTAGGTAAAAAACTGCGGGTGAAGTTTGAAGACATATTCCTGACGGTGAATGGAGTGGTGGATATCCCTGAGAACTCCTCTGTAAAATTTGATCTCCTGGCATCCTATGAGACCGGGATCACTATCTCTCCCTGGATAAAAGAAGTTCACGACTGGTATAATACTTTTTCGACAACATATGTTTTGCTAAAGCATGGGGCTGATCCGAAAAGTCTTCATGATAAACTTCAGAAAATTGTTAAGGGAAATTTTATTCCTGTCGGAGAAAACAAAACAGATCTTAATCTGATGCCCTTCAAAGACTACCATGCTGCTGAGGAATCCAACCCTACACTGATAATAATCCTGACAGTGATAGCCCTTGGAATTCTGGGAATAGCCGTTGTCAATTTCATAAACCTGACCATTACCAATTCGTTTACAAGGACAAAAGAAATAGGAATAAAAAGAGTGGTTGGCGCTTCAGGGAGAAGTCTATTCACCCAAATGATGTCCGAGTCATTATTGGTCAGCTTAATAGCCCTGATTGCAGGTGTGGGGCTTATGTACCTGGCTCTCCCCTACTTCAACAGCCTGTTTGATACTCATCTTCAGTTCCGCCTGGATCAGTATAAATTTCTGATCCTGTTACTGACCCTTGTATGGTTGACTGTTGGTCTTATTTCAGGTTTAATTCCTTCTCTTTTCTGGGCCCGCACAAAATTAATCCAGACACTTCATGGAAATCTGGTCACATCTTCGAAAAAAGGTTCATCGCGTTATTCGCTTGTAATAGTCCAGTTCACCATAGCAATAATCCTGATCTCCGGTACACTTCTCATACATAAACAAATCAACTTCATGATCAATAAAGATCCTAAATTTGATAAGGAGAATGTAGTGGTTGCCAAATTGAACAGCTGGCAGTATCCCGACATGAAAAGTGCATCTCAGAAGTACGGATACATATCTAAAGAACTGGAATCGAGTCCATATGTGGTATCAGTTTGCTTTTCGCAGAATATCCCGGGTGTGTACAGTCAAAACTACAACAACTTTTATCCCGAAGGTTCAGCTGATGAGAACAGCATCCATCTGCGCAAGGCTTATGTTGGACGTGATTATTTTAAAACATACGGGATTAAAATATTAAACGGAACAGGATTCGATCAGAAACTAATTTCATATAAGGATTGCATGGTACTAAATAAATCAGCCATGAAGAAGCTGGGTTTTTCTGAAGCAAGCGGACAGATCATTCATGAGAGTTCCAAAACAGGAACTCCCTGGAAGCTGATTGGAGAAGTAGAAGATTTCAGCTACCAGGGAGTACAGGGGGAAATGCAGCCACTCGCTCACTTTTTTGTTGATAATGAAGATCTTACTAACTGGAGCTATATCTCTGTGAGGTCAAAACCCGGAACCACTATCAAGGTAATCCAACAGCTAACAGACCTTTGGCAAAACACTGAACCTAAAACCTCAGTGAGCTATTTCTTTCCTATAGACAAGCTTAATGAATATTATAAAGAATATATCCAGACAAATAAGATAATAACATGGTTTTCAATAATTGCAATCATTCTTTCATGTATAGGCCTGTTTGCATTATCCTCATACACACTGACGAGGAAGACCAAGGAAATTGGAATACGTAAGGTAAACGGTGCGAGGATCGCAGAAGTGATTGTTATGCTTAATCGTGATTTCATGAAGTGGGTGGCTATTGCTTTTGCTATCTCGGTACCGGTCGCCTGGTTTTCCCTTCACAAGTGGTTACAGAATTTTGCGGCAAAGACGGATCTTGCCTGGTGGATATTTTTATTAGCCGGAGTACTGGCACTTATAATTGCATTATTAACAGTCAGCTGGCAGAGCTGGAGGGCAGCAAGAAAAAATCCGGTCGAAGCTCTCCGTTATGAATAGTGAGGAGAGCGGAGATCCACGATAGCGAAGCCCATCGGGATGGAAGCTCTTAGGGATGAATGATTATTTATAGAATAAAACTGAATTATATCCAAAATACAAATGTTTATTAAAACGTCGATCAGAAACCTAATTCGCTACAGGCTATTCACAGTTCTGAATCTTACAGGACTGAGCATTGGACTCATCTGTGTTATAATTATCTCTATTTGGATATCCAATGAATCTTCATTCGATAAATTCAATGAAAATTTCGGCAGGATATATCAGGTAAATTTCAAAAATAACAAAGGAGAATTTAGTATGGCCGGAACACCGGCTCCTCTTGCTCCAAAAATTACAAGCGATGTAGCATCTGTTGAATCAACAGTAAGAATCAGAAACACCCCTGCTTTTGCGTTCAGGTATGGAAAGAACATGTTTTTTGAGAATAACGGACTTGCATGTGATCCTCAATTATTTGACATTTTTAGCATCAAAACAATTGAGGGCGATCCAAAAGAAGCATTGAATCAGGTAAACAGTATTGTTATATCCCAGTCATTTGCCAGTAGATATTTTGGGACTGTTGATCCCTTGAATAAAGAAATTCAAATTGAAGGAAGTGACTATCTCGTTGTACAGGCCGTAATAGATGATATGCCGATAAATTCACATATACAATTCGATTATTTATTGCCATTTAAATTCGCAGAAAAGTATCATTTTTGTGGTATGTTGTGGGGCGACCCCAACTTTCGGACTTATGTGCTGTTAAAACCAAATTCAGATCCACAGAAGACTGCAACTGCAATAACCAGTGTTGCCATGGAAAATGGTATGCCTCATGTTAAATATGGTGGTAACATAGCCCTACTCAGACCGTTAAAAGACATATATCTTGATTATAAAGTTGATAACCGACTTGGCCCCACAGGCGACTATCGACAACTATATATTTTTGCTTCAATTGGGTTTCTTATACTTTTTCTGGCCTGTATCAACTACCTTAATATCACTATATCATTATATACGAAAAGATATAAAAATACATCCGTCAGGAAAATCTGCGGAGCGGGAAATTCATCAGTTTTTTTGAATAGCTTCCTCGAAAGCCTGTTGATGATAAGTTTATCATTCTTAATAGCTCTTGCAGGTCTATGGTTTCTTGATCCATTAATTTCTTCAGTAATTGGCAATAAAGATCTAGATAAGATTCTCAATCCTGTTTTTATAAGTATTATTCCCATAATATTTATTATTACCCTGCTTATATGTTCAATATATCCTGCTATTCAGTTTTCAAAACCCAAAGCAATTGACCTTTTAAGCGGGTATTCTGGAAGAAAAACAAGAATATTGAAAGGAATGGTAATCTTTCAGAATATTATTGCCATTATTCTTATTATTAACGTTATCGGTATAAATCGTCAGATTCACTTTATTAAGGATAAAACACTCGGATTCAACAGCGAACATGTAGTATATACTTATTTAAGAGGAGAAAGTTATACGAAGGTGGCATTATTTAAAACATCCTTGCTTCAGGATCCTCATATTACAGATGTAAGTTTAAAAGACTGTCTGCCTTATAACAGAAGAAACACAACTGTTGGCATATCGTGGAAAGTCAATGGGGAGTGGCAAAATCAGAGGATTAGTAACCCAATAGCGATGGAAACCACTCGTGTAGATGATCATTTTCTTGATATGATGGGAGTCAAATTCTTGTACGGAAGGAATTTTTCCAACGAAATTGCAGAAGACAGACAAGATTATATTATAAATGAAACGGCCATGCACATGATGGGAATAACCGACCCGATAGGTTCAGAATTTATGTTGTATGGGAATATAGGCAGAATCATTGGAGTAATAAAAGATACCTATTTTAAATCATTACACGAAAATATTAATCCTCAGGTATTTCACATGTATAAGGATGAATCATCTGAATCCTACCTGAGTGTCCTGTTTTTTAAAATAAATGGTGATATTAAAGAGCCAATCGCTCGTATAAAGAAAATATGGGAAGAAAATAATCCTGGTGTTCCTTTCGAATATAATTTTCTGGATACGGATTATGGTAAGCTTTATCAGAAGGATACCCGTTTTGCCAAACTGATAGATCTGTTCTGTGTAATAGCTTTGTTTATAGCCTGCCTTGGCCTATTCGGACAAGCAGTTATAACATCTGAGAACAGTATAAAAGAAATTGGCATCAGAAAAGTCAATGGAGCCAGCATTATCCAAATTTTGGCAATGCTGAATAAGAATTTCGGAAAATGGGTAGCGTTAGCCTTTGTCGTAGCCGCTCCTGTTGCCAGTTATACAATAAATAAGTGGCTTCAAAACTTTGCATATAAAACAGAAGTAAAATGGTGGATATTTATTCTTGGTGGTATTTTAGCACTGACCTTAGCTATGATTACAGTCAGCTGGCAGAGCTGGAGGGCTGCCAGAAAGAATCCGGTCGAAGCTCTCCGATACGAATAGTGAGGAGAGCGGAGATCCACGATAGCGAAGCCCATCGGGATGGAAGCATTGAGATATGAATGATTTACCCATTATCCCGATAGCTATCGGGACCCCATTTGGGGGACTTAAAAATTAGTCAATATATTATGCTATACATAAAATAAAAAATAAAAAATTGACAAACAAAAATCCACCTTCCCGGAAATTTATAAATTCTTAAAGCCCCCCATGTGGGGGGTTGGGGATAGATTGCTGGCAAAGCTGAAAAGATAATCAAGCGTCGTAAAACACTGATTAACATACAATGAATAAGTAATTTAATAAAAATATTAAAGAATGAAAAACCTGAACATAATATTACGTAGTATTCTCAGACAGAGATTAAACTTCGGCATAATCTTGATCAGTCTGGCCATAGGGATGGCCTGTTTTAACCTGATTATTATGTTCATCAGTCGTGAATTAAGAACAGACTCATTTCAAAAGAGATCCGATCAGATTTTCGCACTACAATGTGATGATCCATGGGTACAGGTAAGATGTATTCCTGTCGTGTAGGATCAGCAGAATATATGAAGAATAACTTTGCCCAGGTAGAAGATTTCTGTCGCATAAGTGCTGCCGGGTCACAGAAAATTGAAGTTAATGATGAAGAATATTTTGATAAACCTCAGATTATTGCAACAAGTTCCAACTTCTTCGATTTCTTTTCTTACCGGCTTTTAACAAATAATCCTGAAACAGCTTTAGAAGCCCCGAACAACCTTGTAATATCACAGGATTTAGCCAAAAAATATTTTGGCTCCGCACGATCCTCTTGGAAAAATAATTACCTTTTTCAATCGTGATAAGTTTGAACAAATGGTCGTTACCGGAATATTTGAGAAGCCTGTTGATAATTCACAGATAGAATTTGATATGATACGGCTTATTGGTGAAAAGGATAGCCGGTGTTACGTTAGATTGACTAAAATGGCTGATCCGGCTGAGCTGGAAAAGCTCTTCAAAGAGAAAAAAGAGACTATACCGATCTATAAATAGTGGTACACCCGGATCATATTACCTTAAACCCTTGAAAGAGGTCTACTTCGACACAGGCAGACACACGAGTTTTGAAGCATCCAGGGATAAAACCGATTTGTGGATTGCCCTTGTAATTGGGCTTATGATAATTGGGATAGCTTCGTTTAACTATCTCGGATTGCTGGCCAATAACCTTATTGAAAAAACCAAAGAATACAATATAAGAAGAATAAACGGTGGTTCTGCTTCCAGTTTCATACTCGACTTTATGGCTGAGAATTTTATTGTCATTGCAATTTCATTTATAATAAGTCTGCTTTTAATGCAGGAGATGATGCCATTTTTCAATGAACTGACGGGGAGTAGTATTACAGAAAAATTTATACTGCAGGGAAGGCAGATCGCTTCTCTTCTGGGAATAGTTGCTATTCTGCTCTTTATAACATACTTGTTTGTAGTGTACAGAATTCATTCCGATTTAAACATGAGTTCTTTAAAACCCAGCAAGGAAAATAACTTCAAAAATGTCCGTTTCCCTGTTTTCAATATCGTACAACTGGCAAGTTCTGTCGCACTAATAATTTGTTCCATAATCATTATTAAGCAGATGATCTTTATAACCAATAAACCTATTGGACTGGACAAAGAAGTTATTGAGGTAAAACTACCTCCTTCATATGCTGAAAAGGCCGGACTTTTTAAAGCCGAATTGAAAAAGAACAGTTCAATTGAGAAAGTCTCTGTTTGTGGAACATCTCCATTGCTTGAGCACTTTTTACTTTTGTTAGACTATAAGGAAAATGGAGTTGATAAACAATACTCTCCTGCTGGTTTTACAGGTGACGAAAACTACATTAAAACACTTGGAATAACTCTTGTCGCCGGTTCAGATTTTTCTGAAAATGCAGTATCAAATAAAAATAAATGTCTCGTAAATGAATCATTCGTAAAACTATTTGCCGGACAGGACCTGATTGGAAGACCCGTTCCCGGGATGGAAGACAGGATAGTAATCGGAATAATCAAGGATTTTCATTATTCCAGCTTAAAATCATATGTGGAACCTGCTTTCATTGCGTTTGACAACAAAGGCGGTCATCTTATGGTAAAAGGTACTGCAAATCAGGCTACACAGACACGTGAAACAATATCGCAGGTTTGGAAAAACCTTATTCCTGATTATCCTGTTACTATTGAATCTATTGGTGACCGTTACGAATGGTTTCACAGGGAAAATAAAAACTATATCAGGCTTATTGGTGCGTGCTCTGTCATCAGTCTCTTCTTATCGATGATAGGATTATTCGCGATTTCATACCAGACGAGTCGCTATCGCACAAAAGAAATCGGCATTCGAAAAATTAACGGGGCCAGGATTTATGAAATATTGGGAATGCTCAATAAGGATTATTTAAAATGGATAGCCATAGCCTGCATAATTGCCTTCCCTGCTGCCTGGTATGCTATGAATAAATGGTTGAATAACTTTGCTTATAAAACCGAATTTAGGTGGTGGGTTCTACTGGTTGCAGGTTTGATTGCACTGACCATTACACTTTTCACAATCAGCTGGCAGAGCTGGAGGGCTGCCAGAAAGAATCCGGTCGAAGCTCTCCGATACGAATAGTGAGGAGAGCGGAGATCCACGATAGCGAAGCGCATCGGGATGGAAGCTTTTAGGTATGAGTAGCCCTCTGCGAGGCTTAGGGAGTAAAAAGCAGGTATTATAAAATATTTAAAAAACAATGATCAGGTCTTAAAATAAATATAATAGTTAGTGATTTTTACAATTAAGACTATATTAAGAGGGATGCGAAGTAATAAAGCCTTGGCATTATTGTCATTAGCGGGATTAGCCCTGGCTTTTACAATAACTATCCCCATAGCATGTAATATTGGATTTCACAGATCTTTTGATCGCTTCCACCCCGATTACGACAGGATATATAATCTCTATATAAATGAAATGTATCACGGTACCAGAGATATATACGGGGAATTACCCCTTTCATTTGGTGAGTATATAAAGGCCTTGTTTCCTGAAGTTGAAAATATGGTTCGCACAAAGGATCAGTCTGATGTCCTGGTATCAACCGATGACAAAAAAGCATGGAAAGAAGATATTCTTTGGGTAGATCCTTCCTTTAAAGATATATTCTACCTTAAATTGCTATCAGGAGATATTACCTCATCACTCCAAAATCCTGATAAAATACTCATCTCAGCGTCACTTTCGGATAAAATATTTGGAGATACCAATATAATCGGGGAAAAAATTAATATTAGTGGAAAAGCATATCAGATTGAAGGGATCTTCAGAGATTATCCTGGTAACTCACATATGAAGTTTTCGGTTTTGATACCCTTGATAAGTCGTATTCCTAAAGAAACTAATTATGAATGGGATAGTTACGAATTTCTTACTTATCTGAAATTAAGAAAAGGTACTGATAGTAATAAGTTTGAGAATAAATTACAGAGTTTCCTAAAAGATTATTGGATTCCCTGGAATAAGTCACATTATAACCTTGATTATGTCTTCAACAATGAAAACAATATCAAACTCAAATTGATGCCTGTTGCGGATATTCATCTGAATGGTTCATTTATTTCCAGTTTTGAGAATGAAAGTAACTCATCTGTTATAATAATTAACATAACCATTTTACTTGTTTTATTGCTGATAGCCTATTTTAATCTTATTGGTTTTACTATTTCAAAAACCAAAAAACACCGGTATAATTTAATAATCATGCATCGCCTGGGCTCTTCCAGGATTAGTCTCATTAGCACTTTCATATTTGAAAATATCATCTATTCCATATTTTCCTTTATTATCGGTTTCTTAATTTTTTATGAAATATGGAACTATAATCCTTTGCTTTTAGTGGATTTGAAATCAATTCAAATATCCAATTTCATATTTCCTGTAGCCTTACTCTTCCTATTTGCAATTATTGTTTCAATTTTATCAGGTACATTAACCGGAATCTATCTTAGCAGGCAGAGTACTAAAACTAGTGCCTCCAATTCTCAATCATATTCACAGTTCTGGTTTAACCGCCTGCTGATAGTTGCACAGATGGCTTCCTCTATAATTCTTATATTGTGTATTACAGGTATTTATAAACAACTTAAATATCTTTCATCCTATGATATCGGAATAAAAAAGGGAATATTGCAATTGTAGAAAATGGCAATAGAATCAGGGATCATTATTCAACATTTAAAGAAGAATTGCAAAAGTCCCCTCTTATAAAAGCCGTATCCTGTTCAAATTCATATCCTTTTAATTGGATGTCATCAAATAGTTATACTCATGCTAACTCAAGCGATAATACTCCTTACCCTTTCCAGTACTTCCGGGTCGATTCCAGCTTTCAAAAAGTATTTGCCTTCAATTTAAAAGAGGGCAGGTGGTTTTCCGCTAACTATATGGAAGATAAAAATGCACTTGTTTTCAATGAAGCCGCTGTAAAAGTGATGGGTTTAAAAAATCCTCTTGGTCAAGAATTTTATGAAACTGTTAATCTCTCAAAAAAATATACTGTGATAGGGGTAACTGATAATTTTAATTTCCGATCACTACATCATAATATTGAGCCTCTCATCTTTTGTTCTTTAAAGGAAGGTGACTGGTGGAGATACATCGAAATAAAAGGAACTAGCTCAGACAGGAATAAACTACTTGGAGTAATAAAGCAAGCCTGGATTCAAATATCAGGAAATGAATATCTCGACTGTACTTTTCTGGAAGACAAGATTGAATCGTTATATGAAAATGAGAAAAGACTTGAACTTACAATTGCAATATTCTGCATCGTTGCAATTATTATTACCTGTTTCGGTCTTTCAGGAACAATATTAAATATGACATCTGAAAAAACAAAAGAAATAGGCATAAGAAAAATAAATGGAGCTAAAGTAATAGAGGTGATGTTATTACTCAATACAAACATAGTACAACTGGTTGCTATTGCTTTCATCATTTCCTGTCCTGTTGGCTGGATCATTTTGCATAGATGGTTACAAAACTTCGCGTACAGGACTGAAATAAACTTGTGGATTTTTGTTATATCAGGATTGATCTCATTAATAATTGCAGTGTCTACCATTAGCTGGCAGAGCTGGAGGGCAGCAACAAGGAATCCCGTGGAGGCCCTGAGGCATGAATGATCCACAATCCTCCAGGGATGGGCTAAAAGAATTTAGATAAAAGATTATAAAAAAGTTGAAAAATAAGAATGTAATATAAATGATCACAGATGAAGTTGATAAACGAATATTAAGTTTCACTTCCCGGGGGGTGTTGAAAAAGTCTTCTTTAACCGCAAAGAACACTAAGAAGACGCCAAGTACGCAAAGGTAAAACACATAATATCAGACCTTTGCGATCTTCGTGTAAATACTTTGCGACCTTTGCGGTTAATGTATTTTGGCTTTTTCAACAGTCTCAGGGAATGATTTTGGATTAACAAATGCAAAATAGTGACAAATTCCTATATAATTGCTTAATCAAACACTAATAGAACTATATCATGAAAACTCAATCAAATTTAAAAACGCACACCATGATTGCAATGCTGGTAACACTGCTTTCATGCAAAGGATTTACCCAGGAAAACAGTACCCCTACCCTAGTAAAGACCTTTGATCTGAACCAGCCAGGTACACTGAATGCCAAATCATCCGGCGGAGGGATACAGTGTAAAAATTCATGATCAGAATAAAGTTGTGGTACAGGTATTTATTAGAAAGAACGGAAGGCTTCTGCCTCCCTCAGATCCGGCTATAGATGATGTTCTGGAAGATTTATGATCTGGACATCGAGAAGGATGGTTCGGCTATCACTGCAAATGTTGAACGTAAGTTAAGTATAATCCATGGCATAATACAGGCATCTCACTGACTATTATTGTCCCCCGGGAAATGTCGTGCAACGTGTCCTCCAGCGGCGGTGGGTTAAATATTTCCGGTGTAAAAGGCACACATGATTTTTCGAGCAGCGGAGGTGGAGTACACCTGGAAGATATCACGGGAACAACTAAGGCAAGTTCATCCGGTGGTGGTGTAACAGCTACCAATCAAAACGGGGATATTCACCTGACTTCCAGCGGAGGTGGTATTACTTTAGAGGATGCACACGGTAGTGTTTATGCACATAGTTCAGGCGGTGGTGTACATCTTAACAATATTCATGGTGATGTTGATGCCGGCAGCAGCGGAGGTGGTGTACACGTTACCGGGGAAGCAGGATATGTGAAAGCTACATCCAGCGGTGGCCCTGTCCGTGTTAATATAGCAAACTTAAGTAAGGAATTATACCTGCAATCCAGTGGTGGGGGAATCGATGCAACCATCAGAAATGGGAAGGACCTTGGCCTTGATCTGGACCTGAGCTCAGATAAGGTTAATATTGAGCTTAAGAATTTCTCAGGTAAAGTAGAAAAAAACCGAGTAAAGGGTACTTTGAATGGTGGCGGAATTCCCGTTTATATGCATTCGAGCGGTGGAAATGTTAATGTCCATTTTGAGGATTAGAAGGAATGAAAACGTGAAATGAGTAAGAGTGTAAAATTCTAAAACAAGAAAACTGAATGATTAAACAAGAGGAAGATTCCTCGGCTTCGCCTCGGAATGACAGGAATAAAGGGAAGTCCTGAGGGAAGAAGCGGCGATTCGCAGCAGTAACCTTGAAAAAGTAAAATAGTATTTGCGAATCGCCACTTCTTCCTCCCATTTCTTCAATATGGATTGTCATTCCGAATGAATCCCGCCTGAGCGGGATGAATGAGGAATCTCCAACGGGTAAATGAATTTTTTTGGAAAGATATGATTATAGATCGCAGAAACACAGTAAAAGGCTTTAAGTGAACAACATGCTGATATGAATTAAGCAAAGATAAGTTATATGGAAATTGTTTGATGAAATGTGAAGAAATTCATGCTATTGCGTTGGGTGGAAAAAGCCGGCAAGCTTCAGGTAGAAATCTTGTGAAAGCAATAGGACTTGAATAAAAACTGTTATTATGATATTTAAAAACCTTCGTCTGGTCTTAAGAAATCTGATTCATTACAGGGGAGTCAATGGTATCAATATTGCCGGACTTTCGATTGGAATATTAGCTTTCTTACTTATTTACCAGTACCTCGGGTTTGAGAGGAGCTATGACAGGTATTTTGATAATGCCGACCAGATACAGCGACTGGTTTTTTACAGGTATTATCGGACAGGACTAGATAAAAGTGTTGGCAATAACTATTATATAGGCCAACTGGCTTATGAAAAAATCCCTTCGATAGTGAATTTTTGTCGGTGTAAAAGAGAGGCTTCATTTATTCAGGCAGGTGAAGAGATCTTCAAAGAAGATCGCACTTTATTCGCTGACAGTTCGTTCTTTGATATCTTTTCATATAAAGTAATATCAGGTGATAAGAAAATCTTCTTAAGAGGTCCTGATGAAGTTATACTTACCCGCTCAGCAGCTAAAAAGTACTTCGGTGATGCAGATCCAGTAGGACAAACCATTTTCAGTGTTAACCCGGGCAAGAGGCCGCTTACTGTAACGGGAATAGTTGAAGATGTTAAACCCAATTCCCACCTTAAATTTGACATAGTTATTTCACTTTCAACGATCACTGACAAGAGCTATTGCTACAACTGCAACAATACCAATACCTATTTCCTGTTAAGGAAAGGGGCCGATAAAAGAGCAATTGAAGATGATATAAAGGCAATTGCTACGGAGAATTTTAGGTCACGAAATATAAATATTGATCCTGGATTTCCCATTGAATATCATCTCCAGCCCATTAAAGACATTCACCTCCATTCCAACTACAGGTTTGAGTATGAACCCAACGGAAATAGCAAATATGTATCTGTCCTGTTGATGGTTGCCCTGCTGATTCTTGCCAGTGCCGGCATGAACTACTTTAATCTTTACTCTTCAGTTGTCAACAGAAGAATATCAGGTATAGGCATTAAGATTATTAACGGAGCCTCCCGTTCAAAGATCATTAACGAATTTATCTCTGAGGCATTGCTTACAGGGATTATTAGTCTTATACTTGCTATGGTACTCCTGGATATGCTTTTCCCTTTTTTCAAACAATATCTTAACCTCGACTTCTCCATCGATCATGTTCTAAAGTTGAAGATATGGCTTATTCCAGCGCTTTCACTCATATTACTTAGTATTATATCCGGATTGATACTTGGAATAAGGATTTACGGAGTTGCACCCGTCTCATTCATTAGGAAAGACCTTTCTTTAGCGGGTAAAAAACTGTCACGAAAATTTCTTAGTATAGGCCAGTTTATAATAGCTATTTTCTTGATTACCTGTACTATCGGGGCTCTTAAGCAGATCAGATTCATGCAGGATGAAACGCTTACAATGAAGATGGATCAGGTTATGGTAGTAAAGAGACCTGTAAGCCGGGAGTTTAACGATGCCCAAAATTCCTTCCAGGAAAGCCTGCAAAAATTCCCGGAGATAAAAGAGATTACATATTCAACTATCATGCCCGGTCAAAAAAACACCTGGGTAAAGGGAGGAATATCAGTAAAAGGGAAGGAGAAACTTGACTACCAGATTTTCCAGGCTGATGTTGCACCGGACTTCTTCAGTTTTTTTAATGTAAAACTTCTTGCAGGAAGACATTTTTATCCGGACGAAACGAACTGGAAAGGCGGGCCTCATCATCTTATTATTAACAAGGAAGCAGCAGTTGCTTTTGGGGTTAAGGATCTGAAGGAGTTAATCGGAAAACAACTTTATGACAGCGACTTAAAAGGAGATATTGGAGAAGTAGTAGGTATTGTTGATGGTTACTTTCAGAACTCACCGGACCAACAGATAAATCCAACAATTTATAATTGCGATCATGTGGGATATTACATCTTCATTAAGATCAGTAAAGTAAAAATGGTCAGTGAAGTAGGCAAAATAAAAAATGAGTTTAACAATTTCTTTAAGGATCAGTATTTTGAATACTACTTCCTCGATGATTACTACAATGCCCAGTATAAATCATATGTTCAATTATTCAGATGTTTTATCCTGTTCAGCATCATGGCAATAGTAATTACTTCCTTATCTCTGCTGGGCCTGGTGATTCAGGTCGTTGCTGCAAGAACAAAGGAAATAGGGATCAGAAAACTGAATGGAGCCAAGGTGAGAGAGATACTGGTTCTTTTGAATAAAGACTATTTCATTCTGGTTTCCGTAGCATTGGTTATTGCCATACCGCTGGCCTGGATTGCGTTACAACAATGGCTTAAAGCCTTTGCCTCAAGTACAGAACTGAACTGGTGGATTTTTGCAGGTTCTGCAACTATTGCCTATGGAATTGCTATAGGTACTGTCAGCTGGCAGAGTTGGAGGGCATCAACAAGAAATCCGGTCGAAGCTCTCCGATACGAATAGTGAGGAGAGCGGAGATCCACGATAGCGAAGCGCATCGGGATGGAGGCTTTGAGGTATGAATAATTTAAGCTCTATCCCTAGAGCAAGTGAGAGCAAGGTCGAAAAAGATAATGGAGTTAATAAACTGATAAAGAACCTTTTAACTAATTTTAACAATACGAAAATGATAAAATTAAAAAACGTTTACAAATATTATGATTCCAAGTTCCAGAGAACCTTTGTACTTAAGGATATTGATCTTGAGATATCAGAAGGCGAGTTTGTTACCATAATGGGACCTAGTGGTGCAGGAAAATCTACAATACTCAACATTATTGGATTGCTTGATGAGCCCAGTGAAGGAGAGTATTTTTTACTGGATGAACCTGTTCAGGCCCTGAACGAAAAGAAGAAAAGTCACTATCACAGGAATTTCATTGGATTTATCTTCCAGGCATTTCATTTGATCGATGAACTAACTGTATATGAGAACATTGAAACTCCTCTCGTTTACAAGGGGGTAAAACAGAGTCTGAGAAAAGGGATGGTTGCCGAGATGCTCGACAGGTTCAACATTGTGGCAAAGAAGGACCTGTTCCCGGCCCAGCTTTCCGGAGGACAACAACAGCTTGTCGGTATCGCAAGAGCTATTGTCGGCAAACCTAAGCTTCTGCTGGCTGACGAACCAACTGGTAATCTCCACACAGACCAGGGAAGACAAATAATGGAATTACTCAAGACCCTTAACAGTGAAGGAATAACTTTAATCCAGGTAACTCATAACGAAGAGTTTGCTAAATATAGCGACAGGATCATACGCTTATCGGATGGCTTGATATCAAGCGATAGCAAAAAATAATTCATTGTACTATTATCAAACCCAAATTTCATTATCTGATGCTTAGAAATTATATCAAGACTGCAATAAATACCCTCAGAAAGAACAAGGGTTTCTCATCAATCAATATACTAGGCCTGGCACTTGGTATAACGGTGACTCTTCTTATCCTGATGTATGTGGTCAATGAACTTAGTTATGAAAACTTTCACAAGAACCGGAAAAACATATATCGGATAGCTCTGAACTGGGGTACAGATGGGAATATCATGAAATTCGCCGGTTCAATGCCAGCACTGGCTTCTGCCATAGACTCCGCAATTCCTGAAGTCAGTTCTGCAATAAGGATCCGTAAAGATTATGATGCTGTGATAAAAAACAGTGATGACCAGGTGATTAGGGAAGATAATACATTCTTTGCGGATCCTGGCATATTTAAGATCTTCACATTTCCATTGACTGAAGGAGATCCTTCAACCGCTCTTACGGAACCATATTCTATTGTTATTTCGGAGAAAACAGCTAAAAAGTACTTCGGAAGCGCTGACCCATTGGGCAATGAACTTACCTACAACGATTCCCCTCTAAGAATCACAGGGATCATGAGGGATATGCCTGAAAACACCCATATATATTGTGACCTGCTGATATCATATAGCACACTAAAAGCTATGGGAGAAGATGTAACTCAGCCATGGAACACATGGGGTAACGACCTGACTTATATATTGTTAAAAGATCATGTTCAGCCGAAATCACTTATCCCAAAGCTGAGCAAAATGCTTAAAGTAAATGCCGGAGACTGGCTTTCCTCGAGGATGACATTTGAATTGCAGCCTTTGAATCAGATTCACTGGGATAATACAACGAGAGGCGATATTGGTCCAAAGGGGAATAAAACATATGTATATATCTTCCTTTCAGCAGCAATATTTATTCTGTTAATTGCATGTTTCAACTTCCTGAACCTGTCAATTTCAAAATATCTGGGAAGAGTAACAGAAGTGGCTATACGCAAAACAGCAGGCGCTAAAAGGAAACAGCTTATATTTCAGTTTCTGACTGAGACAATGGTAATAGTGATCTATGTCGGGCATAATAGGAATATTCCTTTTTGAACAGTTCTACAATTCACTATATTCATATCTGGGGAATACTAATGTTCTCATTAGCAATCATTTTATTATTCTTGCAGCACTGGTATTTCTTATAGTTATCATTGTTGGACTTACCGCTGGTGTATATCCTGCCCTGTATATTTCAAAATTCATTCCTATTGAAGTATTCAGGAAAGATTCGATAGGGAAAAGGGGTAAACTAACCCTTAGAAAACTGCTTGTCGTAGTTCAGTTCGCAATAGCAATAATTCTTCTGGTCGGAACGACCATAATATATCGCCAGCTGGATTTTGTGAAGAACAGCGATCTGGGTTTTTCCAAGGAAGATGTTGTACTTCTTAATTTCCCCGGACAGGATAAAAATATAAAAGAAAAATATAATGTACTGAGAAATGAGTTATTGAAAAACACCAATATCAGGTATGCATCAGGAGCATACACCATTCCCGGAATAAACAGCCAGATGAATATTAGTGCAAGACTGGAGGGAACACCTGAGGATAATGCAATTATTATGCAGGCATTGCCTGCCGATTACGGTTTTGTAAAATCTATGGGCCTGAAAATTGTTGAAGGAAGGGATTTTTCAAAAGAGTTTTCTACTGACAGGTTCGAAAGTGCGATCTTAAACCAGGCAGCAGTGAAAGCCATGGGACTAAAACAGCCTGTAGGCACCAGGATCATGATACCGGGAGAAGCCTTTAAAAAGGGGGTAACTGTTATAGGTGTAGTAAGCGATTTTCACGTGAAATCGTTTCATGAAAAGATAAATCCTATGATAATCTATATCAATCCTGATATGTACATAACAATTGCCTTGAAAATTAATCCTGAAAACAGTGATGCTACAATAGCTTATATCAAAAATGTCTGGAATTCTGTTTTACCAGGTACAAAACTTAGTTATCGACATCTTGAGGAAGCTTATGACAATCTTTACGGAACCGAGGAAAAAAGTGGCAGATTGCTGACCATTTTTACAATTTTGGCTATTTTTATTTCATGTCTGGGGTTGTTTGGGTTCGCTTCCTTTATTGTTAATAAAAGGATAAAGGAGGTTGGAATAAGAAAAGTACTGGGAGCTAAACCATCGAGAGTATTGCTCCTCCTGTCAAGTCAGTTTACTTTATGGATACTTGCCGCCAGTTTACTTGCTTGCCCGCTTGCCTATTTGATAGCGAAAAAATGGCTCTCCAGTTTTGTTTTTCATATTAAAATTGAATGGTGGATCTTTGCAGCAGCAATGGTAACCGAACTGATTATTGCATTTCTAACTGTTATCTGGCAAAGTTACAGAGTGGCCACCAGGAATCCGGTTGAAGCTCTCAGGTATGAATGATGTAATAATTAAGTCCCAATGTTAAACTTTAAACTTATTTTAAGGAACATCTTCAGAATAAAGAGTTTTGCTGTACTAAATATACTTGGTCTTGGAATTGGATTATCATGTGCAATGGCAGTAGCGGTCTGGGTGAAGAACGAATTAAGCTATGACAAAAATCTTCCTGATGCAGACAGGATTTACAGGCTAACTTTTGAGACCAATTTCTCTGGTAACAGGATGCATTTCGCCCGGTGCAATGAGAAATGGATCTGGCAGATGCCGGGAGTATTTCCGCAGATAGAAGAACTGGTAAGACTTGCCCCATTCAGGCATACAGCAATTAAAGCGGGAGAAAATAAGTTTTATACCAACAGGGTATTTGCGACTGATTCCAATTTTTTTAAGGTGTTCAACATGGGCCTGATTTATGGAGACATAGAAAATTCACTTAAAAATCCTTATTCAGCCGTTATAACAAAATCTCTGGCTGACAAATGTTTTGGGAACATAAATCCCATCGGGAAGACAATTATGATCTCCGGTGAATATGATACAGAGTTAGTTCCATTCAATATCAGCGGTGTTATGAATGATTCTCCTGCGCTGTCGCATATTCATTTCGATATAGTTACATCTTTCAAGAATCCTTCGGAATCGCCCGACTGGGCATATGTATATCTCCTGCTTAAACCCAATACAAAAAGCGCTGCCATACTTAAAGAATTTCCCGCATTTATGGATAATGTAGTTCCTGAACAAATAAGAGAGAATTACAAACCCTTTCTACAAAAGATAACCGATATTCATTTATTTTCTGATAAGGACAGGGAGTTGGAACAGAATGGAAGTATAACAAGTATTTACATCTTTATTTTGATTGCCCTGGTTGTTTTGTTGATTTCATTGGTTAATTATTTTAACCTTAATAAAGCCAGGCTCTTTGCATTGCAGAAACAAATTCATATCCAGAAGATCATCGGATCTGAAAACAGATCAATCATAATACAATCACTTACTGAGTCAGTTATAATTGTTGTTCTGGCATTCATTTTAGCATTGTTTATACTGGATATCTCGGGAAATCCTCTGAAAATTCTTTTCGGTGTAAGCCTTTTGCCAGGTGGGCTTTCTGAACTTTCAGGATTATGGGATTTAACAGCAATTTTATTAATTATCTCCACAATTACCGGCAGTGTCCCGGTCATATTTTATGTGGTTTCACGACGAAAATCCTTAATCAGTATAAAGTCCGGGACTAAAGCAAACACTCACGGATTGTCATCTTATGGATTATTAATGACAGCACAGTTTTGCCTGTCCATTCTGCTGATAGCCGGGACAGTAGCTATTTACATGCAAAACAGGTACATGTTTTCACATAGCCTTGGAGAGATGAGCTCAGATATTCTTGCATTCAAAAGACAAAACTGGGAGATAAGGAACAAGTATAGTGCATTCAGAAATAAAGCTTTACAAGATCCCCTTATTAAGAGTGTTACTGCTTCGATGGAGGAGCCGTCAGGTGAGACACTTGATGCTCTGTCTGTTGAATCACCCGCTTTAATTAAAGGACCCGAAGATACGAGACTATACGTTTTATCTGTTGAAGATAATTTCCTGGATTTTTTCAATATCCCCCTGGTTGCCGGAAGAAATTTCTCAAAATATAATCCTGAGAGAAAAGGTGAAGATTATATCCTGAATGAATCGGCAGTGAAAAAACTTGGATGGAAACCGGAAGAAGCAATCGGGAAACCATTTACAATCAATTTTGATGTGCCGGATATCTTCTATGGAGGAACAGTAGTTGGAGTGGTCCGTGATTTTAATTTCAATACCGATAAACATGAGATAAAACCCTATGTCCTTTTTCAAAAGCCTATATTCTATTTATGTTTCCTGGTGAAAGTGGACTCAGCCAGGCGCAATGAAGCAATAACTCATCTTAAAAAGATATGGGAAGAGGAACTTCCTGATTATCCTTTCCAATATGAATTTATCGGAGATCTTTATGACTCAGCTTACAGTAAGGAAATCCTACAGTCTAAAATGACCGGGTTTTTCTCACTCCTGGCGATGCTTATTATATGTTTCGGACTCTTTTCAATAAGTTCAATCCTGGTTGCAAGAAGGACAAAAGAGATCGGGATACGTAAGGTTAACGGCGCCAAAATAAGCAACGTTCTTCTTTTACTTACCTCCGGATTTATGAAATGGATATTGATCTCTTCTCTCATTGCTTCCCCAATTGCTTTTTATATAATAGATAAATTGCAACGTAATTTTGTATACAGGGAAGAAATGCACTGGTGGCTTATTCCTGCCTCCTGTTTACTGGTATTCATAATTGCCATCCTGACAGTTACACTGAAGAGCTGGAGGTCCGCTACCAGAAATCCCATAGAAGCATTACGTTATGAATGATTCGAATTTATAGTTTCTATAGACATTTATAAGTTGATGATATATTGCAATAAAAATCTTAAATAATTAACTTCATAGTTGTATAACTAATATATTCGTTATATATTTGATCTATAAGAACCTTGAATGTAAAACATAGCTAATTATTACAATATGATCAGTTCAAATTTCAAAACTGCATTCAGGAATATCCGGAGAAACAAAGTACAGTCCTCAATAAGCATCTTTGGACTTGGAATAGGATTAGGATGTACGATCCTGCTTCTGGCATTAATTCTCCACGAAACCTCTTTTGATAAGTTTATTCCTTATCACAGAGATGTTTACAGGATCATGTTCGGTGGATCAAGCAGCACTCAGTATCCGCTTGCAGAAACTATGAAGGCTGAATTTCCCGAAGTAAAGGAATTCTTCAGGTTCTATCAGTCTAATACAATTCAGCTGCGTAACAAGGACAATACCCTTGTCCGTGATCAGAATTTTGGATTTTCAGACCCATCTATATTCCGGATCTTGGGCATTAGACTAATTGCAGGCAGAGCTGCCGGTTCTTTATCAGAGGTTACTATTTCAAAAGAAACCGCACAAAAGTACTTTAATGACTCCTCACCTATTGGAGAAATCATCCCTGTAAAACTCAATGACCAGTTTATCGATCTGTCAGTATGCGGCGTTTACCAGGACTTTCCATCAACATCCACGCTCTTTCCACAGTTCATTGCTGACATAAAATTATCTGAAAAGATGTTTAGCCAGTTCCAGACTTCCCTGGGTGATTTTGGAAATGATAACAGGAGCGTTCTTAACTGGCAAAATAGCAGTTTCCTCTCATATCTCGTTTTGGATAAAAACGCTGACATCAAACTTCTTACATCAAAGATGGGAAAATACAAAGAGCTCTTAACTGATGAAAGAACCAAGGATTTCAAATACAGCCTGCAACCTGTAAAAGATATATATCTCAGGTCTGGATCTGAAGGAGCAAGCCCGTTCTGCAGATCAGGAAATCCGGACGAGTTAAAGTACTATGAAGCAATTTCTCTGTTGATCCTTTTAATATCTGTCACAAATTATATCCTTCTGACACGAGCCTCCACCTCTGACAGACTGAGAGAACTGGGAACAAAGAAAGTGCTTGGTGCATCAAAGAACCTCATCCGGAAACAGATATTAATCGAATCGAACCTTGTAACTTTATTAAGTCTTATACCTGCACTCTTCATAATTAAATCAGGAATATCTTTCATTGACAATACTCTTGATAAAACATTGAGTATTAATATATTTTCTAATCCTGCAATGTGGATATTGCTGATATCAGTAGTTTTATTTACCGGGGTCGTCTCGGGTGCATTTATCGGATTCAGGTTGTCAGGGGTACCTTCTTTATTATTGCTGGCGGGCAAGATATCTGAAACATACAAAAAGAGAAAGTGGAATTACTCATTCCTGTTACTACACTTCAGCATATATGTCGTCCTGGTGGTTTGTGTTATATCTGTGACAAAACAGATACGATATTCGATGACAAATTTCAAGGGCATTGAGCCGGAACATATTATGATCAGCGAACTTAACTCATCCGGGCTAAAAGCAAGTTTCAGATCAATATGCGACGAGATTGAGAAAATACCCGGAGTAAAATCAGTTGCCGGTTCATCCTTTATCCCCCGTTTGGAGCTTATCTGCCAGTTACACTGGCAACAAGGGAAGGTGAAAAAATAAGATTTGACGGGCTGATCATGGGAGAAGGAATGACTGAGCTCCTTGGAATCCCGGTAATTGAAGGTGAACCATTCGGACCATTTAATCCGGACCAGAGAGATGTTCTTTTTAATGAGTCAAGTGCATTGAAATATAATATCAAGGCAGGGGAAAAATTCCTGGGTTTCAATGTCAGGGGTATTGTAAAGGACTTCCATGCACACTCTTTGCACAGGCTGATACAACCAATGGTCATTCTTCAACAGAATCCCGCACGAATGGGTCTGCTGGCAATTAAGACTGATGGGAATAATGATGCAGCAGTAATAAGCCGGTTACGTTCTATGTACAACCAGATAGCTCCGGATGAGATTTTTGAGGTAAGATACCTTACAGATCAGATTCATGAATTCTATAACAATGAAAGAAATCAGGGCAGAATAATAGGGATATTTGCTTTATTGGCTGCCGTTCTCTCTGTTATGGGATTATTCGGGATTGCCATGATAACCATCATGAAACGAACGAAGGAGATTGGACTGAGAAAGGTAAACGGAGCTTCAATACCTGAAATTCTTTATCTTTTGAACAGAGATTTTCTCGTATGGGTGTTTATTTCCTTTATTATTTCAGTACCGCTTTCTGTGTATATAATAACATCATGGCAAAGCAGATTCGCATATAAAACAGATCTTAACTGGTGGATTTTCATAACAGCGGCTTTTTCTGCTATTTTAATATCTTTGGTTACAACAAGCTGGCAGTGTTTGAAAGCAGCATCACGGAACCCTGTCGAAGCCCTCCGATACGAGTAGAGAGCAGAGCGAAGATCCCCGATAGCAATGGATATCGGGTTTGAGGCCTTAGGTATGAATGATTTTAATCTGTGTTATAAATTAGAATGAACCAAAATTTTGCAATAACCTAACGAAATGAAGATAAAACAGGTACTCAGAAGTATTTTCAGAGACAAACTGAATACAGCTGTAATTATTATAAGTCTTGCCCTGGGCATGGCATGCTTTAACCTGATCATCATGTTTATAAACCGCGAGTTAAAGACTGACAGTTTCCAGAAAAATAAAAAACTGATATACGCTCTGAAGTGCGATGACCCATGGCTTCCTGGAAAGCAGATGTATTATGTTAAATACGGTTCTGCCGAGTACATGAAAAATAATTTTCCCGGAGTGGAAGATTATTGCAGGATTACCAACTGGACAGCACAGAAGCTGAAAGTCAATAACACAGAGTACACGGATCTGCCTATGATTATCGCTGCTTCGCGAAATTTCTTCGAATTCTTTTCATACAAGCTTATAACAAATAACTCTGCAACAGCTCTTGAGGCAGATAATGACATTGTAATTTCAGAAGATCTGGCAAAAAAATATTTTGGTTCAGATGATCCTGTAGGTCAGACCATGGAAATCCTAAGGAGGAACAAGCTCGAAACAATGGTTGTCAAAGGAGTATTTAAAAAGCCGGAAGAAAACAGCCAAATAATCTTCGATATGGTCTGCCCTATTGGGCAAGACGATAGTCGCTGCTATATCAGGCTGACGAAAGATACAGATCCTGTTGGGTTAGAGAAATTATTTTCTGAAAATAAAGAGTCAATACCCATTATTAATACGGGTACTCCCGGTCAGTATTTTCTTGAGCCGTTTGCTCAGGCCTATTTTGATACTTCCAGGGCATCAGCTATTGAAGCAAGTCGCGATAAAACCGATTTATTGATCGCTTTTATAATAGGCATGATGATAATCATAGTAGCTTCTTTCAATTACCTTGGAATACTTACAAATAAATATCTCAGAAAAATAAAGGAGTACTATGTAAGACGTATTAACGGAAGTTCCCTTAAAGGGTTGATAGCTATATTTATGGTTGAGAATTCGATCGTCGGGATTATTTCATTCTTACTGAGCATCTTTCTGATGCTTGAATTACTTCCATTTTTCAATAGCCTTACCGGTAGTGGCATAACTCCGGGATATCTCTTCAAACCTTACCAGTTAGCTCTTCTGGCCGGTGTCTTAATCCTGATCATGTTAGTTACTCTTCTGTTTATTTCATACCTGATGATGACAAACCTGAACCTGCAGTTCTTAAAAACTGAACAGAATCAAAAAGTCAGGAGTATCCAGATACCTGCATTCAATATATTTCAGATAGCCAGTTCAGTGGTCCTTATAATCTGCTCCTTGATCATTATCAGGCAGATGAAATATATTACAGAGAAACCTATTGGCCTTGACAAAAAGGTAATAGAGGTAAAACTACCTTCTAAATACGGCGATAAGGCAGGTGTTTTTAAAGAAGAACTTATGAAAAACAGTTCTGTAGATAATGTATCAGTAGTTTCAGCATCCCCGCTTCTTGAACATTTTCTGGTTGCGCTTAAATATAAACAGGCTGGAGTTGAGAAACAGTATTCGCCTTCGGGTTTCATGGGTGATGAAAACTTCATTAAGGTTTTGGGCATACAGCTGATTGAGGGAGAGGATTTCTCAGAGACTGTTTCATCAAATACACATAAATGCCTTATTAACGAATCTTTCGCCAAACTTTTCTCCGGTCAGGACCTGATTGGGAAAGGTATCCCTGGCATGGAAGATATGACCATAACCGGTATTGTGAAAGATTTCAATTACTCAGATCTGAAGTCATGGGTAGAGCCTGCCTTCATATCGTATAGCACTAAGGGGAGCCATCTTCTTGTTAAAGCTGTTGAAAACAAAGAAGGACAGGCAGATGAAGCAATCTCAAAGGTCTGGAATCAGCTTATTCCTGATTCACCTGTTAACATTGAATCAGTAGGGACCAGGTATGACTGGATGCACCGTGAGAATAAAAATTATTTAAAATTAATTTCTTCCTGTTCTTTTATAAGTCTGTTCCTTTCAATGATTGGTCTATTCGCCATATCATTTCAACGATCCAGAGCCCGTACCAAGGAAATAGGCATCCGCAAAATAAACGGGGCCAAGGCCGGCGATATTATGACCCTTATAAATAAAGACTTTGTAAAATGGGTCATCATCGCTTTTTTAATTGCTACTCCAGTGTCATGGTGGACAATGCACAGATGGCTGGCAAATTATGCTTACAAAGCTCATGTTGGCTGGTGGATATATGTGTTTTCAGGATTTATAGTAATGTTCACAACCATACTGACCGTAAGCTGGCAAAGCCTGAGAGCAGCCAGATCAAACCCTGCTGATGCGCTCAGGTACGAGTGACAATAAAAAAATTAATACTGTTCCCTTTCCAAAAGAAATGTTTTTCTTTGCGGAATAGATGAATAGATTTCCGGAGTTACTAAAATATGAACTGACAAAGGAACTGCCGGGTACTGAGGTACAATGGCAAATGGCTTCAGCCGACAGGATGCTAAGGAATTATCCCAGAACACCCGGACCTGATGCCCGGGCTGCAGCTGTACTGGTTATGCTTTATCCTGAAAACCATGCTGTTTATACTACATTCATGCAACGTCCTAACTATGATGGCGTTCATGGTGGCCAGATAAGCTTTCCAGGAGGAAAGATGGAACCATCGGATAAAGATATTATTCATACTGCGTTAAGAGAAGCTCAGGAAGAGACTGGGATTGATATCTCCGGCCTTAGTATACTGGGGACACTAACTCCTTTATTTATTCCTGTAAGCAATATGTTTGTTACCCCTGTTGCTGGCTGGATGAATAAGAAGCCGTTTTTTAAAATAAAACCGGATGAAGTTGTTTACCTTTTTGACGCTTCCCTGGAAAGATTGATGGACCCGTCAATTATAAAGGAGAAACCTTTTAAAGTAAGAGGAGAGATGATCAATGTGAAGTATTACGATTACGATAGTCATGTTATCTGGGGAGCAACAGCGATGATGCTTCATGAACTTCTTACAATAATAAAAAATATGGGAACAATCAGCCAATGAGTTCTAACAGATTCCTTTATCTACAAATTATCATCTGAACTCAGCCTGCGCCAAAAAAGTATTACTTTCAACATTATTCCCGGGAACGATATTCCTGTAATGTCCGTATCTCTCTAACACCTCAGCAACAAAATCAACCGATTCAGTACCTTTAAAGTACCCACTTTTCACATCAGGATCGTTATAATATTTTGGTTCCCTTTTTTTCAACATCCATACAGCGACATTACCTTTCCACTTATGAGGGTCCATGCCATTTTTTTCTGCCAGTGTCATAGCATCCAGAACATGTCCCGGTCCTGCATTATATGCCGCCAGTATAAAATTAAGACGTTCAGATTCATCAGGAATCCTGGAATGGAATAATGACTGCAGATAGCCTAAATATCTTATCCCTGCCTTAATATTGTTCTCGGGAGAAGAGGTAATATTGATACCCAAATTCCTGGCAGTGCCAGGCATGATCTGCATCAACCCGTAAGCACCGGCCCGGGACCTTACATTAGGATTAAAATGAGATTCCTGGCATATTAGTGATGCAAGCAGACGCCAGTCCCAGTCTATCCCAGGGCTGGATTTTCTGATCAAATCATCATATCTTGAAAGTTTCCCTGAAACCAGAGTAAAATAATCATTTTTAATAATAGAGCCTGAACGTGAATTCCTAAAATATTTGGCATACAACAAAGCATATGACATACTACTCTTATAGACTTTAAGCCAGTCATTGAGTTCCTGTAAGAGCTTCTCAGAATTGACTTTCCTGACACCCCAGGCTAAATTCTGTGTAAAACTTACAGGTGTAGATACATCTACGTTTTGGTAATATGTGGCAATTACTCGTGCAACATTTTCATCACAGACCATATAATCAATAATGCCATTTGAAACATCCTTTATAAGCTGTTCCGTATCAAAAGATACTTCCTTAATATCAATAGAATCGCCTATTTCTTCTGATAAAGTCGCTAAGCGTTGAACGTGTGAGGAACCTTTTTGTACGTATACAGTTTTCCCGGCCAGGTCGAGCTGGGTTCGGACCAGTTTCCTGTCTATCTGATCCGCAGTCAATGACCTCCACTTCTCAGGTTTTCTCTGAACCAGAACCTGCCTTGTCTGCTCTATTGGTTCCGTAAACTGGATGTCCTGTTTTCGCGATGAATTGACAGTAAGACCAATAGCCATAAGATCAGCTTTTCCCGAATTCAAAAGCGTGAATGCCCTATCAAGCTGGTTTTCAGTGACTATCTCAAGATCAATACCAATATGATCTGTAAACGACTTGAGAAGCTCATAGTTAAACCCCATTGGTTCACCCTTATATATAAAATAACCGGTGGAGTTAACGTCAGTAACTGCAATAAGACTTCCCCTGGCTCTAATAGAGTCCATGTCAAAAGATAAATACTGAGGTTTCTTTGTTTTTGAACCGGTGTGGAGATATGAACAGGAGATAACAACTGTTCCAAGGAACACAAAAAGAAAAATAAACTTTTTAATCAAAGAATTTGTTTTAGTTAAACAAAAGTTCGTAAAAAATGGGTGCAAAGATACGATAAATATTTAATTATAAAAAGTCCAGGCCACGCCATAGCGCAACATCCTGATATTCATAGGATAAGACGGGATCATAAAGTAGTTATTGACAATACCGGATCCCATAAGACCATAGTTAAGATGATCAGCCATCACGAAGATACGTGTCCTTTTAAGCTTAATATTAATAAAAGCGTTTATATAGGGATAATCGCCTTCAGTAACCTTATCCTGTCTGTAAAATATACCGGTAGCAGGCATAAAGGAATATGCATGATATGCGGTATTGTAAATTACATCAACTCCTATCTGTGTATTCAGCTTACCTCCGGTTTTTGGAAATCTGAAGAGGTGCTCAAAATACCCTGCTGATCTGAGGGTTACCAGTGGCAGGTCGAGAATTGTCGAATTGCTGCTTTTCTGAATAATAAGGTCTGTTGTAAGATGAAACTTCCATGCCCGCAGATCCTTGGTCACTTTGAGGGCTGCTACTGAAAGTCCGCCGGCATATTGTGAAGGAAAAGCCGTTGTATCAAAATCGGTATAATTATCAATAATGGCATAATTTAGCTTAACTGACATCTTCCTTCCCGGGTAAGAAAATAGTGTGCCCAGATCAATACGGAACTCCTTATTAAGGTTGTTATGCCATTCAAAGTTATTTCCACCCCACTGTTGATACCAGAATGACGGTTGTTTGTTTGCTACATTCCCTGTTATCAACCAGGCAGCCCTCCCTTTTTTCCAGTCAAAATATTTAGAGATCTCCCCGTTAAGGTTAAAATCCCCGGCCCTGTAACCCGTTAAAAACAACTCTCCTGTGGCAACCCATCGGAATTTATTCCCAATATTATTATACAGCTTCCCTACAACCGAGTTATTGCTTCTGTTCCATGTAGAGGTATCAGCCAGCAAGGTATCATGGGTTGGTATGATCTGGCTGTAGCGGTAAATTTCATTCCTGATGCCAATACCACCTCCCAGGCTAAATTTTCTGTTTTCATCAGTTGTGAAATCAAACCTGACAGTGTTGCTTATCCTCCTCGAATAAAGTGAATCAAATGTCTCTGACTTGTTTATATAAATTGAATCATAAAACCCACTCTCTGGAAAATTATCCGAATAAGTTCTTTTATTGTTCTCAAAAACCAGAATATGTGAGAATGTCCCGCTTAGACCGGAGAAACCTGTTTTTTTACCGTTTGTCATATTCTGATCTGCGACCTCAGTACCACCCAGAGTGTACCTCTGGACCAATAATATATTCCTGTTTTTCAGAATTCCTTCAGCGGTATTGAGTCCGCCCAGGTTTACCTGCATATCCCGGGTTTTGGACTGACTAAGTTCGCTGATATCAGTTATGCCTCCGTTAAAATAAGAAGTTATATTATTTATCCCGGTTGAAAAATAGACATTATATCTTTTACCTGTATAGGATGAAAATAATGTGAAGGTTTTGTCTTCAGATCGCTGGTATTCATATTGTCCAAGGCTGAAAACAATATCATAAATAAGTCCGACATTCCAAAACCTGTTTATGTTCTGTGAATGCCTGATCCTGAATGTCTGTTCAGCTGTTTGACGGGGTCCGGCAAAGGACCAGTCAAGTTCTGTATATGGAGCCTGAGTATCCATAAATACAGCATTATCAGGCAGGTGCATCAAAGGATAATAGTACTTGCTGAGGTATTGATCAGCATCATTAATACGGTCAAAAAAACTCAGCTGGTAAAATGGCAATCCGTAATTCCCCAGTGTTGCGTTTACAGGGGAGTATTTATCTGCGATCTTATTCCTGTGAAAAAGTGTAAATACGGTATCAATATCAAACGGGTACCTCTTCGGAAAAATCAGATGACAGTTTCCATTCTCTAAGTATTCTTGGCTTTCTGACAGAATCCTGCTTAGCAACAATAGGGCGCCGTGATTCTTGGTCAGGCTTCTGTGCCAGCAAACACGAGGAAGAGACTAATAATAATGCTATGGTAATATTTCTGATCATCTGTTGCAAATATAGACAATCTGTGAGGGGCTTATCAGGAAACTAAGATAAAATTTAATAAATAAGGCCAGGGGATGGCACAATTATGTATAAGTGCTTAGTTTGCATGTACCGTTAATTACTGAGACGCTATACTCAATCACGGTATTTACATTCAGTGCTGATTAATCAACATTATCATTCAGATAGGCATTGTTTTCTCTGAGCACCGGTTCATCGTTATCATCTGAAGTGAGTGTGAACTTGGACAATTTGCTCTCTGATGTTTTGTCCGGAGCAGATATTGACATGTTCCTTCTCACATATGCAGGTACATCCTCGAAAGTGTCAATATTCTCTTTCATAGTCTTGTTTGAGAAGCCCTCCTTTTTTATCAGGTTCTGCATATGCTTGACTTTCTTGAGTGTAATCTCAGGATTTTCAGGCTGATCATCATCACCTGTTCTTGTCTCGATCTGAGACTCATTCCTGTCTTTGCTGTGTTCAATGTTGAAATCAATGACTCCCTGGGATTCTTCCTCAAAATCGGTTATAATAGATTTCCTTCCCTTTCTCCTTACAGAGAATGCATCATCTCCCTTTTCAGGAATTATCCTGCTTGGTATGACATTCTTATTGGGAAGCAGTTCAACTGTTGACGGCTTTTTAGGTTTATACGGCTGAAAAATGCTATTTGATTCAAAGCCAGTGGCTATTACAGTAACACTAACCTCATCTTTCAGGTTCTCATCTCTTGATAGTCCCCTTATAATAAGGGCATCCTCTGAGGCAGATTCATACATATAATCAGTTATCTCACCCAGCTCATCCATTGTGAGTTCATGTTCTCCCAGTCCCGATGAGATATTAATAAGAATACTGTTTGCGCCGGTAACATCATTCGAATTGAGCAATGGGGAAGCAAGGGCATCCTCAATGGCTTTTACTGCCCTATCTTCACCCTGAAGCCCTACCCATACCCATAATAGCTACTCCTGAATCTTTCATTACAGTCTCAACATCGGCAAAATCAACATTTATATACCCGGTAACCGTAATTATCTCCGCTATACCTTTTACAGCTGTTGTCAGGATATCATCCGCTTTGGCGAAAGCAGTTGATACCGGTTGATCGCCATATATCTCCCTTAGCTTTTCATTATTTATGACCAGCAGTGAGTCCACATGATCTTTCAGTTCTGTAACACCATCAATGGCTTGTTTTATTCTTACTCTGCCCTCAGATTTGAACGGGATGGTGACTACGGCAATTGTAAGCAGTCCGGCATCCCTGCATGCTTTTGCAATTACAGGAGCGGCACCGGTACCTGTACCTCCTCCCATTCCTGTGGTAATGAAGACCATCTTGGTATTACCTGACAGGGCATCCATTACCTCGTTAATATTCTCCAAAGCGGCCTGCCGGCCTATTTCAGGCTTGCTTCCCGCACCCCTTCCTTCAGTAAGGGCTTCTCCAATCTGAACCTTAACAGGAACAGGACTTTTTGTCAGAGCCTGATGATCGGTATTGCAGACCACGAAGTTCACATCCGTGATGCCTCTTTCAAACATATGATTAACGGCGTTATTGCCACCTCCACCAATTCCCAGTACCTTTATAATTGATGACCTCTCCACCGGAAGATCAAAATTCATTATATCGTCTGACATAGCATTATATATTAAATTATTTCAAACAGGAACTATTTTATAATCAAATTCCATTTTGAACATCAGTTAATCGACTGATCTTCAACTTCGAACATTTTAGATAGCATTGCCTTTATTTTCTCCGTAAGAGGTGTCTTTTCCTCTTCCCTGACTGGTACTTTCTCTGAATTTTCATCCGCTGAGCGTCCGTTTTCTAAGTTGGCTTCTTCGCTTAAGGGTTTTGAGAATTCATCTGCAGCACCCGCATTGAAGGTTTTCTTATAAGTTTCAAGATAATCGAAACCTCTCATAATTAAACCGACACTTGTCGCATACATTGGCTGATTGATCTCATTTTTTGCAGTTCCAGCCAGGTGTTCATTTGGAAAACCTATACGGACATCCATTGCTGTTTTAAACTTCATCAGCTGAGGCAGATGTTTAAGCATGGCTCCTCCTCCTGTTATGACCACGCCCGCAGCCAGTTTATCGGAATATCCCGAGTTCTGGATCTCAAAATTGACTGCATCAATTATCTCTTCCATCCTTGACTGAATAATGTAAGCAAGACTCTTAAAAGATATTTCTTTGGGTTCTCTTCCGCTGATACCTGGTATAGACACAACCTTATCTTCCGGAGCAATATCTCCAAGTGCGGATCCATATTGTATCTTCAGTTGTTCCGCATGCCTGTGAAGGATAGCGCATCCTTCCTTGATGTCATTTGTAACTACATTGCCTCCAAAGGGGATTACAGCTGTATGACGAATTATATTATCATAATAAACAGCCACATCTGTGGTGCCTCCTCCAATATCAACCAGTACTACCCCAGCCTCTTTCTCATCATCTGTGAGTACTGCATCAGAGGACGCAAGAGGCTCTAAAATCATATCCTTGACAACCAGGTTGGCTTTCCTGATGCACTTTTCAATATTCTTGGCAGCGGCAACTTGCCCAATGACAATATGAAAATTTGCTTCGAGCCTTCTTCCACACATACCTATAGGGCTCTTGACTCCAGTTTCATTATCCACAATGAAATTCTGAGGAATAACATGTATTATCTCTTCACCTATCTCAATATGGATCTTATGCATATCCTCAATAAGCTTGAAAACCTCCTCCTTCTTTATCTCATCCTCATAAGCATCGCGCATTATATAACCACGGTTCTTCATGCTTTTGATATGTTGTCCCGCTATTCCCACAAAGACCTCTGAGAACCTGATCCCGGATCGTTTCTGGACATCCTCCACCGTGGTTTGAATAGCAGTTACCGTCTCTTCAATATTCAGGACAACGCCGCGTTTTACACCTTTAGACAGAGCCTTGCTTAGTCCGAGAATCTCTATTTTCCCATTCTCGTTTTTCTTACCGACAATCGAAACTATCTTTGTGGTTCCAATGTCGATTGCTGCTACATACTGATCATTTTTACTCATAACTTTAATATGGTTATTTCTGGTTATCTTTTTTTACAGACTATCTGGTCCTTGAACTCAAGATTTATCAATGAATATTTGTCCCAACCAACTACGGGAAGTACCTTATCGTAGAATGCTTCAAGGTTCTTTAACTTGTCCCTGAAATCATCCGCTGTACCAAGATGTATCAGTTGACGCCCAACACGAGGGATAAGGTCAATCTCGTTGTTATTATCTACATATATCTGGTCTATCAGTGCTGACCAGAATTTATCCCTGTTTATATATGCAACCAGGTAATAAATATCCTTCAGAATTGTATTCTTCATTGACGTATCGAGTACACTGGTCCCGTTAAGCATTGCCCGGGTGATATTGATATGCCCGCCCACTATATGCAGACGCGGATTATAAAGGTTCCTTTTTCTGACAACAATCCCATCTTCATCTATGAAGAAATCGCCACCACTATCAGGTATAACTCTCATTAGGGGATCGCGTTGATCTACATAAACATGCATCTTACCATCAACTGTCATATATACTTCCGCTGACTTGAGCTCCCTGATGCCCGAAAGCTTGTCCTCAATATCATCTGCCCTGACTTTTCTTAATTCCTTTCCAAGTACCCCTGATGAGCTGCCCTGAACAAGACTCAGTAGCTGCCTTTTAGTAACAAAATGGAAAATTGAGGAATCCTTAATATCTATAGATATGCTGGCACATCTTTTAGATCCGATAGACCTGGCCAGGAATACCGGCACAGCTATAAGGTACAGGACAGGAATAATCAATAATATCTTAAGAACTTTTTTCATTTCTCTTTTTCCTTTTTGATCTTTTCCTCAATAGGACCGACCAGTGAATCAATATCACCCGCTCCAATTGTAAGAAGTATATCCAGACTGCTCACATCCAGCTCATTCGGAATATCTGTCTTATTGAGCAATCTCTTATTCCTGATCTTCATTCTGTCGTAAATTAGTTCAGATGAGACACCTTCAATAGGTTTTTCCCGTGCCGGATATACCGGCAGAAGAATTACCTCATCCAGGTTATCCAGTATCTGTGCAAAACCATCAGCGTGGTCGCGTGTCCTTGAAAACAGATGAGGCTGGAATATCCCTGTTATCTTCCTTCCTTTATAGTACTCCTTAACCGATTTAATACATGCTCTGATCTCCTCGGGATGATGCGCGTAATCATCTATATACACAATATCTTCCCTGTTGATCCTTATATCAAACCTTCTCTTCACTCCCTGGAACAATAATGCTGCCTTCCTGATCTCATTTTCAGTGACCCCACAGATAATTGCAACTGCGATTGCAGCAGTTAAATTTTCAATGTTTATTATTCCCGGAAAAGCTAAGTGGATATTACGGATTGTTGTTTCAGGAGTCTTCATTGAAAAGTTGTAATAATCCTTCTCCCTGACAATATTAATAGCCTGGTAATCAGAACTATCTTCTATCCCATAAGTAAAATAATCAATGTTATCTGGAACGACTATCTCACTACTGATCCTGCTATTAACAATAAGGGTTCCGCCTGGTCTTATCCTGGAACAAAACACATTATACGCAGTAACCATATTCTCCCTGTTTTCATAAATATCAAGGTGATCAGCATCTAGAGATGTAATTACTGCTATGAATGGATTTAGCCGGTGGAATGACCTGTCAAATTCATCAGCTTCCATCACGGTATATCTTCCGTTTCCAACAAGAAGGTTTGTGTTGTAGTTCTTTGATATGCCCCCAAGGAAAGGCGGAACAGTCAACTGATGACTGTTTAAGCAGATGTGCTGTCATGGTTGAGACTGTTGTCTTACCATGAGTGCCGGCAACAGCCAGTGTATCTGTATTCCGGGATAGCTCTCCCAATATCTCTGATCTTTTATATATTGAATACCCAAGTTCTCGGAAATAAGACAGAATCCTGTTATCCGAAGGGATAGCAGGTGTATAAACCACCAAAATCCTGTTTATGTAGCGGTGGTCGGCGAAAATACCTTCCAACCCGGAAATATCATCATCAAATGTTAATACACATCCTTCATCTGCCAATAACCCGGTAATAGTATTTTTTGTCCTGTCGTATCCTGATACATGATATCCTCCCTTTCTGAAATACAACGCCAGCGCACTCATCCCGATACCTCCGATACCAACAAAGTATAACCCTTCTATATTTTTGAAATCTATCATTTACCTATTAATTTTAATACCTCTTCAGCTATCCTCATATCAGCATCTTTGTCGGCCATGCTGAGAATATTAGCAGAGAGCTTTTCTCTTTTTTCTTTATCGGCTATTAGTTTTATCGCCTCTGTCACAAGTGTTTTTTCTGCCCTGCTGTCCGGTATCAGCTTAGCCGCCTCCCTGTCTTCCAGGGCGCGGGCATTACGTGTCTGATGATCCTCTGCCACATTAGGTGAAGGTACGAGGATTACGGGTTTTCCAACAAGACATAGCTCTGATATGGTGCCCGCACCTGCCCTCGACACGATCACATCTGCAGCGGCATACGCATAATCCATCCTGTCAATAAAATCATGAACAGATATATTATCCGTGAATGATAAAGAGACGAGGGCATTGACATTTTCATAATAATACTTTCCTGTTTGCCAAAGCCATTGACAATCAGAGTCTCTCAACCTGCTAATATTACCGGCCAGGCTTTTATTTATGCTTCCTGCTCCCAGGGAGCCGCCAAGGACAAGAATTACGGGAAATTCCTTTCGGAGATTAAAAAATGATAGAGCGTCATCCTTGAGACCTTCAAGGTTGTCAAAACTATGACGCACAGGATTGCCGGTCTTAATGATCTTTTCAGCGGGAAAATATTTATTCATCCCATCATATGCCACACATATCGTTGAGGCTCTTTTAGCAAGAAGTCTATTTGTTATACCTGCATAGCTGTTCTGTTCCTGTATCAACGTGGGAATACCAAGCTTGCCGGCTTTTCTGAGCACTGGTCCGCTGGCATATCCTCCTACTCCAACTGCAACATCCGGGTCAAATTCCTTTATCACCTTTTTGGCCAGCCTAAGACTTCTGATAAGTTTAAATAGAACCTTAATATTACTTGTCGACAGTTTCCTCTGTATTCCCGCAACCGGCAGGCCTATTATCCTGTAACCTGCTTCCGGTATCTTCTCCATTTCCATCCTGCCCTCGGCTCCGACAAAGAGTATCTCAATACCCGGGTCAATCCTCTTGAGGGCATTAGCAATAGAGATTGCCGGAAAGATATGTCCTCCGGTTCCACCACCACTGATAATAACTCTTTTATGTCTTTGCAGGTTCATAAATTCTTTCTCCTTCATCCGATCTCTCCTCATCAGGGAGTTCTTCATTTTTTATTCTTGCATTCACAACGCGACTGACACTTAAAATTGCACCTATTGAGAAACTCATCATCAATACTGATGTTCTGCCCCAACTGACCATTGGAAGTGTCTGCCCGGTCACCGGGAATAATCCGACAGCAACCAGCATATTAAGCATTGCCTGCACCACTATCATTATTATTAAGCCCATCACCAGGAATGCAGGGAATGCTGTTTCGCATTTCCTGGCGATAGTTATACCTCTGAAGAGCAATATCATGTAAGCCAGGATAAGCGGAATAGCCCCGAAGATCAGTCCGTATTCTTCAGTTATTATGGCAAAAATAAAGTCGGAGTTCGACTGCGGCAGCATATTACGTTGAGTACTCTTCCCGGGTGCCTTTCCAAACAGCCCGCCGGTGGAGATTGCGATCTTGGCCTGGTTTGCCTGATAATCACCGTCCGGATCTGACTTACCCGATATAAAATGCTCAATCCTGTTCTTCCATACCTCAACCCGGTTATCTTTTTTTATCGCACTGAGTAACATTGCAAAAAGAAATACGCCGACTATAGCGATGAGAATATATACCAGCAGGAATTTAACAGGTACCCTGCCGATAAACATAATGACTATGCTGAAACCAAACACCATTACTGCAGTTGACAGATTTTCGGGAAGTATCAGACCTGAGACCACAGCCACTGGTAATATAAAATATTTGGAGACCAGGCTGAAGTTATTCAACTCGTTCTGGTATTTGGCCAGTGATCTTGCCAGGTACAGGACTATTGCAACCTTGGCTACATCAGATGTCTGTAACCTGAAACCGGTTCCGGGGATAACCAGCCACCGGGTGGCTTCATTTAATCTCGATCCAAATGCAAGTGTAAGGACCAGCAGCCCGACTGATACAATCAATATTAGTCCTGCCATAGAAAAATAGATCCTGTATGGCAAATAATGAACAACAATGATGATTAGCAAGCTCAGGGCAAGCATAAAAAGCTGTGTTTTTAGAAAGTAGGTTGTATTACCTCCATATTTCATGAAGGCCACACCTACAGAGGAGCTATATACAGCCAGCAGGGAATAGAACATAAATAGGGCAACAAGACCCCATATAGCCTTGTCCCCTTTAAATGTCCTTGTCATCCATCCCTGTTGCATAATAACTTTTGATTTTAAAGGTTTCTAACCGCTGCCTTAAACTGACGTCCCCTGTCCTCATAATTTCTAAAAAGGTCAAAACTTGCACAGGCAGGTGACAACAAGACTGTCTCACCTTTCCTGGCAAGATAATATGAGGATCTGACTGCTTCTTCCATAGATGTAGTCTCGACAATGGTTGGCACCATCTCCTTAAAAGCTTCAACTATCTTACTATTATCCTTTCCCAGGCACACAATGGCTCTTACCTTCTTCTTTACAAGCTGGAATAGTTCAGAATAATCATTCCCTTTATCAATTCCCCCAACGATCCATACAATGCTTTCCTCCATACATTCCAGGGCATACCATGTTGAGTTTACATTGGTCGCTTTTGAATCATTTATGAAATTAATTCCACACACCGTGATCACCGGCTCCAGCCGGTGCTCCACACCTTGAAAATCTGCCAGACTTTCCCTGATTACCTCCTTGCGGATATTCAGTACTTTACCTGCAATAGCTGCTGCCATTGAATTGTAAGTGTTGTGACGGCCTTTAAGCGCCAGTTCATGAATGGTCATAAGGTTTGTTTTATTTAGGTAATCAATAATTAATTCTCCGTTTTCTATATATGCGGACATATCATCCGTTTTCTCATCTGAAAAAGGAAGAAGGGTCATCTTATACTTATGCTCTGTCAATTCTTTCCTGATAACCGGATCACCATCCCAGTAAATCAGGAAATCTGATGCTGTCTGATTTTGAGTTATCCTGAATTTTGAATCAATATAATTCTGAAAATTATAACCATACCGATCGAGATGATCAGGAGTAATATTCATCAGTATGGCTATGTCGGGCCTGAAATCATACATTCCGTCCAGCTGGAAACTGCTTAGCTCAATTACCCAGTAATCACTTAGACTTTCTGCTACAGCCATTGCAAAGCTGTTACCCACATTCCCTGTCATTGCAACTTTCTTGCCTGCCTTACTAAGAATATGATATATGAGATTGGTTACAGTGGTCTTTCCGTTGCTTCCTGTCACACATATCTTGATTCCATCTGCATATCTTCCTGCGAACTCTATCTCTGATATTACCGGAATGCCAGTTTGACGGATCTTTTTTATGATGGGGCTGCCTTCCGGTATACCCGGACTTTTAATAACCTCTTTTGCTGATAATATAGTCGATTCATCATGGTTTCCTTCTTCCCACCTGATCTGGTGATCATCAAGGATCTTCTTGTATTCCTGCTTAATAGTACCATTATCCGATACAATAACATCGAAACCCTTTTTAAGCGCAAGTACTGCTGATCCTGCACCACTCTCCCCTGCTCCCAGTACGACAATTAGATCTTTCATACAATCATCTGATCTTTAGTGTGACTATGCTTAACACAGCCAGAATTATTGCAACAATCCAGAACCGAATAACAATCTTCGGTTCGGGGAATCCTTTTTTCTGATAATGATGATGAAGCGGAGCCATTAGAAATATTCTCCTTCCAACACCAAATTTTCTCCTGGTTCTCTTAAACCACCAGACCTGCATCACAACCGACAGATTCTCAACAAGAAATATCCCGCATAAAAGAGGTATTAGCAGTTCCTTCCTTATGATTACCGCAAAAACAGCGATGATACCGCCAAGAGCAAGGCTTCCGGTATCACCCATAAAAACCTGTGCGGGATATGAATTATACCAAAGGAATCCTATTGTGGCACCGATAAATGCACTTGCAAATATTACGAGCTCCTCAGTGGCCGGGATGTACATTATGTTCAGGTATCCGGCATAAATCAGGTTACTTGACAGATAGGCCAGAATACCCAGGGCCGTTCCAATAATTGCTGATGTTCCTGTTGCCAGCCCGTCAAGTCCGTCGGTCAGATTAGCCCCGTTGGAAACTGATGCAACAATGAATATCACAATAATGACGAATACTATCCAGGTATAAGGACTCCTATGAGCTTCATTGATGAATGATACAAGCCGGGAATAATCAAATTCATTATTCTTGATAAAAGGAATAGTTGTCTTGGTCGATTTCCTTTCCATATTAATCTCTCCCTGGGCAGGAATCTTCACTGTCTGGTCAACCATTTCCTGTCTGTCTTTCAGTGTGAGGTTGGCAACATTTACTTTCTCAACTATTCTTACCTGTGGACTGAAAAAGAGTGTCAGTCCCACAATAATTCCAAGAATAATCTGACCGAGTATTTTGAACCTGCCAGCAAGTCCTTCCTTATTCTTCCTGAATATCTTGATATAATCATCAAGGAATCCTATCAGTCCAAGCCACACAGTCGTTATAAGCATCAGGATGATATAAATGTTCTCCAGCTTGGCAAATAAGAGAGTAGGGACAATAATTGATGCCAGGATTATAATACCACCCATAGATGGAGTACCCTGTTTCCTGTATTGCCCTTCCAGTCCGAGTTCTCTGACTACCTCACCAATCTGTTTTTTCTGAAGATACAGTATGATGCGTTTACCTATAAGCAGAGATATTATTAGAGATGTGATTACAGCCATTGCAGACCTGAAGGAGATGTAATTAAACACTCCTGCCCCGGGGACATTAATCGTGTCAAGATATTTGAACAAATAATAAAGCATTTTTTTATCTGTTTATCTCAATAAGAATGCGGTTTTAAGTTCCTCCCTGTCATCGAAGTGATATTTCACCCCCATAATCTCCTGGTAGGTCTCGTGTCCTTTGCCGGCAACCAATATCACATCACCACTGCTTGCCAGCATAACGGCTGTTTTTATGGCTTCCCTTCTGTCTGTTATCCTGAGTGTTTTTCTTTTCAGATCAGGCGTAATACCTTCTTCCATTTCATCCAGTATCTTCTCAGGATCCTCGGTTCTCGGGTTATCCGATGTTAGAATAACCTTACTGCTTCCCTCAGCAGAGATGGCTGCCATTTTCGGCCTCTTGGTCCTGTCTCTGTCACCTCCGGCACCGACTACCGTTATAAGTTGAAAAACGTCTTCTCGTATCCTATTGATAGTACTTATTACATTTAAAAGAGCATCGGGTGTATGGGCATAATCAACGATACCGGATATCCCATCTGTCGAATTGATAAGCTCAAGTCTTCCGGCTACAGGCATTAGCTTACTGATTATCGTAAGAATCTCCTTCTTATCCGCACCAAGGAGGACAGAAGCCGCATAAACTGCTAAAAGATTTGAAGCATTGAAATCACCAATGAACCGCGTCCATACATCCTCATCATCTATTTTTAGTTCCATGCCTTCAAAACTCTGCTCCAATATATTGCAGCGAAAGTCAGCCATTGACCTTACTGAATAGGTATGATGAACAGCTTTGCAGTTCTGAAGCATTACCCGTCCGTTTCTGTCATCTGCATTGACCAGAGCAAAAGAATTTACGGGAAGTGTATCAAAGAATTTCTTCTTGGCTGCCAGGTAATTATCAAAAGTCTTATGATAGTCGAGATGATCATGCGTGAGGTTTGTAAAGATGCCACCCGCGAATACCAGTCCTGCAATACGCTGCTGTTCAGCAGAATGAGAGCTGACTTCCATAAATGCATAATCGCAACCCTCGTCAACCATCTCAGCGAGCAAACGGTTTAACTGTAGCGGGTCAGGGGTTGTATGTGTAGCTGGCAGCTCCTTGCCGTTGATATAATTACATACTGTAGAAAAGAGACCGCTCTTATAGCCAAGGTCCCTGAACATCCTGAAGAGAAGAGTAGCAATGGTTGTTTTGCCATTTGTACCTGTAATACCTATCAGTCTCAATGAAGAAGAAGGATTGTCAAAGAAGTTAGAGGCAGCAATACCAAGTGCCCTTGCTGAATCCTCTACTTTAATCCGGCAAATGTGATTATTGTATTCATACGGGATTCTTTCACATATTACAGCTACTGCCCCGGATTCAATAGCAGATGATATAAAATCATGACCATCAGAGCTATTCCCCTTTACTGCCACAAATAGTGAACCTTCTGATACATTTCGTGAATCAAACTCAATTCCGGAGACAGATATATCAGTTGAGCCGCTAATGGAAACGACTTCAATATTTTTAAGTATATCCTCAATCTTTCTCATCTCACATATTAAGATCCAGTGTTACCACAGTATTGTCAGAATATCTTGCTCCATGCTCAGGAAATTGTTTTCGTACCTTCCCCTTACCAGTGAATCTTACCCTTAAGCCACGGCTTTCAAGAAGGAAGAGAGCATCCCTGAGGGTCATGCCTCTTACGTCCGGAACGAGCCCGGGGATCTCTTTAATAGTCGCCAGTCGTACTGTGTCACCACTTTCACGTGTCGCCACCCATTCATCATCTGCTGTTTTGCGATATCTTACATCAAGGTTTTTAAGCACTTCATTTATATCTGCCCTGTATCCATTACCTGTCTCAGGAGCAGATGGGTCCACTTCTGATCCTTTCTCCGGATTATAATCCCTGAAGAACCTGGTAGCATAAACCCTGTCGGATATCTCCTTGAAGACTGTTCCGGCTACCAGATTGCCGTAATAAACCCCATTGGAAGGGGAATTAACCACAACAATACAGGAATAAAGAGGGTTCTCGGCCGGGAAATAACCAACAAAAGATGCCTGGTATGACATTCTGACACCCTGCCTGTAACCGCTTTTTCCCTTTGCTATCTGTGCAGTACCTGTCTTTCCAGCAATTTTATAGTCCGCATTCTTCAGGTTAGTAGCCGTTCCATGTTCCACCACACCCTCCATCATCTTTTTGGCTTTCCTTATTGTTGTACGTGAAGCAATGGAGTTGATGATCACCTCCGGATCATAACTCTTTATGACTTGTCCGTTATGAAGGATTTGAGTAACAAAACGTGGCCGCATCATCCTTCCGTCATTCGCAACTCCATTATAGAAAGCCAGTATCTGCAGGGGAGTCAGCTGAACCTCATATCCGTGAGACATCATTGGCAAAGAGAGACCCGACCAGTATTTATCACCCGGGTAACGGATCAGCGGAGTTCCCTCTCCTTTTATCTGGAGACCCAGCTTCTCGTTTAAGCGCATGGCATAAAGTCGGTTGACAAAATCTTTTGGATGCTCCTTATAATGGTCATATATAAGTTTGGATGTGCCAACGTTAGATGATTTCTCAAATACCTGTTTCACTGTCAGCTTCCCATAACCATGTTCTTTTGTATCCCTTATTACCTTATTATAGAATTTTATCGTACCGTCACCCGTATCAACAATATCACCTGTGTCTATAACACCATCTTCGAGAGCTGCCATCAAAGTCGGAAGCTTAAATGTTGATCCGGGCTCTGTACTCTCACCTATCGCAAAGTTGTAGCTCTCATGGTAATCCCCGTCTTTCCCCTTTTCAAGATTGGCTATTGCCTTTATATCACCCGTGGATACTTCCATCAGGACAGCACATCCATGATCAGCATTATTCTTTCTAAGCTGGTTAAGAAGAGCTGTTGAAGCTACATCCTGCAGGTCAATATCAATTGTAGTTACAACATCATTACCATCTCTTGAATCGACACTGTTAGGGCCATCCACAATTATCCAGTCACCACCCGTAAGACGCTGTTCAATAGCAAGCCCATTTTTCCCTGCCAGGTCTTTATCAAAGGCCCCTTCAATACCAACTTCATTGCCTTCGCTCCCATTATTTAGATAGCCTATTGTCCTTGCAGCCAGATCATTATTGGGAAGTATCCTTTTGTTTGACACCTGGGCAACCAGACCTCCTTTAAAGCGACCTTCCCGGAAAATTGGCAGTTCCTTCAATCTTTTAAGAGTTTCGTAATCAACCTTTCTCCTGATAAGAAAATAACGATCCCCTTTTCTTCTGGCGTCAGTAATAAGAGTCTTCCATCCTGCAGCAGAGCGTTCTCCCAATAACCTGGAAAGCCCGGCAGATAGTCCGTTGATCCCATTTGACCAGGTGTCTCCCGACATGCCGGTACTTTTGGTGTCCATGTAAATTGTATAGTAGGGTACAGAGCTTGCAAGTAATTGTCCATTTTCTGTAAGAATATCCCCCCGGTTGGCGGCCATCTCCGCGGTTTTAAAAACATATTTCTCACTCATGGAAGCCCATTTGCCATGTTGAATGTATTGTAGGATAAGAATACGAACAAGAAGGGCAACAGCAATAAGAGCTATTGCAAAATATACAATACCACTGCGCCACACTATTTCGTCACGTACTGCCATAATTCATGTTACTTATTTACCAGTAGCTTATAAGGAGGGGTTTTAAGCTCCTCAAGATTCAGTCCTTTTTCCTTTATCATCCTTATAACTACTGATTGCCGGCTGACATACATCAGGTCTGCTGAGGTTGACAGAGCCTCCGCTTTCAAATCCTTTACTTCCCTCTGCAGCTTTGCCGTTTCCCTTGTGATCTTCTCAGCATGAAACCTGTTCCCGATATAAATAGCTGCCAGCAGAGCAATCAAGGCTATGTAGCCAAGATTCTTAAGAATAATCTTCTCTGATACCATACTACCGCTGAGCAGCTCTTTCATGAAGCTGTTCTTCCTGACCTGCTTTTTTTTATCTTCTGTCTTATCTGCCATCGCTTATATCTTTTCCGCTACTCTCAACCTGGCACTTCTTGCCCTGTTATTCCCTGCTATCTCGTCATCTCCGGGAGTTGTACCCTTCCTGTTAATCAGCCTGAATGGGGTACTGATGTTCCCATAAAAATCTTTCTCTTCCTCCCCGGCAAAATTCCCGGCTCTCATGAAATTCTTCACTACTCTGTCTTCAAGCGAGTGGTAAGTTATCACTACCAGCCTTCCTCCACTATTAAGAAGATCAAGCGCCTGTTCCAGCATATCCTTCAAGTAGTCTATTTCATGATTCACTGCAATTCTCAATGCCTGAAAAACCTTTGCATAGAATTTATGTTCCTGCCTCGGAGGAGCCAGTTTACCAATGCATTCCATAAGGTCACTAACTGTATTTAAGGGCCTGTTTGTCCTTGCATTTATTATCTCCCTTGCTAACCTTCTTGAATTGGTCAGTTCTCCGAACCTGTAAAAAAGGTCGGCAAGAGCCGACTCATCAAGTGTCATTAAAATATGAGAAGCCGTGACTGATCCACCTTTATCCATCCTCATATCCAGTGGCACATCATACCTGAAAGTGAATCCCCGCCCGGGTTCATCAAACTGGTGAAAGGAGACACCCAGATCAGCGATCAAACCATCAATTGACTTTATCCCGTTAAAATTGAGATTGTTCTTCAAAAAACGGAAGTTCTGATTGAGGAGCATAAACCTTGTGTCATCAGGTGAATTTACAACAGTATCCTCATCCTGGTCGAAAGCAATAAGTCTTCCATTATCAAGCCGTTTCAGAATCTCCATCGAATGTCCTCCTCCTCCGAATGTAACATCAACATATATCCCGTCAGGCCGGATATTCAGCCCGTCAATACTCTCTCTGAGCAGTGCGGGGATATGATAAACCATTATATTTCAGACACATTTATATTACCACCCATCAATTTTTCAGCCAGGTCAGCAAAATCTTCTGCAGGCATATCGATTTTATCGTAAATATCTGCGGCCCAGATTTCTATCCTGCCATCCTGACCCGCCAAAACCACATCCCTTTCCGCCCCGATCAGATCCATTAATCTTTTAGGAATGAGAAGACGGTTATTATTATCGAGCGAGAGTTCTGCCGTTCCTTTGAAAAAGTTCCTGAGGAACATATTATGTTCCCTGTTATAGGGATTCATCTTCTTCCTGATCTTGTCGAGCTGCCTGTTCCAGTCTTCAATGGAATAGAGAACAAGACAATTCTCGAAGATATCCTTACGTACCACAAAGTGATCCTGAGCATCAGGAGGCATCTGCTTCTTGAATGCCACCGGAAGTATCAACCTTCCCTTGACATCAACTTTGCATGTGTAATCACCTATGAATGTGGCCATCCTCGAATTTATTATTAAAAGGCTAAAATAAGTAAAAAATATCCACTTTACTCCACTTTGCCCCACTTTTTTTATTGGGTTGTTAATAACTTTTGCTCATCAGATGGTGATTTCATTGCGATTTTCGGGGTTCTAATAATGCATAAGGTTGTTGTCAGCTATCGTGTCTTTAAAAAGTATCAGCAGTTTTTCTCCCCCTCCCAGGGGGAGTGCCTGAAGAGCGAGGGGCTTGTATCTGATTTTTTTTTGATAATTTTGAGACTTATTTAAAAATTACTCATCTGGAATATGGAAAACAGTCCGGAAATATCAGGAATACCCCGGATAGACCTCGAAAAAGTGCTTTTCTCAAAAAACCCGGCGCTGGCAAAAGCTGTTCCAGGTTTCTTTATAAGGTACCTGAAGAGGATTGTACACCAGGATGAATTAAATGAATTCTTAACGAAATACGGGCATCTGAGAGACTCTGCCCTTATTGATGCCGGGTTAAATCATTTCGGCATCAGATATACAGTATTTTCCCCGGAGAATATTCCTAAAACAGGTCGGTACATCTTTGTTTCAAACCATCCCCTTGGAGGACTTGACGGGCTTGTATTCATACATGAATTGTCAAAGCATTACCCTCTTTTGAAATTTCCCGTAAATGACATCTTGACCAATATAGACAATCTCTCGGGGATTTTTCTCCCGGTTAACAAACATGGGGCCCAGGGAAAAGATGCTGTTAGGAGTATTGAAGATGCATATGCATCAGACAATCAGATACTCTATTTTCCGGCAGGTTTGTGCTCAAGGAAAAAAAGAGGAGTAATAAAAGACCTGGTATGGCATAAAAGCTTTATAACTAAAGCCATACAGCACAAAAGAGATATTATGCCTGCATACTTCTCAGGGAGAAATTCCAACTTCTTTTATAACCTTGCCAATATTCGAAAATTACTTGGAATCAAAGCAAATATTGAGATGCTTTACCTTGCCGACGAGATGTTCAGACAGAAAGATAAGGAGATTCGTCTTGTCTTCGGCAAAAAAATCCCATGGACGACTTTTGACAGGTCAAAAACACCTCTGGAGTGGGCTGACTGGGTAAAACTGAAAACATATGAACTTAAATCATTTATCGACGGATAAACAAGAAATTGAAAAAATGAGTAAATTGCGTTATATTTTTTGAGGAGAAAATTCACACAAAAAATTTCTATCTACTTTACAATCAATGAAACCTATTGTTGCCCAATTGCCAAAGGACCAGATAATATCTGAATTAACATCTGATAAACTTCTCCGAAAGACCAATAATGGCAATAACGAGGTTTATGTCTTTGATAATAACAATTCCCCTGCACTGATGAATGAAGTAGGCAGGGTCAGGGAATTGACTTTCCGTCATGCCGGAGGAGGTACAGGGAAAGAAATTGACATTGATGAGTTTGATATTGCAGAGGTTGACCCTCAGAAACAACTTATTGTGTGGGACCCTGAAAACAGGGAAATCATTGGAGGTTACAGGTTTTATTTTCCTGAGAAAGGTTGTACTTCCTGTGACATAACGAAACTGGCCTCATCCGCCTATTTTCATTTTTCAGATAAATTTCTTTCCAGGTATTATCCACATGTGATGGAACTGGGACGTTCCTTTGTTCATCCCGATTACCAGACTCGTTCAATGGGGAGGAAGAGTCTTTTCGCTCTTGACAACCTGTGGGATGGCCTTGGAGCTATAGTCATTGACAATCACCATCTTAAGTACCTTTTTGGAAAGGTAACAATGTATACCCATTTCAATCAGAAAGCAAGAGATATGATCCTTTACTTCCTGAAAAAACACTTCAGTGATCCCGACAAAATGGTTACTCCAATTGAACCTGCGGATATTGACATTCACACTGATGAGATGAAAAAGATCTTTAAAAGCAGGAGATATAAAGAAAATTATAAAACACTTTCAAGGGAGGTAAGGAACCTGGAAGAGAATATTCCGCCGCTCATCAATGCATATATGAACCTTTCTCCTACAATGCGAACATTCGGTACCTTTATCAATGACAAATTCGGAAATGTTGAAGAGACAGGAATTATGATAACCTTGAAGGACATCTATGTTGAAAAGATCAACAGGCATCTCTCTTCATACAAAAAAGATTTTGAAATTACCTGGTTCTCGCATCAGAATCAATAAGCCCTGATATTTTTCCCCTCCACAAAGTTAATGAAAGACTGGTTTGCAACCTTATTACCACCGGGTGTGGGATAGTTTCCTGTAAAGTACCAGTCGCCAAGATGCCCCGGGCATGCCTCATGAAGTCCTTCAATCGACTGAAAGACAATTTCTACCTCGGACTTAATCTCATCTGATTTCAGCATTGCGGATATTTTCGAAGAGATCTCCTCTGAGGAGAAAGGTCTATAAATTTCTTTTACAACATTCACTATCTCTTCCACCGGTTTTTTAAGCTCAACCAGTGCCTCTTTATATAATTCAGATATCAGTGATTCCCTGCCCGTATCCTTTAAGAGTGAGATAGCGGCTTTGAAAGCAATAAAATCCCCAAGTTTAGCCATGTCGATCCCATAACAGTCGGGGTACCTTAGCTGAGGGGAAGATGACACAACCAATATCTTCCTGGGCTCAAGCTTATCAAGGATCCTTATAATGCTTTTTTTCAGGGTTGTGCCCCTAACAATTGAATCGTCTATTACAACAAGGTAATCAATATTACGTCTTATTACACCATATGTAACGTCATAGACATGTCCGACAAGATCATCACGGCCCTTGTCTTCCGAGATGAAAGTCCTCAATTTGGCGTCCTTAACAGCAATTTTCTCAACCCGGGGCCGTTGCTGGATTATTTTTTCAAGCTCCTCCCTGGTCAGATATTTTCCCCTGTTTAGAATATGGTCAATTTTTACATGGTTCAGGTAATCCTCAACCCCTTTGATCAGACCATAGAATGCACTCTCAGCAGTATTCGGAATATAAGAAAATACTGTATTATCGAGATCATAATCTACGGATTTGAGTACACGTGTGGCAAGTATCTCTCCGAGCTTTTTCCTTTCCCTGTAAATGTCAGTATCCGTTCCCCGTGAAAAATAAATTCTCTCGAAGGAGCACTTCCTCAGTTCCGTCTCCTCCCTGATCTTTTCCACTGTTGTCTTACCTGACGCTTTGATGATAACGGCCCCTGCCGGTGGAAGCTCCTTAACATTATCATGACTGACATTAAAGATGGTCTGTATCACAGGTCGTTCTGAGGCAACCACAACAACCTCGTCATCAATATAATAGAAAGCGGGACGGATGCCTGCCGGATCCCTCATAACGAAAGCATCACCATGACCTACCATTCCAGCCATAGCATAGCCTCCGTCCCAGTTGCGACTTGCTTTTTGCAGAACAGAAGTCAGATCCAGGTCTCTTTCAATTAATGGTGATATTTCCTTCTTAGAATAACCTTCATCTTTAAATTTCCTGAAGAGCCTTTCATTCTCCTCATCCAGCCGGTGCCCGACATTCTCAAGAATAGTAACGGTATCTGAAAAATCCACAGGGTTCTGACCTAACTCGATAAGGCTGCTGAATACTTCACCCACATTGGTCAGGTTGAAATTGCCCGCCATAACCAGATTTTTCGACTTCCAATTGTTTTCACGGCTCACCGGATGCACATAATCAATATTGTAATTGCCGTATGTCCCATACCTCAGATGACCCAGGTATATATCACATGCAAAGGGAACCTTTTCCCTTATCAGGGCAGGATCGTTAAAAATTGCAGGATTCGCTCTCTTAATCTTATCTAAATCCTCATAGATGAATCCGAATATTTCCTTTATAGGATTAGACAGATTTGAACGTTGCCTGAAGATATATCTGTTTCCAACAGGAAGACCAAGCTTGATTCCCGCAATGCCGGCACCATCCTGCCCTCTGTTATGCTGTTTCTCCATCATAAGGTACATTTTCTCAAGGCCATAATTCCATGTACCATATTTTTCAATATAAAACTCCAACGGCTTGCGCAATCTTAACATTGCAATGCCGCATTCGTGTTTGATACTGTCACTCATAACTATTTTTTAATCAGGTCAGGAAAGTTTATAAAATCCGGAACGATGTAAGAATTGGGGAAAACCTTGCTTATTGTAAGAAACAGCCTGATTGCCTCTGCTTTGGTTCTGAAATCACCAACCCGTATTTTGAAATACCCTGGCTGAGCGTATAAAGCATAGGGTGTAATATCAGGAAATTTACTTATAAAGTCCGCCATGGTCTTATATGATTCTTCCCTTGCATTCCTGGTAGAACTGTTATATATCTGTATTCTGAAGCCAGGCATACCATAATGGTTATTCTCAATCTTAAGCTCATTGTTAACCATTATATACCTGCTGATAAGTGAGTCAATCGCCCTGTTCTGAATAATATTTAACTGTGCCACCTGGTCATAAGTACCGGATCTTTTGAAGAGGGCCGAAGTATTGACGAAGGATTGAGCTGAACCATATCCCGCATAAAATCCGAGGATTAGTGATAACAAAATAAATTTCCTTATCATGGCGCAAAAATAACATTTACCAGACATATTAAAAACAGATTCAGCTGTTTTCTTTTTTTCATCCTTCAAAGTTAGTTATTGCAGCGATTTCATTGCTATAAAAAAACTGCCGGCCAGACTGCCCGCTATCAGGATGTTCTTATCATAATTAAGGGTAAAATCCTCACCGAGAGCATCAGTATCACCAGGAGAACAGAGGCTGAACATCCTTATCCTTCCATCTTCCGCACCATCTGCAGGATTTAAAATATTTACGATATAACAATTTTTATTAAGCACCATGAGCTCATTATTATTATCAAATAACAATGCTGCACCTTCATTATTATTCTCAAGATATTTTTTCCAGTTATTCCTTATTATACCGTCAGTGGTAAGTGAGACCACGAATGAATTGTCCAGTATACCATCAGATGCAGAAAGTTCAGTGTTTCCTGTAACATATATATTACCTGAAAGGTCAGTAAGAACTGATCTTGCAGCTGCACCAAAATCAGGATTATTGTATAATTCCGTCTCCCATAGCATCTGGAACAGGCTATTATATTTAGCCACTGATGCACGAGGTTTTGAGTCTTCCTCCTTCCTGGTCAGAGCAACATATATGTTGCCGTTGTTATCAACTGCTGCCCTGTTAGCAGCTACAAATGCTGATGCAACTGCTATATTTTGATCCAGCACCTGGCCTGATGTATCGAGCCTCAGAAAGTATATTCCTGAAACGCCTGCATTTAAAGAATCAGGGCTTGTGGTACCAATGGCCAGCATTTCCCCTGACCCTTTATAATAAATGTGCGTCAGATCAATCGGAAAATCAGCTTCCATGGTTTTCTCCCACAGTTCATTTCCGGATTTACTATAACGCACAAGCAGCATTTTACCACTGGTATTCCCGCCTGCCAGATAACCGGAGTTATCAGTCCATACAGAACTGAATAGGCCTGGTACATCCTTTTTGATTTCCACAATCTTGCCAAACTTTTTATCCAGTCTGATGAAAAATGGTTTACCTTCCAGTCTGCCACTGGCAATGAAACCGGAATCCGTTAAAAGATCAATTGAGTAGGCTGTCCCGGCTCCATAAGATTCTTCCCAGAGGAAATCGCTTGTGCCCGAATTTTTTTTGCATGATGATATCAGCAGCATTAGAATAATGACCGGAACAAATCTTTTCATAATCTATCTTTTAAGCCCTTACTGACTACTCCAGTGCTTCAGCCAGCTCATCTGTCATTTCCAGATTATGATATACATACTGAATATCATCATCATCTTCAAGAGCATCAACGAGCCTGAGAACCTTTTTTGCAGATTCGATATCGAGCATTTTAGTGTCATTTGGGATCCTTTTTAATCCGGCTTCCTGTGGTTCAATGCCCAATTCATTAAGCTTCCGGTTAACGCTTCCAAAATCCTCCTTGGCGCATGTAACAGTTACTGTGTCTTCGTCAACATCAAATTCCTCTGCTCCTGCATCAATCATTTCCAGTTCAACCTCTTCCAGATCAAATCCCTCATTATTAATAGTAAAGACTCCTTTCCTTTCAAACAGGAAACTCAGAGAACCATTAGTTCCAAGGTTCCCACCATGTTTATTGAATGCGGCTCTGACAGATGCCACGGTTCTGTTATTGTTATCAGTCAGGCATTCAACAAAAACAGCTATTCCACCGGGACCATACCCTTCAAACGACGTTTCAACAAAACTTTCAGCATCAGAGCCAACTGCTTTTTTTATGGCTCTTTCAATATTATCCTTCGGCATATTGGCTCCTTTGGCATTCTGAACAGCCAGCCTTAATCTGGCATTGGAATCAGGATCACCTCCGCCTTCTTTTGCTGCAATAATTATTTCCTTAATAATCTTGGTAAATATCTTCCCTCTCTTAGCGTCGATAGAACCTTTTTTCCTCTTAATGGTTGACCATTTACTATGACCTGACATACTTCTAATTATTTATGTTCCTTATTGCAAAATTAAATATTTCTTTCAAACCTCACTCATACTTTATAGATTTGTGTCGGGATAAAAGGCGCCAAGGCACAAAGGGAAAATAGTAGCTTAGATTCTAACGGTTGCATTACCATTGAGCCGCTTTACCATTGAGCCATTGAGCCGTTAAGCCCCTTTAAAGAACAAAAGAAGAAAATGAGCAAAAAAGTATATATAGAAACATATGGGTGCCAGATGAATGTAGCAGATAGTGAAGTTGTTGCATCTATTCTGTCAGACGTGGGATTTAAACCAACGGGTGAAATAAGAGAGGCTGAGTTGATATTGATAAATACATGTTCGATACGCGAAAATGCCGAACAGAAAATATGGGGTCGCCTGAAAGCCATTAGCCATCTCAAAAAAAACAAGGCTGATCTGAAAATAGGTATAATAGGGTGTATGGCTGAAAGGTTAAAAGAAAAGCTCATTGAAAAGGAACAACTTGTAGATCTTGTTGTTGGTCCTGATGCATACCGTGAATTGCCTGCGCTTGTCGCCGAAGCAGAATCGGGACACAAAGCTGTTAATGTTCTTCTTTCACGTGAAGAGACCTATGCTGATATATCACCTGTCAGAATGGACAGGAATGGAGTATCATCCTTTGTTTCCATCATGAGAGGTTGTAATAATATGTGTGCTTATTGTGTTGTACCCTATGTAAGGGGAGCCGAAAGAAGCAGAAATCCCGATTCAATACTGCGGGAAGTAAGGGACTTGTTTGAGATAGGATACAGGGAAGTAACACTTCTCGGACAAAATGTTGACTCATATAAATGGTCTGAGACAAGCCATGAGGTAGATTTTTCATCCCTTCTTGAAGAGGTAGCATCCATTGATCCTCTGATGCGCGTCAGGTTTTCAACCTCACATCCCAAAGATATTTCGGATGAACTCTTATATACCATTGCAAGGCATAATAACATTTGCAAGCATATTCACCTTCCTGCTCAAAGCGGAAGTAGCCGGATACTTGAACTAATGAACCGTGATTATACCAGGGAATGGTATATGGACAGGGTTAAGGCAATAAAGAGGATCATCCCGGGATGTGCGCTGTCCACCGACATGATAACAGGCTTTTGTACTGAAACTGATGAGGATCATAAATTATCACTTTCACTTATGGAGTGGGCAGAATTCGATTTTGCCTATATGTTTAAATACAGCGAGAGACCAGGAACCAGAGCTGCCAGGAGATATGAAGATAATGTGCCTGAAGATATCAAATCCGGACGGCTCAGCGAGATGATCGCGCTGCAGAACAAACTCTCGGCAAAATCAAAAAAGTCAGATGTTGGTCAGATCCAGGAAATCCTGATTGAAGGATCTTCAAAGAGATCACCTGATTACCTTTCGGGTCGTACAACCCAAAATAAGGTTGTTGTACTGCCGGCAGATGACCTTAAAAAAGGAGAATATGTTAAAGTACTGATCGAGAGGTCAACATCCGCAACTCTGATTGGAAAGAGTATTTAATATCTGGAATTTTTGTTCTTTTCTATACTTAGATGTAACTTGCATTAGTCCCGGAATAAAATGCGGGGGACTTGATATATTTGGCTTAATTTTTGTTACTCTTATAATTGTTAAGCTAATCATATTATGAGATGTCCGCAATATTGCGGATGGATTTAGAGTTAAATAAATAATCTCCATACTTTACGGAGAAAAAATATATTCACATCTTAATTGTAATAATATAAACCATGAAAACGAAGCTAGTAATCCTGATTATGTTGTCATTCTTGTGTGTGTCAACAATTTCAGCCCAGAAAAATAACAAGAAAGTGACTATTTACGGCACGGTGCTGGATGCCGACAGTGTACCCATTCCCAATGCAATGATAATGATTGACGGACAGAAGACCAATGCTGTTACAAATTCAAAAGGAGAATATAAAGTTAAGGTTAAACCTACGGCCCAGAGAATAGGTATATTCACATTTGGAAGTGGTATCCGGGAGGAGGAGATAAATGGAAGAGAGAATATCAACATTGGTTTTTCTTCTTCATCAAAACAAAGCAACACTGCCAAATCTGACGACGGAGAACAAGGCATCCAGGTAGGATATGGAACAATGAAAAAGAAAAATGTGACTAACCAGATCAATTCAATTGACGGCACAAAGAAGGATTATTCGTCCTATTCCTCGATTTATGATATGATACAAAGACAAGTGACAGGAGTCCGTATTAATGGTTCCTCAATAATAATTCAGGGATCAAAGGACCTTTTTGGTGACGTACCGGCCTTATTGGTTGTGGATGGTGTTCCCGTTCAAACATTAGATGGAATCTCTCCTACACAGGTTAAATCCATTGAGGTACTAAAGAACAATGCTGCTGCTATTTATGGATCGAGGGCATCCGGTGGTGTAATATTAATTAAGACCAAGAAAGAGATAGAATAAATCTCTATATTTTATCCTTTTTTTCGGGAGGTTGAAATCAACTGCAGCTCTTCCATCTGGCTTTTAGAAATCGGTGATGGTGTATCAAGCATTACATCACGTCCCGAATTATTTTTCGGGAATGCAATGAAGTCACGTATGGAATCCTGACCACCAAACATTGCAACCCATCTGTCAAATCCAAATGCTACTCCACCGTGAGGAGGAGCTCCGTATTTAAACGCATCAAGAAGAAATCCGAATTGCTCATTTGCCTCTTCCTCACTGAAACCCAGGACTCTGAACATCAGTTTTTGAACAGAGGCATCATGAATCCTTATCGAACCCCCTCCTATCTCCACTCCGTTAATCACAAGATCGTAAGCATTTGCACGTACCTTGCCCGGATCCGTTTTCATAAGAGGAAGATCTTCGGGTACAGGTGAGGTAAACGGATGATGCATTGCATAATACCTTTTTGTCTCTTCATCCCATTCCAGAAGAGGAAAATCAACAACCCATAAGAGGAACAAATATATCCTTTTTTCTCAGGCCCAGCCTGTCCCATTTCAAGGCGAAGCTCAGAAAAGCAGTAGGTGTTATTTCTTTTCCCCAGCAAGCAGTAGCAATAGGTCGCCTGGTTTTGCTTTTGCTTTTCCCAGCCCATTTTTCAAATTCTTCGGTGAATAAAACTTATCAACTGACGATTTGAATGTGCCATCCGTATTATATCTCAGGTAAACTAAGTCCCTTTGCTCCTATCTGGGGTTTTCTCACAAATTCGGTAAGCTCATCAAGCTGTTTTCTGGTAAATTCCGAACAATCCCTCAGCACATATACCTCCTATATACTCTGATGAATCAAATACCACAAAATCATGCCCCTTTACAATTGCAGTTATTTCTATAAATCTCATACCAAAACTGAGATCCGGTTTATCCGAACCATAATATTCCATGGCTTCATTATAAGTAAGCCTCATGAAATGGTTCAGTGAACTCAACTCCCTTGATCTGTCTGAAAAGATATTTTGCGAGACCTTCAAATGTGTCCAGGATATCTTCCCTTTCAACAAATGACATTTCACAGTCGATCTGTGAAAACTCAGGCTGTCTGTCAGCTCTCAGGTCCTCATCTCTGAAACATTTAACAATCTGGAAATATTTATCAAAACCGGCTACCATTAGTAGTTGCTTCAGTGTCTGAGGTGATTGTGGTAATGCATAAAAACTACCTGGCTGCATCCTTGATGGAACAACAAAGTCACGTGCACCTTCAGGTGTTGATTTAATCAGAACAGGGGTTTCAACTTCAATAAAACCAATGGAATCCATATATTTACGTACCTCCTGTGATACCCTGTGCCGGAGTATAATATTATTTTTTACAGGAGCCCTCCTGAGATCAAGATAACGGTATTTCATTCTTAATTCCTCCCCTCCGTCTGTGTCCTCTTCAATTGTGAATGGAGGGAGCTCGCTGCTGTTGAGAATATTAATCTCCTCAACATCAATCTCAATTTCCCCTGTTAATATCTTCATGTTCTTGTTGCTGCGCTCACGTACTGTACCTTGAACCTGAACCACAAACTCACGTCCCAGTTTTCGGGCTTTTTCACACAAGTCCCTGTTTGTTCTCCATGTTGAAGACAAGCTGTGTTATTCCATATCTATCGCGCAGATCAATAAAAGTCATTCCACCAAGATCTCTCGATTTCTGAATCCATCCGCATAGAATAACATCCTGCCCGACATTATCCAGATTGAGTTCACCACACGTATTTGTCCTGTACATCGCTTACTATTAAAGTTTCAGCAAAAATAGCCATTTAAACTTTTTCGACATATTAAATTTCATTTTTTAATCGTTTGAATTTAAACCTTTCTGTAACAATGCTATAAATAGGATATATCTAATTCATTAAGTTTCCTGTTTAATCACTTTTCTCATGAACTAATCTTAACAAATCTTGTTTATTACTTATGGAACAATTACTCAACCTAATATTTTATTAAGGGAATTAACTAAAGGGATATATTTTATTTGAGAAACTTCTATCAATTGTAAAAATTTATTTATCAGGACTATCACTTATATAACCGGGAAGGATAACCTAAACATATCGACCGTTTGTAATAGAATTTCATATTTGTTAATCAAAAAATGAAATGAACAATAATGACGCAGAAAACAGGTTAAAAGATCTTGATGCTGAAATGAGTAAACTCGATTCCCAGGCTGTAGATCTGTCACTTAAAAAAGAGCAGGCTTTCAGGAAGGCTATAGAGGATGCTATTCCCAGTGGAATAGCTGTTATTGATGATAAGGGAACACAGATATATGTCAATGAATCATTTTGTAAGCTTGTTGGATGGAATGAAGAAGAACTAATAGGAATACATCCTCCATATGTTTACTGGGCTCAGCAGGATATAGAGAATATAACCAGGGCATTTGAACAGACACTTAATAATCATTCCCCATCAAGGGGATTTGAGTTACTTTTTCAACATGAATCAGGAGGCACTGATTCCTGTCACGGTGTACATCAGACCTTTTATTCAGGAAGATGGCCGGACTTTCTGGCTGGCAAATGTCATTGACAGTACTGAACAAAAGCACAAAGAAGCTGCTTTAAAAAGATCCGAAATGCTTCTATCCTCAACACTTGAGAGCCTGCGTGACACAATTATATTCTCACTTGATAAGAATTATAAATATTTAACATTCAACAAGGCTCACATTGATGCAATGAAATTTGCTTATAATAGCAATGTTAAACCCGGTATAAGTATGCTGGATTGCATAACAATTGATGAGAACAGAACATTGCTTAAAGAGAATTTTGACCTCGCTTTTAAAGGTGAATCTGTTTCGTTGATACAGACATTCGGAGATGTTAACATTGACTATTATGAAGTGTTTGTTGACCCGATGCATAATGACGCGCATGAAATAGTAGGATGCACCATCTTAGCAAGAAATATTACAGAACGCAGAAGGATGGAACTGGACCTCAAAGAAAGTGAAACCAGGTTCAGGGAAATAATAAACCAGATACACGATGGTATAATTGTCTTTGATGAGGAGGGCAAAATATTACTGTGGAACAAGGGAACAGAAAGAATAAGCGGTTTAAGTTCGGAAGATGTAGTGAGTAAGAGTATCGTTGATATACGATACCAGTCTATGCCTCCTGAGATAAGGAACATGGATACTGTAAAGAACGCCATTAAAGGGATCGTGTCTCAGAAAAATCCTAAAGAATATAACCGCATAACTGATCAGGAAATAATCTCCCTGACACCTCCATACAGAAGACAAGTTCAGAGTAATACTTTCCCTATCCACCTTGCCGGAAACAATATATTCTGTGCTGTTTTAAGAGATGTTACAGAGACAAAACGATACGAGAAAGGAGATGATCCGTATCACTGAAGATAAGGATAAGTTTTATTCTGCACTGGCACAGTATCTGTACACTCCCTTCAGCACATTTCATAACTTCACAAAAGTCATGACTGTGGAAATTGACACCCTCCCTATTAAGGAGATTCAGAAAATGGCTGTTATGATGAGTAAGTCAGCTTCCAACTTTTATAACCTGCTTGATAACCTGTTACAGTGGACCAGGATGAACCAGGGAAAAATAACCTATTCACCTGAAAAGCTCAATATAAGATCAACAAGTCAGGAAGCACTATCTATATTGAAATCAACTGCTCAGATAAAAAACATCGCAATCATCCATTCAGATATGGAAGATCTGACTGTATTTGCAGATCTCTTTATGGTAAAGAGTATCCTCAGGAACCTTGTATCACATATGATAAAAAGCATTCACAATGAAGGTGAGATAAGTATTTCAGCCAGGCAAACGCCACCTGATGTGACAGTATCTCTTTATCACAATGGATCGTCTCTTTCAGCAGACGACCTTTCTTCTCTGCTCTCAACTTCTGAGATTAACACAGTTATTACAACTGCAGAAGAAAAAGGTACAGCTCTGGGATTAATACTCTGCAAAGAATTTATTGAGAAACATGGTGGCAGAATATGGGTGGAAAGTAAAATCCGGATGGTACTTTTATTCACTTTACACTTCCGGGATCATAAATGCTCTCATCAAATACGTATAATCTATCTGGTCAATAAACATTTTATTTTTACTTTTAGGGACCTAAATAAATTATTGTGGTTCATAACAGTAAGGAATACTATATGAAAGCTGCCCTGGCGGAGGCTGAGAAAGCGTTAAACAGGCAGGAAGTTCCTGTTGGAGCGGTTATAGTATGTGGAGACAGGATAATAGCAAGGGCTCATAACCTGACAGAGACGCTTAATGATCCGACAGCTCATGCAGAAATGCAGGCAATAACGGCAGCTACGAACTGGCTGGGAGGTAAATATCTTACAGATTGTACTATATATGTTACCCTGGAACCCTGCGGCATGTGTGCAGGTGCAATAGGATGGAGCCAGGCAGCAGCACTTATTTACGGGGCCAATGATGATTTAAAAGGATTCACTACCATAAAGGGATCTTGTTACATCCTAAAACAATTGTGGAATCAGGTGTCCTTGCAGGTGAATGCAGGGAGTTGATGGTCCGGTTTTTTAAAAGAAAGAGATAGATTACCTTAAAGCTGATTATACAAAAAATAGTTTATTTTTACATAAAATTGAAGTGATGACATTCGATAACAGCAAGACTATCATCAATATCAGAATAAAACTATTCGGAGCCACAATCATCTTTATAGCTTATATCATTCTGGCCTATTTTTCAAAGACAATTAAATTCCCTTTGTTTGGTATGAGTGATACTACGATAACCCTTATTCTTGTAGCTGTTTATCTCTTCCTGGCTTTTCTTCCAATGATATTAAATTACCAGTTCATCTCTTTCTCAGATGATAAGGAGAAGATAATTTTCCGGTATTTTAATGCAGGTATCGTAGGAGGCAAAAAGAACTCCGTAGAAATTAACAAAAGCTCTTTTTCAGGTTACAAAATTGAATCAGCTACGTTTGGGCTGGTAAAAAGTATTATTTTATTTCAGAAGCTCAGAGAGGGTGTTGCCAAATACCCTCCAATCTATATAAGTTCACTTTCAAAAGAAGAAAAGGCAAAAATAATAAGATCATTAAATTCGATTACTCCCCCTGCGTGAAGGTTATCATCTGGGAACATGAGATTTATCATTTTTCATGAATTTGGATCACGACAAATTTGACACACTTTTAAATTTCCTTCTCACAATCTAAAAATTAAACTAATGAACGTAGATAAAATTCTAAACAACCTCGAAAAGAAACATCCGGGAGAGGTTGAGTATTTACAGGCTGTAAGAGAGGTTCTTGAATCAATTGAAGAGGTATATAATGAAAATCCTCAGTTTGAATCTGCTAACATTATCGAACGGATAATCGAACCCGACAGGGTCATTACTTTTAAAGTGCCCTGGATTGATGATGAGGGGAATGTAAAGGTTAACATTGGTTATCGTATTCAGTTCAATAACGCCATTGGACCATATAAAGGCGGATCTACGCTTCCACCCAAGTGTCAACCTGTCAATCCTTAAATTTCTGGGCTTTGAACAGATCTTTAAGAATGCGCTTACCACACTCCCTATGGGTGGAGGAAAGGGAGGATCTGATTTTGATCCAAAAGGAAAATCCAATACCGAGGTCATGCGTTTCTGTCAGTCCTTTATGCTTGAGTTATGGAAGTATATCGGGCCTGAAACGGATGTTCCTGCAGGTGACATAGGTGTTGGAGGACGTGAGATAGGTTTCTTATATGGTATGTACAAACGCCTGGCTGGTGATCATTCCGGAGTACTTACAGGTAAAGGCAGTAATTGGGGTGGATCCCTCATACGTCCTGAAGCAACTGGCTTCGGCTGTGTTTATTTTGCCAAGGAAATGCTTGCCACACGCGGAGAATCTTTTAAAGATAAAAAAGTTGCAATTAGTGGTTTTGGAAATGTTGCCTGGGGTGCAGCACTTAAAGCTACCGAGCTGGGCGGTAAAGTTATTACAATCTCTGGTCCCGATGGGTATGTTTACGATCCTGAAGGTATATCCGGCAGAAAAATAGAATATATGTTAGAGCTTCGTGCTTCAAATGATGACATTGTGAAGCCATATTCTTATGAATTTCAGGGAGTTGAATTTCATGAAGGGAAACACCCCTGGGAAGTGAAGGTTGATATTGCCCTTCCGTGTGCAACACAGAATGAGCTAAATGCTGAGGATGCTCGGAAACTCATCGATAATGGATGTATCTGTGTATGTGAAGGTGCTAATATGCCAAGCACACCTGAAGCAATAACACTTTTCCAGAGGAACGGTCTCTTATTCTCCCCCGGGAAAGCATCAAATGCAGGAGGTGTGGCTACATCAGGACTGGAGATGACACAGAATTCGATGAAACTACGCTGGAACAGGCAGGAGGTTGATAACCGGCTTCATGAAATAATGTCCAACATACATGAGCAATGTGTAAAACATGGAAAAAGGGAAGATGGTTATGTTGATTATGTGAAGGGTGCAAACATTGCAGGTTTCCTGAAAGTAGCCAATTCAATGCTCGACATGGGTGTAATATAAGGCACAGGGCTCAGGGCCAGGGCACAGGGCCAGGGCTCAGGGCACAGGGGCAGGGTAAGGGGCCGGGCACGCTGGTCCTAATAAATATTCTTTAAAATACAGACCACATTTCAGGCTTTGAGAAGCATTAAAGATAAAAAAGGATCGTGTTACGGTTCTTTTTTTTATATTTATATGTCTCAATTTCCAGTGCTATGCAAAATGTATCACTTAAGCATAAAATTGCTTTAGGTCTAATCCCCCGTATTGGTGACATCAGTGCCCGGAAACTTGTATCGCATTTTGGTGGCGTGGAACCAATATTTCATGAGCCCTACCGGAACCTCGTGAAAATACCGGGAATAGGGGAAAGTCTGGCAAGATCCATCAGTGAGAGATCATATCTTGCCAAAGCAGAGATGGAAGCAGAATACGTTACAAAGAATAAAATTAAAACCTTTTTCTATCTTGATAACGATTATCCATATCGGTTAAGACAATGTGATGATTCTCCTGTTGTATTTTTCTTTAATGGCATGTGTGACCTCAATGCACCCAAGATACTCAGTGTCATAGGAACCCGTAATGCAACCGGCCGGGGGAAAGAAATATGTGAAAGGATCGTAGCTGACCTGGCGATAAGACATCCCGACCTTATAATTGTGAGCGGACTTGCATACGGGATAGACATAATATCACACAGGGCAGCACTGGCAAATGACCTGAGAACTATAGGTGTTTTGGGGCACGGCTTAAAGACAATATATCCATCACTGCATACTGCCACTGCAAGAACTATGATAGATCAGGGGGGACTCCTTACGGATTTTGTCTCTGATGCTTTACCCGAACGAAATAATTTTATAAAAAGAAACAGGATAATTGCCGGATTATCTGATGCCTCCCTGGTAGTTGAATCAGGCATAAGTGGCGGGGCCCTGATCACTGCAGATATAGCAGGTTCCTATAATCGTGATGTCTTTGCAGTACCAGGCCGGCCGGATGACCAGTGGTCGGCCGGATGCAATAACCTGATTAAGCGCAATAAAGCGGCCCTTATTGAGTGTTCCGATGATATTGAATACTTGCTAAACTGGAAGCCGGAAAAAATAATACCCCCGGTACAAAAAGTTCTCTTTTCAGATTTGAATGATAGTGAAAGACAAATTTGTGAATTATTGCATATAAAAGGGCAAATGACGATTGACACAATATGCCGTACACTTGATATTCCTGTCTATAAGCTATCATCTATGTTATTGAACATGGAATTTGATGGCATTCTGAAGTGCCTTCCAGGAAATATTTATCGACTTTCGTGATATGAAATATTGATTTGATAATATCTAAAAAAAGAAATAAATTGCTAATATTAAAATCTTTAAAACACTTCCCCTATGAAAAAAATTGTAATCTTATTCTCAGCTTTGTTGCTTGTTGGCGGCAATCTGTTACAGGCCCAGTCCCTGGAAGATATTCTTAGTGATCACTTTTCCGCAATGGGACAGGACAGCATTTTAAAAGTCAACACCCAAAAATTCATTGGCAAAATGATACAGGGAGGAATTGAAATTCCTATAATACAGATGTCCAAAAGACCTGATAAACTACGTGTTCAGGGTACTTTTCAGGATCTTACTTTTGTACAGACATACAACGGGAAAGAGGGATGGAGCCTCAATCCTTTTGCAGGTGCAACAGATCCCCAACCGATGTCTGAAGATGAATTAAAGGCCATGAAATACCAGGCCGATATGGATGGTATGCTATGGAACTGGAAAGAGAAAGGCTATACAGTTACCCTTGACGGTCAGGAAGATATGGAAGGAACCCCCTGTTACAAAGTTAAAGTGGAAACAAAGGAAGGCGACACCTTTACCTATTATATTGATTCGGATTCATATATCCTGCTTAGAACAAATTCTAAAATCAAAGTTATGGGAAATGAGTCAGTTGGTGATTCATATTATGGTAATTACAAACAGATCCATGGCATGGCTGTACCCGGAAAAATCGATAATAAGGTAAATGACCAACTTGCAGGAACAATAGTTATAGATACTATTGAGTTTAACATTGCACTTCCTGACTCACTCTTCGAAAAACCTTCGAATAAGTAAAAGCACTTTTAATCTTTTTTATACTAAGATTATGAAAGAAAAAATTCTAATAACAACCATTATGTTGTTTGCTGGAATCAGTTTGCTAAATGGGCAGATCACAGAAGCAACATTCGGTGATATAGTGGGAAGACAAATTGGACCGGCCAGAATGAGTGGACGTATTGCCTGTATCGATGCTGTTAAAAGCAATCCTGACATTGTCTGGGTCGGAGCTGCAGGCGGGGGAGTATGGAAATCAATAAATCAGGGTACAACATTTAAGCCTGTCTTTGATGATTACAGCCAGTCAATAGGGACTATCGCCATCGATCAGAAACATCCTGATACTGTCTGGGTCGGAACAGGTGAAGTATGGACCCGTAACAGTGTATCAATTGGTACAGGTATCTATAAGACTTATAATGGAGGTGAAAAATGGGAGAATATGGGACTTCCTAACAGTGAAAGAATTGGCCGTATCCTGATCGATCCCTCCGATCCCAATATAGTATATGCTGCTGTGCTTGGTGCTTTATGGGGAGACAGTGAAGAAAGGGGAGTTTACAAAACCACAGATGGTGGAAAGACATGGAAGAAACTGCTTTATGTTGGTCCTTCGTCAGGATGTTCAGATTTGGCAATGGACCCCGAGACACCATCTGTTATCTATGCTACAATGTGGGATTTCAGACGAAAGGCCTATACATTCAGATCAGGTGGACCAGGAAGTGGTATTTTCAAATCCGAGGATGGAGGAGAAACCTGGAACAGGATCCATAATGGATTGCCATCAGGTACCCTTGGTAGAATTGCCATCACTATATCACCGGTTAAACCTCACTATATCTATGCAGTTGTCGAATCAAAGAAATCAGCTCTGTACAGATCGTCAGACAAGGGTTCCTCGTGGGAAAAGATGAGTGATCAGATCATGATAGGTGACAGGCCCTTCTATTACAGCCTGATAGTAGCTGATCCGGTGGAACCTGAAAGGGTATATAAACCAGGCACGTCTCTCTGGGTTAGCATCGATGGAGGCAAACTGTTTCAGTCACCTTCCGTTAACGGAGGCAATTATCACAGTGATACCCATGCTTTGTGGATTAGTCCTGTTGACAATCGTCTTCTATACATGGGTACAGATGGAGGTGTTTATATATCTTCAGATAAGGGAGATACCTGGCGCTTTGTTCACTGCCTTCCCGTTTCACAATTCTATCATGTAAGTACAGACAATAGCAAACCATATAATGTGTACGGGGGACTCCAGGATAACGGTTCATGGATGGGACCCTCAAAGAAACCCGGCGGTATAAGAAACTCTGACTGGAAAAATATTGGCTATGGTGACGGTTTTTATACCTATTGTGACATCGATAATCCTGATGTAACCTATTCACAGTACCAGGGAGGCAGAATTTCAAGGACTAACCAGCTAACCGGAGAAAGCAAGTATCTTAAGCCATTCCCGGAAGAAGGTACAGATGATCTAAGGTTTAACTGGAACGCACCATGTGTTTTCGGCAAAAAGTCAGGATGGCTCTATATAGGATCGCAATACCTCTACCGCTCAAAAGACAAAGGCGATTCTTTTGAAAGGATTTCACCCGATCTTACTACAAATGATCCTGACAGGCAAAAACAGGAGGAATCGGGAGGACTGACAATTGACAACAGTACAGCAGAAAACAATACCACAATCTATTCAATATGCGAGTCGCCACTTGATGAGAATGTTGTATGGGCCGGGACTGATGACGGTAACCTGCAACTTACCACTGACGGTGGTAAGAACTGGACTCTTCTCAATAATAATATCACGGGTTTACCTCCTCTTGCTTTTATCTCACATATCGATGCTGATAATTTTGACAGGAATTCAGCCTGGATAACTGTCGATGCTCACAGGAACGGAGATATGAGACCATTTGTGTTTTTCACAGATGATCTTGGCAAGACATGGACATCACTGGCGACAGAAGATATTAAAGGATTCTGCCATGTTATCAAACAGGACCCTGTTAACAGGGACCTGATCTTCCTTGGGACCGAGATGGGAATGTATACCAGTTTTAACCATGGGGGAAAATGGGTAAGATTTAAAAACAAGGTCCCTTTGACAGGTATTTTTGATATGGCATTTCAAAGCAGTCAGAACGATCTTGTCCTCGCCACACACGGGAGAGGGATAATCATTATTGACGATCTTACTCCAATGCGTGCCTTCACTGCTTCAGTTATCGAAAAAGACTTTGCTTTTCTACCGGTACGCCCCTATTATTTTCCCTCAGGCAGTGGCACTCAAGACTTTCCCGGCGACGGGGAGTTTACCGGACCTAACCCGCCTTCATCTGCAATAATATGCTATTATCTCAAAAAAAGACATGTGTTCGGGGAGATGTATTTAGATGTATTTGCCACAGATGGCAAGTTCCTTAAAAAGTTACCTGCGGGTAACCGGAAAGGCATAAATATTGTAAGGGTAGCCACATCAATGGATCCGCCGAAGGTACCTAAATCACCTAATATCCTCGGAGAAGCTGCTTTCGGTCCTGATTATCCGGCCGGTACATATAATATAAAGCTTGTTAAGGGAACCGAAAACTATACCACCAGGCTTAACCTTAACGACAATCCAGAGTTGAAACACAGTGAAGAGGATCGCAAACTGCAGAGAGAGACATTAATGAGAGCTTATAACATGCTTGAAGAACTGGCTGCCATAGATCAACGTATCCTTGATACCCATGATAAGCTTAAATCATTAGAGTCATCGCTTAAAGGCCAAAAACTGAAGAAAGTCCAGGCACTGGTTGCCCACTGTGATGAGCTGCACGGCAAGATATCAGCCACCCAGGCAGGAGAAGGCGGAATAACGGGGCAGGTGAGATTACGCGAGAACATCGCTGAGGTATACAGTGCTGTTGGTGGCTATGCCGGAAGACCTACTAACCTGCAGATTAAAGCACTTGACAATTATGAGAAGCAGGTAAAGGAGTTCAGCTCTGATATTGATAATATGATGAGTACTGAAGTTCCTAAATATATCAAAGGTTAATATTCTGTTAAAATGAAATGATATTCTGTATTGTTTTTATAAATTTAGACCTCCAATTAATCTTTTAACTAATACGGTAATATTATGGATCCTAGAGTACAACAATTCATGGCAATGATAAAAGCCAAAAATCCTGGGGAGAACGAATTTCACCAGGCTGTTCAGGAGGTCTCAGAATCTCTGATTCCTTTTATTGAAGAAAATCCCAAGTACAAACATGCTAAAATTCTGGAAAGAATAGCAGAACCTGAACGTACTGTCATCTTCAGAGTTCCATGGCTGGACGACAAAGGAGAAATACAGATAAACAGGGGTTTCAGAATTGAGATGAACAGCGCCATTGGCCCATACAAAGGAGGTCTCCGATTTCACCCAACAGTAAACCTTGGCATTCTGAAATTCCTTGCTTTTGAGCAGGTATTCAAAAACAGCCTGACTACACTTCCCATGGGTGGTGGAAAAGGAGGATCCGACTTCGATCCCAAGGGTAAATCTGATAACGAGGTCATGAGGTTCTGCCAGAGCTTTATGTCTGAACTCTTTAGGCATATTGGAGCTGACACTGATGTCCCTGCCGGTGACATTGGAGTTGGTGGACGTGAGATAGGCTTCCTGTTCGGTCAGTACAAAAGACTTAAAAATGAATTCAGCGGTGTATTGACAGGGAAGGGTATTGAGTGGGGAGGATCCCTGATCAGACCCGAGGCTACAGGATACGGTGCAACCTATTTTGCAAAGGAGATGCTGGCAACTCGCGGTATCACAATTGAAGATAAAACCGTTTGTATATCAGGATCCGGTAACGTGGCACAATATGCGGCAGAGAAAGTAACACAACTTGGCGGCAAAGTGGTGACTATGTCTGACTCCAATGGTTTCATATATGATCCAAAAGGCATTGATAAAGAAAAGCTTGCCTTCATCATGGAACTGAAAAATATCAGGAGAGGAAGGATAAAGGAATATGCCGACAAATTTGGTGTCGAATATTTTGAAGGTAAGAGACCATGGATGATCAAATGTGATATTGCTATGCCAAATGCCACTCAGAATGAGATCAACGGGGAAGAAGCAAAGACCCTCGTTAAGAATGGCTGTGTATGTGTTTCCGAGGGGGCCAATATGCCTTCAACAATCGAAGCGGTGGGAATATTCCTTGAAGCCGGGATACTTTACGGACCGGGAAAAGCAGCCAATGCCGGAGGTGTTGCCACTTCAGGACTTGAGATGACTCAAAACTCGATGAGAATGCCATGGTCACGTGAGGAGGTCGATGAGAAGCTTCATACTATTATGAAGAACATCCATGCTACCTGTGTGAAATATGGTACAAAGAAAAATGGGTTCATTAATTATGTCGATGGGGCTAACATTGGAGGATTTGTTAAGGTCGCTAATGCGATGATCGCCCAGGGAGTAGTGTAATGCAACTTATCGATACCCATACACACCTTTATCTGCCGGAGTTTGATACCGACAGGGATGAAGTGGTAAAAAGGGCTGTAGAAAATGGCATAACCAAAATGTTTATGCCAAACATTGATGTACAGTCTGTTGACCAGATGCTGTCAGTAGAAAAAAGGTATCCTGATATCTGTTTTCCAATGATAGGCCTTCATCCCACTTCGGTAAAGGATGATTATCTTAATCAGCTTGATACCCTGGAAAAGTTATTCGGGAACACAAGTATGCAGGCATTGGTGAGATAGGAATCGACCTCTATTGGGATAAGACTTATGTTAAAGAACAGATCATTGCTCTTCGAAGGCAGATATCCTTTGCTATCGAACACGAACTTCCTGTGATTATTCATTCCAGGGATTCATTCTCAGAGGTCTTTTCAGTACTTGATGAATTCAGAGGAAGCAGGTTAAAAGGTGTGCTTCATGCTTTTACAGGAGGAATTGGTGAGGTTGAAAAAGCAGGCAGACTGGGTTTGAAGCTGGGTATAGGAGGTATAGTGACTTTTAAAAATTCAGGTCTGGACAAAGTAGTCAGGGAGGCAGGTCCCCGGAATCTTATTCTTGAGACTGATTCTCCCTACCTGGCTCCTGCCCCCTTCAGGGGAAAGAGAAATGAGAGTTCTTATATCCGTTTAATAAACAGAAAGGTAGCAGATATCTTTGGCATGACAGAAGAAAAAACAGCAGAATTAACATACTTAAACTCATTGGAATTGTTCTCTGTTTAAGTTGATTTGGAAGGACCCTTCAATAGGGGCTGTCGAAATAGAATTTAGAATTGGGGTTTTACCTTTGTGTTACTTCGTGTTGTACTTTGTGATACTTTGTGGTTCAATGATTTATGTTTCACCACAAAGGACACTAAGGTAGTCACTAAGGCGCACAAAGGACTTTTTCGACAGCCCCTTAAAAATCTGCAGGGTAAAATTTTAATTATGTAATCAGGATTACTGATTATCAATGTGATGAAAACAACAGACGCTAAGTGATGAAAACCCGTGGAGAAGTGTCAATACTGATTATTTATACAGGTGGAACAATCGGAATGGTTCATGATACACATTCCGGTTCTCTTGTACCGATCGATTTCCGTCATATTACCAGCCATGTTCCGGAACTGAGGAAGTTTGGGTATGATCTGCACTCAGTATCCTTTGATCCTGTAAAAGATTCTTCCAATATTGACCCATCGAGTATGGATACGAATGGCAGAGATAATTGAAGGCAGCTATGATGATTTTGATGGGTTTGTTGTACTGCATGGAACTGATACCATGGCATATACGGCATCGGCCCTGAGTTTCATGCTTGAAAACCTTGCCAAGCCTGTTATCCTTACAGGTTCACAACTGCCAATTGGATTACTTCGTACTGACGGACGTGAGAATTTAATTACAGCTATCGAAATTGCAGCTGCAAGAAAAAATGGGTCTACCCGAGGTACCTGAGGTTTGCATATTCTTTGATAATAATCTTACCAGGGGTAACAGAACAAGCAAACTCAGCGCTGAACATTTTGATGCATTCTCTTCACCGAATTACCATCCTCTGGCAGAGGTGGGACTTCATCTGAGATACTTTAATAACCTGATCAATTATCCCTCAACCTCAAAGAAGCTTATAGTACATAAATCATTCGATACTAATGTTGCGATCCTGAAACTTTTTCCCGGGATTAACAGAAGACTCGTTAAGGCAATTATCAGAACTGAGGGTCTCAGAGGTCTTATCATTGAGACATTCGGATCGGGTAATGCCCCGACATACCAGTGGTTTCTTGATGACCTGAAACAATTCATTGATAATGGCGGTATTATACTTAATGTTACCCAGTGTCATGGAGGGAGCGTTGAGATGGGCTTGTATGAGACCAGTCGCCAGATGCTTGCTGCCGGAGTTATCAGCGGCAAGGACATAACATCAGAAGCATCCATTACCAAGCTCATGCATCTACTGGGAAGATATACCTCTAAAGACAAAGTCACTGAAGCCTTGAAGATATCTCTTGCCGGTGAGATCACCTGATCATACTTTTTTTGAAAATATTTTCGTATTTTGCGCCGCGGTTTGAAACACTCATTCTTCCCGGAGAGATGCAGGAGTGGTTTAACTGGCACGCCTGGAAAGCGTGTGTACCTCAAAAGGGTACCGGGGGTTCGAATCCCTTTCTCTCCGCAAAACCAAAACAAACCCTTCGCCATTAGGCGAAGGGTTTTTGTTTTCAGACTGGCCGTTCAAAGCTTGCTTTGATAAGGACAGGAGGAAAACAAAATAACCCGCAAAGCGGGTTTGTTTTGGCTTTGCTGGATCCCCCCCGTGGATCACACCCGAATGAAGTGAGGGTGTAATCCCCATTAACTGGTTTGTTTTGGCTTTGCTGGATCCCCCCCGGGGATCACACCCGAATGAAGTGAGGGTGTAATCCCCATTAACTGGTTTGTTTTGGCTTTGCTGGATCCCCCCCGTGGATCACACCCGAATGAAGTGAGGGTGTAATCCCCATTAACTGGTTTGTTTTGGCTTTGCTGGATCCCCCCGTGGATCACACCCGAACAACAATGGAGTGAGGCTGTAATCCCTTTTCACTGGCTACCACCCCGTCACTGCTCCGCAATGACAGGGGCTGTCGAAATAGAATTTATAATTGGGGTTTTACCTTTGTGTTACTTCGTATTGTCTTTGTGATACTTTGTGGTTCAATGTTTTATATTTTACCACAAAGGACACTAAGGTAATCACTAAGGCGCACAAAGGACTTTTCAACACCCCCGAATAGTGAGATATTCAAAATATCCTCATCCGGCTTCTCACATTAAACAATATGGACCTAACCTGCGCCAACCCACCGGGGTTACCTGATATTAGTTACCCTTATCAAAATTATATAGCTGAAGTATCTTCCTGAAGATATCCGTGTTGTCGTAGATTCCTTCAAAATTCTCAGCTCCGGGTCCAAAAGCATATACCGGTACCATCACTGCTGTATGGTCATTTGTGGCAAAGCTAAGATTAACCAGGTGAGATTTATTGTCACCTCCGGTTATGGTAACTCCCCCAGTCTCATGATCAGCTGTTACAATCACTAGTGTCTTTCCATCCTTTTTGGCAAAATCGATAGCTACTCCAACCGCTTTGTCAAAATCAAGTGTCTCGGCAATTACTCCTTCCGCATCATTAAGATGACCGGCAAAGTCAATCTGCGATCCCTCAATCATAAGGAAAAACCCCTTCTTGTTTTTATTTAATATTTCAATAGCTTTTGATGAAGCCAATGGAAGCATATCTCCTCTTCCCTCAAGGCTTGTCGGGTTATGTTCAGATGCTGTCAGTCCTGCAAGCTTCATTGCACCCGAAGCAAGTACAGCATCCAGTGTGGTATCTGCCTCGTAGCCCCTGATAACAAGACTGTCAAGGAGATTAAGTTTATCTTTCCTCCTGACAAAATGATTTATCCCTCCTCCAATGAATACATCAACATCAGTTTTAAGAAAATCAAGAGCTATACCTTCATAGTCCGACCTGTTTGGATTATGAGCTATGAATGAAGCCGGAGTGGCATGGGTTATTGCGGAAGTAGATACCAGCCCTGTGGATAAATCATTATCTTCTGCAATTTCAAGAATGGATTTAAGAGTATGTCCGGCTGAATCAACACCGATCATTCCGTTTTTTGTTTTTACTCCTGTGGCAATTGCTGTTCCGGCTGCACCTGAATCGGTAATGTAGTTGCTGGCTGAAAAAGTCTTCTGTAATCCGGTGTAATTACACTGTTCAATATTAAGTGGTACTCCTGAAACGGTCATTGCAGCATTGACATCCGGGAGACCCATGCCGTCACCAATCATCAGTATTACGTTTCTGACCCCGGTATTTTTCCTGGCGCCCGCATTTTTTGTATTGGAACATGTAACAATTATTATTCCTGAAAAGAATAAAAGCAGTAATCGTAAAAATCTCATCATAAGGTTGGTTTTATAATCAGACGAAGATAAAAAAATACTGTTAAGGTGGTGTAAATAAATTTCCTTTTAGCCACCGGATATGCAAAGACCACCCGAACCTCAATTATACGGGTTCGGTGGCCTTTGCGGTCTTATGGATTTTGATTTTTCTGTCAGTTCCCAGGGACAAGAATATGCTTAGTGAGGACTAATCAGGCGTTTTTAAATGCTTTTTTACCGGCAAACCTTGAAGATTTTCCGAGATCATTCTCAATACGCATCAACTGATTGAATTTTTCAACTCTTTCTCCTCTGCAACCACTACCGGTTTTTAAGTGCCCTGCATTAACAGCAACAGTAAGATCTGCTATGAAACTATCAGGTGTTTCGCCGCTGCGGTGAGAAATAAAGGCATTGTACTTATTTTTATATGCAAGCTCAATTGTCTCAAGCGTTTCAGTCACCGTACCAATCTGGTTAAGCTTTATCAAAACTGAATTGGCCACTCCTTTTTCAATTCCTTCAGCAAGAATTTTTTTGTTTGTACAGAACAGGTCATCGCCAACAATCTCAATCTTGTTGCCCAGGGTATCGGTCAGGTTCTTCCAGCCGTTCCAGTCGTTCTCTGCAAGACCGTCTTCAAGCAAAACAATAGGGTATTGATTGATCCAGTTTTCCCAGAGTTTTACCATCTCATCACTTGTAAGGAATTTCCCAGTGCTCTTGAAGAGTTTATACTTTCCGTCTTCCCATAATTCACTTGCAGCCGGATCGAGGCAAATACTTACCTGTTCTCCTGGTTTGTATCCTGCTTTATGTATAGCTTCAAGGATTACCTCAATAGCCTCATCATTTGATTTAAGATCAGGGGCAAAACCTCCTTCATCTCCTACACCGGTACTATAATGTTTAGCTTTTAATACAGATTTAAGTGTATGAAAAACCTCAACGCCCATCCTGATTGCCTCTCTGAATGAATCTAGCTCCATGTGGTGCGATCATGAATTCCTGAAAATCAACATTATTATCAGCATGTTTCCCTCCATTTATAATATTAAGACATGGGACTGGCAGGAGGTATGAATTTACTCCTCCCAGGTATTGATACAATGGAATTCCGGCGCTCTCTGCCTCCGCTCTTGCATATGCCATCGAAACTGAAAGAATTGCATTAGCTCCAAGCTTTGCCTTGTTACTTGTACCATCGAGGTCAATCATACAATAATCCAGTTCTCTCTGATTCCTGAACTCTTTGCCAACAATCTCCCTGGCAATTATTTTATTTACATTTTCTACTGCTTTCAATACTCCTTTCCCGCCATATCTATTTTTGTCACCGTCACGCAGTTCACAAGCTTCGCGTTCACCCGTTGATGCTCCACTGGGTACCATTGCCCTGGCCCTGGTTCCATCTTCCAGTGTTATGTCTGCTTCGACTGTGGGGTTTCCTCTTGAGTCAAGGATTTCCATTGCTGTTACATTAATAATTTCCATAATTTAATTTTTTAATTGTTGTTTGTATTTTCTATCATATTATTATCTAAAAACCGGATGCCAACCAGAGTTCAGAATCTATTCGAGTTCCCGTTCAATTGCCTTGATATTCCAACCACTCACCTTAAGCAAGGCCTTTTCTCCTTCAAGGTTTTTCTGATCAAACTCAACTCTTATCACTCTCTTTTCGCCGGGAATAAGAGAAAAATAATTATCATCCCAGAAAACCGGCAATACAGGTTTCAATGAGCTCTTTTCCAGAATAATCGGATTTATTGCAAAAGCAAGATCCTTTCCCGGATTTTCCAGGGTAATGGTAAGGCTTAATTTATTCCCATCGTGGGTTATTCGGGAGGCAGAGACTTTCACATCAGTCACAGGCAATTTATCCAGGTCTGTAAAGTCAGCATTTTCATCCCCTTCGGAGCATAACCAGTAGAAATTGGAGGAGATAAGTTTTTCTGAGGCATCTGTGAGAGCCAGTTTAAGAAAATAAACCTTTGAGAGATCTGGTGGGATACTAAGTTTATAAAATACTGATGAAGCATCCGGACCCACATCTGCCTCCTTCTGACCTGAATTGATAAGCTTCATATTGAAATCGAACAGCTTATAGGATAGTTTAAGCCCTGAGAATTCTTTATAGTATGAGTTAACTATTTTAATAGTACTGTCATTATAACAATACTGGACATGAAGCGGTTCACAAGCTGTCTTTGCCCCGTAGAATGAACCATTAGGCATTAAGAAGTAGTCATAAAACTGCCAGTACATTTTTGGCCAGGCTGAATTATACATCCAGTATATTATGCCACTTGAACGGTACTTATTCCCGGCATAAGCTTCAAACATTGCTTTAACAGCCTCATTCTGGAACACCTGTGATTTTTTTGAATATTCCTCAACACTTTCAGGTTTCCCGTAACGTGAATCCAGAGCCTTCCTGGCAATAGGATAGAATGCTTTATGCAAACGGATATCCCATGATTCACTAATTGGCCATAAATCCTTTTCAGGCATCATCATTCTCATGGTTTCCATTGGAGGTATTTGTTCTCCTCCAGGTCCGGCTTCTGTGTTAAATTCCAGTTTTTTATACCAGTAAGACGGAGGAAAATATGCATATACAGTAGGGTATGGCCCCATCCAAACCCCTGTGCGTCCGGCAATTTCACTTGCCGCCTGGGTTGCGGATGATTCATATGGTCTTGTAGGGTCATATTCATCCAGCACTTTTATATACCTCTTCTCAATGTCGGCCGGAGGAAAATTATCGCTGCCGTAAAGCCAGGTGAAAACTGAAGGATGATTACGCAGGTGAACGATTTGGTCCTTCCAGCTAAGTTCAGCTACGTCAGCAATATGAGGTGTCCAGTTCTTCCATCTCTCCCAGGAACTGCAGCAGCACCATCCTACCATCAGGAGAATTCCTTCTTCATCACATTTCTGAAAAAGGTAGTCAGAGCCCCTGGGAGCCTCCATCCTGAGTGCATTAAGATTCATTTGCTTTGCATATGCAATATCCGCATCGATCCTTTCATGTGAAGGACGCAGCATAAGATCCTGCACATAGCCCCCACCCCTTATTACTATATTTTTACCATTTATCTGGAACACCTTGGTATGAAATTTATCAAAGTCGTTCATCCACGATGTTATTTCACGGATTCCAAACCTCACTTTTTTTGTGTCGGTTGTCATTCCATCCTGACTCAAAGCTTAGGTTCAGGTCATAAAGATTCTGCGGACCAACTGTATGTGGCCACCATAACCTGGGATCATTGAATATAAGTTGAGGAAATTTATCCGGTTCAAAACTCACTAATTTTGTCTCCCCGGCTGCAAGTTCAACATTCTGCGAGAATGTGGAATTTTCTATTGTCCCGGTCAAGCTTACCAGTTAGAGCTTTATCAGTGATATTATGAACCTCTGAGGTAATTGTTAGTCTTGCTTCATCAGTTCTGGGTAGGTTCAACTTTGTTACAATATATGGATTCTCAATGTCAACTGCTCCTGTTGCCTCAACAGCGACATCATACCATATGCCCATGCCTCTGTCCGGGGGAGTCGGATTCCAGTCAACCCAGGTTATGGTAAGATCCATGCCTTTGGGAGGTAGTATCTCGAGTGCCAGGCAATTATTTTTACCCGGCAAGGCAGCATTAGTAATATTGAGTTTGAAAAGACGGTATGCTCCCTCAACAATCGTTGTATCAGCTATCAGTTTTCCGTTCAGCCAAACATTTGCTTTATAGTTGATGCTATGGAACTTCAGCCATATGTTCTTGCCCTTGAAATCAGCCGGTATTTTGAACTCGGTCCTGTACCACCAAGGTACCAGGAAAGGGCTGTCAGCGGGCATTTCCCTTCTTCGTCCGGTTATGGCACCCGGCAGGTTCAGAATATTTGTACCGTAATAAGGATCGGGATATACCTTATTGTCCACCAATGTTGCCAGGACGGTAGTGGGAACGGAGGTGGGATACCACACATCAGTTTTAAATCCGGTTGTTGAGATTTCTTTCCCGTTGCTGGTAACTACCCCGGACGATTGTATGGCCCAGTTGTCCCTTAGTGTCATAATGCCTTCGTCAGATTTCTGAGCATGACATGTTAATAAACTGAAGTCCAGAATAATAAGCGTTAATACAATGAGTTTCTTCATGTTCTTGATTCTTTTGGAGTGAGTGAATGCATTTTAGAACTAATAAAGTTACAAAATATATTATGCCCGATTCTCACATATATAAATATTTCCAATAATTTGATTCAAATAGATATCAGATTTTTCATGTTATATATTTAATATTATCTTTAATCTTCTTTCCTAACCAATTTTAATATATATTATGAGTGTCGCAAAACCTTCAACAGCCTCCGGCCCCGGGTTAAAACGTGTCCTGGGACTATCATCGCTGGTACTTTATGGTATAATTCTTATTCAGCCTACGGCTCCAATGCCTCTGTATGGTGCAGCGGCAACGCTTGCCAAGGGGCATGTGGTAACCACCATACTTATTGGTATGGTTGCTATGCTCTTTACTGCAATCAGTTATGGCCGAATGGCAAATGCATATCCGAGTGCCGGGTCGGCATATACCTATGTCAGCAGGGAGATCCATCCTGCCCTGGGATACTTTGTCGGCTGGGGGATGATATTTGATTATATTATGAATCCCATAATATGTGTAATATGGATTAGTAAAGCTGCAATGAACCTGATTCCTGAAATTCCATTTCCTGTCTATGCAGTAGCTTTTGCGCTTCTCTTTACAGGGATGAACCTGAGAGGGATTGAATCCAGTTCAAGGACAAATTCAATTATTGCCACAGGACTGGGCGTGGTTATTGTTCTCTTCCTTGGAGCGGCTGTACGATATCTGTTTATTCATCCGCCTACCAACGCTGCTGAATGGACAAGACCATTCTATGATCCAAAAACATTCTCATTTGCCTCCGTATCAGCCGGAGCATCTTTAGCTGTTCTTACATATATAGGTTTCGATGGTATTTCGACACTGTCGGAAGAGGTTCGTAATCCACGACGAAATATTCTTCTCGCGACGGTTCTTGTATGTCTTATTACCGGAGTTCTTGCTTCAATTCAAGTATATTTTGCCCAGATGGTATGGCCCGGAACAAAGTTTCCTGACCAGGACACAGCCTTTGTATATATTGCTGGGAAAGCAGGTGGTCAATGGCTCTTCCATGTTGTCAACTTTGCACTGCTTGTAGCTACAATTGGATCGGGATCAGGTGCTCAACTTGGTGCCAGCCGTCTCCTCTATGGTATGGGTCGTGATAATGCAATACCAAAGAAGTTCTTTGCATGGATTAACCCCCGTACCCATGTGCCTTCCAATAATATCATACTGGTTGGAGTAATTGTGCTTGTAGGAGCTTTCCTCCTTACCTACCCGTTGGGCGCTCAGTTACTTAATTTCGGTGCATTAATTGCTTTCATGGGAGTAAATGCATCCTCTTTTGCTCTTTACTTCCTACGCAATGAGCGTAAGACTTTCACTAACTTTATCGTACCTGTTCTTGGATTCTCTGTGTGCCTGTATCTGTTTCTAAGTCTGGGAATAAAAGCCAAAATTGCAGGGCTCAGCTGGTTGACAGTTGGTGTTCTGTACGGCGCATATCGTACCAACTTCTTCAGGAAACCGCTTCAGTTTGTGAAATTCGATATTAATGAAGAAGAAAAAGAAACTGATCAAGACTAAACTATAATAGTCATGCTCCTGCAGAGATGGCTAAGATAAATAAGATACTCTTAGCGTACTAAGCTTTACTTGTAATTAATCTGTTGATACAGTTTCATATTTTTATTTACCGTCCAGCATTATCGGAAGACCCTTGCCATTAGTCATTAGGATAAGCTTGGAATTAGGTGAAGTTGAAATAGCTTTTATCATTTCATACTGAAGCAATTTTTCGCTTAATCCCGTGCTCAGGATTTTTTGATAGTCGGCTATACCCTGTGCCTCAACACGTTTTCTCTCAGCTTCCTGACGTTCTTTCTGCAAAACGAATGTCATTTTCTGTGCATCCTGTTCAGCATTTATTTTAGATTCGATTGAAGCTTTTACTGATTCCGGTAGAGTCAGATTCCTTACAAGCAGCTGTTCCAGTACCAGGCCACGTTCCTTGAAATTCGATTCAATGTCTGAAAAAATCTTTGCCTGGAACTCATCTCTTTTTGTAGAATACAATGCCACAGCATCATAGTAAACAGCATTATCCCTGATCTTTGTCCTGCAGATAGGACGGACAATGACATTTCTGTAATCAATCCCAACCTCTTTAAGTATTCTTGGTGCTTCAGTTGGGACTACTCTGTATAAGACAGTAAGGTCGACAATTACTTCAAGACCATCAGCTGATAAAACATGTATAGCGTCATCTCCCTGCTTTGATCCTTCGTCCCGGACACCGGACATTGTATAGTTTTCTGTTCTGACATCAAACATAACCACCTTGACAAAAGGATTGACAATGTTCAGGCCGCTCTCCAATATATTATCATTTACTTTACCAAACAGTTTCTGTACTCCTACCACACCAGGTTCAATCTGAACCACGCAAGCCAATGATATACCAACCAGAACTACAATGATCCCGGCTCCTTTAATCAATGATTTGTACTTGCGTAACAGTGGTTCATCAGCCTGAGATGCAGCAAATCCAATAATTAGAATTATAATACCTACAATTATTAATGTCATGATGAATGGGGTTAATGGTTTAGATGAATTATTTCTCTCTGAGCGGATAAAGGTAGTCAATATTTGGACAACGGGAAATTATAATTGTAATGCCTCTGCCTGCCAGCCACTAACAAATAAACCTTCAAAGAGATTTTTACCGGATCAAAGGTAAATGTATATGTATATTTCACAAGGATCGACCTGCTATTATACAGAGGCAGCCTTGGCTCATCAATATTCCTGTAGGTATTTCTGCCTTCATTAAAGACGATGTACAGGTCATTCCCTTCGCGGGGATTGTACCTGAACCTGAAATTTGTAAGCACAGTGTTCTCCGCTGTATTATATTGAATAAAAGCACTTAGGAAATCTTTGTTGTGAACATTACAAGAGCTTTGAAACCAGCAATACCTCCACTGAATGATTGGTTTCGGTTCTTAAAATTCAGGAAGTTATGCTCATATTTCAATCCCAGCTGAAGGCTTGAGCCAAGATTTATTTTGGGATCCAGCCCTATGGTAACCCGGCTACCATCAAAAAATGACCCTGCCCAGGCATCTATACCTAAAACGAATTTATTTGACTCAGATGAATTAAATGTGTTTCAAACTGGTTAAATCCATATCTTCCTGAAGGAACATAAGCGTCATTTGAAAAACTAAATGTATCCGCAACGTTTTCAAACATATGGCTTATGGAGAACATGCCACTATATCCTGCTTTAAATCTGAAATCGTATGTTAGTCCAGTCTCAAGCGATTGGACTTAATTGTCTGTGTTGTCTGTATAAATAATTGCACTTACACCGATCGATGGTTTTGCAATGCTGATGATTCTCCAGGTATCCATCCGTATCCAATTCCTCCATAATAGTGGGTATAATTGTTACGCATCCGGAAACCAATTCCCGGATTAAAATCTTTTCCGCTTCTGGTCTAGGTAAAATTATAGTTAAGACCTTTTTGATTGAACCTGCTCCAGGTTAAATACAGCCTTGTTGGATCGAGTGAGAACATCTTATTCCGATTGCCTGCATCCATGACCTGTGCAAGTTTAACATTCAGGTAATCATTAGCCGCCACCTTAAATATACCATCAAGTCCGTAGCCAGTGTTATATGAACCATCCGCCCCGATTCTTGAGGTGACTATACCACCCACGTAGCTGTTCTCATTGATAACCTGCCGTCTCATCCTAAAAATCCCGAAGTTCTCAGATGAAAGTCCGCCATCAGTTATATTGCCTTGATTTACAGCCTGAGTCTGCATATCCATGAAGCCCATATCCCATTTCCCAGCCATCCCCGTAACTCTTGCCCCACCATATATTGGCACAACTTCTCCATTATAGAGGCCAATCTGTCTGCTGTAGAACAGGCTGCTCCCGGGTTCAAAATCAAACGTAAACACGCTTGAACGCTCCTGAAAAAATGTTCTTTTTTCCGGGAAGAAGAGTGAGAATCTTGTCAGGTTTATCTGTTCATCATCTGCTTCCACCTGGGCAAAATCAGTGTTTAAATGTCAGATCAAGAGTAAGATTATTTGTAAGCCCATACTTTACATCCAGACCTCCTGTGAATTTTGGTTTCGTTACAGCATCATAAACTGTGTTTGCATCATTTAAAACATATTCCTGCTGGTATCCGCCTATCAGATATGGAGCAATATAAAAAGGCCGTTTGGATTTCAATCCTTCAAAAAGTATTTCCTGAGCCTTGGATGGCCTGTATGCGCTCCATTCACCCCAGTTTGGCGGAATTGCAGGATAAACATCAACCTCATTCTTATGTGCTATCTTTCTGATGCATATTAGGCCCATCATAACCTTACCGTCCTTCTCTTTAAATCTAAGACTTGAAAACGGAATTCTTATCTCAGCAAACCATCCCTGATCATTTTTTGTGGTCCTTACATCCCAGAAAGTATTCCAGCTCATATTAAAAGGTCCCTGATGGGGATCTCCACCTATTGCATCCTTCGATATTGTAAAATCACTTCTCAATCCTGTGGGGGTGGTTGCAAAACCAAGGCCGTTCTCTTTATCGTTAAAAGTGTCGAAAATGAGCATCAGTTCCTCGTTTGCAACCTCCATTTCGTCACGCTTTTTTGACGAGATAAGCATTTCTGAGGGATGGGAATCGAATAACCTGGCGCCTATATAAAGGAAGGAATTATCATAGCACATCATCACTTCACTTTTTTCAGATGGCAAGTTGCCAAAAGTAGGAGTATGCATTACCATTGATAGTGGTTTAAGGTCCTGCCAGCAGGCGTCATCAATGACACCGTCAAATTTTATCTCACCCTTAATTCTGGAAATACTAACCTGCTCCTGAGAAAAGGCATATGGAGCAATAATAAGAAAACAAAAAAAAACAAAATACATTCTCAGTGATCTGTCCATAAATCAATCTATTTTTATTCTTCCTTTTTGCGAAACTAAACGAAGTTTTTCAGAATTCCTTTTAAAGTAGACGGATCAGGATTTTATCATGTTTAAAAACGTAATTACGTCGATGAAAAAGTAATTATTTAAAACTGTCAATTGGGAGATTAAAATATTACTTAGTATAATATGTGTTTAATTTTATCTATATCAACCCCGACCTGCGGGTTAAATGAATAACTATTCATATACTTCAAAAAAGAAGCCAGTAACTGCCTGGAGACCACCCTGTCATTTGACAGATCCTTAAGATCTATACTGCATACCATAAGTTTGCCTCCTCCGGTCCGGGATTCGAAGGCAAGACCCAGTCTCCTGTTTTCAAACCATGTATCTATTGGTTGGATGAGGGGTCTGAGATCAGATGGAAGATCATCAAGGATCATAGCCTGTGAGTGTGAAACCGGGTCCCACCACTGCCAATTACTATGGTATTCTGTTGGAAAATCTTTAAAAACAGGATTCTGAGGATCACACAGTATTCCAAGTGTGTGAGGTGCCTGGTTATTGGTCCATGCAGTATTCCAAAAGATACTGGAGAATCCGATAGCTACCCCGGCTCCCCGGTCTTTTGCCACCTCCCCATATGTGAGCAACAATACTGATCCACCCCTGGCAAGAATTTTCTTAGCATTTTTATCAAGCCTGTCAGTAATCCATACATCTCCTGGATTGACATCTGGTTTGTCAGGGTAAACCCAAAAATCCCAGCTGTTACTGTAAGGAGTTTCATCAATCGAGACTTTCAAAGTAAGCTTGTGTGCCCCTGAAATATTTCCAAGGTCAAATGACAGAGAGTCGACCGGTATGCAATTTCCTATACCGATTTCCTCTTTAGTAAAGTCCGTCCTGTATAATATATCACCCGAAGAATTAACAATCTCACATTTGAACGAAGGTTGAATAAGAGGAGTTTCCCTAAAATTGGCAATCTCAATATTTGCCTTAAATGCCTCGCTGTTTTTGAATATCCTCTTTTTCATCCTTGCCAGCGGGACTGTTTCACTGCAAAACATTCTGAATTCTTCCGGAGTAATGTATCCTTTCGATTCAAAAAAAGCATTCAGTACACCGACAAGAGCTGTACCCTGTCCCGGGAAATCATGTAGCTGCAAAAGATGGAATCCGGCAAAACCCGGGGTCCTCAGTGCAGCTTCTATGTCAGCCTTATAACACAGGACCTGCAGTTTACCAGATGCCATCAGGAAATCATCCGCCTGTCCCCCCATGTGATTTTCATTAAGTGTTTCCCTGAAAATCTCAAAATTGGTTGGCTTCAGTACTCCCCTGTAGTCATCTATCTCATTGAAGTTGGGATAAGCACACCATTGACCTATTTCATGACTCACGGTTGGCACACCGTACTTTGAAACAAAATCGCGGTAATCGAACATGGTCTGAGGCGGCTGCGAGTTTATAATGCTTTTCAAACCCTCACCCCAATGTTGAATGCGAGGTTCTGAAGTAAGGTTAAAATCATTCTCAGGTATAATGGGCCAGCCGGCTGCCGATGTATAAACATGCCTGTTATCCTTCGCTTTCCAGTATTTAAGAAGTTTACCAAGATACTCATCCTGATGATCCCCGGCAGGTTCATTCCCATAAGCCATCATACAAAATGACGGATGATTACCATATTCCTTTAATATCCTGTCACCCTCCAGATAAATAAATTTGTCTATTGATCCTCCGTCACCGATCGATGTTCCCTGGTTTGCCCATGAGCTGCATTCAATTTGGAAATACATCCCAAGTCTGTCAGCGGCTTCAAAAGCTGCTCCTGGAGGACACCATGAATGAAAACGTACTGTATTAAGCCCGTACTCCTTCATTTTGCCCAATACCCTTAACCACGAGTCAATATCTGTAGGAGGATATCCGGTCAGCGGAAATATACAACATTCCAGTGTCCCTCTTAAAAAGGTCAGGTGCTTATTAATAATAAAACGGGTGCCTTTAGTTTTGAACTCACGCATTCCAAAGTCGACAGATTCATAACTTTCCACTTTATCCTTCGACCCCTCCAGACTGACAATCAACCGGTAAAGGTCCGGATGAAACTCGCTCCACAATTTCATTCTTCTGCCCATAGAATAATCAACTATTAATTGGAGCTCATCGGAGGTATCATTTAATTTTATTACCTTACTCTTAAGCACCTGCCTGGTCCCCGTATTTACGCTTTCAACATGCATTGTTACCTTCCCTTTAAAAGGATTACCGGATTTGTTCTTTATAGCAACTATGACTTTAGCGGATTTCTTACTTATTTCAGGATACACCCTGATTTCACTTATAAAAACCCTTGGGGTTGCCCTCAGACTTATCTCTCCTGTTATTCCATTCCAGTTTGTCTGGGTATGATCGGTTATGCTGTGCGAATTAACACCCACAGGTACCACAACCCTGTTATCAATCCTTATGCTAATTCGGTTTTTACCCGGAACAAGAAGGCGCGTGATGTCGTACTGATGAGGTACCGCCAGGCTTTTATCACTCCCGGCTTTCTTGCCATTAATAAAAACGGTCGTTTCCCAATGAGGCCTCTCCAGGAATAATTTAATCTCCTTACCATCCCAGCTCTGAGTCAATTCGAATTCTTTCTGGTACCATGCAACACCTTTGTAATATTTTACAGGTTTAAGCCAGAATGGAATTTTTATGTTTCCCGGTTCACGATATTTTGCATATTTCTTATCAGTAAAATATGACCTGTCAACAATATCTCCGGTCCAATCTGTTGTCAGGGAAACTTCATTGCCTTTCCCGTTCTCTGCCATCGAGCCGGGCAATGTTATAGTTTCTTTTGCCATCTCGTTGTACCAGCTGTCTCTAATACCCTGGTCAAGTGAGTCGATTCTGAATTTCCATTCGCCGGTCAATGAAATTTTATCAGGAATGCCTGTATTATAGGAAGAGCAACCAGTGATCACCAAAATAATCCAGATAAATTTCTTCATTATTGTTTCATTAAAAGGTAATTTCATCCTGATAATTCAATAAGTAAACCCAAATCAATATTCCTGAACTGACTATATCCGGATCATTTCGTCTCCGGAATAAAATGTTGTTCTTTTAGAAACTCCGTCATTCGTGTAAGAGTCGGCAAAAAATTAGGATTACTTACAGGCCAGTCGCATGAATGGTCAGCATCTTTCACAGGTATCAATTCACAAATGTTTCCGGCAGCGATCATCAGGTTCTTAAACTTTTCAGCAACGGCAAATGGTGTCGTTCCATCTTTCGTTCCACACGATAAAATAGTCGGTGGCCATCCCTTTTTAACCAGCAGAATAGGAGAAAATTCCGGATGACTTGCGAAAAAGTCCGCTCCAAAGCCTTCGCCCAGGACCGGATTGTGCAATACCAGTGCGTTGGCCTTTGAACTTATCGCCAGGTTCTCCCCGGGCTCATCGCCTCCATCAATCACTGTACAGGCTGCAATATGGCCCCCCGCTGATCCTCCTGCAACTATAATCTTTAAAGGGTCGATTCTCAGTTCTCCGGCATGTTCCCTTACATAGCGCACTGCAGATTTGGCATCCCTGATACACTCAACAGGAGTTGTTCCATGTCGCGATTTTACCCGATAGTCCGCACAGATTCCAACAATCCCATGATCGCGGAACCATGCTGCATTAGCAATTTGGGACTCAACGCTGCCGTTTACCCAGCCTCCTCCGGTGAAATAAATTATTACCGGCAAAACTTTCTCCTGGCTTCCCTCCGGTCGTAACAAATATAAATACATGTCTTCCTGCGGCGTTTTTTTATACAGAATTTTTTCCGCCATTGCTTTCAGCTCACTTCCCGGAAGTGTATAACTGATTGCAGGAATCTTATCGGCCTGCTGTGCGACAAGCTTTGGCTGGTCACAAAACATAATAATTAAACAAAGCGATACTGTACACAAGAATAATCTGGTTCTCAACATATTTCAATGATTAATGAAAACAATATTTTGAATATTTTATTAATGCCGGTTTTTCAATTATTTATTAAAGGGCATATCTACGCTGTATTCAGGAATGAATTGTAAGCTCCTGATACCTGTTTTTTCAATCTCATCCTTACTTAATCCCTTGTCGAAATAAATCCTGAAACCTGTTTTGAAAGGAAACAGATCAATTTTCAACTGACAACCTTCAATCTGATCCCCAAATTGTTTCAGCCCTACAGACCATGTAGTAAAATTATTGAAATTATCCGAGATCAGCTTATAGCCGTTTCTTAATTCTCCCATATCACCTGAGTAATCAATATGAAGGTAAAGCTGATTAAGTCCTTCAGTATAATTATCAGGAATTCTTAAAATATACTCATGATTGGCCTTAACTCCATCTGGCTGTTCTACAGGCCTTTCAGGTAAAATAACGGGGTTTGTCAGACCTTTTAATTCCACCAGCGGAGACGGTATTGTATATTGTTCAACTGTCAGCCATGAAGGATCGGAAACAATTTCAATTTTATCAGAATTCATATACTCCACCACCATTTTAGCCGCAAATGATTTGTCTCCGTCAACAAATGGATAATCCAGCATCAGTAAATTATCGCCTTTCTCAACATACCCTGTTAAATCCAGTCGATTCAGTTTACCAGCCACAACCTTTTGATTCAGCCAGGTATTGTTAACCCTGATATAGCATGAAACGTCGGCATCAAGCATTAAGATGGCAGATCTTATTTCAGAAGGATTGGCCAGACTGAACTCCTTGATAAATAACTTATTAAACAACTGATTTGATGGGTTAACATTTTCTACTGATATTTTTAGCCTATCAGAACCAGACATTACATCTACCGGAATGACCTCAGGTGAGAACTTAACCGGAGTAACTTCCATCTCGTACTTACTATAATTACCAGTCCTATCGATTTTAACAACTGACTTATCTAATTTGGGATAATCACTTAACTGGATAATTTTCATGTCAATGTCTGTACTGTAAGCATGTAATTTATTTCCATCGATATACAGATTAGCATCGCTGAGAAATAAGCCTTTTTTGTCATTTTCATACAACAGCCAAACCTTATCTGCCTCTTCATACGATAGAACAACCGCATGAATAACTTTCCCGGCTTCATCAGATATTGTGATATAATTATTTATTCCCGGTGTGAGATCTTTAATCGTATACTGTCCGTTACCCTTACTAATAATACCGCTTGTCGATTCAATGCTGCTTATTGAACCGGCATCGAAACACAATTCAGGCTGAATTCCGAAGTCCTGAATAAAGAACCAGTCTGTACGGTCTTTGTGGTCTATTGTACATAAGGGCTGCGCTGAAGCATACTTAAGGAGAATGCTACCCATCCGAAAATTAAATGGCCAGATAAAAGTGCTGCTGTCAGGTATATTTAAAGGAATTGACGGAAATATCAGAGTTTCATCCTTTAGCTTTATTTTGAAACGAACATTCTTCTGCACAGGCTTTTGCATTCCACGATAGTAGTTCGTCCCAAAGAGGAACCCGGAGTTACCCTTAACTCTCACTGAATACTGTAAGTCTTTTTCAGGATCCTTAACTTTTGCTATAACCGGTAACATAGGTGCAAGTATATCGCCAAACTCATTAAGAAAATAATGAATTTTTTTAACCTGGTAATATGACGGGGCCAGTTCTCCGCTTTCTTTGATTGCTGCCTGGAAATCGTAAGAGATTTTCGGATAAGAGTTCCAGTAGCCGGTCTCCTCACGGTCTTCTTCCATAGCAGTAAGTGTACCAACCGGATTGGAGCCTCCTGCAAAAACATAATAGCCTATAAGATTACTGCCTGATCCGGTTTTAATGGTAACGATTGTGGATCCATCATACTTTCCCAGAACAGGCCTCCTGTGTTGGGATATCTGATTTCCCACCCCAAGCTCACAAGTAAAAAAAGGATACATCCCAACAGTATTATCAATTTCTGAATCTTTCTTCTTCTGGTCATTTCCAATATTCTCATCATCCTGGTTATAGGCAAACTCGAAAGCATAATTTTTGGTTATCTTTTCAATATCTGAATTCCATGGTGCTGAGGGATATGCTCCCCACAGGGGTATGACCTCCCTGGCAGGGACAGCAGCATCTCCCCAACCTGTAACTGTATACATGGGAACATCGAAACCATATTTCTGAGCCGTTTTCTTCAGCCATAAAATATGTTCCTCCCCGGATTGCCCTCTCCAGTATTCATTTTCAAGCTGAACACCAATAACCGGACCTCCATCTTTGTACATTAGCCCATGAAGCTGTTCACCTATCTGCCTGAAGTATCTGTCTACATAAGCCTGGTAAACCGGATCATTACTTCTGTCTTTAATAAATTTTTTCTTAAGTATCCAGTCCGGCGTGCCTCCATTCCTGACCTCACCATGGCACCATGGCCCAATCCGCGGATATACAAGCAACCCACATTCCTGGCAAAGCTTAACAAAACCTCGGAGGTCTTTGTTCCCCGACCAATCAAACTGACCTTCAATCTCCTCGTGATGTATCCAGAAGACATAGGTAGCAATGATATTAATACCGCTTGCTTTCATTTTCAGAATAATATCTTTCCATTGCTCCCTTGGAAACCTCGAAAAATGAAACTCTCCCATAACAGGGATCACCGGTTTGCCCCCGATGGTCATATACTCGTTATTGATAACTATCTCCTTACCGGCCGGACCCGGGTTGCCCATTTTAAGCTGACCACTTCTGAGTTCTTTATTTACAGTGGATGCATCTATTGTATATTCCTGTGCTAATAAGGAAAAAGGTATGCCCAGAACAAGGAAAGCATAAATTATTACTCTTGTCATTTTTGGATATTATTGATTAAATTTTATTCAGCTAAAATAATTTACCCCGCAAATTCATGTTCTATCTGCTCAAGAGATTTACCTTTTGTTTCCGGTAATCTTTTAATGATGAACCAGAATCCGGCCATGCATATCAGCGCGTAAAGCCAGAAGGTACCTGAAGCATGAAGCAATTTATTGAGCAGAGGGAAGGTATATGTCAGAACAAAACAAGCTGCCCATAGCGCAAAGGTTGCAATTGACATTGCAAGTCCTCGTATCCTGTTCGGAAATATCTCAGACAGGACTACCCAGGTAACCGGTGCCAGAGACATCGCATAGCATGCAATGGCTGTCACAACCAATATAAGTAGCGGCAATCCCTGGATGTTAAGGAAATACATTAATCCTGTAACAGTGAATATACCTGCAAGGCCTCCTGCTCCAAGGAGCATCAGGGCTTTCCTCCCCAGCCTGTCAACAGTGAACATACCGACAAATGTGAAGATGAGATTCACACTTCCCGTAATGACTATGTTAAAAAGTATGTCTGAAACACTATATCCGGCGCTGGAAAATATTTCCTGGGCATAATTAAATATCACATTGATCCCGCACCATTGCTGAAATAATGCAATGACAATACCTATTACAAGTATCTTCCTGATGGAAGGATCCTTGATCATCGACCTAACTGGATTTTCTTCTTTTGTTTTAAGACTCTCTTTAATTGTATCTAACTCACTTACAGCAAACTCCTTTCCTCCAATTCTTGACAGAATTACAAGAACACGGTCATTGTTTCCGGATCCTTTTGCCAGCCATCTCGGGCTTTCCGGGACAAACCACATAAGAACAAAGAATACAGCTGCAGGAACAGAGCATGCATAAAACATCAGTCGCCATCCGGTTTGTCCATTCCATGAGTTTAAAATGTAGTCGATCGTGGCATCGGGAGGTACAGGACGGGCAATACGCCAGTTTATCAACTGCGCGGCAAGAATACCGATTACTATTGTCAGCTGGTTCAAAGATACGAACCTTCCTCTTACTTCAGCAGGTGTTATTTCAGCTATATACATAGGAGACAGGTTTGAAGCAAGACCTATTCCAATACCACCGAGAATGCGAAATATTACAAAAAAACTGAATGTTGCGGCACTACCGGTACCAAGCGATGCCACAATAAATAATGAAGCAGAAAGCAGTAAAAGCCTCTTCCTTCCGAATCTGTCACTCAGCCAACCTGATATCACTGCACCAGCCAGGCACCCTATAAGGGCACAACTCATCGCCCATCCCTGAAGAGAGGCCTGCCCGGAAATGCCAAAAAAAGGCTCATAGAATGGTTTGGCACCGCCAATCACAACCCAGTCATAACCAAAAAGAAGACCCCCCATGGCAGATACAAGAGAAATGGCAATAAGGTACTTCCAGTTATAAATGTTTTTATTCATAAGGCTTCAGGTAGTGACAATAATCTTCTACAATTCTTTCAAGGCATCGAGCATTGCAATTACATTTTCAAAAGGGACATTAGCCTGGATGTTATGAACGGTATTAAAGACAAACCCTCCATTAGTATTGAGTATATCACACTGTCTTTTCACCTGGTCCTTTACCTGTGCCGCTGTGCCAAATGCAAAAGCCCCCTGGGTGTCAACACCCCCTCCCCAGAATACAATCCTGTCACCATATTTTTTCTTCAGGATTTCAGGATCCATTCCTGCAGCGTTGATCTGAACTGGATTGATTATATCAAAGCCTGATTCAATAAAATGTGACATAAGTGGCTCCACGGCACCACAGGAATGTTTAAATGTTTTCCAGTTCGTATTCAGATGGATCCAGTCGTTGACTTTTTTATAATATGGCAACCAAATTGAATCGTATGTTTCGGGAGAGCAAAAGGTGGAATTCTGTGTACCAAAGTCAGTGCCACATGTGAATACCACGTCAATCATATCACCGGTTGCTTTATGCAACAATTTTAGATTTTCAATCGCAATATCGGTCTGCTTGTCAAATATTTCCTTTACAAAATCCTCCCTGGTGAGGGTTGAAATATACCACTCCTCCACTCCCCGAATCCCTTTAGGGTCCTTCAGGTTGATAGCCGGGACAAGTGCGATATCGCCTAAAGCAGTTCCACCGAATGATGCAACCACAGCTTTGGTATTTCCGGTCAGGGCATCAACCTGTTTCTTCCAATAAGCAAGTTCATGAGCGGTTACCTGTCCAAACTCCTCAAGGTTATCCTGTATTTTCAGAGTTGAGTCATCAATAGCTTTCTGCCGGTCCAATGCGTCAAAGAAATATCCTGATTTAGGCATTATTGCGCTTGGGGGGACAGATGTATCACCTTCAGGATACATGAGTATGTCACCATTAACTGTATATGTATAGTTAAATTCTCCCGGGAAGAGAACCTCCTGGCCCCATAGAGTCTTGTGCACAGTCCAGTTATCGTTTGAGACACCAAACATATTCTTTTCGGAAAAGAGTCCGATCACATCTATATCCATGGCCTCAATAAGCTCATTATCGATCTCTCCCAGCATTTGGTACGGTTCAATTACCTTGACCGGTTTTTTAAGGAGACCATAATAGTCCCGCAGTTTTTCAACAATTAAAACATGGATACCTGTTACACCAGTTGAGCCAAAATCCACCACTACCCTGTCGGGTTGCTGATGATTAACTGTCTTAAGAAAATTTTCTCTTGAACCAGGGGGCATATTTTCCGGATTTGATTTTTTAATTCAATCCTAAAGATAATTTTTTCTGAATATTAATTAGGAACATTAATTAATATTGTTTTGTGGTAGGGACGGCGTCCCTACCAATACATTTGTCTTTTGGATTTTATCTTATAATTTTGTCGTATATCCTTTTCTCATCCTGCAATGAGCATTGATTATCAAATACCTGAGCCTTTGCTCTTCAATCCTCTCAAACACCACCTGGGGTATCTGAGGAGTTTTATTTCTTTCAATACTGAAGATAATGGATCAGATATACAGAGCCTTACAAGAATACTGAAGCACCTTGGCACCTCAGTCATGGATGTTTACACAGGATCTTTATTTATTCCTGCAATATGTGAGGAAATTGAGGGTTATCTTCAAAAAAAGGCTCTTTATGACATTAAATCATTTTCTGAATGGGCAGGATTTGGAGTAGACTGTCACAGAATAATCGCACTGTCAGATGGATCAGGATGGACACTTAAATACAATAATAATTTACAGCGATTCATTCATTTCTTTCCAGCACGCAACAGCAGGCACAGCTTAAGGGTAAAATCCAATACCCTAAAGTCGGCGGTTATCTATAATATCCTTATAGGCAAAAACTATATTACCGGTGATGACCTGAACAAGGTGAGGCCTTTACTGGGGCTTTCGCCTGTTAAAGATGTCGCCGATGCGAAGGCAATACGAGAGATGATAGAGATACTTCGTGATTAAAGACTTTAAGAAACTCTGAATTTATCACCAAGACAAAAGCTCTGATTTACTTTTATTTACTGCTATGACTTTCATCAACCTCAATCTGTTTTTTTGTTCAGCTATGGGAAATGTAAGTGTAATAATTTTTCAGGCTCTACCAAAAAATGAAATAGGCTGTATTAAAAGATGTTCTTAAATGTAATTCATCTTTTAAATACAGCCTCTTTGTGATCCCGGAGAGATTCGAACTCTCAACCTACAGAACCGGAATCTGTCATTCTATCCATTGAACTACGGGACCGGATCAATACCGCAAAAGTATAATCAAAAGGCATTTTTTACAACTAATTGTCAATAATAACTTCAGCCGTCATCGTAATGGCCTTTCCATATTAATATTTTTTGGTAAAGATTTCCTATTTTTGCCCACTTAAATAATATCGTAAGCCGAAAGTCAGAAGATTGCTGGCTGGCATTCGCTAATTAACAAGTTACTATAACATGGATTATAATTTCCACGAGATTGAGAAGAGGTGGCAGAAATACTGGGAGGAGAACAATACCTTCAGGACCCCGGAAGATTTTTCAAATCCAAATAAATGCTATATACTCGATATGTTCCCGTACCCTTCTGGCGCCGGCTTACATGTAGGTCATCCTGAGGGATATACAGCAACTGATATATTCAGCCGGTATAAAAGGATGAAAGGGTATAATGTGCTTCATCCAATGGGATGGGACGCTTTTGGCCTTCCTGCGGAACAGTATGCCATACAAACGGGTACTCATCCATCAATTACTACCAGGAAGAACTGTGACACCTTCAGGAGACAGATAAAGGAACTTGGATTAAGTTATGACTGGGAGAGAGAGATTAACACTACCGATCCCCGGTATTTCAGATGGACACAGTGGATTTTTATTCGTCTGTATAACACATGGTTCGATAACAAATTACAAAAAGGAAGACATATATCCGAACTGGAAGTACCCAAAGGACTTAGCAGGGATGAGAGAATTAAATTCGTTGATTCAAAACGACTGGCATATTATGATGATGCCCACGTGTGGTGGTGCCCGAGCTGTCGGATCGTATGTGCCAATGAAGAGGTTCTGACATGACGGCACCCATGAGAAATGCGGGAACGGGGTTGAAAAGAAAAATCTGAAACAGTGGATGCTACGGATTCCACTCTATGCAGAACGGTTATTGTCGGGGATAGATAATCTTGACTGGCCGGAGGGTATCAAGGACATGCAGCGTAATTGGATAGGTCGTTCAACAGGGGCTGAAGTTGACTTTGAAATTGAAGGACTTGGTAAAAGCCTCAGAGTTTTTACAACCCGTCCCGACACTCTTTTTGGGGCCACATACATGGTAGTCGCTCCGGAGCATCCTCTTGTTGAGGAAATTACAACTGAAAATTACAGAAGCAGGGTAAAAGACTATATAAAAGCCACATCACTGAAATCTGATCTTGACCGTACGGATCTGGCCAAAGAAAAGACTGGGGTCTTTACCGGCAGTTTTGCTATTAATCCGGTAAACAGGAAGCAAATACCTGTCTGGGTAGCTGATTATGTACTCACAGGCTATGGCACAGGAGCAATCATGGCTGTACCTGCTCATGATACACGCGACTTTGAATTTGCACAAAAATTCGGTCTTACCATAACCTGTATTCAGGACCCAGATGTTAGGGATGCAGACCAGAAATTAAGGATACTGGAAGGGAATGAGTGCTGGACAGAGGATGGGAAATACATTAATTCGGCGGATGTTTCAACCGGTATAGATATTAACGGATTGAATAAAAAGACAGGTATTGAAAAGATAACTGAATGGCTGGAAAAGGAACATATTGGCAGAGCCACCATAAACTATAAAATCCGCGACTGGCTTTTCAGCAGGCAGCGTTACTGGGGGGAGCCTTTTCCCGTTATCCACTGGGAAGATGGGGAGATATCTGTCCTTGACGATAACGAATTGCCTCTTGAACTTCCTGAACTGGAAAAATATCTTCCGGGGGAGTCTGGCGAATCACCTCTTGCCAACTCAGATGAGTGGCTGAACGTGACAGATAGTAACGGGAGAAAAGGCAGAAGGGAAACAAACACAATGCCCCAATGGGCAGGATCGTGCTGGTACTACCTGCGATTTATTGATCCAGGAAATGATAAACTTATATTCGATTCGGTCAAAGAGAAATACTGGATGCCTGTTGACCTCTATATAGGTGGAGCTGAACATGCTGTTCTGCACCTTCTTTACAGTCGTTTCTGGCATAAGGTATTATTCGACCTGGGTATTGTCTCCACCGATGAGCCTTACAAGCGTTTGTTTAACCAGGGGATGATACTGTCATTTGCCTATGAAACTGAAACAGGTTCTAAAATATCAGCTGATCTTGTTGAAGAGAGAAATAATAAATATTATCATACTGAGACAGGTGCTGAGCTAAAGCAGATTGTGGCAAAAATGTCAAAATCGCTCAAGAATGTTGTTAATCCAGATGATGTTGTATCAAAATATGGCGCTGATTCTCTTAGACTTTACGAGATGTTCATGGGCCCTCTTGATGTTACCAAACCCTGGGATGACAAAGGGGTAAAAGGTGTATTCGGATTCCTGGGAAGAGCTTTCAGATTCCTTTCTGATCCTGCGAATATTTTCAAAGGTGTAGAAGATCCCCAAATCCTTAAAGGACTCCACCAGGCCATAAAAAAAGTAGGGGCAGATATCGAAAATTTGCGTTTTAACACTGCAATTTCCGCAATGATGATTTTCATCAACACAGCTACCAGGAAAGGAAAAGTTACAATCGATACTGCTGGTATATTTACAAAGTTACTCTCTCCTTTTGCACCTCATATGGCTGAAGAATTATGGCATCTTATCGGGAATGATAAATCTATAGCATATGAACCATGGCCTGTTTTCAACGAGGAATATCTGAAGGAAGATACGATAGACTATCCTGTTTCATTTAATGGGAAGACAAGATTTAATATCAGCTTGCCTGCAGATTACTTAAGAGATGATATCATCCGTGCGATAATGGCTGATGAAAGAACAAAAAAATGGTTGGGTTCATCATCACCTGAAAAGATCATTGTGGTACCAAACCGTATCGTTAACATTGTAATTAAACATTAACATTCTACTGAACAATGTACTTAAAAGGCAGTTATTTTTATATAATACCAATAATACTTTTTCTTTTATCATGTAATCATACTGAGATCAGTGAGGCTGGAAATTCTGCCCTCCCGGCTGATTCAACTATTACAGAAGCCGAGCATAGCCATAATAATATCTATGATATTCCGGCTGATTCATTCGATATGATTTCAGGACATATCAAGCCAAACGGGTTTATCTCTGATATACTAATTAAACATGGGGTTAGTATGCAGGATATAGACGAGACAATTAGAAATTCGAGGGATATATTTGATGTCAGGAAAATACGAGCCGGCAAGAATTATTATCTGTTTTGTGACAAAGACAGTATCGGAAAAGCGAGATACTTTGTATATGAACATGATCCCACAACTTCTTATGTATTCAGTTTCAATGACTCCCTGAATATCACAGCGATAAAGAAAACAATAAAAAGTGAAATAAGATATGCCTCATTTACTATCGAGACATCTCTTTGGGATGCCATCCTTTCCGAGGGTTTACATCCATCACTGGCAGGCGACCTGTCGGATATTTTTGCATGGACTGTTGATTTCTTTGGTTTACAAAAAGGAGACAATTTTAAAGTTATCTATGAAGAATTGTTGCTTGACGGAAAAGAACTTGATGTCGGGAAGATCTATGCAGCACAATTCAACACCACTGGATCAGTAGTGAATGCTGTTCCTTTTATCCAGAACGGGCAGGAGAGTTATTTTGATACTGACGGCAAAAGTCTGAAAAAAGCCTTTTTAAAGGCTCCTCTTAAATTTTCGAGGATCAGTTCACGGTTTTCATCAAGCAGAATGCATCCTATTCTCAGGATCCGCAGACCACATTATGGTGTCGATTATGCTGCTCCTGTCGGGACACCTGTACATTCTGTGGGTGACGGAAAGATTGTGGCTGTAAAAATTGAAAATGGTTCAGGCAGAATTGTAAGAATCAAACATAACAGTGTTTATGAAACTGCTTATATGCACCTAAGCCGCTTTGGGGATGGAGTAAGGACAGGGGCATTTGTCAAACAGGGAGATATAATAGGTTATGTGGGCACAAGCGGTCTTTCAACAGGACCTCACCTCGATTTCAGGTTTTACCGGAATGGCAGTCCTGTTGATCCTTTAAAAGTTGAAGCACCCCCTGTGGAGCCAATTTCGGATGAAAATAAAGGAGATTTTGATAAGGTTAAAACAGTGGTTTTAGAGCTCCTTAACACCTTCAATTGAGAGATCAGGAAGATCCTTAATAAGCTCCTCTATAATCCGGGGGAAATGTAAATACTCAAGGACATGGATTTTTTCAGCAAGCGATTCAGGTGTATCTGTCGGATCCACCCTGCATTTTTCCTGGAAGATAATATCCCCTTCGTCGTATTGCTTATTAACAAAATGAATTGTGATACCTGATTCAGACTCATGATTCCTGATCACTGCCTTATGGACTGAATCGCCGTACATTCCTTTCCCTCCATAGGCCGGCAACAGGGCAGGATGGATATTTATTATCCTCCCGGGATACATATCAATGATATTCTCAGGGACCAGCCATAAAAATCCTGCGAGAACAATAAACTCAATATTGTTTCCAATCAGGTCCTTCAGAACCTTGCCAGTGGTGTAAAAATCATCCCGGTCGAAAAAAATTGTTTTTACCTTATGCTGCTCAGCTCTTTTAAGAACGGTTGCCTGACGCTTATTTGACAAAACCAGACAAACCTGTGCTGTATTTTTGTTCGAAAAGTAATTAATTATGTTCTCAGCATTGGAACCGGTACCTGAAGCAAAAATTGCTATTTTTCTCATTATTTGATAATTAGTATTTTTGTTATATATTTACAAGAGTTGTTAGAAAGAAGTTTATTTTTCTAATTATCAATATTTTAAATAGTTTTGTATATAAAAAAACATCAAATCACTTGAAAAATATTGTACAAATATATTTCTTTGCATGGTTCTTAAATTAATATTAATTAAAAAATTATTACTATGTCGGACATTGCCACAAGAGTAAAAGAAATAATAGTTGACAAACTTGGAGTAGACGAATCAGAAGTAACTCCTGAAGCTAGTTTCACCAACGATTTAGGTGCAGACTCTCTTGACACTGTTGAGTTAATCATGGAATTTGAAAAAGAATTCAATATCGGTATTCCCGACGATCAGGCAGAGACCATCGGTACAGTTGGTGATGCTATCAAGTACATTGAGGAGAATGCAAAATAGATTGCATTTTTAAAAATCCATTTATGAGAAGAGTTGTAGTTACAGGTCTTGGAGCATTAACTCCACTAGGTAATAATTTGCATGAATATTGGGAAGGATTAAAAAATGGAATAAGCGGGTCCGTTCTGATAACCCGCTTTGACACTGAGAAGTTCAAGACCAAATTCGCATGTGAATTAAAGAACTATGACTCCAGAAATTATTTTGAAAGGAAAGAAGCCAATAAGATGGATCTTTATTCCCAGTATGCCTTGATCGCCACTGAGGAAGCAATGAAAGATTCTGGGCTTGACCTCGACAAGATTAACAAAGATAGGGCAGGTGTTATCTGGGCTTCTGGAATCGGGGGTATCGAAACCTTTTACCTTGCCATAAAAGATTATGTCCTGGGGGATGGGACACCCCGTTTCAGTCCTTTCTTCATCCCCAAAATGATCGGTGATATTGCAGCAGGCACCATATCCATAAAATATGGTTTCATGGGACCTAATTTTGCAACCGTATCGGCATGTGCGTCCTCAACAAATGCAATCATAGATGCTCTCAATTATATCCGATGGGGTATTGCTGACATTTTTGTTACAGGTGGATCAGAAGCCAGTATCAATGAGCCCGGCATTGGGGGTTTCAATGCATTACAGGCCCTCTCGACCAATAATGATGAGTTTAAAACTGCTTCCAGACCATTTGATAAAACCCGGGATGGCTTTGTGCTCGGTGAAGGGGCAGGCGCTCTTATATTGGAAGAGTATGAACATGCAAAAGCAAGGGGGGCAAAAATCTATGCCGAGATGATTGGCATGGGACTGACTGCTGATGCATACCATCTGACAGCACCTCATCCTGAGGGACTGGGTGCCCGAAATGTCATGAAAAGAGCCATTGAGGATGCCTCACTGACTGTTGAAGATATTGATTATATTAATGTACATGGAACTGCAACGCCGCTGGGTGATATTTCAGAGACTAAGGCAATAGTCAGTGTTTTTGGAGAACATGCATATAAAATCAATATTAGCTCTACCAAATCAATGACAGGCCACCTGCTTGGAGCAGCAGGTGCTATAGAAGCAATTGCCTCAATAATGGCAGTTAATTATGATATCATTCCTCCTACAATCAATTACAAGGTTCCCGATCCCGATATTGATAGTAATCTGAACCTGACACTTAACAAGGCACAATCCAGAAAAGTCACATTTTGCCATCAGTAATACTTTTGGATTTGGAGGACATAATGCCTCCATCATAATAAAAAAACCTGAAATTTAGTGTCTCTGCTTCGAAAAAGAACTAATGGTACCTATCTACTCGATGAACGGGAATTCCGGTCCCGCCTTAAGAAACTATTGAAATTCAATCCCGGTAATCTTAATCTTTACGAAATAGCTTTTATTCACCGGTCTGCATCTTTTACCCTTCCCAACGGGAAAAAAGTCAATAACGAAAGGCTGGAATATCTTGGAGATGCTGTGCTGGATGCCATTCTTTCGGATTTCCTCTTCATCAAATTTCCCGATGCCAATGAAGGATTCCTCACAAAGATACGCTCCAGAATCGTTAATCGCGATGTTCTGAACCAACTGGCTATATCAATGGGTATTAACAACATACTTATCTCCAATATCAATTAACCATCAAACCAGAAATCTTTACGGTGACGCACTTGAAGCCCTAATCGGATTCAGTATTTCTCGACAAAGGGTTCAGGAAAACGAAAAAGCTCTTCCTGAAGCAGGTATTGAACAGATATCTCGATCTGAATCAAATCGTTAATACAGATACGGATTATAAGAGCATTGTATTTGAATGGGTACAGAAACATAAGTCCAATCTCATTTTTAAATATGATGAAGAATATGATTTCAAGCTGAAGAAATCGATCTTCTCAACTAAGCTCTTCATCGACAAGGACTGTCTTGGTGAAGGGACAGGGAACTTCAAAGAAAGAAGCCGAACAGGAAGCATCAAGCGAGGCTTGGATAAGCTTAAAGATAATTTAAACTGAAAGAGATAATATATATCTTTTTTATTTAACTTTATCAGTCAAGTCACTGTAATATGAAGAGTGTCTCAAAAAGTCACACGGGTCAAGCTTAAACTCAATCAGAAAGATGATTTTATTCTTCTGGGAGTTGTGTCATCCGAGCCTGACTATAAATTATCTCTCTCAATAAACCGAAAATTTCATATTTCCCTTAAAACGCCTCTCCTGTCAGCATTGTTGAAATATGATGGAAAAGGAGTTGTCATTCAGCAGGTTCACAGATAACAATCATTCTCCTGGAATTGTATATAACCTGGTATCAAACAGGACCGATAAAATATTTCTTTCTAAAAAATCTGAAAAATGTGGATTACATATTTCAGATCTATGATCCGGAGAATGAAACCAACATTGAGGATCTTGCATCCGGACTACGGGAAATAAAATCGATAAATGCGATATTCAAAATTGATCTTAACACATTTAAAGACAAAATATTTACAATATTTAATCCTGTAGGTTATGGAAAATCTGTATTACAACCTGTCTGAAGAAGAATTTTCAAAGGGCAGAAAAGTCCTTTTATGGGGTTTTGCAGGGTCTGTTCTTCCTATCTGGCATTTATATTTTGATTCTAAGTTTTGTGATCGGTCATAAGAGTATACATGCCATCTTTTCTGTTGTTCCCTTTTGTATTAGTCTGGTAGTAGCCGTTATTGCCGCATTTGCCACAATTAAGAGAAAAGATCTTTTCTTTTCTATTGACCATGAAAAAATTGAATTCAGGTATGGCGTTGTGAGGCCAAAAAAACACTCTGTTAACTGGGAAGATATAAAAGAGGTAATAATGCCACGAAAACAAAAGAAAGTGATGTTCAGTTTTAAAGACGGTTCTTCATTTGTTATAAACCTTACCTGGCTCCAGAGGAAAAAAACCGGCGTCTATAAGGAAACGGCTCTATTATTTTGCAAGGGAAAAAAACCTGAACATCAAAAAGGTTAATCATGCTTTCAAGGGTTAAATAGATATCTGACGATAGCCTCATACTCTACGTGCAAACAGGAATAATAAGACAAAAAGAAGGGGCTGACGATCGCCAGCCCCACGTTTTTGATAACCCTAAAACTAACCTAACCTATGAAAAAAACCTCTATATCTTTAATTCCAAATATCGTGCCAAATCCTTTACAAATATAAGCCCAGTTCTGCAAAAAAAAAATTTTTTAACCTAATTAGCTGAAAATTAACAATACTTTAATGAATTGTTAAAATATTTTATTGAATGGCATTTTTCTAACTAACAATTCATCGCCATTGGACAGTGAGAGGTGTTAAAGAAAGTTAAATAATATAAGTATTAAGCTATATAGGAGTAATTTTGTACCTGCATGAAGAAGAGAACAATTGTATTACTTGGCCACCTTCTTTTTACTGGCTATATCCGGACTGATTCTCATTCAATTATACTGGATAAGGAATGCAATTGCTATAACCGATCAGCAATTCCGATATAATGCAAATAAAGCACTGGAATCAGTTGTCCTTAATCTTGAAGAGAAGGAACTGATCCGAAATATTATGGAAGACATTGACCCTGCTTCCACTGATTCCGTTACGGCAGTGGTTCCTCCCAATTCACCTCTTGCCAGGAAGCTGCAGGGCTATCAGCCTAACTCTGCTTTGCTTGAGACTTATGGTCTGTACAACCCCGATCAACCTATTGCAATCACAAGTTCGGGTCACAAAATTTTTATCTCGGCAGAGAATGTTCTTCCTTTTGATTCTGATGAGAGTCACAGAAAATTCACCTCAGATAAGCAACTCTGAAATCACCGGGAGAGTCACAAACAAAATTGTGTTTCTTGAAAAGATTATGGATAAGATACTCAGGAAGACTCCCGACATACGGGAAAGGATAAATCCGGACGATCTCAGCAAGGAGATAAGAAAGGCACTGAAAAGTGTCGGAATCAACCTTGACTTCGAATTCTCGATCAGATCAGGCCGTTTCGGGAACATCTGGAAAACGCCCGGCTTTACGGACAAGCCGGGGACGAATAAATTTATTATTCAACTTTTCCCAAACGACCCGGTGCCAAGTCAGAACCAGATAGTGCTTTACTGTCTTCAGGAAGGACAGTATAAATTCGAGAAAATCGGAAGCCTGGGGTTTCTTTCCCTGCTCTTTACCCTCCTGTTGCTGATTCTGTCAACCGGAACATTCATAGTGATCTTCAGGCAGAAAAAGATATCTGAAATAAGAAGTGATTTCATAAATAATATGACCCACGAGCTTAAAACACCTATATCGACAATTTCGCTCGCATCGCAGATGATGGCTGATAAATCGATCCCTGAAAAGAATAAGAATATAGATAACCTTGCGAAAGTAATATACGATGAAAGTAACACGACTTAAATTTCAGGTAGAGAAAGGTTCTTCAGATGGCAATCTTTGAAAAAATGAAAATTAAGCTCAAGATGGTTGAGGTGGATATACATAATATGATTGATAAGGCTGTGGATAATTTCACTCTGCAGATGAAAAGCCATAATGGCAAGATCATTAAGGATTACCAGGCCGCCTTTCCGGTCGTACATATAGACGAAGTCCACTTTTTGAATTCTGTATCCAACCTTATTGATAACGCAATAAAATACTCAAAAAGCAACCCTGTTATTACAATTCAACCAGGAACACTAATAAAGGGATATTATAAGCATTGAAGATAAAGGGATAGGGATCAGTAAGGAAAACCTTAAACGAATTTTTGACAAATTCTACGAGTCCCTGCAGGGAACCTTCATAATGTTAAGGGATTCGGCCTTGGCCTCAGCTATGTTAAAAAAATAATTGAAGAACATAATGGAACAATAAGGTGCAGAAAGTCAGATTAACAAGGGTACCCGGTTCATAATATTTCTTCCTCAGAATAATTATAAATGAAAGCCAGGTTTCAACAAAAAGACCTATGTGCAGATCTGACCGGTAAGAAAAGTTACACGGAAAACCTTTAAAAACAGATGATGATGAAAAATACAAGAATTCTACTTGCAGAAGATGACAGTAATCTGGGAAGCCTGTTAAGAAATTATCTCTCCGTCAAGAATTACGAGACTGTACTTTATGAAAATGGGAAACAGGCTCTGAAGCCTTTTCTTCAGGTAACTTCGGACTCTGCATACTTGATATTATGATGCCTGAGATGGATGGGTTAACACTAGCCAGGGAGATCAGGCTTATTAACCCCAATATGCCGATTATCTTCCTGACTGCTAAAAATCAAAAAGAGGATATAATAGAAGGTTTCAAATACGGAGGAGATGATTACATGACCAAGCCCTTTTCCATGGAGGAACTTCTTTATCGGATTGAGGCCATCCTCAGGAGATCGAATGCGGCTCCTCTGAAGAAAGAAGAGGAATCATATATTATCGGAGAATATAGTTTCAATCCTTTACAGCAAATACTCTCTCATGGAACTCAATCCATTAAATTAACCACAAAGGAGTCGGAATTGCTGGAGCTTCTTTGTATACATGGTAATGAAATACTTGAAAGAAATTATGCGCTGAAGACTATATGGATAGATGATAACTATTTCAATGCCCGGAGCATGGATGTTTATATCACAAGGCTCAGAAAATATCTACGTAAAGATGAGGGAGTAAAAATATTAAATGTACATGGCAAAGGGTACAAGCTGATTTGCTGATCACACTGGTCGGACAATTGATCTAGTCTAGTTTCAATACAGCGAGGAAAGGCTTGTTGAGGCACCTCTACATTCCCGACCTGTCTCATTCTTTTCTTCCCTTTCTTCTGTTTCTCAAGCAGCTTCCTTTTCCTCGTAATATCTCCTCCATAACATTTCGCTGTTACATCCTTTCTTACCGCTTTAACAGTCTCACGTGAAATGATTTTTGCACCAATGGCTGCCTGGATGGCAATATCAAACTGCTGACGCGGTATTAATTCCTTTAGCTTAATGCACATTCTTCTTCCAAAATCATAGGCATGAGCACGATGAATGAGAGTTGAAAGGGCGTCTACCATTTCACTGTTCAACAGGATGTCCAGACGAACCAGGTCAGCTTTCTGGTAATCTGAATAATAATAATCGAATGAGGCATATCCTTTGGATATGCTTTTAAGTTTATCATAAAAGTCGAATACAATTTCGGCCAGCGGCATTTCAAAGGTAATCTCCACCCTGTCCCTGGTAAGGTAAACCTGGTTTTTAAGAACACCCCGTTTATCGATGCAGAGATTCATTATAGATCCCACATATTCTGACTGGGTTATCACCTGGGCCACTATATAGGGTTCTTCTATACGGTCAATAGTAGTAACAGGAGGCATTCCGGAAGGATTATGCACATCGATTTCTTCCCCTTTGGTGGTAACCACTTTATATGAGACGTTTGGAACCGTTGTAATAACATCCATATCAAACTCCCTGTCGAGTCTTTCCTGGACTATTTCCATGTGCAAAAGTCCCAGAAAACCACATCGGAATCCAAAGCCCAGAGCAGCAGATGATTCAGGGATAAACGTGAGTGAGGCATCGTTCAGCTGCAGCTTCTCTATTGACAGCCTAAGATCTTCATATTCATCGGCATCAACAGGATAAATTCCTGCAAATACCATTGGTTTGACATCTTCAAATCCTTCAATAGCCTTTTTGCATGGATTTTTTACATTGGTAATTGTGTCCCCTACCCTTACTTCTACCGAATTTTTTATACCGGAAATAATATACCCGACATCTCCTGCCCACATCTTATCACGAGGAGACTGTTTAAGTTTTAAAATCCCAATTTCCTCTGCGTTGTACTCATGGTCAGTACTGACAAACTTAACCCTGTCGCCCTTGCTGATGGTCCCATTGACAATTTTAAAATAAGCTATTATTCCCCTGAAGGAGTTAAAAATGGAATCAAATATAAGTGGCTGCAATGGGGCATCAGGATTTCCCCCTGGCGCTGGTATCTTCTTCACAATATCGTTCAGAATGCGATCCACGCCCAAACCGGTTTTTGCACTTGCCTCCACAATATCTTCCCTTTTACATCCTATGAGGTCAACTATCTGGTCTTTTACATCCTCAGGCATTGCAGCAGGCATATCCATTTTATTGAGAACCGGGATAATTTCAAGATTATGATCAATAGCCATATAGAGATTTGAAATTGTTTGTGCCTGTATGCCCTGGGTAGCATCTATCACCAACAGGGCACCTTCACAGGCAGCTATTGATCGGGATACTTCATATGAAAAATCCACGTGACCCGGAGTATCAATCAGATTCAGGGAATACTTTTCTCCTTCAAACAGGTACTCCATCTGGATAGCATGACTTTTAATAGTTATACCTCTCTCCCTTTCGAGTTCCATATCATCAAGCACCTGTGCCTGAAAATCCCTTGATGTCACGGTGTTGGTCCTCTCAAGTAACCTGTCGGCCAGGGTACTTTTCCCATGATCAATATGTGCTATTATGCAGAAATTCCGGATATTATGCATTTAAGAAGCTTGCTTTAAATCAGCTGCAAATATATAAAATTATCGATTCCAAAATATCTATAGACATGAAGAGCCGGCTTTTAGAGCCAGCTCTTCATAAAAATATTCAATGCGATACTTTATTACATCATACCTGGCATGCCGCCACCCATACCCTGTGGAGGCATAGCGGGCTCATCCACTTTTTCTTCTACAACAACCGCTTCTGTAGTAAGGAACATACCAGCAACAGAGGCAGCATTTTCAAGAGCAACACGGGCAACTTTTGCAGGATCAATAACACCTGAAGCAAACAGTTTCTCATATTTATCACTCTGTGCATTATAACCATAGTCACCTTTACCGGCTTTTACATTCTGTGCAACAACAGCTCCTTCTTTGCCAGCGTTTACTGCTATCTGACGAAGTGGTTCCTCTATTGCACGTTTGATAATTTCAATACCGGTTGTCTGGTCCTCGTTATCACCTTTCAGACCATCAAGTGCTTCAATAGCACGTATATATGCGACTCCTCCACCGGGAACAATACCTTCTTCAATTGCAGCCCGGGTAGCATGCAGAGAATCATCTACACGGTCCTTTTTCTCTTTCATCTCAACTTCAGATGCAGCGCCAATATAAAGAACTGCGACACCACCTGATAATTTAGCAAGACGCTCCTGGAGTTTTTCTTTATCATAATCAGAAGTAGTTGTTGTCATCTGTTGTCTGATCTGAGATACCCTGGCCTTGATCATTTCTTTGTCCCCTGACCCGTTTACAATGGTTGTATTCTCTTTATTAATAGTCACCTTCTCAGAAGTACCAAGCATATCCAGAGTAGTTTGTTCCAGTTTGAGACCCTTTTCTTCTGAAATAACTGTTCCTCCTGTGAGTATTGCTATGTCTTCAAGCATTTCCTTTCTTCTGTCGCCAAATCCGGGAGCTTTTACAGCACAAACTCTCAGCGAACCACGTAGACGGTTTACAACCAGTGTTGCAAGAGCCTCTCCTTCAACATCTTCCGAGATTATCAATAAAGGACGTCCGTTCTGGGCAGTTGATTCCAGAATTGGTAACATATCCTTCATAGTACTTATCTTCTTGTCATATATAAGGATATAAGGATTCTCAAGTTCAGCTTCCATCTTATCCGTATTGGTTACAAAATATGCTGATATATAACCACGGTCGAACTGCATACCTTCAACAACTTCCACAGATGTTGTTGTACCCTTTGATTCCTCAACAGTTATAACACCTTCTTTATGAACTTTCCCCATTGCTTCAGCTATCAGTTTACCTATTTCCTGGTCATCATTAGCTGAAATCCTTGCAACCTGTTCGATTTTGCCCAGATCATCACCAATAACTTTAGCCTGGGATTTTAGATGCTTGACAACAGCCTCAACAGCTTTGTCAATACCTCTTTTAACATCCATCGGGTTGGCACCGGCAGTAATGTTTTTCAGTCCAACATTTATTATTGACTGAGCAAGAACAGTAGCTGTGGTTGTTCCGTCACCTGCAATATCTCCTGTTTTGGATGCCACCTCTTTCACCATCTGTGCACCCATATTATTAAAAGGCATTTGAAAGCTCAATCTCCTTGGCTACGGTTACTCCGTCTTTTGTCACCTGGGGAGCTCCATATTTCTTTTCAAGAACAACATGACGACCTTTTGGACCAAGTGTCACTTTTACTGCATCAGCTAGCTGATCAACGCCTTCTTTCAGAAGGGCACGCGCATCGATATTAAATTTAATTTCTTTTGCCATATCATTATTGTTTTTATTAGTTTCTATGAATTTATGCTATAAACAGTATGTCGGACTGAGAAATAAGGAGGTATTCATCCCCGTCGATAGTAAGCTCCTGTCCTGCATATTTACCATAAAGGACCATATCACCCTTCTTCACTTCCATATCTTCGTCTTTTTTTGCAGCGCCGACCATGATTACGCTTCCCTGACGAGGTTTTTCCTTTGCGGAATCAGGGATTATAATACCACTTGTTGTTTTTTCTTCAGCTTCATTAGGTTTTACAAGAACCTTTCCGGCTAAAATCTTACCTTTCAATTGTGCCATTTTATTTAGTTTTAAAGTTAAACATCGTTTTCCGACTTCCTCCATGAGCATAATCTGTGCCAAATTTAAAATAATGCCATTTTTGATTTTCTTGTGCCCGATTTAAGACCGCTGACTGCCAGATTCTCTCTGGGTAAAATTTGCATCTAAACTTAGTTCTCTTATTTACAATGCTTTGTGTAAATATAAAAAAGTGTCAGTATGTGACAAACTGACACTTTATATTATTCATCTTTATTATTAATTATTTCCCTGGCTGATCCTCTCCGGCAGGTTGTTGGTCTGTAGATGCAGGAGGAACTGCTGTTGGCAGCGTCGGAATAGCATTGGGATCAACTGTGTTCCTTATCTGGTTTTCAATTCTGGAATGTTCTTCGGCTGATCCACGTGGTATTGTTGCTGTTGAAACCACACAAAGAATAAGAATGGCAGCGGCTAGTGTCCATGTTGACTTTTCCAGAAAATCAGCTGTTTTACGAATTCCCATTGACTGTCCGGCTGATGTAAAATTAGCAGCCAGTCCCCCTCCCTTGGAGTTCTGGACAAGTACTATCAAAACCTGCAGGATACATGCTATAATGACTAATACCGATATAAAAATATAAATACCCATCTGTTCACTTTTTTATAAACTCTTTTACCTTTTCAATTTGAGTTGCAAAGTAACTGCTTTTTTCCGGAAATTTCAAACTTAATTTCTCATAAATATCAATAGCCTTGGAGTAGTATCCCTGACTAACATAAATTCCTGCAAGCGTTTCAGTTACAAAACCGTCCGACTTCTCTACAAAAGGCTTTGAGATATCTTCCTGGTCAACATTCATCTTATCCCTGTTGGGTTCAATCCTGGGGTTTTCGAGTATAAACTTATCTATCAGTACCGACTGCAACAGCTTTTCTGGGTGTGTCTTTTCAACAGGTCCGGTTTCTATTTCATTTGGATAATCAGCATTAGAATTAAGATCCAGTTCAAGTAGGTCCGGGCTTTCGGGTACGGGAATACCCGGATCCATATAAAAAATCCTTTCGTCATCCTGATCGGATTCATATTCCGAAAGCTGGATAATTCCTTCTGTTTGTTCATCATCGGTCTCTGTGGTGACCAATATTGAGTGACCATGTTGAATCAGATTATCATACCCGTCATCTTCCTGAGCTTTTTCAACTGAATCCTCTTCAAATTTATTAATAAGCTCGTCGCTGTTCCTGGCAGATTCAATGACAGTCTGCTGATCATTAAAGTCATCATCCCTTACAGGCTGTGTTTCCAATTCTGGTGCATTTTTATCTGTCTCTTCTTCCTGTTTCCTGTTAAGAAAATAGTATAACACCTCCCTGTCAGCTATATGAACAGAAGAAGTTCTGAGTTGCATATCAAACTTCACATCTGAACTCTCCTGTAAAGCCTTTAGGAGAAGCATATGAGCACTTTGAAAATAAGGAAAAATATTGATCAGTTCATACACATCCCCAATTAACTGGCGGTTCACCGGGATATTATTTTCAATCATATTCAAAAAGTCGCTCCTGTTCATTACAATTACCAGTTAACAAAGGCCTGGTTAAAAATATCTTCAACGAGTTGTTCAACTATCTGGTCCGACAAATCCTTCTCCACCTCACTCAGGTTTTTGCTGCTGGGATAATCTGCGTACCTGGAAAATGTCTGGTCAAAGCTCAGATCTGGGTCAATTGTATTTGTAAATTTAACCTTTACGCTTATAGTAAATCTATTCATAGCAGCAAGTGCATCAGCTGCTACAGTCAATGGCACTGTCTTATAATCACTTATCTCACCTTCAAAATTCACGTCACCGGCATCGGTTACATAGGTTAAGTTAGTCTGTGCCCTGCATTTATCAATCAGATCATCCGTAACTGTCTGACTTAATCCTACCTGAACGAGTGATGCCCTGTTCTGGAAATATTGAACACTGAAAGTCTTCACCTCAGGAGATATACTAGCTCCTGAAAAAGAATAAGACACCTTACACCCGTTAAGCATTAAAGTCATTAACACTAAAAGAGTTGAGGAAAATTTTAAAAAAGCATATTCCCTGTAGCCCTTATGAATCAATCCCATATTCTTTAATTTTCCTGTAAAGTGTCCGCTCAGATATTCCAAGCTCCTTAGCTGCCATTTTCCTTTTTCCATTATACTTTTCCAGCGCTTTCTTTATCATCTCCACTTCTTTGTCAACCAAAGAAAGTGATTCCTCAATTATCTCTTCCGTATCCTGAATATTATTCCTTGTGGAATGCTGTTTAATCAGATCCATGGGTGATGAATCAGATTCGCTGTGATTATTCTCATCCTCAGCGGCTTCACGGAAAAGATTTTTTATAATCCTGGAGTCAGTTGTCTGAAGGGAAGTCTCCACGTCGCCTTTTCTGATGAGATCAAAGACAAGTTTCTTAAGATCATTCATATCGCTCTTCATATCGAAGAGTATCTTATACAGAATTTCCCTTTCGGATGAGAAAGATTTATCATCTTCTTTTCTTATTATAGCAGGAAGTTTAACTCCGCCATAGTCCGGAAGATATCCACGAAGAGTAGTTATATTTATCTCTCTCTCATTTTCTATTATGGATATTTGCTCGGTAATATTCTTCAATTGTCTGACATTGCCAGGCCATGAATAGTTCAGCAGAATATGTTTTGCATCGGAATCAAGGCGTATGGCTGGCATCCTGTATTTCTCAGCAAAATCAACTGAAAATTTGCGAAACAGAAGAAAAATATCCTCCCCTCTTTCACGAAGTGCCGGAACTTTTATTGGAACGGTATTAAGCCGGTAAAAAAGGTCCTCTCTGAACCTGCCGTTCTCAATAGCCCTGGGGACATCAACATTACTTGCAGCGATAACCCTCACATTTGTCTTTTGCACTTTTGAAGAACCCACCCTGATGAACTCCCCTGATTCCAGTACTCTCAAAAGACGTACCTGCGTAGACAATGGAAGATCAGAGATCTCATCGAGGAAGATAGTACCTCCATCGGCCACTTCGAAATAACCCTTCCTGCTTTCAGTAGCGCCGGTAAAAGCTCCCTTTTCATGTCCGAAAAGCTCCGAGTCAATAGTCCCTTCAGGAATGGCGCCACAGTTAACCGCTATATACTGCCCGTGTTTCCTGCTGCTATATGTATGTATCACCTGAGGAAATATTTCCTTCCCTGTACCGCTCTCACCGGAGATTAGTACAGAAAGATCAGTTGGAGCCACCTGAACAGCTATGTCGATAGCCCTGTTCAGGCCGTCAAATTTCCCAATGATTTCGAATCTTTGCTTAATATTTTGCAGATCTTTCATTTCCGGTTTTTACAATGCTGCGAATTTAAGGTTTTTTTAAAACATTGGGAAATGCAATTTTTGTAATTTCGCAGTATGAAAGAATATCGCCAAATTAATTTTGCCGGCATTATCCCTGCTCGCTATGAATCATCAAGATTTCCCGGAAAGCCTCTTGCAATTATCGGTGACAGGCCGATGATACAGAGAGTATATGAGCAAGCCGCAAAATCCCTTGACCTTGTTTATGTGGCAACTGATGATAAGAGGATTTATGATACGACATTAAGTTTTGGGGGTAAGGCAGTAATGACATCTGCCAGTCACCGAAGCGGGACTGACCGGTGTGCTGAAGCCGTATCAATTATTAACGATAAAAATGGATCGGATATTGACGTAGTCATTAATATTCAGGGTGATGAACCTTTTATCAAACCGGAACAGATAGATCAGTTAAAACAATGCTTCACCTCGCCCCGGGTTGAGATTGCAACTCTCGTAAGAAAAGTTGAACCGGGCGAAGATATTTTCCATCCTAACCAACCCAAAGTCATCCTTAACAAGAATGGGGATGCAATCTATTTCAGCAGGGCGGCGATACCATTTATACGCGATTACGAGAAGACAGAATGGACATTGAAACACGTGTTTTACAAACATCTGGGCTTATATGCTTACCGTACCGGAACTCTTGGAAAGATCACAAAACTCGCGCAGAGTCCGCTTGAGCTGGCCGAATCACTCGAACAGAACAGGTGGATTGAAAACGGGTACAGTATAAGGACCGCAATAACTGATTGGGAAAGTATTGGTATAGATATACCTGAAGATCTGGAAAAAGCAAAAAAACTACTTGACCAATTTAAATAATAAATTAGTAACTTTAGCACGATTTTTGTTATAGTGATAGAAATAAGATATTTATGAGGAGATCTCTACTCGTTATTATCTTGACGGCTTGCACATTAATCCTTCATGCACAGAAGGACACAACTTCTGTTGCACCTACCCTGTCAAAGAATGAGTTTTCCAGAAATGCTCCCAGCGCGAATGTTACTATCTATCCCGTTCCTGTCAGGTATAATAGTTTCACGGTCAAGACTGACCGCGATATATCTTTTTTAAAGATTACCAATATTATAGGCCAGGATATTTACAGGATCAAGTATAATGACCCTGTACAGCTGATAAAGATTATGCTAGATAACCCGAAGAGAGGTATGTACCTGGTCACAATAATGTTCAGTGACGGTACCAGGACCGTAAAGAAAATTATGGTGGAAGAATCTGACTGAAGCTGGTGATTCTGTGCCTGTGGCCTTTGTCACCACAAACCTTTACTTTTTCAAATACATAAAAAGCCTTCAGAAACATCTTAATTTGGGCTAAACAATACGACATGTTATTTGTTTAGCTTAATAGAATCATTATCAAATTGGGAAATAGTTTTTTATTTTGAGAATTATGGAAGATGGTCTGAATGTGTTTTCTATAAAGGATCTTGAGAATTTTTCAGGTATCAAAGCACATACCATAAGGATATGGGAGAAGAGATATAAAATACTTGAGCCTGACAGGACCGATTCAAATATAAGGACATATAGTGAAAGCGAGCTCAAGAAAATCCTGAATGTTGCCTACCTTAACCGAAATGGTTTGAAAATATCCAAAATTGCCAGGCTCGATGAGGATGAACTCACCCAGAAGGTAATGACGATAAGCAGCAAGCATGATGATATAAACCAGGATTTTCAACCCGGGAAGATATTGATGTCTGCAATCAGGTTCAATGAACAATCCTTTAAAGAGGCTCTGCTTCCGTTTATCAGTAATCGTGGTATCGAAGAGGCTTACTCAATGAATCTGCACCCGCTCCTGGAAAAAGCCAGAATATTATGGCAAACAGGAAGTCTTTCTCGTGCACAGGAACAATTTGTGAGAAACACAATAAAACAGATAATTATTCTTGAAGATAACAAACTTATACTTCCGTCTGCAAAAACAATTCCAGCAGCTGCAATGATTAACACATCAGATAATCTAACGGACAACAATTTCCTTTTTTACAAATATATTTTAAAGAAGAGAGGTTACGACGTTATATTTACAGGAGGTATCCTGCCAGCCTCTGAAGTGATTGAAATGCATAAAATAAAACCTTTCGAATATCTTGTTGTCAATTCCAGTGCTTTCGATTTTGCAGAAAAAAAGATTGGATATTTTACCAGTCTGGGAAAATCACTTATGTTAAAGAAGATCATTTTTACAGATTCCCCGGAAGAATTTGCTAAAAAGGCTTATGATAAAGTCATTATTACCCGCAACCCTCCCGGTTTTATAAAGGTGATAGACTCTCTAAAATAAATACTGAGACTAAAAAGCGGGCTGTCTTATATTTGATCCTGACTGATCAATTCGGAATGAAATTATTCCAGAAGACTCTTGAAATAGTCCTCTTCCAGGGAAAGATTTATATTATTATGAACCTGACTTAATTTTGCAATCTGTTTTAGCATACTCTCTGCAAAGGCCCTTTTCCCCGCAGGGGAATCACTCAGAAAGCGGTGTCCGGCGGCCCTGGATATCTTTTTGACCTCATGCCAGGTTTCGAGGGTGTCCTTGTCCAGATAGCATCCCGAAAAGGCTTCCCATATATAATTTATAGCCTGGGCAGAAGGATGCAACATATCTTCTGCATAGTAACGATAATCACGCAAATCATCCATTAGAAGCTCATAAGCAGGGAAATACCCCGGCTGGCTCTTATGCCCAAGAAGCCGTTCTGTTGCAAGGAATAATACTGATTTACTTACATGGTTGCCATGGGCACCGTTTTTCCAGTGCCTCACCGGACTAATGGTAAAAACAATTTTAAGTAAAGGAAATATACTTTGCAGTTTGTTCAACTGCTCCGTCCATAAGTCAGCGATGCGGTCAGGAGTAAGTAGTTCATATTCAAACTTCATAGAAGGGATCTTGTGACAATTAGAGACTATCTCGCCTGTTTCCAGAAAACGGTAAACCCTTGCAGTACCAAATGTAATAAACAGGAATTTTGCATTTTTCAGGAATGATGCAGCTTGTCTGGTTCTATTATTTATTTTGCTGATTACCTGACCAGGGTCTTCCGAAGAAAAATCTGTATAATGACTGAAACTGTGCCAGGTACCATCATGCAAATACAAGTCATTCTCCGTAAACTCCCTGGAAGCACATATTATATCAAGTGTCTGACTTACTGATACGGGATTATACACAGTGCCAAATGGATTTATCATAACCGGCATATGTCCTGTCTCCATCTGCGTTCCAATTGCTGAGGAGAAACATGAACCGATTAACATTACCGGATCTTTATAAGTAATCTTCTGCGAAGAAGGCTCAATACTGAAAGTTGTCCTAAAGTCCATTTAACTGCAGTTAAAAAGGAATATCTATTATCCTTTTATCCATTTTATAATATAATCGAATACTTCGTTCCTGAAGGTCTCATTATGAAGTTCATGATATCCCCCCTCCCATATCTTTAATTTTACCATTTCCGTTTTTGCTGCAAATTCCCGGCTTGCTTCAGGAGAGCATATCAGGTCATCGCTGCCGTGAAGCAACAGGGTAGGGATCCTTAATTCAGAAGCATGTGCAAGTGAATAATTACCAGCTTCCATAGACTGATTAAAGAGACTTACAGAAATTTTGTTATGAACAAGCGGATCGGCCCTGTATTGTTCAACTACATTGATATCGTGCGAAATATGATTAACATTCAAACCGGATGGCAGTACCAGTCCGGGAAGCAAAAACTTCATAACCCTTGCCAGTATAAGCTTTGACTTTGAAGGTTCAAATGATAATTTCAACCATGGAGACGAAACGATTGCACCTTTAATTTTTGGTGACTTTCGCAGAATATAATTCAGGACAATTCCTCCTCCCAGGCTATGCCCGTAAAGATAGACAGGAATACCGGGAAATGTCCTTAGACAGGTTTCTAAAAGAATATCAATCATCTCATCAATTTGAGAATAATTCTTAATATAACCCCTTCGACCTTCGGAACGACCATGTCCGGGAAGGTCGAGACCCGCAAAGCCAATTCTTTCTTCTCTAAACTGTTCCGCCATTGGCAGGTATCTTTGAATATGATCTCCGATCCCGTGTACCATGAGTATAACTGCACGTGTATTTTCTCCCGGACTTTGTATTAGGCCCTTAAGTACCTGGCCATTCTTTAGCCTGATATTGAAATCCATATCAATTTTTCTTTAAAAATACGAAACTTAGGGATGTCTGAAAAATCATTTACTGAATATTAATCTCAATTTAATGAAACCTTAACCCAATCTTAACCTCGCTCTGACATTTGAGATTTAACTTTGTATCAGTTTAATTATTAAGGCAGAACAATAAGAAAATAAATTCTCTAAAATGTCGCTGAATGGTAAGAAAAATGAAATTTCTATTTATAAAATATTTAGAAAACAATAAACAAAAATTACTTATCTCACTATATACTATGCAATTACAGTATATTATTATTTATAAATCAGATAGAATAAAACGATTTTAAGATATTAAGATTTGCATATCTTTATTTATCAGTTTAAATTTGTTTCAACAATATAAAACGAAAAGTTATGACGCAGATTGAATTCAACACAAGTCTTATTGAAATGAGGAGCAATCTTCAACGTTTTGCCATGAGCCTCACTTCTGATCGTGATACGGCACTGGATCTTGTACAGGACACGTATCTAAAGGCTATTACATATAAGGATAAATTTGTTGATTATACAAACCTTAAGGCTTGGGTCTTTACAATAATGAAGAACACCTTTATTAATAATTACAGGAGAAACGTAAAAGAGAACACAATTATAGACGGCACACAGGATCTCTATTATATAAATCAACCTCATGACAAAGGATTTATTTCACCTGAATCGAGTTATTCTGAAGGTGAAATTGAGACCGCTATAAATTCATTAAGTGATGAATTCAAAGTGCCATTTACAATGCATATTGAAGGATACAAATATAAAGAGATAGCTGACAAGCTGGGATTAAAAATAGGAACTGTCAAAAGCAGGATATTTTTTACCCGTCAGAAGCTTATGCTCAAATTAAAAGATTATGTTGCATAAAAACAGTTTAATCAGATAGTTGGTGGTTTTTTTAGTTAATTAGTTAGTTAGGGTAAAAAGGCTGAGTTAATCAGCCTTTTTTTATTACCTTAATCATAACACCAGTTATAACAAATGCAAGAAATATTCCGGAGATTATCCATGCCCAACGGTTTGGCAATTTCGATTCGGCCCACATCTCATACGGCTCGGCCAGGAAATAGTCTGATTTGACAGGCCACAGAAGGACCCGGCTACTGTCTATAAAACCATTTGTAGCTGTAAGTTTTCCCGGCATGGAAATTCTCACAGAGTATTCCTTGAAATTGACCCAGAAATTATCCGCTGCCAAATTAACTGCCGAATCTGCCTCTGTCTTAAATTTTATTGCATTATTGTCCCCTATCAACTTCCTCAATATTATGCCATTGGTCCAGAGACTATCCAGTTTATCTTCATTATCCTGGCATATTTTTACAAAATCATCTTCATGCGACTTTAAAGATTCCATTGAGAGATCGGGACCTGATTTTCCGTCAGTAAGTTTTACAAATTCTGCGATCCATTCTGAAACAAGGTTCTTCATCGACCATGTATCAGTTTTTATTTTTATTGAATCCTGTAAAGCCTTAAACCTGAGACTATCGGCGCCATCAAGATTTTCCTCCTTAAGATTCTCAGGGGAATAGAAGAAATGCAGTTCCTCACTGTTAAGAAAGTCACTCAGAGGGTAACCGTGTCCAAGCTTTTTATCAATTTTTTCTGCAAACCTGTATTCTGTGTTGAACCACCTGAATTTCTTTGAGAACAATGCTTCCCGGGTAATTGATTTATTTGCCCCCGAATCATTTTTATAAGTCAGATTCAGTCCATCAACATTAAGGAAGGTCTTTTCTGCTCTTCTGACAAAAATTGTATCTCCCTTATTATCTATCTCCAGGGAATCTTTTACCATCCATGTGCTGTCAAAAGGGACCTGCAGGTCAGAAGTGCTGAACTTGTCTTCAATGTTCCGCATTTCTATCTTACGGGTTACAGAACCATCAGTGTGTACGATATCGGTGACTACTGTCTCTGGTTCATCGCATGATGCTACCGCTATTAATAAAGTGGTTAACACAAGTTTTAAGTATCGGTTCTTCATGATATCAAAGATTGGTTTTTGATTTGTTTTTCTCACTAAGCTTCTGCTCAACATATTTCTTTAGTTCCGGATCAGAATTTATCACATCAATCAGATCCCTGTATTGATCCTGCAACTCATTAACAGATTTGAGCAATTGTTTCAGTTCCTGACTGCTAATATTTAAATTATCTGTCTTTATCATTTTTCCTGAAAGCCTGTACATCAACAACTGTTTTTGAATATCACCTGTTGGCAGCGAAGGCTTTGCGCCATCAATTAAGACAATCCTTTGGCTGAGATAATCAATCTGCCTGAGTATTATGGCTTGCTGATAAACAAAAATGATGACCAGTATAACAGATGCAGTAATGAGACTGCGCCTGATCCATCCGATATAAGCCCATCCAAATAAGAAATTAATAACATCGTTTATGTTCAGCCTTCTTTGATGACTCTTTAGTATCCTCCGGATTACATTCTCTTCAATCTGGTCAGTTGAATCCAACCGTGGTTTTGAATTCCTGAGAATTTGCAACAGCCTATCATATTTTTCACTTTCCCTCTTCATCTTTACAAATATTTCTCAATCATTTCTGAAATTCTCTTTCTTGCGTAGTGCAGGTTTGCTTTAATACCTGATTTACTCATTCCTGTGATTTCGGATATCTCATCGTTTGACATCTGTTCCATTTCTGAAAGGATAAATATTGCTTTTTGTTTTGGGCTCAATTTCCCAGTCAGCAAATTAATTATCTGTGAAATTTCATTTAATTCCATATCAGACGATGGCAAATCGGCTATCCTGTCTGCGATGAGTGCCCATGTTTTCTCATCCGCATTGAATTCAGGGTTTCTCTTTCTCTTTCGCAGCTGATCATAACATTTGTTTACAACAATCCTGTATATCCATGTCTTATATACTTCAGCTGACCTGATCCCTTTTAATTTTATCCAGATCGTCACCATGGTTTCCTGAACCACATCTTTAGCAAGATCATCATCCCCAAGCATCCTGAATGCTACCGAGTAAGCAAAAGGAGAGGTCTGCTCAATTAGTTTTCTGAAACTACTCAGATTTCCGCCAATACTCTCCTCTATGAGTTTGATATCCGTCAATTTTCTTCTTTTGTTATATTGATAAGACGACAATAATTTACCAAGGTAAAAAACATATTGAAATTATAATTACAGCCAAAGCATCGAACATTGAATTTTTGTTGCCTAAGTCTCTGGAAATAATCCTTTTTGCTGATATGATTAAACATCCTCTTTAAGCCCTGCATTGAACAGGACAGAGTGTTATTAGTTAAATTCCATTAAGCGGTTTAGCAAATAAAATGGTAAAAAAACTACAATACCTAAAGGTTTATGGTATAATTTTATAAAATAAACATTTCAAAAATGCAGAAGATAATTACAATTCGAACTGACAGGCAAAATGGCCTGTACGACATTACATCCAAAGTAGAATCGATAATCAAAGAAAGTAAGGTCAGAACAGGGATAGCCTCTGTATATGCAAGAGGAGCTACGGCAGCAATCATGATACAGGAGAACTGGGACCAGTCAGTTCAAAATGATGTTGTAACTCTTCTCCGCAAACTCATACCTTCGGGGATATGGGAACATGACCACCAGGACAATAATGGGGATGCACATCTCAAAGCTGGAATAGTTGGCGCTTCCGAGACAATCCCTGTAACAGACAATCATCCTGGGCTTTCAACGTGGCAGAATATCTTCTTTTGCGAATTTGACGGACCCAGGGAAAAAAGAGAAGTTGTAGTCACAGTTATTGAAGATACCTGAACAAGATTATGGAGCGCTATGCTATGGAATATTATACAACCTTGCTCCCTATAAATTAATAGAATTTATCTATTCCTCTTATTATTAGCACCAACACCAGAATTAAACAACTGCTACCATCTTGGAGATCCCTCACTGCACTCCGTTTCGTTCAGGATGACACTGCAAAAAAAGTAAGGAAAGGAATGAGGCGGGGCGTTTTGAAAAACACTGGCATCCAGAAAGAAGTAAGAAAACAAAACGCCCCGCCTCATTCCCCATTGTATCCCAAGCATAATGTCATCCTGAAGCGCCAGCGAGGGATCTCCAGATCGCTTAACATATGTCAATCAAATATCAATATAAGTAACTCGGGTTAGTACCTATTCAATGAGATGACTTAATAACCGTTTCAATATTTTTCATGAATGGTGCATATTTTCGACGAGCCACTGGTGATTTGTCGAATAGATTGTGAAATCGTTCTTCAGTAAGATTTAACCAGTCATCCGGCGACATATCCCTGATAATTTCCGGAAGATCAAATTCTCTTGTTTTAGTATTTTTAATATCCCTGTTCCATGGACATACTTCCTGGCACAAATCACATCCATATACCCTGTTGCCAAGCCTGGGAACGAGATCCTCAGGTATCGGTCCCCTGTTCTCAATAGTCAGATTTGCAATGCATTTCCTGGCATCAATTGTCCTGTTACCATTAATAGCACCTGTCGGACATTTATCTATACACAATGCACAGTTTCCGCAATAATCCCTTTTAAACGGATTATCATATTCAAGTCCGATACTCAAAATCAGAACGCCAATAAAAAAGAAAGATCCAATATCCTTATTTATCACAATTGAATGTTTTCCCTGCCAGCCAAGACCGGCTTCACTTGCCCAGGCTTTTTCAAGAAAAGGAGCCGAGTCGACAAAGTACTTTCCGGTAGCATCAGGACAAATTGATCTGGTATAAGCCAGAAGCTTTTCCAGCTTTTTTTCGATAAGAATATGATAATCTGTGCCAAAGGCATACCTTGAAATAATGGGTGCACCCGCATTCTTTTGTATGTTATCCGTATAATAACTCAATCCTGTAACAACTACCGATTTCGCATCTTCAAGGTGTAATGAGGGATCCAGTCTTTTTTCAGTATTTCGTGCCAGGTAATTCATACCTGCATTCATTCCCGACGAGCACCATTCATGGAGAATATCACGACGTTCATCCAGGGCCCTGGCCCTGGCTATTCCACAGAGATCAAAGCCTAGGCTGAAAGCTTCATGCTTAATCTTCCCTGAAATTGACTTATCAGCAGATACTGACATCACTGGAATATTTTAAAGAAATCCAAGTTCAAGCTTTGCTTCCTCACTGAGCATGCTCTTATCCCAAGGGGGGTTAAAAGTAAGCTTCACATCACATTCCTTTACACCCCTCGTACCGCCCACCTTATACCTGACCTCCTCAATCAGTTCATCAGCCATTGGGCAGTTAGGTGCTGTAAGCGTCATAGTGATATGCGCAATATGATCATCATCAATATTTATCTCATACACCAGTCCCAGATCATATATGTTCACCGGGATCTCCGGATCATAAATACTTTTTAGTACTTCACCGATCCTTGTTTCTATCTCTAGCTGTTCTGTCGGATCCATAATATAATTTTATTACTTTTTTACTGCATTATAAGCCATTGCATACAATTTCATCTGACGCAGCATCGACAAAAGTCCGTTTGACCGTGTTGGTGACAGGTTTTGACGAAGCCCAATGCGATCAATAAAATAGAGTTCTGATGATATTATCTCATCCGGGGTCCTGTTGGAGAGCACCCTTATAAGCAAGGCTACAATGCCCCTTGTTATTATTGCATCACTGTCAGCTTTAAAGGTAATAACATTACCGTCAAAATCGGGATGAAGCCATACCTTTGACTGACATCCTTCAATAAGAAAGTCTTTCACTTTGAACTTTGGGTCTATTAAGGGCAGGTCCTTACCAATATCAATCAGAAGGTTATATTTATCCATCCAGTCATCAAACATTGAAAACTCATCGATTATTTTATCCTGTACTTCGCTGATTGTCATAACAACTATTTTTCAAACATACTCTTTACCCTTATTAATCCTTCAAAAAGAGTATCAATCTCTTCCCTGGTATTATAAAAGCACATTGAAGCTCTCACAGTGCCTTCCACTCCATAACGATCCATTACCGGCTGGGCACAATGGGTCCCGGTTCTTACTGCTATTCCCATCTTATCGAGTATCATTCCCGTATCATACTGGTGTATATCCTTTAATAAGAAAGAGATTATTGAAATTTTTTTCTTTGAATTTCCAAAGATCCTTAGATTATCAATTTCATTCAATTTCGATGTGGCATATTCGAGAAGTTCATTTTCCCTGGTGGCAATATCAAGGCGACCAGTTTCAGTGACATAGTCAAGGGCAGCTGAAAGACCTATGGCCCCCGGAAAGTTCATTGTACCAGCTTCAAATTTAAACGGAAGCTCATTATAAGTTGTCTTTTCAAAAGTCACTCTTTCCACCATATCACCTCCACCCTGGAATGGAGGTAATTCTTCAAGCCATTTTTCCTTGCCATAAATAATACCGATACCGGCAGGTCCGTATATCTTATGTCCTGAAAATACATAAAAATCACAATTCATCTTTTGAACATCCACCACTCCGTGTTGGATACCCTGGGCTCCGTCAATCATAACCGGTATGTTCATGGAATGAGCCGCTGAAATTATTTCATCTACAGGTAGAATGGTTCCAAGAGCATTTGAGACCTGTGCAACAGAAACGAGTCGTGTTTTGGAAGACAGCAATTTAAGATACTCCTCAACAATGATCTCACCATCATCATTCACAGGTATTACCTTTAATGATGCTCCCTTCCTCTCACAGAGCATCTGCCAGGGAACAATGTTGGCATGATGTTCAAGGTAGCTTATGAGAATTTCATCACCCGCTTTAATATATCTTTCACCAAATGAGAATGCAATCCCGTTAATCGATCCGGTTGTGCCTGAAGTAAAAATTATCTCTTCCCGCTTTGAGGCATTGATAAATGATCTGACATTTTCTCTTGCTTTTTCATAGGCTTCCGAGGAGGTGTCACTCAGGTAGTGAACACCGCGGTGTATATTGGCATTATATGAGGTATATACTTCATCCATGGCATCAATAACACTTCGTGGTTTTTGAGTTGTAGCTCCATTATCGAAATATATCAGCGGTTTGCCATACACTTTCCTTCCAAGAATTGGAAAATCTGCCCTTATTTCAGCAATATCTTTCACTTTTACCGGTTAAGTTTACCCACATTTGACCACACAGCTGGCACATCTCGACAGCTCGCCCTTAAGCCGCTGCATAACCAGGTTATCCAATCTTTCGCGAAGAGGTAATATCTTTATGTTTTGGATTACCTCATGCGCGAACCCAAACATCAGCATCAGTTTGGCTTCTCGATTACTTATTCCACGAGATCTCAGATAGAAAAGTGCATCTTCATTAACCTGCCCTACAGTTGCTCCATGACTGCATTTAACATCATCCGCATAGATCTCAAGTTGAGGTTTGCTGTCCATTTTTGCATCATCAGTAAGAATTATATTATTATTCCTCTGGTATGCAACTGTACCCTGAGCATCCTGCCTGACAAGAATACGGCCATTAAATGAACCTGTGGACATATCATCCAGCACTCCCTTAAAGAGCTGATTACTCTGGCAATTGGGGAAAGCATGATCCACACTTACATAATTATCTACATGTTGCCATTTATCTGTAAGAAAAAGCCCGAAGGAATTGGTTTCTGCACCCTCTCCACCAAGATAATGATAAGTACTGTTTCTTATCATCCCGCCGTGAAGTGTCAGATTATTTGAGGAAGCCACGCTGTTCTTTTCCTGGTGAATAAAAGTATGCGTTACTTTTCCGGCATTGTTATGTTCATTCTGAACTCTTATGATATCAAAATGTGAATTTTCACCTACATAGACCTCAGTAACAGCATTGGTAAGGAATTTATTAGGTGAAAGTGTATGATCACAGACAAGAACCGAAGCCTCGGCATTTTTCTCAATAATTATGAGATTCCTGTGCTGGTTAAAAATATCCTCTTTTGAATATACAAGGTTTACGATCTGTACAGGTTTAGAAAGAGCAGTGCCTTCAGGGACATACAGGAACATTCCGTCAGGTGCCATTGCTGTATTCAGATGTATTAATCCGTCCGTGCTGCTATCGGCATATTTACCATAATGCTTTTTTATAATTTCGGGATACCTGACTGCTGCTTCATTGAGGCTGCCAATAAGCACGCCACCCGAAAGTTTCCTTATTTTTCCGTTTATTGTCGGATAAAACCCATTGAGAAGTACAACCCCATGAGTATCGAGGTCCGCCACATCACATCTGAATTCCTCTGCTCTGACAAAATCTTCTGTTACGGGTATAAAATAATTCTTATACTCATGGTCGAAAAAGATATTCAGGTTAGTGTACTTATAATCTTCGTTCTTCTTTGTGGGGATGCCAAGTTTTCTGAACTTTTCAAATGCCGGTTCCCTGAAAGAATTAATATACGAGGATGAATTACCGGAAATCCTTTCAATATTATCTGAATAAATTGATAAATACCTGTCTGCTATTTCAGTAGTCACACTCATGCCACAATACTATTTTCAACTTCTTTCTTGATCCAGTCATATCCCTTTTCTTCAAGTTCGAGTGCCAGATCCTTGCCTGCTGTCTTCACAATTTTGCCATCATACATAACATGTACCACATCAGGAATGATATAATCAAGCAGTCTCTGATAATGGGTTATTACAATAAAGGAATTATCCGGTCTCTTCAATTTGTTCACCCCATTTGCCACAATTCGCAATGCATCAATATCGAGACCTGAGTCGGTTTCATCAAGGATTGCCAGTTTAGGTTCAAGCATAGCCATCTGGAATATTTCATTCTTTTTCTTCTCTCCTCCTGAATAGCCTTCGTTTACTGACCTGTTAGCCAGCTTCGAATCTATTTCAACCAGCTCCTTTTTGTCGCGCATTAGTTTAAGAAAGTCTGATGCTGAAAGAGGTTCCTGTCCGTTGTGTTTCCTATGTTCATTTACAGCAGTCTTCATGAAATTGACCATACTTACTCCCGGGATCTCAATAGGATACTGAAATCCCAGAAATATTCCCTCCTTGGAGCGGTCCTCAGCAGCCATACCGAGAAGATCCTTCCCGAAATATGTAACAGAACCTTCTGTCACTTCAACAAATTCACGACCTGCCAGCACAGCAGCCAGGGTACTTTTGCCGGACCCGTTAGGTCCCATAAGTGCATGCACCTCTCCGGGCTTAACTTCAAGTGTTATTCCTTTTAAAATATTCTTGCCACCAATGGCAGCTTTTAAATTATTTATAACGAGCATAATGTAATATTGTAATTGATTTTGTTTAACCTACGCTACCTTCAAGGCTTATTTGAAGCAGTTTCTGTGCCTCAACAGCAAACTCCATAGGAAGTTTATTTATCACTTCCCGGGCATACCCATTCACGATAAGCCCTATGGCATCTTCTGTTGAAATACCTCTCTGGTTACAGTAGAAGATCTGATCCTCCCCGATCTTCGAGGTGGTTGCCTCATGTTCAACAATAGCTGACTGATTGTCAATTTCGAGATATGGAAATGTATGAGCTCCACATCTGTCACCCATCAACAGTGAATCACACTGAGAGTAGTTTCTGGCATTGGATGCATTTTTAAGTACCTTAACCAATCCTCTGTAACTGTTCTGTCCATGCCCTGCAGAAATACCCTTTGACACTATTGTGCTTTTTGTATTTTTCCCGATATGCATCATCTTGGTACCTGTATCAGCCTGCTGGAAGTTATTAGCCACTGCTACAGAATAAAATTCACCGGTTGAATTATCTCCCCTGAGTATACATGAAGGGTATTTCCAGGTTATGGCAGATCCTGTCTCAATCTGTGTCCATGAAATCTTAGAGTTCTCTCCCTTACAAAGACCTCTCTTGGTAACAAAATTGAAGACTCCTCCCTTTCCATTCTTATCACCCGGATACCAGTTCTGCACAGTAGAGTATTTGACTTCTGCATTCTTTTCTGCAATGATCTCAACAATAGCGGCATGGAGCTGATTTTCATCCCGCGACGGTGCCGTACACCCTTCCAGATAACTCACATAAGCCTCTTCATCGGCAATCAGCAGCGTTCTCTCAAATTGTCCGGTATTGGCTGAATTTATCCTGAAGTAGGTTGATAGTTCCATCGGACATCTAACACCTTTGGGAATATAGCAAAAGGATCCGTCGCTGAAAACAGCCGAATTAAGACTTGCAAAATAATTATCGGTGTATGGGACTACAGTTCCCATATATCTCTTTACCAGCTCGGGATACTCCTTTACAGCTTCACTGAAAGAGCAGAAAATGATCCCAAGCTCTGCCAGTGTCTCCCTGAATGTTGTCTTTACCGAAACACTGTCCATAACTGCATCCACAGCCACTCCAGCCAGATGTTTCTGTTCATCGAGGGGTATACCCAGCTTATCAAATGTCTTTTTAAGCTCAGGATCAATATCATCCATACTGTTAAGAGTAGCCCTCTGTTTCGGTGCAGCATAAAATATAATATCCTGATAATTTATCTCAGGAATCTTAAGATTCGCCCATGCGGGCATTTTCTTGGTCAGCCAGTGCCTGTATGATTTTAGTCGAAATTCAAGAAGCCAGTCAGGTTCACCCTTCTTGGCAGAAATAATCCGTATAACATCCTCACTCAGTCCCTTCGGAATACGGTCCATCTCAATATCTGAATAGAAGCCGTACTTATAATCTCCTGAGGTTACATCACTTAATATCTTGTCCTGGTTTTTTTCCATCTCTGTTTTCTATACCTTTTCTTTATCAGTTTAAACAATGCTGAGAACTAATTGTTATTTTCTTAATTATATTTAATCTAAATAAGAATGCAAAAATAAGAAAAATATAGGACTTGAATGAGATCATTTCCGGAAAAGTGAATTCAAAAAGTTGTTTTAAAATCTTATTTACAAATGCATTTCTTTAGATATCCTATTGGAAATTATGTTTAAATTTAGTCCCTTAATTAATTCCATTCACCGGAATAATCTCATAAGATAAAATTAATGAAAAACTTTCTTAAGTCACTCTTTCCCAGGCAGGGCAGGAAGTTGTTCATAATGCTGACAATACTACTTTCCCCGGCTACACTCTTTGCTTCATCAGGCAAAATTCCTGCTATTGGCCCCGTTAGGTTTGAGTTTATAATTTTCGGATTGCTCCTCCTTGGAGTTGCCCTCTTTCATAAACACACTTTCAAAGTAGCATTGGCAGGATTGGGTATATTATTAATATTCAAACTCGTATTTGACCCTTCATTTAACCTTGTTCAGCACCTTTTCGGTGATACGCCTTTCATTCAGCAACTTTTACATAAGAACCTCAGGGAAGGGGAATGGGAAATCCTGTTAAACCTCCTCGGGCTTCTCCTTGGTTTTTCAATACTCTCAAAAATATTTGAAGATTCGGGAATCCCCGGAATACTGCCGAAATTCCTTCCTGACGACTGGAAAGGACCATTCACCCTCCTGATATTCGTATTCATACTATCATCATTCCTTGATAACATTGCAGCAGCACTTATTGGAGGCACTGTTGCCCTGGTGGTATTCAAGGACAGGGTTCATATGGGATATATAGCGGCCCTGGTTGCGGCTGCCAATGCAGGAGGCAGCGGAAGTGTGGTTGGAGACACTACTACCACTATGATGTGGATTGACGGGGTATCGGCCTTCAATGTAGTTCATGGCTTTATTGCGGCAATTATTGCACTTTTATTTTTTGGATGGTTTGCATCACATCAACAGGATAAATACCAGAGGATTCAGAAAGACGCTGATCCAAATATTAAGATAGACTGGATCAGGATACTCAATGTAGCGCTTATTCTAATAGGTGCAATAGTATCCAATATTCTTTATGATATGCCTGCACTCGGGGTCTGGGTAGCAATCGTAGTCGGAGCACTCTTCCGACCTGTCCCCTGGAAAGAGGTTCCGGGTTCAATAAAAGGAACCATCTTTCTCCTCAGCCTGGTTTCATGTGCCTCAATGATGCCAGTCGATGAGTTACCTGATGCATCAGTCACAACTGCTTTCTCACTGGGATTCCTCTCATCTGTATTTGATAACATACCGCTGACGAGGCTCTGCCTCGAGCAGGGCCATTTTGACTGGGGCATGCTGGCATACAGCGTAGGCTTTGGAGGTTCGATGATCTGGTTTGGTTCATCAACCGGAGTTGCCATGACAAACAAGTTTCCTGAGAGCAGGGATGTCATAATGTGGATTAAAAAGGGATGGCATGTAGCAGCGGCTTATGTAATAGGTTTCTTTGCCCTTTATCTTATTATGGGATGGAACCCGGCTGATAACAAGGAGCATAAGGAATCAGACTCCAAAAAACCAGTAAGTCAGACAATGACAAGAACTGAACATGCTAAACCATTAAATTATAATGTTTTAATAAAAGAAAAAAGTATTTACCAACATCTTTAAACTGCATTGCAGAATCGAATAATTAATTATTTTTGAGCCCTGTTTCAATTAACCTGAAGACGAAGTAATATGATAAGACATCTTTCCCCTGCCGCATTCAGACCATCGCAGAAAACCATTCTGAAAATTATTCTTCTGCTATCCCCTTTGTTTCTTTTTGCCAAATCAGGTACACCCCCTTCAATAGGGCCTGTAAGATTGGAATTCATTATTTTCGGATTGATCCTTCTCGGAGTAGCATTATTCCATAATCAAACATTCTGGGTGGCCCTTATTGGTTTAACTATATTGTTGATCTATAAATTCATTTTTGATCCCGGGTTTCATTTTATAGAGCATATGTTCGGAACAAACTCATTTGCGGAACAGATATTAAACAAAGAAATGAGACAGGGAGAATGGGGTATTATTCTTAATCTGCTGGGCCTGCTTCTTGGCTTCGCATTGCTCTCAAAGATCTTTGAAGAGTCCAGGGTACCGGATATTACTCCACATTACCTTCCAAATGACTGGAAAGGGCCACTGATGCTCCTTGTTTTTGTATTTATCATGTCCGCTTTTCTCGATAACATAGCTGCTGCACTTATTGGGGGAACAATAGCCCTGGTGGTATTTAAACATAAGGTTCATATAGGTTATATAGCTGCAATTGTAGCTGCCAGCAATGCAGGAGGCGCAGGAAGTGTTGTAGGAGACACAACTACAACAATGATGTGGATTGATGGCGTCAGCGCTTTAAATGTCCTTCATGCCTTTGTAGCATCATTCTTTGCCTTCTTTATATTTGCCTGGATCGGATCTCATCAGCAGGATAGATATCATCGTATACAGAAAGAGGCAAAACGTGGAGTGAAGGTTAACTGGACGCGTATTGCTGTTGTTGTCCTAATCCTTGTTGGTGCCATAATAATGAATATTGCATACGATATGCCGGCCCTGGGAGTATGGATAGCGTTGATTATCGGTTCATTTATCATAAAGATGCCCTGGAAAGAAATCCCGGGTGCTATCAAAGGAACCATTTTCCTTCTTTGCCTTGTAACCAGCGCTTCTCTTATGCCGGTTGAAGAACTGCCATCGGCATCCTGGTTTACCGCATTTTCGCTTGGATTCTTATCATCTGTTTTTGATAATATTCCCCTGACAAAACTATGTCTCGACCAGGGGCATTTTGATTGGGGAATGCTGGCATACAGTGTTGGTTTTGGCGGATCAATGGTATGGTTCGGATCATCAGCCGGGGTTGCTATTACCAACAAATTTCCAGAAGGTCGTGATGTATTTCTCTGGATAAGAAAAGGATGGCATGTTGCAGCCTCATATGTAATAGGCTTTTTTGCCTTATTCCTTATAATGGGCTGGGAACCAGCAGATAATAAGGAGCATAAGGTTATCGATTGCCCTGTTCCAGGTTGTCCGTTTGGCACACAGGTTCAAGACTCCGTAGCTACTGTCAAATTTCCTGATATTATAAAATAATTAAAGGATTACAGTCTCAGGAAGAATGATAATATGTTAAGTTGTCATGAGTAGCCACCATGCAATATAAATGATTGCATCAATTCCTAAAAATTCATTAACTTTAGAGTGATATATTAAAAATAATCATGATAAAGTCATTAACATTAATAGTGATAATTCTTCTGTATACCTCTAATTTGGCGGCTCAGAATGAAAAAAGAATCAGTACTGTTATAAAGCATGTGACTGTATTTCCTGACAGGGCTCAGGTTGATCGACAGGCATCTGTTTCAGTACCTGCCGGCAAATCTGTATTTACTCTCACAGGTCTGTCTCCGTATATAGATACACAAAGCATCCAGGTAAAAGGATTCGGGGATTTTATTATTCTTGCTGTTAATCAGCAGAACAACTATCTGCAGAATCTTGAGAATTCTCCGGAAGTAAAAAGCCTGAGTGAGGAGATTGAAGCTTTAAAAATGAAAGTAGAGGATGAAAAAGCTTCTATAGAGGTATTAAAAGAAAAAGCTGATTTTCTGAGAGCGAACCAGGCCATTCTGGTTAAAACAACTTCATTTTCACTTGAACAATTCAAGAGTGTCATTGACCTGTATACCAGCAGTATGGACCAGATTAGCACCAGTACACTTAAAAAAGGTAGGCTGATTAAGGAATATGAGAGAAAAATTACTGCTCTTCAACAACAACTCTCAGAAAAGCTGGGGAAACAACGTTTGCCATCCGGGGAGATCTCTGTTACAGTCCAGGCAGCAAAACAGATATCTGGCAAACTTGAGTGCAGTTATGTTGTAACAAATGCCGGGTGGTATCCATCCTACGATATAAGGGTAACTGATATTAATGAACCGGTCTCAATCATCTATAAAGCCAATGTCTTTCAGAATTCCGGCATTGAATGGAAAGATGTAAAACTAAGCTTTTCTAATGCCACACCCTGGTTATCAGGTAATATTCCTATATTATATCCATGGTTCATCGATTTCTACAATCCCGCCCAAATCAGGATCAGAGGGTTATCATCCGTGGCCAGGAAAAGCGAAGCTCCTGTTGTGATGGAAATGGCTGCCAAAGAAAACGTTATGGAAAATACAGCTCCTCCTTCAGCTACTGTTCCTGTCAGTAAGAGGGTTGGTGAAACAACAATTACCTTCGATGTATCTCTTCCCTGCACAATACCACCAGACGGTAAAACCCAGACAGTTGAGATCCAAAAGATTAACACCCCTGCTCAATATACATATGTAACAATTCCCAAATTATCACCTAACGCTTACCTTACTGCAAATATTACCGACTGGGCAAAACTGAGCCTGCAAAATGGTGATGCAACCCTTTATTTTGAAAATTCTTTTGTGGGAAAATCCTCACTAAATGTCAACCAGTTAAAAGATACCCTTACAATATCTCTTGGGACGGATAACAGCATTCTGGTAAAAAGAGAGAAACGAAAAGAATATACAAGTAAAAGGATAATAGGTTCCAATAAGACAGACACCTTCTCTTTCTTACTGACAGTAAGAAACAACAAAACAAATCCGGTAAGTATTACTTTGAATGACCAGATTCCTGTCTCATCAAATAGTGGAATAACTGTTGACCCGATCGATTTATCAGGGGGAAAGCTTGACAGCCAGACAGGTGAAATAAAATGGGACCTGACAATTAAACCGGGTGAGACGAAACAAATAGTACTAACCTATTCAGTCAAATACCCAAAAGATAAGAAGATAATACTTGAATGATAATAAATTTGTATCCCAATGAACTTAATTGGAAATATAGTATGGCTTATTTTTGGTGGAATAATTATAGCAATTGAGTATTTCATTGGTAGTATTATACTTATGATTACTATAATCGGCATCCCTTTTGGAATTCAAACACTCAAAATGGCATCACTTTCACTCTGGCCATTTGGAAGGGATACAAGAGTTCATACCAGGGCCTCGGGGTGTCTCTATATCCTAATGAATGTAATCTGGCTCTTAACCGGAGGATTATGGATAGCTGCTACTCATGCCATATTCGGGATCATCCTGTGTATTACGATCATTGGGATACCTTTCGGACTGCAGCATTTTAAGCTCACAGCAATCGCCTTATCTCCTTTTGGCAGAGACATAATCTGTAAATGACCATTGCATATGGATACCTGGAGTGATCCGCATGATTTGCATGAACATGGGATGATCCAGGTTGATTTATTACCGGGAATCGTGATACTCAGTGTTTTTATGGAATTATATAAAATCTAAAATCCTTCTTAATGTCAGAATCAGAAAGTAAAAGAACCTCAATCGGGGAGTATGGCAAATACGGATTGATCAGCCATCTCACCAAAGAAACCAGTATTATAAATAAATCAACTGTAACAGGCATAGGCGACGATTCAGCCGTTATAGATTCCGGCGGAAAACTGACTCTTATATCAACCGATTTGATGCTTGAAGGAATTCATTTCAATCTTGTCTATACTCCATTGAAACACCTGGGTTATAAATCGGTAATCAGAGCTGTTTCTGATATTTATGCGATGAATGGGATTCCCTCTCAGCTTCTGGTTGCTATAGGTATCAGTTCAAAGTTTTCTGTTGAGCAGATTGAGGACCTTTACGAAGGTATATCCATGGCATGCGAAAGATACAAAGTTGATCTTGCCGGAGGAGATATCACAAGCTCTCTTACGGGTTTGACTATCGGGTTAACAGCTATCGGCAATGCTGAAAGAGGAAAGGTAACGAAACGCAACGGAGCTCAACCAAATGATCTTATATGTGTTACCGGGGATTTAGGAGCTTCATATATGGGGCTCCAGCTTCTTGAGAGGGAGAGGAAATTATTTAATAAAGACAAGAATGTTCAGCCCGACCTCACCGGTAATGAATATGTTGTAAAAAGGCAATTAAAACCGGAATTCCCTTTTTCGGTACTGGAGGAACTTAATATCGAAGGAATAATACCTACATCAATGATTGATGTTTCAGAAGGATTGGCTTCGGACCTGATACATATCTGCAGGCTTTCAGGAACGGGATGCAGGATTTTTTCAAATAAAATACCGGTAGATCATGAAACAGCCAGGCTGGCAGAGGAGTTTAATATGGACCCTCTGATCACTGCACTTAATGGTGGAGAGGACTATGAACTCCTTTTTACTGTACCACTCGATATGTATGAAAAGGCTGAAAAGATAGGATCAGTAAAAGTTATTGGTCATATCACACCTTCAGGATCCGGTAATATTCTTATCGGCGAAGGGGGATCAGAGATAGAGCTCAGAGCTCAGGGTTGGGTAGGATATAACACATAAACCTGATCACCTGCCTCTTATAACACCTCTCTCCGATTTTCTGAAGAATTCAATAATATAATTTCTGTCATCAGATGGAGAAAATGATTTTTCGATATGGTCCAGTGCCTGTCTAAAGTTCATGCCATTCTGGTAGATTGCCCTGTATATACAGTGAATCTCATCGATTCTCTCCTTGTGAAATCCTCTTCGTGAAAGGCCGACTGAGTTTAATCCCATATATGACAAGGGTTCCCTGTCAGCTTTGATAAACGGGGGAACATCTATACGCACTTTGGACCCGCCTCCAATGATAACATGAGCTCCGATATGAGTAAACTGATGAACCAGTGTGCCTCCGCTGAGTATGGCCCATTCATCCACCCTGGCTTCACCAGCCAGGCCAGTTGTATTTCCAATAATACAATTATTGCCAATAGCGCAGTCGTGTCCGATATGAGCATATGCCATTATCAGGCAGTTGTCACCCACAATGGTTCTGCCAACAGCAGCTGTACCCCTGTTGACAGTCACCCCTTCCCTTAGAGTCGTGTTATCTCCTATTTCAGCTGTTGAGTCCTCTCCTTTGAATTTCAGGTCCTGTGGTATCCCCGACACTACTGCAGAAGGAAATATATTGCAGTTCTTGCCAATTCTTGCCCCGTCAAGGACAGTAGCATTCGGGCCTATCCATGTGCCATCTCCTATCACAACATTTCCAGCCACATAAGCGAAAGGATCAATTTTTACATCTTTCCCTATTATGGCATCCGCATGAACAAAGGCTAAATTTGAGATCATTAATTAGTATAGTTATTTATTTTTCACAACCTGTGCAGTAAGTTCGCCCTCAACAACAAGTTTATTACCAACAAATGCCTGGCCATACATTGTTACTATTCCCCTCCTGATAACATCAGTTAATTCCATTTTAAGGATTATTGTATCCCCAGGGACTACCTTACTCTTGAACTTGACCTTGTCAATTTTAAGGAAGTATGTTGAATATTTCTCAGGCTCATCAACAGTACTAAGTACAAGCAAACCACCTGTCTGTGCCAGGGCTTCGACCATAAGAACACCCGGCATTACTGATTCCTCGGGGAAATGTCCCTGGAAGAACTGTTCATTGAATGTCACATTTTTAATGCCTATGATTGAACTTTCCCCAAGTGCAATTATCTTATCAACCAACAGGAACGGGTACCTGTGGGGAAGCCGTTTCTTTATCTCATCAAGGCTAAATACCGGTGGAACTGAAGGATCATACACCGGAATGTCTTTTTTCAACAATGCCTTCTTTATCTCTTGCCTCATCACTTTTGCCAGGCGGGTATTGGCATAATGTCCGGGTCGTGTGGCAACGATTTTGCCCCTAATAGGATGACCTACCAGTGCCAGGTCACCCATAATATCAAGGAGCTTATGCCTGGCTGGTTCATTAGGATACCTTAATTCAGTATTATTCAAAACTCCGGCGGTATGGGTATTTATTCCCGGCCTGTTAAACATCTTTGCTATCCTGTCAATTTCCGATTGCTCCACCTCTTTTTCAAGTATCACAATGGCATTATCAAGATCACCTCCCTTAATAAGTCCCATCCTGAACAGGGGTTCCAGTTCATGGAAAAATACGAATGTACGGCTTTTGCTAATCTCCTCGGGAAAGTCTTCGATGGTATCAAGTATTGCATACTGGTTTCCCAGTATTCGAGAGTTATAATCAATAAACACATTAACACTAAAGTGATCATCGGGATAGACCATGAGATCCACCCCATGTTCTTCATCGGAAAACGTTATTTTCTGTTTGACAATAAAATAATTCCTGTCATCTTTTTGCTCCACGATACCAGCTTCTCTTATTGCCTCAACGAACTTCCAGGAAGACCCCCCCATAATAGGAGCCTCGGGGCCGTCCATTTCAATAAGGGCATTGTCAATCTGCAATCCGTGCAGGGCAGCAAGCACATGTTCAATTGTAGCCACTGAAGCATTGTTATGAACAAGAGTTGTACCCCTGGATGTATCAGTAACATGTTCAGCCAATGCGTCAATAACAGGTTTATCAGGAAGATCCACCCTGCAAAATTTGTAGCCATGGTTTACCGGTGCAGGTTTGAAAGTCAGAGTCACTTCGATCCCTGAATGCAACCCTTTTCCGGAAAGACTTACTTCTTTCGCAAGAGTCCTCTGTTTTTCACTCATTAATATCAGGTATTAAGTTAAAATCCGGATACAAAAAAAATAAAAATTTTTAGAACAATCCAGAATTTTGATCTTTAACTAAATTTAATACAAGCAATTTCAGTAAGACCGCAGGTCAAAATTACTTATTTTTCTCAGAATCAACGACTTTTTGAAGAGAATCGAGCTTATTTTGCAATTCAGGCAATTTTCTGAAAACAGCAAAGGACCTTAAGTACTTTTTCAAATCCATAGATGGAGAACCAAGCAAAACAGCATTTTCTTCCTTAATGTCTCCAAGGATACCGGCCTGAGCACCTATTTTGGTTCCTCCGGGTATTTTTACATGACCCGAAATCCCCACCTGTCCTCCAAACATGCAGTTGCTTCCAATCTTGGATGAGCCTGCTACGCCTGTTTGTGCCGCCATAACGGTATTCTCCCCTACTTCCACATTATGACCAATCTGTATAAGATTATCCAGCTTGACGCCCTTATGTATAATGGTGGAACCCATTGTAGCCCTGTCGATGGTGACATTGGATCCTATTTCAACATTGTCTTCAAGAATCACATTGCCCAGCTGGGGTATTTTCATATACTCGTTCTCCGACTGGGGAGCAAATCCAAAGCCGTCCCCCCCTATTACTGAACCGGCATGAATAATACAACTCTCTCCAATAACACACTCATGATAAATCTTTACTCCAGGGTTTATTATACAGTTTTTACCCAGCCGTGTCCTGTCACCAATAAAAACATGGGGAAAAATAGAGCAGCCGTCACCGATTAAACAATCATCTCCAATGTAAGCATAGGGACCGATATAAACATCGGTGCCAATTTTTGCAGTAGGCTCGATAACTGCAGTGGCATGAATACCCTTTTTTCTTGTTCTTGACTGGTCGACAAGTCGAAGAAGGGATGCAAATGACTCATAGGCATCATCAACCCTAATAAGAGTGGCTTCAATTTTGGCAGTGGGTACAAAACTCCGGTTAACCAGTACCACTGAGGATTTGGTTGAATAAATAAAATGTTCATATTTGGGATTAGCCAGAAATGAAAGGGCCCCACTGTGTCCTTCCTCTATCCTGGCAACATTATTAACCTTTGTGTCGGGATTTCCTTCTACTTCCCCTTGTAAGAATCCGGCTATTGTTGCAGCAGTAAATTCCATCGTTTATTATTTTAAATTATTTACATTCTTTCGGATAACACAGAAAGTATTTTGTAATTCTTTCTAATATGAACCTGTGATCAAACATATCTGACACAGTTGAGATATTGGCAGTATTACCATTTTTCAGAAGAATCCTTACCTCCGGCTCATCAGGAGCATATGCCAGGTTTGAGATACTTTCAGTAAATACATAATATCTTTCAAGGTCGGGACCTACCTTCATCATTTCACCAGCCAGTGAACTTAATCCATTTACTCTTTCTGCCGGGAAGGGGTCATTTTGAAGCTCTATTGCAAGAAGCGATCTGCGTAATAACCGGGATGACAAATCAGAGAGAACTTTATCAGAATGGTCGCCCCAGTATTTGGCTGAAACCAGGATATCAGTATCATCAAGTCGTGTAAAATTTGAAGCTATGAGTCCGGGAGTGAACTGTCCGTTGTGATGCAGATCAGAATATCTTATCTTATTATACAGGAAAAATTTCAATGAGGGTGTTGTATACAGGTCTATCCCATTTTCTGCAAGTTCCTTTGCTCTTTCAAGAATTTTGACCAGGAGGCTTTCCGATGAAAGAACAGTTTTATGCATATAAACCTGCCAGTACATCAACCTGCGTGCAATCAAAAATTTCTCAAGAGAATAGATGCCTTTCTCATCGACAACCAGGCAGTCATCCACCACATTCAGCATCCGGATAATCCTGTCTGAACCTACTGACCCTTCTATCACCCCGGTAAAGAAACTGTCCCGTCTCAGGTAATCGAGCCTGTCCATATCCATCTGTCCTGAAATCAGTTCATGAAGAAATTTCCTGTGATAGGTCCCTCTAAAAATCTCCAAAGCCATGTCAAGCCTACCATTGTACTGTTCATTCAGTTTTTTCATGAGAAGCAGTGACATGTCCTCGTGGGTGATCCCGGTAATAATGGATTTTTCAAGTGCATGAGAAAAGGGTCCGTGTCCGGCATCATGCAGAAGGATAGCAATACAGGCCGCTTCAGCTTCCCCGGCAGAGATTTCTACACCCTTTGACTCGCAATGTGGCAATTGCCATATCCATAAGGTGCAAGGCGCCCAGTCCATGCTGAAATCGACTGTGGTTGGCTCCCGGATATACAAAGCTAGTCAATCCAAGTTGCCTTATATATCTCAACCGTTGAAACCAGGGATGCTCAATAAGATCAAAAACAAAATCTCCCGGGATACTTATAAAACCATATACCGGATCATTAATAATTTTTTTCTTGTTTCTAAGGTACACCAACTAGCTAAATTTAATCTACAAAAATAGGAATTTTATTTTGACAACAACATACCATCCTGCCTACCGAAAAGTGAATATAAAACGACGATAGTAATATCTGAATTAATGACAATTCAAAACTCATTTAATCCGGAAAATATCAGAGTAAAAAAGCATAATCCGGGATTCATATAAATATAAGAACATAAAATGTGTTATATAACATGTCAATTTATTGACACATTTGAAATAAAAAGCGTCTTTATTAGGTCAAATGATAGTTGTTAAACTGGCATATTTTAAATTTACATCTAAGGACCATTCAGGATAAACAGCTAACCTTGATCAAACAGGATTTTGTTCATAATAATAATTATAGTATATTTTCCTTAAGTTCTAATATAACCTAGCTTACGAATGAAGATTGAGATACATGGGCTTAACAAGATATATCCTAATGGGAACCATGCACTTAAAGATATAAACCTGGATTTCGGCACAGGTATGTTTGGGCTTCTTGGTCCCAATGGAGCTGGTAAGTCCAGCCTTATGAGAATAATAGTCACTCTCATGAAACCAACTTCCGGCGTTGTCCTTGTTGATGGGATGGATATCCAGAAGCACAGGAAAGAGATTAGGACCATGCTGGGTTACCTTCCCCAGGACTTCAGGTTTTTTACATCATTAAAGACATGGGAATTTCTTGATTATTCGGGATCGCTGGCAGGATTAAAAAACAAGAAAGAGAGACTGATACAGGTAGATTCGCTTCTTGATCAGGTCGGCTTGCTGGAGGTACGCGACAGGCAGGCAAATAAGCTGTCAGGAGGTATGAAAAGGCGACTTGGAATTGCCCAGGCACTAATTGGAAATCCCAGAATAATTGTGGTTGATGAACCAACCACAGGACTAGATCCTGATGAGAGGATCCGATTCAGAAATATCCTTTCACAATTGAGCCAGCATGATGTTACAATCATATTATCAACACATATCGTTGGAGATATATCATCCACGTGCCAGGGTATGGCATTACTAAACAAGGGAGAACTGGTCTTTTCCGGGTCACCTGAAAATCTTGTAAAAAATGCCGAGGGTCATGTTTTCAAACTTCTCCTTAACCAGTATGAATATGACAGAGTTAAGGAAAAGTATAATGTCATATCCACCATTCCTGTTGAGTCAGGCTGGGAGGTGCAGATTGTCTCAGACGATCCTCCTGAATACAGCTCAACAGATATCATCCCAAACATAGAGCATGCATATGTTTATTACATGGAGCACAAGCTAAATGCCGACATTACTGAATAATTACAAATTAAAGCTATGGCACTTCTTCATAACATAAGGACTGTTGCGTTATATGAAGCAAAGACACTGAGGAGAAGCTGGTTCTTCAGGCTTTTCTCTATTGGAGCCCTGGTGATTTTTACTTTCATGAATATTGGGATCTTCTCGCCAGTTGGAGGCCAGGACTGGAACCTGGTATCAATACCGGCTTCAGTGCCCCTGGTTAACCTGTATCTTCTGAATATAGGTCAGGCAATAATTGTTATTTTCCTGGCAGCTGACTTTCTCAAGCGCGACAAGAAACTTGATACCAATGAGGTTCTTTATACCCGTTCGATGTCAAATTTTGAATATGTTATTGGTAAAACGTGGGGTATCCTTCGTCTTTTTCTTGGACTCGACCTTGTAATACTATCAATTGGACTGCTTATCAATATTATTTCTAAAAATATGACGGTTGATCTTCCTTCGTATTTTGTATATCTCTTCCTTATATGTGTACCAACAATAATATTCAGTCTGGGACTCGCCTATCTGTTAATGTCTGTGATAAAGAACCAGGCTATAACCTTCCTTATCCTTCTTGGTTTTGCTGCACTTGACATGTTTTATTTATGGTTCAGGGCAGGCTCGTTGTTTGACTATATGGCTTTTGGGATGCCTCTTTTCAAGTCTGAGATTGTTGGACTGGATGATCCATCACTTATTCTAAATCAAAGACTTCTGTATCTTTTCCTGGGTCTTGCACTGGTTCTCTCAACGGTCCTCCTTTTCAACCGCCTGCCTCAGTCAAAACTCCATAAAACGCTGTCAATAACCTTTATAATAATATTCTTTTCGGCGGCTGGTTTTTGTGGTTATAACACCTTTTCATCTTATAAGAATAGTATTACAGATAAATCAAAGACTATTGAGGCCAACAGGCAGTATGAGAATAAGGATTTTGCCACCCTGACTGATGCTGAAGTCAATTTTATACACAGGGGTGACATGTTCGAAGCGGAAGCATTTCTAAAGATTGAAAATGACAATCAGACACCACTTGATCATTATGTGTTTACTTTGAATCCGTCACTTGATATTGTGAAAGTGACTTCAGCCGGCAAAGATGTTGATTACAAAAGAATAAATCAGATAATTGATATCAGGCCTGGCAGGAGCCTGGAACCAGGCAATAGTGACAGCCTGGTAATATCTTACAAAGGAAAGATAAACGAACCATTCTGTTATCCCAACTATAAAGATAACCCGAAGGACAATTCCTACAGGATCGCCATGCTTAATGTAAATAAGAGACAATCTTTCCTGACCAACAGGTACGTATTATTAACACCCGAGACTTATTGGTATCCTTCTACCTCACTGAATTATTATCCTTCCAATCCTGCCCGGATAAAAGTTGATTTTACAAAGTTCATTCTTCGGGTCAAGGAAGAAAATGGTCTTGCTGCAGTCTCCCAGGGAAAGTCCGAAGTTGCAGATGGGTACCGGATCTTTAGGCCCGAACGCCCTTTGACAGGGCTGACCCTTGCAATTGGCAACTATAAAACAGACACTCTCACAGTTGACTCTGTTGAGTATCTGAATTATCATTTCCCTGGTAATGATTATTATAAGAAAGATCTTTCGGAGATACAGGACACTCTGAAAAATCTGATATCCGGAATAATGCGAGATCTTGAGACAAATTTCTCAGTGAAATATCCTTTCAGAACCTTAAGTTTGGTTGAGGTCCCCGTTCAGTTCCACTCCTATCCAAGGGAATGTACCCAGACCAGGGCAGAAGTACAGCCTTCAATGGTCCTGCTGCCGGAGAAACTCTCAACTCTTGATAATGCAGGGTTCTACAGACAGTTTACCAGGCAAAAGAAAAGGAACACTCGCAACAACCAGGTTATAACTGATAAAGAACTGCAGGTAAGACTGTTTAACAATTTTGTCAGGAATACTTTCATCAGCGGAGAAAATTTCAGGTTTGTCAATGGAGAAATGTTCAATGAACCAACCAGGTATCTTCTGGGACCCAGTTTCTACTTCTTTAAGAATAACTTCTATTCCTCTGAATATCCTGTAATAAATGCAGTTTTTGAGTCACACCTCCAGAAGGTAACTGCGCCCCCCCGAGGGGGATTCAGATCTATGTTCGGCAGCCTGACTGACAATGATAAGGCAAACCTTATATTGAACAAGATCAGCTTTCGTGATCTTCTAGCCAAAGATCCCAAAGGGGATACTATAAGGACGGTTCTTACCGTGAAGGGTGACTGGCTGTTCAACCTGTTAAGATCCAAAGCAGGGATAACAGAATTCAATAGCTGGTTCTCAGGATACCTTAATGAGAACAGCTTTAAAAGGATTGACATAGGCAGGTTCGGTAAAGATGTCAGAGACAAATTCGGCTTTGATCTCTATCCTTATCTGGATGACTGGTTTAATGGAAAAGACCAGCCTGGATTCCTGTTTAGCGATGTCAAAGCAAGCCAGATAGTTGTGGGAGACAGGTCGCGATACCAGATAACCTTTATTGCTTCAAATCCCGAAACTGTTGCAGGCTTATTCAATGTATCATTCCGAACCGGGGGCCAGGGGGGCCCCGGCAGAGGAGGTCAGACGGGTGTGTTCGTCCAGCGTGGAGGAGGTGAAAGATTATCGATCTCAATGCAGGGAAGGGGAATGGAAGCTGAGGATATTTCCAGGATTGTTCTGATGGATCCTCATGAATCAAAAAAGATAGGGATAGTACTTGACGCTCAACCAAGAGCAATGATGATAAATACTCTCTTTGCAAAAAATATCCCTGGGGAGATAACTATTCCTTTAAACAATATTGTAAAAGCAAAAGGTCTTGCTACTGAGTTCACCGGAGAAGAGATTCTTGATAAGATGCCACCATTCACTGACCCTTCTGAGATCGTTGTTGACAATGAAGATCCTGGGTTTGTCACCAGCATTCAAAACACTACAAGTCCACTTAAAAAGCTTCTGGGAATTCATAACAGCAGGGGAAAATCTTACCAGGAGATCAGCATGATATTTATCCCTGAATTCTGGCAACCGGTTGTTCAATCTGCATATTTCGGCAAATATGTGAGGTCCGCTGTTTACACAAGGGGAGGTACAGGAGACAGGTCAGTTACATGGAATGCTATAATAAAAGAACCAGGGTATTATACCATATACAGTTATATTGGTAAAACTGCCGACAGGATGATGGTAAGAAGAGGAGGACCGGGACGATCCGGTGATGGGGGCAATCCCCCTGAAAGCCCGTATAAAGAATTGCATTACAAGATCTACCATGATGAAGGAATGGATGAGATAACTCTTGATTATGAAAAAGCAGAAGCAGGATGGAATAATCTCGGAAAATTCTACCTGTCTCCTGATACCGCTAAAGTTGTTCTTACAAACCTGTCAAGCGGCAAAATTGTTATCGGGGATGCCATTAAATGGGTTAAACAGAATTAACAGGAAGCAGAATAATTAAAAACCTTTTAAAAGATCAATTAGTAACAACTTATAAAAATGAAAGACACTGTAAGAATTGGCAAAACATTACTAATAGCCTTAAGCCTGTTACTTGCCTGTTTTGAAATGGCTGATGCCCAAACGGGTCTGACACTTGAACAGGCGCTTGATATAGCAGAGACGAACAGCCCGGTGCTTAAGAAGACCAGGCTGAGCCTTATCAGGAGTCAGGAAAACCTGAATGCCCAGAATGCCTCATTAAAATCAAATTTCTCCCTTACAATTAATCCCATAGGGTATAGTCAGAACAGGGACTTTAATGATCTGATCTCCAAGTGGAATACTACAACCACGACCAACAGTTTTGGATTGTTTACTGTTTCCCAGCCTATCGTATTTACCGATGCACGCCTGTCACTTACTAACAGCTTTGGTTATACTGATTCATACAGTGAATATGCAAATATCACCACAAAAGGCTTTAGCAATAATCTTACATTGTCTCTCGATCAACCTCTCTTTACTTATAACAGGACAAAGCTACAGCTAAAAGAGCTTCAGCTGGCACTTGAGAATGCCCAGCTAAATTATGCTATTCAGCTACTTTCAATGGAGAAAAATGTTACCCAGGCATTCTATGCTGTATACCAGGCTCAACAGAGTATGGATATATCTGAACAGGCTTATCAGAATATGCAACAGAGTTATGAGATATCCAAAAACAAGGTAGATGCAGGGATCTCGGCACAGGCAGAGATATACCAGGCAGAGGTAAACCTCGCTACTACAAGATCCGATTATGAGAACAAACAGGTTGCCTTTGAAAATGCCAAGGATAACTTTAAAATACTTGTCGGGATGGACCTTTATGATGATATCGTCGTAATACCAAATATTGCTGTTGATACGGTAAAAATTGATATTGCTTTTGCCATTGATCATGGACTTGAGAACAGGATGGAACTGAGGCAGAGCCAGATATCCATTGAGACCTCCCAGTTCGACCTGATACAGACCAAGGCATTGAATGAATTCAAGGGTTCCCTTGGCCTCTCAATTGGTCTATCAGGTGACAATGAAAAACTGGGCAATATCTACGCTAAGCCTACTGATAACCAGAATGTTCAGCTTTCGCTGACTATTCCATTGTGGGACTGGGGTGAAAGGAAATCGCGGATTAAAGCCAGTGAAGCGGCTATCGAATCCAGCAAAATAGACCTTAGCTCGGAGCAGGATAATATTATTTTAGGTATCAGGCAGAGTTATAGAAACCTGAATAACCTCAAAAACCAGATAGAGATTGCAAAGCAGTCTGTGCAGAACGCTCAGCTGACGTATGATCTGAACCTTGAAAAGTATAAAAACGGGGATCTGACCGGTATGGATCTGAACATAATTCAGAACCAGCTCTCCGAAAATAAACTCAACTATACAAATTCTTTGATATCATACAAACTTGAGCTTCTTAACCTTAAAATACAAACCCTTTACGATTTCGAAAAAAAGGAACCGGTAATACCAGTAAAGACATTAAAACAGTAAACTATAAGACCAATGAAAAAAAGTATCATACTATTTCTGTCCATGCTTTTTGCAGCAGTCAGTTGCAAGAACGATACTCAGAATTTGAATGCCGATGTTGAAATTCCGGTCTCTGTTCAGGATGTAGCACTTAAATCAATAGAAGAATATGTTAATACCTCCGGAACAGTATACCCGAAAGGTGATATTGAAATGAAATCTGAGATAAGCGCTAATTATTTCCTTGAAAAGAATCCCAGGACCGGTAGATTATGGCAATTAAATGATAAGGTCAAAGCAGGTGATCTTATTGCCAGACTGCAAGACAGGGAATATGTCAATTCCATAAAAATGGAGACTACCCAGCTAAATCTCGATCTTACAGAGAGCGAGTTAAAGAAACAGGAATCTTTGTTTGAGAAAGGAGGAGTCACACAAAATGATCTGAAAACCGCAGAAATTAACTATGCCAATGCAAAAACCAATCTCGAAACTGCTAAACTGCAGATGGACAAGACAAGGATCGTTGCGCCCATTGACGGTGTAATTGTTGACCTGCCATATTTTACCCAGGGCACACAGGTGCCCACTGCCTCTACTATAGTTAAAATAATGGATTATAGGACCATGTATATGGATGTACAGCTCCCGGAGAAATATATTACAGCAATCAAGCCCGGACAACGTGTTAACCTTACCAACTATACTATTCCGGAAGATACAATTATGGGACGTGTAACCCAGCTTTCACCTGCGATCAACCCTGATACCAGGACTTTCAAAGGATATATCTCCATTGATAATTCCGGTTATCTCCTTCGTCCGGGGATGTTCGTAAAAGCAGATATTGTGACAAATCATAAAGACTCAGTAATTGTCATCCCAAAAAACATTATTATGTCAAGGCAAAGAGGCAAGACAGTATTTATTGTGGACCGGGGTGTAGCTGCTGAAAGAATTATTGAAACCGGTCTTGAAAACCTGACAGAAGTTGAAGTGACCAAAGGACTGACAAAAAATGAACGTTTGGTGACAAGTGGTTTTGAAACTCTCAGCAACAGGTCGAAGGTAAAAATAATTAAATAACTGATATGAACAGGATTGCCCAATTTGCTGTAAAAAATCCGGTCACTGTTTTAATGTTCGTTCTTGGGATCATTCTCCTGGGCTTCATTTCCTTTGGAAAGCTTGGAACAGATCTCTTCCCCGATCTGAACAATCCTAAGATTTATGTCGAGCTGAAGGCTGGCGAAAAACCGCCTGAAGAGATTGAGAAAAACTATGTTGACCAGATCGAATCACTATCCATGCGTCAGAGTGGTGTGGTCCAGGTTTCTTCAGTATCACAGGTCGGGACTGCTACTATAACGGTTGAATATGACTGGAACAAAGACATGGATGAAGCTTTTCTCGATCTCCAGAAGGAACTGAATTCATTCCGTCAGAATTCGGATATTGAAGATCTTTCAATATCACAGTATGATCCTAATGCATCACCGGTGATGGTCCTTGGACTAAGGAACAAGAATATCAATAACCTGGATGAAGTAAGAAAGGTTGCAGAAAATTACATCCGTAATGAACTGGTCCGTATTGAGGGAATTGCCGATGTCAAACTTTCAGGTGTTGAGGAGAGTGAAGTGGTAATAGAAACAAATAAATATGTTCTTGAATCGTACGGTCTAACCTCAGATGCTATTGCTGCACAGATAAGTAACTACAACAGAAATGTATCAGGCGGGTCTATTGTGGACATGGGTCTTAAATATGTAGTAAAGGGTGTAAGTGTACTCAAGGATATCAATGACCTGCGTAATATTATTGTAGGGTTCAGGCAGGAGACTGCAACTGCTCAGACCACAGCTACTACTTCCGTATCGGACAGGGTGCCGGTTTATCTAAAGGATGTTGCCAAAATAAAATATGAGAATAAGGATCCTATTAATATAGTAACAATCAATGGGGAACGCTGTATTGGCCTTTCAATATACAAGGAACCCAAGTTTAATACGGTGGATGCTGTTAAAAGTCTCCAGACAGCAATCTCTGATCTTGGAAAAGCACTGCCAGGATATGAGTTTATCCAGGTACAGGATCAGGGTAGTTATATACATAAGGCTATAAGTGAAGTTAGCAACACTCTGATAATCGGTATCATACTTGCTGTTTTTGTAATATATATCTTCCTGCGCAGGATTGGGACAACGCTTGTTATCAGTGTGGCAATTCCAGTATCAATAATAGCAACCTTCAATCTGATGTATTTTGATCACCTTACTCTCAATATCATGACTCTGGGGGGACTTGCTCTCGGGGCGGGTATGCTGGTAGATAATGCTATTGTTGTGCTTGAAAACATAACCAGGAACCGGGAGGAAGGGATGTCGCTTAAGGAAGCGGCAATAAAAGGTACGGGAGAAGTCGGTGCAGCTATCACTGCCTCGACTGTCACTACAATAGTTGTATTTCTTCCTATTGTATACCTTCACGGGGCATCAGGTGAGATGTTTAAGGACCAGGCCTGGACGGTGGCTTTTGCTCTGTTATCTTCTCTTTTTATAGCAATGCTGGTCATTCCCATGCTTGTTTCCACATTATTCCCTGATAAGACAATAAAAGCTGATGCAGGGAGATCCATCCATTTCAACTGGTATAAGCGCTATCTGGAAAGAATTATAGAAAAAAGGAATCTCGTCATACTTTTTGCTGTTATCCTTATGGGAGCAACAGCATTGCTGATTCCGGAGCTGGGCAGTGAATTTATGCCAAAATCCGAATCGGCGGAATTCACAATTGACATTAAGCTACCCGAAGGTACAAGTCTGGCACGTACTGAGAGCACTGCTATTGAATCAGAGAACGTGATAAGGGAACTGTTGGGTGATAAGATAAAACTGATCTACTGCCAGGCAGGTGCCGATAATAATACAACTGCTGATCAGACCGGAGAGATATCAGGTGAAAACACAGCATCACTCAAGGTAATACTGGCCGACAATTTTGCATCCCGGACAGAAGAAGCAATATCTGTTAGTAGGAAACTACCTGAAAACGATACCCGACATGGAAGTAAGTTTCAAACGTGAGGAAACAGCTTTGCAGTCTTCACTCGGTACAGATGAATCACCGTTTACACTGGAAATATCGGGAAAGGATTACACTGAACTGGAGAAAATTATAAATGAATCCAAAGCCATCCTCCTGAACAACCCCGATCTCTACAATGTAACAACATCTCTGGATGAAGGGACTCCTGAGGTTGATATTGATATTGACAGGTTCAAAACAAGTTACTATAATGTTACTGTTGAGAGTATTATCAACCAGGTAAAGAGTTATCTGGCAGGATCATCAGCAGGCAGCTTTGAGAAAGACGGGGAAATGACGGATATAACTATTAAGCTTGGCGACATCTCACTAAACCAGCTTAAAGATCTTATGATCACGGCCGGTACTGTAAAGGTTCCGCTAAGTGAACTGGCAATAATACGTACTGTTCTTACGCCCAGGGAGATAACCAGGAGAAACCAGGCAAGGACATGTTATATATATGCTATGGTTGATAATAAGGTTCCTTTTGATAAAGTCATCAGGAATGCAAGGACATCCCTTAGAACTGTTGTACTGCCAATTGACTATAAAATGGAATTCACCGGTGAAGAACTTAAGAGAAAGGAATCGATGGCGAATCTTACTTTTGCCCTTACCCTTTCACTAATTCTTGTCTTCATGGTTCTTGCAGCACAATTTGAATCATTAATACAACCATTTATCATAATGCTTACAATCCCTCTGGCCGGGGTTGGTACAGTTCTCACCTTCTTCTTATTGCATAAGTCACTTAATATGATGGCTTATATCGGTATTATTATGCTGGGCGGAATAGCTGTCAATAATGCAATTATTTTAATTGACCGTATCAATCAGCTGAGGGAATCCGGCCTTAACAAGAAAGAAGCAATTATACTGGCAGGGAGCCAAAGGATAAGACCTATACTTATGACCAGCCTGACAACAATTCTTGCTCTTCTGCCTCTGACCATCGGTATTGGTGAAAGTGCATCTCTCAGGGCTCCAATGGCTCTTGCGGTTATTGGTGGGATGGTCTCATCCACTCTTCTTACCCTGGTAGTAATACCTTGCGTGTACTGGATCTTTGACAGCTTCAGCAAGTGGCTAACCGGTACAAATAAAGTAACTGCATAGAACAGATGAACTTCTTACCTGACAGAAAATGAATTTTATTTTAAAAAGAAGGATTTTTATCAGTATGCTCTTCCTGGGCCTTACCATGCTTGGATATGTGTCGTACAAGAAGTTGTCTGTTGAACTCTTTCCCAATGCTCAGCTTCCGGTTCTGATAGTTCAGGTTGTTACGCCTCTCGAAGTGGATCCGTCATATATTGAAAACCAGGCAGTGGTACCTATAGAAGGAGCTATCGGGACCCTGGAGGGTATTGAAAAGATAGAGTCAAACATTACATCCCGTACCGGGATCATAATGATTTATTATAATCAGAATTCTGATCTGAAATATGCCAACCTAAAGCTCCAGGAAAAGATAGATGTGGTTAAGACTTCAATACCTTCTGAGTTTATCATTAATGTGATAAAGATAGACATGGAACAACTTACCAATCAGTTTATGGAACTGCAGGTGAGAGGCGAAGGAGGGATAGACAGGATAAGAAATTTTGCAGACAGGGAAATTAAACCTGAATTTGAAAATATTGATGGTATTGCCGGAGTTCAGGTTTACGGTGGCCAGGAGAACTCAATTGAAATAAGGCTCAATGAAAAAGCATGTAAGGCTAACGGCATATCTATGGGGCAGGTAAGGACGCTCCTCAATAACAATGGTGCCAGCAGAACATTTGTTGGTAAGGTCGTTGATGGCAGTAATAAGTTCTTTGTAAATGTCACATCTGATTATACCGATGTTAAGGAAATAGGCAATATTGTAGTCAAAAAGACAGGTCCCATACTGCTTAAGGATGTAGCTGATATCTTCTTTGGTGTAAAGGAACAGACATCCTACAGCAGGGTAAACGGACTTGATGCGGTAACTATTAGCCTGGTGAATGACAACCAGGCCAACCTGATCGATCTTTCGCATAAGGCAGTAGATGAGGTAAATACACTAAATAAGAAGCTGGCATCGTCAGGCGTTGAGATTGTTGTTCAGAACAACAATGCCGAGATAATGGAAAAGAACATTAACCAGATCATCCACCTGGCAATTACTGGAGGCTTACTGGCTGTACTGATCCTGTGGTTCTTCCTGAGAAATATCAGGTTGGTTACAATAATAGCCCTGTCAATTCCTGTTTCGGTATTTTCTGCATATAACTTTTTCTACGCGTTTGATGTATCAATAAACAGCCTTACACTTGTAGGTATGGCTCTTGCCATTGGTATGCTTGTCGACAACTCGGTAGTGGTACTGGAGAATATATACCGGTTAGCGGGCCAGGGAAAGAGTCCGGATGTTGCCGTTAAACAGGGTACCAGGGAAGTATGGAGATCGATATTTGCTGCCACCCTGACAACAATAATAGTCTTTCTGCCTTTCATCTTCTCATCCAACTTCATGGTGAAAATAATAGGTAAGAATATAGGGGTATCCATTATTTCCACTCTCGTCATTTCCTTAATGGTTGCCCTGCTCCTTATCCCAATGGCAACTTATTTCCTGCTGAGCAGGTCAGAATACAGCAACTCAGCAATATTTAAAAAGCTCTCTATCCATGACAAGCTCATCCAGGCTTACCATCTTGTCCTGAAAGCAAGTATGAGAAATCCAGCCGGCACAATTATCGGGACACTGGTTATCTTCTTTGCTGCACTTCTCATCAGCCTGACTCTGAGTATCAATACAAGCCAGGAGGTCCAGACACCGAACTTCAGGCTCACTGTGACAATGCCCGGAGGGTCGACACTTGAAAAGACAGATGCTGTGGTGGCAGAAATAGAATCACGACTATCTTCCCTTCCAGAGAAAGAGGATATAATTAGCAAGATTGAGGAAGACAAAGCAACAGTAACGATCAATCTGCCAAAAGACTGGGCTAAAAGAAGCAAAAGGACACTGCCTGAGATAAAAAATGACATATCAGAGAAGGTAAAAAAAATATCCTCAGCAGAGATCAGCATGGATGAATTGTCATCAAGTGGTGGTTTCTCAAGTGGAGGCGGTTCAGATGAAACATATAACCCGGGGTCCGATTTCATGAATCTGCTCGGCATTGGCTCAGCAAGGGAAAGCATTATCATTAAAGGCCAGAATTTCGGACAGATGAAAAACCTGGCAGATGATATTAAATCATACCTGGATAACCTTTCCTCAATAAACAGTTCAAGTGTGAATGTTCAGGACAATAAACCTGAGGTTCAGTTACTTTTTGACATGGATTATATTGGAAGAAATAATCTTACACTTAATAATCTGGCTTCCTCTCTGGCTGCATTCGGACAGGAATATTCATCGGGAGCGACATTTAAACAGGGCACCGAGACATATGACATAATGATCAAATATGCTGATGACAGCGGAGAACCCAAAGTAAACACAGATAAAACCATCGATGATCTCAAGCACCTTGAAGTAACCAGCAACAGTGGTTCTATAATGGAGATGCAGGAACTTTCGAACATAGTATTTTCCTCCGGAATGGGTAATATCCACAGGGAAAACCAGGAGAAGAGGATTACTGTGACTTATACATTCAATGAAGAGATCAATAACTCAAAGGATCTGCTTGAGGGAGCCAGGATGGAAGTCGAATCAGTCGTATCGGGACTTAATATCCCTTCGGGAATTGCAGTGGAGGTCGTACATGAGGAGAACCAGCTTAAAGACTTCTATTACCTTATTGGCGTTGCTTTTCTCCTTATATATATGATCCTTGCATCTGTCTTTGAATCACTTGCAACACCGGTTGTACTGATGTTCAGTATCCCTCTTGCAGCCCTTGGATCGTTGATTGCACTAATATTAACCGGCAATTCATTGTTGAATGCCAATACTCTTACCGGTTTCCTAATCTTACTTGGTGTTGTCGTAAATAACGGGATTATCCTTGTCGACTATACCAATATTCTGAGAAAAAGAGGAAATCGTATGCACAGGTCCCTCATGACAGCAGGAGTCTCCCGACTTCGTCCGATCCTGATTACGGCTTCAACAACAATAGTAGCCATGATTCCTCTGGCTATGGGACAAACGGAGTATGTTTCTGCTATCGGAGCCTCCTTTGCCATAACAGTGATAGGAGGTCTGGCTTTGAGTACACTTCTGACCCTGATATTCATACCCACATTTTATACCGGCCTTGAGACTGCTCTGAAATGGTTCTATTCACTAAACTGGAAAACCAAGATAATACAGTTATTAGTACTGGTAGTCCTTATATTTCTTATTTACACTTATGTGGATAAATTCCTGTGGAAACTTATTACTACAATACTGTCTGTGATCCTGATCCCCGCCTCTGCATGGTTCATTATAAACAGCCTGAGGAAAGCCAGGGAAACAGTCATTTCAGAGGATGAACCTATTAATATATATATTCAGAGTCTTGTTAAAATTTATGAAAGAGAAAACCGTTGGGTCAGAGAATGGAAAGCCGGTACCAGGATAAGAAAGAGACTTGGACTCGAGAAAGAATATAAGTCATGGAGAGACTCAGGGCAGCTTATGTGGCAGATACCTTTACTCGCGTTTGTTGTCTACTTCACCTATTTTTACCTGAACAAAGGATTCTGGATCTTTCTTTTCAGTATGCTGACATGGTTCTTTTTATCAGGGACATGGACGGCGTTCAGAAAGCTTTTTACCAACCTCGCAAACAGCGGTGGTCAGAAATGGCTGGGCAAATTAAACAGGACTATTGATGTGGTAATTTTCTGGCTCATCCCGCTTGCTAATCTTATCTGGTTCCAGATGAAGTGGGATAACATTGTTGTTGTTTTAATCCTTGGATCAATATGGTTTGCGGGATTATTCATTTACAGAACAGGGCAAAAGTTATCCAGGGATAACATTGATATTTACAGGCTTGAAGGGCGGTTTAAAAAGATCCGAAAGGCAACCTATAAAATTGTTGCTGCTGTACCGCTTATTGGAAGGAAAAAGAAACCATTTAAAGCATTAAGTTGCGTTTCACTAAAAATAGGTAATGGGATGTTCGGGCTGTTAGGTCCCAATGGTGCGGGGAAAACGACACTTATGAGAATAATATGTGGAATTCTCGAACAGAGTTATGGTAAGGTATGGATTAACGGCCTCGATACACAGAAGATGAGAGAAGAGCTTCAGGGGCTGATAGGTTACCTGCCACAGGAATTCGGTAGTTATGAAAATATGACTGCCAACGATTATCTGCATTATCAGGCAATGCTGAAGAACATAATAGACCCTGAGGTAAGGGAAGAAAGGGTTACATATGTCCTCAATGCTGTGCATATGGAGGAGCGAAGACACGATAAGATAGGCTCCTATTCAGGTGGTATGAAGCAAAGAATGGGTATAGCACAGATTCTTTTGCATCTTCCGAGGATCCTTGTTGTGGATGAGCCTACAGCAGGACTTGACCCAAGGGAACGTATCCGTTTCAGAAATCTACTTGTAGAACTGAGTCGGGAAAGAGTGGTTATTTTCTCAACACATATCATTGAGGATATATCCAGTTCCTGTAACCAGGTTGCTGTTCTTAATAAAGGCAAACTAAGATACTTCGGAAAACCAATTGACATGACAAAAGAAGCTGAGGGCCATGTCTGGCAATTTAATATCCCGGCAGATGACTTTGGAAAATTTGTTGAAAATCATCTTGTTGTGCATCATATGTCAGAAGGGAATAATGTCAGGGTCAGGGTAATCTCTGAGTTTTCTCCATGGGAGGGAGCAATAAATGCCCTGCCTAATCTGGAAGATGCTTACCTCTGGCTCTTAAGGAAAAAAGATATTAACGGATCTGCAATTAACAAAACATCTGATAAATGAAAACAAATCGTTTATATAATATTTTTAACCTCATTTATAAGATGATCATTTATAATCTGCGTATCATCTTTGCAAACCGGTTCATTTGGTTTCTGGCCGGCTCAGTCCTGTTCTATCTCGGATTATCAGTTATTTATGTTTTTGATACAGATGTTGCAAATATGAGTGACATGTATGAAGTGTTACTCTTTCCTGGCATTCTTCTGGTTTTCTATCCTACTGTTTTCGGAATACAGAATGATCAGGATGCAAGAACGATTGAGATTCTTTTCGGAATTCCCAACTACAGGTATAAGGTTTGGCTGGTAAGGATTGTGCTTATTTTTGCGATCGCCTTTTTGATAATACTGGTATTCACCTTTCTTTCTTCTTTACTAATTGTTAAATTTCAAATTTTAAATATGACCGTGCAGGTAATGTACCCAGTTATATTTCTTGGCACCATGGCATTCATGCTGTCCACAGTTGTAAGAAGCGGAAATGGCACAGCGGTTGTTATGATTATCTTTGGGTTATTCTTTTTGATACTGAATGAACCGCTCCGTAAAAGCCAGTGGAATGTATTTTTAAATCCGTACGGGCTTCCATACGATGTGAATGAAACAACATGGGCCATAATCGCGCTTAAGAACAGAATTATTCTCATGGCCGGGACACTGTTGTTTCTACTGGCTGCCCTTTATAATCTGCAGAAAAGAGAGAAGTTTATGTAAGGAAATAAATCGAACTAATAATGAAGAAGTGAAGAAAGTTCTTAATTCATCATTCATTTGTTCTACTTTCGTTTGCTCTTTTATTCAAACGGATGCTCTTTGCTGAAATCGGGCCTGTAATTTAAGTAGCTATCCATATCCTGTACCCAGCCATTCCTGAACCCAAGGTCTTCCATTGCTTCAACCATTGACTCATATTCTGAATGGTAAAGCGACCTTCCAAGGCTGGAGTGATTCATTACAAGTGGAATCGGATGATATTGCGACATTAATGATATGTTGATTCCTGTTGAGAGTTTTTCTGCTATCATCTTCAAAACCAGCTTGCTCTCGCTGGCATGACCGGGAAGGACAAGATGCCTGATCAGTAAGCCGTTCAGTGCTTTTCCTCCATCATCAGTTCTAAGGGTGGAGCCTTTCTGGAAATACATCTCTTTAATTGACTTCAGTGCAAACTCCGGGTAGTCATAAGCGTCGGAATATGAAGCAGCAATGAGCGGTGAAATATATTTGAAGTCAGGAAGATAGATATCAATAATTCCGTCAAGGCTTCGGATGGTCTCAGCCTTATCATAACCATTTGTATTATAAACAAATACCGGATTATGACCCCGTGAATGCAATCCTTCTATTATCGCTTTAACCTGTGGAACAACATGTGAAGGCGAAACAAATCCCACCGTGCTAACACCCTGATTTAACAACACCTCTATCTCGTCAAGGACCGAGGTCAGATCCATAATGGAACCGGTGTTCATCCTTGAAGGCCGGCTGATCTGATGATTCTGGCAATAGATACAATGCAGGTTACATCCCCTGAAAAAAATATTGCAAATTCCCATTGAACCTCCAATTACAGGTTCTTCTCCCTTGTGAATGCAGATAGACGCAATATCGAATCCTGCACCTGTACCACAATAGCCGGAACTTCTCCTGAACCTGTTAGCCTTGCATTCTCTGGGACACAGAGTACAATTTTCCAGAATTAACCTGTCTTTTTCATCATATAAATCTTCAAGTATCATATGAATAATATTAATACGATATAAAATAGTAACCAGGTACCTGCAAATATCGAAATGTTTATTGATATTTTGGCTACACCTTTGAACCACAAGCACAATACTTCAATATTAATGTTAATAATTTTGGTGATTTAATATTAATATATACCTTTGCAACCGAATTGAGGGGTATTTGAGACCTAGGGGACCAGAGTCCCCTATTTTATTATCGGTTTTTATAAGATGATAGGTAAACAGCAGATAGAAGACACTGTAAAGGAGTTCATGAAAGGGACCGGGCTTTTCATTGTAGCTGTGAAAGTAAGCAGTTCCAACAGGATAACAGTGTTTGTCGATAAGAATGAGGGGATTTCCATAGATGAGTGCGCTGCTATTCACCGTCATATTGAAATGAACATCGACCGTGATAAAGAGGATTACGAATTACAGGTATCATCTCCTGGACTCGACCTGCCATTTGTAGTTCCTGAGCAATACTATAAAAACGAGGGGAATGTTGTGGAAGTTATTGATTATGATGGAAATAAATACAACGGGAAGCTAAGGAATGTTACCAGCGGAGGTTTTGAACTGGAATCTGAATTTAAGGTTAAAGGTAAATCAAAAGAGATTCGTGAAATCTCTTTTAATTTTGACCAGGTGAAATCAACCAGGATATTTTTAACAATTTAATAATAATAATAAGAGGTTTACACCAAATGGAAAATGTTAATTTGATCGACACTTTTTCGGAGTTTAAAGAGCTGAAGAATATTGACAGGCCAACGATGATGAGTGTACTTGAAGATGTATTCAGGAGTATGCTGGCTAAGAAGTATGGATCGGCAGATAATTTTGACATTATTGTAAATATAGATAAAGGGGACTTTGAAATATGGCGAAACAGGGTTGTTGTGGATGATAATGATTTTGATGATCCTGTGATACAGATACCCCTTTCAAAAGCTAAGGAAATTGATGAAGACTACGAGGTTGGAGAAGAAGTATCTGATGAGGTTAAGTTCCTCGACTTTGGCCGAAGGGCTATCCTGTCACTCAGGCAGAACCTGACAGCACGGATCCTCGATCTTGAAAAAAATAATATTTATCTCAAATATAAGGATAGGATAGGTGAGATAGTAACCGGAGAAGTTTACCAGGTTTGGAAGAGAGAGATACTCGTTCTTGACGATGATGGAAATGAACTGATACTTCCCAAAAGCGAACAGATACCCTCAGATCATTTCCGAAAAGGTGATTCCATAAGAGCTGTGGTAATAAAGGTTGAAATGCGAAACAACACACCTTTTATTATTCTCAGCCGCACATCGCCTGTATTCCTTGAGAGGTTATTTGAACTGGAGGTTCCGGAAATTTTTGACGGATTGATTACGATTAAAAAGATCGTCAGGGTTCCGGGCGAAAGAGCCAAGGTAGCTGTGGAGTCATACGATGAAAGAATTGATCCGGTGGGTGCCTGTGTAGGAATGAAAGGCTCAAGAATCCATGGCATTGTAAGGGAATTGAGAAATGAAAATATTGATGTTATTAATTATACCTCCAACAATCAGCTCTTTATACAGAGAGCATTAAGTCCCGCAAAGATTACTTCCATAAAGCTTGATGATGATACAATGAGAGCCCAAATATATCTGAAGCCAAATGAGGTATCACTGGCTATAGGTAAGGGTGGGCTAAATATTAAGCTTGCAAGTCAGCTGACAGGTTATGAAATAGATGTCTACAGGGAGCCTGGGGGAGAAGATGAAGAGGATGTTAATCTCGAAGAATTCATCGATGAAATAGACGGATGGATCATAGATGAACTCAAAGCTATTGGTTGTGATACAGCCAGAAGCGTATTGAATCTATCAATCAGTGATCTTGTAAAACGAACAGATCTCGAGGAAGAGACTGTAAAAGAAGTTGTTAACATCCTTAAAGCTGAGTTTGAATAAGATAACAATAAACCACATAGTTAAACAGGTTTAAGAAATTTTTAATAAAGGCAAGGCATATTTATGACAGAGGATATTAAGGTTACACGATTAAGTAAAGCAGCCCGCGAATTCAATGTCGGAATATCCACTATTGTGGACTTTCTTCATAAAAAGGGGTTCGATCTTGATCCCAACCCAAATACTAAACTTCCGCCTGAAGCATACATTCTTCTGGTTAAAGAATATAGTACAGATATCAGTGTAAAGAAAGAATCCGAAAAGCTTATTCTAAAGGATTTACACAGGAAGAAAGAGACTGTCTCCATTGACGATATCTCAGAAAATACTGAATCGGAAGATTTTGAAAAGGATGAAGATGTTCTTGTCAAAGATTCTTCAGGGATGAAGAGCTCTGTTGATATTAAAACAGAGATAAAGAAGCCTGATATCAAACTAGTTGGAAAAATTGACCTTGATAAAACAACAAAACCAAAGGTTGATAAACCTGTTTCGCAGGAGGAAGAACCGGTGAAGAAAAAAGAATCTGTCCCGGAAGAAACTGAGAAGAAAGAAGAAAAAAAGGTTGTTCCTGAAAAAGAAACACCTGCCGACATTTCAGAACCGGAAGAAGCAAAATCCAAAAGTAATATCGACCTCCACATTGTTGGTAAAATCACTCTCGACGAGGGATCCAGAAAAAGTAAATCCGGAAAGAAAGAAAAATCAGCTGATAGTCCTAAGGAAAAGACCACGGCTCCCAGAGATGAAAAGCCTGTAGATGATAAAGAGAAGAAGGATGAAGTTGAAACAGTAAAAGAAACCGAACCGGAAAAAGCTGCTTCGCCTGAACCTGTTGACCAGGATAAGGAATTAATCACAGAAGAGAAGAGTGATAATACAATCGAACCGGAGCAGGAAGATGAAGTGGCTTTATACAAAACTGATTTCAAGAAACTTGCGGGACCAAGAGTTGTAGGCAAAATTGACTTGCCCGTAGAGGAGAAGAAAAAATCTTCATCTTATCAGCCTGTAAAGGTCAATGGGGATCAGGATTTCAGAAGAAAGAAAAGGAGAAAAAGAATCCCGAAAGAGAAAGAAGAACATCCTATTGTAAAACCAAATCCTGCTGAAAAGAGGGAAAAAACAGGTGGAAAGAAAGTTGTTAAAAAGAGGCCCCTGAGAGCAGAGGTTAATGAAGAAGAAGTTCAGAAGCAAATCAAAGAGACTCTTGCCCGGCTTACTACCAAAGGGAAATCAAAAGGCTCAAGATACAGGAGAGAAAAAAGGGAAGCCATCAGTCAGAAAAACCAGGAGGTTGCTGACCAGATAGAACTCGACAAGAATATACTGAAGGTGACTGAATTTGTATCGGTCAATGAGCTTGCTTCCATGATGAATATACCGGTTACGGAAATCATCTCCACTTGTATGAGCCTTGGCCTGTTTGTCTCAATAAATCAGAGACTCGACGCAGAGACTATGTCACTCCTGGCCGACGAATTTGGCTACAAGGTAGAATTTGTAAGTGCAGAATTGCTCGAAGCGGTCAAAGAAGAGGAGGATGAAGAGGAGGACCTCAAACCGAGACCACCGATAGTTACCGTTATGGGTCATGTTGACCATGGTAAGACAAAATTGCTTGACTATATACGTAACACCAATGTTATTGCTGGTGAAGCCGGTGGTATTACGCAGCATATAGGTGCTTATGCTGTTATTCTCTCTGATGGACGCAAGATAACATTCCTCGACACTCCTGGTCATGAAGCATTCACTGCTATGAGAGCCCGAGGTGCTCAGATTACGGATATCGCAATTATAGTGGTTGCTGCAGATGATGGAGTGATGCCACAGACCAAAGAAGCTATCAATCATGCTTCCGCAGCTGGTGTTCCGATAATATTTGCAATTAATAAAATTGACAAACCCGGTGCAAACCCTGATAAGATAAAAGAAGCTCTGGCTGCAATGAATTATCTGGTGGAAGACTGGGGAGGTAAATTCCAGTCTCAAGAGATATCAGCAAAAACCGGACTGAATATTGACATTCTTCTCGACAAGATCCTTCTGGAGGCTGAGATGCTTGAACTGAAAGCAAATCCTGAAAAACCTGCTATTGGTACAGTCATTGAATCATCACTTGATAAAGGGAGAGGTTTTACGGCTACCGTACTGGTCAAAGCCGGAACTCTGAGAGTAGGAGACATTATGCTGGCCGGAAGTTGTTTCGGACATATTAAGGCAATGTATAACGAAAGAGGACACAAGGTTGAAGAGGTAGGACCTGCTACTCCCACCCTCTTGCTCGGACTTAACGGTGCCCCACAGGCAGGAGATAAGTTCAATATTATGGAGAGTGATCGTGAGGCCAAGGATATTGCTACAAAAAGAGCACAGCTTCAACGTGAGCAGGGTCTCCGCACACAAAAACATATTACTCTTGATGAGATAGGAAGAAGAATTGCAATTGGGAACTTCCAGGAACTAAATATAATTGTAAAGGGTGATGTTGACGGGTCGGTGGAGGCTCTCAGTGATTCACTTATTAAGCTTTCAACACCTGAGATACAGCTCAATATTATCCATAAGGCTGTAGGACAGATTTCAGAATCTGATATCCTTCTGGCTGCAGCATCAAATGCCATTATTGTCGGTTTCCAGGTCAGGCCCTCACTAAGCGCACGCAGGCTTGCAGAAAAGGAAGAAATTGATATCCGCCTTTATTCAATTATCTATAATGCCATTGAGGAAATCAAGTCTGCAATGGAAGGTATGTTATCTCCTGAAGTTAAGGAAGAGATTGTGGCAACACTTGAAATTCGCGAGATCTTTAAGGTAACGAAAGTAGGAACAATTGCAGGATGCTATGTAAAAGAGGGTAAGATAACAAGGAATACAAAAGTGAGAATCATCCGCGATGGTATTGTCATTTACACCGGTGAACTAGGCTCACTGAAAAGATTCAAGGATGATGTCAAAGAGGTGGTTGGAGGATATGAATGCGGACTCGACATCCATAACTTCAACGACATAAAAGTCGGTGACGTCATCGAAGGGTACCAGGAGTTTGAAGTAAGAAAAACCCTGTAAGGCAAAAGACACCAAGGTTCAGACCAGAGACTTATATTTTTCGGGTGTCAGAAGATCACTCGTCTCAGAAGGATTTGTAATCTTGATCTTTACCATCCATCCTGCACCGTACGGATCTTTATTAATCACATCCGGAGTATCTGCAAGAGCCGGATTCACTTCCAGTATTTCGCCACTAACAGGCATAAACATGTCAGAAACAGTTTTTACAGCCTCTATGGTGCCAAAAACTTCTTCTTTGTTGAGTGTCTCACCGAGTGTTTCAATCTCAACAAAAACCACATCGCCTAATTCACCCTGTGCAAAATCAGTAACTCCAACATAACCTGTTTCTCCTTCTAAGCGAAGCCACTCGTGATCCTTGGTGTACAGTAAATTTTCGGGAATATTCATACCTGGATGGTTTTAAATAGTATAATAAGTTAATTAGTCAGTTTGAAAATTGCTGCTCAAAAATAAAGTTTTTTTTGTTTATCGATTATGACAAAGGACATATTTTCGGCGTATACTTAGGTAGGCAGACCCTGGTACAAAAAATTGATTTTAATCTGTGACTCTTTTCAGCACAACAGCCGAACGTGACTCAAGGAAAATTTTAAGTGATCTATTTTGGGTTTTATATATTCTTTTGTTGCCAGACAATAAATCCAGATAGGAGGCATCTATACCGGTATCCGTGTTTAACTCCTGTCCTTCTTCCGAACAATTGAACAGTACTGTTATTTCTTCTTTTGAATCACTCCTCCTGTATCCTAAAAGCATCCTGTCATCATCTGCCAGGAAGAAGGATAAATCGCCATCAATAAGAACAGTATTCTCCCTGCGCATCATACACAAATTCTTATAAAATACCAGAAGATTATTATCGGGTTTAACAATATCGGGACTCCGGCTTTGCGAAGGATCATATGCCGTTCTTTCAACTTCATAATCCAGATCATCCCAAATAAGAGGTTTACGACAATCCGGATCATCTGCACCCCACATCCCGACCTCTTCACCATTCCATATCTGGGGAGCTCCTATAAAAGTAAACTGGTTTATCAGTAATAAGACCTGTTCTTTCCTTGTAATCTCATCGGGTTTATTTATTTTATAATTTGGATCATCCTCTGGCTTTGTCCTGTACTTATACAAGGTTTTGTTATAAAGAGAGGTGGACAATCTCGGAGTATCATGGGTAGATGGTACATTCATCATAGCCTTGAGGTTGTCACTTTTTATATCTTTATTTAGACTGTTCACGGAATCTATAAAAGCCGATGGTTTAAGCACAGGTTGAGCCTGTCCGAATAATCCTCTTGCTATCCTGTACCACCTGTAATTCATTACTGCATCAAACTGATCCCCCTGGAGAAATACAGATGGATCCATCAGCTTATCCGGACCCTTAAAGAACCAAATTTCACCAACAAGATAAGCCTCCGGATTGACATTCTTAACCACTTTGCGGTATTCCCGCCAGAATCCCATGGGGATCTCCCCTGCAACATCCAGTCTGAATCCATCAACACCATCAGAAGGATCACCGTCATCATCCGGGTCGAGCCATCTTTTTGTGACATCAAAAATATGCTTCTTTAACGAGGCTGAGTGGAGGTTCCCTTCAAAAGGCATTTCCTTATCATCAGGAGGAACAATGTCCTTTTTAAATACCGGCATCCATGGGTTGTTGCCCCCCCATCCCTCATACCTCAATTCATCTTCAGTGGTTGCAGGATCATCAAATTGCAAAATATTATACCAGTCAACAAATTTTGACTTCCTGCCGTTTTTTCTGATATCTTCAAGCGCCCAGAAAACTTTCCCGGTATGATTCCAGGAATAATCCATAATAACCCTGATACCTCTTTTATGAAATTCTCCTATCAGCTTCAGGAAAAGTCTGTCAGCTGAAGTCCATTTCCATGTAGATGGGTCATCATGCGTTTCTGAATCCATTATCGCAGCATCTCCTTTAGGGTCCGGACCAAAATTCCTGTCGATATGTGCATAATTTCTTGCATCATATTTATGCAATGAAGGAGAATCATTCAGAGGATTAAAGTAAATGCCGGTTACCCCCAGAGATTCGATATAATCCAGTTTATCCAAAACACCCTGAAGGTCACCCCCGTACCTTCGTGCCTGTATCTTTGAATAAAAACCCCTGGCTCCTACACTGTCGAGCCAGGATTCATGTGCATACCAGTCGTGACCCCATGGAGTTACTTTCCAGCTTACAGGAAGCTTCTCAGGAAACGAACCTGACATGTCTGCAGGGGTGGGATCGTTTCCCGGATCACCATTGCGAAACCGTTCAACGAAGATCTGGTACCAGATGACCTTTTTTGCCCATGAAGGAACCGAGTTCACAGATTTATTATGTGTTTTGGGATTATTTATGCTCTGCCTGCAACCTGTGCCCAGTAATACAGGAAAAATCAACAGGAACAGATACCCTGCCTTCGTACACTTTGTATCCAGCATTTTATTTAAACCTGATATCCTTAATTAATAAAGATCCTGTACCCCCATGGTTCAAGTCTGATGGAATCAGATAATGGCATTGTAACAGGTGCTCCTGTAAAATAATCTGTATAATCACCTTTAAGGCTTTTAACACGTGGTTTTACTGCAACCTTCTTCTTACTCAGGTTAAGAAAGACAATTACCCTGTCATTATCTTTTTCCCTGTAAAAGGCAAAAACCCTTCTGTCCCTGCTTGTGATTATCGAGTCCATTGGGCTTCCATAATCTCCATTCCAGAGTGCTGGATTCTTCTTTTTAAGCGCTATAAGTTTTGTATAGAAAGAAGTCAGTTTACATGTATCCCACCTGATAGTATCCTTCTCAAAGAATTTCAGGCTTTTATCCAGGCAAACTTCCTGACCGTTATAAAGCAGGGGGACTCCCCTGGTTGTGAACATAAAGACAGCAAAAGCCTGTTGAGCAGCTCCAAGCCTTGAGTTAATAGTACCATTCCATGAATTCTCATCATGATTATCCATAAATACCATTCTGTATACATCAGGTGGATAGGTAGATCTTTCTCTGATATAATACTTCCTGAGACTGCTGACACTGTCTTTCCCCTGTGCAATACTGTTCATCAGGTGATGAAGTCCCCAGGAGTAATTCATATCAAAGCCCTTCTCCAGGAACCCGGGCTTATCTTCATTTTCAGCAAGCATGAATACCGGTTTGATCTTTGTAAGCTCAGTCCTTACTCGTGCCCAGAATTCAAAAGGAGTGTTTCCGGGGAAATCAACCCTAAATCCATCCACTCCCTTTTCAACCCAAAACTTCAGAGCATCAAGCATATAGTCCTGAAGGTCTTTGTTTGACCAGTCAAATTGAATGACATCCGTCCAGTCGGTGCCTATCGGAGGAGTGAAATTTCCTGTTGAGTCTTTTACATACCAATCGGGATGTTCAACTGTAAGCTTATTATCCCAGGAGGAATGATTCGGCACCCAGTCAATAATTACATGGAAACCCATCTCATGTGCTTTCGATATCAGGTTTTCAAAATCCGCCATGGTACCGAATTCGGGATTAACCTCCATATAATCCTTTACAGAATAATAACTTCCAAGAGGCTCCTTCCTGTTCTTAACACCAATCGGAGTCACAGGCATCAGCCAGAGAACATCGACGCCGAGCTTCTGAAGCCGCGGAAGATGCTCTGCAAAGGCATTAAAGGTGCCCTGGGGTGTATATTGCCGCATGTTGACCTCATAAAAAACAGCATTTTTTGACCATTCAGGATGAACAACCTCCGAAACAAATGGTTTGATCTCCTTTTTTACTTTCGAGAATGTACAGCCTGCAATAATTGAAACTACTACAAGAGCGATAACCAGCAGGCTAAGATGTAATTTGTCCATATTTAGAATAATTAATAAAATATTACTGAAGTGAATTTCTGTACATTACGTTCTGACAAATTTAATCTCTTTTAGTGTGAACTTCAAGTTTTTCACCACCCTCCACCAGGTAATCCCTGTCAAACATGAGGATCTCCAGTTTATCCTCTGACAAATTGCTGATAAAAATGTCCTGTTTAGTTACTTTCACTTCGAACAGTACCCCCCTGAATCGAACATGGAAAGTGTAAGATTTCCATTTTTCGGGAATTAGAGGATTAAGTTTAACCTTGTTGCCGTCAACACGCATTCCCCCGAAACCCTCAACAACAGCCAGCCAGCTTCCTGCCATACTTGTAATATGAAGGCCATCTGACACTTCGTTATTATAGTCATCCAGGTCGAGCCTGGCAGTCCGGAGATAAAGCTCATATGCCTTTCCTGTCTTACCCGTTCTCGATGCCATAATAGAATGAATAGATGCTGAAAGAGATGATTCGTGAACACACATGGGTTCATAGAAGTCAAAGTTCCTTTCGATGGTAGCCGTATCAAACTGGTCTTCAAGAACATATAATCCCTGTATCACATCTGCCTGTTTAATAAAACATGACCTGAGGATACGATCCCATGACCAGTGTTGATTTATTGGCCTTTCATCGGGAGGAATTGAGCTTGCATTTTTCAATTCTTTATCAAGAAAACCGTCCTGCTGAAGGAATACGTTTCGCTCCTTATCAAAAGGGAGATGCATCTTAGCAATTATCTCTTTCCACCTGGATGTTTCTTCAGGATATTTAAACGCTGTCTTTTTGAAAATTGATGTAAGTTTATCCGGTGCATCTTTTTCAAGTATGTCAATGTTACTGAGTGTATACGATAATGTCCATACTGCCATGGAATTTGTGTGCCAGTTGTTGTTCACATTGTTTTCATATTCATTTGGACCTGTAACACCCAGAATTACATATTTATTGAGATTTTCCGAGTAAGTGGTACGCTGGCTCCAGAACCGTGATATGCCTATTAACACCTCCAAACCATATTCAGCCATATACTTTTCGTCGCCTGTATGCCTGATATAGTTATAAATTGCAAAGGCTATAGCACCATTTCGGTGTATCTCTTCAAAGGTTATTTCCCACTCGTTATGGCATTCTTCCCCATTCATGGTAACCATAGGGTACAGGGCAGCTCCCTTGTTGAAACCCAGTTTGCCGGCATTTTCAATACTCTTTTCCAGGTGTTTGTACCTGTAAAGCAGCAAATTTCTACCTACTGTCGGGTCGGCAGTCTTCAGGAAAAAAGGAAGCACAAAGGCTTCAGTATCCCAGTAGGTACTGCCTCCGATATTTCTCCCCCGTAAAGCCCTTGGGGCCAATATTTAGTCTTTCATCTTTACCAGTATAAGTCTGGTTAAGCTGAAAAATATTAAAGCGGATAGCCTGTTGGGCTGCAATATCTCCTTCAATGATAACGTCAGATGTGGCCCATATCCCTGACCATTCTTTCCTGTGCTCATCGAAAAGCCTTTCATATCCTTTTCCACCAGCTTCCATGAGGCGACTGTTAACACTCTTCATTAAATCCTTTTCGGGAACATTCAGAGAAGAGAGCACAGATACAAATTTATATAGGATTATCTCTTCCTCAGCCCCAAGCATTACTGAAAAATCATTAGCTACATAATCTTCCTTTTCATGTACATCTGTACACTTAATTATATCACCATCATCTTTCAAAAGATTGTTAAACATCCCTGTTGCCACATGAAAATTGGTTTTGAGTGTCCGGGCAGTTACAATCCCATGTGCTTCACTCACCTCTCTGCTTACCTCTTCCCAGAATTTTTCATCATAGTTTGTATCTTCATTCCTGACATCGGCATTAATAAATGAGGTTAATCTAATTTCACCTTTGAAACCTGCCGATTTTATTTTGTACCTGATTATGCCCAGGTCCGGTTCAGCCATACTGACAAAGCGTCTCGATGTCACTTCTACTGATTGTTCTGCCCTGACAGCCACATGAAATGATCTCTCAAGGTAAGCTTCCCTCATATTGAGAATCCTCCTGAAAGAACTTATCTCCGACTTTGCAAGATCTAGTGGTGTCCCGTCAACTGTGACCTCAATTCCTATCCAGGTCGGTGCATTAAGTACTTTTGCAAAATACTCTGGATATCCATTTTTCCACCAGCCAACACGGGTCTTATCGGGATAGTAAACACCCGCTATATAGGTTCCCTGCATACTGTCACCTGAAAAGTTCTCTTCAAAGTTTGCTCTTTGACCCATATACCCGTTTCCAATCGAAAAGATACTCTCCGATTCCCTGTTCTTCTCAGGGTGGAAATCCTCTTCAATAATCAACCATTCATCCGGCTTATAGATATTATTCATATATGGTTATCATTTTCCAGTTCTTTTAGTTTCTCCATACTCATTTCATTTAATCCCCTGACAACAAAGCTGGCATCTTTTAATACAATAGCCGAACCTATTCCGACACATAGCATACCTGCATTTATGGCAGCCTGGATACCCGCAATTGCATCTTCAAATACAACACATCTGCCAGGCTCTGTGTTTAGTAATTCAGCTGCTTTTAAGAAAACTTCAGGATCAGGTTTTGCTTTCTTAACATTATTCCCATCAGCAACAGCATTGAACAGATCCTTTATCCCAACCCTTTCGAGGATAAGAGGGGTATTCTTACTTGCCGATCCTATAGCAATGGGGATACCTGCTCTTTTGAGTTCGCTGATAAATTCCATGGCTCCGGGGAGAATTTCTTCAGGTGTCATCTGGCTTATATATTCATTATACCACTTATTCTTCATGGTAGCCAACAGATTTTTCCTGCTATTGCTGAAATTCTTTTTCCCAAGCTCAAGAATAATATCAAGCGAAGTCATCCGGCTCACACCTTTTAGTCTTTCATTATCTCTTTCCGTAAATTTAATACCCAGTTCATCTGCAAGTTTTTTCCAGGCCAGGTAATGGTACTTTGCTGTATCAACTATCACCCCGTCAAGGTCGAATATACAAGCCCCAATTTCACTCATGTTTATTTTGATTTTACTTCATCAACATCATTTACAAACAGTATGAGTACCGCCGCAATGAACATTGATATCCCTCCTGCTACCAAAGCATAAATACTCTCTCCTTTAAAAAGATCCCTTACCATAAACCCAAGTATACTTGCTGCCAGAATTTGTGGAATAACAATGAAGAAATTAAATATTCCCATATAAGTACCCATTTTGTTTACAGGTAGCGAACCGGTCAGGATAGCATATGGCATAGCCAGTATACTTGCCCAGGCCAGACCTATTCCGAGCATTGAGACAATAAGCATTTGCGGTGTATGAATGAACATTATGGAAATAAGTCCCAGTCCACCGGCAACAAGGCTCACGGAATGAGTAATCCTCCTGTTGGTCCATCTGGCCAGTACCGGCAGAAGAAATGCCACAAGAGCGGCAAAACCGTTATAAACACCAAAAAGAAAGCCTACCCAGTTAGCCCCTTTATTATAAAGTTCGCTTGTTGTATCGCTTGTTCCATAAATATGACTTGTCACTGCGGATGTAGTATAAATCCACATTGAAAAAAGCGCAAACCACGAAAAAAACTGTACTATGGCAAGTTGTCCCATCGTTTTGGGCATTGAGAACAGATCCCTTAAAACAACAACCATCCCGCTTTTAGTATTACCGGCTGATATCTGCAGACCTGTAATGACCTGAATGAGTCCGAATGCTCCAGAACCCACACTGAGTATATATAGTTCCTTTTCAAGTCCGGTATAATAAATCAGCAGGCTGGCAATTGCACCCACAGCTATCCAGATAATCCCTTTTTTATAAAATGATCCGCTGCCCAGCGACACTACATCCTCACGGTCTGTGCCTGTTTCAGTGGTTTTATCTTCACTAAATTCTTCCAATTCTTCAGGAGAGTATTCCCTGGTAGATAGTACGGTTATCAGGACCGCTGTAATGAATACAGCTCCACCGATATAGAAAGACAGCTTCACAGATAATGGTATCTGGCCGGCTGGTGCAGTGTTCTGAACATTGAACCAGTTAGTAAGAACATAAGGTAGAAGTGAAGCAATAACGGCACCTGTACCTATAAAAAAGCTTTGTGTGGCGAATCCTTTTGTACGCTGTTCTGAAGGAAGCATGTCACCAACAAAAGCCCTGAAAGGTTCCATTGATATGTTTATGGAAGCATCCATAATCCACAACATTCCTGCAGCAATCCAAAGCACAGGTGAATTTGGCATCAGGATCAATGCAAGAGAAGCCAGCAGAGCACCTGTAAGAAAATAGGGACGTCTCCGACCAAGCCTGTTCCATGTATTATCGCTCATATGCCCTATTATTGGCTGTATTATGAGCCCTGTAACAGGTGCAGCAATCCAAAGTATAGGAATATTGTCAACTTTGGCTCCAAGTGTTTCAAAAATCCTGCTGACATTGGCATTTTGGAGTGCGAAGCCAAACTGAATTCCAAAGAATCCGAAGCTCATATTCCAAATCTGCCAAAAGGAAAGTCTTGGTTTTGATTTTTTCATACAGTAGAATTATTACAAAGATTTATATTGAAATGATCTACAGGGTTTATTCAAAATTATAGAAAATGAATCTATTACACAATATCACTGTAACTTATTTATAATAAATGCCAAAATCAGTTAAGTAATGTGGCTATTGGATAAGTGTAAACTTAAGGCTAAATCCGAAATTGGTATTGGATGTGGGAAATGTGCTTGCCACAAACGGATTATTCATGGTCCTGTCTGCAAATATCTGCAGGTTAAACCTGTCACTCAGAACGTAATCGGCTGTTATACCTGTACGAAATTCTCTTTGCCCCACAACAGGTTGATTGACATCCTCCACCAGTTTTCTGGCAATCGTTTTATTGTCACGTATTGAAAGGTCAAACCTAAGATTAAGATCACTCTTCAGGGCTCTCTGACCATTTTTTGACTTTAGTATTATCTGTACATTATCGAACCTGTATCCGGCCCCTATAGTAAGCTCATTAATCCTTGCATCAGCTACCTGGTTACTGGTAAGGTTCAGGGCCACTGTTCTTGATTTTCTCCATTCAAATCTGGTGGTCAGACTGTTCCTCCAGTTCATATCGATATTTATCAATGGACTGAACTGTTCGCTTATTGTCACAACATCAATTGAATACTGTGCAACATAATTATTCTGAAGATCCCTGATCCTGCTGATCCCAGTCTCATCCGGACTAAAATTCAGGTTAGTAGTGTAAGAACCTACCTGATATGTACTCCTGTATTGATGAGAGATATTTATCGATGTAAACACCTTCTTGACAAAATCAAATTTGGATAAACCATCGAAAGTTATTCTCCAGTTTGGCATCATTTTTAATGCAGAAGGGAACGGATCAAGTCCGACCCTGTTTGGATTTGACTTTGTATATGCTGCAATAAATGCAGGAATTAGCACCTCTCTCGATGTTTGGCCATACCCGCTTTTATAGGGTCCCGTAACAGGATCACCTGTTAATGGGTCGATATCAGGGTCATATGAAGGATCTATTTTCTGTCGTTCTTCAGCCCGTCGTTCAGATATTATTACTGTATTATTTTTAAATGCCTCAAATGTAGGGGATACATAGTCATTGGACTTTGAAATCTTTTCAAAAGCAGTACCCCATGATATAACAGATATAGAGAAATTACCCGATAAGATCCTGTTCCTTGTGCTATCGGGAAAGTTACCGTTATAGTCGGCAATATAATAAGAACTTACCTGTTGAAGATAGCGCCTGTCAGCATTCATGTCAATGCGCAGTCCGGGGAATGGTTCTATAAGACTTCGCATTGATATGCTTGTATTGCTATTGTACGATGCCGGTGTATTAAGAAGAGTATCCCTGCTTAACCAACCATTGTTAACAGCTTTATTGAAGAAATTTTCATCCCCGTAACCAAGGATAAAAGGCCAGCCGGGAGCCATCGTACTATTGAAATCTGACATCCCCAGGTATCTGGTACCCGGAAGGTATCCGGGGAGGTATTGTCCATTGGACTCAGTATATGTCAGGCTTACAGATCTTATACCCATAAGGGCACGTATAATGTATTCCCCTGTTAATATTAATGGGTTACGGTTTTTCTTCACCTTTCCTTCCACGGTAATTGTTGCTCCGTCAATCTTCTCATCGGCCGTAAAATTCACCCTGTTATCACTGGCAATAACCATCTTCCCCTTTACCTCCGCTCCATCCTTGTCGACGATTCTAACCTTGACATCCTTTGTTTTCAGGTTATGATAAATAGCTCTGGCAACATTTGGCCTTAAATTAACATTGTTCCTTGTATACGTAACAGTTTTATATTCGGGCTTCGCCCTTAATCGCGCATCGGGTCGGGTATCATTTTCAACCCTCTTCATGAACTTTGACTTTGTATAAAGCGATGAAAGGTTAGCCATGGTAGTCAGGGTCATCTCACCATGGTTCTTGATCGAATTACCCAGGTTGATATTAAGGCTGTCGGGGAAGACAGGACCAGCAAGCCATGTATAGTCTGCTGAATATCGGGCATTGGCATTGACCCAGGAAAGCAAAGGCAGCTTATTAACAGGTATGTTATACGTTACATTAAAGAAATGATTATAGTCAGTTGTCCTACCGAAATTTTTGAGGTTAGTGAGAACCGAGTCACGCCATGTATCATAGGTACTGGCATACCTTCTCTTATCCACACCACCGTCAGGCTCATCTATCCTTGCAAGGTTTGTGGCAGTGAAATCAAATTTAAGTTGTCGTGTGATATCGTACTTAAAATCATACATCCTTGTCCATTCGAAATCTTTCCTGAAAGACGGCTCGATAAGGAGATAAGGATTGTTGATGTTTCTTGTCTTTATCTCGTTATAGTCACGGCTCAGATCAGTCCTGAAAGAGAGGCTCTTGGGAAATACATAGAAGTTAAAATCCTTAATAATCTTGAATAAGGGGGAATTAAGGATCCTTACATTTTTGAAAGGCATGATGTTAGCAGGTTGCGCCTGAAAATCATAATTTATACCACCACGGTAATTCTTTTCAAGGTTAATCTCAGTGTTAATGTTACTGCTGTAACTTTCATTATAAGTGTAGTTAACACTTAAATTAGCCAGGTCCCACGCATGGGGTCTTTCTCCCCTTTTTGTTATTCCGGCGTTACTGATTGTAACAGTTTTCCTCCTGGCATAGTCTTCTGATATAGATTTGATCGAATCTCTTACAGCTTTGGTTGGAGCCGCGTCAAGTGCATCCTTTAATGGTATATCAGGATCGAGGGGATTATATTGAGGTTTAATAACACTTTCAGAATAACCTACATACACCGGAAGTCTGACACCTATTTTTTCAGGAAAGAATTTACCCAACTCAATATTGGATGAAATATCATATTTCATGGCAGATTCTTTACTCCTGTCATTCACGCTCTTATCGATGCTTCCCCACCCTGGGGTACTGGTCTGACCGACCATATCGATTGTACCCAGATCAGCAAGGTGAGCCTGAAGGTGGGCATTGGCTGCCCAGCCTCCATTCTCAATAAAATCATTGAGTCTCAGTTCATTTACCCATACCTCGCCGGATTTTGGCATACCGTCATCAGTATTGCGGTTTCTGGTTTTAATGGGATTCCTCACACCAATCATTATAACCCTTACATTACTGAGGTTAGGGTTACCTGATATAGAAACCCTGGCATCGCCATTTGTATAGACAAACACATCCGAAATACTAAGGGAAGAACCAGGCAGATGCATCTGCCTGTTACGCTCCTGCTTTGCCTCCTGGAGCAGGGAAAGATCAATATTAAAACTGTTCGCCACAGGCCATACTTTTTCCCTGTCATCATCCGAGTTATTATCATAGTGGCCGGGTAATGTGAGCTTCAGTGGAAGTTCATATTCATAAAAATTGCCCTGGTAGTCTGATCCGAGTCTTATGAAAGCAGTCAGTTCGTCATCTCTCAGCGGCTGGCCTATCAGCGCTTCAGCATGGACCTCCATTCGCAGTTTCCTGTATTGTCGCATATCAAGGTCCACATTTCGGAAGGCAGCCCTTGCATCTCCGTCAGCAAGATCCTGTACCTTAAGAACCATTGATTGCTCATTCAACTGTCTCAACTGTGGATTCTGTGGATCTGTAACCCTGTCGAATCCTGGTGGCAATACATAGTTAACAGGTTCTTTTCCTGAATTTTCTTCAATACTGACGGAGCTGATCTCAAAGCTACCATCTGTAGCTTCGGGTATTGTTATTCTTTCTCCTCCCTCTTTAAAGGACAAATTATATTTTCTCCACTCTGCACGTACCAGATTTAACTGGGCGAAACGAAGAATTACAGGTTCACTGAAATTTTTCATGAACATTCGCATAAACCTTATCGATTTGAAATCCTTTATTGGGCCAACAACTTTCTGATAGTCTGTTATCGGGATCTTAAACTGGTACCATTTTACCTTGGATTTCTGCCCGTTGGCAAATGTAGCCTCATACTCAACTTCATCAACAACATAATTGGATCCCACTTTTATATCTCCGGGTCGCAGGCTCACTTTATATTGATAATAACTTTCTGTCTCACTCAGGGTATTGTCGCGGTTTATATCTTCCATATCCGGTAAAGTTGATCCTGACGTCGGATATGGCTCAGATGACATATCTGCAGTGGGGGAATTACCTTCTTCACCGTTGTAATTTTTGTACCTGTCGAGTATGCCCAGTTGTTCAGAATCATAATCCGATCCGCGGAAATAGTGAAAATCGTCACCTGAAGGATCCTTCCTAATATTTTCATAAGCCTGTGGTGTAGTTATTATCATTGACCGCTGGAGATAATCATTAAAAAAAGTATCTTCATCAGAGTCACCGATGCCATCCAGACCCACATCCTGGTAACGTCTTGAATTCGGATCATTGTCAAAGGCATTCACAACTGCCTGTACAGTTGGAACCCTCCCCCAGGCAGTGGTATCTATATTCTTAAGATCGGGAGAACCTGGCAGCCCGTTCTCAAAGCTTTTTCTTGAATCGCGCAGTATATCCTCGGAAATATTTCCCAGATCTATATAAAGATCACCTCCATCAGATGATGGATTATCAACATATGGATCCATCACCCAAAACTCAACATATTGAATATTAGCGTTCTCAAAATCGCTTGTCAATACTTCCCTCATTATACCACCCCATCTTGTTTTAGGATCCTTAAGCTTACCCTCCTGATTCATACCGGCTGAATATGTCCCGGGGTCAGTATCATAGTTATATGGTCCCTTTTCATTGGGATAGTAAGCAAGGTTCAATACGGCAATTGCTGTTGGTATTCCACTTGGGCTTTCTTTATAAGGGAATATCTCATTCTCGTATATCTCTCTTATAAAATGGCTCGACTGGAAATCAGGATTATTCTTTATATATGAGGGTGTCGATGATCCGTTTCGCAGGAATATCGGATCGATAACATACCAGGCCAGTTTAGCCCTGTTAAACCCACTCACAACATTATTGTTAAAGCGGGCCTCGGGAAAAAGCTGGTCCTGGCCCTGTGGCACACTGGCTATCGACCATGCATTAAACGATTTAAGATCAAGGGGGATCTCACTCGCTTCAAAATCATCGATATATGAATTCCCGGCATTGGTTATGGCCCTTGAATGGCCTGGTATCAGATTAGCAAACTCGCCGAAGAAGGAGATTGTGGAAGGAGTTTTGGTATGCAGGAAAGGTAATTTGTCAATGATATTAGTAAGAAACTGCGACTGTGCCTTATAGGATGTATTCATACCCCAGATTGTATTTGAAATAGGTTCTTCACCATAGTTGACTTTCTGTGTATAAGGTCTTTCTGTGAGGTGCAGTATGGTACCTCCAATGTTGAAGTTATCCGAGAATCTGTAATCGAGATGTGTCCCAATAAGTGATTTGGTCTGAAACCCAAAAAACTGGTTATTCTCAAGAGATACCTGTATCGGGGTCTGTGATTCTATTAGGGCGTTGTTAATTATCCTCACCGTTCCGAGGTTATAGTCTACCGTGTAGTCGAGATTCTCTGTGAGAGGGACTCCTCCCGCAGTTACCTTTACTGAACCCTGAGGTATGTTTGAAGCATTCAACCTTATCTCTGATCCCGATTCCGAAGAAAACTGCCCGGTTAGCTTAAACTTGTTTTTTTCAGCCATCTGCCGGGCCACTGTCTGTGTTGAATCATACAGCTCCTGAAAAACATATTTGGCAGCAATTTGAGGGTCTCCTATCTTTTCTTTCAGGTGACTGCCAAATGGTTCATTTTCAGGGAATATTATCTTCCCTCTGTCCACCATGACCGTGACACCATCAATAAAATCAAAAAACCCGTCGGGTTGTCTGTCAAGTTGTGAATTCAGGTTATCAAGACCCATAACCTGAAGAAGTATCTGCTTGGATAGCTTACCTTCCGGCAGGTAATTAATCGAGTTGCCTGTTTTATCGTCCATATAAAGGACATTCATGACAAAATCCTTAGGATCGAGTTTGCCGGATCCAAGGGAATAAATATTCTTCATCATCAGCTTCCATGTCGGCAGACGAGGGCTCAGAGTAGTTCCTTTCAACAGCTTAAGGACCAAGGTCTGTGGAGCAGTAATGCCGTCAGTTGAAAACTCTCCAACTTTATAAACCTGCCCGTTATATGTATATTCATAAGCCACAGCCAGTATCTCATCAGTATTCAGAGCTGTATTGAGAGAGATATAACCCAGCTGCCTGTTAAAGTAATACTCGCGTTCATCAAGTTTCCTGGCATTCTCAACTTTTTCAAAGTCGCGGCCGATCTGAAAATCAGGATACAATGGTTCAAATGCATTTGTAACCTGGTTAACATCGCGTATGATGCCATATGATGTTGTCAGTTCTTCGTAAAGCTTATTGGCACTATTATCGGGATAGATAAGAGCACCCGGAATTGCCTGGAAAGCGGGGATTTTATTAAAGACATGATTCTTGTTTTCACCAAGATCCATAAAGGCCACAATATTCCTGTTGCTACCTTCCTCAAACCGGTTTGTTTTGTTAGTCACCCATACCTCAATTCGTTCAATATTAATACCTGAACTCACGATCGGAAGGTTCTTCAGTGATGCATCATATATATCACGGAAATATTGTGAGAGGAAGAAATGCCTGTTTGCCTCATAATCATCAGCATATATCTCATAATTGGTCAACTGGGCACCTCCCTTTACATCGATTACGGAGGATTGCCCTTTCTGTTGAGAAAGAACAGTGGTTACAGTCATTTTCCCGAACTGCATTTCTGTTTTTAAGCCGAACAGGCTGTAGCTGCCAGTAATAAGTGTTCCGGTTAGTGGAAGTGTAACATCACCGGCTTCAACCTTCTTAAGTATTTCATCTTCTTTCCCGGCATACTGAAGCTTTGTCCTGTTCTCAAAGTCGAACATGGCATCCGTGTTATAATTGATTCCCAATTGCATCTTGTCTCCGATTGTACCGGTAACGTTCATCTGAATCTTCTCCTTGAAATCAAAGGTTGGAATTGTTCGCAGCTTCTCCGACAGGGTTGGATTCTCAGTATGGGAGATATTGATTCCGAAAATAAGCTCAGCAGATCCTTGTGGAATAATATTGATCGTATTACTGCCAAATATCTTATCAAATGCAGCTCCTCCTACTTCAATCTGAGGTATCAATGTTGACCTGAATCCTGATTCTTTTCCTGATATCCTTGAATCCCAGTATTCACGCATTGCCTTCTCGTATTCATATTTCCTGAATTCTTCAGGATTCATATGTACCGGGGTACGGTAATCAAATGAGCCTACTTTTTCATAGATAACATATTCATTCTTTTCCGGATCATAGATTACGGATGATTTTATATTTGAAGGGTTATTGAGAAATAAAGGGGAAGTCTGTTTTTGTTCCCAGGGAATACCCGTATCATCCTTTAGCTTAAGAATAGACTTGGAGCTTGTATCCTGAACTCCGGCACTTTGCAGGGGAACCTGACTGTTTGCTTCATTGGAAATAAGGATAAATGAAGTAAAGAGTACAAGATACGAAACCACCAGAAGATTTTTATATGATATCTCTGATCCCAATACGGCTTATATTCAGAATTACAAGTTCTTAAGCGCTTTTTTAATCAAATCCTCGACTGTCAGGTTTTTCTCTTCTCTGATTACCTTGTCGAGGACTTTAGAAACAGCGCTTTTGGCAAATCCAAGCATTACTAATGCAGATAACGCTTCTTCTCGTATTGTATTGTCTGTAAGGGCAAATATTTCGTCGCCTCCGGAGTGTTTGCCGATCTTGTCTTTGAGGTCAACAATAATCCTTTGAGCAGTTTTCAGGCCTATCCCTTTAATTCCTTTAAGTATGTTAACCTCGGAGCTTGAGATTGCAATTTCTATCTCATTATATGAAAGAGATGAGAGCATCATCCTGGCCGTATTTGCTCCAACTCCGTTAACTGAAATCAACAACCTGAATATTTCTCTCTCCTCAAGGTCAGCAAAACCGAATAACTGGTGACTGTCTTCTCTTATTACTTCATGAACAAAGATCTTAAACTCCCTTTCTTTTTCGAGCTTTGAAAAGGTGCTTAGAGAGATGTTAAGAAGGTAGCCCACACCTCCTGTTTCAATTGTCAGGTATGTCGGGGTTATCCGGGATATTGAACCTTTTATGTAGTCTATCATATTTGTTACTCAGCGTTAAAAATATCGGGAGGTAGTTCATCAACCCTGTCGGAATGAACCTCGATATCCTGGTGTTTAAGAGGGTTACTGGATATCTCAGCATACATTTGCCTGTTCCTGAAAATATCGCAGGCCAGGTATACGGCATGACGGAATGAATTTTCAGATGCCTCTCCCTTTCCCGCTATTGCAAAGGCTGTTCCATGTACAGGGGATGTCCTGATGAAAGGCAGGCCGGCAGTAAAATTTACACCGGAATCAAAAGATAAGGCTTTGAAAGGAATGAGTCCCTGGTCATGATACATTGCCAGTATACCATCAAACTTCGCAAAAGACCCGGCACCAAAAAATCCGTCAGCAGGGAAAGGTCCGAAGGCAAGAATGTTTTCTTTCTGGGCTTGTTCAAGGGCAGGAATAATTATTTCTGCTTCCTCAGTACCTATCAATGAGTTATCACCGGCATGCGGGTTAAGGCCAAGTACTGCGATGCGCGGTTTGCGGATGCCAAAATCAAGAATAAGCGACTGGTTCATCAGCCTGATCTTCATCAACAGGGTTTCCATGGTAAGCAATTCCGATACTTTTTTTAAGGGTACGTGATCTGTAGCTATTCCTATTCTCAGTGAATCCCCAACCATAAACATAAGTGCCTCATCTACTTCAGCCTCCGACTTCAAGTAATCAGTATGTCCCTTGAAATGAAATCTATCTGATTGAATATTGTGTTTGTCAATAGGTGCAGTTATTAGCACATCTATCTTTCCTGCTTTGAGATCAGCTACAGCTCTCTCTATAGAGATTAAAGCAGCTTCACCTCCGTGAGGAGATGATTTTCCCAGCTCAACCCTTACATTATCGTCGAGACAGTTTATCATATTTGCTTTTCTGGCATGAGCTTCTTCGGGGCCTCTTATATTATTAAAGCTTATATTATTAATATTCAACGCCTTACGATGATATGCAGCTACCTTTGGAGAACCATAGACAACGGGTGTACAAATTTCATTAATGAGTTGATCACTTAGCGTTTTCATGATTACCTCATAACCGATCCCGTTAATATCTCCATGAGAGATACCAGCTATTATTGTTTTCTTTTCCATAAATCATTAGTTGTATTTGGAATCACCGGCTGACATTCTCTTTAAGAATGAAGATAGCAGCCTTAATCCGGTGGCTGGTCCGTTCTTAATCTTATAAAAGTCATCCTTTTTAATCATTTCCGTTCCTGCAATATCCATATGAATGAGAGGAAACTCGGCAAATCTCTCAAGGAATTTTCCGGCCGTTATTGCACCAGCCTCACGTCCCCCTATATTCCTGAGGTCAGCAACATCAGATTTGAGTAACTCACCATACTCCTCCCAGAACGGAAGTTCTGCTATCCTCTCATAAACATCATTCCCGCATTCTTCCAGTAGGTCAATATATTTTCTGTCAGCATTTGTCATTACAGCTATAGCCTGGTTAGCAAAAGTCATAGCAGCGGAACCCGTAAGAGTAGCAATATCAATAATAAGTTCGGGAGAGTATTTTGAAGCATAACTAATAGCATCAGCAAGGATGAGTCTCCCTTCAGCATCGGTATTACCTATTTCAACAGTCAGTTTGTTATGCATAGTAATTATATCTCCCTGTGTATAGGCATTCCCCCCGGGCCTGTTATCCGTAGATGGCACAAGCCCAATAATATGGAGAGGTAATTGTGATTTAGCAGCTGCATATAAAACTCCTGATACAATGGCAGCACCAGCCATATCACCCTTCATACCTCCCATAAAATCACCAGTCTTGATATTCAATCCTCCTGTATCATAGACAACACCTTTTCCAACAAGAACGACAGGCTTTTGATTCAGGCTTTTTTCTGGATGCCATTCAAGAATGCAGAATACCGGCGGATCAACAGAACCCTTATTGACTGCAAGCAATCCGCCCATCTTTAGGGCTTCTATCTTTCCTTTATTCAGTATTTCCACACTGAAACCTGCTGACTCACCCAGTTTCTTTATCTCTCCTGCCAATCCAGGTGCATTCAGGTGGTTAACTGGTTCATTGATCATGTCGCGAGAAAAATAAACGGCATCAGTAACATCTATAAGCCATTTCACTTCCTTTTCATCAACATCACCGTGAAGAAGCAGCTTGTTCGGATAATTCCTGTTGCCTTTGTCATCCGACTTTGTCATGTATTTATCGAATGAATAAAGGCTCAGTACCAGCCCCTCAGCAAAATCTTCCACTGACCCCTTGTAAGCCTCACTGGAGGTTATTACCAGTTCAGAATGATTATTATCCTTTATAAGCTTCTTCAGGTTATAAGCAGTTCTCCTGACCTCTTCCTTCATCCTGTGCACAGGTACATCTTTCTTAAGCCTGATCAGGTAAGTACACTTGTAATAGGAATTAATGAAAATATATTCGTCGTTTTCAGTCAGTTGCTTTCTGGCAAATTCCTTTTCCGATTTACTCAGGGAAAGATTTTCCGGTATCAGGTCACTACCGAGGATACATACTACTGACTGGTCAGGTAATATTTCTGATATTTTCTGTATTACAGGTTTCATTATTCAGCTCGGATTTTTGAAGCTGTAAAGTTAATAAAAAATTGATTGTTTAGTTTCCAAAGCATTACCTTTGCTCCTTAAATTAAGGATTATATGTAATGTGCATTTACTGCACCAACGGTTAATATTTATTGCTGGCAATTATGGCATTGGAAAATCTGTATAAAAAGACACTTGACCTTGTTCCCCTGGATGCTGACGAAGGGTTTGAACTGTACACACAAGCTCCACTGGAGGATCTCATGTACATAGCAAACTACCTGAGACAGATCCATAATCCTGGAAAATTGGTCGGATGGATGATAGACAGAAATGTTAATATTACCAATATTTGTTTCTCGCAATGTTCTTTTTGTAATTTTTGCAGGAAAAAGGGATCGGCTGATGCATACGTAACTTCCATGGATGATTATATTAAGAAGATTGATGAGTTGTATACACTGGGAGGCGATCAGCTGTTATTGCAGGGTGGCATGAATCCTGATCTGGGGCTTTCCTATTATACTAATCTGTTCAGAAATCTCAAGAATCGATACCCATCATTGAAGCTTCATTCCCTTGGACCTCCCGAGATAGTGTATCTAGCAAAGAAGGAGCAGATGCCTTATCACGAAATACTCGAAAAACTAGTGGAGGCCGGCCTTGATAGTCTGCCCGGTGCAGGGGCTGAGATACTGTCAGACCGGGTCAGAAAGATAGTCTCCCCGGCAAAAGCCCGAACTTCTGAATGGCTCGAGGTTATGAAAGAGGCTCACATACTGAATCTACCTACTTCTGCCACAATGATGTACGGGCATGTTGAAACAATCAGGGAAAGAATAGAGCATCTGATTCATCTCAGGGAGTTACAGGATCTGAAACCGGAGGGACACTTTGGATTCATTACCTTTATACCATGGCCCTTCCAGGATAAAGACACTGAATTGCTTACAAAGTATGGGATCAGAAGCAGTTATAATGGAAGGGATTATATCAGGATGATTTCAATATGCAGGATTATGCTGACCAACATCAGGCATATACAGGCTTCAATACTTACAGTAGGTAAAGAGATCGCTATGGTGTCACTCCATTCAGGCGCAGATGACCTGGGATCCATAATGATAGAGGAAAATGTTGTGAGTGCTGCCGGGTCGTCTAACAGGTTCGATTCCAATGAAATGCAAGAAATTATAAAGGAGGCAGGATTTGCTCCGGCAAGAAGAAATCAGAAATACGAATATTTCTGATTGACAACAATTTTAATCAGAAAAAAAACCTGCATCTCAATGCAGGTTTTAGATTAATATTTTTAAATCAGAACTAGTCCTTATCGGCTACATCCTTAGGTTCTTCTTCATTTTCAACCTTTGAAGCCTTTTTAAACTCCTTCATCCCCTGACCTATACCCTTCATAAGCTCGGGAATCTTGCGCCCGCCAAAAAGTAGTACTACCACTACCAGTATCAGAATTATCTCTGTTAAGCCAAATCTTCCCATCTTTTTCAGTTTTTGAATTTACACAAAGTTATAAATAGTTTGCCAATTAACAAACCAATGAATATTTAATTCTATTTCCTCAAAAGGCGTAATATATCATTCCCATTGGCAAATATCAATATGGACAGGAGAATTATCATACCCGCAATCTGTGCATACTCAAGAAATTTATCACTTGGCTTTCTGCCGGTGACCACTTCGAATAACAAGAACATAACATGTCCTCCATCCAGGGCAGGAATAGGCAGAATATTCATTACCGCCAGTATGATGGAAAGGAAAGCAGTAAGATTCCAGAAAGCCTGCCAATCCCATACACCGGGGAAGATATTACCAATTGTAATGAAACCTCCCAGTGATTCATATGCCTTAGTATGTTTTGAAAAAACCAGCTTGAATTGTTTCAGATAATCGCTTATCGTTTTTATACCCTTATGAATACCTGCAGGAAATGATTCAAAGAATCCGTACTTTATCGTCTTCAATTTAAATATCTTATCGAGTGAAACGGTCCTGTTTATGCCAAGGATCCCTGCCGAAGTTGGTTGCACAGGAATATTTATTGTATCACTCTTTCGCAATAAGTTAAGTATCAAAGGATGTCCTTTGTTTTCCGATAGGTAATTCTGAAACTGGTCATAATAAGCAAATTTCTTTCCATCAATTCCCAATAGTTCATCACCCAGTTCTAATCCGGCATCTTTACTAGGCGAGATCTTTGCAAAAGATGACACAACAAAAGGACCAAAAGGGATCCTATAATCTATCTGTCCCTGCCCTTTTATAAGTTTTGGAATATATTCGCGCGGTATCTTTATGTTAATAAGCTTCCCATCGCGCTCCACCTGTATTGACTTCCTGTTGTTTAAAGCAATATCGGATGTTAAATGAAGGAAATCCTCCACGTGTTGATTATCGACAGAAATTATTTTGTCTCCATTCCTCAGCCCCATCTCATAACCCACAGAATCGGTCACAATTCCATATTTTACATTGGAAGTAGGAAGGTAAGTGTTGCCCCATGCATACAATACGAACATATAGATCAGAACAGCCGAAATAAAATTGAATAAAACTCCGCCGGTCATGATGAGAAGTCGCTTCCAGGATGATTTGGATCTGAATTCATACGGCTGGGGCGGCTTTTTCATTTGTTCCTTGTCCATAGACTCATCAATCATTCCTGATATTTTTACATATCCGCCTAGGGGCAGCCAGCCTATACCATACTCAGTTTCGCCTTTTTTAAATTTAATGAGAGAGAACCAGGGATCGAAGAAAAGATAGAATTTTTCAACCCTGGTCTTGAATAATTTAGCAAATACAAAGTGTCCGAATTCATGTATAATAACAAGAATCGAAAGACTCATCACAAATTGCAGGATCTTTATAAGTATTATCATCTTTTTCTAACAAGTTTATTAATAAGATTGTTTGCTGTTTCCCTTGCCTCAAAATCGCTCTTCTCAAGAAGATCCAGATCGGGATATTGAAAATAAGGACTTATGTCCATCGTATTCTCTACAATATCAGGCATTTCCATAAATCCAATCTCCCCGTTCAGAAAAGCACTGACAGCCATTTCATTGGCGGCATTTAGTATACAGGGCATATTACCACCCTTTGAAAGTGCATTATATGCAAGTTTAAGATTCCTGAACCTCCTGGTGTCAGGTTCAACAAATGTAAACGACTTATAATCAGTTAATTTAAGGCGTGGAAAGTCTGATTTTAACCGATCAGGGTAGGACAAAGCATATAATATCGGTACTCTCATATCAGGAACACCGAGTTGTGCTTTAACTGACCCGTCAGAAAAATGAACGAATGAATGTATTACTGACTGGGGATGAACTATCACGGATATCTGATCAGGCGTGAGATCAAAGAGCCACCTGGCTTCAATCACTTCAAGTCCTTTGTTCATAAGAGATGCCGAATCGATAGTCACCTTACATCCCATATCCCAGTTCGGATGTTTCAGGGCTTCCTCAGGTTTTACATTCTCAAGCATCTCAGCCGACCAGTTAAGAAATGGCCCGCCTGAAGCGGTAAGAGTAATTTTATCCACGGGATTACCCATTTCCCGCTGCAAGACATTGAAATATTGCAGAGTGTTCAGAATCAACAGGGATTATTATACTTCCTGAGTCACTAACCAGCTTACTGATAATTTCACCGCCACAACAAGGGTTTCCTTATTAGCCAGTGCAATTTTTTTGCCTGCCTTTATTGCAGCCACAGTGGGTCTCAGTCCTGAATATCCTACAATTGCAGCAATAACCACGTCAACATTTGATGAGCTTACTTCCTGTTCAACAGCCTCATTACCCGCAAATACTTTTATATCAGTATCTCTCAGGTTGTCCTTCAATTGATTATAGTGATCAACATTACCAATAATTACAGATCCCGGGTTGAACCTGAGAGCTTGCCTGGTAAGCAGGTCGACATTGTTCCCGGCAATAAGGGCTTCAACCTGGAACCTCTCGGGATAACGTGATATTACGTCAAGTGACTGAGTACCAATCGACCCGGTCGACCCTAATAGCGCTATTCTCTCTGGTGATTGCGGCATTCCTGAAATTAAAATAGTATATGTTTTTCAGGATCCAGGGGCGTACCCTTATACCAAAGCTCAAAATGAAGATGGGGACCTGAAGTATATCTTTCACCTGAATCACCTACTACTGAAATGGCTTCCCCTGCGCTTACAAGGTCTCCTATATCCTTCAGGAGCGTTTCATTATGCTTATAGATCGAAACAATATTATTCTGATGCTGAATCTCGATTACAAAACCGGTTTCCATAGTCCATCCAGTAAAAATGACTGTACCATCAAGAACTGCTGATACGACTGCCTTGGGTTTAGTCACAATGTCAGTGCCGTAATGCTGGGTTCTTACATCATATCTCCCTGAAACAATACCTTTTACGGGAGGGAAAAAATGCATGTCGGCAAGGCTTGAGCCTGATTCTGTTGCTGTTCGACCTACTGACAGATTATATTGCTCTTCCTTTTCTACTTTAGCTCTCAACACAGAATCTTCAGGTGGATTTGTGAAACTTATATTTTTATAGTTTTGAGAAGTGTCCTGTTGCCGGTATAGTTCAGGTGGTCTTTCTCCTGAGACAATTGCATTAATATCGGCAAAGTATTTATCCCTGAGCCTGAGCTCAAAATCGAGTGAATCGAGACGTATTGCATTCATCAGAATATTCCGACGCATTGTTACATCGGGATAGCCAGGAATAAACTCCCTGAGATCTGTGAAAGATATTAGAGAAGCTGTCAATCCAATTATAAATACTATCAGTAAAGTAATCAGAAGAAACGCATTATATCGTGTAATAATAATTCTCCATACCTCTTCAAAGGTATGGTCATTCCTGACGGTAAACCTGTATTTATCGCGCCAGTTGCTTTTTTTCTTTTCGTTCTTGGCCATCCATCAATGAATAATGAGCATGCAAAGATAATAATAATATCCGGCTACCGGTTACCAGCTAGCAGCTACTGGCTACAGCCAAACGGGAAACGGTTTTAAGGGAAAAATTTCTGGAATACCTGGTAACCGTATGCCCTGCATATGCAGCTGGTTTAAATAACCTTTACGTTTTTATCTTCACTTTGCCAAAGCCCGTGTTTGGTACAGACAGCCATTGCCGAAAGATTCATAGACACTTCAGGTGCCACGATATAAAAATCTACCTCAAAATGCGTTGGCTTACTGCCGTAGACCCCAGCCGTATAACGGGCCTCAGCAAGTAGTGTTTCCCTGTTCCAGAGCTGAATCACACTGATAAAATGGTCATGCTCATCGGGATGGGTATACTCTTCACCAAGCCGAACTTTAACCTCGAACTTTTCACCTCGCTGAACTGAATCGGGACAAAAAACATGAGGCATATGCCTGTCGAGATAGTCTTTTTTGATTTCTTTCTCCTCTTTCTCTATTTCTGTTGCTTTAAATACCCTCGGCATAATTAATTATTTAAATTTTACTATCTGGAATAAATATATGACAGCAATGATGCATACTTATGATGCAAACTTAATAATTAAAATCATCTGAATCCAGTAAAAAGTCAAAGATAGTCCTTTGTACTCATTACTTAAATTGAAATGTCGGACTTTGAGAAATGCTGATGCCGGTCCTGTTGTATGCAGGATATACAACAGGATCGAAATATTTTCCGGTAGCCAAATCAACCGGCAAATCATGCTTATGTACCGGATTACACCTGGTAAGTCTGTCAATAGCATTGAAATAACCTTTAACAATACCTTCCTGTTTTATACTCTCAATTGCATACACAGAACATGAAGGTGTGAAGACACAAGCGTCAATATCCTGGGAAGAAAGGACCTCCTTATACAGAACAAAGACGGTTGAAAATATGAAAGTAAATTCATTTTTACTGTCATGTAACTGGTCTCCCCATCTGGTTTCCTGTGTATTATCAACAAACAAATCACCAAACTTCCTCAGATCATCCAGCTTCTGGGCTGAGCATAGTCAGAGGAAAGAAAAAAAGAAGAAGAAGAACTTTTCTCATTTCTGATTAATATTTTCAACCTGGTGTGTTAGTCATTAATACTTATTTGAGAAAGAAAATGATTTTTCTGAACATTATTAATATTTTTAGCCGTTTTAATTCCTTCAATCAGAACCCTTTTATATTCCTCAGCCTCCTTTTCTCTTTTCATTATAAGAAGTAATCTGAGTTGTTCCATACAATATATCAGGTTCTTTGGATGTTCTCCCACCAGGATTTGTGCATATGCCAATGCTTTTGAATAATCTTTCTCGGTATTTGCGAAGATCTTCATCAGAAAATAATCGGCTTCTGTTCTGACCATGTCATCTCCGGAACCGGAACAATTCTCCAGGTAATTGAGCCCTTTCTCCTTATCTCCCTTAGGAATTGCAAAGAACAATGCATTCAGTATGAAAGATTTACTTTCAATATAGTCAATGAAATAATAGTAGAGCCCCAGAATCAGGTTTAGCTTTTCATCATGTTCAGGACTATCAATACATTTTTCAACAAATGCAGATGATTTGTAAAAATTTATAAATGCTTTTAAAGTGTTCCCGCTATGGTTCGCAAGCCGGGCTTTTAGCGAATAAGAGTATACAATATTATACAACGAATTCATGTCAGCATGCTGATTTACAGGATTAGCCTTTATTGATGCTTCAATATTATCATTACACATCTTCAAATTTGCCTCAACATCATCTCCACTTAACAATTTCCACCAGGCCAGATCGGCCATTATATTTGAGAAAGTGGCTTGATCGATATCTGAAATCCGGATCAGTTCTGCAATAGAATCTGCTCCGCTAAAAGAAAAATCATATAACTCGCTGAAAAAGCAACTAAGCAGGCTATCAGTCCCGGACAGCTTATTGCCATCGGCAAAAGTCGGCCTGGCTGGAAGGAAAATATAAATGACATATAATATTAAAATCTTCCTGATCAACATTCCGGATCCAGATAAGGATAGGGTCTTTTGGATATCTGAATTATTGATCATTCTGATTTTTGTCTATAAGGGTTAATATTTTAACATAAATATCATTCCTGTTTTTCTCCCTCCTTTTTTCAGCAATTTCTTCCGCTTTTCCATAACCTCCGGTATAATATCTCTGTGACCAGGGTAAGATTGCAAAAACCGCATCAAGCGGACTGTATATTAATACCTATTTTTATCCCTAAAGCAATCAGTCCGGTACTAAGCAGGAGTGAATTCAATCCGGCTTTTATATCTCCCGAATAAGTTTGCCCCAGACCCGGAAGTAACATACTCATTATCCTTGCCTTACGGGGTGAAGGTGAAAAAAGCCTCCGGTCAGAAAACAAATCTGATAATTCCTTCTTGTCTATAAGATTTACACAGCTCTCAAAATAGGATTCTGATTGCTTATAATCCTGAAGACCGTAATAACAAATACCCAGGTAGAAATTCAGCCTTTTTTGAGTATTCACAGAAGAATCAGCTATTGAAAACAAATCTATTAATGCCTGCTGGAAATTTTTATCTAACATCCGGCAAGAAGCCTTTTTAAACAGAAGTTCTGTTCGTAAGCTGTCATTATCAGATACATCATAGGCCAAACCATAATATCTCTGGGCAATTTCATAGTTAGTTCTGGTGTATGCTATTTCTGCAATCCTGTTGAAAATAAAAACATTCTGTTTCCCTTCGCTGAAGAAAAGAGCTCTCTGATAAGTCTTTGAAGCTTCAGCCAGGTTTCCTGACCTGAATTGGTAGTCTGCAAATATTAAAGTCTCATCAAAATCCTGTGATGATACTTTTTGCAATGACAGCAGGCTAATAACTATCAGAATTAACAAATTCGAATATATGATTCTTAATCTCATTTTTTCTGTCTTTGTTATATTTCCTGGCTGCCTTAACTGACCCAAAAATATTACCAATATAGAAACTTGTTGAAATAGAGGCAAAGGTCCATCCATATGCACTTTTAGAACCATTCTCATGAAATCCCCTGTATGCCTGCCATGCACTTCCCGCAACAAACAGCATAGAAAAGACACCGTCAGCCCAGTTCTTTGTATAAAATTTACCTGTGCCTGGTATGATGGCTGAAAAACTGCCTGCGATAAAAGTGCTTTTGAATCTGATACTATTTGCCTGTGTGGCTAATTTGTAGACACCTGGCGGGAATGATGGATAAGTCTCTACGGCTCCTTTAGCTAAAGTCCCGGCTGACATGTAATCGCCACTTAATAGTAAACTGAAACATTGAAAAACCTTTTTGTCCTCATTGGACAACAAGTTGTTATGACTTGTGATATTTGATACAACTGTCAGTGAATCAGACAACAGCTGTAGTTTCAGAAACTCCTTTACAATAACAGGTGGAAGGGTATCAGGTGATCTCCCATAAAAAGAATAAACCCGATTGATCCCTGACTTAAGGTCGCCTGACAGCCTGTAATTTTTCAGCAGGTTATATTTATAGCCCAGGTTGCTTTTGTCGAAGTATGTAAGTCTCTCATATTCCTCTGCTGCAAGGGTGTATTGATGACTTGAGGAGAGATATTCAGCAAATTTCTGACTATGTTGCTGATCGTACAGGTTCTGTGAATAACAGAAAAAGGGGTGGAACAAAAAAAGGATGAGGCTGGCTATAACTATCAGACGTGACCGATCAGTTTGCAGGAATTGTATAGTTATAGTTTTCACGAGATAAGTCGTTAATTAGTATATTGGAATATGTCGTCAGTTCATATATTTTTTGACCATTTACGTAGCTTTCTTTAATTATCTCCTGCGGAAATGACAATCCTTTAACTTTTGTATAGTTTCTAAAAAATTGTCGGGCGACAACATCCCCGGAGGGATTTTTAAAAACAATACCGTCCAGTCTCTGGTTTACATTCGACAGCAATATATCTCCAAGGTATTTTTTTAGCTGTTCAGGTGCTTCCCAGGTTGAGATTACACTGTCGCCAGCCTTTTCAACTTTTTTGATGCTGAACTTCATTTTTTTCAGTCCATAATCGGAGAGATCGCCATTAAGGACAAGGTTATATATTGACAATTCGATACCGGCAGGAATAGTCTGGCGGCTTACAACCTTTGAATCTATTATCTTATACAGGTTTGTGTCTTTCTGGACCCATGTCTCTTTTTCAGGGAAACGTACATTATATACTATCTGTTTTATGTTTTTATCATAGAATAATTCACCCACGGTCAGTTGTTGTTCACCTGTGGGTGATTTTGCTTTAATGGTAAAATCCGTACTGATTCTGAAAAAGATATGAGGATCGGTCTGAGGAAGTGAAGTAACAAAGAATAGTACAAATATATATTTTAACACTTTGATTATTTTATGAGGACTGATAATATCTTAGATTCCTGAATCAAAAAAGCAAGAATATTCTTTGCCAATTAATAAAAAGAAAAGAGTATATCAAAATATTTTCTGATATACTCTTCTTTCGGTATTATAAAGTTATAATCCGCTGGTACCCCACAGGGCTCCCCACCAGATCACATCAACTACTACAACAACGGCAGTCCAGGTCAAACAACCCCATAGTGCTTTTTTAGTCTCAACCTTGTCATTATCACTAACTATATACACAACAAGGATACCGACAACACCAAGTCCGCAACCCCAAAGAAATGAAGGAATACCCAGTACAGGGTTCTTCGTATCAGAAGGAAGCGAACTCTCGGAAACGAGCCTTAAGGATTCAATAAGGTTGCCCTTTTCCAGTTTTAACGCACTATAGGTCAGGTCCGTATTAGACTTAACCATATCGGCAAGCTGATTCAATTCTGAAAATTCCGCCTGAACGGCGCTGTAATCAAGTTTGAATAAATCGGCGTCATTTGCAAACAGAGTAAACCCTGCAAAAAACACCAGGAAAATTGAGACAAGTAATTTTTTCATAGGCTATTAATTTGTAAGATGGTAGGTAAAATTAATTTTATAATTATATATGTTTCAAACAGTTAGTTTTTCTGAAAGATGTTACATTATATTTGTCTCTATTTCCAAACCCGCCATGTCTATCTCTGATAAAAATATGGAATCGTTTTTAGAAATCCTAATATTACGAACATGATTTTTCATAATAAAAAGCATATTTGTGAAAGGTTTATACATATTCTGGGTTATTATATTAGAATATGCCACTACAAGTCTGTTTTCAATTCAATATTTTTATTTGTCTGTATTTCAAGCAGTATTAGGTTATGTTTGATGTAAAATTGAACATGCTTAATCAGCCTTCACCTGGAAATCTTATTAAAATCAATAATATTTTGGTAATTGAGCATTATATACTAAATTTGCCCCTCGATATTGCGGGGTGGAGCAGTGGTAGTCCCGAAAAACGCAAATCTTTGATTTGCATGTTTTTCGAGGATGCTCGAAAATCAAAGCAAGCAAAGCTTGCTGATTTTCGGCACTCGTTGGGCTCATGACCGCGTAAGTTAGAAAACGATCTTTAAAATATATTGCGGGGTGGAGCAGTGGTAGCTCGTTGGGCTCATAACCCAAAGGTCGGAGGTTCGAATCCTCCCTCCGCTACAAAGAAAAAGCCCTGGTGCGAAAGCACCGGGGTTTTTTATTTGACAGCCCGAAGGAAGCTTGCTTCCTGAAGGGATGGAAAATAAAAAGACCCGCCAGACGCCGCAGGTGGCTGGCAGGGCTTTTTCTTTGGGCTGTTACCCACAGAGGATCAAGCGAGCGGAGCGAGATTAATCCTCATATTATTCAACCCACTCCGGGGTTGATATAACTTCTGGCATCTTTAACCACGGGCGTTACCGTGGCTATTGGAATTTGACACCTCCGGTGTCTTTGCGATTCCATAAAAGGGCTGGCAGGGCTTTTTCTTTGGGCTGTTACCCACAGAGGATCAAGGGAGCGAAGCGAGATTAATCCTCATATTATTCAACCCACTCCGGGGTTGATATAACTTCTGGCATCTTTAACCACGGGCGTTACCGTGGCTATTGGAATTTGACACCTCCGGTGTCTTTGCGATTCCATAAAAGGGCTGGCAGGGCTTTTTCTTTGGGCTGTTACCCACAGAGGATCAAGCGAGCGAAGCGAGATTAATCCTCATATTATTCAACCCACTCCGGGGTTGATATAACTTCTGGCATCTTTAACCACGGGCGTTACCGTGGCTATTGGAATTTGACACCTCCGGTGTCTTTGCGATTCCATAAAAGGGCTGGCAGGGCTTTTTCTTTGGGCTGTTACCCAAAAGATCATCAATTATGATAACTACCAAACTTGTTTCATCAATATATTTTCAGACTATCCAGCCTTAGAGACTCGTTTGTAACTTGATTTGGAGGATGATAATAATGATAGCTTACCATACCACTGTCAGCTTTAAAAGCATAAGTTGTGACTGGAGTACTTATAGTGCCCTCATTTTTTACTTCTATCTGAGAAACATCCTGACATCTTTTAAAACTGTAACCAAATACCGAGATTAAAGAATATAATATCTCTTCAATAACTTCAAGATACCTTGTACTGTCTGAGATTATTACGGTATAGTTCAATACTATTTGTACAACATTTAGTTTACGTTCAATCATATATTTAACAGAACTACCTTTTGATTCTTCAGATATTACCTTCCATGTTTCAGTCCCATTAGTAGATGAAAGCATAAAATCTTTGTTGAATCTAAAATAAAATTCATTCCCGACTTTAATAGAAAATAGATCATATCTTCCTTGTTTTTCACATGAACTAAGCAGAAGAGATGATAAAACCAGAACCCATAAAGAGCTGGTTTGCAGGATTTTTCTCATATAAACAAATTTACCTGATTTTACAATTTCAGTCAATTTTTTGAATATCATTATTATTGAATTGAGATATAGTTTTAAAGGTTAATAATACTTACAATCTCTCTGATTAGATCAAGGTTAGATATTTCAAACCTTTTGTCTGCGAAGAAAAAGCCGGTAGCTTCTTTGATTTCAGCTCGAGCTGACTTGTTCAGACAAGGGATGGAAACAAAAAAGACCTAAGTCGCGCCAAAAGAACGATAGGGCCTTTTCTTTATTAAGCTCTCCCTTCTGCCCTCTTCAAGTTCATTTTGAAAAAATAAGGTTTGAACATCAATAGTAATTTTTTGTTCCTAATGTGACAGAACTATATGCTAAATAATCTGGTAACAAATGAAATTATTAGGGAAATTTCAAAAAGCTGATTTACGAACTTTAGGTTATGTTTTTAGTGCGATTTTTAACTTATAATTTGAAATTATTTAGAAATTGGTATGGAAAGCCACATCGTAGTGCCAAATAATAATCAGGTCTCTAAATTAATTTTTTCTGTCTGGCAGGTAAGTGGGATACCTGATTATTCAATTGAAACAATATTACCTAAAGGGGTGGTGGATATGGTATTTAATTTTTCAGGATCCACAATCATTCAGGCTCAAATAGATAAATACGAAGTAAAACTTCCAAAGTGTTATATAAATGGATTTAATACCATTCCGGTTTCTCTGTATATCCCCGGGTATCAATCTTTCTTTGGAATTAGATTTAATCCTCTGGCAATTTCAACCTTATTTGGTATTAACCCTGGAGAATTGTCCAATCAATCTATTGATTTAACACTGGTAAGCAAATCTATTGAGATGGTTTGGGATAAGCTTGCGGAAGCTAGCAGTTTTGACCAAAGAGTCAATATTTTCATTCATTGGCTCATCAGTAAACAGCCAAAATTCAGTTTGAAGGATACTGTTCTTATGGATTTTATGTATTACAATAAAGATTCGGATACAACTGTATTGTCACTATCAAAAGATCTATTGTTATCTAGCCGGCAACTTTCAAGGAAATTCGAAGCTTTAACAGGAATGAGCACGGAAAAAGTACTTCTTTACAGAAAATATTTACGGGCTCAAAGATTGTTGCATGAAACATCTTATTCTTTAACTGATATAGCTTATGACTGCAATTTTTATGATCAATCTCATTTCATAAGGAGTTTCAGGGCATTCACAAAACTTACCCCTGGAGAATATCGGAAAATAAAAACTCCTTTACCCGGTCATATTTTTCAATAAATGTCCGCCTGGTACAATTTTTAACCATGATATGTTACAAACTTTGCGATAAAAAAGTAGTATCATGAAAACACTGGTTTTATTTACTTCGATTATTCTGGCAAGCGGTCTATTATTTGTTAATTGTTACAATTCAGTAATAGACGCTAAAGCCTGGGGTACTAATATTCCACAATCAATTTTAACAACAAGGGATTACTATAGCAGTGTAAATCCTGGTAATTTTTTCAGGATATTATCGCCTCTTAATCAAATACTGGCATTGATTGTGTTGATTCTGTACTGGAAGTCTTCGGCACATGTAAGAATTTATCTTGGAATTGCATTTGCATTGTATGTATTGGTTGATGTTTTCACTTTCGCCTATTTCTATCCAAGACTCGGAATTATGTTTGAGAAAGTCCCATTGGCTAGCACTAATGACCTAAGAATTGCATGGTCGCAATGGAACACTTTCAATTGGTTGCGCAGTCTTATGCTTTTAGCAGGGATTGTTCTATCATCTATTTCACTTAATAGAATTTATATGATACTGCAGCACTAGAAAGCATGAGATCAGTTAATTCATATTGGATATTTAGAGTTTTTTAGTTTCACGCTTGATTAGGTCCGATGATTAGAATAAAAACAAACTGCAGTCAGACCTCTGCCTAAAATGCCCCAAGGACAATTTTTAATCCATCGTGCCGGATTTAATCCAGTCGAAAGTCTTGTATGGTCAGAAAACCCGTACTCATTAATAGGACTTTATAAGCAAGAAATACTCACTGAGAATCATGAACTGTTTGCTCTTTATAAATTCCTGGACAGCAGCAGATCAACGAGCGGCATAATCTTATTAATGTCTTTTGCCAAATCAAGGTTAGATATTTCAGACGCCGCAGGTGGCTGGCAGGGCTTTTTCTTTGGGCTGTTACCCACAGAGGATCAAGTGAGCGAAGCGAGATTAATCCTCATATTATTCAACCCACTCCGGGGTTGATATAACTTCTGGCATCTTTAACCACGGGCGTTACCGTGGCTATTGGAATTTGACACCTCCGGTGTCTTTGCACCACTGCGTAAGTACCTGAGTTTTTTATTTGTAGGGGTTAGGGTCACGCCATGGCGTGACATACACACAACATGAATATGACGTATCGCCACACCATGGTGTGACCCTACACACAACATGAGTATAACGTAGATCAGTAGGAAAGCGCCTCCAGATATTGTTTTCAACCATTGCATTTATTGGTTTTTGGGGAGACAAATCATACCTCTTGTCTACAGGAAAAAATCCCCTGGGCTGATTCCTAAATACTTTTAAGAATTTATTACAATCAACAGTTTATTAATCCTTTACACAACGAACAGAATAACCATGATTTCTACTTGTCAAATAATTCGATATTCCGTTATAATCCAGTCTCATCTCATAAACAAAATCATCAGACACATTTTCTGTAGAAGACCAAAAGTGTGTACCTATTGTTAAACCATTGAAATATGTGTCAGAATATAAACCGAAATTAGAATATTCATGGTAGTGGTATCCTGCAGGCATGGCAGAAAAAAGAGTAACGTTATTAGGTTGAGGTGCTCCATTAAGATTCGACCAATTGGTAGATTTTAGAAGTGAACTGGCATAAGTATTATCATAATCTAAAAATTGTGAAATCTGAAGTGAAGTCATTCCAATAGATCTCTCCAATTCCTGCCATTCATCCTCACTTGGCAAGTGCCATCCATCAGGACAAACATTTAATGAGATTTCCCAGGTATAAAGACATCCGTATGTTGTAAACTCCTCCTGATTCTTTGCTTTATCTACATATGAACCTTTGTAATTATAGACAAATATCCCTGTATCATTAGTAAATGGACTTATATAAGGCAAATATGATAGATTCTCTGCCATCCAGATCTGGTTGCCTATTTCAACCCATTTGTAAATTTTCCCATCACGACTGTCAGTGAAAGTGCCAACCCCTGAGGTTGTTATTTCCTTTTCTGAACTGTATCCGGTACCTTCAGCATTTGTTGCATAGGCCTTCACATAATATTTGGTATTGGGGACTAATCCCGAGATTGTCGTTTCAAAATAATTGGTAGAATTATCAAAAGCAATTTTCCCATTTTGATAATCAGCATCTTTCTCCGTTTTCCACATAAATCCGCGTTCAATGACATCATCCCCTCCATTACTTGATATTGTACAATAACAAATAATTCCTCCTGCATACACATTCTTTATGTGAAAAAAAGGAAGAGTTGGTGGTGCTTCTTTTTTGCATCCAATAAAGGCAGTAATTATCAATATGATCAGAATGGTTTTATTAAATCCTCCCATCATTAATGCTTTAACAATTACTTATTTGCAATTTACAACTTAGCCAGGACCTAGTCAATTCTATTTTAATTGTGTCAAATAATTAATCAATAATAGAAACAGGCTTCTTTTAACTTAATAATTCTTTCAATATCCTGAATTAAACCTGGGTTATATCTTTCAACCCTTTTGTCTATAATGAAAAAGCTTGTACCGAAAACATCTGGTTATTTCTTGTCATGATTGGGGTCACACCATGGCGTGACCCTACACATAACATGAACATGACGTGGCACCACGTCATGGCACTTCTACGCATCGTGACAGGGTTTTATCTTTAGGCTGTTACCCACAGAGGATCAAGTGAGCGAAGCGAGATTAATCCTCATATTATTCAACCCACTCCGGGGTTGATATATCTTCTGGCATCTTTAACCACGGGCGTTACCGTGGCTATTGGAATTTGACACCTCCGCTGTCTTTGCGATTCCATAAAAGGGATAGCGTGGCTTTTTTGTTTTGCCCATTATACTTTATTTCGTATCATTAAGCCATGGATTCAGAAATTACATATTATAGACAGTTACAGGAACATCTTGATAAGCTGCCCATTGGGTATCCTAAAACAAATTCAGGAGTAGAATTAAGGATTCTTCAATTATTTTTTACATCTATTGAGGTAAAAGTGGCTCTCTGCCTGAGCCTGGGAAATGCTTCCGTAGAAACGGTAAGGAAAAGACTTGAAAAAAAATTCAAGATTTCGTATGAGACCGAAAAAGTAGCAAGAATACTTCATGATATGTTTATGAAAGGTGCTATTAACAGGTCTCGTATGGAGCCATTCAAATATAGTAATGCAATGCTTGCCATCGGGATGTTTGAACATCAGGTAGGTGACTTAAGCAAGGAAATGGTTGAGATGATTCACCAGTACTTCGAGGAGGGTTTTGATGATGAATTTTTCAGGTCCTCATTGCCGCAGTTACGTACAAGTCCCCATATGAAGGCTATTGTGCCTGAATTTAATATCGCCACCTACGATAATATGCGGGAAATTGTTAAGAAGACAAGCAAGTCCATACAGGTGGCAAATTGTGTGTGCAAGGAAGGGGAAGCAATACTTGGTAAGCCCTGCAAACAAACTAAAGATATCGAAGTTTGTTTGATGTTTGATGCGAAAAATTATTTAGACAGGGGGAAGGCCAGAACCATTACTAAAGACGAATGCATGGAGATCATTAACCGGGCTGAACGGGAAGGATTGGTACTGCAACCCGGTAATTCACTTCAACCATTTTGTATCTGCCTTTGCTGTGGGTGTTGCTGTGGCGTGCTGACCTCAGCAAAAAAATATGAAAAACCTGCTGAATTAATTGCGCATAACTTTTATGCAAAAGTAGAAGAAGAATTGTGTACTGGCTGTACGATTTGTGTTAATAGGTGTCAGATGGAGGCTATTCAGATTGTAAATAAAAAAGCAATTATTGACCTTTATCGATGTATTGGATGCGGCTTGTGTGTTACTACTTGTAAAACAGAGGCGCTGAAACTGATGGGGAGAACTAAAAAAACGATCCCTCCCAGAAATGCTGCGATGTTGTATTTGGCCATATTGAACGACAAAGTAAGCAAACAAAAGATGATGGGAAATATGTTAAAACTGCTTTTGGGAAAGCAACTTTAAAAAGAACTGACTATTTTTTCAATATTTTTATTTTTGGCCATGCAATTTACTGCAAATTAAGAAATTACCTTTTTATGGAATTAGAAATACCAGCGACTCAACGACTTCCATCAAACCCTTCACCAAATCCAGGTTAGATAATTCATACCTCTTGTCTACAAAGAAAAAGTAGCTGACCATCTTCATCTCCTTTTTTTGAGGGAGGTGAAGAACATGATATTAATGAAATTACAGAGGTTCCAATAGTTAATCTAACAGCGCCTACACCCAGATTTTGAATGAATTTACGTCTGTTCGATTTCATGACAACTAAGTTTAAAATTTGATCCTATTGTTTTGCATAATATATTCACTTATTTATTTTATCGATATAAGTGTGCCTTTTGGAGGTGTTGCAGGAAATTAAGGAATCCTCATTATTGATCTTCCAGCTTTTTTTCAATAAACACGCTAAAAACCCATTTACTCGTTTTATTCGATTAATCCAGATTTTGCTTTCTCTCCTGTCTTTACCCAATGCCTCAATTCATCAAATGATTTGCCGATTTGCTCAGGTGTAAAATTACAATGCCCCTGACCACTGCATATCTTAACTGTTAGGAAATGATCTTTCCCTTTTTGATGGACCATATTTTCAAAATTAAATTCTCCAAACAGTGGGGATATTAACTGGTCATAAACTGTATGCATCAATACTACCGGCTTCCCAATATTACCTGTCCGGTCGTATTTTTCAAAAATATTATCAGGATTGGCAGTTGCTTTATAACGCCTGACCATTTTGTTTATATCCCAATCGTTGGAAAAACCAGAGTAAATTGTATTAATGTTATCATAAGGATTGCCGCCTGATTTCAGTACAGCGTCACGTAAAACAGATTCACTGAAAAATAAGGAAAAGGGGATATCATCTATCTTCAGGTAAAATTGACGTGCAAATTCTGATGCCTTTACAGTGTCCTTTGCAATAGCTTTCCTGATGACCTCAATTTTCGACCCCATTTCAGTAATACTCGTGGGTTTAAAATCTGCATGGATGTCTAAAATGGCAGAAAGTGGTGTTATTACTCCTGGAAACAAAGCGTCGAATAATACATGAGCGTCAAATTCCTTCCTTGTTTGCAAGTATGGACGACTAGACAAGGGGCACATCGCCAGAGCACCTTGATAATTCTTACTAAAATTTTCCATCATAGCAAGGGCAACTCCGCCTCCCATTGATTGGCCTGTCATAAAAGTAGAATCGGGGACTCCATATTTATCCCAGAAATATTGTCTCAGATTCTCGGTATCATCCACTCCCTGCGGCAATGCAAAACCTTGGTATTCGTATGCTGATGCGGCTACGGCATAACCTCTGGCAAGAAATATTTTTGCAATCTGATCTAATTGAGGTGAAGTGATTGCAGATGGCGACCCCATAAACTCATATCCATGAGCAAACATCACTAACTTATGTTTCCAATCTTTGGGAAAAAGAATTTTATAATGAGCACAATTTACAGTACCAGTATCTATCCTGGCAATGTTTTGAGCCTTAGCTGAATGGAGCAATGAAATTACAAAAATGCATAAGATAATTTTTTTCATATCTTTCTTATTTATTTACAATTCCCTGATCCAAATATTTCTGAATGTAGTTGGATTGCCATGTTGTTGCAACTGAATGGGTCCGTCTCCATGTTCCTTAATCATATATTGTGGAATGCCTGGAAAAAAAGTTGGGCCCTGTATGACTACATTATTCTGAATCAATACTCCGTTATAAATAATAGTTATTCTCGGAGGGGTAAAATATGTTGTGCTATCCTTAAAACGAGGAGCTGTATAAATGATTTCGTATGTCTGCCATTCTCCTTCTTTTCTGCTTGGATTTACCAAAGGAGCATATTGCATATAAACAGCACCTGCCTGTCCGTTGCGATAAGTACGATTACTGTAACTATCAAGTATCTGGACTTCATAATTCCCTTGAATAATTACACCGCTGTTACCTCTGTCCTGACCTGTAACTGTTGCCGGTAAACCAGTCGGAGTCTTCCATTCTATGTGCAACTGGAAATCTCTAAAAACACGTTTTGTCTGTGCAGTACCCGAAGAACTAGTCGGTTGCATACCGCCATCTTTTACAATCCATGTAATAGGTTTTATTCCACCTGGGCCACCTCTTCCCCATGTAACTTCTTCCCATTCATCAAGATCCTTACCATTGAATAAAATTATAGCATCTGATGGTGGATCACTATCAATTATGCCTGGTTCTATTTTCGTAACTTCAGGATCCATAATATGTTTTACATTAGTAAAAAACATATTCTGCTGCATAGGTGTAAGGGAATCAAATGAGTTTGTAAATTTTTTTACAATGGCTTCCTGTTCGGCAAAGTTAACCGGCATCTGCCTAATTGGTGCTTTTTGCTGTGCATTGCTAAACGCACATAAAAATAGCAGCAACATTGAAATAAATAATTGTTTCATTGTAATTAAAGAGTTAAATATTAAATAATTAAACATACAAATAAATTGATAAGTAAATGTGAAAGGCATTTACTACAACTCGTAATTTACTCAGGTTCATTTGTCCTTACTTCTTTCACTTTTTAAATCTCAAACCTGACCCTGATAACATAATATATTTTCATTCAAGGACTCAATTATTGAATACTCTTCTCTTTTTATCTGAACAATTTTGTGCTGCAGTAATAATTCACCTATTCGTGACATTTAAATATTCAATAACTGTTACAGTCCAAAGAGGATCATAATCCGGAGGTTCTATAAAATTATATATTATTCTAATAATCCCCTAATGTAAGGACTATAAAATCAGGACCGTCACGATCTACATAGTGCCGATCCCACTGGTGAATCGCAAGTCGTGACATGGACAATCAAAAAATATGGGAATAATGAATTAAAAAGATAAATTTGTTTTACCACTTTTTACCGGGAGAAACCTCTTTCTAAAGTAGCAATTTCGATGTGGTCAGTTTACCCAGGCAGAACGTGGTCAGATTGGCCGGCACATGCAAGTTTTTAAACATTTAAATAATGGATGATACAACCATACCACAGGCTAAGGAACATAAACCACGCTTATTATCATTAGATACTTTACGTGGATTTGATATGTTCTGGATCATTGGAGGAGGCGCTTTGATTGAAGGACTCGCGAAGTGTTTTCCGGCTCCATGGCTGAATGGATTGGCAGATCAGATGGAACATGCCACATGGGCAGGTTTTCATTTTGAAGATCTGATATTTCCATTATTCATGTTTATTTCCGGTGTCACCATTCCTCTTGCAGTACTTTCAAAACTTGAAAAAGGCAGTTCCAAAAAGGGAGTGATTTTAAAAATTGCCAAAAGGATGCTCCTCCTGATTTTCTTAGGTGTCATTTTTAATGGAGTATTACGAAATGGCTTTTCAAACGCAAGGTATGCAAGTGTACTTGGACAGATAGGGATCTCTTATTTTATTGCCTCACTCATTATTATCTACACCAGAAAGGTTAAAGCTCAATTGTTCTGGCTTGGTGGACTGCTTGTTTTCTACGCTATTGTGCAACTGCTGATACCTGTACCCGGAATCGGGGCCGGAGTTTTGACTCCACCAGGTTGCATTAATGGTTATATAGATCGGTTGTTTTTACCTGGCAGACTTGCATATGGCGCAGATGCGGAAATGATCTCCGGTAATGGGATTTTCGATGCGCTGGGATTACTTTGTATTCTTTCAGCCACCGGGGTTACACTGATGGGTTATTTTGCCGGACGGATTTTACTTCAAAAAGATTCAGCACCACAAAAGAAAATTCGTATTCTGGTTGCAATCGGGATAGGACTTATTGTGCTCTCACTCAGCATAAGTCCATTTTATCCTGTCATCAAAAAATGCTGGACAACAACTTACAATTTGCTTTCAGGAGGCATCAGTTTTCTTTTATTAGCCTTATTTTATTTAATCATAGACGTTTGGGCTTATAAGAAGTGGACTTTATTTTTCAGAGTTATAGGAATAAATTCGCTTTTCATTTATCTGATAGTAACAGGCAATTTGCTGAATATAAATTCCACAACTACATCATTGATCGGTTGGATTATAAATACTATGGGCGGAAATGCCGGTCAACTGGTTTTGACGACTGGTAATATAACCCTTGCCTGGCTTTTGCTTTATTTTATGTACAGGAAAAATATTTTGATAAAGGTGTAATACAATGAAGACAACACAAAAAGTAATAGTTTTTTTAGTTCTGATACTACTATTCAGTTGCAGTTTAAAATCTGTTAATCGCCATGAAGATAAGGTATTCCGTGGCTTTATGATAGATGCTCCAAGAGCCGTCGAGACTATTGAATATTATTTCAGGCTTATTGACTTCTGCCAGGAAGAAGGTATTAATTCCATTATTTTCCGTCTGACAGACGACCAGGGATCAGCATACCTTTTCACCTCTCATCCCGAACTGAACATGTGTGAAGGTGCTTTTTCAGAAAAAGAATTAAAGAGGATAGTTGATTACGCGCAAAATCATGGCATAGAAATGATCCCGGAGATAGAATCCTTTGGCCATGCCAGGTACATAATTCAAACAAAAAGATATAAGTTTCTGAATGATGGACCTGCCGGGGAAGATTTCAATGCCTTATGCCCTGTTAACGATTCAACGCTTTCCCTGATGAAAGACCTTTATAACGAGGTCGCTCCCATCTTCCCTGGTCAATATTTTCATATCGGATGCGATGAAGTTAACTGGGGGGCCGGCGAGTTGTCAAAAAAGGCTTTGGAAACAAAAAGCAAACCTCAGATTTGGGCAGAATATGTAAATAAACTGAATGGCTACATAAAAACTCTCGGGAAACAAACAATTATATGGGGCGATGTTCCATTGTACAACGAATCTGAAGTGCTTGATCTGCTTGATAAGGACATTGTAATTATGGACTGGAATTACTGGGAAACCAACAAGGAGAAAATTCAAAGCCTGGCTCACATGGTTTTAAGCAAAGGCTTTAAGTTGATGGGTTGTCCGGCCGTCAACTGGTGTGCCTGGGGTCCCCGTGTGGGTGAAAAACAGTTTCAAAATATTAATGCCTATGCCGAAGTATATGGGAATATTAATGACCCGGCCAATCTGGGTATATTTCTCTCCAACTGGGTACCAAAGCGTTACCTTCAGGGCAGCCAGTGGGACACTTACACCATTGCTGCTGAAATTCTTAAAAACAAAGGCAATTATCATTTTATGGATGCTATTCCTCAATTTGTTGTAAACCATTTCGGTGTGAAGTATGATGCAAACTGGGAAAAGATATTCACGACAATTTACAGGGAAACTCCGGAATGGGGCTGCGGACAGGATGACAGTCTTAAATTTTTCTGCTGGCATTCTGAAAAGGATATCAAAGATATTGCATCGGCAAACAAGCATATGAAAAGCAAGTTCAGTGAAATATCCGGTCTGCTTACAACCTGCAAAAAAGGAGTAACCAGGAACCTGCATGATCTTGACGATCTTCTTTTAACAGTAGATTTTATGGAATATAACTACAGCCGGCAGAATGATTTGCTCAACTTTATTCATTCAAAAAAAACAGATATAAAATCCGTTGATACTTATTTGAAAAAGGTTGCCTCTGAGGATCAACAAATGCTTTCAAGAATCAATCAGGCATGGAGTGTTGGCAGGCGAACCAAACCGAGTACAACTGACAAGGATTTCATGTGGTCATTTAATTTAGCTTCAGCATATTCAAAACATTTAAACGAAAACCAGGATGAGTTTATAAAAATTTTGCTTGAAATTAATAAATGAAGAATAGGTATTTCTGAAAGTAGTGTGTTAGATATTTCATCACATTCCACTAAATAGAACCAGCCTTGTTGCTTTTGCAACAAGGCTTTTTCTTTGGGTACCCTCTGAGGATCATGAAAGAATCCTCCCTCCGCTACTAAAAGAGGACTCCTCATCATTTTTGATGGGAAGTTTTTCTTTTCTACCTGCAAAAGCCAGGCATCTTGACCACATTTGACCGGTCAGATGGCATTATTTTTATTCATCTAACCATCAGTTTTTTAACACCGGCTTTTATGGCCTATTCATTCCGGCTAATGGTTCTCAAGGTCACTGGCTTATCCACTTGACAAACACTTTTAACCAGTCTTTTTACTCTTATAAAAAAATTGCTATCGGTACAGAAGTGCGTAAATCTCCTGGAGATTTGGAGATAAGATAACTTCAGTCCTACGATTGCTAGCTCGTCCCTCGGTTGTATCATTGGTTTTTACAGGGTGGAACTCTCCTTTTCCTGATGCTGTGATGCGGCTGGAATCAAATCCATTCTCAACAGTAAGTATCCTGACAATTGAATTAGCTCTGGCTGTACTCAGGTCCCAATTATCTTTAAATTTGGTTGTCTTAATCGGAACATTATCAGTATGACCTTCGATTAAAACTTTAATATCCTTTGTGTTTTTTAATACCTGAGCAAGGGTTTTTAGTGCTTCTTTTCCCTTTGGATCAACAACATCGCTGCCTGATTTAAATAGCAATTTTTCTTCGAGTGAAACATATACGTTACCATCTTTGGTATAAACGTAAAGCTCGTCGGCATTATAACTCATAAGTGCATTGGCAATTGAATTTTTAAGTTTGGTCATTATATCCTTTTGAGACTGAATAATATCCTGAAGTGTTTTCAACCGATCAGCCTGATATTCTAAAGCATTTTTAGATTCAGCAGCAAGAACTGTCAGATCATTTTGCACTGCTGCTTTCTCATTCCTCATAGTTGAATTCTGGTCCATTATAGATGCATTTTGCTCCTGCATTTTAGCATTTTCAGCTGTTAAATTATTAACTTTTGAATTATAGTCAATCAGCCTGCTGCTTGCGATAGCACTATCACTTTGCAACTTACCAACTCTGGCTTCCGAAGCCTTCAGTTTCCTGGTTGGCACACAAGATGTAAAAATAAAACCCATAGTTAATGCCATACAGGTAATAAAGAGAATTGTTTTTTTCATTTTATTTATAAGTTTGTTAATTAAAATCATGAGTTCCCCGGTTATTTGTAAATGTTATATTTAAAAGCCAGAATATCAGATACTTAAATACTGAACACTACTTAGAATACCAAATACATTAAGCAGCCAAATGACAACAACGATCACAATAACTTCATTCAGAATGTTTTTAATGGTGCCTTGCATAGGAATATAATTATTCTCGAACCATAGAAGAACTCCGGCCACAACAAGCACCAGTACAATAATTAAAAGTGGCACGAAAATAATAGATTAATGCATTTATAAATATTACATTGCAAAGTTGACACACTTTACGTCAGAAAGTATTACACAACTTCTGCAATAACTTACATGATTCACAGATTAGCTTTTGTTATTTGTAGTCCACAAATTGCCAGTGGTGTATCTCTGATTTTCATTACTTAAATTGTAGCAATTATTTCATTTACCTGATTTAGCAATTCCAGTATTCTTTCAAGGGATTTCATCTTTATTTGCTTAATGGTTCTAAATTTTGTCTCTTTTCGTTTAATGAGTATTTGACCATCTCTCCCTAAAAAGACATTAATAGGAGTAAGATTCTATAGGGATTCATGATATCTTTCATTATTGTAGTTATTAATAAATTTAGCTATACTTTTATACACTCTTAACTTCTCATAAATTGGTATCTGTTGGTATTATCAATGATGATAAATTAAGGAAAGACTGCTGCCTTCTTAAGTACGTATTTCAGATGCCTTTTCAACTGAAGTTGCCACTTCCGGTAAAATACCCATACGTTCATATATAGGTCGTACATATGGACGCATAGAAGGTAGTTTTCTGAAATAGAAAACAACACCTATTATGCAACCTGCCCCTCCAAGGATCAATGTAACAGGGGCACCAATTAGTCCGGCAAGGCTTCCGCCTATGAGACTGCCAAAGGGAGACATTCCCCTGAATGCCATAGCGTAAAAGCTCATTACACGTCCTCTTTTATTCTCTTCAGCAATAGTCTGAAGCAAAGTGTTTGTAGAAGCAACATGTAACATCATTCCCATTCCTGAGAACATCATTATTATGAGGGAGAGCCACAAAGCTCTTGACAGGGCAAAAGCTATCATACCTGCTCCAAAAACCATGACAGCAAATGCAATCAGTTTGCCAAGTCCCAATACGTTCTTCTTATTTAAGAGATAAACTGCACCAATAAGAGCCCCTGTACCATAGGCGCTCATTAGAAAGCCAAATGTACTTGCATTCCCATGAAGAAAATCTTTTGCAAAAACCGGGGCAAGAAGAGTCATTGGGGTTCCTATAAGGCTGACCAGTGCTAAGAGCAATATCAGATACTTTATTGGTTTAAAACCGAAAGTGTACGAAAACCCATGTTTTAATTGAGTAATAACCTGAGACTGGCTTCTTTTTTTAGGAATAATAATTATCTCCATTCTAAGTAAAGAAATTATAACCGCTAAATAACTCAGGCAATTTATTGCAAAGCACCATCCATCGCCAACAGTTGCAATCAATATCCCCGCAATGGATGGCCCTATAAGCCTGGCGCCATTTACCATTGATGAATTCAAAGCAATTGCATTACCTAAATCCTGTTTTTTATTATCGAGCATATCAACAACAAATGCCTGACGGACAGGCATATCAAATGCATTTATAATCCCGAGAAAAATACTAAGTGCAATCAGATGCCAGATCATGACCACTTTTGTAAAGACTAAAATGGACAGGATAAGGGCCTGAACCAATGCCATAGATTGAGTAATAAGCAATATCCGTTTTTTATCCCAGCGATCAGCAATGACTCCGGCAAAAGGAGCTATTATAAAAAGTGGTAATTGCCCTGAAAAACCAACTACTCCAAGAATAAATGCTGAATTTGTCATCTTATAGACCAGCCATGTAACGGCAACCATCTGAATCCATGTTCCTATAAGTGACAGGCTCTGACCTCCTACAAACAACCTGTAGTTTTTATATTTCATTGCACGGAACATCAGACCGAACCTGCTGGTAAAGTCATCAATTTTTCGCCTGATAAATACATTTTTTACCGACTTTTGGCATTGAATATATATTTCAATTGAACCTAATTAACTGATCTATCAAACTTTCCAGAACATAACAATCTCTGTGGTGAATCTATGCTAAAACAAAAGTATAAAACAATTATATCCCTTCGAGAAACAGACTAAAAAAATAACCTGATAAAACCACTATTATACTATTATACAATACCAATTTAAAGATATTAAAAACTTATATATCAGACATTTCTGACTCAATAAATTCCAAGATTTTATAAATATCTTCAACCAATCTCAGGTTAGATATGACCTCTCTTTAGTATTGATGACAATTCCTTCAGAAAACTACATTCTTTAGTTCGGAAAATGATTCTGCCTGACCATAGGCGATTTTTTGTGAGAAAATATTGAATAAAAAATTGGAATTAGCAACTCCGTTTTGTAATACATGTTAAAAGAAATTACTGATTTAGTGGTGATGAATGTTCTAACTCCATTCCTACTGATGTCCTGTTTTTAAAGCCGGGCCATGTTTTTATATCCTTGTTCTCAGCTGCCTTAAAATATTTTTCATAATCCAGATTTTTCAGGTGAATCCCCATAAATGCTGTCACAAAATGCTGATTTATGTTGTTTATCCTTCTCTGGTCCCAGACTGGTTCAGCATAATGATAGTAGAAATCGAAGGGTAAGCCTGGCTCCAGCGATTCTTTCGGAGGAGGGTTAGGAGCAACGTTATGCCTTGCATTAACATAGGTAAAGAGGTATCTGTCGCAGTTAACTGCCCCTTTATACACAGCCTTTGTTCCGTTTTCATATCCTGAAACATCATCCATACTGCCTGCAACAAAAAATGTTGGTATTTTCAATCCTTTAAGTCCCTCGCTATCCCAGGCACCACGTTCCATTCCCCATGGAGCAAAAGCAACAACAGCCTTAATACGCGGATCTCGTGATGCCAGGTATTCAGGATTATTACTTGTAAGGACTTCAATAGCTTTACTCCCCCCTGCCATAGAACTGAATAATGAAACCATTTTTGGACTGTATCCAGCTCCTGCTGCATTAAGAACACCATATCCTCCCATTGAATACCCTATAAGTCCGGTGTTTTCTGCATCAGCAAGCCCGGAAAGAAAGCTTCCACTCCCACTTTTACTCATTTCAGCTATCTGGCTAAGTACAAAAATAATGTCCTTTGCCCTGTTCAGAAGTGTGCTCTGAAAGCCTCCTGCATCATGGTACGTAGATTCAAGGTGATCAATAGATACAACAACATAGCCCTTCGATGCTAAATTCTCAGTAAGGTATGTCATGAGCAGACGTGATCCGACATAACCATGGGAGACAATAAGGAGTGGGTATGGACCTCTGCTCATTTCAGGAGTTGCATCTCGTAAAGCTCTTCCCGGAAATGAAAATTGCAGAAATGGTCTCCTGGGATCATCCCTGACTCCCCTGGTCTCAGTATAAGTAACATTGTCGCTGACATCCTCCGGAATCAAAGCAGGATACCAAACCTCAAGCTTCAGATTCCTGTCGTAATGAGGTTCAAATCCATCTTTTGCCTTCAGTATGTCAATCTGGTCTTTATGAACAACTTCGATCGTCCGGACGCCAACCTTAAAATCCCCTCTCAGGGCTAGTTCAGGTGCATCCGGAAGTGCATCTCCATAAACAAAATCCCCATTTGCAAGCTGTGCAAAAGACAATACCGGATTAGTATAGCTTAACAGAATAGCTCCGGAGAGCATAAACAGGTATTTAAAAAAAGTATGTTTCATATCAAAATAGATTTGTATAATAAAGAGAACCAGTAATTCAATTAATCAGAAAGATAGTTTTTCGGAATCCATTACGCAACTCTTTGTATGAATCTCCGGTATAAGCACAAGACATTTGAGCTTTTCCTTAAGAGACTCACCAACATCATGAGTTTCTAAAAGTCCATCATGTGGATTGATATCAAAATATACGCTTATCTCCTCCTTGAAGGTGGATTCAAGCTCTCCTTTAAGGTTATCCACAAACTCAGTCACCCATCCATCGTGCTTATTATCCTTTTGGCGGTAGCTGATGAAGATGTCATATTCATACCCGGGGATGAGGCTGGGCATGTCTCTGTCTGTGGTTCAGCAGTATAAATATATGAAAGTATGGGAAACGAGTCAAATATATTTGAGAATGGGGGAATGGGAGAATGGGGGAATGGGAGAATAGGGGAATGGGAGAATAGGGAATGGGAAATGGGGGAATGGGAGAATGGGGGAATGGGAGAATAGGGGAATGGGAGAATAGGGGAATGGGAGAATGGGGAATGGGAGAATGGGGAATGATTGATTAGGAATTAGTATATTTGTGATGATCGCTGCGTTAGAATATGTATTCATTTTACAAAAAAAGAAGACATCGTAATTCTTTACGATATCCGGGACGTGACTATTCATTGCCCGGAAAATATTTTGTTACAATATGTACTTCAGATAGAATAAGGTGGTTCGGAAAAATAATTAATGGGGAAATACAATTATCAGATATAGGAAATATTGCATATAGATTTTGGCATGATATGCCACAACATTTCCCATATGTTACCATTGATGAATTTGTTATAATGCCAAATCATATACATGGGATCATCATTATTAATAAATCCGCAAAAATCCCCGTGGTAGGTTTGTTGCATGCAACAAACCTACCACAACCCGATAAAATTACCGTAATTAATGCATCTATGTCAGCCATATCCCCTAAATCAGGATCATTATCTGTTGTAGTTCGATCCTACAAATCAGCTGTTACGAAAGACGCACACCTGATTGATACCAGATTTTCGTGGCAATCGAGATTTTATGATAATATTATTTGTACAACGGGACAATTATCCAGGATCAGGAAATACATTAAAAATAATCCCCATAACTGGGAATAAGCAGTCCCTTCCCTGTTTATAGCAGCCGCTGATATGGACAAGATAATGACTATAGCCGGAAAACACAACCTTGTTGTTATTGAAGATGCCTGCCAGGCTCATATGGGAGAATGGAGAAATAAGAAACTTGGTGCTGTAGGCGACCTGGGCTGTTTCAGTTTCCAGGCATATAAAAGCCTGTGTGGTGGTGAAGGTGGAGCAGTTATAGGTAATGATGATAATCTAATGGCAAGAGTTGATGCATATACTAATAACGGAAGAGATCCGAGAGGCACACATAGGTCTTTCCCGGGTTCTAATTTTCGGATAACTCCATTTGTTGCATCTATACTCCTTGGACAAATACGACGACTGGAAGAACAGAGTACCCGGCGTGACAAAAATGCTGCTTACCTTGAACAATTGCTTTCAGAAGTTAAAGGCGTCAGGCCAACAAAGAAGTATGATGGTCAAACCAGGAGAGCATATTATAGTTACCAGCTTATTTATGACAGGGAATTTTTTAATGGTTTGCCAAAATCAAAATTTCGCCGGGCTATGAGTGCTGAAGGTATAAGATTTGGCAATGGAATAGATTCATCGCTTCATCTTGACCCGTTCATTGAGACTTATTTTAACCTGAAATCATATAAAAGGATCTTCCCGAAAGAACGGTTTGATAAATACAGGAAAGAAAACCATTGTCCCGTGAACGAAATGATAGGCAAGGACACGGGATTATCACTGGGACAAAGAGTATTTCTTGGAACCAGGAAAGACATGGAAGATATAGTGACAGCTATCAGGAAAATACAAAAAAGTACCGCACAGTTGCTTTGAAGCACAAGAGAGAACTATACCAACAATACACAGGTCTTAATGGAATTAGGACCATTTTAGCAGAAGATATATAAGAGTATTATTTCTATGGATATTTTATTCCCTGGAGGATCTTTTTGACAGCAGGCTGATCCCTGTATTTTTTAAATGCCGGTTCCACGCCAAGATAGGTCAGAACTTGTTTTTCTCTTTTATCGAAAGATTTTTCCAGCCATTTGTTAACTTTCTCAGGATTATTCCCATACGCATAGGCAAAGGCTATCCAGTATGAAGAAATATTTTTCTTAATCAGTTTAGTGACTATCTCTTCAGCCTGATTTTTATGCCCCATGCCAAAATACGCAGCTGCCATTAAAACATCATGATAATCTTCTGTCATTTCAAATGACGACTCAGTTATGATTCTGTTGAAATTACCCTGTTCGAGGAGAATTTTATAATAAGAATCTAATTCCAGGTACCCCATTTCCTTATACTTAAGGGATGTTGCCATGGCTTCATCCAGATGTCCGGCATAAAATAATGCCTGGATTAAATAATTAAGTACTGTCCGGTTATTGGGATTACTTTGCAGTGCTTTTTTGCAGTATTCGATACTTTCATTTGGTTTACCAAGCTTGGTATAAAAGCGTCCCGCGTTCCTTAATACATATTGATTCCCAGGATCAAGCTGAAGGGCCAGTTTTATTTTTTCATCAGCAGCTGCAAAATCATATTCATTATCAAGTATTTCAGCCACATTGACTAAGGCTATGCCAGATGTGGGATCTAATTCCAGGGCTTTTTCAGCCGCCCTTTTTGCTTCCCTGAATTCAGGGGAAATTGTTGAAACGGCATTTCTCCAGTAGCACATAGCGAGGTAGGTCCATGGCAATGCAAATGTTGAATCAAGGTCTATAGATTCCCGGAATGCCTCAATGGCTTTATTATTATCTTCCCCTGCTACACCGCCTCTTTCATAGAAGAACAGTCCTTTAAGATAAGCATCATAAGCTTCAAGATTAGTTTCCTGTGTTTTACCGATTTGTTGTTTTTCCTCAGGAGTGATTACCGCTTTAAGTTCTGCAGCAATAGCTTCTGCAATTGTTGTTTGTATAACAAATATGTCTTTTGTCTCCCGTATATTACGTTCATACGAATCTGCCCACAGATGTATATCCCTGTTGCCATCGATTAACTGTACTCTCAAGCGAAAGACAGTACCATACTTTTGTCCGCTTCCTTCAACTATGTAGTTAACATTCAATTTCCTGGCGATCTCAGGAATAGGTGGTTTATCGCTGCCTCTGTATTGTTCAACCGAAGTTCTGGAAACAACACTCAGATCCTTTATTGCCTGCAGGTTATTCATAACTTCATCCATTATACCGTTGATGAAATATTCGTTTTCCTCATCGGGACTATCATTGAAAAATGGCAATATGGCTATTGATTTAACCTGTTCTTTGGCTGGCTTTAAAAGTCCGGGAATTATCTGAAATCCGAGGATAATAAGTATCAGGATAATGGAACCAATGATGATATTTCTCGTTTTTTGATTTTTTTTAACGGGAGTATGTTCTATTTGTAATATTGGTTCGGAATCTTTTTCATTCTGCGAGGAACTCTCTATGGCAGTTATAATCTCTTTTACTGCATTGGCAACTTTATTTATCTGATCAAGATAATAGGTATTTTTGGTATTATCCTGAGGATGGACTTCTTTGGCTCTCAAAGGCCTGTTAACGCCAGCCGATTTGTAGATGAATTCGATACCCCTGAGTACACCGCCGATAACTGATTCAAATAATTCAGTATCATTCTTATCAAGGTCATGAATCTGAACCGGCAATACCCTGCTTCCAACATTCCCATTGGGAAATCGCACTTTTAGACCAATCTCATCATTTGATAGCCTGTTCAACAAATGCCTTGAACTCATGCTCCCAGGCAAAGGATTTCGGATCACAATAGGTACGGGAAATTATCGGGATAAAGATCAGACATTTCAGTTTGTCTTTCAGCGATTCATCCACATCATGGGTCTCAAGCAGACCATCATGTGGATTGATATCAAAATAAACACTGATTCTTCCTTAAAGGTGGATTCGAGTTCTCCCTTAAGGTTATCCACAAACTCACTCACCCACCTGTCACCTTTGTTGTCTTTCTGGCGGTAGCTGATAAAGATGTCGTAATTATATCCTTCAATTATACTTGGCATCCTGAGAATTATATGGTTCACTATCAAATTTAATACTTGAGGACCTAAATACAAATATATTCACTCTTAACCAGGATGTAATCAATTAGAATTTCTTCCAGTTACATTATCTCGTCGATACTATCGAGGAGTTAGATATTTAATGCCTCTTTCATCGAAGGAATAAATCCCGTCCCACTTTACGGGGCCGGGGTTTTTCCTTGCGGCTACCGCCCAAGAGGATCATGAAATAATCCTATCTTCTTTCCTGCCTCCTCTGGCTTCTGACTTCAATCAATATTATATCAATCCCTGTCAAAATCCAAGCATATTTACTGCGGCCTCAAATCCCAACTTTTATCCCTCTTCCACATATTTTGCGGTTAGTTCCTCTCCCACTTCTTTTTGCTCCTCCTATATAGGTTATCGATCCATTCATCCCAAATTTGAACCATTCCATCCAATGTTCCGCCCAGAGTTTTTACCTTCTCTCGTGCAGCAGTATCGAAACGTACGGCTTTTGACCATCTTCTCTGGCCTGAAAGCGCAAAGGCAACTCCCTGCATATCACAGGCTGCTAACCAAAGGAAACCGTATTTTAGACCAGTTTCATTCCCATGGGCATATCGTTTTTCAGCCTCTATATAATTATGCATTCCCTGGGCACAGTCGCCAAGGAAATGTCGTGCAGTCTCAATTCCATAACATGTGTCCTAATTTCTCGGACGAGATCAGCAATTCTTCAGTAAGTTGCCTTCCGCTATCATATTGTTTTGAATAGACAATTCCCTCACATAGGAATATGAGGCAATGATTTATAAGACCAGGATTCCCTACCTCCTTGCTATTTCAAGACTTTGCTCACCGTATTTCAGGCCTGTTTTATAATCTTCCATTATGTTGTACTGTTCGCTATTTCGCTCAATACCCAGGCTTCTTCACGCAAATTTTTGAATTTCGCCAGATCTGCAGACTCTCATTCATAAGATCCATAATCTGGATTTAAGCCCTTATTCAGCATATAATAAAATCATTGCTTATCCGAATATTATACGTGCATAAGTTTCATTTTTTTCAACTAACTTTCGACATGGCATTTTCAAGATACTCCTATGCCCTTGTAGTTATGAATCTGACCACGCCAGAACCATGCTTAAGTACTCCGGAAAGTCTTATAAAATCTTCGAGATGAATTATTTTCAGACCAAAAGAGAGCCGACTGAATTTATTTAATTCTGCCTGCAGTTTATTACTCCAGATTAACTGTGAATCAAATTGTTCATCGTAAGCTTGCTCTGAAAGCATTAGGTAGTAGGATAGATGAGATTTTCTGATTTGCTTCCTCACCTCTTTCAGAAAGTTTCTGTAGGCTGTATTGCCGAAGAGGGACAAGGCATCTGTAACGTACCGATTCATCTTCCTGTGTTTCAGCAAGAGTCAAAGACTTGTCAACAAGCTGTGAAAGGGTAGAGAGTACATTCTCTTTCTTTAACAATTCGTCTGAGCAAACTTCCTCAGCTGCCTCAAGACTAAAATCTCCTGCAAAGACTGATAATCTGTTGAATAAGATTTGTTCCGATCCGTAAGGAGATTATAGCTCCAATCAATTGTAGCCTTCAGTGTCTGGTGTCGTTCAGGGATAGCCCTGCTGGAAGAGGATAAAATCTTAAACTGGTCATCCAGCCTTACAAGGATGTCTTCAGGACTAAGATGCCTGACGCGTGTTGCAGCCAGTTCAATAGCCAGAGGAATCCCTGCAACTCTCTGACAAATCCCGACTATTGGGTGAAATATTTCTTGATTTAATGGTAAATCCCGGATTACTGGATACTGCCCGATCAGCAAATAATTTTACGGCTTCAAAATTTTTATTATATGATAGTTCTGTTCCATTGCCATGGTCCGGGACAGATAGAGAAGGGATTCTCCAGACCACTTCTCCGGGAATATTCAATGCCTCGCGACTTGTAGCCATTATCCTGATGTTCCTTCCTGCTTGCAGAAGTTCTTCAATGATGTCAGCACAAGCATTGATCAGATGTTCACAATTGTCCAGGAGAAGGAGAAGATTCTTATCCTTAATGTTTTCGATTAAAATGTCGGCAATATTTTTTCCTGGTGTTTCCTGCAGATTCAAAACCTTTAAAATCTCTTTTGTTACCAGGTTAGGATCCGTAATAGGAGCCAGGTCAGTAAACCATACTCCGTCACTGAATTCCTCCACTATGGTTATGCAATTTCCCGTGCAAGTCTGGTTTTTCCAAATCCTCCTGCACCAGTGAGAGTCACAAGGCGGCTCTTCTTAAACAGATCCCTCACTTCCTTCATCTCTTTTTCCCTGCCAATGAAACTTGTTGTTGATATTGGAAGGTTATGCTTTTTTATTGAGAGCCCTTTATCAATGCCCAAGCGTTCTTCAATATCGGCCTGAGTATTCTCTGTTTGTTGGATTTTCAGAAACATCAGGGGTTTTTATGCTTTGTATGATATCTTTGATTGCAAGAGCGACCTTGTTTATCTGATTCCGGTACCTTGTTTTATTTAAGTTTATCTTTTCTTCATCATTTGGATTAAGAGGCCTGTTAACTCCGGTTTCCTTATATACAAACTCGACACCGCGAAGCCTTCCTCCCAACGTCAGATTCACATAGGGTAATATCTTCATTGTCAAGATCGTGGATTCGAACCGGGAGTACTCTGCTTGCAATATTCCCGCCGGGTAGTTTTACTTTCAATCCAATTCTGTCATTCGAAGCCAAATAAATGAAAATCTTAAATTCATGTTCCCATGCAAATGATTTGGGGTCGCAGTATGTGCGAGATATTATCGGGATTAAGACGAGGCATTTCAGTTTCTCTTTCAGCGATTCATCCACATCATGGGTCTCAAGTAAACCATCATGCGGATTAATATCAAAATATACGCTTATCTCCTCCTTAAAGGTGGATTCAAGCTCTCTCTTAAGGTTATCCACAAACTCAGTCACCCATCCATCGTGCTTATTATCCTTCTGGCGGTAGCTGATGAAGATGTCGTAGTTATATCCTGGAATAATACTTGGCATCTAGTGAGGGTAAGGTTCACTATCAAAGTTAATACTTTAGGACCCTAAAAGCAAAATATTTGTCCTTATGAACCAGGAGGGATCCTGAAGTGAAAGCTACGGGAATTATTGTTTCGAACGGAGCATTAAAACGCACTTTAAATGCGAAAGTGAAATTGAAATGAGAATCTCAGGCATACTGATCAGATGCTCCTGTGAAATTATCTTAATATAAACTTTCCCTCCTCATCATAAGATTTTCGTCGGAAATATAGTCATCATACTGCATTTCCTTGTCGATCATCCCTTTCGGGACCTATCTCTATTATCCTGTTGCATACTGTCTGAATGAACTCATGATCATGCGATGACATCAGGATATTTCCCTTAAACTTCATTAAAGTATTATTGAAAGCCTGAATTGATTCAAGGTCGAGATGATTTGTCGGGCTGTCAAGAATCATAACATTGGCATTGCGGATCATCATTCTGGCAATCATGCAGCGAACCCTTTCCCCTCCTGAAAGCACATTAACCTTCTTATATATCTCTTCACCCGAAAAAAGCATTTTCCCAAGGAATCCCCGAAGGAACATCTCACTTGTGTCATCAGAATACTGAGCCAGCCAGTCAATAAGCGTTATATCCTTTTCAAAGAATTTTTCATTTTCAAGAGGCAGATATGCCTTTACAATTGTCTGGCCCCATTCAAAAGAACCTTTCTGAGGCTTGTCATGACCTTTCAGTAGCTCAAACAGGACTGTCATTGCCCGTGTATCCCTGGAAAGAAATGCGATCTTATCATTCTTATTGACAGTGAAAGTAAGATCTTTGAACAGTGTCTTTCCTTCGAAAATTCCAGTAAGCCCTTTTACTGAAAGTACATTGTTTCCGGGTTCCCGGCCGGGAGTGAAAATAATCCCGGGATATCTTCGTGTCGAAGGCTTGATTTCCTCAATATTTAATTTCTCTATCATTTTCTTCCGGCTGGTTGTCTGCTTTGATTTCTTGACATTGGCCCTGAAGCGTGCAATAAATTCCTGTAATTCCTTCTTCTTTTCCTCTGCTTTTTTATTCTGTGCCAGCTGCTGCCTTAAAGCAAGCTGACTTGATTCATACCAGAAGCTGTAATTCCCCGAGAACAGTTGTACCCTGCTGAAATCAATATCAATGATATGCGTGCATATTGAATCAAGAAAATGCCTGTCATGAGATACAACGAGTACCGTATTTTCAAATTCTGAAAGATAGTTCTCCAACCAGTTTACAGTCTCAAGATCAAGGTCATTGGTTGGCTCATCGAGCAAGAGATTATCAGGTTTCCCGAACAAAGCCTGGGCAAGAAGCACTTTAACCTTTTCTTTCCCTGACAGCTCTTTCAGGAGCTTGTAATGGTTCTCCTCCTTTATTCCAAGTCCACTGAGAAGGCTTGCCGCGTTGCTTTCTGCATTCCATCCATCGAGTTCATTGAATTTTTCTTCAAGCTCTGAGGCCCTCATTCCATCTTTCTCGGAAAAATCAGGTTTCAGATATAGATTTTCTTTCTCCTTCGTGATATTCCATAAAGTTGAATGACCCATCTTCACTGTGTCGAGTACCGTGCAGTCATCGAATTCAAAATGATCCTGCTTTAAAACAGATACTCTCTCACCGGGACCAAAAGTTACTGACCCCGTACGTGATTCAACATCCCCGAAAAGCATCTTAAGGAATGTTGATTTCCCGGCACCATTTGCTCCGATTACCCCATAGCAGTTGCCGGCTGTAAATATCTGATTGACATCCTGAAATAAAATACGCTTCCCAAACTGAATACTTAGATTTGAAACTGTTATCATTGATATAAATAATTGCTTTTGTAAGACATCCCATCAAAAGGGCCTCAAAATTAAGCAATTAATTGGCAAAAACAGATTTCTTGCAAGAAATATGAATTTTTAACCGTTTCTCAAAGATTTAATAATGTTATTCTTCAATAGTATGCTTTGTCAGCAGTTTTTTATACCTGGGATCGGATTTTAAAGGTGCAAAACGAATATCCCAACCCAGCCACACAGGAGTAATCCAATTAGGAATTGATAGAAGCTGATCCAGCTGGTCAAAGGCCCGATCATATTCACCAACCATTGTATAAATAATTGCCAAATCGTGTGCCATTGCTAATCCATAAACAGCATCTTTTGAAAGTGGTAAAATGGTTACGGCCTTAATTCCCTCATTTATGGCTTCCTCTTTTTTCCCAAAACCTGCATATGCAATACCCAGGGCACTATGATAACGTGGATCATTGGGTATCTCAGCCACTTTTTTTTCAAGAATTTCCATAGCCGCTTTATAACCTGCATGGGCAAGTTCAGGCTTATCCAGATAATCATAAACAAAAGCAAGAAGCATGGCTCGAGGCATTGTCCACATCTTATTATTTACACCCCAACCAAATGTAGTGTCAGACGCAAGTTGGAGTGCACTCTGAAAATTGCCTTCACCAATTTCCTGGAAGTACCTGGAAAAAAGATACCATTCGTGCTTCTTTCCAACATGTTTTATAGCTTCACGCGACTCCTTACAAGGACCTTTCCAACTCCAGTACCCAAATATTTTATAAAGATACGGCCATGTGCTATTGGGAGAAATTGCAATTGCCTGATTGCAGGCATCAACCGCATTCTTAAAGCGGTGTGTTACCCAGTAAGCTTCAGCCAGATCAGTAATGATAGAAGCATCGTGTGGACTCAGTTTTTGTGCCTTTTCAAGCAAATGAATATGCTCCTCCCAGCGCCCCTCAGTCACAATAATTGCAGCCTTCTCAACTAAGATTTCAACATCGTTAGGAAGGCTCTTCTCTGCGATCTCCAAATGTTTAAGCGCTTGAGCTTCATCCCTGTATGCATATAAATAATAATAGCCGAGTGCAATATGTACCCTTGGCTGGTCAGGTCCGAATTTTAATGCTTTTACTGCTGCCTTATTTGCTTTTTCAAGGCGCAGTTCAGACAGATCCTGCCTCAGATAAATTAGCCTGGCATGGGCACGGGCCAGTTCAGCATATGCCAATGCGAATGTAGTATCAGAATCAACTGCATCCTGAAAGCCTTGCAAAGCAAGGTTCCAAATTTGTATTGAGAAGTGCGGCTGAGAAGCATAATATCGACCCCGCATGTAGGCCTGATACGCTTCAAGATTTTCCGTTGGTTTTTCAGTCATTTTTTCTATCTCCTCCGGAGTCAACACAACCTTTAATTCTGATGCGATTTTTTGTGATACCTCACTCTGTAATGAAAAAACATCACTCCATTTAATGTTATATTCATTTGCCCACACATGACTCTCCTCACTCGCATTTATTAACTGAACGATCAGTTTTGCTTCTTCGCCAAACTTTTGAAAGCTACCTTCAAGCAGATACTCTACATCAAGTTCCTGTCCAATAGTATGAGTCGTTTTGGTGGTTCCCCTATATTGTTCAACAGATGTTCTGGACATTAAGCGCAAATCTTTAATTTTTGAAAGATGAAGCATAATCGCATCCATCATTCCATCAGCCAGATATTGCTTATCGGGCTCATCGCTAAGTAGCTTAAAAGGCAACACTGCAATTGATTTTTCGACCTTCTCTTCTGATTTAAAAAGCGTTGGGGCAAAGAACAAGCCAAAAATTATCAACGCCAACACAATGATTGATCCAGCAATAATCCTAATTTTATGATTAGCCTTTGGAACAGTTAATGGCTTGATAAATTCCTTTGAAACCGATTCAGGTTTTTGAGCATGTTGTTCTATCGCTGTGATCAGATCTTTAACGGCATTAGCAACTTTATTTACCTGGTTACGGTAGATAGTATGGTTGAGATTATCATGAGGATTTTCTTCATTTACACGTAGTGGTCTATTTACTCCTGGTTCTTTATAAACGAAATCAATGCCTCTGAGCATACCGTCCAATATTGATTCGCATAGTATAATATCAGCAGTGTCCAGATCAAATATACGAACTGGCAATACCCTGTTTGCCACATTTCCGTTTATCAGTTTTATTTTTAATCCAAATTGATCTTTTGAAGCCATATCCACAAATGGCTTAAACTCATGCTCCCAGGCAAAGGATTTTGGGTCGCAATAAGTACGTGAAATAATTGGGATAAACACAAGACATTTGAGTTTTTCTTTCAGCGATTCATCCACATCATGGGTTTCAAGCAGACCATCATGTGGATTGATATCAAAATAAACACTGATCTCCTCTTTGAACGTTGATTCCAGCTCCGTCTTTAGCGCCTCAACAAACTCACTGACCCACATATCGCCTTTGTTGTCTTTCTGACGATAGCTGATGAAGATGTCGTAATTATATCCGGGTATGAGGCTGGGCATGGCTCCGTATGTGGTTCAGCAGTATAAATATATGAAAGTATTGGAAACGAGGCAAATATATTTGAGAATGGGAGAATGGGAGAATGGGAGAATGGAGAATGGGAGAATGGGGGGAATGGGAGAATGGGGGAATGATTGATTAGGAATTAGTATATTTGGGATGATCGCTGCATTAGAATATGTATTCATTTTACAAAAAAAGAAGAAATCGTAATTCTTTACGATATCCGGGACGTGACTATTCATTGCCAGGAAAATATTTTGTTACAATATGTACTAAGAATAAAATAAGATGGTTCGGAACAATAATAAATAAGGAAATACAATTGTCAGATATTGGAAATATTGCATATAATTGTTGGCGTGATATGCCACAACATTTCCCATATGTTACCATTGATGAATTTGTTATAATGCCAAATCATATGCATGGGATCATCATTATTAATAAATCTGCAAAAAACCCCGTGGTAGGTTCGTTGCATGCAACAAGCCTACCACGGCTCGAAAAAATTTAATTTCTACCCAACTTACCCAATTTTGCTTTTTTACGGATCACTTTTGTCTATTTGAAATTCCACCAAAAATATCACTCAAAGATTGATCTCTTTTATTCATGTAAATATCGTTGTGGAAATAATCCAGTTTTTTGAGGAGATATGAAAGGGTGTTGATCTCTTCAACACTGAGATTTCCTGCTACAATTTTCGTAACCTTGCTCATAAGCGGTAAGATTTTTATTATCTCCTCTCTACCAACTTTGGTTATTGAAACTCTGATGCTTCTCTTATCATTCTGGTCGGCAGTTTCAACTATCATCCCATATTTAATAAGCCTGCGGATAACTTCCGTCCCGGATGTCTTTTCCATTACCTGCCTGGCGATCAGTTCACTCTTCCTCAGACTTTCGAAAGTCATAAGAGTTATGAGAAACGAGAACTCATCAGGAGTTTGTAATGCGCTTTCCCTAAGGGCCTTTTTGATATAGCCTTTTGCATACCGGTACATCAGTACTATAAGGATCGAGATATCATTAGCAGTATTACGGTATTGATCAATGACCAGTCTTTCATTTTCACCCGATAATTTTCTGATCTCCAACTCATCTTTTACAGATTTTGAATTCAGATAACCTATAAACTCATCAATCGAATACTCTTCATGGTTCCCCCTTTCTTCATCAAAGCTAAAGAAGTGGTTTATCAAAGTCGTAAGTATTTCACTCTTTTTCATAACTTGTATCCTTACTATTAAAAAACAAAAATAATTTATTTTAGTTCATTTACGTATTATATTTTACTTTTTTGAACTTTTTAGTACTTATATTGTTTATCTATTAAAATTACCAGACTGATTATGGAAATAGCTGCCAGTATAAGGGGAGCAAATAAAGAATATAAAATGAAAATACTTCTTACCGGCGCAACTGGTTATATAGCTCAGAGATTATTACCTGTCTTGTTAGACAATGGCCATGAGGTTATTTGTTGTGTCCGTGACAGGGCCCGGTTTGATTCCGAGAAATACAGGTCACCATCTTTATCAATACTTGAAGTTGATTTTTTGAAACCTGATACACTTCAGAATATCCCCTCTGATATTGATGCGGTCTATTACCTTATTCACTCCATGGCAACATCGACAGGTGATTTTGAAAAAATGGAGGAGACCGCTGCCATCAATTTTAAAGATTGTATTCAGCAAACCAAAGCCAGGCAGGTTATTTATCTGAGCGGAATTGTAAATGAGAAAATATTATCAAAGCACCTTACAAGCCGAAAGAATGTAGAAAGAATACTCGGTTCCGGATCTTATTCATTAACAACACTCAGGGCTGGAATCATTATCGGTTCGGGAAGTGCTTCCTTCGAAATAATCCGTGACCTGGTTGAGAAATTGCCAGTAATGATTGCTCCGAGATGGCTTGATACTAAATCACAGCCTATTGCAATACGCAATGTTATTGAATTCATTTCAGGGGTGCTTCTTAACGAAACAACATTTAACAAAAGTTATGATATCGGAGGCCCTGACATTATGACCTATAAGCAGATGCTGTTAAGCTTTGCAAAGGTAAGAGGACTTAAAAGATGGATAGGTATTGTCCCGTTTATGACACCAAAATTATCTTCTTACTGGCTCTATTTTATTACATCAACTTCCTATTCTCTTGCACAAAACCTTGTTGACAGTATGAAAGTTGAAGTTATTTGCAAGGATAACAACCTGAAAGAATTACTTGGAATTACTCCGGTCAGTTATGAGGATTCAATAAGGGAAGCTTTTAAAAAGATCGAGTTGAACCAGGTTCCATCGAGCTGGAAAGATGCACTTACATCTACTACTTTGAATGATGGGATTGCACGTTATGCTGAAGTTCCGACTAATGGATGCTATTTTGATGACAGGAAACTTCAAATCAATGATATTGAAAAGGTCCTTAATAAAATCTGGTCAATAGGAGGCAGTAGCGGATGGTATTATGCAGACTGGCTCTGGGGAATTCGTGGTTTTATTGATAAATTTTGCGGTGGCGTCGGATTACGAAGGGGCAGAAAAAATCAAAAAGAGATATCACCAGGTGAGGCCCTTGATTTCTGGCGTGTTCTGATTGCCGACAGGAGAGAAAGAAGATTGCTGCTTTTTGCTGAAATGAAACTTCCCGGAGAGGCCTGGCTTGAATTCAGAATTGACAATCAGAGTGTACTGCATCAGACTGCAACTTTCAGACCACTTGGCCTTATGGGGCAGGTTATACTGGTATAGCGTTCTGCCTTTTCATGGATTTATTTTCAGGGGAATGATCAGAAATATTGCATTGAAATGAAATTATTTATTTTGGAAATTGACTGGAAAGAATAATAGCAAATATAATTACCCGGATACTTTTGGGCCGGAATATTTAAATTGTAAAATAAAAATTGAGATTATGAATAATAAACTATTTCGTTGGGCAATGTGTATTGCATTTATCCTGTCTTATAATGTTTTCTCACTGAAAGCTCAGGCTTCTCTCGATCTGGAGACAGGTACTATCGGGACAGGTTACAATAATGTCCGTATTCCCGGAGACCAGGGAACTCTATTTTCTTTGAAAAATGATCTAATTTCAAAGACAGAGATTTTTTTCCGGCTTAGAGTCAATTATACTATAAGATCCCGTCATACTTTATCGTTATTATATGCTCCTCTCGAAACTACCTCAAATGGGAATCTGCCAAATGAAATATTTTTCGAAGGAGTAACTTTCCCTGCAAATACTGAACTGAAAGGTACCTACAAATTTAATTCGTACAGATTAACATATCGTTACGAAATTGTACTTAAACCGAAGTTTGAATTCGGGCTCGGTTTTACTGCAAAAATCAGAGACGCAAAGATAGCACTGGCTTCTGCAGGATTAGAAAGAGAGAAGACAAACGTTGGCTTTGTACCAATTCTCAATTTCAGAATGTTATGGAAGCCAGATGAAAAATTCGGCATCCTTTTAGAGGGCGATGCCCTTGCCGCACCACAGGGCAGAGCAGAAGACGTTCTGATTGCAGCAACATACAGGGTTTCCGACCGCTTGGGATTTAAAGCCGGATACCGAATACTCGAAGGGGGTGCAGATAATGCTGAGGTTTACAATTTTGCTCTGTTCAATTATGCTTCGGTTGGTATTTTCATATATCTGTAAAAGATTAAACCAAATGATTTTCATAAATTACAGGGGATGAAGCAGAAACAGGCAAACTAACTGAATGCAATTTTATGTTTTTACTCAAAAATATCTGGCTTATTTTATTCATTGCATGGGGCTTGCCTCTGACATTCTATCGGAGCAAATTTCGCAAGATAGTTTACCAGACCGATAAGTGGACCATAAACATCAAACCTTATTTTATTAAAGAGCTGAAAGCCCTTTTTGGAAACATGTATCCTGATAATCTAAATTATCTGAAATTAAGGAATTTCTATCGTTTTTATTTAATCATTTACTTGCTCTTATTTACATCTTATTTAACCTTTAGTCAAAAAAACAATATGAACAAAATCAAAATCGGAAGTAGTATTCCAGAATTTACATTGCCCGATCAAAATGGGAATCTGTTTGACATCAATTCTGTCCTCGGTAAAAAAAATCTTGTGATTTATTTTTATCCAAAAGACGATAGCCCCGGATGCACCAAAGAGGCCTGTTCGTTTCGCGATCAGTTTGATGCTTTTAAGGAAGCCGATGCTGTGATAATTGGTATCAGCGGACAATCAGTTGAAAGCCATAAAGAATTTGCCGAAAAACACAGGCTCAGTTTTACCCTTTTAAGTGATGAAGAAAATGAACTACGAAAACAATTTGGGGTACCAACAAACTTGCTGGGATTGTTACCGGGTCGAGTAACATACATTGCGGATAAGACAGGGAAAGTTATCTATGTATTTAATTCACAAATGCAATCCGAAAAGCACGTAGAAGAAGCTTTAAGGATTTTGAAAGAACTAGAATGAAGAATATTTGAGAAAATAATAGTTATTTAAGAATAAAGAGATTATCCTGACAAATTTAGATTTTCGATTTCTATATATTTCTTATATTAATTCAATAGGGATAAACAGTAATAGTATGAAAAAGCATTTCGATAGCGGGACAATTTTTGTAATACTAGTTACCGGGTTACTTTTTATTGTAGCTCTGTTTGTAAAAGGATTCACCCATGATCTTTTACTTGAGACCGGTGTTTTTCTGGTGTCAGTTAAACTGATAATGATGGCATACAGAACTAGTCTTAATTATGAGGATCTTAAAAAAGAACTTCATGAAATAAGGAAACTATTAAAAGAAAAATAGATTACATTATGAAAAAAATTGTTGTCATATAATGAAGCCAATAAAACTTGGAGATTATATTCCTGAATTTTCCCTGGAAGATCAGGATGGGAATCTGTTTAAAATTAGCGATTACCTGGGGAAGAAGAAACTGGTGATATTTTTCTATCCGCAGGATGGCAGCCTTAACTGTACCAGAGAAGCTTGTTATTTCAGGGATCTCTCAGATGTATTTGATGAGGCAGATGCAATTGTTATAGGTATTAGCAGACAGTCAGTTGAAAGCCATAAAGAATTTGCAGAAATTAACAGACTTAAATACACCTTGCTAAGTGACACCGGGAATATATGTAAGAAAATTATTCGGTGTTCCCGGTAGGGTTTTTGGATTTATTCCAGGTCGAGTGACTTACGTTGCAGATCGTTCAGGCAAAGTAGTTTATATTTTCGATTCCCAGACAGAGACTCAGCGTCATGCAGATGAAGCTTTAAAGATCTGTCTGCTATTGAAAAGAACTGATAACGTGAATAATTAATTTTCTTTTTCATCTGGTTCGGCTATTATGCCATGACTTTTAAAAACAAACAAGCAGAATAAATTAACTAATATCCGTTAAGATTTTCTTTTACTGCAACCTAAGGATTAAACCAATAGTTAAACTTTATTAGGAAAATATTACTTGGGAAGATCTTCATTAGATGGTTCAGTGATTGCACGCAGGAAGTACCTGAAGAACTGGTTCTCCCTGTCCTGTCTACGGACCAGATCAGGTAGACAAAAGAACCATGGTGATATTCCCATTTTGCCACAAAGTTTGAACGGAACTGTTGAAAATTAAAATCCGGATTCGCTATACTATAGTTTGTTATCCCGTCACCGTTTTCATCAAGGCTGTAAGCCCCCGATGACAGCAATGTATAATCATACAATCCAAACCGATCGCTAAAGCTATTTGCTGATGGATCTGTTATATATTTAAATTCCGAATAGCTTCCCCTTGCAATGAAAGGATTTCCGTAATACCTTATAGAGAATGTTGGTGAAATATTAAGATCTACCCTTAATGTAAGACCCACAGTCTTATTATTGATTGTTCCGAATATATAGCGCTTCTGAGACTGATAATCCAAAGCCGTGACATATTGTAAAACATCCCGGCTACGGGCTATATTTGCTGTAACACCTATATTAAGTACCTGAAAAGGCTGAACTGTAATACCAGGCATTATGTAATAGCCTGTGGACGAATTGTTTCCCCCTGCCTGGTAACTGTATGAAAAGCTAAAGATGGTCCTTTTCGAGGGTATGCATTCCGGCTGAGAAAATCCAGACCCGGATCATCGATAAAGCGGTTCACTGATGTTATCATTCCTCCAAAAATTGTGGTTCCTGATTTATTCCCCTTCTGTATACGTGCAACAGTATAACTTGTCAGAGGTTCAACCTGCTTATTGGTTATTTTACTTTCCGTATTGCTTAACTGCGCTGTTCCCCTGGCTGTTATACTATGAATCAAGCCTATGGATAATCCTTTGGACGTTGTTCCGCTGAACTTGATGGCGCTCAGAACTGTTGTTATTCTGACGATTTGACGAAAGTAGTATCATTGGAATAAAGAACCAATGATGGGGCATGTCCTATTCTCCTGGAATAAAAAAGACTCTGCTCATATAGATTTTACCAAGGGGTAGCACAAACTCATCCTTAATAGATTGCTTCATAAGATAGCTCAATTTCAAAGTTAAACCATTATGGACTCTATTGCAAAAGAATGATTATTTTTAGAAAATGTGTCTGCTTCCCGGACAGGTCAATTTTCACTGAAATATGTTCGATAAAATACAAGACTATGGCAAAGAGAAAGAAAAACATACCACTAATCCTCAGGATAACCGGAATAATAATTATGCTTCTGCTTTGTATGCCTTTTTTGTCTTCACAACAACTGACTCCTTCAAACTGGGTACATCACAGTATCGATTCATTACTTCCGGCTTCTGGCTGGGGCACGTCAGGATTCACACTGGCTGATTTTGATGGTGATGGCGATATGGATATTACAATCAGCCGAAGGGAGGTTTCAAATGGTAAAGTATACTGGTATGAAAATAATAATGGTGCCTGGTCCAGGCATAATCTTGGAATATCTGATGAAGATCAGCTGGGTGCAGCAGTATCTGATATTAATAGTGATGGGTATCCTGATCTTGTTGTAGCCAGATACTGGTTCGAAAATCCAAAAGTGTTAAACCATTTTCCTGATTCTGCCTGGATCAGGAGATCCTATACTGGAAGTCTATCAAATGAGAATCATGATATCGGAGCTTATGATTTCGATCTGGATGGTAAAGAAGAAATACTTTGCTACAGCCAGACTGAGGGTGAAGGGACTCTGCGATTATATAAAACTGATAATCCTGAAAACTGGAGCTATCACGACGTATCGGATAAGGTTAATTCCACTGTAAGTGATATCCCGGGGAATAATGGTATTCATGGCGGATTTGCTCCCCGGGGAATTGGAGATCTGAATGGCGATAAGTTTCCGGATATCGTTATGCCTGCAGGTTGGTATAGGAATCCCGGAAAGCACACTGATGGGGTTTGGGAATATCAGCCCTGGCCCTTCCCAAAAGGAATAGTGCCAAACCTTTATGGCATAAGCGGGAGAAGCTGGGTTGCAGATATTGATTCTGATGGCGATCAGGATGTAATATTTGTAGATTGTGATGTTGAGAATTCGAAGGGATATCTGTTCATCAACGAAAGAAACGGCAGCCATTTCATCCGGCTGAATTTACCTTCTCCAGGGGAACAAACGGGTTCATTCCATTCTCTTGCTGTAGCGGATTTTGATCTTGATGGTGACCTGGATATTTTCACCGGTGAACAGGAAGATCCGGATAAAGGTATGAAGCCAGCATATCTGCAGGAAAGAGGATTCTTCTGGGAGAATACAGGAAGCAGCCGGAAACCATCCTTTGTGGTCAGAATTATCCATACGGGTAATCCGGGCTGGCATGATGTTCAGATCGGAGATGTAGATGGTGACGGTGATACGGATATAGTCAGCAAAGTCTGGAACAAAGACGGGAAACATTATCATGCCGACTACTGGGAAAACCTAACCATAAGGAAATAACCTTTCCGGTAACGATCAGGTCAAGATAACTCTGGCAATTATTGTAAACTTCATATCTATGAGTGATTGGGAGGATTTAGTAATTCTTTATTTCGGCCTCAATACTTTTTAAATAACTTTCCCTTTCAAAGATTAACATACCATAAATAGTTACAAGGTCTTTTTTGAGTTTTTCAAGATTGATATCCCCGTAACGATCGAATCTCGCCATACTTATTATTTCCTTATTGGAATAGTATGGATACAACTCTGCATATGTCTTTTCAAAAATCATTTTTATAATGTCAGGTGACAGTTGAACAAGTAGATCCCTGAATTGAAAGAGGTAGGTCTTATAAAGAAATTCATCTTCTGCGATTTTTCTGTCGAGAAGATCTTCAGTTGAAAAGATCAGCTTATCACCAAGCATTTTCCTGCTTTCAGTGTTTCCCTCATGCGGCATGATGGAAAAAAGATCATCATAATCCCAGGGTATAATATTGAATCTATTCCCGGGAGTATCAATATAAAAAAATACTTCATCGGTATAATCCTGGTTCCTGACAAATAAATTAAAAGCCATCCATTTCATATAAGCTTCCAGGTCAATCCACTGTGTCAGAACCTTATATAATTCCTCACCATTATACCTTTTTAAAGAATTGTAAATCTGACCAAAATAACCGGAATATTTCTTTAGGCTATCTTTAGGAATGTCAGCAGCAGCTTCATGCTTATCAACCTTTTCATTATAGCCCCTGCGTATTAGCATCATAGAACTATTTCTCTTAATTGCCCAGTCCTGAGGTCTTTCCACTATCATGTATACTCCCTCACTCTGGTCATTAATTTTTATTTCACTAAAAGTATAATAGAGCTTAAAGAGATTTACCTTCTCCATCATTTCAAAAGCCAGACGGTTATTAATATATTCTCTGTCCATGGTGAGACTTATCGCAAAAAACTTCTTCATTGATTCCTTCTCATCACCATGTAGGAATGTAGCTTTCGATCCAAGGTTGAAGCTGAGGCTTTTTCTTCTGTAATAGAGACTTGTCTGGCCCCTTATGCTTATTTTTTTAGGAACAATTGAATCTCCGTTTATTATAGATACTGAGACCTTAAGGTTAAGCTTCTGGCCCATTCTGTTCTTTAAGGATGAATAATTTGACCTGGACATTAATAAGTTAATACTATTTTCAATTTTCCGGCTCGAATCTGCCAGGCTCAAATTATCTTTTGGAATTAGTATCTGACCATTTGAAACATGTATAATAAGATTCGCAACCAAACCAATCAGTAAGAAGAATCTTAATTTAAAAATGTTACCAGGAATATCTGAATCAGGTTTTCTAATCATAGTCTTATTCCATAATTTAAAATGATATATTTCGTTTTTTTATCTTACGGGTCCAAGGTACTTATCCAGCCATGTCAGGGTTTCCTTTATAAACTCAGCCCGGGGAGGTATATGATCGGTCTCATAAAGTATTAAACGCTTTTGATCTGATGATGTCCCCATATGATTAATCATCGGTCGGGATGATGTCTCCGGAGGGCAAAAGAAGTCGTATTTACCGTTCAACATAAGTGTCGGAATCTGAACCCGGGTCACGTAGCTCACATCACGGACCTCCGGAAGACCCATACCCATAAGTCCACCAGCTATCAGCACGCTTGCCACAAGCCGATCCTCAACTGCCAGTATAATAGATCCCATATTCGCTCCCCAGCTCATCCCCATGTAAGCGATCTTGCTGGCATTGATATCCTGACGGGTCTGCAGATAGTCTATACTTCGCCGGAAGTCCTTTACCTCCTGGATCGCTAATTCTGTGTAGGAAAAGTTTTGTGAGGTTTCAACTGTAGAGAGGAGTGACATATATTCCGGACCTCCCCGCTCGAATGTCCCCTTGTATACAGGATAAAGCACAGCCCGGCCATTTCTGACAAGATAAGACAGGAACATGGTGAATTCGTAGTAGTTCTCAATATCCTTACTGGAAGGCATCCAGGAGGAGGCTTCACCGGGGAAATAAATCACAGTCTGAAATGGTGGCCGGGCATTGGATGGTAGAAACAGATGGGCCAGAACTCTCTCTTTTCCATATGCAGCATCAAATGATATGAGTTCGTGTATCAACCCATCCTGGCTTTCAATCCTCGACTCAACAACAGGATTCAGTGCCTTTGGATCATAGGCATATTGTTTCCTGTACACTTTGAAAATAGCATCGGGAACAGGTGTTATAGAGTGGTAATCTACTTCGGATGAGGGAGTTTGGAGACTGAATGCTGTCGCCGGAATATCTTCCGGATTCGGATATAGTGCCAGACGAAACCCATTTCTGAGCGAGCGATCCATTGGCGGAGCCTGCGCCTCATATTCAAACGTATATGTGTTGTCCTCCCAGCTACCTCCTCGAATTACTCTGCCGGCTTTAGTTTCATTCCAGCACCACTCCCTGACGTTTCCTGGCATATCATATACTCCGAAAGCTGTAAACCCATCAAGACTCCCAACAGGTACAGGTCCTTTTCCACCGAAATTAGTAAATGGTGCAAGGATGCCAAATCCACCAAGTTGTGGCCATTGTATCATAGGTGTATAAGCTCCCCTTGCCACGTTCCAGTGCGCGGATGTAGGGAGTTTCATTCCTTTCCATTCGGCATAAGCTGATGCTTCATACCAGCTTATTCCAGACACTGGATAATCTTCCTGTCCTTTTGGGAAATCTCCTCCAATCCAGGTAGCAGGACCGGGCCGTCCTGTCTGATCCACGAAGTTACTCATTGCCTTAGCCAATTCCACTTCGTGCCCACCTTTCTTAATAGGATGTTTCCATAATTCCTGTTTCCGGTACCCTCCTGAGTCGATAAAAGCCTTGTACTCTCTGTTTGTTACCTCATAACGGCCTATAAAAAAATCACTTAGAGATCCGGCTTCACTTTCTGTGGCCAGGATCCGTACCATTCCTGCAGGAATACTGTCTTTCATGTCCAGGGTTCTGATAAGATCGCAGCCGGATATCAGATCGTCCTCATCCCCAACATTCCATGTTGATGCAGCTGCAAGAACTGTGTCGTATCCCTCCTTAATAAATTTCCAGCGGAATATTCCAATAGGTAGCCTGATACTCTTGAGTGGTGTTATTCCAAGGAAACTCCATCCTGTATCCGGTCTAACGTATTCTTTCATATAGACACTTGCCCCGGGGGGGGCAGTGAGAATATCAATCTGTCTTGAACATTTATGTAAAAGTGTTGCAAGCGTGGAGTCGTCACCAAGGATTGTTTCTGCCTGAACAGCCAGCCGATATGGTTTCACAAGGTTCCTCCAGACATCGTTATCCCCGATCATCCGCTCTATTTCAGGAATAGCTTCTTTTCTGGCCCACTCAATCTTTGACTGCTTTATGAAAAACCTGACAGTGACAATGATAATACTAACAAAGACAAGAGCGAGAACAGGAATAACAATTCTTGATAATTTTTTCCTTCTGGCAGAATTATCAGGAACATTATGTTTAATAGTATCATTCTTTAGCACTTCTTCTATATCATCACTGTTGACCGTATCCATCTCTAAAAGTAGTTTAACTACCTTGCATAACTTGTGAATATGTTTCTCAAGTGGAGGATTCAAAGCATCCAGCCAATGAACATCGCTGACATAGTACTCTAACTGCTTTGACATGGGCACATCCTCAAGTCGCAGGGGGATAATAGCCAGGCCATGATGGACAGCCCGGTCCACTTCTTTAATAACCTGATGAGAATGGTTCGAGTTTGAGGAATATACAAGAACAAATACTTTTGATTCTTTTATACCATCAATAATCGCCTCCGCAAAAGGCACTCCCGGAGTAATATCCCGCGGTGCGGTCCAGCATCGGATCCCGTTTTTTTCAAGGATCGAACAAACAGCATCTGCAGTTTTTTTATCCTTGTTGGAATAACTAATAAATACATCATGTGCCATGGCTGATAACTTTGGTTATATTGTTGATTATCAAAGTTAAACCATTGCAAACCTAAAAGCAAAAAATTAATCTTTACGGTCCAGGAAAATGAGAAAGAAGCCTTTCAGTAGAAAGTAATCCTTGTCAAATGGATATTATTTCCAGGTTTTTGCCTTCTGTCTGTTCATACAATCGTTTGGCTACCTCAGCTTTATCTCCACTGAAAGACGAATCCATGGAATTAGCTTTCATATAGGATTGGTAGGCTTCGTCATATTTCTTGATATACATGTAAAAATCTCCTTTTGAGTCGTACGCGTTAGGATTTTTTGGAGCTAGCTCAATGTACTTATCAAAGGCTTCCTCCGCCTTATCGTTTTGTTTGAGAGTCAGATATGCATAGCCCAGCTGATTATAAAAGGGCGCGGGATCGGTGGTAACTGCTATTGCCTTCTTAATAGTTTCAACCATACCCACAGAATCTCCTGCGAGGGACTGGAAAGAAACCAGGGTATTATATGAATCCGGATCAGAGGGATACATTTCAACAAGCTTTTTCCCAACTCCGACAACATCAGTTTTGCCCTCTTTCAGGCTGTCCAGTGCATCTTTCAACAGGCTTTCTCCCGTATTTAGTTTTTCTTTACAGTTTAGTGCTGCATCAGCATATTTTTCAAATTCATCGGCTGAACGATTAAGAAGGTAAAAAAATGCAAGCTGGTAATTAGCCATAAAAAAATCCGGGTCCTCATCAAGAGCCTTATTAAAAGTCTCAAGTGCTTTAGGCAGGTTAACATCGTCAAAGTACTTCATGCCCTGGTTATAAAGCGACAATGCAGAAGTTGAACTTGTTGTCACGGGCATCTGTTTTTGTTTGTCAGGCTGGCAGTATACCAGTACTACTGTTGAAACAAACATCATCAAAATAAACAATTTTTTCATTTTATGGAACTTTTATTACGGTATAATTTAATATTATGCCAGATGAATATTCAATTTAAAACTAATCATATAACAATTATAGATAGAATAGGTTTTAAGAATTATTACAAACAGACTAATGCGTTAAGCTAAACTTATCCGGGGATCAAGCTACAGAATGAAAATTAACCCTTCTTTATTGGCGTAAATCCAGGAAAAATCTGGTACAGACAAAGTGACTTTTATCTTAAAATGAATATCTTTAACATAGATACAGCATGTATTCAATTTGATAGAAGAGAACCTTAAGAAGAGTTTAGGATCATTGAGGGATAGGGGAAAGTAATCGGAATGCAAAAAGCTATCTTACCGGATAATTTATTAAATAAATATTTTCTTTTATGATTAAGCCTAAATTTGCCGTTGTCATCCTTATATTCCTTGCATTAGCAACCGGAAATACTGGATGTAATCAGTCTGTCACAGGTGAAAAGCACAGGACTATATCATTCGACCAGGGATGGCGTTTCATTAAAGCTGATCCAGCAGGAGCCAAAAACCCCGGGTTTGATGATTCAGGGTGGAGGGTACTTGACCTCCCCCACGACTGGAGCATCGAAAACATTGCAGATAGTGACAATGAGGATAATATCGGTCCCTTTAACAGATCAAGTGAGGGAGGTATTTCCACAGGACATGTCAAAGGAGGAACTGCCTGGTACAGAAAACATTTCGTGGTGGATGATACCTATAAAAACAAAAATGTTGTACTTTGTTTCGATGGTGTTTATATGATTTCGAGTGTCTGGGTGAACGGGAATAAAGTCGGGGACCACTACTACGGGTATACTCCTTTCTCATTCGATATTACATCGTTCCTGATTCCTGAGGCCGACAATGTAATTGCCGTTGAGGTAAGGAATCCCGGAAAAAACAGCCGATGGTATAGCGGATCTGGCATTTACCGCCATGTATGGTTAACAGTTACCAATCCATTAAGGGTGGCTGAAAAAGGTATATATATCACTACCAGCTTAACTTCAAAAGATACAGCCCGGGTTCATCTTTCAGTTATGTTGAAAAACGGTAATCCGGTTGTCACCGAAGCTAAACTGGTTACTTTTATCAGTGATGCTGACGGAAAGGAAGTAGATAAGTCTGAAAATGCAATAAAAGTTGAATCGAACGGGTTACTCTCTGTAAACCTGCCACTGAAGATAATCAAACCTACACTTTGGTCAATTGAGAACCCTCACTTATATAGTGCAACAGCACAGATTGTTCTGAAGGGTAAAGTAATAGACAGCTATTCGGTACCATTTGGAGTCAGGACGCTGGATTTCAGCGCAAAGCAGGGTTTTTCACTTAACGGGCTGCCCCTTGAGCTAAAAGGTGCCTGTATGCATCACGACAATGGCTTATTGGGTTCTGCTGCATTTGATCGTGCTGAGGAACGGCGTGTTGAGATTATGAAAGCCAACGGATATAATGCCATACGTACAAGCCATAATCCTCCGTCCAGGCAATTTCTCGATGCTTGTGACCGGCTTGGAATGCTGGTTATAGATGAGGCATTTGATATGTGGGAACATCCGAAAAATCCCCAGGATTACAGCAATTATTTCAAAGCCAACTGGAAAAGTGATATTCAGTCGATGATAATGCGCGATCGTAATCATCCGTGCGTGATTGCCTGGAGTATAGGAAATGAGGTTTATGAACGCGCTGACACCTCGGGTCAGCGCATCGCAAAGCAGTTGGTCAAGGCGGTTAAAGAGCTTGACAACACAAGACCCATTACAGCAGCAATCTGTATGTTCTGGGATCATCCCGGAATGGATTGGTCTGATTCTGAACCAGCTTTTACCAATCTTGATCTGGGTGGGTACAACTATCAATGGAGAGAATATGAAAACGATCATGAAAAATTTCCTGATCGAATTATGGCAGGGACTGAGTCTTTTCCGATTGAAGCATTTGAAAACTGGCAGCAGGTAGAGAAAGACTCATGGGTAATAGGTGATTTTGTTTGGACCGGTATGGACTACCTGGGCGAATCTGGCATTGGTCATGTATATTATGATAAGAAAGACGCCGCATTCAGTATGCCATGGCCCTGGTATAACTCCTGGTGCGGGGATATTGACATCACCGGGCAGAAAAAAGCACAATCATATTACAGGGATGTTGTATGGAAAAGAAGCAAACTTGAAATGGCGGTTCATGCTCCTTTCCCGAAAGGGAAAAAAGAATACATATCATACTGGGGCTGGCCGGATGAATACCAGAGCTGGACATGGCCAGGTGAGGAAGGAAAGACATTACAGGTATCTGTTTATTCACGTTGCCAGGAAGTCCGGCTTGAGCTGAATGGTAAAGTGATTGGGCAAAAATCCGTTTCTGAGGAAACCAAACTGACTGCCAGATTTGAAGTGCCCTATTCTCCCGGGGAATTAAAAGTAGTGGGAATTACAGATGGCAAAGAGGTAGCTACCAGGATATTTAATACAGCCGGGGAGCCTTCCACCCTGGTATTAATACCCGACAGGAAACAGATAAATGCTGACCGTAACGACCTTTCATATGTTTCTGTTGAAGTAAGGGATAAGGATGGAAATCTTATTCCGAATTCCTCTTTAAAGGTTAAATTGACTGTTACAGGGGAAGGAGAATTATTGGCTTCAGGTAATGCTGCTCCTGACGATATGCAAAGTTTCCGTAATCCTGAATGTAAAGTTTTCAACGGAAGATGTCTTGCAATAATCAGACCTTTCATTAAAGCAGGTACAATTAAGCTGACTGCAGAGGCTGAGGGCCTGCCTGATGCAATGATTGAGATTACAACCGGTAACTGAATAGTTATTGTTAGCAGGTTCAAATATATCATGTAAAGAAAAATAATATCCAATCAGAATTCTGCAATGATATAATTGAGGGTGATGACCTTACTATAGAATATTTTAATATCAGAGAACCCAGGGAATTATTGCTTTTCTCTTTTTATCATATTCCGGAAATTCCCTGTTATACCATCGGTGATGATCAAGGGCCCGGGTGGTGAGATTAACCAGGGTCCAGATTAAAAAAGAGAGAGCCGGAAGATTAAAGGCAACAAGAGCAAAACCTGCCCATGAAATAATTTCACCAAGAAAATTAGGACAGGAAACATACTTAAAAAGTCCGCCGTAAGGGATTTTGTAACCGTCACCTGTTGATGGCCGGAGTTTAATGAGTATAATGTCGTGATATTTATTAATAACAAAGCCCGACAAGAATAGAATTACACCTGCTGTTATTCGTAAAATCAAAACCAGTCCCGGTTTGTACTCAGGTACATAGTAAACATACCAATAGCCATTCAGAAAACCGTTTATTATATTAAAAACAAATGCAAGAGTTACAATTACAGCCGGGATTTTCTTTCTTGAGGTTCTTATCTGAAGAGGAAAAATAAGAACACGGTGAATATAATGCAGTCCCCATAAGGATGCTGGCAACAGTATCATGAAGTTGTACAGATCAGCTTTAAAAACAATATAATAACCAAAAATAGCCAGGGAGGGCAACTCCATAAAAAACCATCCGAACTTGTTGTTGATCATCGGGCCCCAGTTAGTTTTGGTGTGTCTGCCATAAGGCTGGGTTACTTTAAAAAGTATCGGGAATATTATTACTGCTATAGCGATCCATATCCAGCAAATCAGGTTAAAAGTTTCGTGCGATATCATATTAGTTTATCAGGTTATTTTCCTTATACCAGCTAAATGTATCTTTCAAAGTTTGATCCAGAGGACGGGGGTTGAAACCAAGTACTTTTCCTGCTTTTTCATTTGATATGTATTCCGGGGAATTGACAAGAATATCAAGCGACTGGTATGTATATAAGGGTTGTTTTTTTGTTACTGAGGAATAAATCTGAAAAAATGGACATGCAAGACGTGCCACGGCAACAGGAACAAAAAGAGGCCTTCTGCTGCCCGATAATTTATTAATCATTGAACACAATTCACGCAGACTCCGGTATTCACCGGATAGAATATATTTCTCGCCTATACTTCCGGCTTCGATCGCTTTTATGGAAGCTGAAACAACATCACGTACATCAACCCAGTTATATCCTCCTTCTACCAGAAAAGGCAACTTCCCCTGGTAAATTTTTCTGAGAGCCATCCCAAGTAGGGAATTTCTGTAGTCATACGGTCCAATTACTGCAGTAGGATTCAGAATGACGGCATTGAGCCCTTCCTTCACCGCCTTCATCACTTCCCGCTCTCCTTCTGCTTTTGTAAACTCGTAAATTGTCTTAGTTGAGTCAACAAGTGGCCTGGTTTCGTCCAGAATTTTGTCTGAGGGCTTAACCTGGAAAGCATGAATACTGCTAAAATGGATGAATCTCTTAATGCCGGCTTTAATTGCTGCATTTAAGATATTTTTGGTTCCGGTTACATTAGTTTCATAAACTCTGACAGGTGATTGGTTATCAATGGCTATCCGTGCAGCAAGATGAAAGATAACATCCGTTCCTTCACAGAGCGGAGCCAGTGATTCTGGTTCAAGCAAATTCCCGTGAAATAATTCAACCTCCAGTCCATCAAGACCGTTTTGAGTATCGTATACTAATACCTTTACAGTTGCTCCCTGTTTTAATAATTCACGTATAAGGCAATTGCCGATATGTCCACTGCCTCCGGTAATTGCAACTTTCATAACAAATTGAGAATTTAAATTATACAGGTATGACTTTTAAATAAATATATAAACAAGATACCTGTGTAAGATCCCTGTACTTAACACTTCCAGATTATCCTTCTACTTTTCAGGAGTCTTATCCGTCAAGGCATTTAAAATTGGGGTGACCCATTGTTCTTTATCGATGTTGTAAACAATGAAATCACTGTCAAACTGCCAGTAAGCCCAGCTAAAACCGTACTTTTCAGCTGTACGGGCAACATAGGCTGTATAACGCGACCTGGAATCCATGTCACCTTTATCATAAGAGCCAAATTCACCCAGAAAGATTGGACGGTCATGAGCTTTTGACCAGTCAGCGGCGACTTTTAACCTTGAATCAATTTCTGCCTTCTCCTCTTTGGTGCCAGTCCAGTTTATGCCGCTGTATTTAACATTTTCCTTAGACCAGGGGGCGCCCTGATGAGTAAATTTCATGGGGTAATAAAAATGTACTGTTACAATAATATTCTTATCGTCAGCAGGCAGAATCAACGTAGGTAAAGACTCTATCCCGTTCCAGTTAGCAGGTCCAATTATTAGTGTGCGGTTTGGATTCGTTTCACGGATTATTTTCATGGCATCAACAAGAAATGTGTTCCATAACTCCGGCGTAAGCTTCTGATTTGGCTCGTTCAATATTTCGAAAATCACATTATCAGGCTGATCTTTATATCTTGGAGCCAATTGCTTCCAGACAGAGAGGAACATTCCCTTTTTTGCAACCGGATCAGCTGCCATGGCATTGTATTCGTGCAAATCAAGTATAACCATCAGATGGGCTTCGAGACCTTTTTTTACAACCCAATCCAAAGTTTCCAGCCATCTGGGATTTATTTTATATGTACTATCCATATTTGAAAAAGGATGAAGGTTCACACGAATGTTTGAAAAACCCGCATCCTTGATCATTTTAAAATACTCCTCTTTAAACCGGCCTTTGGTATAATCTTTCCATAATTCTTTGTCGTAGCCGATGATATTTACTCCTCTGCCCAGCTTTTTGCATTGTTCCCGGGCTGAAATATCCTGCCCAAGCAAATTAAAGTTTAATGAGAACAGGAAGATTAACAGCAACCCTGAGAGAATTGATCTTTTCATAGTGTGTGTTTTAAGTATAATTAATCCTATCCTAAATAGTAACGATAATATTGACAGATTTAAAGCTGAAAGAATTTTATTTTTCAGTATGGACTATTTAAAAAGCAAGGGCGCAAACTCCGAAAGATAGATTCTCCAATTCGTCCAGGTATGCCCACCGGGTGTTTCACGGTATATATATTTGAAACTATGTTTGTCAAGATCTGCTTTCAGGTCCTGAACTGATTTATACAGAAAATCATCCTTCCCGACGCCAATCCAGTAAAGTTTATAACCACTGTTCTTTAAGGCTTCCACTTTTGCACTTCTTTCTTCAGCAAGCTTGGCAGCATCCTGATTCTGACGACCAAAATTCATCAAACCCATGCTGAAGACTCCGATATAACTGAACATTTTTGGATTATCATTAGTGATTGTCTGTGTATGGGCCCCCCCCATTGACAACCCAGCTATTGCACGATGATCTTTATCTGTATATACGCGAAAATGCTTCTGAATAAACGGAATCACGTCTTTTACCACTGATTCCTCGAATTTACCTGCATACCGAGCATAAGAAGCCATTCTTTCCTGGGGGCTTACCTCCGGCAGAGGAATATCGTTCTGAGCTGCTTCCTGATTGGCATTACCATTTGTCATTACAACTATCATCGGCCTGGCCTTACTCTGTGCTATCAGGTTATCCATTATCTCTATCGCTCTTCCCATTGTTGTCCATGCATCTTCATCTCCTCCAGCACCGTGTAAAAGATATAATACCGGGTATTCAGAATTACTGTCCTCATATCCGGCAGGAGTATATACATAAAGTCTTCTTTGCATTCCCAGAACGGGGGAATTATACCATATCTTGGCAAGAGAACCGTGAGGCACATTATTATACATGTAGAGGTCAGACTGATCCCCGGGGATAATAAAAAAGCTTAAATACCGGGAACCATCGCGTAGTTCCTGGACATTATTCGGATCGATCATTCTCACGCCATCAACGATAAATGTATAACTGTAAAGTTCAGGTTCCAGGGGACCTACTGTGAGGGAGAACATGCCTGTGTCATTTCTTGCCATATCCACACTTGAACCATAACCTGGCAACCAGTCTCCTGACACTTTTACACCGGATGCATCTTTTGCATAAAGCCTGAAAGTCACTTTATTGTCAGATGACACCTCGGCTGATTTAACCTGTACCGGCATCCTGAAAACAGGTCTAGCCGGAGCCTGGGCAGCAGGTTTTGCAGGTTCCTGTGACCATGCGTTAATGGTGAGCAGCAGGAAGAAGATACTTGCCGTGACAGCTGCGATTGTTGAGTATAGTCTCTTTTTCATTACTTGAGTTATTAATATTAATTTAAAATAATGCAAAATTATAATTTACTGAATCATCATGCAGATGGCAGGGCCTTACGTGCCCCCCTGTCAGGATCATCCTTCAATTCTGAAACATCATCAAGAACCATAACCTCACCCTTTTCAGATGTATACCTTGCCCATGATGGTAAACCTCCATTATCAGGGTTCCCTGTTCTCATGAATTGCAGTAAGGCTCCTGACATTTTCTCAGATAACTGTCTGGGCCTCTAAGCCACCTCCTGTATGAGTAAGCATGAGATCTGTGTTATAGAACCAGTGGCAAATATCACTGCAATGAAATGCCCGCATGCGATTATCGAACAAGAGGGGTTGCCAGCAGAACCATGCCACATATACCGGGGGTGACTGTTTTGATTTAGCATCAGCAAGGTCGATAACACTCTTCCTGTTAGCACTTACCAAAGACCATATCTCAACAGGTTTCTTGTCGGGGAAGGCTTTAGCATATGCATCCACTACTTCACCCGCTTTTTCGCCAAGGCCAGGTCCGAAACCTGCTCTCGACTTAAGATACCCTTTACCTCGTCCAGAGACTTACCTTTTCAAGTTCAGCATTGGTTCTGCTCGGAGCCATTTCGTTTATAGTAGAACAGATTATCATTGGAACATCTGCCGCTAAAGGTGAAGCTTCCGGGAAATAAGGATCGTTAGGGATAAAGACACCATCGGCACAGGGATTGAATCCTCTTCGCATAATACCAGCTCCGGGTCCCATTTCTTTTGCCAGGTTTCCTGCTGCGCGGTTAGCCAGAAGATAATACTCCATCCATGGCATCTCCTGTAACTTACCAATATCTTTGGGTTTTAATCCGGCTTCCTTAAGAATATATGCCCCAAGTTTTTCAGCGTATTCTTTTTCCCCGATCCTGGTTGCGGCCCCACTAAGCACTACAGCTTTGTGGAAGAGTCCTTTGGCTGAAGGCATTGCTGTAGTTATACATACTTTGGCCCCGCCGCCTGACTGACCCATTATAGTTACATTACCGGGATCGCCTCCGAAGTTTGTAATATTATCCCTCACCCATTCCAGTGCTGCCACAAGATCGAGCATCCCAACGTTACCTGAGGCTGCAAACTTATCGCCTCCTACACCTGCCAGGTTTGTGAAATCCCATCGGACCCAGCCTGTGATTGACAGAGACAAAAACAACATCACCCTTTCGGCTGAAGTTCTCCCCGTTATACCCATCCTGCTCTATCCCATTGCCATTTGTAAATCCACCACCGTGAAACCAGACCATAACAGGTCTCTTCTTCCCATCATTGATTGCCGGGGTGAATACATTAAGCCTGAGGCAATCTTCACTTACATCATCATAGTTCCAGTGATCTGCAAATGAAGCATAGGCATTCGCATATCTCTTTTCCATTATCTGAGGAGCTGAATTACCCCACCATACTGCAGGAAATACATCTGTTCCATGGTTTCGGCTTTCTGAGGAGGCATAAACCTGTTTGGTCCTGAAGTATCTGCGCCATAGGGAATGCCGAGGAAATAATTAATCCCCCTCAGAACATATCCTTTAACCTTTCCATACTGAGTATCGGCCAATGCTATTTCATCGCCAATAAATAATATCTGGCTATCACTCGCTGCACTCCTGTGACTCCTACTCTCTCCGGCAGCGGAACATGAAGTTGCTGTCAAGCTACTGAACCAAGGGCAAGTCCTGTGGCACCTGCACCCATGGTTTTAACAAATTTTCTTCTGTCTGTTTTCATATAATTTGGATTTTTTGAAATAGATTTAAGCGTTCTCAGCATAAGTCATATTTCTACTCTAAATAACTTACACCAAAATAGTTATAAAATTAGCATTCTAAATTTATTAATTATATTTCATTTTTACCCTTTTCAAGAATCTGTTGAAATATTAAAATTAAAAGTTACCTTCTATGAAAGTATGAGAAAAAGAATTACAACATAAAAGAAAAGATTGCATCTTTTTAATATCCGGGCACCATATTAAGAAACGATGAAACACCGGTTATCAAAAAGTGATTGCTATAAAATGAAATAGTCCTTATTCAGTATATATAATAGAAAAACCTATAAATCATTGAAATTATAAAACATAAAATGATAAAAATCTGATATAATTCAACTAACAATAAGGCTAAGATATAATAAAATGATAAGAAATCTAACCATATTAAAAATGAACTTAAACGTTCCGACTTTGGAAGAAAATGATTCGGGTTATGGAAAAGGGTAAAAGTAAAATTTATTCTCTGGTTTTTATTGGATAAATTGATAGCGCAATGGAAGTTTCAATATCTGTGAGTAATAGGTTTATCACCTTTTGATCATATTCAGGATGAAGGCAGCAAACATTACCTAACACATACCCCAGTCCTTTTTCATTTAGGGTCTTAGCAAATTCAGCATCATCGGGCAAAAGATCGCCTTTCTCATCCCTGGCCCTGAATAATAGTCCATAAGAAAAGGTCAACAGGATCATGTCTACAGGAGATTTCATTTTCAGACCATCTATAAGGGGACTCAATATCCTGTCATTCCTGAATAGCTTACGCTTCAGATCACAACCAACCCTGTAAACAGTATCTCCGAGCGCCCTGTTGCCAAATCGAAACAAGAGGTCATCCACATGATCCACAAGGTCTGTCCTTGAAAATTCCCCGGGGTATTTTCGCAACAGTACTCCGGCACCCTGCATCATTACCGACCTAACAAATTTCTTCACCGTCTGGTTTTTCAATGCGTCGGCAATAAATACTGCATCAGGCTCAGCCAGGAAACCTGAGTAGGCTGCAGCAGCATGACCAAGATTGTGAATGTATGATTTGCGGTCAACCCATGCCTTCATATTTTCTTTGGGTGCAAGCCCTTTAACTTCAGGTATCGGGTTCCTGAAAGCCTTCTTATCCAGAATCAATGTATTATATGGCTCAGCATAAACGAGTAAAGGATCCTTCTTCTGAACCTCCATGGGCATAATTGGTACCATCTTGCCAATACTGGTTTCTATGAGCCCAACAAGCTCTTCCAGTGGATAACCCGGACCCATGATCAGTCCTAGGTTTTCTCTTACATAATTATCTGCATTGCGCATATTTTCTGCCAGGATAATATCCAGGGGAAGCAATCCTTTAAGCCGTTTCCTTAACAGCAATCCCTTTGCCAGCAAGGATATTACGTCAGGTAATCCGTTCTGTCCAACAGATACAGCAACTATATCAGCATCGACTATTTCTTCTGCCACACAGGATTCCTCCGTAGCCAGAATACCTCTGACATTCTCAACTTTAATTGTGGTATCCGACTGATCACTTTTAATGATAACCTCATATTCACGCCTGCTATTAAGCTTATTTATCAGTGTTTCCGAGATGTCAACAAAAACAACCTCATAGCCCGATCTGGCAAACAACTGTCCGATAAATGATCTGCCAATCTTTCCGGCTCCAAACAGGACAAGTTTTTTCATCATCGGTTAAAATATTTATTGAAGATCACTTATATGTACTTCGAGCTCAAAGATTTCACTCTCTCCTGGTTGTAAGAAAGGAAGAAGATTCTCTTTTCTTAGTGTCGTTCTCGATTTTGAGTGTACATTCCCCGGTTCAATACCAAGCACATATTCTCCATATGCCATCATTTTCCACTGGGTAACATATGGCAACTGGCCTGAATTGAAATGAATTGTAACTACTGTATTTATTTTTCTGTTCCTGATAGCAATTGTTGCCTCATTGGTTTTGTTTCCCATCATTGTATGATAGAAAACCTGTTCATTAAATGATTTTTGAGGTTTGGTGAAAGATTTGAATTCTTTCAATCCCCTTTCTGCCTCAGGATCACGTGGAAAAGTCACTGAAGGGTCTATTATCAGTTCAGTATCCTCCGATAAAAGAGGATATCCAAAATTCATATGATAGAGCAAAGTAATGGGGCTCGGCTTATTGCCAAAATTTGTGATCTTGTCCTTTAAATGGATTTTATTTTCACCCAGGACTGAATAGATTTCTCTTTCCATTCTCAATTTATTGCCGAACAGATGACCTTCCTCAATAATACCTTGTAGCTTCAATACATACATATTCCCCACCCAACCTGAATGGTCAGCATACTGGCTGGCAGGAGTAGTGGAAATTCTTCCATGGAGACCTAGTGTTTCATTTTCATCTTTACAGGGGGAACCAAGATAAGTCAGTCCACATGTTGTTATTAATCCACCCCCGAAAGTTTTCAACCATCCTATTCCATCGGGGTCATAGTATGAGGGATGGGTTTCTCCGTTACAGGTTATATAGACCAAATTATTACCTTTAAAAGTAGTCATGGATATGTCCATAGCTCTGTCAGGTAATACAGTATATTGAAGACCACTTCCTGTGTTTATATCTGTAGCTCTCATACCGCGAGCCAATCCTCCATTCAGTGTATAGTGGCGGCAAGCTCCGAGCTGAGCCATGTTCCCAACATACTTCAAAACTTCTGATCTATTCATGTTTTCATGTTATTGTAAATTTCTTTTTTTTACATATCATCTTTCCCAGAATGATCTGAGTGCAGGATATAATTCCTTATATTTTTCAAAGACCATTTCGTACTTCTCAGCATTTCCAGGATCAGGTATGAACACCCTGGTTTCTGTCCTGCTATCTTTCAGCAGGTCCTGTACTGATATACCCTCCACTGCACTTGTTGCAAGTAATGAGGCCCCGTAACAACCTGCTTCTCCAATATTGCGCACTCTAATGTTTTTATTAAGCACATCCGCTTTTAACTGCATCCATGATTCATTGCGAATGCCCCCTCCCGTTGCAATAAAAGTATCGATTCTCATTCCCGACTTTTCCATCAATTGCAGATTCAGTTTCATTTCAAAAGCTACTCCCTCAAGAAGGGCCCTGGTGATTTCTCCTTTTTGGGTTGTTAGTTGAAGTCCCAGTATCGCACCCCTCGCCCTGGTGTCAAAGTAAGGTGTCCCAGTAGCAGAAAAATAAGGAAGCACAAGCAGATCCGTAGGGTTTGATGGCATTGAAGCCAGGAGTAAATCATATGCATTCCGGCCCGACCTTGCTGCAGCATCTTTCTCTGACTGCCCCAGTTCATCACGCATCCATCGCAGGATATTTCCTCCGGTCAAACTATAGGCAACGCTTGTATACTTTCCTTTAATAGAATAATCATAGCAGCACAGGTTATTGTGTTGCAGCTCATCTGAAAAACTTGGTGTATCGAGCATGGGGCAAAAGCATTCAACCGACCCTGTGGCATACATGCACATACCTGCTTCAATAACGCCGGCACCCAAAGCCGCACAGGTCTGGTCGTGACCACCTGAAACAAGTGTGACAGGATTTTTAAACCCCATCTTGTTATCTTTCCGGAATGGGATTATCCCTGTTATTTGTCCTGATGCTACAGGAGTGGCAAGTCTTTCTTCGTCCAATCCTGCCCTATTCAGGATTGACTTACTCCACCTGTGATTAATTACATCAAAAAGCATGGTCCTTCCTGCCATTGACCAGCTTATCATTGGCTCCAGCCCTGTGCGGTAGTGAAACAGATCTTCAAAACAAAGAAAATACCTGGTCTTCTCCCAGACATCTGGCTGATTTTCCTTAATCCATAAGATCTTAAAAAGAGAAAACAATGGGTGCGGAGTGTGGCCTGTGATATGATATATTTTCCTGATACCAAATTCTTTGCTCCATTTATCAGCAATGATACTGGCTCTCGAATCAGATGACACCATAGCATTTCCGAGAGTTTTCCCATCCTTATCGACAGGGGTAAATGCCTCTCCCTGGCTGGATATGCTCATTGCAACTACACGATCGGTTATTTTTGCATTCACTTCGGCAATTACCTCATAACATTTACTGATAACATCATCCGGGTCAAGCTCTGCCCAGCCGGGATGAGGGTGGAGCACAGGATATTCCCTGAATGCGGAGGCAAGTGCTGTTCCGTCAGAATTAAATGCAACAGCTTTACATGCTCCTGTACCAATATCTAATCCAAGGTAACTCAATTTTGATATTCTGATATTTTTCAGATTTCTGTTATCTCATAACCCAGGTAGCGGACGCAGGCTTCACGCAAAGCCGTTGAAATATGACCCGGAGTAACGCTTACATGATGCCTGTATCCATTGTAACCTATTTTGTAAAGTTTTTCCTGCAGATTATTAATTTGTGCCACTCCCCCACATCCAAAAAAGCCTTCCTGTATCGTATCACTGGTAAACTTGCCCTCTCCCATATAAATAAATAGTTTCCCATCCTGGGTTTTTAAACTAGCAAAAGTTATCTGATTAGGTGCTATGCGTCCAATATTGCAACCAAAACCGCACCCGGCACCAAATGACTTGGCGAACATAGGATGTTCTATTACCTCTCCTTTGGCTGTCATGAGACTTTGTGGCACTGGCCCGCAATGAAAGAGAATACACTTGTCCGGAGCATCTCCGTAGTTATTATTCCAGTCGAGACAGGTAGCCGGTTCCCCGGATGCAAGATGTAGTGCATACATTGCGACAGCATTGCAGACATCCAGTTCGCAGGCAGCAGGAATACCCCGGTCATTAATTTCACTTAAAAGAACACACGGGGCTACTCCAAACTCCTTTTCCATTTCAATCCAGCAACGTATTGCGAGTGTATCAAGGTTATATTCATCTATGATCTCATCAATCACGACCCCAAAACGCACAAGATTCTCGAAAGCTTTTTCAGGGACATTTTTAAAGTTAGTGTAATTTTTAAGTATGTCCGATTTCTCCTTTGCTGCATTTGATTTAATATCCAGTTTACGAACCCTGCTGAATACTTCCGACATATCAAGAGCTTCTGTGGTAATCCCATATTTCTGCAAAGCCAATTCATCAAAACGTACTGTTTTGAAGGCTGTTGTCCTTGCACCAATTGCTCCAACAGTAAGTCGTTTCATTCCTTTGACAATCTTACATACCTTATCAAATATGGAAACCTGCTGCTCGAATTCTCTTGATAAGGGGTGAACAGTATGCGGGGGAAAAACGGTGAAGGGCAGTCCATACTGGTAGAAGACATCCATGATAGAGAATTTTCCGCAGAATGAATCACGGCGTTGCTGAAAATCCAGTTTATCAAGCTCGTCCGGATAAGCAAGAATAAAAATGGGTACTCCCGCATCCTGTAATGCAGTAACTGCTCCGTTTTCATCACCAAAGTTCGGAAGTACCAGTACAACCCCATCAAATTTCCCCCTGTTTTCCTCCAGAAATTTAGCATATTTCCTCCCCTCTTCAGCAGTCTCGACAGCGCCATAACGGGTCAGCCCTGCGTCCATCATGAGGGTCTTGTATCCAAGTTTTTTAAGTGTTTCGCTTACCTCCCTCCGTGCTATTTCTATCAATGACTCGGGAAAGAATCCCCTGTTACCAAAATACAATGCGAATGTTGAGTTTTGTTTTTTCATACAACTTACTTTTATGTATCGTTTTTGTCATTTACCAGACTGCCTGATCCGCTTATTTCGAGCTGGTTTCTGATTATATCCAGCATCTCATTATAAACAGCATCCTGTGCAGCCTTAACGGAAATGTTCATCAACTTCTCATATGGCTGACGTATAGCTGTGGCAATGTTGATTTTTGCTATGCCATGTTTAAAGGACTGCATAAGATAGTCTTTGGCAATGCCGGTTCCCCCATGCAATACCAGGGGTATATGCACCATATCGTTTATTCTTTCCAGATGAGGAATCGCCAGTCTTGCTTCAATTTTTTTCCCGGAGCGTGCGGCAGCTGATATCGGTCCATGAACATTACCTATTGCAACTGATAGCCAATCAGTTCCCGTCTCCTGAACAAATCTCACAGCATCCTCGGGTGATGTAAACCCCCTGCCTGTACTAAATAATTCTTCATAGGGTGGCAAGGGTCCCGATTCATGCCCCATTACTGCTCCCAGCTCTGCTTCTACCGGAATACCATAATTATGAGACAATTCAACAACCTGCCTGGTTGTTTCTATATTTTCTTCCAATGACAGTCTTGAACCATCAATCATTACCGAATCATATCCAAGCTCGAGTGCTTCAGCAATAATATCCATATAATCTGTACGCAGGTCATCTTCATCAATCACAGGAACATGATCAAGATGCAGCCTGGTAAACCGGTAATCCTTAAGTCTTTCGTATTCATTCCTGATATCCCTCATACTACCTGACCTGAACTTTATCCATTCCAGGCGAGCAACCATTATGAACCCAAAAGTCCCGGTGTCGGCTAATGCCCTGATAACAGGTTCCATCATTGGGATATAGGGGATATTGAAGCCAGGAATAACTATTTTTTGTCTCCATGCTTCTCGTATTATGTTGCCGGAACTTAAGTATTTGCTCTCCATTTTAATCGGATCTTTAAAAATGCTAATACTAAATTAGATGATAAAATGTTGATTTAATTGCAACTAATTTGCCCATTTCTATCCTATATTTACATGTATTTAAAATATTGTTTGGCAAAACGTTAATATTATGCAGATCACATATGAAAAACTCGTTGTGGATGAAAGCAGCCTGTTTCATTCCCAGGAGTTCATCCAGCCAAGGTTTACTTCCTCTTTTCATATGCACGACGAATTCGAGCTTATAGTGATAATAAACAGTCATGGTAAATTATACCTGGGTAATAATGTTGTCAACTTTAACAAGGGGGACTTATTCCTTATTGCACCCGGGTTACCTCACTGTTTTTACAATACAAATGGTTACGAAAAAGGGGAAGCATTAGCACATGCATATGTGGTTATGTTCAGAAAGGACTTTCTGGGTAAAGACTTCTTTGAAAAAACCGAGACAAGTCGCCTGAACAGGCTAATAAAAAAAGCTGAATCAGGAGTGAGAATCATAAATCCTTCAAGAACACTGATCAACAGGATGTTGATGTTGAGAACCAGGAAGAACCTTGAGAAGGTAAGTGATTTACTGCTAATTTTAAATGAGCTTGCCGGGAAGAAATGTAATGTGCTGTCAAACTCCATTGACAGAATAAACATATCTGGATTAAGCGAATCAAAGATTATAAACGATGTCTTCAAATATGTAGCTGAAAACTTCCAGGATACAATAACCTTAGGCAAGGCTGCATCAATAGCGAATATGCAAAAGGCTGCTTTCTGCAGGTATTTCAAACGTAAAACAAAAAAGAAGTTTTCAGAATTTGTAAATGATATACGCATAACACATGCACGAAAATTGCTCACAGAAACAGATAAAACGGTTAAGGAAGTTGCATATGAATGTGGCTTTGAGAGTAATTCGTATTTCAACCGGCAGTTTAAAAGCACCTGTAAGATGTCCCCGTCAGAATTGAGATATCAAATTAAGTATGCGTGATACTATGAAGAAGATATGGCATTCTTAGATCGTAATGCAATTATTATCACTTCTCCAAAGTATGACACCCAATCCACACGGGAAATCCGGGATTTTTTGTTCCGTAAAATATTTTTACACCGATATGTAAAATATATTTACCCGGTTAAATGATTTTGATTCGTAGACCGCTGTATATATGACAATTATGATTTTGGCATAATAATAGTACATAAAGTAATTACGATATTTATTGGCTGCATAATATCCGATTGTGGGGTCACATAAATTAATATAACTGGATATGAATTTACTGTTCTTTAAGCTGGCATTCCGTAATATTTTAAGGAATAAATTACATTCTCTTATAAACATTACCGGTCTTTCCACTGGTATTGCTGTAATACTCTTCATTTTCTTATTCGTCAGATCAGAGACAAGCTATGATAACTTCCATCCTGACGGAAACCGGATTTACAGGGTGATTGAGACCATGCAGACTAAAAATGACAATACTGTAGCGGGATTGAGCTGTTATCCTGATGCTCCTGATATAATGGCTGCTATTCCCGGGGTAGAAAGCTTTTGCAGGATATCTGACGCTTCGCCGATAAAATGTTTTAAAAAGAATCAAATATTTAAGATTGAGAAAATTCGTTTCGCAGATGATGATTTCTTTAGTTTCTTCAGCTTCCGTCTTCTTGCCGGCAATCCTGCCACTGCACTGAACAGTGCGGATAAAATAGTACTTACCCATTCAACAGCTCAAAGGATATTTGGGAAAGATGAGCCCCTTGGACAAAATATTGTTTACGACCAGAAAGTCCTCACCGTATCGGGTATCTCGGAAGATATTCCTGAAAACACAGTGCTTAAATACGATGCCCTTATATCGACCAGATATCTTGAACAGGACAAGGAGAATTTCTGGATAGGCTGGGCCGGGGGAATGAGGTTCCTTTCTTTCCTTAAACTAATGCCTGGCATTTCACCGGGACAAATCGAGGCCGGGTTTCCGGATCTTGCATATGACAAGATCAACAGAAAGAATGAAGGCAGCGGATTTTTCCTTTCATTATCATTACAGAATATAAGGAATATCCATTTAAGTAACGGTACGATAGATTATGATTGCTCTGGTAACAGGAGCAGAAGCAGCATAATGATTGTGGCAGGTATTGGCTTATTCATTCTGCTTCTTGCTGTAATCAATTATATAAGCCTTTATATTGTACAGAAAAACGAGAAGATCAGAAATATCAGCCTTTTGACTGTTCACGGGGCAGGTCGCTGGCAGCTTGAGGCCCAGGCGTACATTGAGGTATTGATCATGGCAGTATTTTCATCCTTACTTGGGCTATACCTGTTCACACTCTTTGTGCCTTTACTGAACAGTTTCCTGAACACAACAGTAACTCTCCGAGGGCATCTTATACAAGCCATTCTCTTTGTGGCATCACTAATCGTTATCCTTTCCTTAATAATTACCCTTTTCTCAATACATGGAATATCAAAATTTAAGCTGACCGAATCGATCAAGGGAAATAGTCTGCCCGGAGGCAGCAAAAATGTCATGAGTACTTTCCTGATAACATTCCAGTTTATAATTGTCATTGTATTTGTTGTGGCAATGTTTGTCATGAACAGGCAGAATAGTTACATAGCCAATATGGAATATGGTTTTAACAAAGAAAATATCATATCGGTTTTCCCCGACAAGGAGTTCAAACATAATGAACTCACATCATTCAGGAACGACCTTCTTACAATACCGGAGGTCAACAATGTATCACTGACCAGCCAGGGCATGGGTACGGGTCTTACAATGAACGGATACCATATAACAGGTGAAGACGGTAATGTATTGTTAAATGTGATATATGCCGATGCATCCTTCCTTGATTGTTTTGGCATAAAACTGCTTTCGGGACGGAATTTCAAACCCGATACTCAGCAGGATAACTTTTCAATACTTGTTAATCAAAAGCTTGTTCAGCGTGCAGGATGGAAAGATCCCATCAATAAGACCATAGACAGAAACGGCAAGATGACAGTGATCGGGACAGTGGAGGATTTCAATTTTGCATCACTCTATTCCGATATTAAACCGCTGATAATCATGTGTAATCCATCCTATGACGGATGGGGATATAACTGTATTAACATCAGGTATAAGACAAGCGATATAAGTGCATTAAGAGAAAAGATCAGCCGGATATGGGAAACTGAATATCCGGGAATAACCTACGATATTTCGTTTCTCGATGATCAGCTGAACAGTAATTATAAATTACTTGATAATCAGCAAAGGATAGTCAGATTCTTCTCCCTTCTTTCAATATTAATTGCCTGCCTTGGATTGTTCGGGCTGACATCCTTTATAGCCGGATGCAGAGTAAAGGAGATAGGAATACGGAAGATTAACGGGGCAAAGGTATCGGAACTGATGTTAATGCTAAATGTCTCCTTCCTGAAGTGGATAACAGGTTCTGTTGTTATAGCTATACCGCTGGCCTGGTACGTTATGCGTCTCTGGCTGAAGAACTTTGCCTATAAAACAGACGTAAGCTGGTGGATCTTCTCCCTGGCTTGCATTCTCGTTCTTTGTATTGCCATTCTGACAGTAAGCTGGCAAAGCTTCAGGGCAGCGAATATGAACCCGGTGGAGGCACTACGATATGAATAAAGGAATAAATATTCTCTTACTTTGAAATATCGTTACTGATTTCACCCACAAGAATCAGATTCCTCATATTTTTATTTTAAATTTATTCAAAATACCTTCCACAAGGATTTGGATTAATTAATAAAAATCAAAAAATGAAACGAAGAGCTTTTTTAAAGAACGCAGCCTTTGCTGGCGGTATGCTGGCTGTATCACCTGTTCTGGCCAATATAGGCAAATATAAGGATGATGGCTTCCCATTGATGGACCTCCATGTTCACCTTACCAACAACTTCACTATTAACCATGTTATTGACATCAGCAAGAAAACAGGTGTCCAGTTTGGAATAGTGGTGAATCCCGGATACGGAGTTAATAATGATGCCGGTCTGAAAACCTTCATTGACATGCTCCTTCCATACCCTGTCTATATTGGCTTACAACCAATGAGTCCGGGATGGTCAAAAAACTTTTCTCCTGAAATGATTGCCAAACTTGACTATGTATTGATGGATGCCCAGACAATACCATCGGGAAATGGTTATAATGAAACCCTTCGGATATGGAACTTCGACACTTATGTTGATGATAAGGACAAGTTCATGGATAAATATATGTCACATATCCTGGAGGTCATCAATAATAATGAACCGCTTAATACCCTTGGCTGGCCGCTCTTTCTGCCGGTTTGCATAGCACGTGATTATTATAACTTATGGACTGAGGAAAGGATGCATAAAATAATTTCTGCTTTAAAAAGTAAAAATCTTAACATCGAGATTAATGACATGGCTCACACACCGCATGAGAAATTCATCAATATGGCAAAGGAACAGGGATTGAAATTTACATTTGGTTCCGATACAAGGGATAATAAGGCCGGTCGTCTGGATTACTGCAAGTATATTGCAAAAAAATGTAACCTTAAGAGGCAAGATTTCTTTATCCCTGATCGAATTGTCAGAAATAGCTGAATAATTTCGAGGCAGACGACGTGGGATCTTGTGTGGCAAGCATGGGAAGACTTGTATTTTTTTGCAGGTCTTAAACTAATGCATCAAACCACCAACAAACTAAAAATATTGAGTAAATAATCGTTTCCAGAAGAATTCTTAAGAATAAAATCCATCCTATGTTAAGAAACTACCTTTCTACATCCTTAAGGGAGATACTAAAGAACAAAACCTTTTCGCTTATTCACATCTTCGGCCTTTCCACCGGGATTGCCGCATTTGTACTTATACTCCTTTATGCTTTCTATGAACTCAGTTATGAAAATTTTTACACAAATGCGGACCAGATCTATCGTATCAGGCAGGACAGGTATGAAAATGGTAAGCTGAGTACCACGTGGGGAGAAGGATGTGCAGCAGTTGGCCCGGCCCTCAAGAAAGAATTCCCCGAGGTCCTTGCTTTTGGACGTCTGACAAATGTAAGTGGTATAATAGGCATCAATGAAAATAATTTCAGGGAAGACAGGATGTTTGCCGCCAATTCAGCATTCCTGACAATGCTTCCGGTAAAGCTTTTATCTGGTACTGATTCAACAGCTCTTAATGAGCCATTTACGGCAGCAATTTCCGAATCAATTGCAAAAAAATATTACGGGTCAAGCGATGCAGTTGGTCAGTCATTCCGCTTTAATAAAGAAGTGGTCTTTAAAATAACTGCGGTTTTCAAAGATATTCCGGAAAACACCCACTTAAAATACAATATCCTGCTATCATGGCCCACTTATGTCAAATTCAGGGGACCGGAGGTTGAAACGGCCTGGTTCTGGGATGGATTTTTTACCTACATCTCACTAAAGAAGGGTACAGATACAAAAGCATTCGAAAAAAAGATGAATGAATTTACTGATAAGGAAACAGCAAATCCTTCCAGTCCCCATATCAGGGTTGCAACATACAGTTTACAACCTTTAAAAAGCATTCACCTGCACTCAAACTTGATGTGGGAAGCGGAAGTTAACGGTGATTCCAGAACAGTCTATTTCTTAATGGTTATTGCTTTTATAATACTTATAATTGGGTGGGTAAACTATATAAACCTGTCAACCGTAAAAGCTATTTTTCGTTCCAGGGAAGTTGCAATCCGAAAAATAACAGGAGCTTTCAGAAGGCACCTTATTAGCCAGTTCCTTATAGAATCGTTTGCAATAAATCTTTTCGCGTCATTACTGGCACTGGTTATGGTAATTGTTCTATTACCCTTTCTGAGAGAACTGACCGGGCGAGAAATGGTCTTTAATACTTTTGCTACATGGGCAGTATTCCTCTCTATGATCTTCATTGGTCCTATTGTATCAGGAATTTATCCTGCAATGGTTATTTCATCATTCAGGCCAGTATCAATATTCAGGGGAAAGCTCAACGGAGCTTCGGGTGGGGCTTCGATCAGAAAGATCCTGGTAGTATTTCAATTTGCTGCTTCGGTAACAATGATTGCTGTTACACTTACAGTTTATAAACAGATCATTTATATGCGCTCCCAGGATCTTGGCGTTAATATTGATCAGACCCTTATCCTCAAAGGACCTGGTATTGCAGATTCTACTTATAATGAAAAGCTTTCTGCATTTAAAAGTGAATTATTGAAATATCCCATAATAAAAGCAATAACTGCTTCAACATCTATTCCGGGAGAAAGGGTATTCTGGAATGCGGGAGGCATAAAGCGTGTCTCTGATGATGATTCAAAGGCAAATCAATACAGAATAATCGGAGTTGATTATGATTTTATTGAGGCATATAAACTCAAACTGATTACCGGAAGAGGCTTTTCCCGGGATTACAGTACTGATGAAAACTGTGTTCTTTTCAATGAAGAAGCTATTAAACTGATGGGATTTAGCTCGCCTGAAAGTGCCCTGGGTGTGGATATCTCTTTCTGGGGTAATAATTACAAGATCATTGGTGTCTTAAAGAATTATCACCAGGAGTCGCTTAAGGAAAATTACGATGCATTGATATTCAGGCTAACCCCCGGAACACGCGATTATTATTCTGTCAAACTTAACTATACCGGACAACCCGGTACCGATATTTATAAGGTAAGTCAGTCCACTGTAAAGAACATTAAAGAACACTGGGAGCAATTCTTTCCTGGTAATCCCTTTGACTCTTTTTTCCTGTCAACTTTTTATGAAAACCAGTATCGTGCAGAAAAACAGTTCAGGACAATATTCGAACTGTTTGCAACACTTGCCATTCTGATTGCCTGCCTTGGCCTTTTCGGACTTTCCTGGTTTATAATTATTCAGAGAACTAAAGAGATAGGAATGCGTAAGGTAAACGGAGCATCGATACCTGATATACTCTTACTTATATCACGTGACTTTTTTAAGCTTATACTCTATGGCATAATTATAGCAGCACCCGTTTCCTGGTACATTTCGCAAAACTGGCTTGAGAAATTTCCATTCAGAATTGGTTTCAACTGGTGGCTTTTTTTACTCTCAGGTCTTTTGATATTTATTCTTTCAGGACTGACAATAAGTTATAATACAATAGCGATTGCAAATAAGAATCCGGCCGAGTCAATAAAATATGAATAACAGGCGTCAGGCAGCAGGCGCCAGGCGACAGGTAGAAGATAAAAGGAATAATTTTCTAACATTTGAATCGTTCTACATATATGTTCGGGACGAATTCAAAAATTGAGTTGCTATTCCACATAATCTCTCAGCTTTATTTAGACATCACAATATTTCCAATGACGTTGGCAGTAAAACCAGGCACAAGAAAGGATAAATGACAATCAGGGAACTGAACAAAGAGTTACTGGAAGCGTATACAGTAGATAATCTGAACAGGATATCACTTACACTGATCAACCTTTTCAGGGACAGGCAGTATTGTGTTCTCCAGAAAATATCACAAATAATAAGTGAATATGTTGATATTAAAATATCAGATAGCGGAAAAGGTTTTTCTGGCTTATTGATGCTATATCATCCTGACCGTGCCATTTTTCATATAAATGAAATCAACAGGCTTACCTTACAGGACGACTTCGAAGCTTTATTATTGTATTCTCATATATTAAAACTCGAACGTATTGAAGAGATTGCAAATTCTCTGGAAAGCTATGAAGATATAGATTACTCGCCCGTTTATGATTGGGATTTTGAAACCGAGGGGTTCAATATTGTATATGATATTCACCCTAAAAAGCTTATCAGGACCAGGACCACTACAAAATTAATAGGGTACACTTTTTATGATGCTATAAAGATACGGGAATACGGAGATACAGAGTTTGAATTTCCTCCATATTATCTTGAGGATATAGAGGAGTTTGAATTATCATCTTCGGATATTACAGATTTAGATGGGATACAGTTCTGTATTCATGCCACCTCCATTGATGTATCGAATAATCGTATAACAGACCTCTCCCCTCTTATAAATCTTAATAACCTTGAGGAACTGGATCTATCTGATAATGAGGTTGGGTATATAGATGTCCTTGGCAACCTGAGAAATCTTAAAAGTGTGCTTTTATCGAATAATTATATTGATGACATATCTCCTCTCTTCGACCTTGAAAAACTTGAATATACTGATCTGTCTGGCAATAAAATAGATATTGACCAAATAAACAGATTGATTGAAAAGGGGATATGTGTAGACTTTGAAAATGGTTCCTGAGCAAATATTCTGCTTTTTCCAAAGAAGATACCTGGCAGTGCAGACTACGTATATTCATGTATCCGGCTGATGAACTAATAAATAATCCTAACTTGCGCAGGAAATAAGAATCTAACTCAAAACCTACTATAATGAAAAGATTAAGGACCTATTTTCTGGAAGGTCTGCTCTATTTAGCACCTTTCGGAATGACTGTGTATATCATTTACGCTATTTTCAAATTTGTTGACGATCTGTTGAAAGACACCCTGTCAAAAATTCTTAAAGTTGATATACCAGGACTTGGTTTGGTTATTATCTTTCTAATTATAATCCTGACCGGAGTGATAGGTCAGACAATTATTGCGAAGCCGGTAAAGTCACTTTTCAAACACACTGTTGAAAAGACGCCTTTCCTAAAAGTAATCTATTCAGCTTTGAGTGATCTTTTCTCGGCTTTTGTGGGGAAGGACAGAAAATTCAATAAGCCTGTTCTTGTTCTTTTGAATCCTATATCGAATATCCAGAAAATCGGCTTCCTGACAGAAGATGATCTCAGCATGCTTGGCGAGAAGGATAAGGTGGCTGTCTATTTTCCCCATTCCTATGCATTTACTGGTGAAATGTATATTGTTCCGCGTGATAGTATCATACCTCTTAACATAAATCCTTCACAGGCGATGAAATTTATTATATCGTCAGGTGTTTCCGGCTGGGAAGAGGTTGAATCGGAGGAAGTCAGAAAGGTTGTTGAGGAGTGACATATATTATTGCAACTGCCAACCTTCGCAGGAACTTCGTCTGACGAATCATATTGTTGAGTGTATTTTCCTCACTATCAAATCAATTGAAATATTTCATCCAGAACGTAGACTCTTGATTCATTCCCGGAGGCAGCTGCAATCATGGCAGAGGCAACCTCATGAGCCATGATTGGCCTGTAGCGACGAAACAATCCTATTTTGTTAATGCCGTACATCACCCTGAGTGCAATTTTTTCAGTTGGTCTTTTCTCTTTCCTGTCGCCATCGAGCTGAGCAGGACGCATGATGCATATAAACCCGAACTGCAATTTATTTACCTCATCTTCAAGCTGACCTTTCATCTTCAGGTAGAAGTTGCCCGATCTGGAGCTTGCTCCACCTGATGACACCAGAACGTATCCCTTTACACCGTTTTCCGCTGCCACCCTGGCAACATTGAGCTGATAGGTGAAATCAACCTTATACTGCTCATCTTTTGAGCCGGCGGCGGCAAGAGTGGTGCCCAGAGTAGAAAACAATACATCTCCCTGCATCAAATGCTGCCATGTTTCGGTTTTCCCGAAGTCAACAATATGTTCAATAAGCTTAGGATGCACCAACCCACAATTCCTTCTTCCCAGCGAAACAACCTGTGAGTAATTATCACTGTCAACAAGTTGCATGACCAGCTGAGATCCTACCAGGCCGGTTGAACCAATTACTATTGCCTTTTTCATAATCACAATATAAAATGACTGTTATAATTTCCAGCTAATTAAATAATCACCAGATTCGGAGGCTGCAGATCCTCCATTACCTATGCTCCATTCACCTTTCAGCTTCAGTTCCCTGCAGGCTAATTCAAAGTGCGACATGGCTATTCCCATGTCAATCTTTTGCAGGTCAACCCTGCTTGATACTTTCTTATAGCCCGGAGTGCGTTTCAAGTAAAAATTAAAAACTCCAGGAGATATTCCTATTCTCCATGGTTGTTTATTTGATGCAGAAGGTGCAAGTCTGACCATTTCAAGAGGTAATTCATATAATCCCGCAACTTCTTGTGACAGTTGATCTGAATCGGCTATGAATAATTCCACAGGTTTCTTTCTGTTATCTGATCCGGCACCCCATCGTATAACATTCTCCTTTATTGACCTGGATTCCGATGGAATTCCAACAGGCGTAATGGCTGGGATTAACTGGTTTGCGTCAGATTTAAGAATTTCAAAAAAATCACTCCTGTTAAAAGTCCCTCCCAGCCAGCATGTCCCCAGATCCATAGAAGTAAGATGAAGAATTATACTTTCTAACAGATATCCATAATCCTCGTTTGCATAATCACCATCTGTAACCTTGCCTGCAATAAAATAGTGGGCACCGGTAATAAAACCATATGTTCCCAGCTTTACTTTATGATTTACCTCCGCAAATTTTTTCTCAATTAAGCTAAAAGCAACATGATTACCGAACGGTCCTGTAGTATAGTACCTAAGAATATCATTTATCTTCTTTAGGTGATCAGCAGTAAGATCCTTATTGACAAAATTTCGTCTTGATTGTCTTTCTTTAATTATTTCTAAAACTGATTTTTCGAATTTCATAATCTGGATAGATGAGTGAACAAATTTACTATAATAATTTTATCTATACAGGATCAACAACAGGCTGACAGAGCATCGAAAATCATAACACTATAACGACATAACAACATAACAACATAACGACATAACGACATAACGAACTAACAGGCACATAAAAAAGGAGGCGGCTGGTATATGGAATGATTGAGCTTTGTCTAACCCCATTCACTGGTTTTTCCCTTTTTTATAATTAACCGTTCAAAAAACCTTATATTCGGGTTAATCATTATTTACACATTAGTAGTATGAAAAGTAAATATTTGTTTTTTCTGCTCCTGTTTACAATAACAGTGTCACCTGATCTTAATGCACAACAAAGTGAGAAAGAGGCTGTCACAACCGGACCGGCAAACGGAACCCTGATTATTGTTGGAGGTGGAGAGGCCCAGGAACTTATAAAATACTTTATTCAGGTAGCAGGCGGCAAAGATGCACCAATAGTTATTATCCCTACTGCAGGTGGAGCTGATAGCTATGACGAAAATACCAGTGGTGCCATATTCTTCAAGAATCAGGGTGCTACCAATGTTACTGTTCTTCACACAAATGACAGGAATGCAGCTAACTCAGAAGCTTTCGTAAAACCCTTGCTCAAAGCTAAAGGAGTGTGGTTTAGTGGCGGAAGACAGTGGCATCTTGTAGATTCATATAAAAACACTCTTACAGAATTGATGCTTTGGAAAGTCCTGGATCGAAACGGGGTCATTGGAGGCTCTTCAGCTGGCGCAACCATACAGGGAAGTTTTCTTGCACGCGGTGATACAAAAAACAACCAGATAATGATGGGCGATCACCAGGAAGGGTTTGGTTTTATAAAGAATGTGGCTATCGACCAGCATGTTCTGGCACGTAACAGGCAATTTGATATGTTCGACATACTCAGGAACCGGCCTGAATTACTTGGAATAGGTATCGATGAAGGTACCGCAATCATCGTACGTGGCAACCAGTTTGAAGTAATGGGGAAAAGCTATGTTCTTGTCTATGATGGCACCTTCTGGTCAAGCGAAGGAAGTGATTTAAAGACACTCACCAATAAAACCAGCCTGTTTTATTTTCTCCGTCGCGGTGATAAATACGATCTCCTGAACAGAAGAATTATTCAATAAAATATCTTCTTTCCTGCATCAACCGATTAATTCCGCAAGGTCGGAATCATAGTCTGCCTGCAAATCTTCATGAAGCAATGAGATATTTTTAATGATATTTTCTATCTGTCTGTCGTAAAGATTCATGAGCCCGGCATGCTTCTGTATTGACGGAGACAAACCTTTCAGTTTTTTGCAGAAATATATAAGCAGCTCAACCTCAGTCCTCTCTTTTTTTGAATACCGGATATATTTCCTGGTATTACGCAATATTTTACTAACGTTTTTTTTGAAGATGTAATAGCTTTTCCTGTTTACCATTTTAAACTGCTCATCAATCTCCTCTTTCACACCCTCAATATACTCTTGCTCATCCGATGCTTCAAAAAGCAGGTATGTCAGCAGCTCCTTATTCTCCTTCTTAAACCGTGATAACCGCAGACATAGCTCACGCAGGTCATTCGGACTGCGGGAATTCAGTTCCTCTTTAAGTTGTTTTGCAGTTACTGGTTTCATGGCTAGCTTCTGCAAAGGTAGGGATAAATAGGAAAAGTCACATATTTACTTTCCGCCTCTGTCATGATCGTGGTCACCACCATGGATGTGGCCGCCACCACCATGGATAATAAATGTTGGACCAATATCCCATCCCCAGGAACCATATGGGCCCCAGAAACCAGGTCCCCAATAACCATATCCTAATGATCCCGGATACATGTAATAAGAATCATTTATCCTCTGTTCTTGTCTGACTGCGTTAAAATGAGTCTGTTCCATATAGTTGATTACTGAATCCTGGACGCCTTGTTCCCTGAGGCTGGCTAACTGATCAGCCTTCAGAAGGTATAAGGAATGTGTCTTCCGCATCTGCTTAATTATATCTTTTGATGACATCCCATCCTTACTCATCTGCACAACGTCCGATACAGGCACTGTTGGCTGGTAAGTGGGATTATACACTACACAACTCTGTAATAGCATGAGCCCTGCTGTTATAAGACCCAGAGGGATCAATCGTGTTAATTTATTTTTTCTTTTCATTTCCCGGCCCTCCTTTATGTCGTACTCTTAAATCAATAAATAAAATAACTTATAAAATAGATTTACAATTATAATGCCACATTCAGTTAATAAAATGTTAATCCGGATACGGCAACATGGGCCCCTGGAAAAATGGATGATATGATCCTTAATCGCCCTAAATCTTACTATTGCAAGAACAGTATCAGATCGGCTGTAAAGAAAAATTCGTATTTTCATGTCCATAATAATTAGTCCTATGAAAAGACTCTTACACCTGTTATCATTATCGCTTATAATGAATATAAGCGTCTTCTCCAATCCAAACATTTCTTTCTTCTGTGAACTTCAGGGAAAAGAATTCAATGATTTTTTTGCCGATTCTGCTCTAATAAATGAACTTGTCGAAATGCATGCAACCCTTCGTATAGGGTTGCATGATTTCAGTGCTGGCAGGACCCTTGCTATACAAAAGTTGAACGCCGCAGGAATACCAGTTGTTGCATGGCTGCTACTACCTGAAGAAGATGGATATTGGTTTAATATGCATAATGGAGATAAGGCAGCAAAACGGTATGAGGATTTCAGGGAATGGTCTCTGAAGAATAACCTGAAATGGGAAGGTATTGGTATCGACCTGGAACCGGATATGAACGACGGGAAACTCATTTTTTCACATCCATGGAAGCTGGCCTGGAGGGTTTACAAAAGGTTATATGACAATAAGTCACTTAAAGAAGCAAAGGGTATCTACCAGGAACTTATCACAAGAATGAAGAATGACGGGTTTAAGGTAGAAAGTTATCTGATCCCGTTTATTTATGATGAGAGAGAATTAAAGACCACCTCTTTGCAGAAACTATTGGGCATAGTCGATATAGAAACTGATGTAGAGATTCCGATGCTATATACCAGTGCTCTTGGAAACAGTGGAATAATTCCCTTATACCACCATGATAATATGCCGGTGGCACTTGGCAGTACAGGAGGCGGTGTTAAAATCAACGGAGCTGAGATTGCCTCTCTCACATGGCCTGCCCTGGAAAAGGACCTCCTGATTGCAAATGCCCTTACAAATGATATTCATATTTTCAGTCTTGAAGGATCTGTTGAGAAAGGATATTTAAGCCATATCAGGAATCTCAATTTCAGCCAGGACGTTCCTGACATAAGCTCTGAGATTAAAGAGGAAAAAAGCCTGATAAAAAAAGTCAGATTTCTTCTTGTTATACTTGATCATCCTTTTCTTCTGACAATTGTCATTATGACGGTCGCTGGCAGCATCATTTTCTTATTTTTTAAACTGGTTAAACTTGTTCTAAGGCTATTGAATAAAAAGAAAATTTAGACAACACATCTGTTTCCTTTTAAATTATGGTCCAAAACAGAACATATATTACACAGCATTTTGAACCGCACAGGCGGTGATCTTGTTACATTAAGAAAGTAATTATGAAAAAAGCTCTTGTTCTTATCTTTTCACTCATTATGATATCACCGGTTTTTTCTCAGAAGCCTGTATCAGTAGTTTCCTCAGTTGACCTTAACAGGTACAAAGGCCTCTGGTATGAGATCGCCCGTCTGCCAAACTTTTTTGAACGGAAACTGAAATGCACTTCTGCTACCTATACCCTTCGTGATGACGGAAGAATTACGGTTCTTAACCAGGGCAATTATATATCCAATTCTGAAAAGACATCTTCGATAAAAGGGGTGGTCTGGGTACCGGATAAAAACAGTCCGGCTAAGCTTAAGGTCCAGTTCTTCTGGCCATTTTCCGGTGATTACTGGATAATGTATCTTGATAATGATTACAGGTATGTACTTGTCGGAGACCCGGCACATAAATATTTATGGATCCTTGCCAGGGAAAAGACGATGGATGATGATACATACAATATGTTATTGCAGAAAGCTGTTGAAAACGGGTATAATGTCGGACCAATAATCAGGGTTGAACAGAATTGCGAATAGAAATCAGATAAGATCTTCTAAATTCCTCCAAACAAAACATACATCCCTGCGGCAATAGCTGCACCTGCCATTGGTCCAAGAATCGGAACCCACGAATACCGCCAGTCGCTGTCACGTTTTAAGGGAATTGGAAGAAAGAAATGCATTATTCTTGGTCCCAGGTCACGTGCAGGATTTATGGCATAGCCTGTCGGCCCTCCCAAAGAGAGACCTATACCCAGAACAACCAGTGCCACAGGCAGAGCATTCAGAGCACCAAGACCTACATCAGGTTGAGCCATATATAAAACAGCCAGGGCCAGAACATATGTTCCAATGATCTCAGTAAGAGCATTATACCAATAACTTCTTATATTAGGTGAAGTACAGAAGACAGCTAGCTTAAGGTCAGCATCCTGTGTGGCATCAAAATGTTTTTTATACGCCAGCCAGACCAGGGTTGAGCCAAACATGGCTCCGAGCATTTGTGCGGCAATATACTGAGGCATCAGAGAAACGGAAAATTTCCCTGCCAGAACAAGGGCCAGGGTAACAGCAGGATTAAGATGAGCACCACTTATTGGTGCAGCTATCAATACGCCGGTAAAGACCCCTATTGCCCATCCGAAAGTAATTACGATCCAGCCGCTGTTATTCCCTTTGGTGTCATTAAGAAGCACGTTGGCAACAACTCCTCCACCAAAGAGCAGGATCATAGCTGTTCCAAAGAATTCAGCAAAAAATGCATTCATATTATTTCTGTGTTAGGTTAGGTTAGGTTAGGTTAGGTTTATTATCTCATATTTATTGTGAATCGTCTGCCCATGCTTTTGCAGCTTTGACAGCCCTGTGCCATCCTTTAATCAGTAAGTGGATCTCATCAGCTTTCAATTGCGGTGAAAAGGTACGGTCAACCTGCCATTGTTTCTTAACCTCATCGATGCTGCTCCAGTAACCAACTGCCAGCCCGGCTAAATAAGCTGCCCCCAGGGCAGTTGTTTCAGTTATCTTTGGCCTGACAACCCTTGACTGCAGTATATCTGACTGAAATTGCATTAGCTGATTATTAACAGTTGCGCCACCGTCGACACGTAATTCACTTATTTTGATGCCTGAGTCGTTCTGCATTGCTTCAAGCACATCCAGGGTCTGGTAAGCAATACTGTCAAGGGCAGCCCTGGCAATATGGGCGGAGGTCGAACCTCTGGTTATTCCAACCAGTGTGCCACGGGCATGCTGATCCCAATGGGGTGCACCAAGGCCTGCAAAAGCAGGAACGAAATAGACCCCCTCACTGTCTTTAACCCCTGCAGCAAGCTTCTCCACATCAACTGATTGCTTTATTATTCCCAGGCTGTCGCGAAGCCACTGTACAACTGCACCAGCAATGAATATACTACCCTCAAGAGCGTAATGGGTACTATTGCCAACTTTCCATGCTATTGTAGTCAGCAACTGACTTTTCGACTCAATGGGTTTTGATCCTATATTCATAACCATGAAGCAGCCCGTGCCATATGTATTCTTCACCATTCCCGGTTCAATACACATCTGCCCGAAAAGAGCCGCCTGCTGGTCACCAGCTATCCCTGCAACGGGTATTGGCGTTTTAAAAATTCCCTGTGTATTGCCATATACTTCGCTGGAAGACTTTACGTCCGGTAATAATGACCGGGGAATATTGAATATTCTTAATAGATCTTCATCCCATTCGAGGGTATGAATATTGAACAACATTGTACGCGAAGCATTTGTAACATCTGTTACATGCTGCTTTCCGCCTGTCAGGTTCCAGACAAGCCACGAATCCACTGTACCGAATGCCAGTTCACCAGACTCAGCCATTTTCCTGGCTCCTTCAACATTATCGAGTAACCATTTTACCTTTGTTGCTGAAAAATAAGCATCTATAATAAGACCTGTCTTATCCCGGATTGTCTGACTAAGACCTTCCTTTTTAAGCTGATCACAATAGTCAGCAGTTCTCCTGTCCTGCCACACAATGGCATTATGCACAGGCTTGCCTGTTTTCCTGTCCCATATAAGAGTGGTTTCGCGCTGGTTTGTAATACCTATGGCTGCAACAGCAGTACTGTCAAGGCCTGACTTCTGAAGAGCTTCACGGGCCACTTTAGTTTGTGTTGACCATATCTCGGCAGGATCATGCTCCACCCATCCCGGCTTAGGATAAAACTGCGTAAATTCTTTCTGGGCAGTAACTAAAGGCTGACCATTCCTGTCGAAAATTATCGCTCTGGAACTGGTTGTTCCCTGGTCGAGTGCCAGGATAAATTTTTCCATAATTATTTGTTTTTAGTTATAGACAAATAGCTTACAGGTAATTTTTAACCAATTGCCTGTAAGATACAAACTGCTCATCCACCCAGTTCGTATCGTATCCGAATTCTTCTGCCATCAGTCCTGCCACCTCACCTGCAATATCTTCACTTGCCTTTGCATTAAGGAAAAGTGCCCTGGTCCGTCTTGCCAGTATGTCCTCAACTGTAACCGGCATCTCATGTCTGCAAATCCAAATTATTTCAGACCAGGTATAAGGAAGTCGTTTATCAATCTGGATTCCATTCTCGGGTTTCTCTTTTACCAAATTTTCAATTTCATACATCCCTTCTCCGTAGATGTGTAAACGTCCCGGAGCTGAATTCATATCAAGTGATGTCAGCCTCAGGCTCGCGGTTGTGCATTTTCTCTTTTCAATGAACCCTGCACTTATCCCCCTGTCAATGGTTTCCTCTGCCATCCTCCTGTACGTTGTCCATTTACCGCCGATAATAGTCAGTAAACCTGATGATGATAATGTTATTTTATGCCGTCGTGACACTTCTTTTGTTGATGCAGGGTTTTCATGATTAGCCGCCAGGGGTCGCAGGCCGGCAAAAATGCAAAGTATATCCTCACGGTGTGGCGGTTTTACCAGGTACTTTTCAGCAGTTCTCAGAATAAAATTAATTTCTTTTTCAAGTGCTACGGGCTCCAGGGTCACCTCATCGAGTGGCGTGTCTGTCGTCCCCACAACAACCTCATTATACCAGGGGATAGCAAAAAGCACTCTCCCATCATCTGTTTTTGGTATCATGATAGCTGAATCACTATTAAGAAACGAGTTGTCCAGAACAATATGAACACCCTGGCTTGGTCTTATGGTGCTCCTTGCTGCAGGATTATCCATCCGTGCAATTTCATCAGCAAATACCCCGGTGGCATTGATCACCAGTTTTGCATTCACATCGATATCTTTTCCGGAAACCATATCAACAGCCTTTACACCGGTAATTTTGCCATTGTCATTCTTATTTAATCCGGTAACCCTGCAATAATTGATCACCGTACCACCCTTTTTCACACATGAAGAAGCCAGGCTTATTGCCATACGTGAATCATCGAACTGTCCGTCGTGATAGACCACCCCTCCCTTTAGCCCTTTCTGCTTTAGAAGTGGAAGTCTTTTCAGGGTTTTTTCCCTATTGATGAAGTATGATTTACCCATACTCAATCTGCCGGCCATAAGATCATAGAATTTCAGACCAACGGTATAGAGAATAACATCCCATAAAGTATAAACAGGTATTATAAATTCCTGATTGAACGTAATATGAGGTGCGTTCTTCATCATTAGACCACGTTCGTGCAAGGCCTCCATAACCAGGAGAAGATCACCCTGCGCCATATATCTTACTCCTCCGTGTACCAGTTTCGTACTTCGTGATGAAGTTGACTTGGCAAAATCAGATTGCTCCAGCAATAATGTTTTATAACCCCTGGTAGCAGCATCAAGTGCAATACCAAGTCCTGTCGCACCTCCACCTATGATGACAATATCCCAGATAATATCAGATTGTTCGTGTAACTCCCGCAGAATAACCTCACGGTTCATATTGAACTTATTTTTGATAATAATTATACGGAGAAAATTCCGAAAATCCAAAATCCATTTGGGGTACGATTATGGTTGAAGATTTAGTGGATTTGTAATGGCACAACAGATATGCGCCAGAGGAAGAAACCCACCCCTGGCCCCTCCGGGGAGGGGAACCAAAATCAGCCCCGCTTCTTCGTCTCCATGAAGCTGTTGTGCCGTTGTGCCTTTTGTCACTAATAACAGATCCGAGCCAGCGTGAACACAGATAAATTTCAGTGTCTATATTTTATAATATGATTCAAAAATTAAAATAACTTTATATGTTGTTCAGTGTTGTCATTAATAAACCAGGTATTATGAAAAGAATATTTCTTTCTGCTATAGTTTTTATGCTAATTCTGTTTAATGTTTCAGGACAGCAAGGTAAAAAGGGATTGCTGCTGATTGACATCCAGGATTTCTATTTTCCCGGTGGCAAATCAGCACTTGTTGAACCTGAAAAAGCAGCTGCCAATGCAGCATTGTTGCTTACAAACTTCCGGGACAACAAGGAGACAATTATATTCGTACGCCATAACTATGAACCAGGAGGGAAGATAAATGACCTGGTCAGGCCTTTGCCCGGAGAGAAAATTATTTCAAAGGATGAGGTGAATTCCTTTCTTCATACAGATCTTCAGGATTACCTACAATCAAAAAACATAGACACTCTTGTTATCTGTGGTATGCAGACCCATATGTGTGTGGAAGCAGCCACCAGAGCAGCCAGCGATCTTGGTTATAAATGCATTCTGATAGGAGATGCATGTGCAACAAAGGATCTCAGGTTCGGTGATAAAACAATCAAGGCTTCGGATGTTCACTACTCAACGCTCAGTACTCTTAAGAGTTATGCACTTGTTGAAAATACTGCAGAGTACCTGGAATCAGTAAAACATAAGTAGTCACTCAGACAATATCGCGCACTTTAAGGGCATTTCTGATATAACACGGATAACATACCCGCGCCAGCGGGTGTCTATTACCTGAATTTAAGACAGGCAGGAGTCTCAACCTTTATGCTTTTACCTGTTTCAGCCGGTATCCCTGTATTGGGATCTATCTTCAGGATTGTTATGTCTCCTGACCGTTGGTTCCCAACAAGGATGAATTCCCCTGTCGGGTCAATAACAAAATTCCTTGGCCAGTCACCACCACAGGATGTTCTTCCGGTTATTGTCAGTCTTCCATCAGCCTCAATCCTGAATGTAATTATATCATTCTCTCCCCGGTTTGAACCGTATAAATACTTTCCATTGTTACCGATATGAACATCGGCGCAAAAGCTTTTCCCCTTGCCATTCATCTGTTATCGCTGATTGAGTTTGCAGGAGGCTTAACCTTCCATTTTCATCAACATCAAAGGCCGAAATGGTTGAATTGAGTTCACAGATAACATATAATTTGTCCCGTCAGCATTGAAAGTAAAATGCCTTGGACCTGTTCCTTCAGGGAAATTAAAATCCCGTTTTCAATCTCTTTAGTCTTCCTGTTGTCCTGTCAAGATCATATACAACAATCTGTCAAACCAAGATCAGTAAGATATACCCTTTTGCCCCCACGGGTCAAATGAAATCATGTGTGGATGGGAAACCTTTCCACCGGGGTCTAAGAATAGAATTGTATCAGTTACAGTTTCTGGCAATCCGTTTTGTCCAGTCTTACAACTGAAACGGAACTGCTTGAATAATTTGCCATCAGAAGGATAATCTTCATCAGGGGATAATGATATAAACATGGACCGCCATAAGGTACCAGCCATCTCTTTAAGCTTTTCACCGCCCCTGTTCTTCATCAAAACTTCATTACTGTCACACCTCCGGCTTTCTCACCAATAAAGTCCATCACTTCATTGGCAGCATATATATAACCATATTTTTGCGGAGATACAAAAATATGAAGGATCCGGGCCTGCATCTGACTTCAGAAATGTCGTAAAGGTACCCTTTTGCAGGTTCACATCATAAACATATAGTCCATTGCCTCCTGTATCAGTGTACCTCCCTGTACCATCTGACTGGTGTATTTTTGCATGAAGAAAGTAATATCATGAATAAGAGATCAGCGATGAAAATTAACTGTTAATTTTTTTCATTTTAGTGATTTAATTTAAAAATCTCTCGCACTGTGTCCAGGTAATAATCATACCACAAATCTGTCACATTCCCTGTAAGCCCGAATAACTCTTTCCTCTCCCTCTTTGATCTGGTGCTTATCCCATGTTCCATACAAAGTACCCCGTCGTAACCCCGAGCTGTTATATATATATTTAAATATATTCTTAAAGTTTATCTCACCGGTTGTGGGTTCATTGCGCCCGGGTTATCTCCCAGATGAAAAGCAGCTATTTCGCTCCAGGCAGCTTCAATATTCGGGATCAGATTACCTTCGGTTATCTGCTGGTGATAAATATCGTCAACGATCTTACAAACAGGACTGTTAACTGCCCTGCATATATCATATGCCTGAGGTATTCCGTTAAGAAACAGACCCGGATGATCATGAATTGTGTTCAGGGGTTCAAGTACCATGGTACAGTCCGTCAGGTTCCATAATATCGCAACAATACCTAAGGTTATCTATCACATTTGCAGTCTGATAATCATGTATGGAGTCTTTCATCATATCTGCCCGGGTACCACGAGTGCCCATTTTACCCCTGTTCGTTTAGCTACCTCAACGCCTTTTTTCATCCTGTTAACAAGCATCTCGCGTATTTCCGGTTTATTCAGTACAAATGATGTCACAGCAAAATCGGCATACAGCACAAAAGGGCCCAGTTCCATTCCGAGACCTGTTTATTTCCGCTGCAATCCTTACCTGTTCTTCAACCGGTCTGTCCATCAGTCCATTATCAAACATAGCTCTGAATCCCATGTCGTGGCAAAATTTAATATTATCAATAGGATCAGGTCCGGCATGTTCACGAAACATACCGAATCCTGGTGCATATTTCAGCTTAAAAGGCTCAATTGCGTCGGTTATCTCCTGTCCTGTTCTGAACAAGATTAGCTACCAAAAACCGCAGGAGCAGCTAAAATAGCGGCTCCTGAGCAGTGGCTTTTTTTATGAAATTTCTTCTTGAGTAATCCATGATTGAAGTTATATTGATGTAATCTATTATCATCTATGCTTGTTCAGGAACATAAGCCAATCCGGATATTGGCACTGATCTTATCAACATCAACAGGTCCAAAATCAAATACTTCCGGTCCCAGCTTGAGATCTGAGTTCATCATTTCATCATATGTAGTCTCTTTTCCTGTATATGCAGAGATACGGCCCATTATAGCCATCATTGTTGATATAGCGGTATTTTCAGCTTCATTTATCGGTTTTCCTGTACGAATTGCAGTTACCAGGTCGATATGTTCCTGAACATAAGGATCGACATTTACCTGTTGTGATGGGTTTGCCATCTTTGTCGACCGGATAGATCATATTTCCAGATCTTCATTCCCTGCGAGGTCCAATAATGGAATCTATCTGGCAGTTAGAAGATCCGCTTGTCCCCTGAATGTGTTCGGACACATTGTTTGCACAACCGTCAATCTGGCGGCACATACTATGGAAATGCATCCCATTGTCAAATACAAAATCAACACTGAAATTATCATACTGATCACCGGTTACACGGCGAAGCCTTGAACCAAATCCCACTGCTTTTACAGGATGAGAACCTGTAAACCAGTTCATCACATCCAGGTTATGGACATGTTGTTCAACAATATGGTCGCCTGAAAGCCATGTCCAGTTTACCCAGTTGCGGATCATATATTCCATTTCGCTCCAGGCTCGGATTAGGATCACGATGCCATAGTTTACCCCCATTCCAATAAACATTACCTCCTACTATCTCACCGATGGCATCCTCCGGCAACCTGTTGCCATGCAGCTACATAATCACGTTGATGCCGACGCTGGGTACCTGTTACTATACAGAGGTCCATCCCTTTTGCTTTCTGGGCAGTAGCCATAATTGACCGTGCGCCCTGCGGATCAACACATACAGGCTTTTCAGCAAATACATGTTTCTTGGCCTGTATTGCAGCAGCCAGTATCTGTGGACGGAAAAAGGGGGAGTTGCTAGTAATTATAATATCTACACCTGAATCAATTACTTTCTGATAAGCATCGAAACCCACAAAACAATTTTCTAACAGGCACCTCCTGGCCTTTTTGCTTTAATATCTCATTCCTGCAGGAATCAACCCGGTCCTGGAAGGTATCACCCAGTGCCACTATCTGAAGGTTTGGGCCGGCATTCAGGAAATTGATGGCAGCTCCCGTTCCACGGCCTCCACAACCTATTAACTCCTGCCTTGAGAACAGGTCCATCAGGGGCCTGATCGAGCATAGTTGGTACTGCTACTACTTTCCTGGTTTCGCGGGCACAACTTGTAATTATAGAAGGTGCAATTACACCGGCAACACCTGCAGCGGCAGCTTTGCCCAGAAAATTACGTCTTGAAATACTTGGTTTTTTCATCTTAGGTAGTTTTTTTAAAGCTTTGTGAAACTTGATATTCCGAGTTAGCTTGGTTAGTAATCAAATGTAGATATACCCTGCTAAATATGCAAATATTTGCGCCGGATTAACGCTTACAATATTAAGTATAATAGCATTTTATAAAGAGTTTCTCCATTTCCCACAGTTATCATGTATTATAGAGAAAAATGATTGCATTTTTTATTATTTTTCGGATCGATTCCTACAGATGAAAAGATCACTGATAAATATCCCATTAAAGTTCCTGTTGTTAATTTCAACTGTGTCCCTCCTTATGTTCGGATGTAACTCAGGACCAAATGGTGATATATCCCGGATTGATTCATTTCCGTCACTTGAACTTGATTACTCCGGACTTACGATACCACCGAACATAGCTCCCATGAACTTTAGCATAAAGGAGAAGGGCACATCCTTTTATGTTAGTATACACTCGGAAACAGGGCCCGCAATTAATATTCATTCAGCCTCAGGTATCATACGGATCCCGGAAAAAAAGTGGCATGAAATGCTTGAGAAGAACAAAGGGGGAGAAATCCGGGTTGAAATTTATTCTAAAAACACACAGGGAACATGGTCAGGATTCAGAACGGTTACAAGTATGATTGCTAAAGAGCCTATCGATCCTTATCTTTATTACAGGATATTGTTTCCCGGTTACGAGAGCTGGACAGAGCTTAGCATAGATTACCGTGATCTTGAAAATTTCCAATCAGCATCTTTTATTAAGAACAGTGCGGTGAATGAGAACTGTGTCAATTGCCATGCTTTTAACAATACTGGCAAGGACAACAATTTCATGTTCCATATGAGGGGAGATTTAGGCGGAACCTATTTTTGGTCACAGGATGGATTGAAGAAGGTGAACCTGAAGACTAAGGAGATGAAGAACGGAGCGGTATATCCAAGGTGGCATCCCTCAGGCAATTACGTGGCTTTCTCTTCCAATAAGATCATCCAGAGATTTCATTCTGCATCTAACAAGAAAATTGAAGTAAGTGACCTTTCATCATCCCTCGTACTGTATGATATCGGGAAAAATGAGATTATGAATATCCCTCTGGCAGGACAGGATAGCTGTATGGATACTTATCCGGAATGGTCCCCTGACGGAAAATTTCTTTATTTCTGCAGAGCCCGTCAAATAGGTGATATTTACGACTACACAAAGATCCGGTATAATCTCTTCAGGGTTTCTTTTAATCCTGACGAAAGGACATTCGGTAAAGTTGAACTGGTATTTGATGCTGCTGCAGATAACAAGAGTATTTCTTTCCCGCGGATATCATCTGACGGGAGAAATATTATTGTGACCATGGCTGACTATGGCTGTTTCCCGATCTGGCATAAAGAAGCTGACCTGTACCTGATTGATACAGGAACTAAAGAAGCAAAAAGATTAAGTCTCAACAGTGAATTCACTGACAGTTACCATTCGTGGTCATCAAATGGCAGATGGCTGGTCTTCAGCAGTAAAAGGGGTGACGGATTGACTGCCCGTCCATATATTGCATATATACGTAAGGACGGAACTTCCTCAAAACCTTTTATTCTGCCACAAAGAGATCCGGATTTTTATAATAATTACCCTAAAACTTTTAATGTTCCCGAATTTTCAACCTTTAAAATCAATATTAAACCGGGCCTGATCAGAAAGGCTGCCGGAAAAGAGGCTTTGCAGGCAAAGTGGTATGGAAAATGAGAAGAAAATTTTAAGCTTTAAGAAGCCATGAAATTACTTAAGTCACAAACACAGGTTTATGCTGCCTGGTTGCCATATCTGGTATTTTTCTCAGGGATAATGATATATTTCCTTGTCTTCGCAGATTATGTGACTTACTTCCAGGAAAAATCATCTCTTTTTGTCTTTTCATCCGGCTATCTTACAGAAAGTCTGCAAAAACCAGGAGATCTGAACGAATACATTGGAAGATTCCTTTCAACATTTTATTACATCCCTCTGGCAGGTGCGTTTATCATAGCCTTTCTGACAACTCTTACTGTTTTCTTAATATCCAGGATTATCAGCAGGCTGAATCCTGAATGGATAAAAACAGGGAGGATAATTTCTTTCTTTATTGGATTCATCATATTCTATCTACAGGCAGACTACAGGTTTATGCTCTTTAATATCCTGGGAATTCTTTTACAGGTCGCACTTTTATTCCTGGTAATAAAATATCCTGTAAGGTATTCAGGATGGATCTATATAGTTGCCTCCCCAATATGGTATATGCTGACGGGTGGATTTGCAATTATATCCATGGTTTTCATGAGCCTGGTTATTATTACCATGAGGGAAAAAGAAAGCCTGGTTAAATTATCGGTGTTATGGTTTCTTAATGTCCTGGCCTTTTATATCTCGAAAGAATATATCTTTTTCCAGCCTGTTAAAACTCTACTGTTTTTCCCGTTTACGGAATTAATCCCCGGCCTGCAGTCAGTGCTTTTTCTTACAGTGACCTCTTTAATAGCCTTCCTCCCACTTCTCACCGTCATCAGAAAAAGGGGAGCAGCGAAGTTCAGATTGTCCCTATTAACATCTGACATTGGTATTGCGGTTATTACAGTGATAATCCTTATAGGAACGGGTTCCTATCAGTTTGACAATAAGACAAAACAGTATTTTCATGCTGAGAATTTATTTTATCAGCACAGGTTTGATGAAATGATCACCTATAATATGGAACATCAGACCTCTAATATTCTGACGCTATATCTTAATAATATTGCACTCTGTGAAGAGGGCAAACTTGATGACCAGCTTTTTCATTTTCCCCAGAACAAGGAAGGGAAAACCCTATTTCTCAAATGGGAAATGGTTGGAGAAATCCTGCGACGCGGCGGGTATTTTTATTACACTATCGGGATGATCAATGAAGCACATCGATGGGCTTATGAGAATATGGTGATGAAAGGTTATACTCCTGAAGGATTAAAGATGCTGATCAGGACTGATCTTTTAAATGGTAATTATAAGGTTGCATCGATCTATATTAATACACTCAGGCGAACACTATTTTACAGGAAGGAAGCTCTCCGGTTTGAAAAATTATTGTATAATATCGATTCAATCCGGGCAGATAAGGACCTTGGGGGTAAGTTACAGATTAAATTAAAAAATGATTTCTTCACTATCACGGATAATCCTGTGATAAATATTGAAATGATACTTAAGCAGGACTCTCTTAATAAGCGGGCCTTTGAATACAAGATGGCCTATCTTCTCCTTAAAAAAGATTACCACGAAATAGAAAAAGATCTTCCACGTTTTGCTTTATTAGGTTATAAGAGACTCCCAGTACATATTGAAGAGGCAGTTCTGGCTATTTCAGTAACTAACAAAGGCAGGATGCCGGATACAGGTGGAATCATGATCAGTCAGAACACCTTAAACCGATGGGAACAGTATATTGGTATCCTCAGGCAATATGGCAATGACATCAAATCAGCAGAGCCTGTTTTAAGGAAGAGATTTGGTGATACCTTCTGGTACTGGGTCTTTTTCAGGTAGGTCTTTTAGCCCAACCTGGGACTAAATAAGGCACAAGGCATACGACTCTCGACCCAGGGAATTAGCAATAGCTCCCATTTTTTGGGGGGAGGTGTAGGATATAAAAAAAGCAGGCACATGCTATTGCAAGGCCTGCTTTCTTAATTAACCTATAAACTATTAGTAACCAGGATTCTGAATCAGATCAGTATTCTTATTCATCTCATCGCGCATGATCGGGAAGAAATAGCACTTATCGTTCCAGGCTCTTGCCTCGACACCCAACAGCTCGTTTGAGAAGACAGGGTCTCCCCAAGTGGTACCATCAGCCTGCCGGTAATTCGTCGGAGTTCCGGATGTCAGATATTTCACTTCTGCACGGTGTACTGGATGATATGCTTCCGGACCAATAACCCAGCGACGAACATCCCAGAAGCGATGATCTTCAAATGCCAGCTCAACACGACGTTCGTGCCTTACAATGGTCCTCATTTCAGCCTGGCTAAGACCGCCGGCAATATTAGGCTGACCAGCTCTCTGACGTATCATATTGATATTTGTCCTCGCTTCTGCAAGGTTAGCAGCATCACCTATCTCGATACAGGCTTCGGCATAATTAAGGAGTATTTCAGCATAACGCATTTGTCTGAATGGTATATCCTGTTTTACAAACTGCGGATCAAGAGTAGGATCCACAAATTTTCTCAGGTAATAACCACTTCTCCCACCGTTCCAGTCCTCAATCGGTCCTTCACGTGTGTCTACACCGGCTACAATCTGCGTTGTGCCGTCCATAGCAAATACATGGCCAACCTGGATCTTGTTCCATGGGTCAATAGGCTGAACATCAGACGGACGCACTCTCCAATCACTTCCTTCGTGGAGTATTGAGGCATAGAATCGAGCGTCACGGTCTGAGTAAGGGTCAGCAGCCATTGTAGGATTATTCCAGTCAAAGCTTGAGCCATCTTTCATTTCATATTCATCAACCATATCACCAAGTGGAGTGTTGTTTCCCCAGTTATGATAACCGTTAGGTCCGCAATAAAGTGCAGGGTTATAATCTGACCAGCTCCTGCCGGTCTTGGGAGTAAAATACTCAAGAAGAATATCCTCCGATTCGTATCCATAGGACAGAAAATAATTAATAAAATTCTCTTCCACTGGATCACCGGGTGAAGGGTTAGGCATATACAGACTGTATTGATTCAGATCAATAACAGCTTTTGCTGCTGCCTTGGCATCTGTCCAGGCAGCGGCCTGACTTCCTGTTGTATAGCCAAGGAGCTCAGGATTAGAATAACCCGGAGCATAATCTGACATCTTCCAGTGCAGGTCGCTGGCAGCATAGAGAAGTGTCCTGGCCTTAAGTGCCAGAGCAGCGCCTTTGGTTGCATGTCCCCTGTCAGCCCCTGAATAAGAGTCTGGTAGATACATTGCAGCCGAGTCAAGTTGTCCGACTATATAATCAATGCATTCGGAATAAGTGTTTCTGGTGACATTATATTCACCACCCAGTCCATAAGGTTGTGTAATGATTGGAACACCACCGTATAACGCAACCAGGTAATGGTATGTATAGGCCCTCAGGAAATAGACTTCTCCTTTTGTGCGGGTCTTAAGAGCCTGTCCGGTAGCATCATCGCCATAATTTACACCGTCAACCTTTGAAAAGAAAACATTACAGGCTCTGACATTTTTAAAGAGAGGAGCCCAGCGGTAATGCAATGTATTGGCTGTCGGGTCGGTATTCCCCCAGTCGGTTCCCCATCCCATGAGACCATCACTTGTCATAAGTGATTTATTGAAGTCGAAAGCACCCCAGTCAGGAGTAAATGAAGTTTCATCTACATAATCGGAAAGTCTTTCAATAGCGAACGGCCAGCCCAATGCATTGTAATAAATATCATTAACAAAGGCCGCAGTCAGATTGGGGTCAACCCAAACATCAGCATCAGAATATGATCCCAGAGGCTTCGTATCGAGGAAGTCCTTTTTGCAGGAACTAACTATTCCAATTAGAAATATCACACCAAAATATAATAATTTTCTCATATTGCTTTAATTTTTAGAAAGTTAAAGTTATACCAAGGTTTACAACTCTTTGAAGAGGATAGGACTGACCTGAATTAACTTCGGGGTCGATAAGATGCATCTTGCTTAATGTTAACAGGTTCAAACCATTTGCATATACACGTAATTTGGAAATACCCAGTTTTTCGTTAACAGATGAAGGTAAAGTATAGCCTATTTCCATGTTCTTAAGCCTTACATAATCTGTCGAGAATTGCCAGAAGGTATTTCCCTGGTTTCTCCAGTATTCATTGTCGCGGTTCCAGGCCCTTGGCCAGGTAGCATCTGTATTTGAAGGACTCCAGCGTTTATCGGCAAACTCCTTGTAATAGTTTCCGATATCGCCTGATTCAACTCCGAGATATACAATAGCACCGGCAGCACCCTGGAATAATACACTCAGATCAAACTGTTTATAATAAAAGGTGGCATTAAACCCACCAATGAACCGTGGCATATTGTTCTTGCTGTCGCGAACCCTGTCAAGTCCGTCAATCACATTATCTTCATTAACATCCTTGAAGATTATATCACCCGGTTGGGCTCCAGCCCAGTGAGGGTATGCTGCAACAGCAGCATCATCTTTGAAAACACCGATTGCAACGTAGTTGAGTCCTGCACCCATAGGTTTGCCCTGTGCTTTCTGATATTCAGGTATACCCGGTGTATCAAATGTGAAGTCAACTTTGTTTTTAGCATAACTTCCATTTAAAGAGAGATCATATGTAAAGTCGCCGGTACCTCCATGGTATGTAAATACATATTCAAATCCTTTGTTCGAAACTTTTCCGATGTTCTGTGGAGGAAGGACCATTCCTGTACTGTTTGGAATAATCGCAGAGGCCTGCCAGAGAATCCGTGAACGCAGGTTATAGAAAAAGTCAGCTTCAACAGTAAGTCTCTTATTCAGCAATGTGGCATTGAAACCTAAGTTTGACTGGTTTGCAATTTCCCAGGTAACATCAGGGTTAGGAACCACGTTCTCATAAAGCATTTTATTGTTTACGCTTTGCCCAAACACATAGTCCTGGCCGTCGAAACTATAGGTGGAGAGGAACTGGTATTCCTTCAATGATCCATCATAATAGATCCTGTCATTACCGGTTTGGCCCCATGATGCACGGAGTTTGAAGTCACTTATAAATGCAATATTATCCTTCCAGAAGTTTTCGTCAGATATACGCCATCCAAGTGACACACCGGGGAAGAATCCGAATTGTTTGCCGGGTTTGAACATATAGGAACCATCATACCTCATAATCAGTTCAGCAAGGTATTTCTGACCGTAGTCATAGTTGATACGTCCAAAGTAACTTTGACGGGCACTCTGATTTGCATAACCGCCATTGGTCATGTAGGTATCAGCTGCTCCGGCAAACATCTGGTCGATTGCTGCAGTAACATAGTTCTTTCTGAAAGCAGATAAATAATCATTCAACCCGCTCTGACTCTCTGTTCCAAGGAGGATTTTAAGATTATTTCTGGCTCCTATCAAAGTTTCATAGGTAGCATAAGCGTTAAGAGTAGTCTGATGTCCGTCCCTGAAGTTCTCAGTCAGCTGTGGAGCATCCAGACCCCTTTTCCCCTTAACTGTTAAAGGAGTACCACTGGAATCCATCGTAACACCATCCCAGGTCCATAGGTACCATGGCGTCTGGAAACGTTTGTGAAAATCAAAAGTCTTGTCATACGAACCATTTGCCTGGATGGCCAGACCTTTTATCCACGGGATAATAACATTAAGTTTCATATTGCTGTTCAGAGTGTACAGGCGGTCCTTGTCATAACCGGTTGCATTGGTAACAGTTACCACCGGGTTAAAACCATATTCAATATCGGGACCAGGATTTCCATCAGGCCAGTATGCCGGCATGTCAGGTTTTCCCCTCATTATCATCCTGAAAATATCACCCTGCCCAACCGTTGGGAAGTTCCTGTTTTCCTGACGACCTGATACGTCGAAAGCTATTGAGATATTATCTGATATCTTTCCGTCTATGTTACTACGGAAATCATACTGACGGAAACTCGTAGCACTATTCTTATAATATGCATCTTCATATTTGCTTCCGAGGGAAAGAAAATACTTCATGTTTTCAGTTCCACCTGAAACGGATACATTTTCATAATTCTGTTTTGACCATGGCTTGAAGACCTCCTTAAACCAATCGGTATTGGGATGTCCCCAGGGGTCAGATCCATCAGTAAACTTCTGGATGTCATCCGTTGAGAATTGCTGATTTAGCCCCCCGGAAGGATTGGCATAATATGCAACCTCATTAAGCATTGTGGCATAAGTTGCAGCATCTGCCATTTTAGGAATTACACCCGGCTGGTTATAACCCGAGTTCATGTTTAAAGTAATAGTTGGTTTTCCAATTTTACCACGTTTTGTAGTGATCAATATAACACCATTTGCAGCCTGTGTCCCATAGATTGCAGCAGATGCATCCTTCAGAACTGAGAAACTCTCAATATCGTTCGGATCAATCCGATCGAGTGAACGATGAGGTATTCCATCAACAACGATCAGTGGTGAATTGTCGCCCAGTGTGTTGGCACCACGGATAGTTATGGTAGCAGCATCATAACCGGGCTCACCACTTTTTTGAATTGACGTTATACCTGGTAATCGACCAATAAGGCTGTTTGTAAGGTTCGTTGTAGGTGATTGCTTAAGGTTATCTCCATTGACTGAAGCAACAGAACCGGTAAGGGTAGCCCTTTTCTGGGTACCGTAACCTACCACCACAACTTCGCTTAATTGAGACATCTCAGCTTCCATAGCAACATTTACTGTTGTCTGACCTGCAAGAGGAACCTCCTTTGTTATATACCCTATAAAGGAAAAGACCAGGGTAGCGTTAGCGTCATTTGCTGTAACGACATAGTTACCGCTTGCATCAGAAATAGCGCCTGATGTGGTCCCTTTTACCTGGATGTTGACTCCGGGCATTGGCTGACCATTTGAGGCATCTGTAATGGTACCTGATACCTTCACCTGCTGCAGAGCAGCAATACCAGGTGCAGAACCATTACCATCCGGATTTTCTTCTGTAGAGGAATAAGCTGGTAATACCAATCCACAGAACAGAAGAAATGTTACAACCCTGAAAGTTAGTTGTAACCTGTGAAAATTCACAATTGGCTTTGTGAGCCAAAAGTAGTTGGGAGTTTTTTTCATACTGTTACACTGTTAGTTAGTTAATAGTAGTTAGTAAATGAGATTTGTGGTTATTATAGTGTTAAATTGTTTTAGTAACAATTAGTGTATATTTTACACTAATTTTGATCAAAGAACAATTATCTCCCGTCTTCATCTATCCGATTTTGATTTATACTCTCAGTGCCTGTAAAAGAAATGTACTTCGACATGCAATTTAAATAATGAGTTTTTAAAAAACAACCTTTGTGAGGTTTTTTTTATTTATGATTGAATATAATAATTCAAAGCATTACATGGGTATCTCTTTTCCGGTTTTTTCATTGAATTCACATACAACCCTGAAGCCAACATTGAAACAGTCCGAATACCACCATATACTTTTGGGCATCTGTGGATCTGTCCTCAACCATGCCTGTGTCCTGGTATAATCACGTGCAGCGCTTCTCACTGCATCTGCAGAACTCAAGAAAGAACCTCCCCTGACAACATGCTCGGTTCCGTCATCAGGGCCTTTAGGATCTTTAAGAATCCCTTCCGGATATTTTGAATAGGTATCGACACTATACCAGTCTGAACAAAATTCCGCAACATTTCCCGACATATTTTTTAATCCGTATGGGTTTGGGTTGACCTTGTCGGGCAGTTGTGTTTTATTAGGACTGTTACCGCTATAAATAATATAGGTGTTTATAACTGCAGTGTCATTTTTCAAAAACCTGGCCAATAAACCTGTTTTTTCAAACTTTTTTGGATTTCCGGGAAAGAAATATGGACTTGTAGTACCTGCTCTGCAGGCATACTCCCACTCAGCTTCAGTAGGAAGACGATAGGTTTTACCTGTTACATTTGACAACCATTTGCAATAGGTCTCAGCAGCATGGAAAGAAAAGGAGATTGCCGGACGTTTACCAAGTCCCCATCCCTGGTCTGGCTGTCCATAAGGTGGAGTAGCCCCTGAAATAGCATCCGGATTTACAAGCTTCTTATTCCTTAATCCTTCACTATCAGTCGACCTCCCCTCAGCTGCTGTTTGCGAATAAAATGTCAGGTATTCTTCCCAGGATGTCTCAATCTCAGCCATGAAAAAGCTACTAATCTCTGCTTCCCGTACCGGACCTTCATCATCCTTCCTGAATGGCTCATCCGGCTGGCTCCCCATAAAGAAAGTGCCCCCCGGGACAGCTATCATTTTGAACGATACAGAGGACCCGGGTATCTTTTCAGTAAAATCCTTAAAATCAGCAACATGGGCCGGTTCATCAAAAATCTCTTTCGCTGCCGAAATGGAAGTACCGAATGTTTTGTTACTGCCATGGGTATACCCTTCAATATAATGTCCTGCATTCAGGTGACAATTAATACAATTTATGTCTTCCTTCTTTATTGTCTGCTGGTAATAAAGATGTGCCTCCTCCCCCTCTTTTGACAGCTTTGCGGGGAAAAGGTTCTCATGGCATTTAATGCAACTGCTTTCATAAACATACCCGCGTGCTGTTTCCAGCCGCTGCCTGTCCTTCCAGTCGAAAGATGCTGAATCTTTTGTCCAGTAACTCCATAGATCTCTCAACCCGGTTTTAGTCTTTGCCCAGAGATACCCATGGTCTTTCGGAGGCAGATGACATTCTGCGCAACCGGTTCGGGAACCTGATCGGGTATCATAATGGACTGATTTTTTCCAGGACATATCAGCCTGAGGATGTATATGGCATGAGGTGCAATAATCATTAGTTGAGGTCATGCGAACAGCTTTCCCCCCTGCTATGATAAGCAATATTCCGGTTAACAGACCCGGGACAAACAATAAAAGAATTCGCTTCATAATTCAGGTTTTGGGATGCTCAAGATAGAAAAATATATTTTCACAGCTACTGAGATTTATTAAGAATTAAAAAATCAACTACATAATTTGGTTTTAACAAATCCTTTGTACGAATTGTAAACTTTTACCGTTATATCCCTGCACTAACGGACCGTTGCGCCTTTGCGCCATTGTACAGTTGCACCATTGAGGCTTTGCGCCGTTGTGCCTTTCTATATATTATAATATATTTACGGTTTAATTAAATCAAAATGAAAAAAACAATTTCTATTCTGATTCTTCTGATTATAAGTATATCAATATTTTCACATCCCTGGAAACCAGGCCATTATGTAATAGTTGATACTGATGGAGGGATAGATGACATAAAAGCAATTACTATGCTTCTGGCATCACCCGATGTCAGAGTGCTTGCAATAACAATTTCCCCGGGTGTTCTGGATGCCTCAACTGCATATAAAAAAGTAAAGAGTTTGCTCAACTCCTATTATCATGAGGGTATCCCCATAGGCATTTACAGAATGAGCAGATACAAATCTTCCGGGTTCCCCGTTGCCATGAATGCAATTTGGGGTGATGAAACAGGCATTGACGGCGAAAAAGCACCCGATGCTATAAAAGTGATGACTTATATTCTGTCGCACGAAACGACACCTGTAAGTTTTATTTGCCTGGGTAGTGCTTCAACAGTAACAGCGGCAATGAAAAACCTCCCTCAATTCGCAAAACAGGTAAAAGAGATAATATGGAGTACTGAAGGTCCTGAAACCAGTGATGGATTCAATTTCAATATTGATAAATCAGCCTCAAATCGGTTACTTAGGGGTGATATTCCGGTAAAGATGGTGCAGGGAACTAAAGGAGAAGTATTTTACAATGACGACCTTCTTAAAGCAATCTCAAATATTCCCACTGTTTACGCTAAAAAACTTTCCGGTTATTTCGGATCTGAGGATGGCAGCGATCATCAATACTCGAAAGAGGATAAAGATGAAAGCACAGTACAATACCTCCACTTTCCCAACCTTTTTTCCAAGAAGGCTTCAGGGAACAACAGTTACTGTTCTGCCAGGAACATAGACTCACTTCGCCTGAAAACTGTTCAAATACTGGCTGGATTAACAGTTGCGAAGAACCAGGTAATAAGAGAATTCCCTATAGATCCATCTTTCTATTTTCCTGATATTGAGCCTTCTGTTACAGAGATTATTAACAGGTACGGTATAGATGAATGGACATCCGGAGTCATTGCCAATGAGCTTCACAGGCATCTCGGTGTATTTGCCATAATTGGAGTTAAAATGGGGATAAGAGCAAGGGAATATTTCGATACGGGAGTTGATGAGTTCACTGCTCTTTCCCATGCCGGATCAACCCCTCCTTTAAGTTGTATGAACGATGGCCTCCAGGTAAGTACCGGGGCAACACCTGGCCACGGACTGCTTACTGTGGATAATGATCCTCCCACCTCACCTTCGGTTGTATTTACATACATGGGCCATAAAATCAGGTTATCTCTTAAAACGGAGATAGCTCAGAAAATTACCTCTGAACTTAAAGAGATCAATTTCATTTACGGACTCGACAGTAATATTTACTGGGAACTGGTAAGAAAGAACACTATCCATTACTGGCTTGACCTTGACAGACACAATATATTCGATATTGAGGAAATACAATAGACCTGAATTCAGTTATTTCTGACAATAATGTCATTTATTGTATTCGTCGAAGAAGTCATTTCCCTTATCGTCTGTAATAATGAAAGCCGCCATATTTTCCACTCGTATTTTTCTGACCGCTTCCATACCCAGCTCCTCAAAATCCACTATCTCAACCGACTTTATATTCTCAGCTGCCAGTATTGCAGCCGGACCACCTATTGATCCCAGGTAAAATCCACCATATTTCCTGCAGGCATCCACAACCTGCTTGCTCCTGTTGCCTTTGGCAAGCATAATCATTGATCCGCCCTTGCTCTGGAACAGGTCAACATATGAATCCATCCGGCCTGCAGTGGTCGGACCAAAACTACCTGAAGGCATCCCTTCAGGGGTCTTTGCAGGACCGGCATAATAAACAGGATGATCTTTTAAATATTCCGGCATAGGCTTACCTTCTTCAAGCATTGCCTTGATGCGGGCATGTGCAATATCCCTTGCAACAATAAGTGTCCCTGTAAGACTCAGTCTGGTCTTAACAGGATATTTAGTCAGCTCAGCAAGTACCTCTTTCATAGGCCGGTCGAGATTTATCTCAACGGCCTTTTCAAGTTCAGGGGCTTTATCCGGCATAAACTTTTCAGGATTCTTCTCAAGCTGTTCAAGAAAGATTCCCTTTTCATTTATAAAGGCTTTAATGTTTCTGTCCGCACTGCAACTAACTCCAAGTCCGACAGGACATGAAGCAGCATGCCGGGGCAGCCTGATCACTCTTACATCATGAACAAAGTATTTTCCTCCAAACTGGGCACCTACACCATATTCATGGCATATATTCTCAATCCTCTTTTCCCATTCCAGATCGCGAAAAGCCCGTCCGCTTTCGTTTCCTGTCACAGGCAGGTGATCAAAATAACCTGTTGAGGCCTCTTTTACAGCTTTCAGTGTAGCTTCAGCAGATGTGCCTCCAATCACCAAAGCAAGGTGATAAGGAGGACACGCTGATGTACCCAGGTCCCTTATCTTATCCTTAACAAACCGGGTAAGTGACTCTTCATTCAATAATGACTTTGTTTGCTGATACAGGAAAGTCTTATTAGCAGAACCTCCTCCTTTTGTAACAAAAAGGAACTCATACCTGTTACCTTCAGTGGAATAAATATCTATCTGAGCCGGCAGATTACTTCCTGTATTCTTTTCATCAAACATAGTAAGAGGAACGACCTGTGAATATCGGAGATTCTTATCCCTGTAAGTCTCAAATATCCCTTTGGAAAGGTGCTTTGCGTCGTTAACCCCGGTCCATACATCCTCGCCCTTCTTGCCAATAACGATGGCAGTACCGGTATCCTGGCACCACGGAAGATCTCCTTTTGAAGCAATAACAGTATTACGAAGCATCATATATGCAACGAAACGATCATTATCTGTTGCTTCCGGGTCCTCCAGAATTTTTGCTACTTTTTCCAGATGAGAGGTGCGTAGAAAGAATGAAAGATCAGAAACGGCTTCCCTGGCAAGAAGTTCGAGTCCTTCCGGCTCAACTTTCAATATCTTTCTGACACCCTGTTCAATGATTTTTACATGATCTGAGGTAAGCTGTCTGTAGGATGTTGAGTCTTTCTCAATCTGGAAAGGTTTCTCATAAATAAAATCTGCCATGATTACTGCTATTTCATTAAGATCTAATTAATTAGGGAAAGATATAAAAATATCTAAATAAGCATATATCAAATATAGTAACAATTAAACAAACAGAATGGTTAAAATGACATGAATGATACCTAAGCACCTGAGAGACCCCATTCCTTACGCAGAGAACCACAGAGGTACCACAGAGGACCACGGAGATTCTACTCTGTGAAGCTCTGTGGATCTTCTGTGCAACTCTGTGTAAGTTCTTTATTAGCAGCCCACTATATAATGTCGGTGAAACTGAACTTCTCTTTGGCCCTTATTCCTTTGGGAGTCATCTGCAGATTGCAGCATTCCACGAATTCGTCATGCTGAAAAACAAAAATATAATCTTCCTTGAGTGCCTGTAGCAGAAGCTTTTCCTTTTCCTCAATTGTTTTAAGAGATTCAATATCATAGCTCATATTCCAGATCAGGGGAATATGTGCAGTTGTAGGGATCAGGTCACCCGTATATACAACAGTTTTATCACCGTACTTTATCACAGGTATCATCAACCCTGGGGTATGTCCATAACACATCATTACCGAAAAGCCCGGAAAAAGTTCTCCTTCATCATCGACAAGGTTCAGGTGTCCGCTTTGACCTATCGGCAAAATATTTTCTTCAAGGAAGGCGTCAGCTTCCCTGAGGTTATTTTTTACAGCCCATTCCCATTGCGAACGGCTTATATGATAAGTTGCTTCGGGAAAAGTGAGTTCCAGTGCACTCGTTTCGCTATTTCTTTTTATTGATCCACCGCAGTGATCAGCGTGCAGATGAGTCAGAAAAACATCGGTAATATCTTCAGGTTGGTATCCCCTGGCTGCTAACCCGGTTAAAAGACCTTCTCCTCCATGAAGATAAACATGGCTGAAGAATTTTTTATCCTGTTTATCACCCCACCCGGTATCAACGAGTATGATATGTCCGGCAGTTTCAACAACCAGGGACCGGAGGGTAAGAGTGATAAGATTATTCTCGTCGGATGCATAAACCCTCGACCAGAGAGCTTTAGGTACCACACCGAACATGGCCCCTCCGTCAACTTTAAAATTTGCTATATTAAACAATTGTACTTTCATACAGAATAACTTTTCATTATACAATATTAATAAATACCAGCCTGAAAGTAAAAACAGAGGAATTTGTTTTACAGTCTTCATTATATTTATTCAATAAAAATGGACTGTTTCAGAATGACAAAACCCTGTAATTATTATTAACATATTGTAAATAAAAATTGTTGTAGAAGGCTTTTATTAAATTCATAAATTGATTTTTTTATGATACCTTTCCATAATAAACAACTAACCATAACCATAATATTAATTAAGATGAAAAAAATCACCTTCAGTGCTTTTATCCTCTTCCTGTCTTCCTGCCTCATGGCCCAGACCGGCAAAGTATTTGATAACCTGTCTATGCCCAGCAAGATACTTAAGATGGACCGGAAGTATGCCGTTTACCTTCCTCCCGACTATGAAACATCGCAACGCAGTTATCCTGTTTTATATCTTCTGCATGGGGCCGGAGATGACCAGACAGGATGGGTACAGTTCGGAGAGATCCTTAGGATTGCCGACGAAGCAATAAAATCGGGAACGGCGACCCCTATGGTAATCATTATGCCTGATGCTAATACCGGAAAAAGAGGATATGTCAATGATGTTAAAGGTGAATGGCGTTATGAAGATTTCTTTTTCCAGGAACTGATGCCTTATGTTGAAAAAACTTACAGGATAAAAGGCGAAAAGAGATATCGTGCTGTTGCCGGGTTATCAATGGGCGGTGAAGGTACTTTCATTTATGCCCTTCATCATCCGGAACTTTTCTCAGCTGCTTGTCCGCTAAGCGCCGCAACTGGTCCCGCATCCCTGGAAGACCTGAAAAACTACAGGCTGTGGGCAGGTGTTGAGGGTATTACAGATGCAGAAAAAGAGGCATATTTCCATAAATACAGTGTACTGTACCTTATCAGGAACATGCCTGACGATCAGAAAAAAGCTGTCAGATGGTATATTGACTGTGGTGATGATGACTTCCTATATGAAGGCAATTCACTTGTACATATAGCTATGCGAAAGGAACAGATACCTCATGAATTCAGGACTCGTGACGGCAGTCATTCCTGGGTGTACTGGAGAGCTGCCCTGCCTGAGGTCCTGAGTTTTGTCTCAATGGGTTTTCACCAGTTCTGACAATAAAGAGGCTTTATTAAAAGATTAAATCCATTAACCGCAAAGATCGCAAAGAATAGAATACCAGCGCTTTGACTTATGATACAGTCTCTATTTTGATTTCTTGGTGGTAAGCAGGAACATTATCCTCATTGCTATCCTTATCATCTGATATGACAACCAGTCAGTCAGCTGGAACAGCCATGTTTTGCGTTTAGTATATTCGGTAAAAGTAACCTGCCGGCAGTCATTATCGATTATTCCCTGAAGTAACTTCTCGAACATTTCTGTAAAGTCCTGGTCGAGAATATCAACATTTGTTTCAACACTGCCATAGTCACTTAGGTGGTTCATATTATAACTTCCGACTGTGCTCCAGTTACCATCAACAGTAGCCACTTTGGCGTGCAGATTGGAAGGGAGGTATTCGTATATTTTAATATTATTTCTTAAAATAAAATCATAAAGAAAATTAGTTGCTCTTTTAAATACCGGAGCATCTGACTCAGCTGCAAGTACTATTTTAATATCCACCCCCCTGCGGCTTGCATTTCTTAACAGCTTCCTTTCATTTCGTCCGGGCAAAAAATAGCCCGAGAATAAGATCATCTTCTTTTCTGCATGTTTGATGGCAAAACGATAACTCTTCAGGATCTCAATCTTATTACGATACCAGTTATTATGGGTAACCTTTACTTTCACATTTTCAGGACAGACAACCGGATTATGGACTGTTTCGTGAGCACGATCCTTCCTTGAGATAAAAGCTTTATTCCATAGCCGTTTAAGCATGAAAAGGGTATGGGCACATTCCGGTCCTTTCAGCAGAACTGCAAAGTCGAGCCACTCTTTATGTTCACGATTACCACGATAACGATCGGCAACATTAAGTCCGCCAACGACCACAGTATCCCCATCTGCAAGAAGAACCTTATGATGCAATCGTAAACTCAGGTGAAAACCTTGGGTTATAAAAGCAGGTGAGAATAGCCTGAAACGTATTCCGGCTTCCTCAACCATGGTCCTTAGCTCCCTGGGAAAGGTACTCCCGCCGTAAGCGTCCAGCAGAAAGTATACCCGGACCCCCCTTCGTGAAGAATTTATCAGTGCATTAATAATCCTTCTTCCGGTTTTGTCATCATCAACGATATAAGTTTGAAAATGGATAAAATGCTTTGCTTCAGCTATGACTTTCTCACATGTTAAAAAATAATTTTCCCCACTCCTTAAAAGCTCGATGGAATGACCTCCTTTATAATCATGTTTGGAAATTATTTTCATCTGTATTACCGGTTTACATATCCCTCAACGATATATAATATATCATAAGCAAGATAATGATTCCTGTTGTATAGAACAAGCTAATCAGTTCTCTGATTAGCATAACTTCAATTATAATTAAAACTCAACAGTGATGACAGGGAAAGAATAATAAGTACTAAATTTATGGCAACTTTTCTAAGAAACACTGAAATGAACCGAAGAAAAATGATTGGAAGTATTGCAGGTGCTGCTGTGGTTACTGCGGCAACACCATTAAACAGTATGATAAAAAGTATCGACCGGCTTTCCGGAACATTAAAAGGTAATATTCACCATTCTGTGAGTCAGTGGTGCTATAGTGACATTCCCCTCGGGGAATTTGCCATGGCGTGCAAAGACATGGGCATAGAATCTATTGAATTGCTTCAGGAGAAGGATTGGGGCACGATAACAAATGCCGGACTAAAATGTGCTGTTGGATATGCAACCGACTGGGGTATCCCTAAGGGATTCAACCGGCTTGAGAACCATGAAAAGCTGATAGCCGATTTTGAAAAAATGATACCGAAAGCTGCAGCTGCAGGGGTACCCAACCTTATCTGTTTTTCCGGCAACAGGGAAGGGCAGGACGATGAAGAGGGAATGATTAATTGCGCAATAGGATTGCGCCAGCTGATGCCAGCTGCTGAGAAATACGGGGTGACTGTTATTATGGAGTTGCTTAATAGTTACGGGCATAAAGACTATCAATGCGATAATACTCCCTGGGGTGCTGCCCTGTGCGAAATGATCGGATCGGAGAGATTTAAACTCCTTTACGATATTTATCATATGCAGATTATGGAAGGAAATATAATAGATACTTTTACCAAATACAGTCCATACATCGGGCATATCCATACAGGGGGGGTTCCCGGACGACATGAGATTGACGATACTCAGGAACTATATTATCCCGCTATTATGCAGGCCATTGTTAAGTCAGGTTACAAAGGTTATGTTGGGCAGGAATTTGTACCGTCACAGAATGATAAACTTGAGTCTCTAAGGAAGTGTATCCTTATTTGTGATGTTTAATATGAGAGTACATTTTATTGCCATTGGCGGTGCAGTTATGCACAACCTTGCGATAGCACTGCATAAGAAAGGTTATAATGTTACAGGCTCAGATGATGCTATATTTGAACCATCAAGATCCAGACTTGAACTTTATGGCCTGCTGCCCGGAAGAACCGGCTGGGATCCGGGTCGTATAGATAGGACAATTGGTACAGTGATACTAGGTATGCATGCCCGTGATGATAACCCGGAACTGTTAAAAGCCAGGGAACTGGGACTTAAAATTATGTCTTTCCCGGAATATCTGTATGATCAGACTAAAAACAAAAAAAGGATAGTTATTGCCGGAAGTCATGGAAAAACAACCACTACAGCAATAATAATGCATGTGTTCAAGCAGCTTGGAATCCGGTTTGATTATATGGTTGGTGCACTTATTAATGGATTCGATACCATGGTTGGCTTATCCGACGATACAGAGATCGCCGTTTTTGAAGGCGATGAATATCTGACTTCTGCTCTTGACAGAAGACCTAAATTTCATCTATATAAACCTGATATCGCAGTACTTAACGGTATCGCCTGGGATCATAAAAACGTTTTTCCTACTTATGCTAATTATGTGGAGCAATTCAGGATCTTTGTTGATCAGATACAGGAAAACGGCACTCTCATCTATTTTGAGGAGGATGATGAGGTAAAACATATTGCACTGGCAGCAAATAATAAGATAAAGAAAGTCCCCTATAAGGTACATGGTTATTTTCAAAACAAAACAGGCTTCTATGGAGCGACTCATGACAGGGTAGTCCCGCTGAAAATATTTGGTGAACACAATATGCAAAATCTTGCTGCTGCAAGAGAAGTTTGCAAAGTTGCCGGTGTCCGGGATGATGATTTTTACAATGCAGTGATAAGTTTTGAAGGAACCTCAAAAAGACTGCAGAAGTTAGCAGAGAATGACAAGGGAGTGGTTTACCTCGATTTTGCCCATTCTCCTTCAAAGGTCAGGGCTTCAGTTGATGCAGTTGTTGCCCGTTACCCCGGGAGAAAGGTTATTGCCTGTCTTGAGTTACATACTTTTTCCAGCCTTAGCTATGATTTCCTTCCACTTTATGAGGGTACCTTGAGAAATGCGGCTTCAGCCTTCATTTATTTTAATCCCCATACAATTGCCCTTAAAAAACTGGAACCCGTAACAAAGGAATTTGTGCAAAAATCGTTTGCCGGAACCGATATAAATGTTTATAATAATACCTGCGAGATGTTTTCAGATATTATTGACCGCGACTATAATAATCCAGTATATCTTTTTATGAGTTCCGGTGACTTTGACGGTTTTAACATGTCTGCTTTACTTGATTGATCATTCATAAATTAGATACAGTGTTTTTTAGGTCAAAATATTTTGCAGATCGGAAAAAACATCTTTTCTTTGCATCCGCATTTTGAAGTTCTTTTCACGGTCCATTCGTCTAGTGGTTAGGACGTCAGGTTTTCATCCTGGTAACAGGGGTTCGATTCCCCTATGGACTACAATTTTTTTTATTAATTTTGAAGTTTATATAAACGGATATGGCAAATCATAAGTCAGCAGAAAAAAGGATTAGGCAGACCGAAGTAAGAAAAGAGAGTAATAAATATTATGCAAAAACGATGCGTAATGCTCTTAAATCCATTCGAACCACTACGAATAAGGAAGAGGCTGCAACTATGCTTCCTGGATTAACTTCCATGCTCGACAGGCTTGCCAAGAAAAGCGTTATTCACAAGAAAAAGGCTTCTAACCTTAAGTCTTCCATAACAAAGCATGTAAGTAGTTTGTAGTACTACCCAAATTCTATATAGAAGAGGCTGTCTTAAAAGATGAAATCCAATAACCGCTGAGTTCGCTAAGAATATACGCGAAGATCGCAAAGTGTTAAATATCAAAATATTGCCTTTGTGTACTTTGCGCCTACTTTACCTACTTTGCGGTTAAAAATGTCTTTTAAGACAGCCTCTTTTTATTATAACGGTCCACAACTCAGGACTCACGACACATGGTTTGGAACACCTGGCATAAGACTCTTAAACTCTCTTTATTTATTTATTCTTTATAATAATAAATTCAAGAGCGATCTTTTGTAGTCCGTGCGTCATATATCGTATGTCTTTCGTCATATGTCGTGTGTCGTTTTCATTTTGAAAACTTGCAGCTTTTATTTATCTTGCATAAGCATTTGTAAACTTCGCTGCATGTCTCTAAAGATTACTGACTGGGCTCTCGAAGACCGGCCCAGGGAAAAACTTATTCAGAAGGGAACCGCCAGTCTGAGTGATGCTGAATTACTGGCAATACTCATTAACTCAGGAACAAAGGACAAATCAGCTGTTGAGCTTGGCCGTGAATTGTTACTAATGGTAAATAACAACCTGAACAGCCTGGGAAAACTTACCTTAACTGATCTGAAAAAGCTTCGTGGGATAGGTGAGGCAAGAGCTGTTACTATTGCAGCAGCTCTTGAACTCGGCAGAAGAAGGAAACTATCCGAATCAGATGGGACCCCACAGATAAAAAGTTCCAAGGATGTAGCTGATATTTTCCAACCCCTACTCTCCGATCTTGCCCATGAAGAGTTCTGGATACTATTTCTCAACAGATCCAACAGGGTAATAAACAGGATGAAACTCAGCCAGGGTGGAATAAGTGGCACTGTAACAGATGTAAGAATCGTTATGAAAAAAGCCATAGAGTTCCTCGCATCCGGTATCATTGTATGCCATAATCATCCCTCGGGAAATCTTAATCCAAGCGAGTCTGATACAAAAATCACAACAAAAATAAAAGAAGCAGGAGCGCTTATGGATATCCAGCTTCTGGATCATCTGATCATTTCTGACAGGGATTACTATAGTTTTGCGGATAACGGATTGCTTTGAATAGGAAAGTGGTGGTCTTATCGTCTTATCGTCTGGTTGTCTTATTGTCTGGTTGTCTGTAAATACGTGGAGTGCTTGTGTCGTTGCATGAATTAAGCAGGTCAGATATTGTAATATTAAGATCCGGATGAATATATTCTGGTGCAATTTCGCAAAGAGGCACAAGAACGAACTTTCTATCTGCCATGAGAGGATGGGGTATTACCAGACCCGGCTCATTCAGAACCAGGTTGTTAAAAAATAGTATATCTATATCCATCACCCTTGAGATATAACGCGTCCCAGTCCGCTTTCTTCCCATTTCATCCTCAATTTGCTGAACTGCAGCAAGCAATCTAGATGGAATTAAGTTCGTTTTTACTTCAATTACCATATTCAGGAACTTATCACCTGATACAAAACCCCATGGATCGGTTTCATAAACGGATGATGACCGCATGATATCTCCTATTGATTTCTCAACGGAAGCCAGCGCCCTGGTGAGGTTGTTATCGCGTTCGCCAAGGTTGGATCCGATACCTAAAAACACAAAATTCATATTCAATGATTCACAAAACCAAAAGTATTAAATAGATATATATACCTTTACAGAATATTTCTGTTTTTTCTATATTTAAAACTCTTTTAACTTAATAGTCGTAAAATGAAAGACTTTCTGAAATACACCCTTGCCACAATAGTTGGAATAATACTGGTTTCCATACTGTTTTTTATTGTTCTTTTATCGAGCCTGAGTGCAATTGTATCATCCGGGAACAAATCGGTTTCCATAACAAATAATTCCATCCTGGTACTTAAAGCTGGAGCAACAATACCTGACAGGGGCAATGAGAATCCAATCGGGGCAGTGGATATATTAAATATGACAGTTACACCTTCTCCGGGATTAAATGAGATACTTCAGAACATTGAGAAAGCTACAACCGACAATAAGATAAGGGGTATTTTAATTGAAAACGGACTTCTCTCATCAGGTTGGGCAACAACAGAAGAGATAAGAAATGCCCTGCAGAAATTCAGATCGCATGGTAAGTTCGTTATTTCCTATTCAGATTATGTTCTGACACAGGAATGCTATTATCTCTCAACTGCAGCAGACAAGATTTACATAAATCCTTCAGCTATGGTTGAGTTTAAGGGACTTAGCAGCCAGGTTATGTTCTACAAGAAAGCTCTTGATAAACTGGGTATTGAGGTACAGGTAATAAGACATGGTAAGTATAAAGGCGCCGTTGAACCATTCATACTTAACAAACTAAGTAAGGAGAACAGGGCCCAGATCAAAGACTATGTTGGTTCTATTTGGGATCACGTGGTTAACAATATTTCAAAATCCCGGGGAATACCTGTTGAACAGCTCAATAAGCTGGCAGACAATCTTGACGGCAATATAGCCTCCAAAGCCCTTCAGGCAGATCTTATTGACGGGCTCATCTACCGGGATGAGTTGATAGATACTCTCAAAGCACTTTCTGGCATAAACAGGGAAGATGATCTTAACACTGTTTCCATGACCAGGTATTCAAAGGTTCCGGACCCCAACAGGAACAAAACAACCAGGAACAGGATATCAGTTATTTATGCTTCCGGTACTATAGTCACTGGAAGAGGAAATGCAAATAATATAGGTGGAGATTATTTTGCTAAAGTGATCCGAAAAGAGAGAAGGGATTCATCAGTGAAAGCAATAGTACTCAGGGTTAATTCTCCAGGAGGAAGTGCCATAGCTTCCAGTATCATGTGGCGTGAACTTGAGCTTGCCTCAGAAGTTAAACCTGTTGTGGTATCAATGGGGAACTACGCAGCTTCAGGGGGTTATTTTATTTCGGCACCTGCAACTATAATCTATTCCGACCCCACAACAATATCAGGGTCAATCGGGGTATTCGGACTTCTTCCTGACGCTCAGAAGCTTCTGGGCCAAAAGCTTGGTATAACCACTGACATTGTTAATACGAATCTCAACTCTGACTTTCCATCTGTTTTCAGACCATTGAGTCCATATGAAAAAGATATTATGCAAGCAAGTATTGAACAGACCTACAAAGATTTCGTTAGCAAAGTCGCTTCGGGCAGGAAAATGAATGACAGCTCAGTAGACAGTATAGGACAGGGAAGAGTCTGGAGTGGCATTCGTGCCAGTTCAATCGGTCTGGTAGATTCTATAGGCGGTATCGAGGATGCAATAAAAGGAGCAGCCGATCTGGCTCACCTTACAGACTACTCAATCAGGGAATTACCTGTACTTGAGGACCCTTATCTAAGGCTCCTGTCACAACTATCAGGTGATGTAAAGATAAAAATGCTTAAAAAAGAACTTGGGGAATCGTTCAGGTTTTACAATATGGCAGAGGAGATAAAAAACATGTCAGGGATCCAGGCACGTCTTCCCTATTTCATTGAGATAAGGTAACAAATGGGGAACAGACGAAATATTCTCCTTTATCCGGTCTCACTTATCTATGGCCTTATCACAGATATCAGGAATTTTCTGTTCAACAAAGGTTTTATTTCATCTGTTGAATTCAACATCCCGGTAATATGTGTTGGGAACATCACTGTGGGAGGGACAGGCAAAACTCCTCATACAGAATACCTGACAGCACTATTAAGGAAAAATGGCTTTGATGTGGCAACACTTAGCAGGGGATATAAACGAATAACCAGGGATTTCAGGATAGCGAATGAATCATCTCTTGTCAGTGAAATCGGGGACGAACCGATGCAGATATTCAGAAAATTTCCTGATGTTTTAGTTACTGTTGACAGGGACAGGGTAAATGGTGTCAGAATGATCCTGGAGCAGAAACCTGAAACTGACGTTATTATACTGGATGACGGTTATCAGCACAGGCGAATAACTCCCGGTTTTTCAATCCTTCTTACCGACTTCGACCGTCTTATAATCAGAGATCATATGCTTCCCTATGGCAATTTAAGAGAGCGTAGTATAAACATGAACAGGGCTGATATAATTCTTATTACCAAGTCTCCCAGGGAAATATCACCAATCCAGAGAAGACTGGTAGTGAAAGAAGTGGACAAAGCACCTTATCAGAACCTGTATTTCACGACAGTTGTATATAATGATCCGATCCCGGTATTTGAACAAACAGAGACTATATCCGATAAGTATTATTCTGAACCTGAGAATTGTGGAATTGTGCTTGTCACAGGCATAGCAAATCCCAAGCCTTTGAAAGATTACCTGCAAGTGAAGTTTCATGAGATCATCCATCTTTCTTTTCCGGATCATCACAATTACAATGAGGATAATATCTTATCAGCAATATCTGCATTCTCTGAACTTAAGTCATCCGTTAAATACCTCTATACTACAGAAAAAGATGCTGTCAGGTTGAGGGAATTTACTAATATTGCAGAACCAATAAAATCGGCATTTTATTATATCCCTGTTGGCATAGATTTCCTGAATAACGACAAGGAAGAATTTGATAACCTGATAGTTGATTATGTTAGAAAAAATAAACGAAATAACAGAATTTCTGAAATCTAAAGGGATGATCAATCCTGACGCCGGAATTATTCTTGGAACCGGGCTGGGTGAGCTTACATTCAAAATTGAAAACCGGATAGAGATAGATTATAAGGACATTCCTCACTTTCCGGTCTCCACTGTTGAAGGACATGCAGGTAAACTCATTTACGGGGAGTTTGGAAACAGGAAGATTGTAGCCATGAAAGGGAGGTTTCATTATTATGAAGGTTATGATGCAGAGCAGGTCGCCCTGCCTGTCAGAGTAATGAAATTTCTCGGAATTAAGTGCCTGTTCCTCTCAAATGCAGCGGGAGGAGTAAATCCTGAATTTCAAATCGGTGATATCATGATTATAAGTGATCATATCAACCTTCTTCCTAATCCACTGATAGGACCTAATGATAATCGCATCGGACGGCGGTTCCCCGATATGAGTGAGGCATATGACAGTACCCTGATTGAAAAAGCCATTTCTATTGCCAGGAGAAAAAATATGAAGATACATAAGGGTGTCTACCTGGCAACTTCAGGGCCAACTTTCGAGACACCGGCTGAATACAAATACTTCAGAACAATTGGTGCTGATGCTGTAGGTATGTCTACTACTCCTGAAGTAATCATAGCACGGCATATGCAGCTGCCCTGTTTTGCTGTAAGTGTTATTACGGATCTTGGTGTAGAGGGTAAAATAGAATATACAACTCACCAGTCCGTCCAGGAAGAAGCGGCAAAAACTGAATCCCGGATGACAATACTGATGGAGGATTTGATAAAATCCTTATAGCTGTTTAACCACAAAGGGGTTGAGGTTGAGGTTGAGGCTGAGGTTAGGGTTAAGGTTGAGGTTTAGTTCTTTCTTAACCTTAACCTTTACCTTTACTTAACCTTAACCTTAATTCCTGATTACAGTACAGACCTTTTTCCATGTTCTTGTTTTCCCGGATTCATCGAAGATGTTTACCAGCAGAATATAGATCCCGCTTCTGACATATGACCCGTCATTTGAAGTGCCATCCCAAATCAGTGTTGCCTCCGGACCCGCCAGCATATTTTCTGCAACCCGTTTCAAATAAGTTCCTGTTTCATCAAAAACAACAACTGAAACCACGTTTGAAACTCCAGTAAGGTTGAATTTTATCTCAAGAAAATCATCATTCCCGTCTCCATCGGGTGATATTCTTGTTGAAGATAAACCTACTGCTTCACCTGTTACCGGTATCTCATTATACAAAGAGTTTGACCGGCCGGGAGTTGCCCATCCTGCAGACTCAGTTGCTGAATGCCAGTTCAGAGGTTCCCCGGATGAGGCTTCAGGATCAATTTTTTCAAGAGATATTCCTTCATTGCCTGCAAGTAAGGAGTTGTGCATCTTTTCATTATATACGACTTCATCTATCTTGTCCAGTTCCCTGTTTAAAAGAAGTAAATGTCCATTATCATCCGGCATGGAAGGAATGGATTTAATTTCAAAGATATGGTCGGGGTCAGCCAGTGGAAACCTGTTGATAATACTCTCCCTGTCAGTTGTAACCACATACAAATTCCCTGGCAGGATGCACCTGTTCTCCCCGGAAACCAGGCATACCTGTGAAGTATCGCCGGTATCGTCATTCACAGATACCAGCATTAGCCTGAAAGCATCAATGATGCGGCTGGAGGCATTATACAATTCAATGAAATCGGGATCTCCCGGCAATGGATTAAAGAGAAGCTCATTAAATAACATATCATGTTGCTGTGATTGTTCAGGCAATCCAAAGGAATATACTGGTCGGCTTATTCGGTTCCCTGAGAAATCGGAAATAGATTCTTCAATATCAATATTATAAATCTCTCCTAAAACCAGGGAATCCCGAATTCTCAGCAGAAATTCCCGGCAGAGAGGTTCTGCCATATCAATAGCGATTACCTCTGTCCCGTCAATTCTGATATCACCTGATTGACCGGCAAAGTATACCATTGGTTCTGAAAACCTGATCCTTATATTATATGGATCATCGGGAAAGACATTCACCAGGCCATAAAAAAACAGATCGGGATTCTCATCTGACACGGAATTTGCAACCCCGGGGGTCCCTCCCAGTCTGGATAATGATGCTTTCCAGTTTCCATCAGGGAAGAAGGGATAGTCAGTGTCGATCATCTCCAGCGACCAGCCGCCTCCGGATTTAAGCTCATCACCGTACCATGAATCAGAGTATTCCACACCGTGGATGATATTACCGTTGCTGTCGGCAATGCAAATCACTTTGCCCGCATCGGTTAATGATGGAAACTGCTTAATACCCAGAACATCCCCATAATTACGAAACAATGATGTATCCTGTATGTTACACAGAATCAGCGACTCCGAGGGTTTAATTGAATATTCAGGAATATTGAATACCTGGTCACCGGAGATTAGTCGCCAGTCCTTAGAATTAAAAGAGAACAATGTTCTGTTTGTAAGTTCAATATATTCTTTCCCCGGGAGTCCGACTGATGGTAAAGGATCTGCCATAATTTCATCTATGATAACATCACCAGGCTCGACCCAGGCTACATTAATCGGGAGGCTGACATTCGTTATGCAGTTACCTTCATCATCGCACAAGTTATTTATCTCCAGGATATTCGTTGTTTTATTAACCAGTCTGTCATCGAACAATAAAGAATATATCAAAGGGGCCACCCTGGTAACAGAGACCGGTTGTATTGATTCCCGGTTGAGTGAAAAATTGGCTGTTGTGAGAAAATCAGTTGTAGGTTCTTCATTGATAATTATTTTAATGCTCTTTTGTCCTGATGCTTCACAAAGCGATATTATCGGAGCTTCATGATCCTCATGGAAAACTCCCTCAATATTGATGTCATCAATCCATAAAAGCCTGTCGCAGGTTGAGGTATACCTGTAAAGGACCCCAAACCATTCTGCACTGAATAATTCCGGATCAGATCCGGAAGACGAGTCAAGAACAACATCATTCTCGTCAGACAGGTTCATCGTCCACAATCCTACTGCTGATCTCTCCACGGAAATCCTGACTGACATTTCCCTGCCAATATCGTTTTGCCAGTTAATATGACTTTTAACTACAGGAATCAGAGAACCTGACCTGACCTTCCAGAGCCGGAGGGTATCATCATTTCCTGCCAGGTTGACCCCCACAGCAAACCCGCCTGTTGTCTCCTCAGCAGACATGGCAGAGGGCTCGGTTTCGGATACCAGGAAAACACTCCAGTTATTTGATGCTGAAGGGTCATATTCATATCTGACCAGGAAAGACCATCTGGTTAGTCCTTCGGACATGAAGAGATTTTTTATCTTTAAGCCAATCATGTCTGCCCCGGCTTCCGTATTATCAAAGGAATGGTGCAATGAGAATAATCCAGATACAGGCAAATCAGAATCAGTATCCCAATGACCAGAGGGATACTGTACCCAGTTGTTTAAATTTCCTTCTTCGAAATTATCCACAATCTGGCCAAATGCCGTAAATGGCACCAGCAATAGCAAACAAAATAACTTTTTTCATGCAGCGGGACGGATTGAAAAAAAAGTTAATTTTGACGCTTTTAAAGTCAGGTTAAATTTATTGAATAACCAGCATTATTCCAAATAAATAAGTTACTTAAACCCATCTTCTTAGTGAGCTTACTAAGGGAGATTGATCAGCGAATACAGAGACTAATTTATGAAGGAATTAATACAAAAAAAATGAAAATAGCTGTTGTGGGTGCCACCGGCATGGTTGGCCAGACAATGATCAGGGTTCTGGAGGAAAGAAACTTTCCTGTTACAACTTTAATACCGGCCGCATCTGAGAAGTCGGTCGGTAAAGAGATCCTGTTCAAGGGTAAAGCTGTGAAGGTAGTCAGTGTATAGGAGGCTGTTGAAGCTATACCTGATTTTGCAATATTCTCGGCAGGTGCATCCACATCAAGTGAGTGGGCTCCGTCTTTGCGAAGAATGGAACTGTTGTTATTGACAATTCTTCATACTGGAGGATGGAATAAGGATATTCCTCTTATTGTTCCGGAAATCAACAGTCATGTAATAAAAAAAGGAACAGGATAATTGCAAATCCTAACTGTTCAACGATACAGATGGTAATGGCACTGGCTCCTCTGCATAGGAAATATAAGATAAAACGACTGGTTATTGCCACGTACCAATCAGTTACAGGTACAGGAGTAAAGGCTGTGGCCCAGATGGAAGAATGAGCGAAGGGGAGTTGAAGGGGATATGGTATATCCACACCACATTGACAAAAACTGCTTCCCTCACGGTGGATCATTTCAACCTGACGGATATACCACGGAAGAGCAGAAGCTCGTTGATGAAACAAGAAAGATCATTGAAGATCCTTCAATCCAGATCACTGCCACTGTGGTCAGAATTCCTGTTGTCGGTGGACATTCAGAAGCTGTAAATATAGAGTTTGAAAATGAATTTGAGCTGGATGATGTTAACCGGCTCTTAATCAATTTCCCGGGGTTTCTTGTTTATGATAAGCCTGAAGAGAATAATATCCCATGCCCATTCTTGCCCATAACAGTGATGAGGTTTTTGTTGGCAGAATAAGGCGTGACTTCTCGAGGGAAAAATGCCTTAACATGTGGATAGTTTCGGATAATATAAGAAAGGGAGCAGCTACCAACGCAATTCAGATTGCCGAATATATGGCAGCCAATGGATTATATTAGCGCAATGATGAAGGAACCTATTTAATAGTTCATAATCAGTCAACGAGCCCTTCTGACTCATAGAGGAATTCATTATAGGGATATCTTTTAATATGTATCTTTTTACTTCTTGCATAGAAGCATCTTCCGGAACTCTTCAATATTCTCTCTTGATTTTGCAGAGATAAAAACAGTAGTGTGATGTTTATCAGATGGCCATCCATGTCTTTTTCAGGTCCCCGAGAGAATAATTTTCTCTTTGAATCGGAGTAAGATCATCTTCATCCCTGGTCTGGTATGAAAATATATCTATCTTATTGAATAACTAGCAGAGTCGGTTTATCATCTGAACCAAGCTCCCTGAGAGTATCATTAACAACTTTTATCTGTTCTTCAAAATTGGCATGCGATACATCCACAACATGGATAAGAAGATCCGATTCTCTTACCTCATCAAGAGTTGATTTAAATGATTCTACAAGATCGTGAGGAATTTCCGATGAATCCGACAGTATCGGACAATAGGAAAGGCAGGTTACCGATTACCACTTTCCGCACTGTTGTATCCAGTGTGGCAAATAGTTTATTTTCGGCAAAGACTTCTGACTTGCTTATCATATTCATGATTGTTGACTTACCCACATTTGTATATCCCACAAGAGCAACTCTTGTCATTTTACCCCGGCTTTTTCTCTGTGTAGCCATCTGGGTATCAATCTTCTTAAGCTGGGTTTTTAGCAGCGCTATCCTGTCACGGATTATACGACGGTCAGTCTCTATCTCGGTTTCACCCGGACCTCTCAGTCCAATACCACCCCTTTGTCTTTCAAGGTGGGTCCACATACCGGTAAGACGTGGCAGGAGATACTGATACTGTGCCAGTTCCACCTGTGTCCTGGCATGGGAATGTTCTTGCCCTCCGGGCAAAAATATCCAGTATCAGGTTTGTCCTGTCGAGGATCCTGCAGTCCAAGTATCTGTTCAATATTCCTGATCTGGGCAGGCGAAGCTCATCATCAAATATGGCAATATCTACCTCATTTTCCCTTATGAACTTTCCTATCTCATCTATCTTACCTGAACCCACAAATGTTCTGGGTTTGGAAACTCCAATTTCTGGATAAATCTCTTAACAGGTTCAGCGCCGGCTGTCTCTGTTAAGAAAGGACAGTTCACCCTAAAAAATCATCAACTTCACCTCATCCTGACCAGGATATAAAATACCAATCAGGACTGCCCTCTCGAGGGGTTTTTTGGTTTCAATCATCAAATCTTTAGAAAAGTATCATTTTGAACCTGCTTAGCGTGTCCGTCCGACTGTATCCGATAGAAACAATTCCATTAAGGTCATGTCAGCCGGGCTGGTTTCGCAGTTAAAAATTATAAAGTAATTTATGTTCCTTGAATTACTAATAAATGTATCGTCCTGTCGTTATTAATTGCTCCTCTTATTGCCAACTTAAGTGATTCACTGCACCTGATTACCATATCAATATCATCAGGGAAAGGCACAACTGAGGTCTTGGTTCTTTCCAGTTGTTGAGCATTGAGAGCACCTATATCGCCCAGGGCCCGTGATGATATGTTCTCAAAATTTGATTGGGCTCCTATCGGATCTTTCTTGAGAAGTTTGTTAGGATTCATCTGTATTACTTCAATATCACCGTCTATGTGACAGACTTTCGATTGGATTGTCTCAACAAGTGCACATTGAAGAGTTTTGTATTTCTTCTGTTTGATATCATTGCCAAGGGAGTCCTTCATCACATTCCCTTTCTTATCAAGAACGTATGTAAAACCGTCTTCCACATCTCTTTTGATTACTGAATCCCTCTCTACCGTATTATCAGGGCTGACTGCAATATTCTTTATATTGACATTAATATAATAGTCAAACACATTTTTATCATCCAGGTTCTGGGTATGATACTCAACCCAGTCGGAGTTAAGCCGCGGAAGATCGAGAGCCAGCAGATCCTGTTCAAATTCCGGTGGAAATTTCAGGATTGAGCTATTTACAATAGATATATAGACTCTGCTCATCCCATTATATTTTGCCTCCTGTATCATATTGTCTATTCCCTCGTAATCACCAACATACTCTTTGGCTCTTAAAAATTCAGCATAAGCCTGCCTATAGGATTCCTTTAATCCGTTTTTCATTAATTCAGTCCCGTGTGCATAATAAAAATCTGCTGCTTTCTGTTTGGCGTTGACCATTTCAGGCATATAATCCACATAAGGGAAATCAACGGATCTGCCATTATTATTAAGAGGGGTAACCGTTTTTACCAGTGATTGCCTGTCGCTCAGCCTTTTATAAACCAGGTAAATTTCATCCCAGTTAGAAGGTTTGCCTTCCATCTCCAGGAACCTGACTCTTTCCTTATCCTGGTCATTAGCCACTTTATAGGATTGCGTCAGGATATCTATCTGTTTAGTATCACCCGGATCTTTTCGGAGTTGTTTAACAGCCTTTGAGAGAGCAGCGTCATAATTCCCTTTTTGCAATTGCTTTTTTGAAGATCCACAACCGCCAATAAGCAAGGTTACAAGAATAAACAGGGGCAAAAATCTTTTCATAGTACTTAGATTGGTTATATGCACATAAAGGTAATAAAAACCTGTAAAAAACAAATACCTATCACTTTTGCTCTTCCAACTGTTAAGGACTAGAATGCAAACAATAAAGATATTGAATATCTTACTCTTACCGGGGATCCCCTTTGGAGACCGGGACTCCATTTGGGAGATGATTCAATAGTTTTAATGGCTTCATTATCGATAAGGGGATCGACTCCTTTAACTACCGTTACATTGGAAACAGACCCATCCTTTTCCACAACAAAAGTAAGGTATACTCTACCCTTTATCTTCTTCTGGACTGCTGCTTCGGGATAATTTGTTCTTAGCTGAACCCATTGCCTGAATTTATTTATATCACCACCTTTGAAAGTTGGCATAACCTCCACCATAAAAAAAGGCTGATCAGATGATTCTCCTCCCTCACCCGGTATTATTTCATCTCCAAAGCCTTTGCCCTTTATATCAAGATTATCGATATTTGCCTGTTTAAGAACTTCATCTGTTGTGGGCAATATTTTTTCAAGAGGAGTAATACTGTCCACAACCTCAGGCGGTATATACTTTACAATCTCCTGGGCTGGCCTTGCTTCCTGGGGCGGTGGTGCCGGAGGCACAATTATCTGGTCTTCAGGTGGTTTATACGTTTCCATTTGTACAGATACATATCGTGAACCACCTGAGAGGATCTTCTCAGATTTATTGGTAATAATAAAAGGAATGATCACAAGGGCACTTACTATGACTGATGCCATGATGACTGAGCCAAAAACTACGGCATTATATTTCTTACGAAGCTTGTAGGCACCATAGTCCTTGTTCCGCCTTTCAAAAAGCAGATCATCAAAATCCAGAACGTGCCTTAAATTATCGAACATCCTCCCGCTAAATTATACCTGCTTAATACCCCCAGGGCAAAATGAATTAAATGAACAAGCTGCCCTGACTATCCTCATACTGTCATTAAAAGAACATCACACTTTTCAATATCTTATTGCTGAAATGAGAGAGCTGCTTTCAATAATGACGTGCAAAATTACAAAATAGTGCATTTAAGCCAAAACAATAAACATACCGATTTAGCTTTGTTTTATTATTTTCAATTTTTTCTTACATTTGGCAACTTGATCAGGGGGTTTAGCTCAGTTGGCTAGAGCGTGTGACTGGCAGTCACAAGGTCACCGGTTCGATTCCGGTAATCTCCACAAGAAAATGCTTGGACAGCAAAATTATACAATAGGGGTCCTGACGTTCCGCAATGCGGAAGTCAGGATGCTGACCGCAAGCGTCAGCATTCGATTCCCCTAATCTCCACTCTAAAAATAAGGCAGTTATATAATTATATTGTAGCTGCCTTTATTATTTGAATACACAAATAATGATTTGTAAAGTATCCAATATCAAAAAGCAGGTTTCATAAATTCCAGTCAGTCTGTAACAAAAATTGAATAATATAGTGACGTGGCGTGATCAATGGTTCTGTTTTTTTAAGTTCACGCTTATCTGTTTATTTACCTCTCCTGGGTTACCATTTTCAACTTCTATCCCATTAGCTATGACTTGTAATGTTGTCTGACGGTCACTTGTGAAAAACTCTACTTTAGCCTTTCCATTTTCATCAGTCAAAATTGAAGGTGCCCAAAAGATTGTAGCTCTGCCATCATAAACCGGGCTATTTTTTAAAAAGCCTTCATAACGAGGAGAGTAAAATACACTTGGGGCATCCAACCCATCAAGAATAAATGTTTTAATACCCGGAGGATCGCCTCTATAAGTATTATTTGAATATGTTTCAATTATTACCACTGATTGCAATATAAAATGGGGGAACCCAATAATTGGTCCATATGCATAATACATTCCGATACTTTTCCCAGGTGGCACTACAAGTATCCTTTTTATTGCATCTACATGAAAAGAAGATAATGTATTAAGAGGTGTAAAATCAAAATTCTCACCATTCCAGTATTTTTTCCCATCGATTACATAAATCGGGAACCAATAGCTCCCGCCGTGGCTAGCAGTTCTTACACAAGGCAAAAGTATACTTTGAAAATCGCCTTTACTATATCGTTGGGCACCAAATTCCTCTACCAAAAGATCATTTAAACTTCTATATCTGTTGCCATTAGGGTCTATTGTATCTAGGTTTGCAATCTTAAGGGCATCCTTGTCATAATTTCGCCACCAATTTTTTGGTTTTACTTTCGCCGAGATAACAACTTCCCCCAGGGTTTTGGACATAGTGCCAGGTAAGTTAATTTTCGATCTTTCAGTTTTGCTAACTGTCTGTATTTGGCTAAGATATTCCACAGAGGGAGATACTAAATTGTTGCTCAATTGTGGCATCGTTGTAAACTGAGGTCTGTTGCTTTGATCATAAAGAAATATATTTCCATCAAACGGCTTCTTTCTGTTAGTTGTTGCTTGCAACATCGAATGTGATTTCCCAAACAATAGAGGTACTTGAAATTTGAAATTTCCAATACTATCAGGTTTGGATAATCCTAGGTATGAGTTTTTAGAACCACCCAACAATACTAAATCAATATCCCGGTAATCAAAGTTTTTATATCGTGATTTATTGCTGTTTAATTTAATATATCCGGAGATGGCAAGGCTCTTTTCCGGTTTGAATTTTTGTTCTTCGGTGTTGCTGGTTTTTAATAAGAATCTCCGGTATCCCTGTGTCAGAAGTAATAAATCTAAATCGTCTTTATCGATGCAACTATCATTTTTGAAATAGGAGTCTGCATCTTCTACGTAGCCATGAAGTTCAGATCCAATCAATTTATAAGCACTTATTCCATGAATATTTTGATCTTTTATTTTTTGTTCCTTATCTATTACTGCAAGTGATAAATCGGTTTGGACAGGTGCTCCAATGAAATTTGTAGTCTTTATGAAAAGGGTTACCCTGGATCGTGTTTTATATGATGATGAGTCCGAAATAACTTCGATTTTAAATCTTCGATTTTTATCTACATAAATGAGCCTTTCACATTCAGGTTCAAAATTTTCATTCAGAAGGGTTAACCGGCAAACTCCTTCAGGAAGAAGTCCCAACGGGATTTTCAATTCGCAAGAGTCTTTAAATGCTTTCATCAGTGCTGAGAACCAGACCTTTCCATAGGCACTTCCTATGACATATTTATTTATGATCGACTCAGATTGTGTTTGTTTTATCGAAAGTATTGGTTCTTTGTTGTCCCCTCTTAAGTTTAAAGACATCACTGTACCTTTTTCAAATACCTGGGGTAGTGGAACAATATATTTTTGGTTGTTGTACCAGAAACTGGCTGAGTATTGTTTCTTTGATTGTGGTTTTAACATGAAGTATCCCATCCCTTTTTGCATGCTTTTAAAGCCAGTGACAATCTTATCGTCATCAACCAAAATTTCTCCTGATACTTTTCTGCTTAAACCATCAATCCCGATTGCTTTAAATGCTACTTTGCTTTCCAGCCCGGCAACCAGGTTCCCTCCTTCGGGGAAAAACTGAAGGTCAATATTTTCCTCAAGGGGAATCGTGAATTGCTTTTCAATAGATAGCTGATCATCCATGATATAAAAACTAATTACGGCCACAGAATCATGTTTGCTTTTTGAGTTAAGGCTATATTTGAGTACCTGCTCTTTTGTGTTTTCCGCCAGGATACTATCCTTTTGAACCAGAAGGTTTCCGATTTTAAAGGAGTAACTTATTTTGTGCTTGAGACTATTATTAAAAATACCTGCGGCGTCAGGTTCAAAAAACCTGAATCCTATTTTCAAAGAATCATTTAGTTTCTGTTTTAATATAACTGGAGTGCACTCAAAATAAAATTTCTCTTTTACCGGACTAATATTTATGGTCTGATAAAAAGGCACAGTTTTAATATCCAGCATCAACCTGGTGTAAGCACGAAGAGAATACAAGCCAGGAGTAATAGCTGAATCAAGGCTGAAATCTCCATGTGAATTACCGTTTTGAATAAGAAGTTTCCTTCTTAAGGCAACTCTCCCCTCAGCATTTATTAAATCGACATATAGAATCCCACTAATAGTATCTGGAATCTGGTCGTATCCATACCACGAATATGCTTTAAACCATATTGTGTCACCCTGGGAATAATTGAAACGGTCGAGATGAAGAAATATTTTTTCAGAGGGGAGTTCATTCTGTAACTCTATGTATTCTTCAATAGATCCCATAACAGGGTGCATTGCAGATGCACTGAGACTATTTCTGGCAGAGTCAGTCTTTAAGGGTCGAATTAACGGAACAGATTTCTGTCCTGACAAAATGGTGGAAGAAAAAAATAAGATAAGAATAAAGAATATATTTAGAAAGCACTTAGTCATATGTAGTTCTATCTTTCTATCTATAAATATCATTAAGTCAGCGATTTTAATCTTGGTGTAGGATTGTCTATAATTCTTCCTTCTTTGTGATACAAATATTGTGCCAGTAAAGGGTAACACCCTTGCTTTTGGGACTGAGAGCCTTAGTGACAAGCTATACCAAAACTAGACAGATGTAATCATTCCGGAAAATTGAAATACTGAAAATCAGAAATAATTCACCGTTCCGTCGTGCACTAATATGAACAATATTTCTGTTATAAGGTTATAAATCAATACAAGCATATGACAAATATGAAGGGTTGCATCTGGATTACACTAATTTTTTTCCTGTCTTCTGTTAATTGTCATGCACTTTCTTCCAGCAGGGATGGAAAGAAAGAAAAGATGGAAAATTATTCCCGGGATACGCTGAAAGTGTATAATCTTCTTCAGTCATTTGAACAGACAGTCAATTCCGATGAAGAACTTGCAACGAAGTATTGTTTTGAGGCTCTGGATATTGCGCACCGGATCGGATATAAGCATGGGGAGGGTGTTGCACTTAAGGACCTGGGGGCTTTATATCAATATAAAGGCTTATTTGACAGCTGCCGGAATTATTATACTCTTGCAAAAAAAGTATTTACGTCAACCGGTGATACAAACCAGATTGCTGCTGTTATGGCAAATATTGCATCCAGTTACTATGATCAGGGAAGTTATGTTAAGTCGCTGGCCGGCATGGATTCAGTCAGGAATTTTCTAAAAAACAGGGACTATGGTGTGATAAATGCTTTTGCGGATAATACGACAGGTAGTGTTTATCTTTTCCAGGGATATTATACGCTTGCTGCCGAATATAAATCAAAAGCCAGGGAATATTTCGCTTCTGTAGGTGATGATCTCAGGACGGCCGATACCGAAAGAGATCTGGGTAATATATTTAGCAATCTTGGAGAAGATGCGAAAGCGCTTGATGCTTATTATAAATGTGCAGCTATCTATAAAGGGGCACATGATCAACGTTTTCTTGGGGAAGTTTACCTTAATATTGGTGACACATATACAGAAACAGGAAAATTTGATTCTGCCAGGTATTATTTGAATAATGGTATTAAACTGCTGGAGACAACTGGTTTTAGTTCAGAAGTGGCCAATGGTGAAGAATCACTGGGATACCTGGCTAAACAGCAGGGCAGATATCCTGAATCACTGAAACTGTTTAGTTCCGCTTTGAAACATGCTATTACTATCGGAGACGAATCAGACACTATCCTCCATACAGATAAATATGGCTGAGGTTTATCTCAGAACGGATGACTACATGAAAGCTAAATCATACCTGGATTCTGCACTTATTCTTGCCCGTAAAATGAATTCAATTAATGCACTTAAAAAAATCCACTATGATCTTTTTCGCTTTTATCAACGTCAGAATGCATTAGCACCGGCTTTAAATGAATTTATTCATTACTCTGATCTGAAGGATTCAATTTATAATAAACAAAAGTCCATGCAACTGGCTGAATTTGAGATTCTTCATGATATAGAGCAGGAAAGACAGCTTATTAAACAACAACAAGCGAACATCCTTCTCCTTAAAAAAAACAACCAGATCCAGCGTCAGCAAAAAGGTATACTTTTAGGTGTTATTCTTTTTACCTTGCTTGTAGCTTCCTTTGTTTTGTTCATAGTCAGGAACAGGTTTATAAAATCAAAAACTGAGAATCTTCTAAAGGTAAAACAACAGCAAATTGAACTGGAATTTAAAAGGCGGGAACTGACATCCTATGCGCTTCATCTGGCGCAGAAGAACCAACTTTTAGAAGATCTGCAAAAGGATATAGATAATCTGAGATCTAAAGTTTCTGATGAACGTTGTTACATTGAAATAAAAAACAAAATGAATTTCAGGATACAGATTGATAAAGACTGGGAAGTTTTCAAGTGGCACTTTGAAGAAGTTCATCCGAGTTTTTTTGCTGACCTGAAGGCAAAATTCCCAAATCTCTCCAACAATGACCTGCGTTTACTCGCACTAATAAAAATGAATCTTTCTTCCAAGGAGATTGCATTACTTTTAAATATAACTCCTGAAAGTGTCAAAAAATCAAGATACCGTTTGCGCCGAAAGATGAATCTTAGCGAAGAAGCCAATATCGGAGAGTTCATTAAGAAAATTGCATGTTAGCAGATTGATTTGTCAAATATCTGCCTTATTTAGATTAATTCTAAATTGTCCACCTTTTGTCCCCCCCTGAAATTTGCAGGATTTTTAATATTACCAGACTTTTGTGTCAAATAACCAAAACAAAAAATATTATGACTCAAAAACATTTCAGACTGGTTCTGGTTCTTGGTACAAGTCTTATGATGTCGCTTTTTACTTCGTGCAAAAAAGATGTCATGAATACAACTGAGGTCCCTAAGACAATTGAGGATGTTATCCTTACAGCCGGTATTCCTCAGGCTGTGCAGAATGAAGATGATTCTACAGTGCTGAATACTGACTATGATTTTGCCGGTAACTGGCTATGTAAGACAATTGATGTCAATGCTACAGAGGCAAGAGGTGATTACCGTACTTTTGATCCGAACTCCGAGGTGATCTGGCCTGGAAACCTCATACAAGGGAATTCCATCACCAAAGCAACTCCCGATCCGATTGTTGTTGAAAGAGCAGGTGGAACATTCACCATAAATTTGATTAACGGTTCTAATTCATCAACAACACAAGCATCTGTGGATAAGATTAATCAATCAAATGTAGTTTCGGCACTTAATACGATTATTGCAGGCAATTCAGGGGCAATTCCGGCTAATTTTTCCTATGTGATGCAGGAAGTTGAGTCGCAGGAGCAACTGGCACTGGCAATGGGTGTAAATTTACATACACTTACAACAGATGTTAAGACTAAATTATCTTTTTCAAGTGATAAAAGTTATAACAGATTCCTGGTGGATTTTACCCAGATCTATTATACCATGATCTATGAAAAGCCTACCAGTTATGACCAGGTATTTGCCTCCTCTGTTACACCTGAGGACCTGATGCCTTACATGAACGAGAATAATCCTCCTGTTTACATCTCTTCTGTAACGTATGGCCGCAGGTATTATTTATTGCTTGAATCCACTTCATCCGTGGAACAAATGAGAGCGTCCATTAAGGCAAGTTATGATGCGGCTGTCAGTGGTGGGTCCGTTTCTGCAGGGGTTAAATATGTATCCGATCTTAGTGAGCTGAATATCAAGATATTTGCCATGGGTGGTGATGCAAATTCCGCATTGGGTGCATTCAATGGGGACCTGACCACACTAGAGTCATATCTGCAGGATGGCGGCGATTATTTAAAAGCTGCACCATTATCCTACGTGCTGACGAGTCTGGCCCCACCGCAAAAGCAGGTGAGCATTGGTGTATATTCTACTTTCACAATACAGCAATGTACACCGATGTATAACGTAGCTCCGCCTGAGTTTATGAAAGGATGGTACAATCTATTTGACAGTGTAGGAATTGGAGCAGCCTGTGCCATTAGTCCCGACCAGAACAATGCCTATTTATTCAGTAAAGACGGTACCAAATATGCCGTAAGTATAAATGGCGAGATTAACGGTATTTTTGATGTACAGGGCTCTGCGGGTCCTTTGTCCGGAGGTCCGATTGATTCGATTGGTTCTGCTGTGGTTTTTCCGAATGGTGCGTTATATTTCTTTGATATGAGTGGTTTGCATTATGAAGCTTTATCACAAGAAGGAACCTGGAGTGGAATTATAGACCTGAAATACTGGGGTATCGACAATACCTGTCCTTTCAGGGAAGGAGCTCGTGCAAATCCCGGGGTCGGAGCCTGTCTTAATTATAGTAAAGACCGTATAATCATGTTTGATAAGGATGGGCAATTCTGGGTGCTTATACAATACTTCAACAGGAGTATTTGCAGAATGTTGATCCTTTAAATACCTGGGGTGCCAGTAACGGTCCGGAATGGAGTATCCCTTTCCAGGGTGATGGTGTAGGGGTTGCACTTCAGGTTAAGACAAAGAATTTTATTCCCAATCCACACACAGGAGTTGTGCCGGATGAAATAGCACTTTTAGAAGTATTATTTAATCATGATGGTACAAAGGCAGCCGTATATGGAGGAGGTGTCGGATTCAGTCCAGTTTATGATCTTGTTCCGTCAAAAGAATAAATAGGTACAAAATAAAGAGGCTGTAAAAAAAGATGCAATCCAATAAGCACTGAGTTCGCTAAGGATTTACGCGAAGATCACAAAGTGCTGAATATATAAATATTGCCTTTGCATACCCCGTCCGACTGGTATCCAGTATAAACAATTCCATTATGGCATTTCAGCCGTGCGGGCTTTGCTTTTAATATTTACCTGTCGACCCACTTTTTAAATTCACTTACTTTGTCGCGACTGACAACAAACAGATCGCTTTTATCCTGTCCTTTTATCATAAGCTGTAAGCGGCTTGAAGAATAGCTGTGCATCAATAAAATGGCGTCTATATTTACTATGCATTCACGGTTAATCCTGTAAAATTTACGGGTATCAAGCATGCTCTGAAGCTGTTCCAGAGAGTAATCAATCCCATAATCCTTTCCCTGGTAATCAGTAAGAAATACATTTCTTTCATTAATATGAAAATGGCTGATTTCAACTATAGGTACAGATTTATACCTTTCCCCGATCTTAATAAGAAATCGTGATTTATATTGATTCCTGAATTCCTGCATGAGCATCTTAAAATCTCTTCTAAAAGGATCATTATCGGCGTATAGTTTCCTGAATTTAGCAATTGCTGCTTCCAGAAGATCCGCATCAACAGGTTTCAGGAGGTAATCGACACTGTTAACCTTAAATGCTTTAAGTGTATATGCATCATATGCAGTAGTGAATATAACAGGGATATCCACTTTGACTGTATCAAAAATCTCAAAACAAAGTCCATCATCGAGTTGGATGTCCATTAATATCAGATCAGGCAGGGGTCTCTCCTGGAGCCTGTTAATAGCCTCTTCCACTGTTTCGATTACACCAAGAACATTAATTGATTTATCGATCTTTGCCAGCATCATTACCAGTCTGTCAGCTGCCGGTACTTCATTTTCTACAATTAGTATATTCATGACATTAATGGGACTTTAACTGTAAAACAATCATTAGTTTCTTCGATAATAACCTCCTTGCCAGTTGTAAGCCTGATCCGCTCGGAAAGGTTTTTAAGCCCTATCTGTGTTGACTTAAGTTGTGTCGACATCCTTTGCAAATTGTTTTCCACAACAACATAATCCTTATCAATACTGATACATATTTTCAGAGGGTTCTCCCTGGTAGCCATATTATGTTTTGTCGCATTTTCAATTAAGATCTGAAGTGATACTGGTATAATTTCAAAACTATCAACTCCGCGAGTGTCAATGTTAAGAATCATTTTGCCCTCATCTCTTATCATGTGAAGCTCAAAATAATTAGAAATAAATGCCAGTTCATCTGCAAGTGGGATTCTGTCTTTCCTGCTATTCTCCAGAATATACCTGTATATTGACGAAAGTTTGTTAATAAACTGTTCGGCCAAATCGGGTTTTGTTGCTATAAGTGATGACAGAGTATTAAGACTGTTAAATAAAAAATGTGGATTGACCTGTCTTTTTAATGTCTCGTTTAAAAAGATAAGGTTTTCCTCTCTTAGTTTGTGCTCCCTCCTTAATGATGTCTGCCAGAGTATAAAAATAAAGATCACTGCTCCCATTGATAGCCCTGAAACAGTTGACTTAAACCAGCTTTCAAATTTTTCATGAATAAAATCAGGGATCACAGTTGCAAGGGGCCGGTTTTCAATCAGTGATACGGCATAGTCCATCATTATATAAAAAGTCATTGAAACAAAAAGGCAGATTACCAGGAAACCTATGAACCTTAAAAATACAACACGGGTCACAACACCCGGACTTCTGTCAAAATTCACTTTTGAAAACAGTAGGCTGCCGAAATAGATAAATACTTCAATTTGCAGAAGCAGGATGATAAATAAGCACATCACATCTATTGGTTCACGTCCATATTTACCTGAAAATGCCAGGGACAGTGTTACAATAAGGGAGAACAGGACAATTACCAGGTGTGAAGCAGCTTTTCGCTGATCCATAATTTCATAAAATCCGGGTGCTTTCATGTATGCAAATTTAGAAGTTATTTATTGAATTTTCTTAAGTTCAAGCTCTCTTATGGTTTTGGTTATAAATTTATTATACTTTGGTTTGACATTAGTTTTTCATCAAATTAAATCCTATTGTATAATGGAAAAAAATTAAATCTGCAGAGCGGGTGAATAAGGGTGCCGAATCGTAAAATCATCCGCATGATCCGTAACCATTTGCTTAATTATATTTCGAAAGTCAATGGATATTAACTTGCGAGAACATTCAAAAATGAAAACCAGGCTGGCAAATCAAATAGTCTTATTTAACTACATCCAATACAATGGATGCTGGTTCCAAGCCGGGTGATGAAAATAATATTTCAGCCCTGCCTGTTTTATCCAAGGCCTGAATATATATCAATAATTTACCATGGTAGGCATGTTGATTATTGTCCTTGTAATCCTCAATATTATCAGGATTGGAATCCTCCATACCCAACAACCTGACTGGTACGGAAATATGGCAGGTGATCTCATTATCACCTGTATAAACAACATTTCCATCTTTGTCGCAAAGGGTAAGAAAGATTTGGGCAATATCCTCTCTGTTTGCTTTTATTTCATTTGTATCACTAACTGCCTCCAGCATAAAAGGAGGCCCTGAGGACCGAAGTTCGCAGTCTGCCAGCTCCCTGCCTCCTTTTGAAGCCACAGCCCTGAGGACTCCACTTTCAAAAGGGACCTCCCAGGTCAGTGTCCTGCTCCCAACACCAGCCATTTTCCTGGAGCCAAGCGACCGGTCATTAATGAAAAGCGTAACTTCATCACAATTGGTAAAAACACTTACCAGTACTGTCTGACCGGTCTTCCAGTTCCATATCGGTTCTACTCTTTTATGTGCCCACAGGTTAACGGGGCTATTATCTTTAAGATGATCAGTTGTACCAATATATACCATTGGTTTGTCACTCCATAAGCTTTGCCGAAAATAATACTCCGGTTTCTTATTCCCGGCAAGGTCAATTAATCCGGATGTACTGTTTCTGTTCGGGAATTGTCCTGCCTCTCCAAGGTAATCAATACCTGTACATAGAAACTGGCCCAACACATAGTCATTATCTTCTACAGTGTTCCATGCATCTACAGACATTCCATTTTCACTGCCATAAAGAACGCGTTTGGGGAATTTCTCATGATCAGTTGAGTACCTGAATTCCTGGTAATTGTATCCGTCCACATCGAGAGCCTCTGCATACCCTGTTTCGTTTGACATCAGTGCCGATGCCAACCCGGCTGTGACCGGCCTTTCATTATCATATTCCTTAATGATTGATTTAAGTTCCTTTGCGATTTCACCAAGACGGTTTGCATCGGGCAATTTCGGATCATATTTTGCCCAGGTCTGTGGATTAGCTTCTGTATTAAGAACCGGGTGCGTATATGGATCATTGGGATAATCAATTTCATTCCCTATGCTCCACATTATTACCGATGGATGATTACGGTCTCTAAGAACCATATCTGTCAGATCTTTTTTGTGCCACTCCTTAAAATATTCAGAATAACCCTCTTTACCGGGAATCCCATTGTTCCAGCCGGATATCCATTTTTTCTTTGGTAATTCCCATTCATCGAAAGCCTCATCGATTACCAGGAATCCCAGTTGGTCACAAAGATCAAGGAACTCCTGAGAATAAGGATTATGACTCGTGCGTATGGCATTACAGCCCATTTCTTTCAGAATATTTAGTCTCCTTTCCATCACTTTCTTTGGGACTGCAGCGCCAAGTGCACCGGCTGCATGATGCATACAGACTCCTTTAAGCTTTAGGTTTTTGTTATTCAGAAAAAAACCCTTATCCGGATCAAATCTGATACTTCGAAATCCTACCCTGGTAAGCTTATTGTCAATAAAATCCCTGCCTTTTATTACGGTTACAAGAGAATACAGGCAAGGATTATCTGTACTCCAGAGTATTGGGTTTATGATCTCCATTGCCTGGCTTATTGAATCGGTGGATGATGCCATCACTTTAGTCCTGCCAGATACTCTTGCAACAGTATCATTTCCCGACAACAGATAATTTGAAACGGATACTTCAGTATCCATTCCTGTTTCATTGCGGATAGTTGTTTCAATTGACAATCGCGCTTTTTCTTCTGAAACATCTTTTGATGATGCATAAACTCCCCATTCCTTAATATGAACAGGGCTTGTCAATATTAGTGCAACATTCCGGTAAATACCTGACCCGGTATACCATCGCGAATCAGCAAATTGTGAATGGTCTACACGAACTGACATCAGGTTATTACCTCCATATATCAGAAAAGGGGTCAGATCATACTGAAAAGAAATATACCCGTTAGGACGTTTTCCAAGATAGTTGCCATTTATCCAGACTTCACTGTTGTCATATACTCCTCCAAAACTGATAATAGCCCTGCTACCTGCCTTAACTTCAGGCATATAAAATGTTTTTCTGTACCATCCAATCCCACCTGGAAGATACCCGGTACAACTTGCATATTCCTTGCTGAAAGGTCCTTCTATGCTCCAGTCATGAGGCAGGTCAAGAACACTCCAGTCCGAATCATCCAATCCAGGTTTCTGACCGTCTGAAATATCCCCTTTATGGAACTTCCAGCCAAAATTAAAATTCTTAATTTCTCTGCCCTGTGTCTGACCTGAAACATTGCCGTTCATAACTGCAAGCATGAATGCAATCTGAATTACATAAAAAAGTTTGATAGATTTCATTTTTCTGAATACTAGTAAATGATTCTTCAAAAATAAATAAAACCACTCATAATCAGGGTAATTTTAATGATTCTGTATAAATCAAATGGTTGTAAATAACAGAAAAAATCATCATCTTTAGCTTTTCCCCAAGAGAAACTGAAATTGCAAAACGTAATATGCAGACTTAGTACCTAGCTGAAATAAAGCATCTTAAATAATCAATACAAACATACAACTGATGCCAAAGGATAACCAGCATAAAATGGTCAGCAAGCTAAAGCCCGGAAAAGTCATTCTCCCGGTTGTGATTGGTCTGGCAGTTCTGGGCTGGCTCATAAACAGGGATATTGATGCCGGTATTATGAAAGAAATAGTCTTTACATGGAATTCCGTTTTCTGGATTATTATAGCATTTATGTTTGTTGCTATCAGGACCTTCAGTTATATGGCAAGGATAAGGATTCTCACTGATAATGATCTCTCATGGGTGCAGTCTCTTAGGGTTACGTTGTTATGGGAATTCACTTCAGCTATAACTCCTTCAACAGTTGGAGGCACAGGTTTCGCGGTAGTATTTCTTCACAAAGAAGGTATAACCCTGGGGCGTAGCACCTCGGTTGTACTTGCTACTTCATTTCTTGATGAACTATATTTTGTTGTCTTGTTCCCGATCCTTTTATTAATCATGGGAGGAAGAACCATTTTCATCACATCATTGCACGGAACAGGATTTTCCCTTTTGAATAATCTTGTTTTCATTGCTCTGACAGGTTACCTCATTATTCTGGCATGGGTACTACTGGTCGGATATGGTTTATTTATCAACCCGGTAGCTATAAAAAAAATCATCATTAGTTTTTTTAGTCTTCCTTTTATAAAGAGATGGAAGGAACAGGCTATAAAAGCCGGAGATGACATTGTTAAAAGCTCAAATGATCTTAAAAAGAAAACTTTCTCCTTCTGGACCAAGGCTGTTATCACAACATTTATCTCCTGGACAGCCAGGTATCTTGTTGTAAATGCCATACTTGTTTCATTCTTCAGGATAACAGATCATTTACTGATCTTTGCCAGGCAACTGGTCATGTGGATTATGATGATAGTCAGTCCTACACCGGGAGGCAGTGGTTTTGCGGAGCTTATACTTGGAAGGTACCTGTCTGATCTTATCCCGGTGAGTCAGGCCAGTGCCGGAGGTGTAGCCCTGGCCATGGCTCTAATCTGGAGAATTATAAGTTATTACCCATTCCTTCTGGCAGGTGTATTAATTATCCCTGGCTGGATAGCCCGTAATTTTGTCAGTGCCGGAGTCAAATAGAGTAATATTTTTTTTATAACTTCGGTAATTGGATTGTCGATAGTCAAAGCTAAAAAATGAGTGAAGAGATCCTGAAAGCATTAATGGAATTATTTGCCCTGGTTGTTAAGCAGGATGGCGGAATCCTCAATAATGAGCGTGAATTTGTCGTCCGTTTTCTAACCATACAATTATCCAGAGAGAGCGTTGAAGAATATCTTGCTCTTTTTGATATGCATGCAGGTCCTGTAATTCAGAAAATCAGGTTAAAAAGCAATCCCTCCCTTCAGTTAAAGATTCTGTTAAGATTCTGGGTATATGTAAAAAGATCAACCGTACACTTAACCAGGGTCAGAAATTGGTTGTTCTGGTACGGCTTTATGAGCTTGTCAACGCTGACAGGCAGTTCACTCGCCCAGAGAATGAACATTATTAATACTGTGGCTGAAGTATTCAAGATCACCCAGGAAGAGTTTGCCGCAACCGAACGATTTGTGCTAAATGATGATCCTGGAAATCTTAATAATCCTGCTATCCTGGTTCTTAGTCCCGGAGATGAAGAATGTGAGTTATGCAAGAGGATGCAAACCGGGTATCAGAATAGCAAAATATTTGTGCTAAGGATAGAAAGTGTGGATCTTTATTTTATCAAGTATATTTCCGATGATCAGCTATACCTTAATGGACTTCCTATAACATCCGGCAGTTGTGTATACACTTGCTAAGGGAGGATCCATTAAATCACCGCATGGTCATCCTATATACTATAGTGATATCAGCTCAAGCTTCCTGTCTGATCTTATCATACATAAGATTTCATTCAACGTGAAAATCTCTCCTTTAATTTCAGGGAAGGGCAAACAGCAGTCAATAATGTAAGTTTTTCAGTTGAGGAAGGAAAACTTGTTGGTATTCTGGGAGCCAGTGGTTCCGGAAAACCACCCTGCTTAATCTTATGAGCGGAATCCAGAAGCCGACATGCGGCAAGATCACAATAAACGGACTGGATGTAATTCAGGATAAACAGCAAGCTGGAAGGTGTATTTGGATATGTCCCACAGGATGATCTGCTGATCGATGACCTTACTGTTTTTGAAAATCTCTATTATGCAGCATGTCAGTGTTTCAAAGATAAGACCAAAGATGAGATCACACAATTGGTAGACACTACACTCTCTCAACCTCGGATTATTTGAAAAACGAGAACTAAAGGTAGGGTCACCGTTTAACAAGGTAATAAGCGGAGGACAGCGAAAAAGACTGAATATAGCCCTGGAACTTATAAGGGAACCACTGGTATTATTTCTTGATGAACCAACATCGGGACTGTCATCAAGGGATTCCGAAAACCTGATGGATCTTCTTCGTGATCTTACACTTAAGGGAACACTTATCTTTACAGTAATCCACCAGCCTTCATCTGAAATCTTTAAGATGTTCGATAAGGTTGTTATCCTCGACCAGGAAGGATGTATGGCATACTATGGGAATCCTGTTGATTCGGTGGTATACTTTAAAACTCATGATGCGCAGATCAATGCAAAACAGGGGGAATGTCCTTCATGTGGGAATGTTAATCCCGAAACAATCTTTAATATTATCGAAACACAGGTTGTGGATGAATTTGGGAAATACACTGAAAAAAGGAAAGTCAAACCCGAGGAATGGGCTGGGCTATATTACCAGTCCAATCCATTCACTCCGCTGCCGGAAGTAAAGGAACCTCCACACAAAAATCTAAACAGACCCGGTAAATTCAGACAGTTCGTGATCTACCTGGCAAGGGATTTCAAGAGCAAGATATCAAACCGTCAATATGTCCTGTTAACTCTGCTGGAGGCACCTGTCCTGGGATTTGTCCTGTCCTTTCTGATAAGATATATTCCTGATCCCGATTCAAACATATATATCTTTGCTGAGAATGAGAATATTCCCATCTATATTTTCATGAGTATCATTGTTGCCCTGTTTCTTGGCCTGACAATTAGTGCCGAAGAGATCTTCCGTGACAGAAAGATTCTTAAAAGGGAACGTTTTCTTAATTTAAGCCGTTCACAGCTATCTCATTGGCAAAGATCTCCATACTGATTCTAATATCAGCAATTCAGTCCTTTCTCTTTCTCATCATTGCAAACCCCATACTGGCGATAAAGGGTATGTTTTTCCAATACTGGCTGGCGCTCTTTACAACAGCATTTTGTGCCAATATGCTTGGACTTAATATTTCAGCTTCATTCAATTCCGCAATTACGATATATATAGTTATACCTTTGCTGATCATTCCTATGATGATACTCAGCGGAGCCATGTTCCCTTTTGACAAGCTAAACAGGGAAATTGGAAATGTTGATAAAGTTCCGGTCCTTGCTGAATTGATCCCTACAAGATGGACCTATGAAGCCCTGATGGTATCTCAGTTTAAAGATAACAGGTACAGTAAAGTCATTTATGATAAGGAGGGTGATACATTCTATGATCTTCAGAAAAAGATCAACGAGGCTGAATTCAATAAGGTATACCGGCTGAGAGCACTTAGAGACGCGCTTGAAACAAGTCTCTTCGAATACAGGAGAAATCCTGAAAAAACTGACAACACAGATAAACCGGAGGCAGGTGTAAGAAATCCACAATACACTAAATTATTATTACTTAAAAATGAGCTCGGCAAACTTGCCGAAAACTACAATTTCCCGGTATTCAACCAGATAAATGATCTGAATCCGGGGGATTTTAATCCGGAGATATCAGATTCCCTCTCAATCTACCTTGATAAAATGAGTCTCTTCTTTAATAAACTCTCATCTGTCACAAGTGACATAAAGGACAGGTTCTATTTTGCCAATGACATTCTACTCAGAAAGCTGGAAAATGAATATTTTAATTATAAGCTTGAAGAAATTGTTACAAAGCCATATGAACGTAGAAAGATACTCATTTATACGACAATTCTCTTATTCAAAATACTGATCCTATTTACCTTGATCCGGTCAAGGAAGGTTTCCTGGACTTCCGGACTCATTTTTATTCACCATCAAAATATATTTTTGGAATAAAAGTAGATACATTTATTTTCAACATTTCCCTGGTGATATTATGCACAATCTTGCTTTATGTAACCCTTTATTATGAGTTACTTGGAAAGGCAATACGTTTTTTTGAGAATTTTAAACTCCCTAAAAAAAATATTTAATATATTGTTAATCTGTTTTTTTGTATTTTTGTCATAACCTATACAATATCCTGAATGAAAGGAAAGGTAATCTTTATAATCATTTTTGTCATTATCTGTTTTGCATGCAGAAACTCATCTAACAAAGAGAACCAGTTTGTATTTCCACAGAATGATTCTATCCCTGTATCAGAAGCTGAGAAATTAAGTCCTGAAGCCATTGCCGATATTTCCAAAAATATCACTTCGCCGGTTGAGATCGCTAATCTGCTTCAGACCCTTGAATGTCCCTTTTACTCAGGATTACCTTGCCAGTTCGATTGACGCAAACAGACAAAGCACCAGTTTCAGCAAAGCTTTAAAGCTTGGTATCCTGGGAGCTGACCTTGGATATCTTAATATATATGAAAGAACCGGATCCTCCCTGGAGGTTCTGTCCTCCATCAGGAAACTCGCAGAAGATTTAAAAGTTGGACAATTTTTTAACTTTGAGACAATAAAAAAATTGTCCCAAAACAGGTCCAATCTCGATTCTCTTCTCTTTCATCTCAATCAGCTCCTATGGTAAAATCGATACCTATCTTAGAGACAATGACCGTGGGCAGTTATCAGCGTTAATGATTATTGGTGTATGGGTTGAAGGACAATACCTGGCAACACAGGTTGTTAAGGTGTATCCCAACAATATACTAAGTGACAGGATAGGTGAACAGAAGATCATCCTTAATGATCTTTTGCTTCTTTTAAATCCTTATTGCAATCGTGATCCGGAATATTCAGACCTTTGTAGTGATCTGCAGTCAATAAAAGACAAATACCGCGATATAAGGATCACCTATACCCAGGGCGAACCTGTTAGCAAGGAGAAAAATGGAGGACTAGTTATTACTCAAACCGAAAAAAGCAATGTCGACATGACGCCGGAACAGCTTGACGGTATCGTTGAGGTTACAAAAAAAATTAGAGACAAGCTTATTTTAAATAACTAATATGAATAAGTTTATAATAATTCTTTCGGTTTTACTCTTAACATCTGTAATGTCATACGGGCAGGCTTCAGACGCTCTCAGGAGTGAATGTGCTCTTAGTGCAGGGTCTAATGCCAAGTTCTTAAAAGATTTCCGGATCGAATTAGGGAAAAGCACAAATAAGAATGAAATGAGGTATGTGGCAAACATGTCACTCTGGAAGAATACCAAGTACAGGTTCTCGCTCTGTAACGCACAGGATTCCAAGGGGAAACTTATTCTCACCATAAAGGATAATAGCCAGAAAGAGATCCTCTCATCATTCGACAAAAATGGGAAAACATATCCATTCATCGATTTTATCTGCAATAAGAGTGGGATTTACCAGATCAGCTTTGATTTTTATAATGGTGAGCAGGGATCTGGTGTAGGTGTAGTCTCCATGATAAGATAAACCCGGTCATTTGAAATTCAGTATCTGTATCAACAATATTAAAAGGAAAAATATAGAAAAAACTATTTCGGGTATGATCCTTTTTTTAGAAAACAACAGGTAGTGAGACAGAATATAACTGAGTGGGATTCCAACAATCCATAATATCTCTACCGATACTGATGGAAGGGCAAAATACAATACAAGCGACAGAATAAACTGCCATATCAGTAAAGAAAAGGTCTTTCTTGCCTGTACTTTTTTCTTGCTCATCTCAAGGAAGAGGTTTGCAAGACTCAACACTGAACTGATCCCAATAAAAATAATCCCTACAATAATAATCCTTGAAAACATATAATCGGTATGTTTCCCCCAAAGATTATACCTGATTACCGATACCAGTTCGTTAAGATCTTTGCCCCATACATAATAAATCCCAAAAATCAGAATATATGGCGTAAACAGCCCGATAAAAGAAATGACTATTTCCTTGATATTACCGGTACGGATCAGGGCGATTCCAATAAATATCAGAAGCCCAAACCAGATAAGGTTTGCATAAAACAGGCTGCCGATACCAATCAATAATCCGGCATCAAAAAAGCTATATGATATTCCCGCCACCCTATAAGCATCCATTATACGCCTGATGGCCAACATCAGGAACAAAGCTGAAAAAAATGCCGGATTCATAACCTGGTACTCCGGAAAGAGACCACTTAGCAAAACATAAATTAGTGCTGGCAGGAATGTTCTTTTATTGATAAAGAAGAGGGAGTTATTAAGACTAACTGTAAAAAATGCAATAAACGAAACCAATAAAACTGAAAAAATAATACCTGGTAACGGATTAGTGCCAATTAAAGATGACAGAGCACCATAAAGTGGCATCGGGTTGAGGTCAAAATAAAGGGAAAAATGGCCATGAATTTTAAAAAATGCACTGAGCCAAACAGCCAGCAGGGTGATTACTATCATAAAGATCACTCCCGGACTGGTCCCTTTGAAGAATCTTAAAATCATTTTAATTATAGATCAAATCCTATATCCTTGCGATAATAGATACCTTCGAAATTAATAAGTGAAGCGTTCCGGTACGATTTAGCCAGGGCATCATTCATGCTTTCTCCCCAGGAACTGACTGCAATAACCCTGCCTCCGGAAGTAACTATATTATTATCTAAATTTTTTGTGCCAGCATGAAACAAAACACATTCACCGGTGCTGTCAAGTCCCTCAATCACCTTACCCTTCTCATAGGAACCGGGATACCCGCCTGAAACCAGCATGACCGTAGTAACAAAACGATTGTCAGTCTCAAGAGATCTGGCTGCAAGATCACCCTTTGCTACACCATCTAAAAGATCAAACAGATCTGATTTAATACGGGGAATAATGACTTCCGATTCCGGATCACCCAGCCGTGCATTATACTCAATGACATATGGATCGCCATCAACATTCATCAGACCGAAAAAAATAAAACCTTTGTATATTATCTCCTCTTCTAACAAACCCCTGATAGTAGGTTCAATAATCATTGTCCTTACCTTTTCCATGAATTTGATTCCGGCAAAGGGAACCGGCGATACAGCGCCCATTCCACCGGTATTCAGACCCCTATCTCCTTCTCCAATTCTCTTATAATCCTTAGCTTCGGGAAGAAGCTTATATGATCTCCCGTCAGTAATAATGAACACAGATAATTCTATCCCTCTCAGAAATTGTTCGATAACAACCTTCTGACCAGCATTACCGAATTTTCCGTTCAATATTGCCCCAACCTCCCTGACTGCAGAATCAATATCGTCAATGATGAGTACGCCTTTCCCCGCAGCAAGTCCATCGGCTTTTATCACATAAGGTGCTTGTAATGTTTGCAGAAATGAAGGTACATCTGCAACAGAAGACCGGTCAAAACTCCTGTATGCAGCCGTGGGTATATTATGCCTGGAAAGAAAGCCTTTTGCAAAATCCTTACTTCCTTCCAGCCGGGCAGCTGAGCTGCGGGGACCAATAACAGGTACCTTTTTAAGAAGGTTGTCGGATAGAAAAAAATCATGAATGCCTGCCACAAGTGGCACTTCGGGACCGACGATGACCATTCCAATATCATTTTTAAGGACCACATCTTTTACCTCCTCAAAATTGTTTGGATCGATACCAATATTGGTTCCTAAATCCGATGTGCCGGCATTTCCCGGTCCAATAAATATTTTACTGATCTTGCTGCTCTGAGCCAGTTTCCAGGCAATTGCATGTTCCCTTCCACCGGAACCAAGGATAAGAATGTTCATCTTCAGATATGTGTTTTGCTATTTCAAAAGTAATATTTCAATCTGACAAACAAAACTGAATCTTATAATCCATTCAAACAGTGTCATTTGGCCTGGAGTATTTAGAAAAAGTCTGCATAACCGAGTTAACATAGGTCTTTGAAACAGGTATATCTATTACTGCAGGATTGTCAAACTCCAGTTTTAGTCCATCACGATCTTTCCTGATAACCCTGACTTTATCGAAATTAACAATATATGACCTGTGACACCTGATTATATCAGTTCCTGCAAAATTCTCCCCGGTCTTCTTCAACGTATCTCTCAGGAGATATTTCGATACCTTACCCTTATTCAGATAACAAATACTTACATAGTTTTCAGCCGATTCAAGGTAAAACAGGTTCTCCTTTTTTACTGAGAACTTAAGTATCCTTTTATCGTCATAAAAGGGGATCATATCTCTTGCGTTTGAAGTGAATGCTTGTATATCAGCAAGTCTGTCAATCTGTTCCTTCTTATCCATCCATGAGAAATAAAGCCATAATACTGAGTATGGTAACAAAAGGACCAGTGCAGTATGTTTAAACAGAAGCCTTACAAGGTCGGTAAGAAGCCTGGCATCTTTCAGAACAAATTTTTCAAACAGTCCATAAGCAAGAGCCATAAAAAAGATCTCACCAAGTATCCATAATAGGTATTGCCATATAGTAATTGAATGTCTTTTACAGACATTATACATGATAACCCGGCTTAATACAACTACCAGAACACCTGTCAATATGGTAAGGCTTGAATAAGTAAAAAACTCAAGACTGGTAAGATTAAACCACCTGTCAGCTCCAAAAGGAGAATAGAGGTTTATAAAAACAAGAGCGAAGAGAGATGTAAATATCACCAGGCGAACGATATTGTTTTTCTCATTCAGGTAAGGAGGGATTGGTTTCTGGAAATCGATCATCTGTGACTATTTACCTCTGCAAAATTAGCTTTTTTAACTTACCGTTCATTATTTAAGGTTCTATTGAAAGCTTTTAAAGAATAAATTCTGTCACTAATAAGCAGTTTACATCCCATATTTGTCTTTTATATCACAACAACTCTTCAAACAACACATAAACTTGTACTGTCTAAATTCAACCTCTTACTTTGCAGACAGGTTAAATATCTAAAAAACCAGATGGAGTATACAAAAACATATAAAGAGCTTAGGGCCTTGTTTTCTCAGGACGTTGAGTATATACAAATCCCGGGGTCAGATATAAGCATACGAAACCTCCAGTTCACTTCACTATTTGCCGATACCGAATTCATTAACAGATCAGACAGGCTTATATCAGAAAACAGAAATTTTACTTATCCTGTTTTTGTTCCAAAAAACCATAAAAATAAAAAGGCTATTCTTTTAATGCATGGGCTTAATGAAAGAAGCTGGATAAAATACCTGGTATGGGCCTTCTGGCTGGCAGAGGAGACCGGGAATTTTGTGATCCTTTTCCCAATCTCATTCCATATTAACAGATCGCCAGGCGCCTGGAGTGATCCAAGAAAGATGATAAGTGAGATGAATACAAGATGTTCATCCGGCAAGGGAATAAAATTGTCGAGTTTTGCAAACGCAGCATTAAGTAACAGGCTCACCGAGTATCCCCTTCGATTTTTCAACTCGGGTTATCAGACTTCCAGTGACATAGTAAATCTTCTGATGAGTATCAGGGAGGGAAGCCATCCAATTATCCCCAAGGAAAGCAACATAGACATTTTTGCCTATTCTATTGGAGCTTTTCTCGCAGAGATAATGCTTATGGGCAATCCTGAGAACCTTTTTACCAACTCCAGACTATTTATTTTCTGCGGAGGTTCTGTTTTCAGTAATATGAGGGGTTCTTCCAGGCTTATCATGGACAGCCTTGCATTTGACAGGGTCTATGCTTACTATATGAATGATTTTGAAAAGACATTAACAGGGAAGGGAGTCCTGACCGATTTTTTACGAAACAGTCCCGTTGGACTTGCTTTCAGGTCTATGATAGACTTAGGAAGACTGAAAAAATTCAGGGAGAATATTTTATATAAACTCAGGGGGCAGATTTATTCAGTTTCATTGAAAAATGATGCGGTAATTCCGGCTGAAGGCGTAGTTGCCACACTGAATACTGATCTCACTCATACTGCTGAAATCTGGGATTTTCAATATCCCTATTCTCATGAGAATCCTTTTCCATTATTTGATTCCCCTTTGAGCACCCGTGTTGATTTAAGTTTTGAAAAGGTATTTTCTGAAGCAGCCAGGTTTTTCAACCAGTCATCGCTATGTATTTCATGAACGCTTAATTTTCATTCAAATCACACAGGTTTTCCGGCAAGCCAAATTTGAATCCTTTTTCCAATGATCCGGAGATGAATTCATCAAAGAATAGACTAACCGAACTGGTAGGTGAATCATGAAGAACTATTACAGATCCTTTACGTATCTTATTAAAAAGTATTTTAAGAGAATCTTCCGGTCTGAGCGAACCATCAAAATCGTATGGCATTATATCCCACAGGATTATCTTATACATTTTTTTTAGTCTGCGGTGCTGTGATAATGTCATGTGCCCATAGGGTGGTCTGAACAAAATATTGGAAGTAAACTGTGATGCTCGTTCGACATCAGCTATGTAATCCTTTAATTTAACAGCCCACCCATCTCTGTGATCATATCCATGATTACCTATAATATGGCCATTCTGTATTATTGTCCTCACAAGATGAGGAAATCTTTCAGCCTCTCTGCCATTACAGAAAAACACAGCTTTGATTTTATTTTTTTTCAAAACATCAAGCAGCTGAGGTGTTGATTCGGGATTCGGGCCATCATCGAATGTCAGCCACAATAGTTTATCATTGGTCCTGATTCTTGTTACGGCACCCGGATAAAGCCAGCCTGTAAATAAGAAAGGCCTGAATAGCCTCATGTCAGCCTATTTTGTCGAATAAAGTTTCCCGTAATAATTATTAATTTCCTTTTCAGTCGATAGTGTAAGAGTGGTGATTTTAAGCTTTAACGACATATTATATATATCAAGGAGAGTCTGCATATTTATACCTGTCGGGTAATCCATGCCATACCGATCCTGAGGTTTAACAGATAGGGAATAATCAAGGTATTGCTTTGCATAAGATATGATATCATCAATAAGCTTCATCCCCTCTTCACTTTTTCCTGCTCTTATCAGTATTTCAGCCAGACCTATTGAGAAGAAATCATTTGGCATTTTTTCTTCTGGTACAAGTCCAAGTCCGCGATGCGCTACCTCAACAGCTTTAGTTGTGTCTCCATTGACAAGTAAGGCATTCCCAAGTGATCCGAAAATCCTTCGGAAATTGCTGAACATTCGCCTGTTATTTTCATCCAGGTATACATGCGGGTCCTCAGCATTGCCCCAGGTGAATTTATTCATCATGTTATCATACATAACATATGGATCGATCATGCCAAATTCTCCCTTTTCTGAAGGATCAATTTTTATGGGTTCGATATGGTAAGCAAGACCTTCCTGGACAAAAAATTTCTCCAATCCCTTATACTGGCTTGAAGGCACGGTTGTTGAGTAATAGATTGGCCTCTTCCAGTTATTTGTCGACAACATATCCATTATTGCGAGGTCGCCTTTAAATGCGTTATCATCAGAATAGTTCCAAATTATAGGGCTGAGTATCCTGTCCTTATAATATGGTTTAACCGTTCCATTTTTCAAAACCTCTGCTGTATCAACATCGATAATAAACTTATTAGACGGAATGTAATTCGCCCAGTCTCCTTTTCCGCTGATGTCAATCTTGTACTTTCTGTCATCCTGTGAAGCAAACTCCACCACATCCTTAAGATTAACAGGTTTATTAATCCTGTTATCAACTGGCAATTGCTCCCTGATACCTTCCAAATATTTACCGGGACCAAGGGACAAAGGCATCGGATCAGAGTTGAAAGCTTTCTGCCTCATCATTTCAATATACCACCCTGCCTGTATATAGCTTAGGTTAGCAACCCGTACATCTGTTCTGACTGCTTCAACATCCTGGGCATACCATACAGGAAATGAATCATTGTCTCCATATGTGAAGAGAATTGCATCCGGATCACACGATTTGAGATAGTTTTCACCAATGTCCCTTGCTGTATAACGACCTGACCGATCATGATCATCCCAGTTCTGTGCACCCATAAGGACAGGTACGGCAGCTATAAGCCCAGCAAAAGTCAGGGCAAGTGAAACAGTATTACCAAGGATCTTCTTAATATTCTCATAAACAAACATAAAACCAAAACCTATCCATATTGCAAATGCATAGAACGATCCCACATAAGCATAATCACGTTCCCTTGGCTGATTAGGATACTGGTTAAGATACAGGATGATAGCAAGTCCTGTCATTAAAAAGAAGCCAAGAACAAGCCAGAATCCTTTTTTGTCTCTTTTGTATTGCCAGTACATCCCCGCCAGGCCTATAAGAAGTGGCAGAAAATAGTATTTATTGTTTCCTCTGTTCGTTTTCAGGTCATCAGGTATATTATCGAGATTTCCCAGGCGGGCCTCATCAATGAATTTTATCCCACTTATCCAGTTACCATAAATAGGATTCCCATTACCCTGAATATCATTTTGTCTTCCAACAAAATTCCACATGAAATAACGCATATACATAAATCCAACCTGGTACCTGAAAAAATACCTGAGGTTTTCAGCAAAAGTTGGACATACTACGGGTTCCTTGGAAGATCCTACGGAGTATTTTCTTCCTACAACCTTACCCCAGTATTCATAAGCGCTTGCATGATCTGGATCAGTATTGTCATACATGCGCGGGAAAATCGTTTCAAACTGACTGCTATATTCATATTCGGTTGAATAATACGGTTTATATTTCCCGTTAACCTTGTTATATCCTGAAACAACCTGTTTCATTCCGGTAATAGGAGCGCTGTAATAATTGCCATAAATCTTTGGAGAGCTGCCATACTGCTTCATATTAATGTAATATGACAGGGAAAAGACATCAGATGGATTGTTCTGATTCATCGGGGGCCGTGCTGATGACCTGATCATTATCATTGCATATGATGAATAACCTATCATTATCACGACAAAGGATGTAAGAATATAATTTAGGATAATCCTCTTCTTTTGAAGAGTATACCTTATCCCGAAAGCCAGTGCTCCGAAAAGAATTACCATGAAAAACAACAGGCCACTATTATATGGTAAACCAAAAACATTTACAAAGAGGAGTTCGAACCAGCCTGCAACAGCCGGGACACCCGGCATAATAACAAATACCATAAGCCATAGTAGCAGGATAGCCAGGACAAATGTTTTGACTATGCCCATGGTTGTAACTTCATATTTCCTGAAATAATATACAAAGACAAGTACCGGGATTATCAGCAGATTCAGTCGATGCACCCCGAGTCCGAGCCCCATTATATATGCAATCAGAATAATCCATCTCCCAGCATGTGGTTTATCTGCCTCATCCTCCCATTTTAGCATACCCCAGAAGACAAGTGCTATTATCAGCGAAGAGAGTGCATAGAGTTCACCCTCAACAGCAGAAAACCAGAAAGTGTCTGTAAATGTATAAGCAAGTGCTCCAAGAATGCCACTCCCAATAATTGCAGGAACATGCTTTTTATCAAGCTCTTTGCCATGCATGAAAACCTTGCGTACCAGGTGAGTAATGGTCCAGAAAAGAAACATAATCGCGAACCCGCTGCAAAGGGCAGAGAGGGTGTTAACAGTAACTGCCACTTTTGAGGTGTCACTTCCGGCAAACAGTGTTGCTATCCTGGCCATCATTAGAAACAGTGGGGCTCCCGGAGGATGCCCTACCTGGAGTTTAAAAGCAGAAAGAATAAATTCACCACAGTCCCAGAAGCTGACAGTGGGCTCTCGAGTCAGTATGTAAACCATTGACGAAAAGACAAAAAGAAACCATCCGGTTAGATTATTCCATCGGCGGTAGTTGCCCCAAATTGAATTCATAAACTAATTGCTTTTAATTTGTTCAGAGAACAAAGAACGCAAAAAAATATAACATGTGACTATTTACTATTCTATTTAACACCAAATTAACTTGAAGAAAAATGCTATTTTTGTCCAAATCTCCTGGTATGATGAGGTATCTTGCAATAGCTATTTTCACTCTATCCTGTTGTTTTCCTGTTCTCCAGGGACAGCCCGGGGGAGATTCCCTGTTACCTCCCGGTACTCTTTCATTGAGAGTAAGAAGTATTGCATTCATTAAGGATAACGAATATTTTAACTCTGTCGGAGCTTCCGACTTTACGCTTGTGTCCAGTCTTCCCGGATTCGTCGACAAATCGGTTTGGAATGAAGGGTATACCCTGATAGGCTATTTTGTTCAGCCTGAGCTCGTCTATTCTCCGACCTCCCGTGTTACTCTCAGGGCAGGGACTTACCTGCTTAAATATTCCGGGAAAGACAGATTTTCAAGGGTGCTTCCTGTTTTTTCCACTACACTTAAATTATCTGACAGAACCTCCCTGATCATGGGGACTCTTGACGGAAGTGATAGTCACAGGCTTTTCGATCCTTCCTTCGACAGGGAGAGACTATATACTGCCTATAATGAAGAGGGTTTTCAATTAACAGGTAATTATGATCATATTTTTACCGATACTTATCTCGGCTGGGAAAACTTCATCTTTAAAGGTGATTCAACCCGTGAGATCATAAATTTTGGCGAATCATTCAGGTATACCTCCCCCCTATTGCGGAATTTATTCATATTGAGGTCCCCTTCCAGCTGCAGTTTAAGCATTTTGGGGGACAAATCAGTAACTATCCTCAGCATATGGAGACATATCTAAACATATCAGCCGGACTTGGTATAAATTTCGATATTAACGGGGGAAGATCAGGAGAGGCTGGTATTGAGTATCTGCAGTTTATCAACAGGGAGTTTCCTGGGAAACCCATCTCAGGGATAACAAAAGGATATGCCTCATGGTACAGGATGCACTACAAATATAAAAATCTTTTTATAGGAGCCGCCTATTGGAAAGCTCATGACTTCTTTGCACCCAATGGAAATTCAATTTATGGAAGTGTTATCAGCAATTCATCCGATTATGTAGTTCATGAGAGGGAAGTAATAACCGGTACCCTTTATTTCAATCCGTTCCCGGAAAGTGATCTCGGGCTATTTTTAGGTGTTGAGACCTATTATGATGTCCCGATCAAAAACCTCGACTATGCTATAACCCTTCATCTCAGGTTTGATAAACTCATCAGACTTGCAATTTTAAAAAGGTGATGAATCTGGAATGTAATGTTAAAGTTGTTCTTATGTTACAGATAATATCTCCATGGAAGTGATTTCCAGTACTCACCTGAATAATCTATCCCTATTCTTGGAGCCGTTTTGATATGTGGATGAATGCCTTTATCTATCAACCATATTCTGTCAGAGCTTACCAAATCCTCCCCGTAAAAAGACCTGTCTATCCCTATTGACCTGGCAAGTCTGCCCGGACCGGGTAAATTTTCAACTCCTCGTATTAATACGGCCTGTGGAATTTCGGCGATAGCGGTTACTATATTAAGCATCCAGTACATCCCGTATATGAAATACACATACAGGCATCCTCCTTCATGATACATTATTTCAGTCCTGGCAGTCCTGCCTTTAAAAGCGTGGCAGGCCCTGTCCTCTTCACCCCGGTAAGCTTCAACCTCGGTTATGCTATATCTGTACCCGGTTCCGTCAGGCTGCCGAATAAAAATATCTTTCCCGATAAGGTCAGGGGCGACCTCCAGAACATCACGAATAAAAAATTCCCTTTTCAGTCTGTTCCCATCTGTCATATTTCAATAGGGGGTCTTATCTTCCAATTCATTCCATTTTCTGAAAACCATTTTCCCTTCCTCATCATCTAATCTGAGAAAAGATATCTTTCTTTGCGAAGGGGCCAGTTGAATCTCCTCATAGATCATATTGTCTCCAAAACCAGATTTCTCGGCATCATTACGGTCGCAGGCATATACAACCCTTTTTATTCCTGCCCAATAGATGGCCCCAAGGCACATAGGACAGGGTTCACACGAGGTATAAAGGGTACATTCTCCCAGATCGTGTGATCTCAGTTTCCCAGCTGCTTCCCTGATTGCAAGTACTTCAGCATGAGCTGTAGGATCGTTATTCAAAACAACCCGGTTATAACTTTCAGACAGAATATTACCATTTCTGACAATCACTGCGCCAAACGGGCCTCCTCCTTTACCGATACCGGAGTCTGCAATCTCTACTGCCCTGTGGAGAAAAGAGAAATCATCTTTCATTTCCTGCTCTAATTAGTTTATTTTAAAATCCGTCTATAAAAATAAGTTACTTTTGCAAAAAGAGGTATATTTTATATTCAATATTCTTTTTTTTTAGGAAATATGTTGTATTTTTGCAGACCCAAAATAGAGGGTCATTACATTAAATATTAGTGTGTCAATTAAAAAATAGTACTAGTGAATACCTTAAGTTATAAAACAGTTTCAGCGAATAAGGCTACTGTAAACAAAGAGTGGGTTATTATTGATGCAGAAGGGAAAGTTCTTGGAAGACTAGCTTCAGTTGCGGCTTCAATGCTCAGAGGAAAGCACAAGACCAACTTCACACCTCATGTTGATTGTGGTGATAATGTTATAATTATCAATGCTGAAAAAGTGATTCTGACAGGAGAAAAAATGTCAGACAAGGTATATGTCAGGCACACAGGTTATCCGGGTGGTCAGAGGTTTACAACCGCTGAAAAACTGCTGAAGAAAAATCCCATTTCACTTATTGAAAAAGCAGTGAAAGGCATGTTGCCAAAGAACAGGCTGGGAAGCGCTCTTTACAGGAACATGCATGTTTATGCCGGTTCAGTCCATCCTCATGAAGCACAGAAACCAAAAACAATTGAACTTTAATAATATTAAGCAACGGATATGGAATCAATCAATGCTCTTGGAAGAAGGAAAGCAGCTGTAGCACGGGTTTATTTAAGTGATGGTAAAGGAAAGATTACTGTCAATGGCAGGGATTATAAAGAATATTTTGGAGCCGAAACACTACAGTACGTGGTAACACAACCATTAGTACATCTTAATATCGCCGACAAATATGATATTAATGTCAATCTCGACGGTGGCGGTGTTAAAGGACAGGCTGAAGCTCTCCGATTGGGTATCACCAGGGCTTTAATACAAATTGATCCGGAATGCAAATCCAGTCTCAAGGCTGAAGGATTCGTAACGCGCGATCCTCGTAGTGTTGAAAGGAAAAAACCCGGACAACCAAAAGCCCGCAAGAGATTCCAGTTCAGTAAACGTTAGAATTTGATATATCAGTCGTAATAGATGCAAGTTTAGTATCTAAATTGTGAAGACTTCCCTCCCGGAACTACTTTGCAATTGATTGAAAAGAATGTAAACTTAATAAGACTAAAAATGCCAAGAACAAATTTCAAAGAATTACTTGATGCCGGTGTGCATTTCGGACACCTAAAAAGAAAATGGAATCCTGCCATGGCTCCTTATATTTTTATGGAGCGTAACGGCATACATATCATTGACCTTGAGAAGACTGTTACAAAGATCGATGAGGCCGCAGCAGCAATGAAACATATTGCCAAGTCGGGTAAGAAGATCCTCTTTGTAGCAACAAAGAAACAAGCTAAGGAGATAGTAGCTGAAAAGGTTAAAGCTGTTAACATGCCTTATGTTACTGAACGCTGGCCGGGTGGTATGCTTACTAACTTCCCTACAATCCGTAAAGCTGTGAAGAAAATGTCATCTATAGATAAGATGGCTACTGACGGAACATTCACAAATCTCTCAAAACGTGAAAGACTGCAGGTGACCAGACAGAGAGCAAAACTTGAAAAGAATCTTGGAAGTATTATAGATCTGACACGTCTGCCATCGGCTCTGTTTATTGTAGATGTATCGAAAGAACATATTGCCGTAAGAGAAGCTAAAAGACTTGGTATTCCTGTATTCGCAATGGTTGACACTAATTCTGATCCCTCTGAAATAGAATTTCCAATACCTGCTAATGATGATGCCTCAAAATCGATATCTCTCATTATAGGAATTCTTTGCGATGCTGTTGAAGAGGGTCTGAATGAAAGAAAAATAGAGAAGGACAAGGAACCTCAGCAGAAAGAAAAGAGAGCCGTTGTAAAAGGAACCGAATTAAAAGTAAAATCAGCTGTTTTCAATGACGACGATGATAATGAAGATGATGAGTCAGAAGATACCGATGATGAAGATAACAATACAGATGTAGAGGATGATAACATTGAGGATACAGAGGAAGAAGATGTTGCTGCTATACTTGATGACAACGACGACGAAGAAGAAAAATAATAGTACACAAAACCAATAAGGAAACTAATATGGCTAATATAAATGCTGCCGATGTTGCCAAACTCAGAAGAGTGACCCTGGCTGGAATGATGGATTGTAAAAAAGCGCTGGAAGAGGCTGATGGTAACTTTGACAAGGCAATAGAAATTATACGGAAGAAAGGCCAGGCAGTCGCTAACAAGAGAGCCGACAGGGAAGCTTCAGAAGGAGTTGTACTGTCAAAAGTAGCAGACAATGGTAAGATGGGGGCTATCATTGTTCTTAACAGTGAGACTGATTTTGTGGCCAAGAATGCTGATTTCTTATCACTTGCTAACAAGATCCTCGATATAGCTCTGAAAAATAACCCTGCAAACCTCGACGAACTAAAAGCCCTGTCTCTTGACGGAGGCAAAATTGGTGACAAGGTTGTCGAATATGTGGGTATCATTGGTGAGAAACTCGACCTTTCATATTACGAGAAAATCGAAGCAGCACATGTACAGGCTTATATCCATCCTGGAAACAGGCTTGCCACGCTCGTGGGTTTCACAAGTGACGTGGCTGACACCCAGGTTTATAAAGATATTGCCATGCAGATTGCAGCTATGAACCCAGTTGCGGTTGATAAGAATTTTGTTCCTGCATCAGTAGTTGAACAGGAGATTGAGATTGGCAAGGAACAGGCAAGACGTGAGGGCAAGCCAGAAGAGATGATTGAAAAGATTGCCCAGGGCAAGCTCACAAAGTTCTTCAAAGAGAGCACTCTTCTTAATCAGGAGTTTGTTAAAGACAATAAGATGACTATTCGACAGTACCTTCAGTCAGCAGCTAAAGACCTTACCGTTACTGACTTTAAAAGATTTACATTAAACTTATAATACCTAAGTTCATATTCAATATTTGGGTGGCGCTCTCGGGCGCCACTTTTATTTTCTGTATTAAATTAAAAGAGACACCCGGTCTGGGTGTCTCTTTTAATTTATTTTGATAGATAACTATTGTTTCAATTCTCTTGGAAGCTTGCCTTCTCTCCAGTGTTGTTCAATCTTCTCAAGTGTTATATTCTTTGTCTCAGGAATAAAGAAATACCCCCAGATCAATCCCAGTATCCCTACAATAGCATAGAGATAGAAGGCTCCGGCAGGATTCCCAAGATCCTCTCCTTTGAGTGTGATCTCTGTACCAGACATGGTCAATCCTTTTACTATCTTGAAGAATGTAAAAGCAACAACACCGTTAAATAACCAGTTAGAGAGAGCACCGATACTGGAACCAATCCCTCTTACACTCAATGGGAATACTTCGGATATGATAAGCCATCCAAGTGGTCCGAGACTTATAGCGAAGAAAGCTATATAAATCCATACGAGTGATATTGTTACCCACTTGATGGAATCACCGAGAGTTGCCTGCAGGGCAAAACAGGTTCCCATAGCAATGAGTGCAACAACCATTCCGCTAAGTCCAATGAAATATAGTTTCCTACGGCCAAGCCTGTCGATCATAAACAATGACAGGATAGTAAAAGCAACATTAACCACACCTACACTGACAGAAGCCCATACTGCTGCCTGAGCATCAGCAAAACCTGACATCAGGAAGATCTTTGGACTATAATAAATAATAGTATTGATACCGGTAAACTGTTGAACAAACATTATCCCTATGGCTATAATAAGTGGTACCCTGAGCCATTTTTTAAATATATCTGTCCACCTGATTTTATTTTTTTTATCAGCTTCAATATCCCCTCTCATCCTGTCAATTACCTCGTCGACAAGCTCAGGCTCCTCTACTTTCTCAAGAACCTGGCGACACTTATCACCAAATCCCTTGCTAATGAGCCATCTTGGAGTCTCCGGGAGGAATAACATGCCTATAAACATGATCATTGCAGGAATGACACCGACATAAAACATTGGTCGCCAGCAAGTCATATATGTCGGATCATTATCGGGAACAGCAAATGCTGAATCACTAAGATATGATACCATGATCCCGATTGTAATAAGTAACTGAAACATTGAAACCATAGTACCCCTGCTTTTGGTCGGAGATATTTCTGCAATGTAAAGGGGAACTGCAAAGGATGATACACCAATAGCTATTCCCAGGAAAAAGCGGGCAAAAACAAGCATCAGTGCGCTTGAGGATGCTCCTGACCATACAGCACCGATTGCAAAAATAACGGCAGAGGCCAGTATCACTTTTCTTCGTCCTATAATATCAGCGATCCTTCCGCTGAACATCGCGCCTATAACAGCTCCTACCAGTCCGGATGTGGTAATTATCTCTATCCAGTTATCTGGTATGTTAAATGCCTTTTGAAAAAAGGGGATTGCTCCGGAGATTACTCCTGTATCGAAACCAAAAAGGAGGCCCCCGGTAGCTGCCACCGCTGCAATTACTATCACAAGGGCTTTGTTTTGTTTGTTGTTTTTTTCAGCCATAGATTTATATTATTAGAGTTAAATTCTGAAAATTCGTTTCTAAGATAATATATGTCATGCATTATTACACTTATTTGACCGAATTCTTACCTCAAGATTAAAAAAAGTTTACATTTTCTATTTCCTTTCCTACAAAATAAGGAAAAAACGAAACTTTTGTTAAATTCGTTGATTAATTCCGGTTCCCAGTTATTATAAGGAACTGATTTTAACAGATAAACCTAATCCGGAACACTATGCAGTATTCAAGGATCCTGCTTAAGCTAAGTGGTGAATCGCTGGCAGGAAGTAATAATCAGGGTATAAGCAGCTCTGTACTGGAGGATTATGCCAGACAGGTTATTGAGATTGTTAATGAAGGCTGCGAAATATCTGTTGTCGTAGGTGGAGGAAACATTTTCCGTGGTCTCAGTGGTGCCTCTTCCGGATTTGACAGGGTGAAAGGTGACCAGATGGGCATGCTGGCAACTGTTATAAACAGCCTGGCTCTTGAGAGTGCAATAAAGCGACTTGATGGGGAAGCCAGGGTATTTACAGCTATCAGGATGGAACCTGTAGGAGAGCTTTATAACAGGGACAGGGTCGTTGACGAAATGAAGAGAAAAACCGTTTGTCTTTTATCAGGGGGAACGGGAAATCCATTTTTTACTACTGACACTGCAGCAGCTCTCAGAGCTGTGGAGATCGGAGCTGATGTATTGTTGAAAGGCACCCGTGTAGACGGAGTCTATACAGCTGATCCGGAAAAAGATAAGGCTGCCCGCAAGTATGAGAAATTATCATTTGAGGAGGTGATGACCCGACAATTGAAAGTGATGGATTCAACTGCCTTTGCAATGTGCCTGGATAACAAAATGCCTCTTATCGTTTTCGATATGAATAAGGCAGGGAACCTTAAGAAAATTATAAACGGGGAAAAAATCGGCACCCTTGTATCTGTTTGACATATCTATTGTATTTCCGTCTATTTTATTATTTTTGTTTTTGCTGTTTTAATGATTATTAAAAAAAAGGAGTATTATTCAAAGGTATAACAAGCTAATCTTCAATCAATGAACGAGGAAATTGAACTAATAGTTGAGGAGACCAGAGACAGGATGGAAAAAGCCCTTGAGCATCTTGAACATGAACTGGCCCGTCTTCGTGCGGGCAGGTCAAATCCTGCTTTACTCGACGGCATAACCGTTGATTATTACGGAGTTAACTCGCCACTTTCGCAGGTGTCCAATATCAATACACCTGATCCAAAAACAATTATGATTCAACCCTGGGAAAAAACCATGCTCGGGACCATTGAAAAAGCAATAATGGCAGCAAACATAGGTCTCACTCCTGTGAACAACGGAGAAGTTATCCGTATTAATATACCCCCACTTACTGAAGAAAGACGACATCAGCTTGTCAAACAGGTAAGGAATGAGGGAGAGACAGCAAAAATAAGTATTCGTAACGCCCGCAAGTGGGCCAATGATGAATTGAAGTTACTTCTCAAGAATGGCTTACCCGAAGATATGGAAAAGGAAATAGCTGATAAAGTCCAGGACATGACCCATAACTACAATGGAAAGATCGATAAGGTTATGGAGATTAAAGAGAAAGAAGTAATGACCGTTTGATTACCTGCCTGACCTATTTATAGTTCATGGCGAAGCTTTATGCTTCGCCATTTTTCTTAATTGTTGCTGTCAGCTCCGGCCTGCCTCGTCCCCTTAAGTAGCAGCTTATACCTGGCAGCTGCTTTTACAGCACCTTCGGAAAAGGCATCTCTGTAAAATTTCCCTTCGATATAATTCTTCATCTGGGATAAATAGAACTCACTTGAGACAATTCCGGATTCGCCGGTTGGCAGGATTGTGAAAGAGCTGTCCCAATCAGCTGTATTGAATATATGTCTTTCAGATGCGCCATGATTTACTTTGAATCCGGCACCATAGGAGTATGGACTTACTGTGTGATTACTGCCTCCCACTTTGTATTCAGGTGAATTAAACCCGAAAATACGGTCAAGAACCTTTATTGATCCCAAGAGGATGTTCAATAGTTATTGTATGTATGTTACCCCACTTCCAGTTATCAGGATATCCTGCCGTACTTATCTTCCAGATCAGTGATGCTCTCTCTGAAACTCTTAATTATTATATCATTGAGACTCTCCTTCACCGGAGTTGAAATGTCATCGACAAATTCATCGGGCCCAGTTTTTAAGTATGCTGTATATGTAATAATCCCTTGTTATCCCGAATCTGATTGTATAAGATCACCCATCTCATCGCCCAGCAGGTTCTTTGCAAATCTTATCCTGAAAAATTCAAAAAGAGTAGGAGCCGTCATCCCGGCTCCCATATCATAATCCCACCTGTCAGAGTGTCCAGCATTCTTTTCTCAGGAGATGTAAGTTCATCATTTCTCGCTTTAAGTTCAAGTATATGAGGAGTAAGAATAGCCGCATAATCCGAATGCTGATCCAGCATCATTCGCTTAAAATCATCAAGTGATAATTTTTCCTTTGCTGTCAACATTTCCTTATCCTGTTTATCCTGTATGGCATGACAAAGTTTGAACTTATATAGTAGGGGTAATACTCATCCACAGTTTTATTGTTTGCCGAGCTTACAAAACCAGTATCAGGGTTATAGCTGTAGGGTAGCTGATCAAAAGGGAACATATCCTTTCCAGTCATATTCATCTGTTGCTCCGTCCCTGATAATTGTACCATTACCCTTCCTTATGGCATACCTCCGCCCGTGTTCAATCCTATGTTCCCTTCCTTATCAGCGTAGGCGAAATTCTGACTTATCGATCTGAAAGAGCCAAGGCAGATCTGAAATCCTCCCATCCACTAGCTCTGTCAAGCATTGAGACAGCCCTGATCTCATCACTTTTATCATAACCTGACCACCGCATACTTAATACATGTCCTTGATATTCCTGAATCCCGATATGATGGGTCCCCTGTGTGTAAACCTGAGAATGAGGGTGTCCGGCTTTCCTCCTTTAATCCTGATTACCTCTTTTCTTACCCTGATATCTTTCCATTCTCCATTGAAATAATACTGGTTGGGATTGTCAGGATTCATCTTTTCTGCAAAGAGGTCTATATCGTCCACCATAAGATTTGTCATTCCCCATGCTATTTTCTCATTATGACCGGCTACAATAAAAGGTTGCCCGGGTACAGCTACCCCTGTCACATTCAGTCTGCCCCGGAACTACCTGGTGCATGGAGAACCAAATGCCCGGTGAACCAAAGCTCAGGTGCATATCATTACAAATACAGGTTTACCTGATTCAGATTTTTTGCCTGACACTGCCCAGTTATTACTCCCAGAAAAAGATGCGATTCCGAGTGGCTTAAGCTCATCTAAGGATGAAAGGGTTATACGGGCTTCCTGCAAAAGGGAGTCATCAAGTCTGAATCCCGGGAAAACATAGGAGCTTTCTCCTTCCAGTCGGGAATAAGCCTGGTAGCTTTTCCGCACCGATTTTCTTACCCAGATTATAATAGAATATGTCGGATGAAAGATTTTCCGAGGCCAGGTCCCACCCCATATAGCCTATAATATTCGCAATATCTTCCAATGTCCAGGGATCAGGCCTGTATCCAAGAATCCTGAATTCGGGAGATAGTTTTTTCCCGGCATCCTTTATGAATTTATTTACGCCATCCACAAAAGCCTGCATGTATGCCAGTCGTTCAGAGACTCTCATTCCTTATTACCATTTTTGATTTAGTGGTCATATCCAGACTCCTCAGAAACAAATCAGTCTGTACATATTCCTTCCCGAAAATCTCCGATAACCTGCCAGTTGTGGCCCTCCTATTAGGTCCATCTGCCAGAGTCGCTCCTGGCCCATAACGTAACCTACAGCAAAATAGAGATCTTTTTCGTTTGCGGCATAAATATGCGGCATGCCACGCTCATCTCTGTAAACGGTAACATCTGAGCCCAGACCATGCAGAGTGAGCTCGCCTTCATACCTGGGTATTGCTGCTTTCTTGATACCTGAAACAATGAACAATCCCGTAATAATTACGACGATTACCAGTGTAAGAACCAGTGTCAGAACTGTTTTCAGTATTTTCATAGCGCAGATAATTAAATTATTTCACAAGATCATAAAGTCACTACATATTATTTTATACTCATCAATATTTCACACCGTCAAGGCCTGATGTGCAGTTATTGCAAATCTCAATCATACTCCTGTCAGTCAGTAGACTTTTACGAAACAGCCTGTATCGCGGTCCGTTCCAAATATCCCTGAATGTATCCATTTTCAAATCACCCATGGCGTGATCACCATTCTTGTCAAAACAACAGGGTAGAACTATCCCATCCCATGTGATCACCGGATTGAACCATAAACGGGCACAACGATCCGGAAGATGGCTTTTCAGAATGTATGAACCATGTTTCAGATAATACCGCTTATATTTTTTATCGACAGGCATCCATCTGCCAGCTTCATCACTATTAACTACCTGCATTGATTTAAGTCTCAGGGATGCCTGTACCCCCCTGGCAAATTCCTTTAATTCAGGTACCTGGCATTCATTCAACTTGTTGACCAGGACCTGTATTTCAAGCTTCATCGGGGAACGGAAAAATCTCTTTGCTTTTGCTACATTTTTTATTCCTTCTATTACTTTATTAAAATTTCCGCCTTTCCTGTATATGGAATAGGTCTTTTGATCTGCGCCGTCGAGTGAGATAATGAGCTTTTTAAGTCCTGATCTTACAATTTTATCAGAATTTCCCTTAGTCAGGAAATGTCCATTGGTTGATACAACAGTTGGTATATTACCGCTTCGGGCAATAAAAGAGAAAAAATCAGGATGCAACATTGGTTCACCCTGAAAATAGAGATTAATATTGTATAGGTAAGGGCCCAGTTGGCTCACAACTCTCTCAAAGAGTTCAATATCCATGTACCCTCGACTTCTTTTTAAAAGATCCGCCCCTGTGATGCACTCAGGGCAACTGAGATTACAGTTATTTGTCACTTCCACACCTAAAGCCAGAGGCATCCCATTGACATCCGGGGTTCCGGTAAATGAACTTTTAACAAATGAATACCCTGCAAGAATTAAATTGCCGGGCCTAATCAGGATTCCGGTCATCGGTAATTACTAAATTGGAAGTAAGATATAAAAAAATCAATGATATCCATAGGGTATAAGTTAAGGTCGATGGTCATAGTTGTGAATAGGAAATTTCCAATAATTTGAAACAATTAAACATGTAAACTTTTTTTAAATAAATCTACGCCATGAAAACTGTTAACAAAATGTCACTTTTTGCAGCATTTCTACTTCTGGTCTTCACCGCCCAGACTGCAATTGCCGGAAATGTGCCGGCTGAAAAGAAAAGCTCCCGACAGGATATAATTACTATCAGGGGAAAAGTTATTGACGGATCCACCAGGAGCCCTCTTGTTTTTGCCTCGGTATCAGTAAAGGAGTCCAATGTCGGAATAGTAACCAATATCGACGGGGAATTTACACTTAAACTGGACAACTCAGCAGGTTATAAGAATCTTGTGTTCTCCTATCTTGGCTATAAGAACAAAACTGTAGCTATTAGTGATCTCAAGGATAACGGCTCAAAGAACGTCATCGCTCTTGAGGCTGCTCCCATTCCAATCAGGGAGATTATTGTCAAGCCGGTAAATCCATACTCTATTGTTGCACAGGCTATTGATAACATTCCGAAGAACTACGAAACTGTTCCAAATCTTATGACAGCCTTTTACCGGGAGACAATAAAGAAAAACCGTACGTATGTTTCACTGGGGGAAGCAGTTCTTGAGATCTTTAAAGCTCCCTATAATAGTGATATACGTTTTGACAATGCCAGGATGTATAAGGGCAGGAAAGGCACAGATGTACAAAGGATGGACACACTTCTGTTTAAACTTCAGGGAGGACCGGTAACTGTGCTTGGGCTTGATTTAGTGAAGAACACCGACAACCTGCTGAATAAAGAATCAATGCAAAATTATACTTTCTCACTTGGCGGCGTTACTGAAATAAATAATAAACCCAACTATATAATTGATTTTGTTCAGAAACCGGATATTGAAAGACCCTTGTTCGTGGGTAGTTTATATATCGAAATGGATTCCTACGCAGTAACACAGGTAGAATTCAGTATCAATCTCTCCAATAAAGAAGAGGCTGCTTCTATGTTCATAAGAAAGAAACCTCTTGGGGTTAAAGTCACTCCTGAAGTGGCAACCTACAAGACGATATATCGCGAACAGGATGGAAAATGGCACTTTGCTTACTCAAGGGCTGAGGTCAAATTCAAAGTGGACTGGAAAAAGAAGCTCTTCAATACATATTACACAACTATGTCAGAAATTGCAGTAACAGACAGAACTGACCAGGAAGTTATTAAATTTGCAGGAAAAGACAAATTAAGATATACTGATGTATTCGCTGAAAAGGTTGAAGATTTTAAGGATCCAAAATTCTGGGGTAATTATAATGTCATCGAACCTGACCAGAGTATTGAATCAGCAATACGGAGACTTAGCAGGAAACTCAAGTTCAGTGAGAGAGAAGCTGAAGAAAAGTAACATATAAAGAAAGATCATTTATATGATCAGGGATACTGAGATTATCGGGAGGATCAGAAATGGTGACATAGGACAGTTTGAGTCACTATTCCGGTCCTCCTATATCTCCCTGGTCAGATATGCAAAGACTCTTATTAAGGATCATGATACGGCTGAAGAGGTAGTACAGGATCTTTTTTTCAGACTCTGGAAAGACAGGGAAAAACTGAAAATTGAAAGTTCATTGAATGGTTATCTGTTCAGATCGGTACACAACAGGTGTCTTCATTATATAGAACACCTTAAGGTTGTGGAGCGGCATGCTGCAGAGATGATACTGGAGCAACATGACACTCAGGAAAACCCTTCCGACATTCTTCACTATAAGGAACTGCAGACAAGGGTCGCCAGGATAATGGCACGACTCCCTGAGAGATGCGGAAGGATATTTTACATGAGCCGGTTCGAAGGACTAAAATATGCCGAGATTGCAGACAGGTTATCTGTATCAATAAAGACTGTTGAAGCGAACATGGGAAAAGCATTGAAAGAATTCAGAAAGGAATTAACAGAATAAGTAAACTGATGAAGACTAAAGAGAATTATACTGACAGGGAATGGGAAGAACTAGCTTCTCTGTTCTCAGGTGAAAATGGAGAAGATAAGGAAGTCTTTAAGCGCTTCACTGCTGAAGACATCTATAATACTGATAAACAATGGAAAGAACTAAGTAAAATGGGTAGTGATAAGGAAATAAATGTTGATAAAGCCTGGGATAAGGTTGTTACCAGGATGAATGAGAGCAGTATTGTAAAAGAAAATGCTTCCTCACCTGTCAGAATAACGAGAAGAATCTTCATCAGGGTAGCAGCTGCTGCACTAATAGTATTTGCACTTGGATTCCTTGCCCTCTATCTGAATCGCGCAGGTTATCTAAGCAAAAAGATTATAGTAGCAACAACCATGAATCAGAAGGACATTGAGGTGGCGCTCCCCGATGGTAGTAAGATCTACCTCAACCGTAATTCAGAGCTAAGCTACAGATCTAACTTCGGTAAAAAAGACAGGAACGTGAAACTTACCGGCGAGGCTTTTTTTGAAATAAGTCCTGACATTACAAAACCATTTGTAATAGATGCAGGAAAAGCAAAAGTAAAAGTAGTTGGGACATCATTCAATGTCATTACAAGTAACAGCGAATCATCAGTTGAGGTTTTTGTTAAAACCGGGAAAGTGATAGTGTCGGATAACTCCGGTTCGCAGACCATACAGCTCGATCCGGGATTTGTCGGAATAGTTAACTCTGGAAAATCTGAAAAAACAATTAATACAAATCCGAATTACCTGTCATGGAAAACAGGTTCTTTTGAATATAAAGCAGAAAAACTGAGCCTTGTATTCGCAGATCTTAAGAGAGTATATAATATGGATATTGTTGCTGATAATCCTTCAATACTCGATAATCCATGGACGTGGACTTCCCCAACAGATAATCTGCCCCAGGATACCATAATTCGCTTAATTTGTGGTAGCTTTAACCTCAGTTATACAAAGGATGGCAATGTGTACCATCTGACTAACAAGTAACGTGCTTTTGAAAAATGTCATTCTCCAATGGCTCCATAGTCAAACATACAGTGGCCATTGCATTGTTTTTCATCATGTTGATGCCACAAAAGGCAGATTGTCAGCGATCTATTCTTGACTCGACATTTACCTTCAGGGCTGGTATGGTAAAAACCAGCAGTGCTCTTGACATAATCGCCAGTAAAACAGGTTACAACTTCACCTACGACAGCCGTCTTATAGATGCGGAGAGGAAGGTAAGGATGACTTTCGTTCGTACCAGACTTGATATCATTCTCGACAGTATCCTTAAAAATGATTCCCTGGATTACTCAGTGATTGACAGGTTTTTAATCATTTCAAAGCATGAAAACAGTATAGTATCTCAACAGGAAGAAGGATCAGAAAAGGGACAGTCTTATGTGACCGGTACCATTGTTGATAACGAATCGACTGAACCGCTGCCTTTTGCAACCGTAGGATTAAAGAAGAGCGGAAAGGGAACTGTTTCCAATAATAATGGTGAATTTAACCTGAATATTAGTTCTGATCTAAGGAACGATACTCTTTCCTTCTCATACCTTGGATATATAGGCAGGGAAATACCTGTAAGAGATGCCCTTGGGAAAAACCTTACAGTTGAGATGAAAAAGGATTTCATCTCAATACCGGAGATACTGATCAGGAACCAGATCCCCCAGGATATTATTATTAAAGCCCGTAAAGCTATACCCGAAAATTACGGAAATACGCCAGCCCTGATGACAGGATTCTACAGGGAGGGAGTCCTTAAAAAATCTGAGCTTCAAACCTATTCCGAGGCTGTGCTTGAGATATATAAAAGTGCATATTACGGCACTCTCCTCGGAGACCAGATAAAAGTTTACAAAAGCAGGAAGATTGAGAATTTGGACAGACATGACACCTTGGCTATCAGGCTCAAAGCCGGACTGAGTACTTGCCTGGAACTTGATGGAGCCAAAAATCTGTTTGATTTTATGTCGCCTGAAAGCATGGATGACTATTCGTACAGGATGACAGATATTGTAACTTATGATGATGAGACAGCATATGTCATTGAATTTGAACAGAAGGAGAATGTTGACCTCCCATTATATAAAGGGTCTATATATATTAACTCAACTGATTTCGGAATTCTTTATGCTGATTTTGAGCTGAATCAGGCTTTTCTCCATAAAATGAAAAATTCTTTTGTTGCTACTGCTACGCATGGATTCAACACCTGGCCTACCTCAGTCAAATATACAGTTAGTTACAGGAGGGTTAACGGACGGTATTTCCTCAGCCACGTCAGGGGTGACCTGATGTTTATTTCCAAAACGAGAAAGAAACTCTTTAACACTCAGTTCAAGGTTTTCTTTGAGCTGGCTATTACAGACATAACTCTTAAGAACGTAACACGTTTCGACCGGGAAGAACTGGCCCCTATTCATTCAGTTTTCTCAAAGACCATAACAAACTATGATCCAAGCTTCTGGGGAAATCAGGATTTTCTAAAACCTGAAGACAATCTTCTTCAGGCTTTAAAGAATATGAATGTCAAGCTGCAGGAATTTTCCAAATAGTTATCAGTATTTGTCTAGCAGCTTGTAAAGTTCTGTCAGATCAGGTGTCAGAATTATCTCTGTTCGCCTGTTCTTCTGGCGGGCATCTGCTGTATTGCGTGCATCAACAGGTATATATTCACTCCTTCCTGATGCTGTCAGTCTCTTTGGGTTTATCTTTGAGTCCTCAAGCAATGTTCTGACAACAGTGGTTGCTCTCTTGACACTGAGGTCCCAATTATCCTTTAACTGACCACTGCCAGGGTTATAAGGTACATTATCGGTATGGCCCTCAATTGTAATCTGAATATCAGGATTCTTCTCAAGGACGCCGGAGAGTTTCTTCAGTGCTTTTCTACCATTGGCATCAATATCCCAGCTGGCGGACTTAAAAAGAAGTTTCTCATCAAGTGATACGTAAACCTTGCCGTTTTTCATGGATACAGAAAGGCCATTATTCTCATAACCCAGAAGGGCTTCGGATACTTTCGACTTTAGATCCTGTACTATCCTTTTCTGTGCATCGAGTATCTTCTCCAGTTCTGCCAGACGCTGGTTCCTTTTATCAAGCTCAAAGGTTAATTCATCAAGAGAAGCTTTCTTTGAATCGAGGTTCTGTGAAAGCTGGCGAAGGAGGTCCTCCTTCTTCTGAAGATTATCCTGTGCAGCCTGAAGTTCACCCAGAAGTCTCTGTGTCTCTTTTACATTGCCTTTGACGAGATCCTCCTGGGCACTCTGCAGCTCATTATACCTCGCAGAAAGGCTGTTATAATCGGCAAGCGCTTTATCGTGTTCTGCCTGTGCCTTCGATATATCTTCCTTTACGGTTCCTATCTCTTTTTCGAGTGATGCTATCTTCGCTTCCAACTCCCTGTTCTCCATCTCCAGGCCAATATTGTCTGTTTTGAAAGCATCTCTTTCGTTCATGAAATGCTTGCTGGTGTCCTGCAGGTCACCGTATTTCCTACCCGAAACACAGGATATCATGGTCAGGATAAGGAGCGATAAACCCGAAAAATAAAATAGTGCTTTTTTCATATTGTTAATTAGTTTTTTGATACTATCAAACTTAAGTCTCCTGAAGGTTTTTTAACTATAATATATGTTTATTATAAAACAGCTCAACGGTTCAAAAATTGTCCACTTACCCGTTAATCAGAGACAAAAATAAGAAAATCCCGGTGAAGCTTCTGTAAACAGACAGGAATAATAATTGTTATATTTGCAGGTTATTTGTTTTAAATATCTCTCAATGGAGAAGGAAGAGGATCTGCTCTCTAAAATAACTACACCCGAGGACCTCAGGAAACTTGATCCGACTGATCTTATCAGGGTAAGTGCTGAACTTCGTCAGTACATCATTGATGTTGTCTGCAATAATCCAGGGCATTTTGGTGCCAGTCTGGGAGTTGTGGAACTGACAGTGGCCCTTCATTATGTATTTAATACACCATACGATAAATTAATCTGGGATGTCGGACACCAGGCTTACGGACATAAGATACTTACCGGACGGAGAGAAGTCTTTTCAACCAACAGAAAATTATAAGGGTATAAGTGGCTTTCCAAGGATGTCCGAAAGTGAATATGATGCATTTGGTACCGGACATTCATCAACATCTATATCAGCAGCCCTGGGTATGGCAATGGCTGCAAAGAGAAAGGGGGAGAACAGGCATGTTGTGGCAATCATAGGTGATGGTGCCATGACTGCCGGCCAGGCATTTGAAGGACTTAACAATGCAGGAATAAGCAAATCTGATATACTGGTTATCCTAAACGATAATAACATAGCTATTGATCCAAATGTAGGGGCTCTTAAGGAATATCTCCTCGATATAACCACCAGTAAGACTTATAATAGATTTAAAGACAGGATATGGCGGATGCTTGGGATATTTGGAAAACTGGGACCTGATGCCAGGACGCTGGCCTCTCAACTTGAATCTGGATTTAAGAGTACCATACTTGATAGAAGCAACCTCTTTGAGGGAATGAATTTCAGGTACTTTGGTCCCATTGACGGTCACGATGTATTTCATCTCACAAAGGTGCTTGAGGACCTGAAACGGATTCCGGGTCCAAAACTCCTCCATTGTCTTACCATTAAGGGAAAAGGATTTAAACAGGCTGAAGAGAATCAGACTACATTTCATTCTCCCGGCAAGTTCGATAAAGAGACAGGAGCTATACTCAGTACAACAAAAGACGACAAGGTATTAACATACCAGGAGGTTTTCGGCAGAACTATACTTGAGCTTGCGGAAAAAAATGACAGGATAACGGCAATTACTCCTGCTATGCCTACAGGCAGCTCCCTGAACATCATGATGAAAGAGATGCCTGAAAGAACATATGATGTTGGCATTGCCGAACAACATGCAGTAACATTTTCTGCAGGACTTGCAACACAGGGATTTATACCATATTGTCATATTTACTCCTCATTCCTGCAAAGGGCTTATGACCAGGTTATACATGATGTCGCCCTGCAGAACCTTCATGTTGTATTTTGTATTGACCGTGGCGGGCTTGTTGGGTCTGACGGCGCTACTCACCATGGCTTTTTCGACATGGCTTTTATGCGCAGTATCCCAAACATGGTGGTTTCAGCACCTATGGATGAGATTGAGCTCAGGCAAATGCTATATACCGCCCAACTAGGGAAAAACAAATCTCCATTCTCTATCCGTTATCCAAGGGGACGGGGTACCTATTCCGACTGGAAAAGACCCTTTCAGGAGATTGAGATAGGGAAAGCACGACAGATCAATGATGGAGAGGATCTAGCAATACTCTCCATTGGCACTCCGGGAGGTGATGTAGCTGCATGTTGCTGAAAAACTTAAGGCAGAAAACATCTCCATAGCTCATTACGATATGAGATTCGTTGCTCCTCTCGACAAAGATGTATTGCATGATGTCTTTAAAAGATTTGATTATATTATTACCGTTGAAGATGGAGTACTGAAAGGAGGTTTCGGAAGTGCAGTAATTGAATTCATGAGTGACAATGGATATCAATTCCGAGGTAAGAAGGCTTGGGATTCCTGATTATTTTGTGGAGCAGGGTACACAGGACGAGCTATACAGGGAATGCGGGTTTGATAAGGAGGGCATTGAGATCGCAGTGAGGGAAATGATTGTAAAGATTGAGGGGGTTGAATGGCTGACAAAAAGATAAAAAGATAAAAGTAAAAAGATAAAAGTTTAAAAAAATCCCTATTTTCGCAGCTCGTTCTTTGCCTGTTAAAGTTATTGACTTGCAGACCGCAGAGACTGGCAAGAGTTCTGCAAGACTAATTTAGCCCGGATGGCAGGGTGCGAGCATTCATGCCCGGATGGCAGGGGCGAGCGTGAATAAAACACCCGGTGGGTGTTTTTAGCGAGCAGCCAGATTGCAGGGGTGGACAATTCCGCCATCCGCTGTATCCGGATAAGTTCTTTTTAAGTCGATGATTACTATGATATAGACCAATTTTATTTAATGCCCGGATGGCGGAATTGGTAGACGCGCTGGTCTCAAACACCAGTGGCAGCAATGCTGTGCCGGTTCGATCCCGGCTCCGGGTACAGAAAAAGAGTGAGAGTGAGAGTGAGAGCGAGTTAGCTCGAACGATCACTCTCTATCTTTTTTTCATAAACCATAGATGGATAATGATTTCCGATACTCATATGAGAATTTGATGTTCTAACCTAAAAAGATTTTCTTTGAAGTGTTTCTGTTCTAAACATAAACATTAATTTACAATCATGAATTCTAATAAAGCATTTTCAAGAATCAGGAGGATATTTCAAATTTTCATTATTACCATAATCTTTACCTTATCCGAAATAAGTTGTATTGCACAATACCGTCCGTCACTGTTTTTTAGGGAAGACTGGAAAGAAACCTCTGCGGCCACACCGGTCACCCAGCAACATGTAATGAATAAAGACCTGATATTAAGCCTATACGGCGCTGGCGCCGACAGCATTAAGAAAAGTCATCACAATCACCCTTCAGATGACCCTTTTTATATATGGTCGGGTTTGTGCCTTGAAAATTGGGCAGTAACGTTGAAAAGCAGAAAATCTTATGTTGATTTAAGCGAATATGCAAAAATTGATTGGCGGGCAAAACAAAGTGGATTTCGGAGCCTGCATATCATTCTTAAACTTGCAGACGGAACATGGCTGGTAAGTGATCAATCCGATGATCAATCGAAAGACTGGCGTATTCATGAATTCAATATCGCTGACATCAAATGGTACAAACTGGACATCAAAACCGTTACCGAAGGTGATGAAGTGAGCAATCCTGATCTTTCAAAGGTTGACGAAATCGGGTTTACAGATTTAATGAAAGGCGGGCAAAGCGTGGCATGTTCAAGACTGGATTGGATTGAGGTATATGGAAAATCAGTTGACAGATAATTCTTAATTATAGTGAACCAGACAGGCATCCACGCTCTGAGAATTGGGGTTTATATTCCCCGACTCTTTGTTAATTCATGCTGTTTTTCTTAAAGAATTCAATGTAGTCTTTTAGTTTTTTCAAATAGCCCTCCATGTCAAGCAACTGTTCGTCGTAAATTAAAAAACTCATATCCGGCCGGCGATTCGCAAAATGACGCGCACGGTCCTGTTGCCAGAAATAAGATCTTCCGCTTGTAGAATAGCCCTTTGGCAGCCTGCTTTTTTCGTATGTGGAAACCAGATCATTAAATACCATTCCCCTTCTTTGAAGAATATTTTCGACAATATGCTGTGCTTTTAACAAATCAGTCAGCGAAACATTGTAATCCACAAAGCGCTTATCATGTGCTTCTTTTATAGTATTTTCCAGATTTGAAAGGTCGAGGTAAGTCAGACAGGTATGTTTGATTAATTCAGCTGAAGTTCGGAACAGTTCAAAATCGTACTCGTTCTTCACTCCCCTTTTTTTATTGTTTTCGATGATCTGCAACACCTGATCCATTTTGGCCAGTATATCTTTCGATTGGCTGACCTTTTCTTTGTATTCTGTATTCCAGAACGGATCGTATTCGAGTGCATCGCCCCGCGGAAGATCAGGCAGACGGGTCTTTCCTATCTCGCCATAATGCCATACATTCCGCTCCATTGTACTTGCATAATAATATGCTCCTTCGTTTAACAATTCGAAAAGCTGATCCATTTCAGTGGCTGACTGGCCGTAATATGTTTTGAAAAACGACTCCTTTACCTCACCCAACGAAGGGTTACTGCCATTCCAGGAACAGGCAGCAGCATTGACAAAATGCAACATCCACATCTGGTTATGCAGATCGTCGTCGTCCCAGGACGTACAAATCATTCCGTCGTACGAACCTGATTTTGCTGCTGCGGATAAACGATTGTATGATTTTTCAAGACTTCCCGTTTTCTTGTCTCCTATTTCATAATCATATGGCACCATCAGTGGAACCACTCCCGGGTTGGGGTCATAAATAAAAACTTCGTAACCTAGTTCTTTCGATTTTTTGACAAAGGTCAAGTCCGGTGTTTCATAGTTATAGTTTTCTGTTAAAACCAGTCCTTTTGACGGCACAATACCTTTAGCGGGTGAATCTCCAAGGGTCCAGCCCATCGGCGTTTCCCAGGCCATCACCTTTCGTCCTTTACCTTTAAGGAATTCAGCTGCTTTATTGACAAAAAAAAGGTACAATCCGCTTTTCCCGATCTCCTGTGCTTTAGCCTTGCAACTATCGCAGGCACCGAGTTCATAAGTTTCGTCGGACCCGACATGGATAAATTCCGAACCGGGAGTAGCTTCAACGGCATCTCTCCACAGATCAAACAGCAAATCATAACTTCCGGATTTCAGTGGGCAGAATTCCCAGTTTGATGATTCAATCTCACGTAAAGGTTTATACTCGGGCCATTTCAGGATAAAACTTACATGCCCAAGACCCTGAACAAGCGGTACAATCTGTATATGGTATTGTTTAGCATACCGCGTAAACTCCTGCATTTCTTTCATTGTGAATGCACCTGGAGCGCCTATTTCAGGATGACCAGGATAGGCAAACTTGTCTTCCCATTCCCAAACCAGCATATTTACCTTGTACCTCGAAAGGTCTTTTATAAAGGTTCTCACATAAGAAGCCTTATCCTGATGATGTTTGGTGTCGTAGTGGATCGCACGCTCTTTTATATCCGGCCAGTCTGTTATCATAAGGCCGGGCACTTTAAATCCTTTATTATCTGATTTAATGAGTTGGAGCAGAGTCTGAGTCCCGAAGAACAATCCATCTTCACCATTTGCTTTTATGACCAGTTCATTATTTCCGGCTGTAAGTTGGTATCCCTGATTGCCAATTGATTTTATTTTGTAATTACGAGTCAGCACAATTGATGGAAATGTACCTGCAGCACCAATTCTAGCTTCAATATTCCTCTCAATTTTAAGATCTTTGATTAATTCCTGGGCAGTAAATATATCGCTGCCCGAAGCGTTTTTATCTATAACTATTGTCAGTTCATTCTTAAAATTAAAATCGGCTCCACCCATCTTAACCTCTTTGGGATATGGAATTACATGCAATCCCAGTGAAGACAAATCGCTGGCGAACAACTGACCGCCAGATAAAAATATATTAATAACCATTAGGTATACAAAAAGTGCCGATATGCGGAATCTTACTTTATTAATCATGGTCATACAAATTTTATTTTTATTAGCTGTTAACTTCACATTATCAGTAACCTATGACGTTTATCCATGAAATTAAGTTTAGCTTTTCATT
>CAWJLF010000016.1:0-67920 GCA_963843635.1 uncultured Bacteroidales bacterium | reverse complement strand
TTTTTGAAACAGATAAATAAGTCTTTCAAGAATGCGAACACACAACACTTTGTATAAGTAATGGCAGGCAATGTGCAAATATCAAGGTTTGTCGCCCGCTCAACCGTAGCAAAGCGAAGCTCATGACCGAAGGGAATAAACATCGCATCGGTTTGACAGGAAAATCCCACACTCCCGAAAGCTTTCGGGACTGCCACAATTCATACAATATTCCGTTCTGTGTCACTTTAAAAAAGAGAAATCCATTTATAAAACGTACATGGTTTAAAAAATAAATATTATGAAAGTATTAAATTTATTCTTAATCAGTTTCATTATAGCAACTAATGTTGCTGTTGGACAATCAAGTGATGAAATAAAAATCAGACAATTAGAAAAACATTGGACTGAATTACTTAATAAGGGAGACACAACCTCTTTATTAAAAATCTGGTCTGAAAACTACGTTGTAAACAATCCAAATGGTAAAATTGTAACCCCGAAGGAAATAGTTGCACTTATGAGAAGTGGGCATAAATTTCCAGTAGTTGAAAGGATAATTGAGAAAATCACGTTCAATCAAGACATTGCAATTGTAATGGGTAAAGAATTACAACAACCGGTAAATATGACAGCTAACCATGATGAATGGATTCCGAGGAGATTCACCGATGTTTGGATAAAAACAGAAGGAAGATGGAAACTGGCAGCAAGACAATCAACGCAAATTAATCCACAATAGAGTTACGTTGAAATAAATTATACTTCTGCTTTCTGTTTTAAATTGAATAATATGAAGATTTTAATGCTATCAAAAGCCTTTCTTTTTTTAGCACATACTATTTAAGCACAAAATCAAAGTAATGTGTTCGATTCAAAAACACTTCATAGTCAGATACTGATTGGCATAATAATAAACCTGGCGATATTTATTCTACATTGATGCAGGCAATGAGAAATTTAAAACAATAAGATAAGAAACAACGAACAGCCAACAAAGGGCATCACTTTTTACCCTTTGGGCTATAATGGATATAATCGGGAATTTAAATCCAATTAATTTGAGAACAGATTAAGGCGCGCTTTGGGAGAACTGTTTAAGTCCAAATGTCCTGCCATTTAGATACTGGGCCTTCGATAACCTAAACAAAACTCAACAGGTAAGGAGTATTTATCAGACTTATAAAATTTAAACGAAGAACTTTTATGAACGAACAAAGAGGTATTATTTTTATACCAGGCGGCCAAATGTCAGACTGGATCTGGAAAAGTTTTATTCCTTTAATTAAAAACAGCCAATGTTTAACAATTAATCAAAGGTTAGAAGAAAATTCATTAGACTCAAGAATATCATCTTCCCTGGCTGACTGCAGTAAACATATTATAAAGCAAATCAATGATCATAACTTTGAAAGAATCATTATAATTGGCCATTCAATCGGGGGATTACTTGCAGCCTTGGTTGCACAACAATTAAAGCATAAAGTTGAACATGTGGTTTACATTGCTTCTAATCTTCCTAAAAACAATACAACTGCAATTGACTCTTTTCCATTTTTACAGAAGCTAATGATAAGATCTTTTGTAAAATCACAAATAAAAAAAGAAAATGTACATATTGGAACAGAAGCAAAATACTTTATTTCACATTTTTGCAATACGTCTAATTCAGAAGTTATAGAATTTGTTAAATCTCAATATTTAATTGCAGAGCCAATATGCCTGTTCAAAGAAAAAGTATATTGGGATTATTCTATTGAGATTCCTCAGACATATATCAGATTATTGAAAGATAAAACTATAAATAGAAATCTTCAAACTAAAATGGCAAAAAATCTAAATATCTCGAATGTTATTGATATTGAAAGTGACCATTTAGTGATGTTAAGTAATACTAACTTATTATATAACAAAATTAAAGGAATCATTAAAGAATAGGTAAGATTGGAGGAGAAAGACTATCTACAATGTGTATAGTTGCCCGAAGGAGAGACAGTCTCTGAATGGGCAAAAGGGTTGATAAAGGGATTACCACCTCACGATGTTCGGTGGTGATGCCAGGTCTCCCGGTTATTTATTCTCCCGTTCTCCAGTATACTGATAATTAATTATTTGCGCTATCCTCATTTTCTTTGGATCAATTTTTCATTCACCCGGGAATAAAATCATCCAAAGAACTTTCATATTAAGGATAGTAAAAATTTGTCATATACCGGATACCATTCAAATAGTATACAAACAAGGGTAGGATGGGGGTTATTCCTGTTTGTTCTGCGTATGCTCAACTGATCCAGGCCAGACTTTATTACATATTATCCATCTAATAGAAATAATTAACGATTTCATCATTAACCCCATTTCATTTACTTTCAATTTAATTTGAATTTGCATTAATTGTATTGTTTTGTGAAGAGTGATTGTCGGTCCGGGAAACATAGTCTATTTATCATATAGCCATAAGAATGGTTATTATTTCTATGTGACTTACGGGGCGGAAGCATGTCACGAATGAATATAAAATAGAATATTAAATGTTTGAATTCTTCTGGTTTTCCGTTGCACCGTTGTACCGTTGTACCGTTGTACCGTTCTTACATATATCAAGTAAAACAACAGACATTTACACTCACGTAAGTAGAAAGTCTCTTGCAAATATCAAGAGTCCATTAGACCGAATATATAATGGCAATAGGCAGTATGACAGTAACTTAAAACAGTAATGCATAATATGATATTTATTACAAAGTAACATACACGTACGTTGGCGGTAATATTAACCGTGTGCTGTCAAGACAATCATAAAATTCAAAAAAAGATTTGATAATTTTAATTAAAAATTTGCGTAGCTAAATAACTACATATATATTTGTAGTCAAATAACTACATAATGAATTTAAGACGAGACGTATTTCAAGCAATTGCTGACCCGACAAGAAGGACAATACTACTGTTATTAGCTTCCCAATCATTGACAGCAGGGGCTATTGCTTCAAATTTTGACACTGCACGACCCACTATTTCAAAACATTTACAAATTTTAACTGAATGTGAATTATTGGAACAGGAGCAACAAGGTCGGGAAATTTATTATCATTTCAATCCAGAAAAGATGAAAGAAATAGCTGATTTTATCGAACCATTTCGCAAAATGTGGGAAGACAGGTTCAACAAACTTGAGAATATAATGAAAAATAAAAAATAGAGGATATGGAGCAAAAAACTAAAGTCATAGCAGAAGAAGGTAAACAAGATTTGCATATAACAAGGGAATTTGATTTACCACTAGAACTGCTTTTTAAAGCATATACAGAACCTGAAATAGTAGCCCAATGGATGGGGACAAAAGTATTGAAATTGGAAAATAAAAAGCACGGAGGATTTTTCTTTGAGACGACTGACCCTAAAGGAAATAAACTTAGGTTTAATGGTACCTATCATGATTTTGTACCTAATCAAAAAATCACAAGAACCTTTGAGTTTGAAAATATGCCTTTCGGTGTACAAATTGAGTTTTTAGTATTTGAAAGTCTTACCGAAAATACAAGTAAACTTACAATTCATTCAATTTATCAATCTGAAACTCATAGGAACGAAAACCTGAAATTGCCATTTTCATATGGTATTAATGCAGCTCATAACAGATTGCAAGAAATAGTAAACAGATTAAAATAATAAAATATGACAAAGATTAACAAAATAATTTATTGGACAGCCACGGGCCTTTTGGCAATCGGAATGTTACAAAGTGGATTTTTTGCTGTAATCAGAAGTCAACAATGGATAGACTTGATAACCGGCTTGGGATATCCGGTCTATTTTTTGACCATTATTGGTGTTTGGAAAATTCTGGGAGTTATTGCTATTCTAATTCCAGGTTTTAAATTAATTAAGGAATGGGCTTATGCGGGTTTCTTTTTTGCAATGACTGGTGCTCTTTTTTCGCACATAGCTGTTGGAGACTTTGCTTTTAAAGCTATTGCTGGTCCTGCATTTCAATTATTATTCATTATTTTTTCCTGGTATTTTAGACCTGTAAATCGAAAAATCATTACCAATAAAAATCAATAATGCCATGACTAATAAAGTAGATTTTAAAAATGTAACAGTAACCGGATTAGAATCATCACCAGTTGCGGAAGCACTTGCCGGATTAAGAGCGAATGAAGCAAGATATTTTAAGAATAAGTACAACCACGATTTTATTGTAGCTACACTACCCGAAGGTCAAGAAATTCTTGACCGTGTAAATAAAATACTTGAAAACGAGAAAAGTATTAAAATTGCTTCCAAGCCTCTTGAAACGTCTGAATTTATAGTAGATAATATAAAATTTTCATATATAATTTACGAGAGCGGACTTGTTATAAACGTGATGTACTCGCTGGATGATCCAAAAAAAAGAGCGGTAGGGTTTAAACTTTCTGATGGTATGGAAGTGCCAAAAGAATTAGAAATCAAGTATAAATTTGCCAGACAAAAGTCAAAATTGGCTGGAACAATTCGTGGTTCATTCTTTGTAATTAAGGGTGAATATTAAAGGTAGATACAAATAAATACTACCGCCAGCAATGTGTATAATTCATAAGGGTTTAGCTTCGCTGAGATCCCTTTGGTCGTTTCAGAGGTTTTCGAGCGTTATCACCCGCCTCATTTTTAGGGGGTAATTTGATTGGTTTGATGCCCGAAATCCCTTACTAAATCATACACTAACCGTTTGCGGTCATTGTAATGAACGATAAAATCAAAAGCAAAACAGACTAATGAACAAGCTATTAAAATACATTCAATCGCTGACAAATTTTTCTGACAAAAGTTGGGATTTATTGCAATCTGCACTGACAAAACAAATGTTTAAGAAAAATGAGTTTCTGCTAAAACAGGGACAAATATGCAATTCATTGTTTTACATTGACAGCGGTTATTGTAAAAGCTATTACGAAATTGACGGAGTTATAAAAAACACAGGGTTTTTCTTTGAAAATGAAATTGTAACTAACATTAACAGTTTTGGCAAAGGATTGAAATCTGAATTTAATATCATAGCTTGTGAACCGCTAATTGTTATCGTTTTTGACAAGGACAAATTGTTCCAGGCTTCTAAACAGGCCAGCGAGATAGAAACTTTGGGACGAAACTGCATACGTTTATTCGCAACGAAGCAGGAAGAATTTTCAACGTTGTTCAAACTCTATACTGCAAAGGAACGCTTAGAATATATAGAAACGAAGTACCCCGAAGTTTTGCAAAGAGTTTCACTTTCTCAATTAGCTTCCTTTCTTGGTGTAGCAAGGGAAACGTTAAGCCGAATTAGAAAGCGTAGGATTTTGATGTAATAATGTGACAAATATCACAGGTCAGATACCATTGCATTTCTGACCTTTGCTAAAATGTATAAAAAATATGCAAAAATTGAAAAAAATTGATGAGCAAACCAATATTTTAACTTGGTTTGAAATTCCTGTATCAGATATTGACAGGGCGAAAAAATTCTACGAAACTATTTTAGACATTGAAATGGTTAAACGAACAGACGGGAAAGATGAAGCTGTTTTCTTTCCCTTTAATCCTAATGTTGTTCAGGCTACATCAGGGCGGGTAACCGGTGTGTTGTCAAAAACAGAAAGAAACAGTCCGTCAGGTAACGGAACAGTAGTTTACATCAATGCAAGTCCCGATATTCAGACCGTTCTTGATAAAGTGGAACAAGCAGGCGGGAGAATTATCATGCCAAGGTTATTAATTCCGGCAGGATTTATAGCAATAATAATGGATACAGAAGGAAATAAAATCGGACTTCACGCTGAACAATAAAACGACTGACTACATTGACCAAAAACCAGGCGGGGCGAATTGTTTCGCCTGATTTTTAGTTATATCATTTGGACACGGAAAAACAAACGAACTGCTAACATTTAGATCATTATCCAATTTCGCACATTCGCGGGATCATGATCAGTATTAGGGGCAGTCATTTTAAAACTCATCAATAATATGGTTAATATTCAAAAAATAGAAACAATATCGGACTTTAACCCTAAGAGGGTAAAGAAATACATCTATTTGTGGTGCAGTAAAGGAGAAGTTTCCATTGAGGTTGATAATAAGCTTTTAACCTTAAAAAATAACCAGGTTCTTACCATTACTTCGGGGCAATATCATTGTTTCAGAAAAGTACGAAAATGCTAAAGGATTCGTACTGGATTTTACACTTGATTATATCTGCAAAACGGAAAAAGATATAGAACTCATTTTTCAAAACAGCCTCTTTTGCCACTTTGATTATAATGAAGTGATTACAATTAACAACCCAAACGAAATTGAGGCAGACAATGCAAAGGATTGAAAAAGAACTGAATGAAAAACCTTTTCAATATTTAGAGTCTGTTCACTCGCGCATTGAGTTGCTATTATTCGAAGTCAACCGCTCCAAAATTGCCAATGGAGGTGAGATTTGGAAACCAGAAGCTCTTTTTTTTCGCTTTTTAGAGTTTGTTAGAAACAACTTTGAGAATAACTTATCCTTTAAAAGAAATTGCGCTTCGATTACAGACAACCGAATTGAAATTAAACGAACTGGCCAAACTTCACGCTGGTAAAACAGCACAAAATGTTATTTATGGTTTAGTAATTTCCGAAGCCAAACGCAAATTTCAATATGAGGCAAAAAGCATTAAAGAGGTAGCCTTCGAATTGGGCTTTAAAGACCAGTATTACTTTTCAAAATTTTTCAAGAACCATACAGATATGTCTCCAACCGAGTTGAAAGATAGTTTGAAATAGCTAAATTATACATCAAATACTCAAGATTTTCCATTTTTTGAGCCTGCTCGAAACCTGCATCTTTGTATCATCTAAATATAATAAAGATGAAATAAATTAATCATTGGGCTATTATGCTTGCTCTATTTGGCTTGCCAAAATCCTCAACTTAAAATCAGACAAAAATGGAAAATCAAAGAAACAATCAACTTCCAATTATTGGAATTCTTGTGTTCGAAGGCTTTTTAGCCAACGAAGTGGTAGCTCCTTTGGATGTATTTACTAAGGCAAAAGAAAATGAAAAACCTTTATTCAATGTGCTTTTAGTTGCTGAAACAACTAATATATATACCAGCGAGGAAGGACTTAAAGTCATACCGGATGTCACCATTGAAAACTGTCCGGATTTAGATGTTTTGGTTGTGCCAAGTTCTATGAATCCCGACAAACAAGTCCATGACAAAGCATTAATTGACTTTATTAAAAAACAGAATGACAAAACCACTTATACCGCAAGCCATTGTGCAGGAGCATTCCTTTTGGGCGAGTCAGGTGTTGCCAATGGAAAGCAAATTGTAACCTATTGTGGTGGTAGTGATCAGCTTCAAAATGACTATCCAAAGTTAATGGTTCTAAATGATAGTACTAATACCGTGGTTACAGATGGTAAAATCATTTCGTCCAACGGGAATCTGGTCAGCTATCTGGCATCACTCGAACTATTGGAAAAAATGGCTGGGAAAAAACAAAGACAATTAGTAGAAAACGAATTATTAATCAATAAATTAAAATAAAATGAATATTAAAGACTATATCACACGAAGTGAAAAAACAGAATGGGTACCATTGGTTGAAAATGGTGTCCATTACGAGGGTATATCTGTAAAGTCATTGCGATTTGACAAACAATCCAATCGCTCAAAATCAATTTTGCTCCGGTTTGAGAAAGGAGCTACATATCCTTATCACATCCATCCGGCAGGAGAAGAAATATTCATACTGGAGGGAAGTTGTGAAATCCATAATGAAACTCTGACTAAGGTGATTATTTGTATACGCCACCAGAAGGTAAACATAGTGTTATCTCAAAAACTGGTTGTGTTGCATTCCTGTCCATTCCTGAAGAAGTTATAATCTTATAAGTTAAAAAGCAATGAACGAATCAATTATTTGCGGCACTTGTGGCACTGCATACCAGTCAAATACTGCACCTGAAACATGCACAATATGCCTTGACGAAAGGCAATGGGTACCAGAGAATGGTCAAATTTGGATAAAACCTTCTGATTTATTAAAAAATCATAGCGTAAAACTAAACCGGTTGCAAGACAATCTGTATGAGCTTTTAATCAATCCGGTGTTTGCCATTGGACAACGTGCCTTGCTTGTGCTTAGCGAACACGGAAATATCTTGTGGGACTGTATACCTATGCTGGATGAAATGACAATGGAATTTATCAAAGCAAAAGGTGGATTAAAAGCGATTGCTTTCTCTCATCCGCATTTTTATAGCAATATGAATGATTGGGCAGAATACTTTAACTGCCCTGTTTACATTCATAATAATGATGCAGAGCATATCATGGTAAAAGGAAAACATGTGAACCTGTGGAAAGGTGACGAATTATCCCTTTGGGATGGAATGAAAATAATGCTGATTGGTGGTCATTTTGCAGGAAGCAGTATTTTACACGTTCCCTTCTTATCAAAGGAAGGCGCAATTATTTGTGGCGATACACTTTTCCTTTCGCCAAGCAAACAACATTTCTCAGCAGTATGGAGTTCCCCTAACAGAATACCCTTAACATTATCAGAAATACAAAGAATCAGGAAGCGTTTTGAAGGTATTTCCTTTGACGCGTTTTATGGCTATGTCAGTATTCAAAATCTTACAGAAAATGTAAAAGAAATTCTGGAAAAATCGTTTGAGAGATATAAGTAAAAACATCTACCAACTAGTCGCCACTTATTCGCATCCAGACAGAAAGGAAACTACAACTTATTACGACAGGAGTGTATAGCATTGTAAGACATCCAATGTATCCTGGCGGAATTCTTATGTTTGTGGGTGCGCCACTTTTAATGGGTTCATACTTTGGTATTATTCCCGGATTTGTCATGACTATTTTTCTTGCAATCATGACAGCTGGTGAAGAGAAAATGATGCAGGTTGAACTTGATGGATATGAAGATTACAAAAAGAAAGTCAAAAGTAGATTCATTCCTTTTATATGGTGATTAGAAGAGAAAAATGCCAGCTGCTAATACGCGGTATAAAAAATTGCCGATTCAGTAGGTTATTAAATAGCTGTAGCCCGCTTCAAGTTCGTCTAGGTTTTTATATAGAAAATCTTTTGTTAACGGGAAGAATTAACCTGGTGGAGTGTTAACTAAAGAGCTGTAAGAAGGGGGACTATTACGTACGGTTCCGTGAGAGCTTCGGGGGTGTGACTCCCTCTTACCTGCTCGATTAATCACCCAACCTGGCAGAATTTTTTATCATTTTTTTCACCATCATCATGAAAGCATGCAAAGGTTCAGAGATATGTTTTTCTTTAGCCCATATCATAATTAATTTTGCATTAAAGCCTGTGCCTGACCAATTAAGAGTTTGTAACAAGCCTTTATTAAGCTCATCTGTAATAATTATTTCTGGAAGGAATGCTACTCCGCTTCCTAATACCAGTAACCGTTTTATGGCGTCAAGACTATTGATCTCAATAATTTTTTGGGGGTTAACATCAGATTGGATAAGCATTTTCTGAATAATTTTTTTGTAATTGCATTCCGACTTTGCAAATATTAAGGTTTTGTTATTTAAATCTTTTATAGTTACTTTTTTATTTTTTAATAATTCATCTTGGGGATGTGCAACAAGAACCAGTTTTATTACAGTTAGTTCTTCGGTTTGCAAATTCTTTTCTTCAAAATTGTCTGTTATAAGAAAAGCTAAATCTATTTTGCCAGAATTAAGAATGTCAACTAAATTGAAGCTTGTACACCAGTCTATATCAAAACTGATTTTGGGGAATATTAATTGAAACTCTTTTATTAAATCCGGGAAGAAAGTAAGTGCTTACAGATTGAGGCGTTTTTATGGTTAAATTTCCGGATTTGTCATCAATATCTCCCAGAACATTTTGTATTTCTTTTTCGATATTTACCAACCGTTGAGTATAAGCCAATAATTTCATTCCGGCAGCCGAAAGACTGATTGTTTTTCCTTCCCTGAAGAAATAATTCCTTCCCCAGACTGTTTTCCAATGAACGTATTTGCGCAGAAACAGTTGACTGAGCAAGATGAAGTACATTTGCTGCTTTGGTAAAACTTAATAAACTTGCAACTACCTGAAATGTTTTTAGTTCTCTGAATTCCATAATTTACTTATCAATATTCCCGATATTACATATCTAATAATATCGTTTTATTTTATTTGTCGATCAAATATATTTGTAAATATATAATATTTATAAAGGAGGTTATTATGTTTTTATTAAATGAAGTTAACGAATTATATGACAATTTTTCTGATAAAGTATATGAAGAAAATACTTTAAACAAAAAAACAAAAGAACTAATAGCACTTGCGTGTTCAGTCCTGGCCGATTGTGTGCCATGTATAAATTGGCATTATAAAAAGGCTATAGAGGCCGGAGCATCAAAAGAAGAAATTGCTGAAGCATTGGCAATATCTATGTCAATCGCTTCCGGAAGCAAAAGAGCAAAGTATTCTGAATTAATTATTAATCTCGGACAGGACATAAAGTCACCAGAGGAACAAAATTGAGGAATTGTATTATTAAAAAATTATAGAAATGAAAAAAGTTTTTATGTTTATCAATTTTATTCATACTTACCGGTTTTGCAATTGCTCAGACGAGGTTGAAAGAGGACATTACCTGCAAGCAAGCATTGGAATTAATTCAAAAACATAGCCAGGATACAAATTTTGTAATACTGGATGTCAGGACACCGGAAGAATTTAATAGTGGACATATTAAAAAAGCAATTATCATTGACTACAAATCTGTCAATTTTCAGGAAGAGATTAATAAGTTTGATAAAAGGAAAACATATTTGGTTTATTGTAAAGCAGGCGGAAGAAGTGCCAAGTCTATTGGAATAATGAAAAATCTTAATTTCAATAACTTATATCATTTATATGAAGGCATGGAAATATGGAAAAAAGACGGATACAAAGTCCTAACAGACTAAAAGAATCTTAAAATACAAATTTTTAAAATAGAACTATATAAGCAAAACGTCCTCACAGCCTATCCCGTTTATGCGTGAAACGAAAGCATCGATTTCTGATGAGGCAAAATTATAAATTACATTTGACAAAGAACGAGTCAAATTGCAGCATCTGCCTTACTACAACTGCGATTACTTCAATCACTCAAAATACGACTATCTAAGGAGGGACTATTACATCTGACGATGGGAATTTCTTTTTTAGAGAAATAATTCTTAAGATGAAAATCTCAGACATCTTTTTTGTACCTGACTTTTAAACAGGTAAGTACTTCCCAAAATTTTATAACAATTTTAAGCGTAATATTTGTACTAAGATGAATTGTTAGTTCACCAATTTTTCCAAAGAACTGATTTTATATCGTAGTTACATTAAAAACATGATGGCTTAACAACTAATCATAACAGCAAAAATACTGCATAGGCTGGATTGTGGCTCGGCGGATATGAACATAAGTCGCTTTTTCTTATCTTGCTAATCAAGACCAATGCTATGCAACGCCTACGACAGCATATCTGCAACACGTTGGGCATCATGCCGGCTGACCAGAAACTTATGTGGATAATTATAAGATTAGAATATGAAATTTAATTGGAATCCTGATTTATATGACAACAAACATGATTTTGTTTTCAAATTTGGCGAGGAAATTGTAAAACTTCTTAATCCTCAAAAAAACGAAACAATTTTAGATATCGGTTGTGGTACAGGTGATTTGACTAAAAAGATATCAGAACTTTGTGAAAAAGTAACAGGGATTGATAATTCCAAAGAGATGATTGAGACCGCACAGAAAAAATATCCTGAAATCTCATTTATTCATACCGATGCAAAAGATTACCAACTGGATGAAAGATTTGATGCAATATTCTCAAATGCTGTTTTACATTGGATTCCACAAGCAGATATTATGATACGAAATGCAAACCAACATTTAAAAGTTGGGGGTAGATATGTGGTCGAATTTGGAGGTAAAGGATGCAATTATTCAATAATTAACACTTTGAAAGAGCAGTTGGACAAAGGAGGATTAGATTATCCAAGTATTGAGAGTATGTTATACTATCCTTCAATAAGTCAATATTCATCCTTGCTTGAGAATAATGGATTTGAGGTAAACTTGGCTATGTTATTTGATAGGCCGACTGAACTAAAAGGAGGATTAAATGGACTTAGTGATTTTATCGAAATGTTTTTAAATTGGTTGTTTAAATTTGTTTCCGATATAGATAAGGCAACAATTATTAAAAGGACTATTGATATATTAAAACCACAAACCTTTAACGGAAGATCTTGGATAGCTGATTATAGAAGGATAAGGATTGTGGCACATAAGAAAAATGAATTAATTGAATAAAAAAGCACGAACGCCCAACAAGGTATATACAAAATAGGCGTGATAGTAGTAAATTCAAGGGTTGTAGCCCGCTTCAAAATTGTAACGGTTTGATAAATTTGAAGCCCGCAATCGCCTACTTTGCATATACTTACCGTTGTGCGTCATGTTTAACAAGCAATCATGAATAAATATAACTCACATATTGATATAGAAAATAATATAAAAGGTATTCAGTCAAATAATGATAAGATTAGAGAAAAGCATTTTAAGATTCTCTATCCATTAAGTGATATGAATCCTGAATTGTTATATCCATATTGGGACATATTTATTGAAATGCTATATAAACCGGAAGTATCCAATAAATATTATGCGATTCATTTAATTGCCAAAATAATTAAGGTTGATGATGACAATAGATTTGATGAAATATTTAATTATTGGTTTAATGACCTTCTTAATTATGAGAGTCCAGTAGTTTCACCTACATATCGCTGAAAAATCTGGTATGATTGTTAAAGCAAGACCTGATCTTGAAAGAAAAATTACATCGTTATTGCTAAATATTGAAAAAACAAGTAAATGTAGACACATTGATTTGCAAAAAGCTTACTTGCTTTCTGCATTTGATATCTATTTTGACAGCATATTTGATAAGAGAAAAGTAATTGGATTTGTTAAAGCCCAACAAGAAAGTCCGAGTCCAAAGACAAAGAAAAAAGCAAAAGAACTAATAGAAAAATATAATATAGAATAAGAAACACGAACGCACAACACATGGCATAGTGCATGCAGGTTTAGCTTCGCTGAGCTCCCTTCGGTCGGTTCAGAGGTTTTCGGGCGTTTGTGGCTCGTAAAAAAGTCGGTGTAAACTGATAGGAAATCGCCTCGAAATCCCGCACGACACCAAACCATAAACCAATAGCTACAATTTCACGACGATTATAATTCGAGATTAGAATAAAATTTTTTGTTAACAATTTGAATATTAATAAAGTGATCGATATGAAAAATAGCATTCTTATTATCGTATTGACATTAATATGCAATGGTTGTGGGCCAAATAGTTACTATAAGATAGTCAATGACAATTATATTTATTCAGAAAAAGAGTTTTTGAAATACTTCGAAATTTCCAATAGATCCTTACCTAAGGATTACTCACAGACTCCGATTATTTACAATAAGTTAATAAAAGGTGATTCTATTGTCAATTACCTCTATTTCAAAAAAACTTGGTGGGGAGATAAAACAATTGATTCTAAAAGCTTTGAAATCGTATATAAACAAGATTCATCTTATATATTCTTGGATAGAAAATTACCATATTTTAATTTGTCTGACCTTGACGGAAATAGGGTAACTTCAGATCAATTAATGGGGAAGCCAACCCTGATTAATTTGTGGTTTACACATTGTGGTGGTTGTCTCGCAGAAATCCCTGAATTAAATAAACTTGTCGAAAAATATAAAGATCAGGTAAATTTTATTGCCTTCTCATTAGATGATGCAGATTCAGTAAAAAGCTTCCTCTCAAATACACTATTTTATTTTAAACACATACCTGATGCATCTAAATACATAACAGCAGAATTAATGAACAAAGGATTTCCTTTAAATTACTTTCTAGATAAAAATGGGTATGTTAGAGAGATTATTAAAGCAATGCCAACAGAATCTGATAGATTATCTGCTAATGCAATACCGAAACTAAGTAATCGTGAATTCGACAAGATTCTAGAAAAATTAATAAAACTGTAGCTAATACGGACAATAACAGTAAGTTGTTCAGCCTTCGCTTCCCCCCTTGGCAAGCCTGGGGAGGACGAAGAAAGCTTCGGCTGACGCAGTTGTCACGGTTTATGCCCGCCCAAATGACTGATGTCGTTCAGTCGGGCAGGCCGGCTAAAAATCATGAATTATTAAAATTTATGTAATTTTTTTTATGCCAACGCGGCAATCTGGCTACCTCCTTCTAGCTCCGAAGGCTTGCCGAAGGAGTTGCTAAAACAGCCCACCTGGCTGTTTCTAAACGCTCGGCCCTCTTTATTGCCGGGCCGTCAGGCGTCATAGTTTCGAAATATTTAGCAAGAAAACAAACAGTTTAATAAGGAGTAATAATTATGGTATCAAAAACAGTTGATCAAAATGCGTTTAAAACTACAAACCGCAAATATTGGATTGGATCAATAATAACGTATCTCCTGATACCACTGGTTCTCTTGATAAGCGGATGGGATCTTGGTTGGTGGCAGGGGTGGTTTTATTCAGCGCTGATAATTGCCGTGATAAGGACCGCGCTGGAAGATAATACTTTACAAGAAGAATTGCCAGGGTATATGGATTATGTGCGTCGTGTGCGTTACCGGTTAATTCCAGGTGTCTTCTGATGAGTATAATTTCGTGATACAATTTGGCGGAGGTTGTTTTATCCCATTGATAGAATTGACACAGCGCCTGACAATGTATATAAAAAATAGGCGAAATTGTAGTAAATTCAAGGGATGTATCTCACTTCATCATTTGTTTAACTTGATAATGAAGTAGCCCGCAATCCCTTACGAAATCATACACTCACCGTTATGTGGCATTTCAAACAAGTCTCTGAGCTTACTCTGGTACAATATTTGAGTACCATTTAAAATAAACCATCATCAAATGAAAAAGACTTCCTTCCTTCTATTTTTAGGACTTATCTTGACTCTTGCGAGTTGTGAAAAACATAAAACATTTGAAACAACAATATTGGGAAAATGGAAGTGGGCAAGGACTGAAATGCTGGGAGGAAATTTTCGCTATACCTCTGATTCAGTTGATTCAACATACTTCATTGATTTTAATTCAGATGGTTATCGTTATTTATACAATAATTCTTATCAACTTATGGACAAACAAAAATATGAATTAGTCAACGAAAGCATATTTAAACTTGGTACTGACATAATGAATGAGTTTAGATATTCAATAGAAGATGACACACTAATAATTTCAAATACGACTGGTTTTATTATCTGGTACAGTTTCTATGCACGTGTAAAATAAAAACGACCTCCTAACAAACAATAGATACGAGCGCATCCCGGTCGCCCGGGGATTACCTCCTCACTCCACCTTCGCTGCATCCTACGCTAAAGCTTCGGATGCCAAAGAAAGCTACAGTGGACACAGTTCGTTCGGTGGTGATCCCTGGTCTCCCGGTTGTCCGGTCTCCCTGTCTAACGTTCTCAAGGGATTACCACCTCACGATGTTCGGTGGTGATCCCTTGGGGGGGAGAACCTGCAGAGCCACAGCAAACCTTCTCAATACTGCCGGTTTATTAAATGAATGCATAATGATGCAACAAATATTTGGGGCTGTCGAAAAAGTCCTTTGTTCGCCTTAGTGATTACCTTAGTGTCCTTTGTGGTAAAACATAAATCATTGAACCATAAAATATCACAAAGTACAACACGAAGAAACACAAAGGTAAAACCCCAATTCTAAATTCTATTTCGACAGCCCCTGTCACTGATGGAGCAGTGACGGGGTGGTTGTCAGTAAAAAGGGATTACAGCTTCACTCCTTTGTCGTTCGGCTGTGATCCCTGGCACAATAATGCAACAAATATTTAGGTGGTTGTCAGTGAAAAGGGATTACAGCCTCACTCCTTTGTCGTTCGGCTGTGATCCCTGGCACAATAATGCAACAAATATTTGGGTGGTTGTCAGTGAAAAGGGATTACAGCCTCACTCCTTTGTCGTTCGGCTGTGATCCCTGGGGGGAGAACTTGCAGAGCCACAGCAAACCACGCGTTGCGTGGTTTTTTTGTTTTCATCCTATCCTTATCAAAGCAAGCTTTGAACGGCCATTATGAAAACAAAAACCCTTCGCTTTAAGGCGAAGGGTTTGCTGTGGCTCTGCGGAGAAAGAGGGATTCGAACCCCCGGATCCGTGGAAACAGATCAACGGTTTTCAAGACCGCCGCATTCGACCACTCTGCCATTTCTCCGCCGCAAAGATAATATTTTTTTGTTTTTTGGAAATTATTTTAATGAAATTGCATAAATCACAGTAAATAAGCACTATACATATTTTTTTAACAGGATATGAACAAAATCAGCCTGGCATTGTTCTGGAAATAAGGAGTAATGAGCTTAAGCGTTATTCTTTGCTGAATTACGCTTTCGTACATAAAAATGACATTTTTTGCCTAAAAGTGGCACTATTTCAGGAAAAACGGCAAAATAAATTTGCATATGAATTAAAAAAAAATAAATTTGTATTCAATTAGTAAGATTGGTCGAATCCTAAAATCATTCATTATGACAAAAAAAGAATTAGTTAATGCAATTGCTGCTGATGCAGGACTTTCAATTAAAGATGCAGGTAAAGCTCTAAACTCATTTGTTGGAGCTTTCGGAAAAGCAATGAAAAAAGGGGAAAGGATCCAGCTTCCTAGCATGGGGACTTTCAAGGTTGATAAAAGAAGTGCCAGGGTTGTTCGTAATCCGCGTACAGGTGAAAAACTTAATGTTCCTGCAAAGAAAGTAGTAAAATTTAAAGCAGCTCCTGCACTTAACAAAGGTCTTTAATCTCTGATCAAATGAGATTGCAAGGGGTGTTTTTTTGCACCCCTTTTTTTTTAATAAAATATTGGTTCTCACCACAATTATCATCTTTCAATAATAAGAATTCAATAAAAGAATATGAACTTTAGTCTATATGTTAATAAATGTGAATGTTTTTTATTATTTTTGAAAGAGAATTTTCTTGCTTAATTATTATTGTATGAACTGTATTATTGTCGATGATGATCAACTGAGCTGCACGATTCTGGAAGGATATGTCAGTAAATCCACCTCCCTTAGTCTTATCGGTACATACAGTGATTCAGTTGAAGCACGGAATATTCTGACACAAAGGAAAGATATCGAACTTGTCATTCTCGACATACAGATGCCGGAACTGAACGGATTCGACTTTATCGGCAGTCTCGACTATCCTCCGAATATAATAATTGTTTCATCTGCTGAGGAATATGCACTGAAAGCATTCGACTTCAACGTGGTGGATTATCTCCTGAAACCCGTATCATACGGAAGATTCCTTAAAGCTATTGATAAAACAGTAAGGTACTACGGGAGTAAAGAGGCAAGTAACACCGGTGATGAGGAGATATTTCTGAAAAAAGGTTCTTCACTGGTCAAACTGAAACTTGGTGATATCATTTTTATTGAAGCGCTTGAGAATTATGTTACGCTGAATACCAACAATGATAAATTCACTATTCATTTTACAATGAAAGCAATTGAGAGCCAGTTGCCTTCAGCTGTATTTATCAGGGTTCACCGGTCGTACATAATTAACAAAAGTATGATTCAGACTATCAAGGAAAACGCCCTTGACCTTAATGTTGGAGGCACCATTAAAAGCATACCCGTGGGGAAATCATTCAGAGATTCGCTGCTGAATGATATTAATGTAATGGCCAGATAATATCTGCTTCTTCAAATGCTTACTAACCGTCAACTTTTTTTGAGTCATCTCGGACAGACTTCACCGTCACCTATGATGCTTGAAATTACCAGAGCTAAAGGTATGCACTATTACGGCCCTGCTGGACAGGAATATATCGACCTCATTTCCGGCGTGTCGGTCAGTAATACCGGTCATGGTAATCCCATTGTCAATAAGGCTATTCTTGACCAGGTCAACTCTTATACCCACCTTATGGTATATGGGGAGATGATCCAGGGGCCACAGGTGAAATATGCCGAACGACTGGCCGCTATTCTTCCCGGATCCCTCGACTGTACATATTTTGTTAACTCCGGCTCTGAAGCAGTGGAAGGTGCCATGAAACTGGCTAAAAGGTATACTGGGAAAAGCAAAATATTCTCGTTTAAGAATTCCTACCATGGTAGCACTCACGGAGCACTGAGCATACAGGGCAGTGAGGTTTACAGGAATGCTTTTCGTCCACTTCTCCCCGATACCCATCTCTTAACTTTTAATGACCCGGCATCTCTTGACTCTATTGATGAAAATACTGCCTGTGTGATTATTGAACCGGTGCAGGGCGAGGGTGGTGTAATATATCCTGTCGATAACTTTCTGGGGAAACTCAGAAAAAAATGTTCCGAAACAAAGACCCTGCTGATCTTTGATGAGATACAGACAGGGTTCGGAAGGACTGGGACCATGTTTGCCTTTGAGAGGTTCGGTGTAGTCCCTGATATTCTTCTCCTGGCTAAGGCTCTTGGAGGAGGGATGCCCCTGGGTGCTTTTATTTCTTCATCTGAGATAATGTCTACTCTCACTCACGATCCTGTGCTGGGTCATATCACTACTTTTGGAGGGCATCCTGTCAGCTGTGCCGCAGGTCTGGCATCACTGGACATAATTATAGATGACAATCTTGCCGTGAAATCACTTTCAGGGGCTGCCTTATTCAGAGAAAAACTGAAACACCCTGATGATAGAAGCAATAAGAGGAGAGGGTCTACTGCTGGCAGTTGTTCTGAAAGATCCTGAAAAGGTGAGAGATGTAGTCTCGAATGCACCGGATCATGGTCTAATACTCGATTACTTTCTATTTTGTGATAACGCTTTCAGGATAGCTCCGCCACTGACGATAAGCAATGATGATATATCTGAAGCCGCAAAAGGATCACTGAGCTTCTGAACGATATAATGCAAAAGGAAAAAACTTCATGAAAAAGACATTAATATTCTTCACGGTATCTTTGCTGTTCAGGTCCTTTACTCTGTGGGGACAAGTGCCGGGAGTCAGCTTGTCTGATGAATTGAATGGCCTTTATACCAGGTTGATATCCAATACTAATGACCAGGAAAGGATAGGTATAAATGATTCTATAAAATCAATAATCGTCAGTTATATCCATTCTCCTTCCGTATTCCGTCACAATATTCCTGATGTACACCACCTGGGTCAGATAACTTCACCGGATTCGCTGATCAAAATTGTAACCTGGAATATGGCCCTGGATAAACACAGGGGGAGATATTTCTGCTATTTTATCAGAAAGAGGGATGATGGCGGGGAGAACATGATCTACGACCTTTCAGTACCCTATGATCCTGGTCCCATCCTGGATGATACCATATATAATATATCTGATTGGTATGGGGCACTGTATTATAATATCAGGCCTGTTAATTTTGAAGGGAAAAGATCATGGATCCTGCTGGGGATCAATTTTGGAAACCCGGAAATGACCAGGAAAGTAATTGATGTACTCGATTTTACTTCGGATAGTACTCTGGTTCTTGGGAAAAAGTGGTTTGCAGAAGGAGAGAATATGATGTTCAGGGTCGTTCTCAGGTATTCATCATCAGCTATGGTTTCTTTGCGTTTTAAGTCTGATTCCTCAATAGTTTTTGATCATCTCGTTCCTTTTTCGTTATCTGAAGGAGGTCGTCCGGATTATGGTCCGGATTATTCATTTGACTCGTATGATTTCAATAATGGAATATGGAAGTTTAAACGAAATGTCGATGTACGAAATAAAGAATAACATGTATTCTAATATGATATTACAGGATGGCAGGTAAATTGAAAACATATCTGTACTGTTTTGACGATCACAGGAACTTCTCTGAAGATGTTAAGAAGAAGTTTTTTGATCGTGAGAGGTATAATGTTTCCTCATTCCAGGCTGCTGAGGAACTTTTAAATCATCTCAGGGAGACCAGGGAACATCATAATCTTTGCAAGATTGCCATACTGAGTATCAATGATAATGAAGATCATTTAAGGATGATAGGGGAGATTATTGATAAGATAAAAGAGACAGATAAGAAGATTGGATTGATTTTATTATGTACGGCAGGCAGGACTGATGAGATAAGGAATAAAATAAAACACCATATTGACGCTGTTATACCAAATAACACCAATGCAATTCTTCGTATTCATAACACTGTAAAAAATATGATTAGCGAGAGTACTGTGGAAAAATACAGAATCAGAAGGAATGTTTCATTTTATATCCTTGCAGGATCAGTTGTACTATCACTGATTATAGCTTTATATGCCTATCTTAAATACTCGTGGTATTTTTGAATTGCCCGCATAATCACCCGGGATTCCGGGTAGAACAAATGTGAAAATGACGCATTTATGCTGACCGGTGGCAGTTCTGCAGAAAAATAGTGATATATAGTGACTATTTGTCAGATTTGGGTTTACGGCACATCTTTTGAATGAGATGCGCAGATCATTATTGTTTAACTTAAAAATTATCAGATATGCAAACCGGAAAAATTGGAGTAACAACAGAGAACATATTCCCTATAATAAAGAAATTTCTTTATTCAGATCATGAGATCTTTCTCCGTGAGCTTATTTCAAATGCCGTTGATGCCACACAAAAGCTCAAGACACTGTCATCAGTGGGCGATTTTAAAGAAGTGATTGGGGATACAACTATCCGGGTTTCCGTTGATAAAAAGAAGAAAACTATAACAGTATCCGACAAAGGAATCGGAATGACGAAGGAGGAACTCGATAAGTACCTTAACCAGATAGCATTTTCAAGTGCAAATGATTTTCTCGACAAATACAAGGACCAGTCAAATTCAATTATCGGCCATTTCGGGTTGGGCTTTTATTCCTCATTCATGGTGTCAGACAAAGTGGATGTTGTGACAAAATCGTACCTTGAAGGTGAACCGGCAGTCAAATGGTCATGCGATGGAAGTCCTGAATTTACCATTGAAGAAGTCGATAAAGCAGAAAGAGGAACCGATGTCGTACTGTATATTGATAAGGAATCAAAAGATTTCCTCGATGAAGCCAGGGTTGAACAGTTACTTCAGAAATATTGTAAGTTCCTGCCTGTGGAAATAGCATTCGGTAAAGAGAAAGAATGGAAGGATGGTAAATCAGTTGACACTGATAAGGATAAGATAATAAACAACACCAAACCTGCCTGGACGCTTAAACCGGCTGATCTGAAAGATGAGGATTACCAGAAATTTTACAGGGAATTATATCCTGCCTCGGAAGATCCTCTTTTCAATATTCACCTGAATGTTGATTATCCCTTTAAGCTCACCGGGATACTATACTTCCCAAAGATCAAGAGTAATATAGAGATACAGAAGAATAAGATACAGTTATACTGTAACCAGGTTTTCGTTACTGACTCGGTTGAAGGAATCGTGCCGGAATTCCTGACTCTTCTTCATGGCGTGATCGACTCACCGGATATCCCGCTTAATGTTTCAAGAAGCTATCTGCAGAGTGATTCAAATGTGAAGAAGATATCCAGCCATATAACTAAAAAAGTGGCAGACAGACTGAATGATATTTTCAAAAAGAACAGGGATGAATTTGAGAAAAAGTGGGATAACCTCAAGCTGTTTATTGAATATGGAATGATAACAGAGGAGAAATTCTATGAGAAAGCCGCAAAATTCGCACTTCTTAAAAATACTGATGATAAGTACTTTACATATGAAGAATATGAGAATCTGATCAGGGATAACCAGACTGATAAAAATAAGACACTTATCTACCTGTATTCAACAAATAAGACCGATCAGTTCTCTTATATTGAAAATGCCAGAAACAAGGGTTATGATGTTCTCCTGCTTGATGGCCAGCTAGATATTCACCTGATAAACCACCTTGAGACAAAATTCAAAGATTCAAGATTTGTGAGAGTCGATTCGGAAGTAGTTGACAAGCTGATCCAGAAGGAGGATACTCGTGAATCCAAATTGTCAGATGAGGAGAAGGATGACCTGAAGAGTGTATTCAATGTAAGGGAGAAATCAAAAGAGATCTATAACGTGATGTTTGAGAACCTCGATGAAAATGAGGCTCCCGTTATTATAACACAATCTGAGTTCATGCGCAGGATGAAGGAGATGTCCCAGTTTGGCGGAGGAATGAATTTTTATGGTGAGCTGCCTGATAGTTTTAATCTGGTTGTTAATCCTAATCATCCACTGGTGATAAACATCTCCAGTGACCTGCACGAAAAGGAAGGAACCCGGCTTACTGAGAACCTTAACGAGGTAAAGAAACTTAAGGAGGAGATCGATTTCCTGGAAAAGGAGCACCAGAAAAAGAAAGAAGACGAAATCAGCCAGGTGGAGAAGGATGACCTTGATAAGTTAAAAAAGGACCTGTCTGCTTCAGAGAATGTAAGGAAAGAGATCCTCGAGTCATATGGAGCAGGAAACAAAGTAGTTAAACAACTTGTCGACCTGGCCCTGCTTGCAAATAATATGCTCAGGGGTGAAGAGCTCAGTTCCTTTGTGAAGAGGAGCGTGGAGTTGCTGTAGGTTGCGAGGGTACGGGGTGGTACGGGGTACCCTGTTTAAATCATCCTTGCGATCTCTGCTTTGACATAATCGATTGCAGCTCGTGTGGGTTCTTTATCGAGTTCCATGATCTTTTCAAGGAGCTTTTTGCTCAGTAACATTCCGGAAGATGTAGCTGCCATCTTTTCAGCTTCGCTGTTAATTATTTTAATCATGTTGGAGCGTGCATTCTTAACCACTTCCCAGGCTTGTGGACTCATATATATCTGTTGAGACAGGTTATGCTCAAACTCACTCCTGATTGCTGAAAGAAGTGCAGTATGAAGCTGGTTGACAGTCATATCGGATGAGCTGACTCTTACGAGAAGCGATTCAAGCGATATTCTTTCCAGGAAGAGAATGATCCGCTCATATGCCTGTAACCTTATTGGTGTTATTGTCTTGCTGTTCTGTAAGATAAGTTCCTGCCTCCTTTTATCCTGGTCATTCCTGATCATATTTCTGAGCAGGATCCAGGCAGTCAGAAAAACGAGTAAGGCAGGAATGGTTATTTTAAGAATGTCTGCCAGAGTTTCCATGTTTTGCTTTTTGTTTATTATACAAACTTAGGTTTTTCTTTTTTATTTTCAATCAACAATGTTTTTGCTGATGTAAGCTTTCTTCACATCTTATGGTATGATATAAATTTGTAATGTCAGTTAATCCATGTAAATGATCTTTCCGGTATTTTGAAATTGAATATAACTTCCTAAATTTGATCATCACCTTCCGACTACAATTATATAAAAGTATATATGGAATATTTATCCGACAGAATTAAATCATTATCTGTATCACAGACACTGGCAATGGCCCAGAGAAGCAGGGAACTAAAAGCTAAAGGCATCGATATAATCAGTCTCAGTCTTGGAGAACCTGATTTTAACACTCCTGATTATGTAAAAGAGGCAGCCAAGAAGGCTATAGACGAAAATTATTCGAAATATCCACCGGTTCCGGGATATGCTGATCTGCGCGAAGCTATTTCAAAGAAATTCAGGAATGAGAACGGACTTGACTATTCACCTGACCAGGTAATTGTCTCTGCCGGGGGTAAACACTCCCTGATCAATATTATCCTGTCACTTGTAAACCCAGGTGATGAGGTTATCATCCTGGCGCCTTACTGGGTCAGTTATTATGATCAAATCATCATTGCCCAGGGTAAGCCTGTTATTGTGGAGGCGAAACTTGAAAATGACTTCAAGGTAGGACCGGAGCAGCTTGAAGCTGCGGTAACTGATAAGACGCGCCTTATTATTTTCAATTCACCATCAAATCCCACCGGGATGGTTTATAACAGGGCAGAGATGGAGAAGATAGCCAGGGTCGTTGAAAGACATGAAGGTCTGTTCATCATATCAGATGAGATTTATGAACACATCATCTTCGAAGGAGAACATGTTAGTCTGGCTTCTTTCGATTTTATCTATGACCGTGTCATTACGGTTAACGGTGTATCCAAAGGCTTTGCAATGACCGGGTGGAGAATAGGTTATATAGGAGCTCCCCTGTGGATAGCCAAAGCCTGCAATAAGCTTCAGGGACAATTCACCTCTGGTGTTTGTTCGATAGCCCAGCGAGCTGCCCTGGCTGCCATTTCGGGCACAGGTGAGTCTCAAAAGGTGATGAGGGAAGCCTTTCTCAGGAGGAGAGACCTCATATGCGGGCTGTTAAAGGAGATTGAAGGACTCAGGGTCACGATTCCCCAGGGTGCTTTTTATGTCATGCCCGATATTTCCCATTTCCTGGGGAAGAGTGACGGGGAAGTGATGATAAATACTTCTGATGATCTGGCTATGTACCTTCTCGACAAAGCACGGGTTGCAACGGTAGGAGGCAGCGCCTTTGGAGCTCCTGAATGCCTGAGGATATCTTATGCTACGTCTGACGATCTTTTAGTGGAAGCAGTAAGAAGAATCAGAGAAGCTTTGGAAAAACTAAACTAGATACCTCATTCAGAGCATAAACACCCGGTCGCTAACTTAATTGCCACGGCCGGGTGCTGTCTTTTTAAGTATATGGACCTCAGGAATCAGTATTTATTATAAGATACTGTAATCTCTGGTGGTTTACGTCTTTTCTCTCTCAGGTCGCTCAATGAATATCCGATGGTGATAAGCAGTTCAACTCTTTTTGACCTGGGGATATTCAGGATCTTCCTGATCATCCCTTCATCAAACCATCCGATCATACATGAACCCAGGCCTTCTGCCGTGGCTTGAAGACATAAATTTTCAGAAGCTATACCAATATCGATAAGAGAATAATCTTTGTTTTTAATAGTACCACCCACTTTGGAAGAGAAGTTAGGCTGTTCTCTTACCACAACCAGGATTACAGGTGCCTGATTAACAAAACTATTCATCCCCAGAAGCTTTGCTGAGGCAGCTTCTGATATCCTGCTCCTGAGTTCCGGATCAGTAACAACAATAAATCTCCAGGGTTGTGCATTACACGCTGAGGGTGCCATTCGCCCAGCTTTAATTATTCTGTCAAGCTTGTCCTTTTCAATCTCTTTATCACTGTATTTTCTGTCGCTTTGTCTGGTGCTTATGAGTTCCAGTATTTTTTCACTCTCACTCATTATTAATAATTATTGGGCAGCAGTTCAAAATAACTTTCCGGGTGCAGGCAGGCAGGGCAGTTCTTAAGTGGTTTTGTACCGAAATGAATATAACCGCATTTCCTGCAATACCAGAAGACCTTTTCCTCGCGCTGGAACACCTTGTCCTGCATCACATTCTCCAACAATTTCCTGTACCTATCTTCATGACCTTTTTCTGCAGCAGCAATTGCTTTAAAGGCTGTAGCTATCTCCTTGAATCCCTCTTCTTCAGCGGTCTTTGCAAAAGCAGGATAAAGATCACTCCATTCTTCATGTTCACCTTCAGCTGCAGCAGTCAGATTCTTTTTTGTTGTATCAGTCTTCCCGGCCGGGTAGACGGCTGTTATCTCTACCATTCCTCCTTCAAGAAATCTAAAAAATCTCTTTGCATGTTGTTGCTCCTGCAGGGCAGTCTCAGCAAATATACCGGCAATCTGTTCATATCCTTCTTCCTTTGCAACTTTAGCAGCAAATTCATAACGATTCTTTGCCTGTGATTCACCGGCAAATGCTTTTAAAAGATTCTTTTCAGTTCGTGTTCCTTTTATACTCTTCTCCATATCATTCAGGTTTAATGATTTATAATTGCATTAGAAAATTCTTATTTGATTATTAGCCAAGCCATAAATATAGTAAATATTATATATCTTTAGTTTTGAAAATTATGGGTCGTTATAAGATTATTTATCATTAAACTTTATAGTATGATTATTGTAATATTATTCTTGGGAATCATTTTTCTTCTGATTGTAATGGTTATATCCCTTTACAACAGGCTTGTCAGGCTTAGAAATAACAGGGAACAAGCTTTTGCAGATGTGGATGTACAGCTTAAAATGAGGCATGATCTCATACCTCAACTTGTTGATTCTGTTAAGGGTTATATGGGACATGAAAGGGGGGTGCTTACTACAGTAACCGAGGCTCGTGCCAATGCAATGAAAGCCACTACCATAAATGAAAAGATAGAGGCAGAAAAGAAACTCTCATCCGCCCTTGAGGGACTGAAGGTTTCCGTTGAAGCATATCCTGATTTGAAGGCCAGTCAGAATTTCATGGATCTGCAGAATGAGATAGCTGATGTTGAAAATAAAATAGCCGCGGCACGCCGCTTCTTTAACTCTGCAACCAAGGAGCTTAATGTGGCAACCGAATTATTCCCATCGAACATAGTGGCAACACTTTTCAATTTTAAACGAGAGACTATGTTTGAACTCGGGGAACAACGTGCTGAAGCGGAGCAACCACCTAAAATAGAGTTCTAATGATATGAAGTATTTTGGACTTCAAAGCCAGATATGGAAGAATAATACCAACTCGACCCTGATCCTGGTCATGTTCCCGGTAGTCTTCCTTGGTCTGACATGGCTGTTCTTCTTTTTATCGGCTGCAGGAATGGACCACCAGTGGTCATTACCCCAGGTCAATTATCGTTTTATCAGAACTTTCCCTTTTATTATCGCAGGTGTTACTATTTGGTTTATTGTAGCATTTTTCTCCCATTCCGCGATGATCAATGCTGCTACAGATTCGAAACCCCTGGAACGAAAGGATAATAAAAGGGTTTATAACCTTGTTGAGAACCTGTGTATCTCGGCAGGTATGACAGTCCCAAAGATTAATATTATCGATGATGATTCATTAAACGCTTTTGCCAGCGGGATCAATAATAAAACCTATTCCATTTCACTCTCGAAGGGAATTATTGAAAAGCTTAATGATGAGGAACTTGAGGCTGTGATTGCTCATGAACTCACGCATATCCGAAACAGGGATGTCAGGTTGCTCATTATCTCAATTGTTTTCGTTGGTATCTTTGCTTTTGTTGCTGAAATGCTATTCAGATCGATTGGTTACGGCAGGATTGGCAGAGGCAGGAAGGGAGGGGGATCTGTTATTATTGCCCTGGTCCTTGCCCTGGTAGGTTATCTTATTGCAACACTTTTCAGGTTTGCCCTTTCACGGAAAAGAGAATACCTGGCTGACGCCGGTTCTGCTGAGCTGACAAGGAGACCACTCGCTCTTGCTTCCGCACTGAGAAAGGTTGCAGCCGACCCTACCATTGAAGCGGTAAAACGAAAGGATGTTGCGCAGATGTTTATTGAAAACCCCCAGCTTCAGGAAAAGAAATCATCATTCTCCATAGCTTCATTGTTTGCAACACATCCGCCAATAGAAAAGAGAATAAAGCTTCTGGAACAGTTTTAGAAGGATTATCTTTTGTTCTTTCCGCCTAATTTAATAAGCTTTTTCTCTTCTCCTTTCAGGAGTCTTCCGATATTCTTTCTGTGGGTAATAATCAAGGCTATTGCTACCAGGATGGCAAAGACCTTAAAAATCATGGATGGGTTATCGAAAAAGAGAAAAAAGAACAATGGGAAAGCAATACCGGCACTCATTGATGATACGGAAACAATACCGGTAATAAAAAGTACAACCAGAAAGACCGCGAAACAACTTAATGTAAGGAGAGGATTTAAAGCCAGCAGGACGCCAAATACTGTTGCGACTCCTTTGCCACCCCTGAATCCGGCAAATACCGGGAATATATGCCCTGTAATTGCAACTACACCGGCAAGGATCTGCAAGTTGGTCAGCATGATGCTTTCGGGTGATGCAAGATGAAAATAAACCGGTAACATTGCTGCCATCCAGCCTTTCAGGATATCAATTATCAATACCGGTATTCCTGTCTTCCAGCCAAGCACTCTGATTACATTTGTAGTTCCGGCATTCCTGCTCCCATGTTGCCTCACGTCAACATTGTGAAATCGTTTTCCTATCCATACTGCAGCTGGTATTGAACCAAGCAGGTATGCCAGGATATATACGATTGATGTATTCAGGATGTTCATTATGTAGTGCCTCTGTTAAAATGCAAAGATAAAAAAAATGTCCCAGGCTTCGTTTCAGACTTCAGGGCCATAAACAGCCAGGCTGGAAGTCTCTTTACTGGCTGAGAATTTATTGAAGTTATTAATGAATTTGAGTGCAAGGTCAGTGGCAGCAATGCGCCAGCTGGTTGGCGAACTCCATCCATCGGATGGATTAAGAATTTTTTTGTCAATACCATCAATACTCACAGGTATTTTCAGGTTAAAGACAGGCAGGGTGGTAAATTCGCTTTTTAGGATTGAATCGTCCAGTATTGCATTTATAATCCTTCTTGTCGAAGGCAGGTCTATCCTGCTTCCCGTACCGTAGGATCCCCCGGTCCACCCGGTGTTTATCAGCCAGGCATCAGCATTATGAAATTTCATCTTTCTGATGAGTTCATTGGCATATATTATAGGATCGAGCATTAAGAATGCAGCCCCGAAGCATGTTGAAAAGGATGGCACAGGTTCGTCTATACCTCTTTCAGTTCCTGCGACTTTAGCAGTATATCCACTTAAAAAATAGTACCGGGTCTGTCCTTCCGAAAGGCGGCTTACAGGAGGCAGTACACCAAATGTATCAGCAGAAAGGAAGATTACTTTCTTTGCATGGCCTGTCTTTGAAACAGGCTTAACAATGTTATTGATATGATAGATAGGGTATGATACACGTGTGTTTTCTGTTTTTGAGGCGTCGTTAAAATCAATCGTCCCATCACTAAGCACCACAAGATTCTCAAGAAGTGCGTCTCTCCTTATCGCCTCATATATCTCAGGCTCATCTTTTTTGTTAAGTTTAATGCATTTAGCATAACATCCTCCTTCAAAATTAAAAATCCCGTTGTCATCCCAGCCGTGTTCATCATCGCCTACAAGAGCCCTGTCAGGATCGGTAGAGAGTGTTGTTTTCCCGGTTCCTGATAGTCCGAAGAAGATGGCAACATCTCCCTTTTTACCCACATTCGCAGAACAATGCATTGATGCCATACCTTTTAACGGAAGGTGAAAATTCATTACTGAAAAGATTCCCTTCTTCATCTCTCCGCCATACCATGTTCCTCCTATGACAGCCATCCCTTCTGACAAATTGAAGATAACAAAGTTCTCAGAGTTTAATCCCTGTTTTTGCCAGTCAGGGTTTACTGCTTTTGATGCGTTTAGTAACACAAAGTCGGGTTCAAAATCGGTGAGTTCCTCAGGTTCAGGTCTTATAAACATATTCTTGACAAAATGAGCCTGCCAGGCGACCTCAAGAATAAATCTGACCTTAAGTCGGGAATTGGCATTTGCCCCGCTATAACAGTCGACAACAAACAACCTCTTTCCCGGATAACTCCCTGGCAGAGATGTTTTTACAATGATTCCATATTTCCTGTGATACGGGTTTATTATCTGAGACTGTAGCCTTGTCAGATCTTCCACCATACTGTATTCCGGGTCAAATCATCAAAAACGACATATTTATCTTTTGGTGAGCGTCCTGTAAAAACTCCTGTGTCAACTGAGACCGCTCCGGTCCTGGTTATATTACCTTTCTCATACCTGCTTAATCCCGGTTTTGTTTCTTCAGCAAAAAGCCGGTTATATGAGGGATTATAAATTATCTCAACGACATCGGTGATGCCATATTCGATTAAATCCTCCGGGGTAATCATTCTCAGAATATTTTATAATAAAAGGTACAAAGTTATTAAACTTATTGACTTGTATTCCATCGAAATATAACTCTAATTATTAACGCATTTTCTTTAAAAAGTTATAGGGTAAAGTGTTTCTGAGGGGTCTATATAATGTCAGATTGGTTAAGGGTTAATATTATAGTCATCAAGGACAGCCATGAAAAGGAAAAGGGCGGCCATAAGGACGCCCTTTTTACTTTTTATATCAGCAATTATTTTCCAAATTTAAGAGAAGCCTGTGCAGCAGCAAGTCTGGCTATTGGAACCCTGAAGGGAGAACAACTAACATAAGTCAGACCCGTTTTAAAACAGAATTCAACTGAAGCAGGATCACCACCCTGTTCACCACAGATACCTACTTTAAGATCGGGTCGTGTTGAACGGCCTTTTTCAACTGACATCTGGATAAGCTGACCAACACCATCCTGATCTATTGTCTGGAACGGGTCAGCTGACAGGATCTTCTTATCGAGATAATCATTTAGGAAGCCACCTGTATCATCGCGACTGTAACCAAATGTCATCTGGGTAAGATCGTTAGTACCAAATGAGAAGAACTGAGCTGATTTTAGCCATACGGTCAGAGAGCAGGCAGGCACGTGGTATCTCTATCATAGTGCCATATTTGTAATCAATCTGCTTAACGCCGAACTTCTTGCATACTTCAGCATATACCCTGTCAACAATTTTTTTGGTAAAATCAAGTTCTGCGACCTCGCCGGTTACAGGAACCATGATTTCCGGGTGAGGATGTTTCCCTTCATTGATCAGCTCAAGAGCAGATTCGAAGATAGCCCTTATCTGCATTTCTGTAATCTCGGGGAATGTGATACCGAGACGAACGCCCCTGTGCCCCATCATAGGATTCGACTCATGGAGTGATTCACCACGTTTTGCAACATCTTCTTTCTTAATGCCAAGCGCTTTTGCCAGCTCCTCCTGCTTATCTGCACCCTGTGGGACAAACTCGTGAAGAGGAGGATCAAGAAGTCTGAATGTTACAGGTAACCCGTCCATTGCAGACATAGTATTTTTCATGTCTTTCTTGACATAAACAAACAGTTCATCAAGAGCACTGCGCCTCTCATTAACGTTTGCGCTCAGGATCATCTTACGGAGCAGAAACAATGGGGTCTCTGATCCTTTACCATAAAACATATGTTCTGTACGGAAAAGGCCGATACCTTCTGCACCATAATTACGGGCAATAACGTGCATCTTCAGGTGTTTCTGCGTTGGTTCGCACACCCATTTTACGATATTTGTCAACTATGGTCATGAACTCCTTGAATTTCGGGTTTTCCGTTGCGTCCATCAGGGGCAGAGCACCTGTGTACACGTTACCCCTTGTACCATTAAGAGTAAGAACGTCACCTTCTTTAATAACGATATCTGATCCTGATATCTTCGCAGTCTTCTTTGCTGCTTCAACATGCAGTGAACCGGCACCCACTATACAGCATTTACCCCAACCGCGTGCAACAAGAGCAGCATGAGATGTCATACCTCCGCGGGCAGTCAGGATTCCGACTGCAGCACGCATTCCTTCAACATCCTCCGGGTTGGTCTCTTCACGAAGAAGGATAACTTTTTCTCCTTTGCGCTGCCAGGCAACAGCATCTTCAGCTGTAAAGACTACTCTTCCTACAGCCGCACCAGGTCCGGCAGGTAATCCCTTAACAACAGTACTTACTTTATTCTCTTCTTCCGGATCACAGATAGGATGGAGGAGCTCATCGAGCTGAGCGGGATCAACACGCATAACCACGGTTTTCTCATCAATAAGTTTTTCGTGCAGCATTTCCATTGCCATATTAAGGGCAGCAGTACCTGTTCTTTTACCAACACGGCACTGAAGCATATAAAGAGTACCCTCCTGAATAGTAAATTCTATATCGAGCATATCGTGGAATGATTTTTCAAGAATATTCCTGATTTCCACCAGTTCTTTATAAGTGGAAGGCATTGCCTCCTGCATGCTGTGCAGGTGAGTGTTCTGCTCGTTCTTTGTTTCATCATTCAGCGGACTTGGGGTCCTGATACCTGCAACTACATCCTCCCCCTGTGCATTAACAAGCCATTCACCGTAGAACAGGTTATCACCGGTTGCCGGGTTACGGGTGAAAGCAACCCCTGTTGCAGAGGTATCACCCATATTTCCGAATACCATTGACTGTACACTGACTGCAGTACCCCAGTCATCAGGAATACCTTCAATACGGCGGTAATGAAACAGCTTTCTTTCCGTTCCAGCTCTTGAATACAGCTTTAATACTACCTTCAAGCTGTTCTTTTGCATCATCAGGGAAAGGTTTTCCCAGTGTATCCTTTACAATCTTTTTAAACTCTTCTGAAAGGAACTTAAGTTCGTCTGCAGAAATTTCAGTATCAGAGTTATATCCTTTTTCATTTTTAAAAGTATCGAGTCTTTCATCAAGCAGTTTACGTATACCTCTTCCTTCACCCGGATCGATTCCTTCTGCTTTTTCCATCACCACATCAGCATACATCATTATAAGACGACGGTACGAATCCCAAACGAAACGAGGATTATTGGTTTTTTTAAGGAACTCCGGGTATAGTAGCTGAACATAATCCAATATTAAGAACCGTATCCATCATACCAGGCATAGATTTACGGGCACCGGAACGGCAAGAAACCAGAAGATGCATTCTCCGGATCGCCGTATTTCATTTTCATTGTTTCCTCAGTCTTTTTCATAGCAGCCCATACTTCAGGCATAAGCTCAGCGGGAAGTGTGCAGTCGTTGGCATAATATTCCATGCAGGCATCTGTTGTTATTGTGAAACCTGCCGGAACAGGAAGACCTAATAAACACATCTCTGCAAGGTTTGCACCTTTACCTCCCAACAGGTTCTTCATGTCTGCTTTACCCTCTGCTGTTTTATTTCCAAAGGAGTAGACTCTTTTTACTTGTGACATAATTTTATTGATTTGTGATGAGTAAAAATTATTGATTTTGCAAAATAAGTCGCAAAGTTAATATTTAATAATTTAATTTCTGAATATGGAGAGAAGATAACTGTATTAATGATATTTTTGGGAAAGGGTTCTGATAATTAATTTACTCTTTACGACTGTATAACCTATGCTCTCAATACCTGTTTTTATCTCATCAAGGTCAATGGATTCACCTGTTATGTTCACTTTGCCTGTTGCAAGATCTACGGCAACGTCCTCGACTCCGGGAGCAGATTTAATACTGTTTTCCACATTTGCCTTGCAATGATTGCAAGTCATTCCGCCAACAATAATTGTATTTAATATTCTTAGCCGCAAATCCCTGCTGCAGCAGGTTCTATGGTACTCATTTGTCTTGAATTTAAATATTTTTGAAAATATCCGTTTATTATTAAGTAAGGTAAGTGTTATTGCTGAACCGATTTTCAGCCAACCGGGTAACATGCTATGATTATGTGCCATGTGGCCAAAATGTTCTGAGATAATGAACCATGATGAAGGGCAAAAGGTAATCAATAATAATCCTGACAAGAGAGCTCCGGTAATAATTGCTCCCAGGTATCCGATAAGTGATTTCTTCCCAAGTACTTTGCCTATAAGAGTTATTGTGGCAGCATTAGTTGCCGGTCCGGCCATCAGAAGTACCAGTGCTGCACCGGGCGACAAGTCCCTTCAGCATCAAAACAGCAGCAACAGGAACAGAAGCAGTGGCACAGATGTATACTGGTATTGAAACAATAAGAATGGCAATCATCCCTACAATATGGTTTGGAATTCTACCTGCAAAAAAATCATCCGGGACTATAACTGAAATAAAAGCAGCAATCAGCAATCCAATCACAAGCCAGTTTGAGATGTCCTGTAGAAATTCGAGAAATGAGTATCTGAACATCTCTTTTATCTTTGGGAAAATACCGGAAGGCATCTCATCATTGCTTTCGTTATTTTGCATCACCTGGTCATCTCTCTGAGGATCTATCTTCTTTGTTACGACTCCCCCGAATAGCCCTGTAATAAAGGCAACAATTGGCCTGATGACTGCAAATGGAAGTCCAAGCATTGAATATGTGACGAATATGGAGTCAACTCCTGTCTGGGGTGTAGAGATCAGAAAAGAAACAGTTGATGCTTTTGATGCACCATGTTTATAAAATGATATACCTGTTGGGATTACGCCACATGAACACAATGGTAATGGCACGCCAAGCAGTGCAGCATTAAAGACTGATTTAAAAGATTCTGCCCCATGTATTTGCGGACCCTCTTCTTAGGAAATAGGAGATGCAGGATACCCCGCAAATGCAAAACCCAGCAGAAGGTAGGGAGCCATCTCAGACAGAATAAAAAATAATTCCCTACCGAATCCTTCAATATAAGTCATTCCTGATAGTGATTAAAGCAACTAAAAATTGTGCAAATATAACCAGAAGGTAATATCAATTGTTCAAAAGATTAGAACAATCATGAACGTGGATGGAACATAATGAGAGTATCACGCAGGAAAGCTGCGGTCTATGTGAGTATATATCTCAGTTGTCATTATCGATTCATGGCCGAGCATTTCCTGTACTGCTCCGCAGTCTGCTCCGCCTTCAATCATATGTGTTGCAAATGAATGCCGCAGAGTATGCGGACTTATGTTTTTCTGAATGCCTGCCTTCGCTGACAGGTCTTTTATGATCGTGAATATCATGGCTCTTGTCAGTTTATAACCCCTTCGATTGAGAAATACTATATTCAGATCATGAAGAACAGGAAGAGCATTCCTGTCTTTTTTGTACAGGTCAATTTCTTTCAGTGCCTTTCCGCCCACGGGTACAAGTCGTTGTTTATCGCCCTTGCCGGTAATAATCACAAATCCTTCTTCCGGATGAATGTCGGTAAGTTTAAGATTGACAAGTTCCGAAACACTGAGACCGCAACCGTACAGAGTCTCAATAATAGCTTTGTTCCTGTGACCCTCCGGCTTACTAAGATCAATAGCCTCTATCATCCTGTCAATCTCACTTACTGATAATACTTCCGGAAGTCTCAGCCCTATTTTGGGAGATTCAAGGAGAGAGGCCGGGTTTTCATTTGTTTCTCCTTCAATGAGCAGGTATTTATAAAATGCCCTGATTCCGGAGAGAATCCTGGATTGAGTTCTCGTGTTCTTATTGTTTTCTCCGTACCATACCAGGAATTCTTTGAGATCGGGATAGGTCACTTCAGCGGAACCCGTTTCAGTTCCTGAATCGATGAAGTACTTTTCCAGTTTGCCTACATCACTAAGGTAGGCATCTATACTATTCTCTGAAAGTGATTTCTCAAGTTTCAGGTAGGTCTCAAAATTCTTTAATGACTGCTTCCAGCTCAGATTCATTGACGAATAGTATTTTTAAACTTCGTTATCTTCAGGATGTCAGGTCTGCTTGCAGGTAGTTAATAACAGGTATTTAAATTTTCAAAACAGATCATGACAAAGGACATTACAAAGTAATGAAAGGTATGACAGATATTTACCAAAGTCAAAGGAAAATTATGATTTTGTAATATATATGGGAGTATGTTACAGTAACTCTAATAAATCATGGCAGTAAATATTTTTTACTTATTTTTACCGTTATATCAATCGTTATAGCCGGCAGAGGTTCTAATGTACCTAATAACTTGACTATCTGATGAAAATTATAATTATTAATGGACCAAATCTTAACCTTCTGGGCGAAAGGGAGCCTGAAAAGTACGGTCATTCATCCTTTGAAGATTACCTGGAGAAGTTAGAGACCCGGTTTCCTCATATCATTTTTGACTATTTCCAGTCGAATGTTGAAGGCGACATTATCAATGAAATCCATAGACACGGTTTTAGTGCTGATGGAATAATACTTAATGCAGGGGGGTATACACATACTTCAGTTGCAATAACTGATGCTATCGCTGCTGTGAAAACAGCTGTTATTGAGGTACATATAACAAATATTGCTGCAAGGGAGGAATTCAGGCAGGTCAGCCTGATTGGGAAAAACTGCTCGGGCAGCATTTCCGGCTTTGGTCTTGATAGTTACCGCCTTGCAACAGAGGCATTTATTGAAATGGATAAAAGGGGTAAGATTTAATATATGGACAGAAAACGGACCAAAATAGTGGCAACCATCTCCGACAAAAACTGTGGTAGTGATTTTATTAAGCATCTTTATGAAGCCGGGATGGACGTAATCAGAATAAACTCAGCCCACCTAACTCTGGAGGCTGCTTTGGTCATCATAGAAAATACCAGGAAGGTCTCCAATAAAATTGCTATCCTGATTGATACAAAAGGACCTGAGATAAGAACCACTGAATGTGATTCGCCTGTCAGGCTAACAAAAGGCGGTATAATAAGAATTGCAGGTAACCCTGATAAGAAAAGTACGGAACAGGAGATATGTGTTAGTCACAGTACCTTTTCATCCGATGTTCCAACTGATTCAACTATACTTATTGATGACGGGGAACTGGAGTTCAGGGTGAAGAGAAAAATGGGAAATGCACTCGAATGCAGTATTGAAAATGATGGTATACTGGGATCCCGAAAGAGTGTTAATGTTCCTGGTGTCAGGATGGCATTGCCATCACTGACAGATAAGGACAGGGCATTTATTGAAATGGCTTCATGGAACAATGTGGATTTTATAGCTCATTCCTTTGTACGTACCAAACAGGATATTCTGGATGTCAGGGACTGTATTGAATCAATATGGAAGAGATATAAAGATAATAGCCAAGATTGAAAATCACGAAGGTATTGATAATCTTGATGATATACTTGATAATGTTTATGGTATTATGGTTGCCAGGGGTGACCTGGCAATTGAGATACCTTATGAAAAGATCCCGGGATTACAAAGGATGATCATTAATAAATGTATTATAAGCAGGAAGCCTGTAATTGTTGCAACACAGATGCTGCAGTCAATGATCAATAATCCCAGGCCCAGCAGGGCTGAGGTCAGTGATATTGCAAGTGCTATATATTCTCAGACTGATGCTTTAATGTTAAGCGGGGAAACTGCAAATGGAAAATACCCTGTGGAATCGGTCAGAACAATGACCAAGGTTGCTCTTGAAGTTGAGAAAAATAAGGAAAAGTTTCTTGATATTCCTTTTATGAATGTTACGAGGAGAGATATCGGCTTACCTGGCAAAAGTGGCTGTAAAAACTGCTTTCAGAATTGGTGCCAGGGGAATAATCGCCGATACATTAATGGGACGGACAATAAGGGATATGGCTTCATACAGAGGTATCAACCTGATACTTGCACAATGCTATTCAGAAAGCACCATGAGAGAGCTGGCCCTGTCGTATGGTGTTTATGCCAGTCTTCAGGAGAAGAAAAATTCAGTAGATGAATTTATACACATTGCACTTCAGAACCTTATAAATAACCATAATTTGAAAGAAGAAGATCTGATAGTAGTACTTGCGGGTAATTTCTCCGGTGGTTCGGGATTTTCATTTATTGAAGTAGGCACTGTACAATATCTGAAAGACCGCGTAAACATTACTGATTAAAATATTATTGGTCTGATTTTTGATGTTAATTTCAGGTCTGGAGCATTATGAGTTACAAAGCTTGATATGATGTATCTGTATAAGGGTCAGTAGAATATGGTGATCACAAAGATGCTGGGATCTTTACTAAACCGAGACGTATTTCTGATGTAACTGAGCAGACTTTTAAAATATAATAACCTGTGTCGTGAAAAAAAAATTAGTTAAAAGATTTTTTTTACTGGTTTTAATATCATTCATTTTTATTCAGATGAATGCTACTCATAACAGGGCCGGTGAAATAACGTATGTTCAGCTCTCGGATCTGACATATGAGATAACAATAACCACTTTTACATATACACTGAGCTTTGCGGACCGACCAACCTTAAATGTGGAATGGGGTGATAATACGACCTCCGTCGCACCCAGGAATAAGTATGCTGACTCTCCCTAATTACTACAGGAGAAATATCTATAAAATAATACATACTTATCCCGGACCGGGAGTATATAAGATTGTAGTCCAGGATCCAAACAGAAATGCAGGAGTAAAGAACATACCTAATTCAGTAAATGTTGTTTTTTCTATATCGACCACCCTGATCGTCAACCCTGCAATGGGACGTAACAGCACTCCTGTCTTGCTGAATCCGCCATATGATAAGGCTGCCTATCACTACCTGTTCATTCACAATCCTGCCGCTTATGATCCTGACGGAGACAGTCTATCCTATAAGCTTACTATATGTACCCGAGAAGATGCCAAGCCCATTGAAGGCTATACATTTCCACCTGCAACTAATTCTCTTAGGGTTGACTCCATTAGTGGTGACCTCATATGGGATACTCCTGCAGATACAGGCAAGTTTAATGTGGCAATGGAGATACAGGAATGGCGCAACGGGAAAAAAATAGGGGTGGTTGTGCGTGACATGCAGATTGAGGTATATAATACCAATAATAAGCCTCCTGTCAACGGGCCGCTTCATGACTATTGCGTGGAAGCCGGAGATACTATTGATTTTCTCTTTACTGCCACCGATGAGAATAATGACTTCATTACCCTGAAGGCTACCTCAGGGGTCTTTACTTTGGCTGGTTGCCATGCTCAATTTGCAAGTGTTGACTCGGTAGCCGGATATGCTGCTTCAAGGTTTCGATGGATACCATGTTACGAAGCAGTCCGAAAACAGCCCTATAATGTTATACTGAAGTCAGATGATTCTAATACTGAGGTCCGGCTTTCTGATATTGATAATATAAATATCAAAGTTCTTGGTCCATCACCTGAAATTCTGAATGCACTGCCCGAGGGTAAGTTTATAAGGCTGACATGGTCCGATTATGGTACTTCGGCAATAGCCGGTTTCAATATATACCGTAGAGAAGGTCCATCCACTTATATGCCTGATTCCTGCACTGCCGGTCTTCCTTCTTCAACAGGTTTCATTAAGGTAGGTTATATAGATGGGAGCAGTGCAACATCTTATCTTGATACTGATAACGGTCAGGGTCTTCAGTTTGGGAAAGAATATACCTACAGGATTGTGGCCGTATTCCCAAATGGCACAGAGAGCAAACCATCGAATGAAATTACATCTACACTGGTATCCGGCGTACCGGTTATTAGGAATGTAAGCATCAGGAACACTGACCCTGTCAACGGATCAATCCTATTGTATGGAAGAAACCGGATAAACTGGATACCATACCTGCAAACGGACCATACGAATATATCATTTCAAGGGCTGATGGTATTGGAGGAACAGATTATCATCAGATTAAGTCAATCCATACAACGGATCTTAATGATACAACAATGGTTGATACACTTCTCAATACTCAGGCGAAGGGATATATTTATAAGATTGAACTCTGGAATGATGCACCGGGAAACAGGTTTCTTGTTGGGGAGCCGGGATATGCCTCCTCAGTGTTTCTTGCTGTTTCTCCCGGTGACAGGAAAGCAAGGTTTGTGATTAACAGGAATGTACCCTGGATCAATACCAGGTACGACTTTTTCAGGCTAAATGAATCAACCATGCAATATGATTCAATTGGATCTACAAATCAGCTTGACTTTGTTGATTATGGCCTTGTCAATGGTAAACAGTATTGCTACTATGTGCGGTCAGTTGGAGGATACCTGGCTAAAGAAATGCCGAAGAACCTTGTAAATCTTTCACAATTAGCATGTACCACACCGGTGGATAATGAACCGCCTTGTCCCCCGGAGATTAGTGTAACAAGCCAGTGCGACAGTCTTTATAATACTGTCAGATGGACAATAACAGATCCACTCTGTTTTCAGGATGTTGCCGGTTACAGGATATATTCCAAAATGACCAGTGAAGAAAACATGTCGCTTCTTATTGATATTCCCGACAGAAATGTCTTCTCCTATATACATTACCCGGGAGAAATAGTATCGGGTTGCTATGCTGTAACAGCTTATGATTCAGTTGGTAATGAGAGTGTGAATTCTGAAATGGTTTGTATCGATTCCTGTAATTTCTATGAGATACCAAACGTGTTTACTCCGAATGGTGACGATATTAACGATAAGCTGGTTGCAAAGGCGTCCGGTCTCGTTGAAAAGGTAGACTTCAGGCTTTTTAACAGGAATGGCCTGCTGCTGTTTAAGACTGAAGTACCCCGGATCGACTGGGATGGAACATATAAGGGGAAGATTGTATCTCCCGGAGTCTATTTTTATCAATGCGATGTTTACGAACGGCGCATATCCGGTCTTGAACTTTTCCATCTTTCGGGATTTGTACATGTAATAACCGAAGCAGGGGCAAAGCTCAATAAAGAGGTAACCAAATAATTTTCAATAGTATTTTAATATGAAGAAGATTTTAATATTTGCCTGGTTTGTGATAGTCTCCGTTACTGTTCTCGGGCAACAGGTTGCTGATGACATAATGAGAGCCCGGGCAGAAATGGAATCAGGAAATGTTACTGAGGCGCTTAATACCCTTAACAGGTCAGTGGCAGCAGCTAATGACTTCAGACTTTTTATAGAAAGGGCAGAGGCTAATATCCTCGGAGGTGATTATTCCGCTGCAATAAGCGACTTCAATGAGGCTAACAAGACTGCTGCCGGTTCCGGTGAATATGGACTTGCAAGGATATATGCCATTAAAGGTGACGCTGCTACATCACTTTACCACCTGGCATTAAGCATGAATTCTGCTTATAAGAAAACAGAAAAAGCTATAATGCTTGATCCGGCATTCAGTTCTCTTGAAAATAAGCCTGAGTGGCGTCAGTTCTGGAAGAAAAATTGGTATAATATGTTAGAGAGAGATATTTCTGAAATAGAATATTACTCTTCTGCCGGCAAAGCTGAAGAGGCAAAATCTCTACTGGGTGAGATAGTATCAGGATATCCAGGTACCGATGAAGTGGTTTATGCTAAGGCCCTGGTGGCTGTCTCGTCCGGCAGGTATGCTGAAGCAGTTAATGCGATATCTCCACTCACTGTGAGATATCCGGAAAATGAAAAATATCTTCTCGTATTAGCTGAAGCCCAGTCTCTAGCTGCGAATCCATCCGGAGCCTCGGGTATTTATACCAGGTTGATTGATTCAGGCGTCGCAGATGCTGATCTCTTCCTTAAAAGAGCCGATTGCTATATTAAAACCGGAGAAACAGGAAAAGCACTTTCGGATATCACCAGATATCTTGGTTACTATCCTGAAAATAAAAAAGCACTGAGGATGGCCGGCAAGACCGAAGCCAGGTCAGGTGATAACCTGAAAGCACTTGATTTCTTCTCAAGAAACCTTAAACTACATCCCAATGATCCTGAATGTTATATCGACAGAGCCGATGCCTATTTTATTTCCAGGTCCTGGAAATGGGCTATTGATGACTATAGTATGTCTCTGGATCTGGATCCCGGCAACTCTGAAGCATGGCTTGACAAAGGTATATCTCTTATAAATATGGGAAAGACAGATGATGCCTGTCACGATTTCCGGATCTCTTTCCGGCTAGGTAACAAAAGAGCGACTGAGTACCTTAGCCGGTATTGTATTAAATAGGGAGCCGTTGTGCCTTTGTGCCATTACTTAATATGCTTTTTGATCCGGTCGAAGAGATCCTGTGGTTTGAATGGTTTCAGAACATAGTCGTTGATACTGAGGTCATCAATTTTATCATGACTTTCAGACATTATTGCTGCTGTGAGAGCGACTATTGGAATATCCTTTATTTTATCGTTGGTAGAACCTCTTATTATTCTCGTGGCCTCAATTCCATCCATTACAGGCATATGCAGATCCATTAAAATCATGTCAAAGTCTTCTTTTTCCAGAGCTTCAAGAGCCAGCTTGCCATTTTCGGCATGTGTGACACTGATTCCCCAGCCCACCAGGAATTTATTTGCCACAAAGAAATTTATCTTGTTATCTTCAGCAACCAGTATTTTTTTACCTTCCAGCCCGTTAAATGACTCAGTTTGTTCAGCCGTAACTTTCTTATCCTCTTTTTCAGGTATGCTGAAGGGTAAGATAAACGTGAACGATGAGCCTTTCCCAGTATCACTTGTCAATGAAATAGTACCACCCTGAAGTTCAATGAGTTTCTTGCAGATGGCAAGTCCCAGTCCTGTCCCTCCATAGTGTCTTGTTGTATCTGCAGATGCCTGGGTGAAGCTTTCAAAAATCATGGCGTGTTTTTCGGGGTCAATGCCTATACCAGTATCAGTAACAGAAAACTGGAGTTTCGTTGTGTTCCCTATCTTTCCAATTCCTTTAGACTGACCGAAATGCTTCCTTCATTTGTAAACTTGAGGGCATTTGACAACAGGTTTGACAGTATCTGATTTAACCTGATGGAATCACCTATAACTTCTACCGGAAGGTTATTCCCTTTAAGAATCTCGAATTTCAGCTCCTTGGCTTTTGATCGGTAAGCATAAGATCTCATTATCTCATCAAGGAAATCTCCGAGGTTGAATTGAGTCTGTTCAAATAAGATTTTGCCTGACTCCATTTTGTTGAAGTCAAGAACATCATTGACCAGTGTAAGAAGATGGTTCCCCGAAAATTTAAGAGTTCGGATGTAATCCATCTGGTCCTCACGCGGATTGCCCTGTAAAAGAAGGTTTGTAATGCCTATGACTTCATTGAGCGGGGTTCTGATCTCATGGCTCATTGTCGACATGAACAATTGCTTTGACTGTGCAGCCTCCTCAGCTTTCTGGCGGGCAACTATAAGATTATCCAGCATCATTCTTCTCTGGAGGGCAATAGCTATCTGATTGGCAATAAAATCGAGTACATGGAGATCCTCATGAGAAAATTTATTCTCATCATTATAGTCCTGCAGGCACATCACGCCAATAGTACTTCCTTCAACTTTAAGGGGAACTCCCATCCACACTTTGCAGGGAGTACCAATCAGCTCAATATCGCCAGATTCATCAAGTACCTTAAGGTCTTTCTCTTTCAGGAGTGCTGATTTATTGTTTTTGATAACCCATCCTGTAATAGTTTTCTTAATGGGGATCTCGTAGAAATTGTCTTTCTCATCAGCAAAGAATGGTAGTGATAGTGTTTCGGATGTCTTATCATATATGGCAATGAAAAAGTTATTAGTATCCCAGATTTTATTTAATTCATGTACAATGATAGGATAGATCTCCTTAATATCATACTGTTTTAGAGCGGCAGAAGAGATGGTATATAATACATTTTGCAGGATCTGGTTCTTCTTTTCAGCTGTTATATCACGGTAGATTCCAAGATTGGCTACTACCTCTTTATTAATAACAATTGTTGTTGCTATAAGAGATACATTTATTCTTTTTCCCTCCTTGTTTATTCTTACAGTCTGTCGCACTTCCCTTTTATTCTTAGAAGCAAGCTTATCAATAAGAAGAGCCTCTTCTCTTAGCTCTTCCGGAACAACAAGGTCGTTTATATTCCTGTTTACAGCTTCCTCTGAGCTAAATCCAAAAAGGTTTGAGAATTCCCTGTTAATCATTGAGATCAGCCCTCTAGAGTTCGTTATGGCAATGGCGGTAGGTGTGGAGTCGTATAGATGTTCAAGAAAAGCTTTCTCCCTGTTTATCTGATTTTCATACTCTTTGTGTTTGCTTATATCGGTTATTATTCCCCTGTAACCCGTTATCTGGTTATTGAAAAAAGTTGCAAATGTTTGTGTAACAATTGAGACACTTGTTCCATCTTTCTTCCTCGCAAGATGTTCGTTACTGGAAATCTGGTCGGGTTTTTTAAGCTGCTTAAGATTCTCAATCATCTGAGGATAGGTGTCAGGGAAAAGACTTGAAATATTCAAATCGTTTAGAAGATCCTCTTTCGTATAACCCGAAAAACTCGAGACCGTATTTATTAGCAAACAGAATCTTCCCTGTGAGGTCAACCTCATAAATCATCTCAGGCAACATTTCCGAAAACTTCTTAAACAATGCATTCTGTTTGCTGAGATCGTCCATTGTCTTCTGGATGTTTCCGGGCTCCCAGGTAAGGACTATGTCACCAGATGAAAGAGGGAAGCCCATGTAGAATCCTTCGGAATCATCACCGGCAACTGATGCGGACAGTTTATGGGCATCACCTGTAATATTGATATGGTGGAGGAGTTCAAGAACTTTCCTTCCCCGCAAGTGGTGTTTCCTCTATGTATCTGCCAATGACCTCTTCCTTTCGACAAATTCGGCTTTTTCTGCCTTACTGTTTAAATCCAGTATAATAAACCTGTTGTTCTCTTCAACACCAAAAAGTGCAAGGTAGCAACTGATCGTCTCAAATATCTCATCAAGTATCGCTCTCTGGCTGTCTTTTATCCTATTTTTTCGTGAGTCATCGATTTCAGTGAGGATAGTAAGGAGATATATTCCGTCGTCAGTGTTATTGTTTCAGCTGAGAAAAGAAAAGGCTTTTCACTCTTATCCCTCTTCCTTATCATAACCGGAAAATCTTTTATCTTCTTCAGCCTTGGGATTAAGCTGATATACTTGCTGCTTTCATCTATATCTGCAAATATCCCCAGTTCATCAGGAGTATGACCGACAATCTCCTCTTTTGAATATCCAATATTACTGAGAAAAGCTTTGTTCACATCAATATACTGACCGGTATCCAGTCTGCTTATAGCCATCAGATGAGGTATGGAATGAAATGCGTTGAATATTGTTTCTTTACTTCCCCCGATGGTGTTTCCTGATCCTGGCGCAGATGATGCCAGCTCCTCCTCTAGTCTTCGGTTCGCTTTCAGTAATTCTTCGTATCTCTCTTTATAGTCCATCAGGTGGTGTTTAAAAAGCCTTCAAAAGTAATAATTAATGATCGATTTCTTTCCAACAGCCGAATTTAATAAATTTTCATTACTGTTCAGCAATCCGGTTCAATGCATTTTACTTATTGTATAATACATAATCCTGTAAGCCCGCATTCATCACACAATGGGGTCCTGGCTTTACATATATACCTGCCGTGGAGGATCAGCCAGTGATGAGCAAGGGGAATAAGATCTTTCGGGATGTGCCGTGACAGCTGGTCCTCAACATTGCGTGGTGTTTTAGCGTTATACCAGCCCGATTCTGACTGAGACCCTGAAGACGTGTGTGTCAACAGCCAGTACAGGCTTTTTGAAGACTACTGAGGCTATTACGTTGGCTGTCTTTCTGCCCACTCCCGGCAGTTGTTGAAGCTGATCCGGATCTGAAGGGACCTTTCCACCAAAATCATTTACCAGTGCTCTTGCCATTCCTGTAAGATGCCTGGCTTTATTATTGGGGTACGAGCATGATTTAATAAACTCAAATATCTCTTCCGGTTCAGCTTTTGACATTGACCGGGCATCAGGGAATTTCTCAAGCAGAGCTGGTGTAATAATATTTACTCTTTTGTCAGTGCATTGAGCTGAGAGAATGACTGCTACAATTAGTTCAAATGGATTATTATAAGTTAGCTCTGTACCGGCAAATGGATATTTAGTTAGAAAATACTCAATAGCCCGTCTATATTTCTCCTTTAGAGTCATTGATATGTATAATTATAATGCAGTTAAGGTAACACTTTTTATCTTTGTGCGATATTGATTTTATATGATTAGTTATTTGCAGGCAGATAATGTTTCAAGACGTATTGGAGATAATATCCTCTTTGACAATATAAGTTTTAACATTAATAAAGATGATAAAGTTGCGCTTATAGCAGTCAATGGAGCCGGGAAATCTTCGCTTCTTGATATACTTTCAGGCAGGGAATCACCCGATGAAGGTTCTCTCAGTATTAAGAGGGATCTGCGTATTTCATATCTGGCTCAATCTCCTGTTTTAAATGAATCATTAAGGATCATTGATGAGTTATTCAATACTGACAGTGAGATGGTTAGCGTGATCAGACAATATGAGGAATGTCTTCTTTCAGGTGATCAGGTGAGGCTTCAGACACTGATACAGCTTATGGATGATCACAAAGCCTGGGATTATGAGGTAACTGTAAAACAGATACTGTTCAGGCTTCATCTCTATGATCTTAATGCTAATATCGGAACCCTCTCTGGCGGTCAGAAAAAGAGAGTAGCACTTGCAAAGGTACTTGTTGAAGATTCTGACCTTCTTATATTGGATGAGCCAACAAACCATCTTGACCTGGATATGATCGAATGGCTTGAAGACTACCTTATAAAATCAAATAAGACCCTGTTGATGGTAACTCATGACAGGTATTTCCTTGACAGGGTTTGCAATGTCATCCTGGAAATGTCTGATAATGAATTATTCAGGTACGAAGGAAATTATGAGTATTTTCTGGAGAAAAAACAGGACCGGGAGAACTCAGCCAGGGCAAACAGTGAAAAGGCAAAAAACCTTTTCAGGACAGAGCTGGACTGGATGCGTCGCATGCCAAAAGCAAGGAGACACAAGGCAAAATCCAGGATAGATTCATTCTATGATCTTAAGGAAAAAGCAGCATCCAAACCGGCTGATAAAAGCCTGAATATCAATGTTAATATCTCCAGGATGGGTAAAAAGATCCTGGAAATTAAGAATATCAGTAAGTCATGGAATGGAAAAAAGTGTCATAGATAATTTTACCTATACTTTTAACAGGTTTGAGAAGGCAGGTCTGGTTGGTAATAACGGCGCAGGAAAATCCACTCTGCTTGACATCATAACCGGATTAATATCGCCGGATAAGGGTACTGTGGATAAAGGCGAGACTGTTGTTTTTGGTTATTACCGCCAGGAGGGAATTCAATTTGATAATGAGTCTACTGTTGCAGATGCTGTTAAAGATATTGCTGAAAGAGTGACTCTTAGCGATGGTAATATTTTATCAGTTTCACAATTTCTGACTTACTTTCTTTTCCCTCCCAACAAACAGCATACATTAATAAAGAAACTGTCGGGAGGAGAAAAAAGAAGACTTTACCTTCTTACCGTACTGATGGCCAATCCTAATTTTCTGATTCTGGACGAACCAACAAATGATCTTGATATCCTTACTCTAAATGTACTCGAGGAATATCTTGCAGGTTTCAGAGGTTGTGTTATTGTTGTTTCACATGACAGGTTTTTTATGGACAAGGTAGTTGATCATATTTTTGAGTACAGGGGTGATGGGTTCATAAAGGATTTTCCGGGTAACTACACACAATTGAGAGAGATGCAGCTTGAGCTGGAGGACAAGGTGTCGAGGATTTCAAAACCTTTATCGGCAGGAAAAAATACAGGCATTCCTGAGAAAACGAAGAAATCCGGACTGTCATTTAATGAGAAAAGGGAATTGGAGATGCTATCCGGTGAACTGGAAGAGCTTGAATTTGAAAAAAAACAAATAGAGCAGGAGATGAGTGAAGGGAAATTAGAGGCAAACGAACTATATTCAAAATCAGTTCGACATGGGGAAATAATGAAGCTACTGGATACAAAGGAATTAAGATGGCTTGAATTAAGTGACAAATAAGCGCATGTGGCAATTTTACCTTGAGTATGAAAAGAATCTTGTTAGAATTTTTACCTTTATCCATCAATAAACTAAACAATTGGAAAAAATAGTTATTAATACTCCTGATTCAAGATCAGAGATTACGGTGGGTGAAAACTGGGAAGTTTTTAGAGGACTTATTCCGGAAAATGGATCAGTAATAATTACGGATGAAAATATTAAACGAATATATGGGGGCAGTTTCCCGGATATCCCTGTACTCGTTGTAACACCCGGAGAAGAAAGTAAAAGACTGGAAGTTATTGAAGATCTTGCTGCCGGATTATTGAGGGAGGGAATTGACAGAAACGGCTTCATTATTGCAATAGGAGGGGGTGTGGTTTGCGATCTGGGAGGATTTCTGGCTTCTGTTTATATGAGGGGAGTAAGATGTGGTTATGTGTCAACCAGCCTTCTTTCTCAGGTTGATGCAAGCACTGGTGGAAAGAACGGTGTCAACCTCAGAGGCACTAAAAATATTCTGGGTATAATCAGGCAGCCGGAATTTGTAATTTGTGATCCCGAAATGTTACTCACACTTTCCGGGGAAGAATACCTGTCGGGATTATCTGAACTGATAAAGACTGCTATAATTGGTGACAGGGAGCTCTTTGACACTATAGAGTCAAATTATGACCGTGTGATGAGACGTGAAAAAGATCTTCTCTCGTATCTAATAGCAGCATCAGTAAGATTTAAGGCTTCGGTTGTTATGGAAGATGAAAGGGAAGAAGGTCTCAGACGTATACTTAATTTTGGTCACACTTATGGTCATGCTATTGAGTTACAAATGTCAGTTAAGCATGGTTTTGCCGTTGCGTCAGGAATGGAGCTGGCCGTCGAACTTTCGCTTGACAGGGGATTTACCGGGATTGAGGAGAGGAACAGGATTAATGATCTTTTAATAAAATATGGTCTTCTCAATAATTATGATATTTCAGAAAGCAGGATCAGGCAGCTCGTTATGCAGGATAAAAAGAAAGCAGGCAGCGAAATAAATTTTGTTTTTTGTAAAGGCATAGGCCAGGCAATTGTTGAAAAGGTACCGGTTGATGAATTGATTGAATTTTATAAACGATTCAAAGAAAATAAATGATATTATGAATTCATTTGGGGTTATTTTCAGGGTTTCTCTTTTTGGTGAATCACACGGACCAGCAATAGGTGTGATAATTGATGGAACTCCTCCGGGTATTAAGGTTGAACCGGATGATTTTTTACCGGACCTGCGAAGGAGACAAAGCGGAAGCAAAGGAACCACAAAAAGGAAAGAACCGGATCTTCCTGAGATAATAAGCGGTATCTATAACGGGTTTACAACCGGAGCTCCGATAACCATTCTTACAAGAAACAGTGATAAAATATCTTCGGATTATGATGATTTTAAAAGGATTCCCAGGCCCGGTCATGCTGACTATGTTTCCGGAGTAAAGTATAGAGGTTTTTCTGACATGAGGGGAAGTGGTCATTTTTCAGGCAGGATAACCTGGGGTCTGGTTGCTGCCGGTGTTATTGCTAAAAAAGTAATGTCTGAATCAACTGTATCGGCCCGGTTAATATCTGCAGGAGGATCTGGTGATATTGAAAAGGCCGTTAATGATGCTATTGAAAAAAATGATTCAATTGGAGGTATTATTGAATGCAGAGTGAATAAACCTCTGGACGGATTAGGCGAGCCATTCTTTTATTCTTTTGAATCTGCAATTAGTCATATAGTGTTTTCAATACCAGCTATAAAAGGTATTGAATTCGGAGCCGGATTTGCCGCTGCATCCATGAAAGGGTCTGAACATAATGATTCTTTCACTGGCAGTGACGGATCAACAGAGACAAATAACGCTGGCGGTATTAACGGTGGTATCACAAATGGCAATGAAATTGTTTTCAGGGTTGCAGTTAAACCTACATCTTCAACCGGTGTGGACCAGAAAACATTTGATTTCAGCAAGGAGGAGATGACTATACTCAAAGTTAAGGGAAGACATGATACATGTATTGCTTTAAGAATGCCAGTAATAGTAGAAGCGGCTACTGCTATTGTGATGACGGACCTGGCGCTGATTGACAGGGGAATATACCAACGGTAAAGGAATCCGGAGGGAAAGGAAAAACCATATTTTTATCTTAGCGGTTTGATAACCAGCGCTTTTTCTATAGATTTAATAATCAATGCTTCCCTGGTTGACTTTGTGATCTTAACCCTGTTATCGATTCTGTCACCTATTATCCATATTATTTTACCATCAGATTCAAGGATCTGTTTATTCTCTTTTTCCGGAATTGAATATTTATTATCGATAAAATAGTCGCTAAGCTTTTTCCTCTGTTTCATACCCAGAGGAACAAAATAGTCACCCGGTTTCCAATTTCTAATTAAAAGGGGAAACTTCACTCTGTCGCCATCGATACATGCAACAGACTGGTCTGATGGTATCTCAAAACTATCATTTACCTTCATCCATGTAGCAGAGATTATTTCCGGAACCTTCCTGAAATCTGAAATTTTCCTTATTATATATATTATTTCATCCTTCTCATGCTCCATGGTAACCATGATTTCATTCCTGTTCTTAAGTATCCTGTAGGAATCTGTGTACAACCGGGCTCCTGTTTTCCCTTTTATAACCGAGATTAGATCGTTCAGCCTGAGGTTATTTATCCCGAAAGGTTTGAACAACTCAAAGATAACTGCCCTGTTTTTTAGATGCCTTTTCAGAAGAGTATAACTGAATGTAGTTATATCCTGCTTTTGCTCGCTTACCTTCTCACGAAGCTTACAGATATATTCTGTTACGATCTCGTTTATTCCAGTAAATCGCTCAGCATTTTCATTAAGGGTAAGTTCTACCGAGGGATTTATTTCTTTCAGAACCGGAATAATTTTATGCCGTATCTTATTCCTTATGTATTTTGTATCAGAGTTGGACTTATCTTCCCTGTATAAAATGTTATGTTCCTTACAATATTTTGAGATATCATTACGCGTTGCGAATAACAAGGGTCGTATTATATTATTGTTTCTTGGTCTCATCCCAGTGAGTCCTGCAAGCCCTGTTCCCCTTACCAGGTTGATTATCAGTGTCTCAATATTATCGTTAAGGTTATGTGCTACGGCAACGGCATTATATCCATTTTGAAGTCTTATTTCTTCAAACCATGTATACCTTAGTTCCCTGGCCGCCATCTGGATAGACATACTATTCCCGGAGGCATAGCTTTCTGTTTTAAACCTTGTTGTGAAGAATTCTATATTATGTTCTTGTGCAAACCCGGCAACCATTTGCTCATCCATATCTGATTCCTCTCCCCTGAGTTCAAAGTTGCAATGGGCAATACCAATCTCATATCCCAGTTCAAGAAAGAGATGAGTCATTACCATTGAGTCAATTCCACCACTCACTGCCAGCAATATCCTGTCCCTGTCCTCAACAAGATTGTTTTCGGTAATGTATTTTTCGAACTCATTAAGCATTCTATAGGGCATAATTCATGTAAAGGTATGAAAAACCATTTTTTTCACGGGATATTTCACTGATGATTTATATGCTATCTGAAAGGCAGAATTGTCGGTGGCCCGGGATTAAAATTATTAGGATGAAGCAATTGCTCACCGGAGATGGTAAAATGATTAACATCAGAATAGGGAGGGGTACTCGGATAAATATGAAAATCTTATCTGGAGCGTATTGAATATCAGGTTGTCATTTCTTACTCCTGACTCCGAGTCCTATGCTTGAAAGACTGTTCCTTGTATTACCGGCAATAACAGGTCCGTCAGTGAGGATGGAATAATCCGCAAACCCGAAAAAGGCAAATTTAAAATTGTAGACATTAAGTGGACTGAACATCACTGATTCCAGATCAAAGTCAATCGACGATTGCCGGTTATCGTATCGTTCCTTATGCCAGAAAATCCATTTTGGTATAATAGGTCAGAGAATCTCATCAATATTCCTGTCAAATCCCCTGGTGTAGTTTAGATTAAAAAAGTATCTCATCTTGTTTTTGCCCAGTACAAGAAGGTTGGAGAAGTATTTCAGGTCAAATGAAAAGACACCCTGTTCAGTTCTAATCCCATTTAGAAAGGTAGATATAGCTGACCTTTGAGTAGAAATACCCGACTTTTTTCAGAAGCCTGGCCTATCGATAATTCGGCACCCAGATATGTCCTGTCCTTGAATTCATTAATCTCTCTTCCGGCGGTAATGTAACCATCCCGCCATAGGGAATATCCTCGGTTCTTCCATAGTTGTAAATGAGACTTGTTTTATAATACTTTTGGAACTGAAAAAGAAGCAGAACCAAGAAATATTCTGTATTTCTGAATGTTGTAATATGAGTCGGGAAGGATGAAAGGGTGATCAAAAACATTATTATTTGTATACCTGGCACTAATAATTATCCTTGAGACTGATTGTTTGTCAAAAGGAAAGACTCTTGCGAACCAGTAATCCTGGAAATTATATTTGAGAGGCTGGGGTACCAGGAAGTGTTCGAGATCTACGCTTGTATACATTTGTCGGATTGAAATTCCTCCTGCGTATTTTGTAGTTGAGCTTACGAGTTTCCGGCTAATATTAATACCATAAGTAGTCTCACCCAGACCGGTAAGATAAAATGTATTAAGATTAATAAATGACCTGGCGATGTTGTTGATGGTATAATGGATTCCAAACCCAGGTGATTCTGGCGCCTGGTTATCAAAGGGTATATCAAAGCCAAATTCGTGACCCATACCGAAGATGTTTTTATCAAATAGCCGATATCTCACCTTTTTTCAGGCCCCTGTAAGTGTATGATCCTCCAATTGAGTAAACATCCTTGGTAACAACAATGATATCCGCTTCTTCGTCTGACACAGGAACAACAATGATCCTGGCGTCGTCAATATATGGCAATTGTCTGAGGATCCTTTCATTATCGCTCAGGATGAGCGGAGAAATTGTGTCACCTGCAGCAAAAAGCAGGTTTTTCCGGATGATTTTTTCATTTGTATTTACATGAGTGCTGTTCAACAGTCTATCTTACTTGCTAGCTTTACTCTGCCCGGGGTTGATTATGTCGGCTCCGAAGACGCCAAGCCTCTGTATTTCAACGTTCCTTATTTTCCAGCCCGAATAGGTATTGTAATTCGCTTCGCTGCTACCGGTCAGTTTCTGGTTGGGTATCGATCAGGGGAAATGACTACCAGGTCATATAGTTTTTTGATGAGGTGATTCTTCGACACCCTGGCCTTAAGAGAATCGTAGAAGATAATATTCCTGTCAATGATTTTTATATTGGACCTGGCCAGGGTATTTGGGATCTTCAATATCGAGTCCTGGCTGAAAAAGCTTGTACTATCCTTAATATGTACGAGGGATCCTATTGGAATTTTTATAATTGTGTCACCTGAATGTTCAACCTGGGAAAAGACCTCCGGACAAATGAGCATCAGGGCTGTCAGTATAAGAGCTTGCCCCGTATCCGGATCATTATAAGCAGATTGCTCATCAGGTATCATTAGAATTGCTGATCAGAACATCATCAGAATTGAACTGAAATCCAAGACGTTTGCCAGTCATGATTTTTGAATGCTGGATTTTTGCTTCAGCCTGTCCAACAGTTGCTATTTTCACTGTATCGTAGGGAGGAACCAGGAGATCGAATTCGAGTGAATACTGGATAGCTGTGGCAATGATTACTTGAATGCATCTTTACTGATTATCTCATTACCGTAATTGGTGAAGAGCATACCCATCTGTCTTTTTCCCTTCACAAAATACTGTTTTTCATGGTTGATAAAGATCCTTGCAATTAGGTAACCCAGGTCATCCAACCGTGAGTATCGGAACGAATCTGCAAGAAAATTATAAATATTAATTATTCCTGAATAGGCATTAAATTTGTTCTTTTGGATATATGGGGTCTTCCAGGCAGGATGATCCCTGTCGAACTGGAAAATATTGGAATGCATGCTGAAGAGCAATACATCACCTGCAACCTTGAGCTGGGCATCAAAGTTACTTCTGTCAGAGTATTCCAATCTGATTCTCTGGTCAGTTCCTGCAAGACTTGAATTAATATCCTTTGTTAACCCTTTTAGAACATCTTTTAAAACAGAAAATGTCTCATATGTATAATCAAAGACCTTCTGTTTCAGGATTGATTTTATCTTTCAGTGTCCCGATTATTTCCTGTTTTTTGTCGTCCTGTTTAGTCATGTCATGTAGCAGAATATTGCAATAAGTAATAACCATCTAAAATAATAATTATTACTTAATAAAGAAAAAACAGTAGCTAATTCAGGAAGCCCGGGTAATTTATCGGTAATATCAGTACGACCTAGCAAATAGGACTCTCCTTTTTGAAGGCTTCCCGGAGTATATACATTTTCCTTCTTCTTCCGGACTGTCAAATGGGATACATCTTATCGTTGCTTTTGACTCTTCTTTAATTTTCTCCTCTGTTTCAACAGTTCCATCCCAGTGAGCCATAATGAAACCACCCTTGTCGTCGAGAATCTTTAAGAAATCATCCCATTTATCCACAAAGAAGGTATTGTCCTTTCTGAAACTCAATGCCCTGTTATAAATATTCTCCTGTATCTTCCCGAGCAGTTCAGCGATATATTCACCGCCATGCTCTACAGGAATAGTCTCTTTTGTCAGGGTATCACGCCTGGCCACTTCTATGGTCTTGTTTTCGAGGTCACGTGGCCCGATAGCTACTCTGACAGGAACACCTTTCAATTCATATTCAGCGAATTTCCATCCCGGTTTATTATTATCACTGTCATCATATTTAACCGAAAAGCCTTTGGATTCAAGCCAGGTTTTTAATTTTACAGCTACCTCAGATAAAGCGGATAGTTGTTCCTCTTTTTGATAGATTGGTATAATCACTACCTGTATCGGGGCCAGGCGGGGTGGCAATATGAGACCATTATTATCGGCATGTCCCATAATCAGGGCACCCATCAGTCTTGTGGAAACGCCCCATGAAGTAGCCCAAACATATTCAAGTTTCCCTGTTTTATCAGTGAACTGAACATCAAATGCTTTTGCAAAGTTCTGCCCCAGGAAATGACTGGTGCCTGCCTGAAGTGCTTTTCCATCCTGCATAAGTGCCTCAATAGCATAAGGTATCAAGAGCCCCGGCAAATCGTTCATTCTCCGACTTATAACCCCTTATAACCGGCAATGCCATAGTGTTTTCCGCGAAATTCGGCATAAACATTAATCATCTTTTCTGTTTCTTCAATTGCTTCTTCCCTTGTTGCATGTGCGGTATGACCTTCCTGCCAGAGAAATTCGGTTGTACGCAGAAAAGCCGGGTTCTCATTTCCCATCGCACAACATTGGCCCACTGATTTATTAGTATCGGAAGGTCACGGTATGAATGTATCCAGTTTTTGTATGAATTCCAGATAATGGTTTCGGATGTCGGACGTACTATCAGTTCCTCTTCAAGTTTGGCTTCAGGATCCACCACAATACCTTTCCCGTTCTCATCATTTTTCAACCTGTAATGGGTTACAACAGCACATTCCTTGGCAAAACCTTCAACGTGGGCAGCTTCCTTGCTGAAAAATGATTTTGGAATGAACAGGGGGAAATATGCATTTACATGCCCGGTTGCTTTAAAAAGCCTGTCGAGCTCCGCCTGGATCTTCTCCCAAATGGCATAACCATAAGGTTTTATGACCATGCAACCGCGAACTGCTGAATTCTCGGCAAGATCAGCTTTAATAACCAGATCATTATACCATTGTGAATAATTCTCTTCCCTGTTAGTTAAAAATTTTGCCATTTTTTTGGTATGGTATTTGTTTGCCTTGTTTTAATGAAATAGATTGCGCAAAAATAAATAAAAACTTCAGTTATTCTTCAAAATAGAAAAGGAGGTTCACCATGAAAGCCAAATATTATACTCTAATTGTTATAGGAATTCTGCTGACAGGTGTTCTGTAAATGCTCAGAGGACTGGTTACGCAGATAGCCGGACTAACCATGGAGGGGTAGTAATAAATAATTATTATGGTGATTATGATTATTATTATTCAGCCAGGATAAACAGGTTTCACCGGTCATTTGCAGCTTTTGATTATTATTCACCTCTGTTTACCGATTCTTATTGGTATACATACCGTCCTTATATCTTAGGCATAAGCATTTATGGCGGCCTGGGTTTCGGTATGGGATTTGGTGTGGGACTAGCATATAATTATCCTGTTTATGGATATGGCTACAATGACCCATGGTATGATCCTTACTATGGAAGTGTTTATTACAGCGCATATAATCCATTTTATTACAATTACTGGTATAATCCTTTGTTCATTAATATTGGGCTGAGAAACAGGTGGTCCTATAGTAATTGGGGATGGAACAGGTATAATCATTTCAATCATTATCATTACTACGAACCTGGTTATTACAGGTATAATAACCATAATTACTATTCATCGCGGAGTAATCATCCAGGAGATAATACTTATCGGAGAAATTCATCAGCTGTAAATGAATCATCGTCAACAAGTACCTCAAGAAGAAACAATACCGGGATGAATTCAGGCAACCAGGTTAACAGGCGCAGTCCCGTCTCCAGGGGAACAAATTCTGTTTATCAGGGTACCAACAGGACTTCTGCAAACAGGTCCTCCTCCGTTACATCGACTCCTTCGTCCGCAAGACGAACTTCTGCGTCGTTAAATAGAACAAGGTCATCCACACAGTCGAGCCTGTCCAGAACAGCATCTCCTGTAAGGGGATCCAGGTCATACTCTACAGGGAACATCTCCAGGTCATCTTCCCCGGCTAGCCTGTCAAGGTCATCATCTGCTGCCAGGGTCTCCAGACCATCATCTCGGAATATCGAGAGTCATCATCACCTGCACAAGTGTTTCCAGGTCATCATCCTGCCAGGGTCTCAAGATCATCCTCTGCAGCACGTGTTTCCAGGTCATCTTCTGCTGCCAGGGTCTCAAGATCATCATCTGCAGCACATGTTTCCAGGTCATCTTCTGCTGGCAGGTCTCAAGATCATCCTCTGCAGGACGGATTTCCGGATCTTCTTCATCCGGACACAGATCTTCATCTTCTTCCCGATCATCGTCGTCAAAATCAGGCAGAAGAAGATAAAGTTTAGAATGATAATTCTGCTTCTGCCGAGGAGTTTGAAATAAATATTATATTATATGAGATGAAATGTAAAAAGTAAATCCAAAAAATCGTTTCTTTGGTATAATATTTGCTCCGTATTATTAAATACTAAGAGGGAATCAATATGAAAACAATTATTACAGATATCAGCACTTGTACTCATTACACTGGCTTCCTGCACATCGAGCCTGTATACAGGTGCAGAATATGATGATCTTTACTACACTCCGGCAGATCAGCCTGTAATAAAGGAGAAGCCAAATGCCAAAGGACACCTTACCTGATAAAAATATTTCTACAGATGAATATTATGATAATATCTATGCGTCTGATACTCTGTATGCCGATGAGTATTCCAATGCAGTGGATATTAATGATCAGATCGATAACAATTCTTATTACGGAAATGGTTATGATTATTACGATAACTTGTCCTATGCCAGCAGGCTAAGCAGGTTTTATGGTGATTTTTATCCTTATTGGAGAGACCCGGCTATTTAAGTTATGGGTACCCATACTCCATTTCAGTTATGGTTACCCTTATTCATTCAGCCCATTTTACGGGTATGGAGGTTTCTATGACTCCTTCTACGGTGGATATCCCTATTACTATGGAAGCTATTACCCATATTATGGCGGGTACTACTCTGGTCTGTACGGGGGTTACGGTGGTCTTTATGGTGGATATTATTTAGGCGTTGGATCTTACTTCCCTATTATGGATATACCTGACTACGGAAGGGAACGGAATAATTATGCTTATGGCAGGATTGAAAGACCAAGCTCATTATCTTCAAGATGGAATAATACAGCTGGTCCGATGAGTTCCTCACGACGAAATCCTTCTCTTTCATCCTCAGGCGCAACAAGTGGTAGCAGAAGATTATCCGGCGGCTCCCAGCAACCGTCAGCCAGTCGGCACGGAGAGTAAGCCACTGATCCGCAACAGGTTGTGCAATCGAGTCGTGCAGTATCAACTACAAGGTCAGTCCGTGCAATTACAGCCCTACATATAATTCTGCAAATAGAACATACACCCCCAGCTATAGTAGCCCGCGGATGAGTACCAGGCCTTCCTATAACAATACAAGGGTATATGAGAGAAGCAGTACCGATAACAGGTATACTAATCCTAACAGGACCACAGCAAACCCGGGTACAACACGTGTTCCTCTTAACCATGGAACTTATAACGGAACCAGGAGCAGGACAGTTACTAAAGCCCGGTAAGAAGGTTTGAAAACAATCAGTCCCTCAATGAACCGTACACCGGTTAATACCTCAAGGTCAGGATCAGTAAGATCAAGTCAAAGCTACTCTGTCCCCTCAAGGAGTAATGTGGGTACGAGATCTTCATTCAGGCGGATCCTCATCGCCGAGGAGCTCAAACTCGGGCGGTTCTTCCTACAGAGGCAGTTCCGGATCGGGCAGTTACCATCAGGCAGCTATTCTTCAGGCTCCTCAGGAAGCAGCAGCTCACGCTCCTCTTCTGGCGGAGGCGGTGGTGGAGGTGGGCGCCGCAGATAAGCTGAATCATCATTGAATACATTCAAAAAAAATATTCATTCTAAATATCAGAGTGCAGGGGATGTTTTACAAAAAATTGAAAATAATGAAAAGAACAGGATTGATTATTTTGATAGTGATCTCTATATCTGCCGGAGTATACGGACAAAATGTTGACGATGCTCTGAGATATTCCCAGATCTTCTACAGTGGAACTGCCAGATTTAACTCAATGGGAGGAGCCTTTACTGCGCTTGGTGGTGATATATCCACCCTTAGTCAGAACCCCGCAGGTATTGGAGTTTTCAGATCATCGAATTGACACTCTCTCCCCAGCTTTTGCATATTAATACTAGCACTTCAGGCTTTAATGGCAGCTGCAACAGATTACCGATATAACTTTAATCTTAACCAGGGAGGTATTGTACTAATCTTATGTCAAATGAAGGAACATACAGGACTTGTTCACACTTAATTTCGGGTATTCATTCAACAAAACAAATAATTTTTCCAGAATATCCTTATACAGGGAACGGATAACAGCAGTTCAATGGCTGATTACTGGGCACAGATCCAGTGACGGCACTTATTATCAGGACCTTACCGGACCTGCCGGCATAGCTTTTGATGCATGGGTCATGGATACAATTACAGGATCAGGCGGCTATTCCTATGGAACTGTCTTCTCCAATTATGGTGATAATCCTCCCTCTGTATACGGACAAAGGGTAAGAAGGCTTGTGAATAATGAAGGATTCACCGGGGAACATGCCTTTCACTATTGGCGGAAATGTTTCAAACAAGTTTTATTTTGGTGCTACCCTTGGTGTGAGCCAGCTACGCTACACAAGTCATACTGAGCATCTTGAGAGTACTGATGCCAACCTTCCTTCTGCTTTTGAGAGCTTTACATATATTGATCATTATGAAGAAAAAGGTACGGGATATAATATCAAAGTGGGAGCAATTATAAAGCCTGTAGAAGCCCTCCGGATTGGCCTGGCATTCCATTCTCCCACCTGGTACAGGATTATATGATTATACTTATAATGATCATTTCCTCTCATTTACGGATGGAGGACAGTTCGAATCGAAGATAGATCCACCTGAGATTCAACTATTACCTTACAACACCATTCAGAGTACTGGCAGGTGTAGCAGTACAGGTAAAGAAAATTGCCCTGATAAGTGCTGATTATGAGTTTGTGGATTACAGTACTTCAAGGTTTGCACAATCAGGAGATGGTTATGACTATAGCGAACGATAACCTTGCTGTTAAAAATACACTGAATCCAACAAGCAATATTAGGGTAGGGGCAGAGAACTAAGACTCAATAATCTTTACCTGAGAACAGGTTACGGTTATTATGGAAAGGCTTTCAAGTCCGGACAGGAGAATGCAGGCCTTGACTACAATTCACTCTCTTTTGGTATCGGATACAGGAGAAAAATGTATCCATCGACTTCGCCTATACAAATTATAAATACTCGCAGACCAATTTCCTGTATCCTCTCAACAGTAATTTCATCCAGGCAATAGCCAGCATGAATACTACCAGGAATATGTTCACTATGACTCTTGGTTATAAATTCGGATATTAATTATTTATTAGCTTTTTTTGACGCTAAGGAACTGCTGATAATGTCCTTTATGACATCTTACATTATCAACAGTTCCTTTTATTTTATTGGATCAGTAATATCAGAGATAAAATCAACTGATTCCGGCCCCATATTGAAATATCAGATCAGCTACGCTCAGGTTTGCAATGAATTTATTACAGGGACATAATACCTGGTCGTATTTTTTTGATTTGACATGTCCCTTCGTTTGGATTTAGAGGTACCTGTAGTCATCGGGATGGATTCTTTCCGGAACAAATTCAGTTGTAAAACCTATGCTTGTGCTGATACTGACAATTTCAAGTATTGAACCAGTGAGCGCAGTATTTAGATCTATCAGGAAATTAATTTCCGGTTAATAATCTTTTCAATATTTTCAAAATAAAATTCAAAGTAGGGAGATCAACTATAGGATGCTTTGAAAGCCCTCAAATGGACCTGCTGCCATCGTTTTGAATAGTCTATTTTATATCCCTGATAGGAGTTTTATGAGCATGGTCCCAGAAGAGCTGGCACTGAAAGTAGCAGTGGGGCCTGGGCTGTCAGAATATAACACCTGTTTCTGTATGTTTGCTTAATATAATTCTCTTCTCTTTCAATCGTACTCCGGAAGAGTGCCTTAATCAGCGAGATATATTCAACGGGAGGCATGTATGCTGTGGAAAGTAAGTATGTTTGCCGGCCATCTCATCATAGTCACTTTATTTTGTTGATCATGCTGGCAGAGTAACCTGCCCCGAAACCATTATCTATATTTACAACGGTAACGCCTGAAGAACAGCTTGTTAGCATTGCAAGCAAGGCAGATACCCCTCCGAAATTTGCACCGTATCCAACACTTGTCGGAACAGCTATAACCGGTTTGTCCACCAGCCCTCCGACCACACTTGCAAAGCACCTTCCATACCTGCAATAACTATTATTACCCTGCAGTCTCGTATTTCCGGTAGCCTGTCAACAAGTCTGTGTATCCCTGCCACACCTGCATCATAAATTCTTAATACCTTATTCCCTAGCAGCTCAGCAGTGACTGCAGCCTCCTCAGCAACCGGTATATCAGAAGTGCCAGCAGTTATAATAGCTATCCGGCTGTCTGGTCCCTTCGGTTTCTTTTTCTGTACTGATATTATCCAGGCTACATCGTGATAGGAAGCTTCATCGGGATAGTCCCCTTTACTGCTTCAGGAACATCTCAGCAGAAGCACGTGTGCCAATAATATTCTTTTCCCTTGCAGCCATTACTTTAAAAATTTCCCTTACCTGGTTAACCGTTTTACCTGCACAATATATAATTTCAGGATATCCGGTGCGCATTTCCCTATGATGGTCTATTTTAGCGAACCCCAGATCAGTGTAGGGAAAATTTTTTAATACATCCAGGGCCTCTTCTACAGATGTCTGTCCCGTTTCTGACCCTGTTCAGCAGGTCCTCAATTTCCTTTGCATTCATATTTATCTGGTTTCCGGGTTAGAACTTCCTGTCCTGTAGCCTTCAAGGTCTAAAGATACAAATCTGAATCCTATTCGTCTTCAGGTTGTCAACAATATGCTGGCTGACAGGATTCTTTATCATCTTGGTAAAATATCCCGGCAAGCACTCAATCCGTGCAACATCACCATGCACTCTGACCCTTGTTCCGGGATAACCCGCCTCCATATTACACTCTCAGCCTCCTCAATCATCGTCAGCAGCCCTTCCTTTATCTCTGTGTCGTATGGGATCCTTGTCAGACAGGCAGGCCATTGCAGGTTTGTCCCATATTTTAGATCATCCTCTGCTTGCAAGGTCCCTTATGTTCTTTTTTGTAAGTCCCGACTCCATAAGAGGACTTCTTACACCAAGCTCTTTGAGTGCTTTCATCCCCGGTCTGAAATCACCTGTATCATCTGCATTTGTACCATCAATACATACTTGATTCCATTTATCTCGTGCATATTTCATGATATCAGTAAACAGGGTCTTTTTGCAGAGATAGCACCTGTCGATTGGGATTATATCTGATAATCTCGGGGAAACGAAGCTCGATGATCTCGTGCTTTATTCCGTACCTCTCAGTAAATTCGACAGCTTCATCTATTTCCATTTGGGAATATAAGGTGTTTTTATTGTAACAGCAGTTATACCTTTTCTTTTAAGTTTGTGGCCCTGTACAATAAAAATGAACTGTCCACCCCGCCCGAAAAAGCAACTAACAATTGATTCCATCTCGTTTAAGTATGCTATCCAGTCTTGTTGATTTTATTTCTGTCATATTTCCCCTTTCTTTTTTTAAATATTCCTAATGTCAGCCCTTACCGCCAGTTCCATATGCACTACATATCGTTCATCCTTCTTATTTCCTTTAATTTGCCCTTTACAGTTCCAACTTCATTTTCTGTCCATCTCAGCCATCACATTCTGTAAACCTCTTTTAAAGGGAAACGCCCTTTCTGGGCTATTCTTTTACAATCCTCGTATTCCGGCTTGACCTGAAACCTCCTTATCCTTGTAAAACGACCTTTTTACCGTTACATTACCATAAATAGGTGGAAATTGTTTCAAATTTCCTGGCCAGCGTATCCTTTCTGAAGGGGAATGTTCTTATACCCAATGTTGTAGATTCAGTGAATATTATATTTTTAATAGTCTCAGCTACATCAGTTTCACAGATTACATTTATCACTATGCCGGGTCTTCCTTTTTTCATTATAATATTTGATAAGAAACACATCGGATGCGCCGGCTTTAAAAAGCCTGTCAGATATAAATTCAAAGAATTCAGGATTCATATCATCAATATTAGCACTCCAGATGCAGAGCTTCATGTCCTGTTTAGGCTCGTGGTTCTGTCTCACCAATAAATACTCTTAGCAGGTTCGGGACATCGTGATTTTCTTTTTGGCCAACCCCGTAAGCTGTTTTCTCAATTTTCAGGTTGAGTCCCTTTCACGGATTTGTTACAAGTGCAGATAATATTGCTGCTCCCGTGGGAGTTGTAGCCTCAAAATCCACACCTCCTTTCTTGACAGGCAATCCCTTTATTATCTCCGCGGTAGCCGGGGCCGGAACCGGCAGTCTGCCGTGATCACACAGAACGAAACCGGAGCCAAGTTCTACTTTGAAACATGCACTCCGTCAACACTCAAATACATTGTAACATATTGCAGCTCCGACAACATCGATGATTGAATCAATTGCACCAACTTCATGAAAATGAACCTTCTCAATATCAATACCATGAACTGCTGCTTCTGCTACAGCTATCTTCATGAAAATCTTCTTGCTTAGAGCCTTTGTGTTCTGATCAAGTGATGAATCATCAACAATCTTCTCAATATCCGAAAGATGCCTGTGGACATGTTCGTGTCTGGTCTGGATGACAGTGACCTTAGTACCATTTATCCCATGTCTCTGGTCTTTCTGCACAACCAGCTCCCAGCCTTCTAGATTTAATTTATTAAGTTCACTTCAATGAGATATTCTTTATCGACGCCAAGATCAATCATGGCACCAAGATTCATGTCTCCGCTTATTCCGGAAAAACAATCATAAGAGAAAATTTTCATTCTTATCAGAATATATAGACTACTTAATAATTATTAACAACTAAAAATCGGAGAATGTTATGTGCATGCCTTCAAAACACATGTCTCCATATTCATGATGCGAAGATACTATTTACATTCTTCAGTGAATAATAAAAAAAATATTGTATTTTTCGGCTCTTTGAATCACAAGCAGGATATAAACACATAGAAGATTATGAAAAGAAGAGATTTTCTTAAAACATCGACAGGAGCGGGACTGGCAGCAGGTGCAGCATTGAGCCTAGGCGGATATGGCAGGCTGTGGGCTTCGACCGCCAGCAATGGAAAATATGATATGGTTGCCCTTATGGGAGGTGAGCCTGACGCTATGTTTGATCTTGGCATTCAGGAACTGGGAGGGATGGGTGCATTTGTTCAGAAAGGACAGAAAGTACTGATAAAACCGAATATAGGATGGGATGTTATACCTGAACTGGCTGCGAACACAAATCCCAATCTTGTTAAGAGAATCATAGAACATTGTTTCAGGGCAGGAGCAAAGGAGGTATATGTATTTGATCATACATGTGATAACTGGGTAAACTGTTATAAAAATTCGGGTATTGAGAAAGGCTGCAAAATCAGCTGGTGCAAAGGTTGTACCGGCCAATTCCGAAAGCTATTACCAGTCAATTGATATTCCGGGAGGCATAAAGCTGCAGAAAGCAAAGGTTCATGAGCTGTTACTTGAAACCGATGTGTTTATAAATGTACCTGTTCTGAAGAATCATAACTCAACACGCATGACTGCTTGTCTGAAAAATAATATGGGATTGTCTGGGATCGTGGTTACTGGCACTCGAATGATCTGAACCAGTGTATTGCCGATTATGCATTATTTGAAAAGAAACCGGCTCTTAATGTGATGGATTGCTATAATGTGATGGTAAAACATGGTCCGCAGGGTGTTTCAAAAGAAGATATTGTTCAGATGAAATCGCAGATACTTACAGCCGACTGGGTTGCAGGAGATGCTGCGGCGGCAAAGATGCTTGGTGTTGAAATAGAAAAGATTGAATATATTCCGATGGCTCATAAGATGGGACTTGGCAATATGAATCTGGAATCTCTGAATATTAAAAGAATTAAAATGTAATTCCTGATGAGGTCTCATTCTCTTAGAACAATCCGAATCATTTTTTCAGCAATTGTTTTCATCTGTTTTTTCCTTGTCTTTGTTGATTTCAGATTTCTGATCCCAACCAGATATATCAATATCCTTACTTATTTGCAATTTATTCCTTCAGTAATCAAGTTTACAGGGGCCGGAACACATTGCTGCAGCTGGCTTCCTATTTGTTCTTGTGCTTACACTGCTGACGGGCAGAACGTATTGTTCATTTCTGTGTCCTCTTGGTATCGGGCAGGACATTTTCAGCAGGATAGGAGGGCAGGTTTAAAAAGAAATTCAGACGGTATGGGTTCAGGAAGCCTTTCACTATTCTAAGGTATTCACTGCTTGCCATTACTCTTGCTGTTTACCATGATCTGGGGTATTTCACCTGGTTACACTTCTTGATCCCTACAGTATATTCGGGCAGGTTCATGACCTATTTTATTAAACCGGTTATAATATTGCTTAATAATTTTCTGGCAGGTATTCTGGGTCGATTTGACATTTATACTCTAAGTAATATTCCTGTAAAAGGATTATCCCTTTGTAGTCTATTCTGTGCCTGCTGCTTTCTTTATCCTGGTTGGAGTCCTTTCATTTACAAAGGGAAGATTATACTGTAATACAATTTGCCCGGTCGGGACCCTCCTTGGGCTGATATCCAAGTTGTCAATTGTAAGAATTAAATTTGATGAGACCGCATGCACTAAATGTGGAAGATGTGCTGTACGATGCAAATCATCCTGCATTGATTTTCTTAAAACTGATGTTGATGTTACAAGATGTGTTGCACTGTTTTAATTGTATAAATACCTGCCAGGATAAGGCATTTCCTATGGGATAGTAAAGATTAACAAGAAAGAGCACAAGACAGATGAGAGCAAACGTAAGATGGTAATTACTTCATTGTTTCTTCTTTTTGGGTATCACGAACAGGCCTTAATGCACAGGAAAAAGTTGCTCCTAAACCAAAGAAACCATCAACTGTAAAGGAGAATAAGACCATCTCCGGTTTGTCCTCCCGGAGGTATCTCTCTGGCTGAATTTAATAAAGTTTGCACTGCCTGTTCATTATGTATAAATGCCTGTCCCAATGGTGTATTGCAACCATCTTATCTAACAGTATGGTATTAGCAGGCATGATGCAGCCTGTAATGAATTATCACAAGAGTTTCTGTACCTATAATTGCACTGTATGTACTGAGGTATGTCCTACCAATGCCTTAGTCCGCTTGTCCTGGAGGCTAAGAAACTTACCCAGATAGGGAAAGCACATTTTATTAAAGGATAATTGCATTGTAAAGACTGAAAAGACGGCCTGTGGAGCCTGTTCGGAAAGTTGTCCGACAAAAGCTGTCCATATGATTCCTTATGAAGGTAACCTTGTTATTCCGGAAGTAACATGAGGATATTTGTATCGGGTGCGGTCATTGCGAATTTGCTTGTCCCACAGTACCGTATAAAGCAATTTATGTGGACGGAAACCCAGTTCACATGGCTGCAAAGAAGCCTGAGAATGAGAGTCGGAAATAAAGACTCCTGTTGAATTTCCATTCTGATCACTGTTTGTTTAAATTCACGTTGTTTCCTGGATTTTATAATCGGGAAACATGATTTTTGTCTCTGTTCTCTGGTTTTTATAAGCTAAATTTGTTCAGTCAATCGGATTGTATTAGATCAATAACTGCTAACTTAAACAGATAAATGAATAGTACTTCACATATTGAGCATATTGGAATAGCAGTAAAAAACCTTGAAAAAGCAATAGGTTTTTATGAAGAGATACTTGGATTAAAATGTTATAATATTGAAGACTATTCCTGATCAGAAAGTAAGAACTGCTTTTTTAAAGGTTGGAGCAACAAAGATTGAGTTGCTTGAATCGACTGATCCTGAAGGCCCTGTCGGGAGATTTATTGAAAAGACGAGGAGAGGGGATCCACCATATAGCATTTGCAGTTGAAAATATTGAAGACTCACTTTCTCATGCGGCAGATTCAGGGATGCAGACTGATTGATAATATCCCCACGGAAAGGAGCTGAGGGGCTGGATATCGCTTTTCTGCACCCTGGATCGACATCAGGTGTATTAATTGAGCTTTGCAAAAGAAAACACCAGACGCTGATAAGAATTAGTCCATGTAATGATCTAAGACAGAGCAAATTATGAAATCACGATTCGCTATATCAGGTAATTCAGGACCCAAAGTCCGGTCTGATTGTGAAATAATGCTTGAGCTCAAAACAAGCGGAGGAGTGGTCATTGACCTCACTTCTAAAGTAAAATCGCTTTATGGAGAATCCATATCGGAGCTCAAAAGATATTCTTTACTTTTTTGGTATAAATAATGCTTTTGTTAAAATGACTGATTCCGGAGCTCTTCCGTTTGTTATATCCGCCAGGATGGAGGCTGCAGTTAAACAGTTGATCAATACGGATCTTGAATATCTGCCTGTATTCACTGAAAATAACAAAAGCCCTGGCAAAAGAGATCGTTTTCGCTTCTCCACGTTATACTCCCGGGAAACAGTCCGGGTCTAATGATTAATGCCGGGCTTCATACAGCTGATGGATTTATACTTGATCTGGAAGACTCCGTTGCTCCGGAAAAGAAAGATGAAGCCAGAATACTGGTCAGAAATGCCTTACGACAACTTGATTTCTGCGGTGCTGAGAAGATGGTACGGATTAACAGGGAGAAAGAGGAGTTGAGGATCTGAAGAAATTCTTCCTCATAATGTACACCTCATCCTTGTGCCCAAATGTGAAAGTGCCTGAGCATATAAAGAGATTGAAGCTGTTATTCTGGATATAAGCAGAAGAAGAACATAAAGAACCAGGTATTACTGATGCCTATTATTGAAAGTGCACTTGGTGTGGAGAAAGCCTTTGAAATTGCAAGTTCTTCTGATAATATAGTAGCCATGGCTATAGGCCTTGAGGATTATACTACTGATTTTGGTGTGTCAGGACAATTGAAGGCAAAGAATCTTTTTATGCACAGGCAAGAGTTGTTGTCGCCTCAAAAGCAGCTGGTATTCAGGCTATTGACTCTGTATTTTCTGATGTTGCTGATATGGAAGGACTCAGGAAAAATGTAGCTGTTTCAAAAGCTCTTGGTTTTGAAGGAATGGGATGTATCCATCCAAGGCAGATAAGTATCATAAGGGAAGGATTTGCTCCTGATGCTGAAGAAATTGAAAAATCAAAGCAGATTGTAATGGCATATGAGAATGCAAGAAATAAGGGACTGGGAGTTGTATCGCTGGGATCAAAGATGATTGACACTCCGGTTGTCATACACGCTCAGCGTACACTTGACCTGGCAGTGAGCCTGGGACTATTAGATGACGATTGGATCGCAACAGGTTCATCAGGAAATGAATAAAATTAATTTTTTTATATGGCTGTAAAAACAATAATAAATGCAGCAGGACGAGAGGTGCCATTGGAGGTAAATGGACAGCCTGTGGTTCCCTTCAAAGGAGTGGGAAAGCACAAGCCCGGAGGCAAAAAATACGGTCCACCCATACCAAGCTGTTATGACTATCCTGTTGATGGAAATAAAATCTCTGGGTCCCTTAAGGAAGCTCTTATGAAATGTGGCATCAGTGATGGAATGACCATATCAACTCATCACCATCTCAGGGATGGTGATCTGATTAGCAACCAGATATTTGAGAT
>CAWJLF010000015.1:0-109158 GCA_963843635.1 uncultured Bacteroidales bacterium | reverse complement strand
TAATATGATACCATTCTCCCCTCCACGTATTGATCAGAAAATAATTGATGAAGTGGTAGATACGCTTCGTTCTGGCTGGATCACAACCGGGCCAAAAACGAAATTATTTGAAAAGAAACTGGCCGAATTCTGCGATGTTTCTTCGATGTTATGTATTTCCTCGGCCACTGCAGGACTTCATATGATTTTAAAATGGTATGGTGTAAAAGAAGGAGATGAAGTGATCCTTCCGGCCTATACTTTTTCTGCTACCGCAAATGTAGTTATCCACACAGGGGCCAAACCAGTATTCGTTGACGTTAGACAAGATGATCTCACAATTAATATAAAAGAGGTTGAGAAAGCTATAACTACCAGGACAAAAGTCATAATGCCCGTCGATTTTGCAGGCTACCCAGTCGATTACAATGGACTTAATGATCTTGTTTATCGTGAGGATGTAAAGAACCTCTTTCAGGCTGACACTGATATTCAGAAAAAGCTAGGTAGAATTTTAATACTTTCCGATTCAGCCCATTCATTAGGAGCAGTGTATTATGGGAAAAGATCAGGGAGTCTTACCGATATTTCTGTTTTTTCTTTTCATGCTGTCAAAAACCTCACAACCGGTGAAGGTGGAGCTATTGCATTTAACCTGCCTGCTCCTTTTAATAACCAGAATCTATACAGTTTTTTCAATGTTTACTCACTCCATGGTCAGGATAAAGATGCCCTTTCACGAAATACTGCCGGAGCCTGGAAATATGATGTGCTTACTGCCGGCTTCAAAGCTAATATGACAGATGTTCTGGCTTCAATAGGGCTCGTTGAAATTGAGAGGTATGAAAATGATACGCTGGTAAAGTTTAAAAGGATATTTGACACATATTGTAAAGAACTGAAAAAATTCAAATGGGCAGAACTCCCTTTATATTATACTCCGAACAGAATCTCCTCTTTTCATTTGTTTGCATTGAGGATAAGAGACATAACTGAATTTCAAAGAGATAAGATTATTCAAAGAATATTTGATTTCGGAGTATCTGTAAATGTTCATTTCAGACCGGTTCCTTCGCTTACTTTCTATAAGGGACTTGGATATAAAGAAGAGGATTTTCCGGTTTCAATAGATTCATACCGTAGGGAAATAACACTTCCTGCATTTTATGATCTCACTGATAAAGAGATGCGTTTCATTATTAAGGCTGTAATTCAATCAGTTACAGAAGTGCTTGAGAGATGATAAGAATATTTGATTTAGTATTTTCAATTCTTGGTCTTATTTTCCTGAGCCCATTGTTTTTAGTTATCTCGGTATTTATTGTTATTGAATCAAGTGGTGGTGTTTTATTTTCACAGGTTAGAGTAGGTCAGAATGGATTACATTTCAGATTGTATAAATTCAGGACCATGAAGAGATCTGATTTCGAATCTATTTCACTTACTGTTCATAATGACAGACGGATAACCAGGGTTGGGAAAGTCCTCAGGTCTTATAAGCTGGATGAGCTTCCTCAGTTGTATAATGTTCTGAAAGGGGAAATGAGCATTGTAGGACCACGTCCGGAGGTACCTGAGTTTGTGAAATATTATACTGAGGAACAAAAAGTTATCCTTTCAATCAAACCGGGGATAACAGATCTTGCATCAATTGAGTTTTCTGATGAAAGTGCACTTCTTACAGGATCAAGCGATCCCAAACAATACTACATTTCCCATATAATGCCACAAAAAATCGTTCTTAATACATATTACCTGCAAAACAGGAATATCAGTAACTATTTTAAAATAATTCTTAAGACAATAACTGTTCTCTTCAAATGAACCCACGCAAGTTTATCAGACAATATAAAATTACATTTTACCTGTTTCTTTTAGTTGTATTCTCTCTGTCGATAAGCAGGAATATTTTTATCATTTCATTATGGCCCTGGCTTTTATCATGGATATTGGAGGGTAATTTCAGAGAAAAATTTCAAAAAGGGTTTAAAAGCAAAGAACTAATACCATTGTTGTCTGTGATTCTCTTCTTTTTGTTCTATGCAGTGAGTTTATTCTGGTCTTCAAATAAACCTTATGGAACCAGGAACCTTAGCGAAATGGCTACTTTGATAATTGTGCCATTTTTTATAGTTTTCAGTTCTGACGATTTTAAGAAAAAGGGAAACATGGTGCTGATACTTAAAGTCTTTCTCGCCGGTTTAATTATTAGTTCGTTATTTCTTCTTATTGTAGCATTAACTAAGTCGTTGTCTTTTCATAATGGAGATATCTCTTTCACACCTGCTATTAATGATTGGGAGAATGTATTCTTCAATACCAATTTCACATATATGATACATCCGTCATATTATTCATTGATGTTTCTTATGGGAATAGCTATCTGTTTTAATGATTTTCAGTTCAGGATACTTTTCAAAGACAAATTGTATATTCCCGGATTAATAAGCTTGTATTTTATTATTATCGTGTTTTTAACACAATGCAGAGCCGCTTTTTTTGCTCTTTTGGCTTTGGCTTTTTACCATCTTATTCTTTATAAAACTAAACCCCTTATTAAGATAATTTCGTTTACTATTATTTTGACAGCCTCACTTCTTTATCTGGAGAATGCTTTCAGGTTTAAAGATATACGTGAGAAGTTATCTGAAGATTCAGTGTCAGAGACAAATCTCTTGAGCACAAACATCAGATATAAAATATGGAGTAGTGCATTTACAATAATAAATGATAATCCTTTATTGGGTGTTGGTATTGGTGATGAACAGGATAAGTTGGATGAAATGTATATGGAGAAACAATATTTTAATGCATTTAATCAGCATCTTAATTGTCATAATCAATTTCTGCAGACATGGCTTTCTACAGGATTCATAGGTCTGATTATACTGCTTTTCACTTTATTCTATCCATTATTTAGTCATGAACAATGGTTAAAACCATATTATGTAAGTTTTGTGGTTTTAGTTATTATTATGTTCTTCTTTGAGTCAATGTTTGAAAGAGTTTGGGGGGTTTCTTTTTTTGGCATATTTTATATTCTTCTGACCCGAAGGTATGAACATGAAAAAACTCAAGAACCAATAGAATCCCGCATTGAACCCACATCAAATTAGTTTTTTTAATATTTGTTGAATACGTCCTTAATCCATTTTTGATTCGCAATGAGTATCAGGAACAACAATGTGATCCCAACTAAATAGGGAACAATTTTCTTACTATAATACATTGTCCCGTTATCCCTTATTGCAGGTAACGAAAAATCGCTTAAAACAGTCACAATCCCTCCATATAAATCCAAATCAGATTCTATCTCTTGTTTTTTTGTATAAAGAGTGTAAATATCAGGATAAATCAATTGTGTCTTCTGTTCCTGCAGGAAAATGATCTGTCCTCCGGGCTTTGGAGTCATATTTCGTGTTTCTTCAAAATATTTGACTTTCTGGAGGCTGTCAAGTTGTTTAATATCATAATCCATACCGTGCCATCAAATCCTTATTCTGTCTGATCCTTAGAATATTTCGTTGCTGAAATAGAGAATCATTGATCAATATAAGATATGAGTTCTTTTCTTAACTGACGAGCTCTTGGGGAGATTTAATTTTGACCCTGATATCAAGTCTATCCTGCATCCTGATATTTGTAGTGTCATAAACATTATGACTATAGTTATAATCGACGTAATCAGGAATTCCATTATTGCTCTTATCGATTATCCAGTATGCATTAATATCGTTAATATTATTTATTGACTCCGGGTTTTTCTCCTAAGGTGGAGACTAATTCAGGCGTGTTATCTTTCCTGGCAATATGTATGAAGTTTGTTTATTGTGGCGATCATTTCAGCTGTGGTCTCTGAATCATCTTCTTGTATCAAGGTTATTTCTTAACACCATATCGGAAGTATAAAAAGACGTGGATGTATTTTTTAGCAAATAGGATATTCCTAAGCCAACAACTACACTCAAAGTAAGTGGAATCCATCTTCTTAAAAGGAAGACCACAGATATAAGGAATGCCCTGCCAAGCGCCCGGGCCCAGTTACCAAGTGTTTTCCCAATCCTTCTAAAAAGATCCAGCAGGTCTATTTCGTCGTTACTGACGTTATTTGAATTATCAGAGTTTTCAGACATATTTTTCTATTGACAGGTTATTGTAATACAAATATATTCAAAAATGAACATAAATTGACTTGCAGCAGTAAACGATCAGATCTCCTTCAATACTTTAACCGCCAGTTCTTTCATAAGAGGTTTATAGTCTTTTACGAATTCTCCCGTCACCCTGTTCCCAATAACCAGGCATATCGTAAGTGCCTTGTGTCCAAGTAATGCTGATAACCCGTAAATAGCTGAACTCTCCATTTCGTAATTACAAATAATCCTGTTTCGGTACGAAAATTCTGAAAGCTTGTTATTAATCTCGTTATCAAAGGTTTCCAAACGAAGTCTTCTTCCCTGGGGTGCATAGAAACCAGGAGCCGAAATTGTAATGCCCCGGGTGAATTTCTCTTTACTGAATAACTCAGCCAGTTCTTTATCTGCATTCACAGCATAGGGGTAGGAGAGAGTATCAGGCCATTCGAGATATTCAACAAGATAATCAGCAAGGCCTGTGTCAAGTATCCAGTCATATCCCTCATAAAAATGGAGTAATCCGTCAAATCCAATAGCTGTTTCGGTCAGGACATATGACCCTGCAGGTATCTCAGCCCTCAATCCACCGGATGTTCCAAGGCGGATAAATGTGAGTGAAACAGGATCTTCTTTGATGATGCCAGTCTTAAGATCAATATTTGCAAGAGCATCAAGTTCATTTACAAGAATGTCAATATTATCAGTCCCTATGCCTGAAGAGATGACTGTTACCTCGGTATTGTCATAATAACCCGTGACAGTATGGAACTCCCTGTTCTCTCTTCTCACCCTTACCTCCTGCATCAGTGAAGCAAACATATCCACCCTTCCCGGGTCGCCAACTATTATGATTTTTTTTGAGATTTCTTCAGGATGCAGATGAAGATGAAATATACTTCCGTCACTGTTTGTAATAAGTTCTGTTTGTTTTTGCATACCATAAAAATTGAGGCTCAAATTTACAATAATCTGAGGATTTAACGTCCCCAATGGCATAAAAATTAGCCTAACCTTCTGCCTCAACCTCAACCTCAACCTCAACCCCAACCTCAACCAAACCCACCTCTGTACCCCGCACAGCTGGCAGGCTCCCCACGACCTTCATACCCCTTACCCCGATCCCCTTACCCTGATCCCGCATCCCTATTGATAATAATCCATTATCTTGCCGGAGATGAGCTGCAGTGATATTTCTGCCAGCTTGGCCTGATACTGTATTGAGAGCAGGCTCTCCCTGGCATCAAGGAGGCTCTTCTGTACTTCCCTGAGGTCAATTCCAGAGAGACTCCCAAGCTTATATCTTTCCAGGGCTATATTAAGGTTCTCCGAAGCTGTACTTAGATTTTGCTTTTCAAGGGTTATCAGCCTGAGGTTGTTGCTATATGCATTGTAAATCGTAATAAGATCTGCTTTAATACTCTGTTCAAGCTGACGATACAGGAGTTCCTTTGTCTGTTTATCCAGTATCGCATTGCTTATGCTCCTGTGCTGATTGAAACCATCAAATATGTTAAATCCAAGAGTAAGACCATAGTTCATACCATTATTGGTAAGTTGTTTTGTTGCACTAGAGGAGTAATTGAACATGTTGTAATTATAGCCTGCTGACAGATTAAGATAGGGATATGATCTGGAGGAGATTATCTTATAATCATACTCTGACAATGTTTTATTCTTCGAGGCTATCTGAAGACTTGTATTACTAAAAAGGGTTTCATCCAGAAGCTTTTCATAAAGAAGATCCGGATTAACATTAATGACAGTGTCTCTTGATGCGAATTCTGTCCCAAGGTCTTCTGCCGCCATTAGTTCATTTAAATTTACCTGGGCTGACCTGACCACTTCAGACTGCCTGGAAAGCCTTGAGCTGTCTGCATTAAGATAGACACGCGACTGAAGGACCTCCAGCTTGGATCCTGATCCCAGCAGGTACCTGTCTTCATCAATTCTGAGCCTCTCCTTGGATAAAGCAACGGCATATTTCATGTTATTCAGGAGCTGAATCTGCTGGATATAGTTATAATAGCCTGAGATTATATTAGAGACCAGGTTCTCAGCTGCCAGCTGAGTGTTTAGTTCACCGAGATTCTGCAATTCATTTAGCTTCCTGTACGTTGTTTTTACACTGAATCCATTAAAGATGGGCCAGTCCAGTGACACTGAATTAGTGGCACTTGTGTTATTGATACCTTTAGTTGTTGTACTGGTGCCATCTGCCATTTCCGATTTGCTATCTGTTAAGGTACCGCCGTAAGTGCTGTACAGACCCACCGAAGGCAGAAATCCTGCATTTCCCAGAGTCCGGTTATTCCTGGCAATGGATTCACTGTTTTTTGCAACAAGTATTGAAAAATTCCGTTCAAGACCAATGCCGATGCATTCTTTAAGTCCAAATACCTTCTGGGCTGACACTGCCTGCACCAGGAATAACAAGGATATACTAAGATACAGGTACCTGATTTTCAATTTCATTTTCAGTGTTTTTTGGTTCGCTTGAGATATATGTATAGATAGCCGGCACTACAAATAATGTAAGGAAGGTAGAGAAGAACATTCCTCCAACAACTGCAATACCCATTGATACACGACTCTGGGCACCCTCCCCAAAACCAAGGGCCAATGGCATAATACCAAGTATTGTTGCAAGACTGGTCATCAGGATCGGTCTGAATCGAGCTGCAGCAGCAAATTTAATTGCCTCAAGTTTTGATGAGCCGGCACTCTTTCTCTGGTTGGCGAATTCAACTATCAAAATACCATTTTTGGTTACCAGACCGATAAGCATTATGATACCAATCTGACTAAATATATTCATTGTAATATTAAAGTACCACATAAACAGAAGTGCTCCTGTAAGCGCCAGAGGCACAGTCATCATGACTATGAAAGGATCCTTGAAGCTTTCAAACTGGGCAGATAAAACAAGGAAGATAAGTACTAAAGCGAGTACAAAAGCAAACATGAGGCTAGAGGAGCTCTCCTTAAAATCTTTTGAATCACCTGCCAGTGCAGTTCTGAAGGTGTCATCCAGTACTTCCTTGGCTATCTTATCCATCTCGTCAAGACCCTGGCTGATTGATTTGCCTTTGGCAAGACCGGCAGAGACTGTGGCAGCGACAAACCTGTTATAACGATAAAGTTGCGGAGGTGCGGTTTCTTCAGAAAGAGTGACCAGGTTATCAAACTGAATCATGTCGCCCGCATTGTTCCTGACATATAATGACTTAAGATCCAGTGGTTTGTTGCGGTCGCTCCTTGCCAGATCACCAAGGATCTGGTATTGTTTTCCGTTCATGAAAAAGTAGCCGAAACGTTGACCGCTTAACGCAAGCTGAAGGGTCTGTCCAATATTCTGTGTGGTTACACCAAGGGCACTAGCCTTATCCCTGTCAATATGAATTCTGAGCTCGGGTTTTGTAAACTTAAGATTTACATCAGCCATCTGGAATGTAGGATTATCCATTACTTTCGACATAAATACAGGCAGTACTGCTCTTAATTTATCTATTGTGGTGGCCTGCAAAACGTACTGAATAGGCATACCTGCTCTTCGACCACCAAAGGTTGACTGTTGCATTACCATAGCCCTTGCCTTGGTTTTTTTACGCAGTGCTGCACTCAACTGATCGGCTATATCCTGTTGTGTCCGATTTCTTTTGTCCGGCTTAACAAGAGTCATCCTTACAAAGCCGCCACCTCCTCTTACCATAGAAATAATACTGTTTTGTTCGGGTATAAGTTCTTGTACAGTATTTGCAATATCATCAATATAGTCAAGGTTGAACTCATATGTTGATCCTTCCTGAGCTACCGTATTAATGTTGATCTGCGATCTGTCCTCAAGTGGAGCCATCTCTGCCGGAATAGACTTCCAGAGCAGGAAAATCAGACCAAAAGCTACCAAAAGTATTACAAAAGTCAAATTTCTGTGTCGCAGATATGTATCGAGAAGACCTTTATAACCATTGTTCAGATTATCAAAGAATTTTTCTGTTTTTCTGAAAAACCAGCTATGTTTTGTTTCCCTTTTCAATAATTTTGTTGAGACCATCGGCGTCAGGGATAGGGCAAGAAAAGCAGATATGCCTACCGTTCCGGCCATCACAACAGCAAATTCCCGGAACAACCTTCCAGTGATTCCCTGTAGAAATACAATAGGGAAGAACACTGATATAAGTGTAATGGTTGTTGATATAATAGCAAAATAAATCTCCTTCGATCCCTCCAGACCAGCTTTTATGGGAGTCATCCCGTTCTCGACCTTGACATAGATATTCTCCATGACGACTATAGCGTCGTCAACCACAATTCCTATGGCAAGCACTATCGCAAGCAGGGTCAGGACATTGATGGAATAATCGGCAAGATACATTATAAAGAACGATCCAATCAGGGAGACCGGGATTACCATGATAGGGATCAGCGTGGCCCGCCAGCTTCGTAAAAAGAAATAAATTATAATAACAACAAGGAAGAAAGCAAGGTAGATTGTATCCTTAACTTCTTTTATTGATGAACGTATGTATTCCGTATTATCAAAACCCACCTTAATTACCACATCATCAGGTAAATCTTTTTTAATATACTCGAGACGGCGATAGACTTCATCCACTATATCTATCTGGTTGGATCCCGGCTGGGGAACCAGGGCGGTACCCACCATTGGAACACCATCTCTTTTCAGGATACCCCTGATATCCTCAGGACCAAGTTCAGCCCTTCCAATATCCTGAAACCTTACAATCTGGTTTCCGTATTGTTTAATGATCAGATCATTAAATTCTTTTGGTGTGGACATTAATCCTAAAGTCCTGATAGTAAGTTCGGTGTTGTTTCCTTCAATGGAGCCTGAGGGTAACTCAATATTTTCGCGTGCAATTGCATTTCTGACATCCATGGGAGTAAGCTTATAACCTGCAAGTTTAACAGGGTCAAGCCATAAACGCATAGCATACCTTTTCTGACCCCAAATCATTACGGCACTGACACCTGAAATAGTCTGCAACTGCTCTTTAATAGTGAGTTCTGCAATTTCTGAAATTTCAAGTAATGATCTCTTTTTGCTCTCGACGGTAAGAAACATTATAGGGCTGGCATCAGCGTCTGCTTTTGCCACTACAGGAGGATCACAGTCACGAGGTAACATTCTCATTGCCTGGGATACTTTATCCCTTGTGTCATTGGCAGCCGTCTCCATATCGACAGAAAGCTCAAATTCCACGGTAATATTACTTCTTCCCTGCCGGCTTACACTTGTAAGGGAACGAATACCAGGTATCCCGTTAATGGATTGCTCCAGGGGCTCAGTTATCTGCGTCTCAATTACGTCTGAATTCGCCCCGGGATAAGATGTACTAACTGAAATTATCGGAGGATCCACACTTGGAAATTCCCTGATTCCCAGATAAGTTACTCCGACCACCCCCAGTAGCAGGATCAAAATAGCAAAAACTGTAGCAAGGACCGGTCTGTTTATACTTACTGATGATAGACTCATATTAATAACTCCCGTTAATTGTTTAAAATCACACTGTCGAGTACAACCGGTATATTCTGTCTCAACTGCATAATACCTGAAGTAATCAGAGTGTCACCAAAATTAAGGCCATTGGTGATCTGTACCTTTGCCTCTGTTCTGATTCCAGTCTGTACCCTAACAGATTGAGCTTTCCCATTTTTATATATAAAGACTTTCTCTCCGTCCATTTCCGGTATGATAGATTCCGATGGTACTGCAATGGCATCATCTACCTTCGACATTTGCAGAGTAATACCAGCATAGCGTCCTGTTTTTAGTTCTTCGCCCGTATTGGGGTAGAGTGCACGAAGAACTATAGTCCTTGTTTCAATGTCAATCTTAGGATCGACTGCATACACTTTGGCATTAAAGACTTTATCATTTCCATCAATTGCAAATGTCACGGGAAAACCTGCCTTGATCTCCTGGGCATATTTTTCAGGAATTGAGAACTCAATTTTTATCGGGCTGGTTTTTATGAGTTTGGCAATTTTAGTTGAGGTATTTGTAAAGCTTCCTTCACTAACATATCGTAATCCTATTATGCCATCGAATGGAGCCCTTAATTCTGTTTCGGCAATACGAGCTTTAATTAGATCAATGTCTGCATTAATGCTTTGCACATCTGTGACAATCTGATCATAACTTTCCTGGCTTATAGCATCCTTGTCAAGTAAGCTTCGTTGTCTGAATTCTTTAGCTTGAGCCAGTTTTAACTGGGCCACCAGCTTTTCAAGCTGAGCCTGCAAGGGCTTGTCATTTATCTTTGCAAGCAGATCTCCTTTTTTTACATGGGTACCTTCCGTAAAATTAATTCCTACAATCTTACCGGAAGTTTCAAAAGCAAGATCAACTTCTTCGTCAGGCTTTAAGGTTCCTGTAGAGTTTACCAACTCACTCATGAAGGTTGGCGTAATCAGATACCCGATGGCATTAAGCTTTTGCTGACCCTGCGGGATAAATGACTGATCACTGTTCTGACCGCCCATTTTTTTGGCCAGAAAGGGTTTATATTTTGGATAGAATATTATCCCGGCAAGGAAAATTACTATTATTATTGTAATTGTTAACCTTAGTCTTTTATTCATATCTTGTTTATTGAGTTAATCTGAATTCTACAGTGATCTCAGGTTTTGTCGAGAAAACTTACAAATTATAACCTGTTAGATCAACTAATTAATCAATGAATATTATTAATCCGCAAATGTATATAAATATTAAGTCAGACTTTTCGTACGATTTCTAAATTAATGTTAAATAATCATAAAATATCATAAATAGATCAGGCTTGTTTTATTATACATTTTTATGAGTTAAATTTGAATTTTAAAAATTCTATCATCATGATTCAAAGGATTCAAACATTATATCTGTTGATAACCGCTTTTCTCTCTCTTTTATTTTACAAAGGCGGATTCATGAAGTTCACTGATAATTCCGGCTCAGTTATAAGTATCACATTTAAAGGGCTTTTAAGAGAAAAGGCTATGTCAAATCCCGAATTGGTTCAGAACCTGTTACCTGTAACTGTTCTAATAGTAATTTTGACTTTTACAGCCCTTATTACAATACTGTTCTTTAAGAGGAGGGATATTCAGCTCTGGTTTTCCGGATTTCTTATAGTATTTGCTTCAGGTTTTGTGATTGTATGCTGTTATTATGCTTATTATGTAATTACAAAGTATCATGCCGTGGTACTGCCTGTAGTAAAAATGATTGTTCCGCTGTTTGTCCTGATATTCACTGTATTAGCCTACCGGGGAATCAAAAATGATGATAAACTGGTGAAATCATATGACAGGTTGAGATGAAATGTCTTGAAAAGGCATCCTTCTCAATATTCAGAAACATTTCCTTTCTAAGATAATAACAAGTTTAGATTATTTCCAGGTTCTCCTGGTCAGTGATTTTTTCACAATAATGACAACGCAGGGAGACATTCTTTTTTGAAATTACGCGAAACCGGGTTGTTACTGATTCGAAGTTGGTAATACATTTTGGATTCATACATTTTGCAATGCCAACAATAATATCAGGAACAACGACAACCTTTTTCTCAACCACTTCATAATCTCTGATGATATTCAATTTTGCATCCGGGGCTACAAGTGCGATCCTGTTAATATCTTCATCCTGAAAGAAAACTTCTGAGATTTTTATAATGGCTTTCCTCCCCAGTTTTTTACTCTCCAGGTTTGTGCCAAATGTGATCTGGTTATCTATCCTGTCGAGTCCGAGGATCTGTATTACCTTAAAAAGATTACTGGCTGGTATATGGTCAATCACGGTGCCGTTCTGAATAGCACTTACACTCAGTTGTTTTGGTTCCTTCATTGCTTTCTGTTCTTATTTAATTCCAAGTAATGAACATAATATAGCCTGTCGTGTAAATACACCATTTAGTGCCTGATCGAAGTAGTAAGCCTTCGGATTTTGATCAACATCCCTGTGTATTTCATTAACCCTGGGCAACGGATGCAGTATACGCATATTTGGTTTTGTGTTTTTCAACATTGAATCACGTAATACATATACGTTTTTAACTTTTTCGTAATCAATGGGATCGGAAAATCTTTCCTTTTGAACCCTTGTCATATAGATAATATCAGCTCTTGAAATTATATCGGTAAAATCGTTGTGCTCATAATATTTAAGTCCCAGATTATCCAGGTATAACTTGAACTCATCCGGCATATTCAGTTCCTCTGGCGAAATGAAATTAAATGTTGCATTCCATCTCGACATGGCCATCATAAGGGAGTGAACTGTTCTGCCATATTTCAGGTCCCCAACCATAAATATGTTAAGATCCTCAAGCTTATTCTGTGTTTTTCTTATGGAATACAGGTCGAGAAGTGTCTGGGATGGATGCTGATTAGCGCCATCTCCGGCATTTATAACCGGAACACTTGCTATTTCACTTGCAAATCTGGCACTGCCTTCACTGGGATGGCGCATTACTATCAAATCGCAGTAATTACTTACGGTTCTTATCGTATCATTAAGCGTTTCTCCTTTTGTGACACTCGAACTTGAAGCATCAGAAAAACCGACAATTTTACCACCAAGCCTGCTTATTGCACTTTCAAAGCTTAACCGTGTCCGTGTTGAAGGTTCAAAGAATAACGTCGCAATAACTTTACCTTCCAGACACCTGCTTGTGGGTTCTTTTTCAAATTTCTCTGCAAGATCAAGGATCTTTAAGATCTCTTCTGTGGAAAAGTCATCTATTGAAACTAAGCTTTTGTTTTTCATTATTCTGACTCAATTTCTGCATTGCATTCAACATGATTCAAAATTAGTCAAGAATTGTCTAATTAATGAGGCATGTTAATAATTTCCTAACAACTTTTATGTGCAGAATTCTCAGTTCTTGAGTATTATTTTGCCTTCTCAGAAATAGGTCAGGAAACTTGGAATATAACAATTGAAATATCGGTTAAAAAATGAAGAAGACTACTCATTTCGCAAATGACAAAGTCTATTAAGCTGCACACCTCGCTTGTTAGTATGGCATATTGGGCTTTTTCAGAACCGTATGGTCAATAGTTGGCATTATAATTGGTGTACAAAATTGTATGGAGCCTTGGAATGACAGGTCCCTTTTTTGGATTCATAGGGGTAGAAGGAGACTAATAAACAAGCATACGTATAAAGATCAGGAGATCCCTCGCTAATGCTCGGGATGACAAGTCCTACTGTGTGGGGATAGGGGGTAGATGGGCGGGCATTGCCCGCCCATCTTCCCCCCCCCATTTATATAATGACGTTGTCATGCCGAATGAAGCATAGCGGAATGAGGCATCTCCACGGGGATACTATAATGTCTCTTTCCTGATATTGTCATGCCGAATGAAGCATAGCGGAATGAGGCATCTCCACGGTGGTACTATAATGTCTCTTTCCTAATATTGTCATGCCGAATGGAGCAAAGCGTAATGAGACATCTCCGCGGATTAATTCGTATTTTTATTTTGTTATTATAGAAGACCTAATTCTGCTATGAAAATATATCTCTATTATGTTTATATCCTTACAAATGCTCATCATAGTGTATTTTATACCGGTGTGACAAATGATCTTGAAAGGAGGTGTTTTGAACATAAACATAACCTTGTCAAAGGTTTTACAAAAAAATATAATATTAATAAACTTATATATTTTGAGGTTTTCGATTTAGTTGATTTGGCTATTGCTCGTGAAAAGCAAATTAAATCTTACTCACGATCAAAAAAAATTGCTCTTATTGAAGCCTTTAACAAAAATTGGATGGAACTTAATTATGATGACAAAATAATTAATCCATCATAGATGTCACTAGCCCTAGCAATCGGATTGAAAGGGAATTGTTATGATCAAGAAAAAGTAGATGAGGCGATAAGAAAAAAGGCATACGTATAAAGATCAGGAGATCCCTCGCTAATGCTCGGGATGACAAGTCCTACTGTGTGGGTATAGGGCGGGCATTGCCCGCCCCCCCCCCCATTTATATAATGACGTTGTCATGCCGAATGAAGCAAAGCGGAATGAGGCATCTCCGCGGGGATACTATAATGTCTCTTTCCTGATATTGTCATGCCGAATGAAGCATAGCGGAATGAGGCATCTCCACGGGGATACTATAATGTCTCTTTCCTGATATTGTCATGCCGAATGAAGCATAGCGAAATGAGGCATCTCCACGGGGATACTATAATGTCTCTTTCCTGACGTTGTCATGCCGAATGAAGCAAAGCGGAATGAGGCATCTCCACGGGGATACTATAATGTCTCTTTCCTAATATTGTCATGCCGAATGAAGCAAAGCGGAATGAGGCATCTCCGCGGGGATACTATAATGTCTCTTTCCTGACATTGTCATGCCGAATGGAGCAAAGCGGAATGAGGCATCTCCTTCGAAATAACACAACTAGATTGAATGACATATTCCTTTCAGTCAGCCGGGAGAGCAAAGCGGAATGAAGAACCGAGTCCATGTTTTAAGGGACGGCCCACTGAAGTTAATCTCTAAAACCTGGTAAGAAATAAAATTATTGAAATTGCATATAGATATAACCACTAATGTGTGTTCAGATATTTATGTTTCAAACCTTCAATCCTCTCCAGCCTTGCAAGTATCTTTTCCCTTAAAGAAACCCTGAAACTGATTATAATACGACATTCAAGGTCGAACACCTGTCCTGATTGTCCAATATCTTCATCTTTAATGATTTTCATCACGTCGTTGATTGCATTATAATTAAAGATTATCTCGTAGTAATCATTTACAGTACATTCGATTATCGTAGCATTTTTAATAGCCGAAAAGGCTGCAGTCCTGTAAGCATTAATTAATCCGCTTACTCCCAGTAAAGTGCCACCAAAATACCTGCTAACAACAATCAGGATATTTGTAAGTTGATATGAATTTATCTGTCCTAGAATCGGGCGGCCTGCAGTGCCTGAGGGCTCTCCGTCATCATTTATTCTCCAGACTTCCCTTTCTGGTCCCAACATATAAGCAAAACAATGATGCCTTGCGTCATGGTGATCTTTGCGTATTGTATCAATTATCGGCATTATATTATCCGGGTCAGATACCGGCCATGCTGAAGCAATAAACCTGCTTCCTTTTTCTTTATATAATCCTTCAGACTGACTTTTAATTGTTTTGTAAGTATCAGATGATGTCATATCCTTGATGATGAGGCATTCTATGGAACCTGGTTGTGTTAATTTATCACAATATTAATTATTTCTCCGGGTTGTTGACCTGATAAAGTAAATTTTGATAAATTTGTTTCCTATTGATATCGGATATGAGTGTGTTTTTAGATGAGAAAGATTTACAAAAGCTTATTGTCATTGGCGATAGAATATTAATAAAACCGAAAATTCCGCAGTCGAAGACAAGAAGTGGATTGCTTCTGCCTCCTGGTGTCAATGAAAATGAAAAGGTACAGGTTGGATTTGTGGTTAAAGTTGGGCCAGGTTATCCAATCCCCTCGGTAACCGATATTGATGAACCCTGGAAAAACAGTTCTGATGAACCAAAGTATGTGCCACTGCAGCCAAAGGAAGGGGATCAGGCCGTTTACCTGCAGAACAGTGCAATTGAAGTGGAGTTTAATACCCAAAAATATGTTGTTGTCCCGCATTCTGCTATTCTTCTTCTGTTAAGGGACGATGGCCTTTTTGAATAATGTTTACAATATGAAAACAGAATCTCTGAAAGGACTGAAAGTATTAATAGTTGAAGATGATATGTCAAGCAGATTGTATCTCAATAAGATACTTGAGAAAACCGGTGCTGTGTTGTTAAATGCACTGGATGGGCAGGAGGCCGTTGATGTCGTATCTGAAAATGAGAACATCGATATAATCCTGATGGATATTCAGCTTCCTATAATGGATGGCTATGAATCAGCTAAGAAGATAAGACAGCTGAGAAGTAATATCATAATTATTGCTCAGACAGCTTACGGGCTGCTAGGTGAAACGGACAAGATATTAAGTGCAGGATTTGATGACTATATTATAAAACCTATACTGTCAAAAAGTCTTATTGATAAGATGTTATTATGTGTAAATTCACGGAACAAACCTCAAGGTTCCTGATTCATGATCCCTGATTATTCCGGATAAGCTGCTATTTCAGCAAACTCTTTTTTGAAGGTTTCTATTTCTGAAGCCCATCTTTCTTTTTCATGGCTAATATTCTCTCTCTTTAAAAGAGTCTCCCTCATACCGGAATCACCCGACAGGATGTCGAATGGCATAAGATGGTATTCATATTCATATGGTGGCAGTTTGAACTGCAAAGAATCAGGAGGTGATGTTTCTATTATGGCATCAAAAATATCCAAGGCGGTCCCGACTGGCTTAAATGATTCAATATCTGTTATATGTAATTGGATCCCGTTACAGGTTTCACCGGCAAACTTATGAAATGTAGGAATAAAATTATGAATCCGGAAAGCACATCCTTTTAACTGCCTTGAGTCAAGATTTTTCTTTAATTTATCACTGTCAATAAATGGGGCTCCGAAAAGCTCAAATGGGATGGTTGTTCCCCTTCCTTCCGATAGGTTAAGAGCCTCTATAAGTACCGTCCCCGGATATACAATAGCTGTCCTTTCACCTGGCATATTGGGCGATGGCAATACCCATGGTAATCCCGTATGGCTGAATAGGTAATTGCGTCTCCAGTTTTTCATCCATACAATATTAAGGTCGCAGGAAGGATGATATCTGTCTTTTATCCATAAAGCCATTTCACCCATGGTCATCCTGTGGCATAACGGAATTGATGCACCACCAACAAAAGTAAAAAACTCCTTCTTGAGAACCGGGCCATCGAAACCTATTGCGCCAATGGGATTAGGCCTGTCCAGTAGCCACACAGGAACGCCTGATTCAGTGCAGGCTTCAATACACAGCTTTACAGTCCAGATATACGTGTATAACCTTGCCCCGACATCCTGAAGATCAATAATAAGTGCATCAATCTTTTCAAGCATCTCCTTTGTAGGCTTTCTGTGCTCACCGTAAAGACTATAAAGAGGTACTTTTAATGAACTGTGCATTTTGCTGTGCCATTCAATCATATTATCCTGGGTTTCTCCATGAATACCATGTTGTGGTCCAAAGACAGCCGATAAACGACAATCATTGCGCTGATTTAACAAGTCAGTTATATGGGAGAAATCCCTGGTAATGCTCGGTGCGTGACATAAGACACCTATTCTTTTACCTTTCAGGGAAGATGGAAAACAATCCAGAATGGCTTCGAGACCGGTAGTAACCATATGTTCAAATTTACGCAAATATATAACTATCAATTTTTAAATGATCTATAACATAAAATATATTCTTCGAAAATGATTATTCTTTCATAAGTTTGGATTTATTTTCAAATAAGTCTGCTATGAATAAAAATAGGACTCTTTATTTTTCTGTTGCTTTTATTACCCTTATGTGTAGAAGCTCAAAAGCCAGCTCTTGACAGTAAAGTATATGATGGCTGGAAGCGTCTTGTTTCTCCGCAAATATCTGATGATGGAAGCTGGATTACATATAGCATTAATCCACAGCAGGGAGACGGATGGCTTTATGTTTTTAATGTGGCATCAGGAAAGAAGGACTCAGTTGCCAGGGGTGAAAATCCTGTTTTTTCACCTGAGAGTAAATACCTGGCTTATCGCGTTATTCCTGAATATTCTGTAACACGTCAGGCCAGGAAAAAGAAACTGAAGGAAGCAAAGATGCCGAAGAATGATCTGCAGGTTAAATTACTTGCAGATACCCAGGTGTTTAAAATATACAGAGTGAAATCTTACGCTGTCCCTGAAAAAAACTCCTATTGGATGGCTTACCTTCTTGAGAAAAAATTAACTGATAACAAAAACAGTAAGGAAACTCCTGATACAGCAAATACCGGGAAATCATTGAAATCCGGAAAGAAATCTAAAAAGGACCCTGAAGGCAGTGAACTTGTGATCTTTAATCCATTGAATAATAAAGAATACAGGTACCAGGATGTGACTGAATATTCAGTTTCAACAGAAGGAAGTACAATTGGTTTCGTTCAGAGTATCTCTGATACTTCTGGGATTGAGAATTTTAAGGTAAATATTTTTGATGCTGCAAAGGAATCAGACAAAATTGTTTTTCAGGGAGAGGGTAGCGTAAAGAAACTGAAGAATGACCGGAATGGCAAACTACTGGCATTCATATATTCACCCGATACTTCGAAGATAAAAATATACAACCTGTGGCTTTCTAAGAACAATGAAGATGCTGCAAAAGTTGTGGATAAATCTGATTCAGCAATGCCGGAAGACTGGTCTGTCAGTGAGAACGGAGAAATATCATTTTCTGAGAATGGATCAAGGTGCTTCTTCGGAACAGCACCGCAACCTGTAAAAGAACCTGAGGACACACTGCTGGATGATGAAAAATACCATGTTGATATCTGGTCATGGAATGATGATGTCATACAGCCAATGCAGAAGAAACAGCTCGACCGTGAGAAGAAACGTACATGGATGGCTGTTTACAATATAAAAGAGAACCGAATGGTCCAACTTGGAGATTCCCTGATCCCGAATGTGAGATCTGTGAACAAGGGAAATGGGAATCTTGCGCTGGGATCATCAGATATTAATTACAGGAGATCATCATCTTGGACGGGACAAGATTCTAATGATTACTATCTGATTAATATGTCTACAGGAGTCCGGAGACTTGTCGTTGACGATTGTCCATCCCGTGGCTATCTGTCACCTGCCTGTAATTATTTTGTTTACTGGGATGAAACAGAGAAAGCCATAATCTCTGTATCAGTTACCGATGGAACAAGCAAAAATCTGACATCATCTTTGAAAATTGCCTTCTATAATGAACTTAATGATATGCCGACTGCCCCCAATCCGTATGGGATAGCTGGTTGGATGGATGATCAGAAACATATTCTTGTTTATGATCGTTATGATATCTGGTCACTCGATCTTGCAGGGAAAGACCAGCCTGTTAACCTGACAAACGGTTCCGGCAGGAAGAATAATCTTACTTACAGATATATCAAACTCGATAATAAGGCAGAGTATATTAATAAAAATGATAACATGTATCTTTCTGTTTTCAACAATGAAAATAAAGAAGCAGGGTTTTGTTCCCTGAAGCCAGGTAAACCCACCAGCCCTACAATACTGCTAATGGATGAGGCTTCTTTCCCTGGTAATACCAGGAAAGCAAAAAATGCTGATTTCTTTATATGGCAGAAAGGATCATTCACTGATTATCCTGAATTGTATATAAGCAATATTGATTTTAAAAGCGCACGAAAAATATCTGTAACAAATCCTCAACAGTCTGAATATAATTGGGGTACAACCGAGCTGGTGGATTGGATGTCATTTGACCATCAGAAGTTGCAGGGGATCCTTTATAAACCTGAAGATTTTGATCCATCTAAAAAATATCCGATGATAGTCTATTTTTATGAGAGAAGCTCGGACGGACTTAATAATTATATTCCTCCTGCACCATCAGCATCCATAATCAACAGGACATTTGCCGTAAGCAATGGGTATCTAGTTTTTGTTCCTGATATCCCTTATGTAACAGGATATCCGGGTCAGAGCTGCTATGATGCAGTGATGAGCGGAACATATGCCCTACTTGACAGATTCGACTTCATTGATAAATCCAGGCTGGGACTTGACGGACAAAGCTGGGGAGGTTACCAGATAGCTTACCTGGTTACACAGACTGACCTTTTTCCTGTGCCTTTTCCGGAGCACCGGTTAGTGATATGATAAGTGCTTATGGTGGTATCCGTTGGGGTACAGGTATGTCCAGGATGTTCCAGTATGAAAGGACACAGAGCAGGATAGGAGGGACCTTATGGGATAAACCATTACTGTACATTGAAAATTCACCTATATTCTGGGTCCCAAAGATACATACACCCCTGTTACTGATGCATAATGATGCTGATGGTGCGGTACCCTGGTACCAGGGTATCGAATTTATTATGGCACTCAGACGCCTGAATAAACCTGCATGGCTGCTCTCTTATAATGATGAAGATCATAACCTTGTGCGAAGAGCCGACAGGAAAGATCTTTCTATAAGGAAAATGCAGTTCTTTGATTACTATTTGAAAGGATCTCCAATGCCCTTCTGGATGAAGAATGGCATAAGCCAACTGGAAAAAGGTAAAATAGATGGCTATAGCCTTGATAAAGAATAATACAGGATTGTTATTATGAAAATATTCAAGTTCCGTATCTTATCGGTCAGCCTGCTTGCCATTATAATACTGGCTTCCTGCTCAGGTGGCAAAGACATCAATATATCTATACTGGAAACTACAGATGTTCATGGTGTTATTCTTCCTTATGATTTCATTGAAAATAAGAAACTGAATGCTTCAATGGCTTCTTCATACACTTATATAAAGGAGGTAAGAAAGAATAAAGATGCTACCATTTTGCTTGATGATGGTGATAATCTGCAGGGTCAGCCTGAAGTTTATTATTATAATTTTATCGATACCGTATCTCCTCATATTTGTCCTGAAGTTATGAATTTTATGAATTATGATGCGGCAACTGCGGGAAATCATGATATTGAGGCCGGCCATGCTGTCTATGACAGGCTTGTGAAGCTCTACAATTTTCCTTTGCTGGCTGCCAATGCGGTAGACACGAAAACAGGAAAACCATACTTCAAGCCTTACACAATTATTGAGAAGAAGGGAATCAGAATCGCCGTGTTTGGCCTTGTAACACCGGCAATTCCAAATTGGCTCCCTGAGGAACTGTATTCAGGGATGAAATTTGATGATATGGTGGAGACAGCAAAAAGATGGATGCCTGAAATGCTAAAGGAAAAGCCTGATCTGATTGTTGGATTATTTCATTCTGGCTGGGACAGGTCACAGGAAGATATGAAGAAAGCTGGTACATACAGCGAGAACGGATCTGCGGCAGTTGCTTATAATGTACCTGGTTTCGACATTATACTTAACGGTCATGATCACAGGTTGGCTAATGAGAAATTTGTCAACTCGGAAGGTGATACCATATTGATCCTTGATGGGGGGAGCAGATCAGAAAAATTGGCTGAGGCGGATATTACTTTCTCAGGTAAGAAAGTAAATGGAAAAAGAAGGAAGATTATATCGGGAAAGATAATAAATGTAGCTGATTATAAGCCGGATGATGAATTCATGGCAAGGTTTAAACCACAATACGATACTATTGATAAGTATGTCAACCGCGTAATCGGTTATTCCACGGAAACAATCTCATCACGCGACGCTTATTTCGGTCCTTCTGCCTTTGTGGACATGATCCAATCGGTTCAGCTTCAAATTACAGGAGCTGATATATCTTTTGCAGCTCCTTTATCTTTTGATGTTCAGATAAATAAAGGACCTGTCACCGTAGGAGACATGTTCAAACTCTACAGGTTTGAGAATATGTTGTATACAATGACATTATCCGGTGAGGAGATACAAAAATACCTCGAATATTCTTATTCCGGTTGGTTGAACACAATGAAGAAGCCTGGCGACCTGTTGCTGAAACTCAGAACTGATAAAAAAGGTAAACTGATACTTATAAATGGCAGGGCAAGGTTTCAGAATCAACCTTATAATTTTGACTCTGCTGCCGGAATAGATTATACCGTTGATGTAAGTAAACCGGTCGGATCAAGAGTCATAATAAATGGAATGACGGATGGAAAGCCGTTTGAAAGAAATAAAGTATACAGAGTTGCCGTTAACTCATATCGGGGAAATGGTGGAGGCGGACATTTTATATATGGCGCAGGAATTAAAAAGGATGATCTTCGGTCAAGGGTTGTAGCCTCAACTGACAAGGACCTTAGATATTATATAATGAAATCAATTGAGGAAAAGAAGAATATCAGTCCGGTGGCTCTGAATAACTGGAAGATCATTCCACAAAAGTGGGTTGAGAAAGAAGCTCCTGTTGAATATATTCTTTTGTTTGGGAAAAAGTGACAAGATGAATTATCAGCATGAATAGTGAAATGAATGATCATACAGCGGGAATGAGATTACCTCTTGTTGAGGAGTTTTTTTCTTTGCAGGGCGAAGGATACCATACCGGTAAAGCTGCTTACTTCATCAGGCTTGGAGGATGTGATGTGGGTTGCAGCTGGTGCGATACAAGGTTCGCCTGGGATCCTGACATTCATCCGATGGTGGATACCGGAATTATCATTGAAAATGTGATAAATTCAGGTACAGATTCGGTTGTGGTTACAGGAGGCGAACCTTTGATGTGCGATTTAAATTATTTATGTGAAGGATTAAAAAACAGAAATATCAGCACATATATAGAAACCTCAGGTGCATATCCTCTGAGTGGTCAGTGGGACTGGATTTGTCTGTCTCCAAAAAGAAATATGCCTCCTCTGAATGATATATGTGCAATTGCTGATGAGCTAAAAGTAATAATTCAGGTAACTACTGATTTTGAGTGGGCAGAAAAGTATCGTGGACTGGTTGGGAAAAAATGCAAACTTTACCTACAGCCTGAATGGAGCAGATATAATGCCATTGTTCCTGAAATTGTTGATTATATTAAGGGTAATCCCGGGTGGAGGATATCTTTGCAGGCTCATAAGTTCATGCATATACCATAGACTGTTGATGAAGTACATTGTATCTATATTCCTTATTTCTTATTTGTGCACACTTTCACAAAAAGCGTGTTCACAGACGCTTCATACTGCCAGCAATAAGGCTCTAAAGGAATATAATGAAGGAGTAAAAGCATTTGATTATTTTTATTATGAAGAAGCTGAGTCATATTTAAAAGAGGCTATATCTATTGATAAGGGATTTTATGAGGCATACCTGATGCTTGGTGACCTGCTGAGTAAGCTCAGAAGGTATCCTGAAGCCGCTTTGGATTACAAAGAGGCTGTCAGGATAGATTCTTTGTTTTATAAACCTGTTTTTTTCAGTCTAGCAACATCTGAAATGATGTCAGGAACTATAAAAATGCCCTGATTCATTTTAATGTTTATCTGCCCAGGAGGGCATGTCGGAAAAGAACAGGAAGATTGCTACTGTCAATATAAAAAATTGTGAATTTGCAATTAAGGCTATGGCTAACCCGGTGCCATTTACTGCAATAAGTGTTGGTAAGGGTATAAATACATCTGATGATGAATACTGGCCATCGATCACTGCAGATGGACAGAAAATGATGTTTACACGTCAGGCTAATCTGCATGGCGAACCAGTTTTTGGCAGTATCGCGCAGGAAGATTTTTACATAAGCATATATTCTGATAAGAGCTGGAAATTGGCATTTAATGCTGGTGCGCCTCTTAATACAAGTCATAATGAAGGTGCCCAGTCAATATCTTCCGATGGGAGCTATATGTATTTTACTGCATGTGACAGGTCTGATGGGCTTGGGAAGCTGTGATATCTATTTTTCAGCCTTCAATAATGGTAGATGGTCAGAACCTGCAAACCTTAAGTCACCGGTAAATACACCTCGCTGGGAATCACAACCTTCCATAAGCTCCGATGGCAGAACACTGTTCTTTTCGAGCAGCAGGCGCGGTGGGATTGGGGGGAAAAGATATTTGGTATTCCCGGATGGATGACAAGAACCAATGGAAAGAACCTGTAAATCTGGGAGCCATTGTTAATTCTCGCGGGGATGAAATGTCTCCGTTTATTCATTTTGATGGCAAAACATTGTATTTTGCATCTGATGGACGTGTTGGAATGGGAGGGTTTGATCTGTATGTTACCAGGTTACAGAAAGACAGTACATGGACAGAACCCGAAAATCTGGGGTATCCTATTAACACATTTAATGATGAAATGGGACTGGTAATTGAATCGGGGGGACAAAAAGCATATTATTCAACAATAGTGACACATACAAGGGAAAGGATATATTCTATTTCAATTTGTATGAATCAGCAAGACCTAATCCTGTGTCATATCTGAAAGGCAAAGTATATGACAAGAAACAGGGAATTACTTATTGCCGATTATGAGTTAATTAACCTGTCAACAGGAAAAGTTTCAGTAAAAAATAAAACAGATTCGAACGGCAATTTTCTTGTATGCCTGCCCTCCGGTTTTAATTACGGAATAAATGTGAGCAAGCCTGGCTATCTTTTTTATTCTGAAAATTTTATGTTTGAAGGAGCACATCCTGTTATTGAACCCTATGTTAAGAGAATAAACCTTAGCCCGATAAAGGTCGGGGAATCCATTCTCCTTTCAAATGTATTTTATGAGGTTGACTCCTGGGAATTGAAAAAAGAATCAATTACTGAATTGAATAACCTTGTTAGCCCTCTTAAGGATAATTCAGAACCTCCGGTTCTTGAAATAGGAGGATATACCGATTCAACAGGATCAGATGAATATAATATGGCGCTCTCGCCAAAAAGGCCTTTCAGTTGTTGATTATCTGGTAAGTCAGGGTATTTCGGGGGAAAGACTTAAATATAAAGGTTACGGGAATTCCTCGCCGATCGGGGATAATATTACTGAAGCAGGCAGAAAGCTTAACAGGAGGACAGAAGCCAAAGTCATCGAACTAAAAAATAAAAAAATGGCCGCCCTCCTCAGAGACGGCCACCGCCATTGGTTGATTGAATTCAGACATTGGGAGTAATAATCTTGGCTCTATCAGATATTGATCATGGTATTTTATTTTTTATTTTCCTGTGGTCGGGAATACTCAACTTTCATTGCAGGAAGTGTGAAGTATATTCCTGAGATCCCGAATTCATCCTGTTCCACCCATACGGTGCCACCCAGGAGTGATATTAAGTTTCCTGCCAGGTTAAGTTTATTGCAGTATAAGTATCATTGTGAAGCGAAAGAGACTCTCTAGATTTTTCGAATACAGGAACTCTCTGTTTTTAAAATAATTTGCCTGAATCGATTATAAAGAATGTCGCCAGGTTACCCGTGAAATAGATCCAATTTTAACGCAACCTGATTTTGTGTTTCTTAAGGAATTCTGAAAAAGACTTCGCAGGATCCTGTATAGCTTGTTCCTGTCAATGAAAATTTTCAGAGAGTCTTTATATTCTATGTCAGTTACAACTCAATTTCCTGTATGAGATCTTCATTGACATAGTCCCTGAATTCCTGAAGAAGGTCATCAAGTATATTCTCGAAATCTATATCCTGGCCTCTTCATTGACTCTCATGTATCAAGGATTGCGGAATCAAAAAAGCTGTCAAATAATCCAATGAGTTGTTGCAGGAATTAAATATCTGTTTACTGAATTCTTCGCGATCGGAATCGGTGCAGTTGTTTTCTTTCATAAGAAAAGAAAACGCCACAACCGCATTCATGTGAGTTCTCATCTCATGTGACATGCCTGTAAGTATCTCAGGACAGTTTACTGCATCGTTTTTCGATGGATTCACTGCTTTTTTTTAGTTACCAGTTCCATCTTGGTATTCCCTTCCGGTATGAATCATTTATCGGAACATTAAACATAAGTCGTTGTTATTTCAGTAGTTATTTTAATTTCTTAATTATCTCTCGGGCTTCATTTCTGTAAATGCCGTTTTCTTTTCTTATTTTCTGCAAGCAGATCTGATTGCTTTGTCCTTTTTCGTCTGTATTGATATAGCATAGTGACAGATACCACTCTGCCTGATCAATATACAGGTTATTCCTGTTATCTATAACCCTTTGAAGGTGGTCTCAGCCTCTGGAAACTTTTTATCCTCGAAATTGGAAATTCCGTATAAAATGTTGAATACATATCCTTTGGCTTCTCACCAATGACTTTCTTAAATAATTTAGCTGCATTAGTAAAGTCGTGAGTATGGTAAAATTCAAGAGCCTGGTAGAAATCACTGTTGCCAGCTCGTTGTTAAGCCGATCTCTGGTCATTGCCGGTTCATAGGGTTTGTAATATGTTTCCATTATTTGCATCCGTACTGAGCTTTTTCCCAGGCATTAAGACCAAGAACCCTAACAATCGCAACACTTATAACCGCTGCATAATTTACATAACACCTCATCACTGCCTTCACTGGTGACTACATGGGCAGCTTCATGGCCTTTTTCAATTTCCGAACAGTTTGTTTCGTAATGAAAGAATGTCTTTCTTTTGAGAATTTATCTGTTTTTTTCCTGAGGTAACCTCTCTCCTTAGTCTCTCATTGCCTTCAAGTTCTTTCTGAAACCAGTTCTTTTCCGCCTCACTCATCTCATCAGCAAGGTACCTTTCAATGAAATATGAAAAATCAATTGTCTTCATCGGGATATTTGTTTAATTAATATTCATGTTTAAGTTTACTGGTATTAATAGCCCGCAAGCGACATAATCTTAATCCTCTACAACCTGATCCTGGCATACTGGCTCTTCATAAGCCTTTACTTGCATATCTGCATTCAATGGGTCAATAATAGGATAAAAGCTAATTACCGACCGGGAAAAAATAAAATCTTTCTTTAAAATAGCACTTTTCTTATTAAACATTTGTCATATTCTAATGGGAGGTTCCGTAGGATTAATAATAGGATCTCCGTCACCTCCACGGATACATATCATTTCTTCTGTTGTAAGTGCAAAATCATCAAAAATCAGGTTCGTCAGGTCAACATTCAGGGTTTTCATAGTCTTTTCTTTTTATAATGATGATTTCTCAGCTAGTTTTTAGGTTTTCTAATCTTGTATTACAACCCTACATGTCGTTATACGTCATTTTGTGACACGAAAAATTGAATTATTTTTAAATTATTTTTTAAATGCACAAAATCAGCTACTTACAAAGCGGTTGGTTTTCCCATATTGATTAATTTATTCAGGTTTTGTTATATTTGACCCTTGTTCATTATTTTTGAACGATCATATTGGGGTAAGTTTTTATCAAATATGTTTAATAAACGACCACCCGGCAGAGCCTTAATCTTTATTCTGATCCTTGCGAGTTGCCTGAACCTATTCGCCAGGAACGATGACTTTGGTATTGATTCATCCATTACATCAGGCGAAACAGATATTATTACGTTAACCTATGATAGTGTTATGACATCTCAAGATGTCAGGTTGTTGAATGATTCGCTGAGACTGGCTATTTCCTTAAAATATTATGACAGGGCAGGCATATTAACTGATAAAATTCTGAGTAGACTTGACAAAAACAATACAGAGAGACATCTCCTTGCCGAATCATATTACTATATCGGCATTTATTTTCTTTATGTTGATAATTATTCTGAAGCTGTTGACTATCTGAACCTTTTCACAGCTCTAAAAGCGGATTTGAATGAATATGATGACCGGCTTGCCACCGCTTATTATAACATCGGTATTGCATATTCCCGTTCCGGTGATTATAAGAGACACGCGGAATATACAATACGGTCGCTTGACCTGGAGAAAAAGCTATTCGGTGAATCCAGTCCAAAAGTGATAAGTACCTCTTCCAGCCTGATAATAGCTTTAATCAATCTCAAGGAATATGATAAGGCAATACCATTATTGAATAGTACATTGAAGATTGCTTCAATTTATCCGGATTCAGTTTCTTATAGCCAATTCGCTGATCTGTACAGTAATTTTGGTACAGTATATGCACGGATTTCAGATTATTCTAAAGCAAAGATATATTTCGACAAAGCAGAATTAATATACAGGGAACACCAGGTGTCGGAGGGTGATAATTTTATTAATCTCATCAATAACCTCGCGGTATCATATGGTGCCCTTCACCTTACCCGAAGATCAGATCAATATTATGAAGAAGGCATCCGGCTTGCTAAATCAAGTAACTCAACTTCTTCATACAACCTTGTTAATAGTTATGCCATTATTCTGGGTAATAAAGGAAGCGCAAAAAGAGGTGCAAAACTTCTGCATGATGCTCTGGTAAGAGCCGGCAATTATTCAGGTCAACAATCAAGAACTTATACTACTGTACTCAGTTTTTACGCAGATTACCTGAGGGAATATAATATTAACAATGATGCTGCACTGAGCTATTATAAGCAATGTATTGGTTATCTTAAAGACCATGGACAGGACAATACCCTTAAAACGGCAGTATATACAGGGTATGCTCTCTCCCTGGCAATGAAAGGGCAATCTGCTTCAGCAATTGAAGTTATACAATCATTGCTTTTTCCTGAAGGACTGGAACACTTGCCTGGCGACAGATACGATAATCCCCCTGTTGCAAAATTAAATGCTGATGGTAATACACTAAAATTGCTGAAAACGAAGTATAAAGTGTTGTGGGATCTCTATGGCCAGACTTCAAATGAGAATATACTAATACATGCTGCAAATACTGCTGAACTGATAATTAATGTCCTTGAAAAAGTAAGGATAAACATAAGTGAGGAGGACAGCCGCTTATTATTGGGTAATAAGTATCGGGATCTCTACCTGAATGCGATAAGAGACTTTAATCTTCTGTATTCACAAACAGGTGACATTGACTATCTGGAAAAAGCTTTTGAATATTCAGAAAAGAGTAAGGTGGCAGGATTGTTGACATCTACCCGTGAACTAAAAGCAGTACAGTTCAATATTCCTCAAAAAACAGCTGACTATGAAATGGAGCTGAAAAGAGATATTACATTATATAATTCTTATATCAATGGCGAAGGCGTGAAGGAAAATCCTGATTCGTTGCTTCTCAGAAAATGGAATGACAATCTTATTGAGACTTTCCGGTTACGTGATTCGCTTGTAAGAGTGTTCGAACAGAAATATCCTGACTATTATGCGATAAAATATAATACAAAAGGAGCATCTATGAAGGATATTCCAGAAATTTTTGGGCGTAATGCCAATTATATCAATTATGTTCTGTCGGACTCAATTCTTTACACCTTCGTTGCAAATAGAAAAGAACAACATCTCCTGTCAAGGAGAGTGGACAGTTCTTTTTTTAATAGTATATCCAATTTCAGGAAGTTACTGGAAATGCCTTTGCCAAATGAAGATGCTGGAGCAAAGTTCAGACAATTCAATGTAGAGGGTATTAATCTCTATAAGGCTCTTATAGAACCGGTAAGACCCTTTCTGATTTCGGATAAAATAATCATCTCTCCCGACAACCTGCTTTCCTATATACCGTTTGAAGCTTTGCCTGATTCACCATACCACGGAGAAAAGGATTATTACAATGCTATTCACTACCTGATGGATGATTATGATATTTCTTATACATATTCAGCAACCTTTATAAAAGAGATGGTCAAAAGAAGATCATTACTGAAAAATAGCCTGATAGCATTTGCTCCCGATTATATTGAACCAATACATATCCAGACGGTAATGAACAACAGGCAGGAGGAGGGTGGTATTCTTCCTGACCTGCCCTGGGCAAGGAAAGAGGCAGAATTTGTTTCCAAACTGACTGGTGGAAAGCTTTATGAAAATAATAATGCAAGTGAATCGACATTCAGAGCTGAAGCAGGTAATTATGACATTATACACCTGGCAATGCACACTCTTATCAATGACAGGGCCCCCATGTATTCCAAGCTTATTTTCAGTCCTGAAAATGATACTATCGAAGATGGTTACCTTAATACATATGAAGTATATGGAATTCCGCTTAAAGCAAAAATGGTGGTTTTGAGTTCATGTAATACCGGAACAGGGGTTTTATTTACCGGAGAAGGCATCCTGAGTCTTGCCAGGGGATTTATTTATTCAGGGAGCCAGTCAGTAGTAATGTCAATGTGGGAAATAGAGGATAAGTCAGGGACCATCATTGTAGATATGTTTTATGAAAATCTGAAAAGGGGATATTCAAAAAGCCAGGCGCTAAGAAAAGCCAGGATTAATTACCTTAAAAATGCCGATCAGCTCAGGGCTCATCCCTACTTCTGGTCATCTATGATCATTTACGGGGATAATGCCCCTCTTTATTATAACAGGTTGAGAATTGCTATTGGTTCTGTTATAGCCCTTATATTGGCTGGTGCAATTATTTTCTATCTAAAGAGACGTTGATATTCCTGATAATCTGGATCTTCTTTTAATTTCTCCAACAATGATTCCTTTGATAGATATTTCTTGCGCCTGGCATAGACCTCATTTTTAAGATTCATCTCAGTGGCAATTTCTTCATATGTATACCCATCAGAGAAGAGGTTCAGAATCAGTTGCTGATCAGGCTTTAGTTTCTCAAATGCCCGGCTTACAATCTTCTCAAGAAGAGGGTTGGCTATATCTTCATTATCCTCATTATCCTCATCGGTTATATCAATCTCAAGTTCAGTGATCTTCGGTTTCTTTCTTAACTGAGCATTCCAGATATTTCTCGCTATGCCAAAAAAATATCCTCTTAGCTCCGTTGTCAGCGTAAGATCATCTTCAGTTATCTGTTTATATAAGACAATAATGGAATCCTGAAAGACATCTGAAACATCATCATGAGAGCCGCTATTCTTAAGTACGTAGTTTTTTACAGGCTGTAAATAATTGTCATAAAGCCAGTTAAGGATTTTTTCGTCTTGCTTTTTCAGTCCCTCAATGATGCTTATATCCGAATATTTCTTAAACAACTTCCTGTGTTTAGAATTGTGACTGGGCAAATATACTATTTCCCTTATCTAAAAGCATTACATGACTCAATGGATGATCGATTTTGTGCCTGGCCTCTATTCTTCTTAACCAAAATATAAATATCTTTACTTTTATAAAAATCAAATTTCTATTAGTCTCTGATGTCTTTTCCTTTTGTAAAACAACCTGATGCAATGGATTGTGGCCCGTCCTGCCTGAAGATGGTAGCCGGGTTTTACAAAATGAATTTCTCATTGGATACATTAAGAAAGAGATGTTACATAACAAGAGAAGGTGTCTCTTTTCTTGGACTTTCGGAAGCTGCTGATTCTCTGGGTTTTAAGACTATAGGTGTTAAGATTCCGTATGAGATGTTGAAGGAAAGTGTGCCATTGCCATGCATTGTCCATTGGCGTCAGAAACATTTTATTGTAGTATACAAGATAAAAAATGATAAAATATGGGTTGCAGACCCCGCTTTAGGACTTGTAACCTATAATAAGGAAGAATTTACATTAAACTGGGCCTCCACTCTTTCTGACGGCAAACCTGCAGGACTTGTTTTGATCCTGGAGCCAACTCCGGCTCTATTTGAAAATAAAAGCGAACATGATCCATCAGGGGGATTCAGATTTCTTTTTAAATATTTTCGTCTCTATCGTAAATATGTATTGCAACTGGTACTGGGACTTCTCCTTGGTAGCGTTATTCAGTTAATATTCCCTTTTCTCACACAATCAATCATTGACATTGGAATAAACAATAATGATATAGGGTTTATTTACCTGATCCTTGTTGCACAGCTTGCACTTGTTATCGGACGAATGTCTGTTGAATTTATAAGAGGATGGCTTTTGCTCCATATTGGATCGAGGGTAAATGTTGCAATTATTTCGGGATTTCTTCAGAAGCTTATGTCGCTGCCGGTTGCTTTCTTTGACACCAAGCTTACAGGTGATATCCTGCAAAGGATAGAGGATAATAACAGGATAGAAGAGTTTCTGACATCAGCCAGTCTGAATATTCTATTCTCCTTCTTTAACCTTGTTGTCTTCGGCATAGTACTTGCAATCTACAGCTTCAAGATTCTTGCAATATTTTTGGCAGGTTCTGTTTTATATATTATATGGGTTTCTCTATTTATGAAATCACGGGCCCGCCTTGACCATCAGCGATTTAAACAGATGTCTGAATCGGGCAGCAAGCTGATAAACATTGTAAACGGAATGCAGGAGATCAAGCTGACCCAGAGTGAATTAAGCATGCGGTGGGATTGGGAAAAGTTACAGGCTATCCTGTTCAGTCTGAAAATTAAAGGGTTAAGTATCATTCAGTATCAGTCGGCCGGGGCAACCTTTATAAATGAGGTTACTAATATTCTTATAACTGTGGTTGCGGCTACAGCTGTTCTTAAAGGGAGCATAACCCTGGGTATGATGCTTGCAGTACAGTTTATTATAGGGCAGCTGAATGTGCCTGTAAGCCAGATCATCGGATTCTTCAGAATGTCACAGGATGCAAGGATGAGTCTCGAGAGACTCTCTGAGGTCCATCAGATGGACGAGGAAGAAAAGGATCCGGAAATTAAAGTTAGAAAGCTCCCTGAAAAAAAGGATCTCTACATAAATAATCTTTCTTATCAGTATGAGGGTCCGCGTTCACCTTATGCCCTTAAAGATGTTGACCTCTTTCTTGAAGAAAATAAGATCACTGCTATAGTAGGTACCAGCGGAAGCGGCAAAACAACATTGCTGAAAATGCTGCTTGGGTTTTTATCAGCCTGTTAATGGTGAAATACTGGTAGGAGACACACGACTTGCAAATCTGAGTCTGAGAATATGGCGGGAAAAGGTGGGTGCAGTAATGCAGGACGGGTTCCTGTTCCCCGCTACAATCGCATATAATATTGCTCCGGGTCAGAAGATATCGATGAAGAAAAATTATTGAAGGCCGCAGAGATAGCAAATATTAAAGGTATTTATTGAATCACTGCCGCTTGGATATAATACCAGGATAGGAGCAAATGGGCATGGCTTAAGTGAAGGGCAGAAACAGAGACTACTGATTGCACGGGTTATTTATAAGAACCCTGACATAATCATCTTTGATGAAGCAACAAATTCTCTTGATGCCAATAATGAAAAGGTAATCGTTGAGAATCTTTCAGGTTTTTTTGAAGGTAAAACAGTTATGATAGTTGCACACCGCTTGAGTACAGTTCGAAATGCCGATAAAATTGTGGTTCTTGATAGTGGAAGGGTAGTTGAAACAGGTACTCATGAATCACTGATTGAAAGCAGAGGAGCCTATTTTAATCTAGTGAAAAATCAACTGGAGCTTGGCTCATAGACTTATGTGATGAAAGAAAAAAAACCTGAAATAATATATTCTGATCCTGTAAAGGAGATTATGGGAAATCCCCCAAGAAGGATTCTCAGATGGGGAACATCAATTCTGTTTTCTGTTTTTGTCCTGTTCCTGTTTTTTGCATGGTTGATCAGGTATCCTGACATTATTTCTGCTCCGGTTGAAATAACAACAACTAACCCACCCGTTACTCTTGTTTCAAAAATCTCAGGGAATATTAAATTTATGTATGTGAAGGACCGTGAGCAGGTAACAGTTGGTCAGCTTTTAGCTGTAATGGAGACAACTGCATCAATGAAGGAGATAGATGGACTGAAGGCAATACTGGATACAATAACAAATCCTGAAACTATTGAAATAAATGAGCTACCCGGGTTTGCCCGTCTTGGAGAACTCCAGGCATCTTATGCTGCATTCCTAAAGAACAGGTATGATCTTGAGAATTATGACAGGAATGATTTTTATGGAAATAAAATTAAATCAACAAGAAATGAAATAGAAGCTATTAAGGAATATATATCGCGATTAACTGTTAAAGAAAGGCTATATTCAGAAAATCAAAAGCTGGAGGCCAGGAAATTCCAGAGAAATTCATCCTTATATGACAGTACTGTTATCCCTGAGAGCCAGTTGGAGGAATCTCACCAGGCACTTATCAGGATAAATATAGATCTTCAACAGGTCAGGCTCGACCACGCTGCCAAGACAATTGAATTGACTGAAAAGCAACAGCTTCTTCACGATTATACTATTAACAGGCTGGAAGAAAGAGAAAAGCTTGTATCGATACTTAACGAGTCTTTCCTGAACCTTAAAGCTCAGCTAAATATATGGGAGAATAATTATCTTCTTATCTCTCCGGTTGATGGTATTGCAACATTTACTAAATTCTGGACCGCCAACCAGTCAGTCATGAAAGATGAACCTGTGGTTAATATTGTTCCTCTGAAACCTGGCAGTTTTATTGGCAGGATAAATCTTAAAATGCAGAGATCAGGCAAAGTAAATCCCGGACAGATGGTTAATATTAAACTGAGTGGTTATCCATATCTGCAATTCGGGATGGTCAGGGGAGTTGTAAAATCAAAGTCCCTGGTGCCAAGTAGCGATGCTTATATTATTGAATTAACATTGCCTGACGGGCTCACTACACTTTATAAAACTAAACTCGATTTTAATCAGAATATGCAGGGAACAGCGGAGATAATAACCGACGATCAACGCCTGCTTAAAAAAATAGTCAATCCGTTTAGATACCTTTTATCAAAAAATAAAAGATGAAATTTGCCTATTTTTTTGAATATGGCTCATATTCATCATCTTTCGACCCGCTTTCAGAATACTGGCTGTTTGATCCCATTTCTCCCGCCTTGCCGGCATCCTTGTTTTTTTTAATATACTTCTGGTAAATCCTGAAAGCGAGAATCGTTATCGCAAATACTAAAATGAAGATATTTGTTTTATCCATGTGAAAATATTTTTACAAATTCCTACTTATTCTGAGATTGATAAAGCAATCTTCAAATATAAATTATTCTTAATAACATCTAAAGACTTAAACCCTGAAATCTAAAAAAATGAGGAATGAAAGCCTAATATAGTCTTATCTTCTATTAGTCTTATTATCTGATTCTCACATTTATTTATATCAAATCTTTGAGTTTTATTAAATATTTCAATATTTTCGTACTCTGAAATTTCCATGAGATTGTCATGGAGGGGATTGCAGAAAGAGCTGAATACTAAAAGGATTGATTATGACAAATAAAAATCCGGATGACTCTGTTCGTAAAGAACAATTCGGGGCTGATGACAAAGCTGCTGAAACTGAGAACGCCAGAAAAGCGGAAAACGCTGAAAAAGATGACAGTTTGAACGATGATGAAAAAAATGAGGTTGAGAGCAAAGTCGTTGAAATTGATGATGTTAAGAAAGATGAAGTTACCCCTGTAGGGGAAGAAATACCCGAAGGCGAACCTGTATCTGAGTCCGAATCCGGATCCGAATTAAAACCCGAACCAGAACCTCAACCTCAACCTGAACCTCAACCTCAACCTCAACCTCAACCTGAGCCTCAACCTCAACCTCAACCTCAACCTCAGCCTCAACCTCAACCTCAACCTCAACCTCAACCTCAACCTCAACCTCAACCTGAGCCTCAACCTCAACCTCAACCTCAACCTCAACCTCAACCTCAACCTCAACCTGCATCCTCAACCTACGAACCTCAACCTGAACCTCAACCTCAACCTCAACCTGAGCCAGAGACTAAAATTGAGAATGAGGATGGAAACGAAGAGGAAACTGAGGAGGGAACAGAGGAACCTGTTGTTACAGCTGCTGATTCAGAACTTCCTCCTGTTGATTATTCCGGTTCTAGTAAGCATGATCTTGTCGAGACACTGGGTTTATTGATTGAGAACAGGCCACCGGCCGAAATAAAGGATGATGTGGACAGGATTAAAGCTCTTTTTTACAAGAAGCTGAAGATTGAGTCTGATGAAAGGAAAAGCAAATACCTCCAGGAAGGTGGCAAAATAGAGGAATACAGGGCATGGGTCGATCCGGACGAGGCTAAAGTAAAACATCTGCTTGAAAAATATAAAGAGCGAAGAACTGATTATAGTAAGGTTCAGGAAGCCGAAAAATTTGAGAACCTTAAGAAGAAGTATGATATAATTGATGAAATAAAGGATCTTGTAAACAGGGAGGAGTCTATTAACAAGACTTTTCATGATTTCAGGGCATTGCAAAATGAATGGCATGCGATAGGTATTGTGCCGCAGTCATCACTCAAGGATTTATGGGAGAATTATCATCATAGCGTTGAGATTTTCTATGATTATATAAAGATCAACAAGGAATTAAGAGACCTGGACCTAAAAAAGAACCTTGAAGCCAAGGTAATACTATGTGAAAAAGCAGAGGAGCTCCTTCTCGAACCAAACCCGGTAAACGCATTCCGCTCCTTGCAGGAATTTCATAATCAATGGAGAGAAATAGGGCCTGTTCCTCCCGAATCCAAGAATGAGATTTGGGAGAGATTCAAAGAAGCTACTTCAAAAATAAATAAGAGACATCACGAATATTTTGAAAAGCAGAAAGATGATCAGAGAAAAAATCTCGAAGCAAAGATGACCTTTTGTGAAGAGGTTGAAGCGATAAACCTGCTTGAATTGAAGAATTTCCGAGACTTTGATGAAAAGGCAGAAAAGGTTGTTGAGCTTCAGAAAATATGGCGCACAATTGGCTTCGCACCAAAGAAACAAAACAACAGGGTATACCAGCGTTTCAGAGAAGCTTGTGATACTTTTTTTGAAAAGAAAAGAGCTTTCTATGCTGATAATAAAGAATTGCAGCTCAATAACCTTCAGCTTAAAACTGAATTATGCTTTCAGGCTGAGGCCCTTCAGGATAGTACAGATTGGAAAACGACATCGGATGCACTTATAAGGCTTCAGAAAGAATGGAAAGAAATTGGTCCGGTGCCTCGAAAACAATCTGAAAAATGCTGGAAAAGATTCAGGAAAGCCTGTGATACTTTTTTTAACAGGAAAGCTGAGTTTTTTTCACAACTCGATACTTCTTATGAAGATAATCTTAAGGCCAAGACTGAGATCATTGAGGAACTTGAGAAATTTGAACCAGGATCAGATGTGCAGGCTGCATTCGATAGATTGAAAGAACTGCAGAAGAGATGGACTGATATTGGCTTTGTCCCTTTTAATATGAAAGATGAGATCAATAACAGGTATAGAAATGTTTTGAACAAGGAGTTTGATAAACTTAAAATCGGTGATGAGGACAAAAGTATTCTTAAATATAAAACAAAACTTGATAGTCTTAAAACCAACCCAAAAGCATCAAGGAAAGTACGTAATGAAAGGGAAAAATTCTTCACCAAAATTAAGCAACTGGAAAGCGATATCGTATTGTGGGAAAATAACATTGGCTTCTTTGCCAAATCATCCAATGCAGACACATTGATCAAAGAGGTGGAAGAAAAGATTGAAAATGCTAAGAAACTTATTAAAACTCTTGAAGAAAAAGTCAAGATGATTGACCAATCAGGTCTTGATGAATAAATAATATGAATCCGGATTATAAACTTTATAAATTTTCTTGCTTTGGCAGACGTTAAATACGTATTTGTTACAGGGGGAGTCACCTCCTCTTTGGGTAAAGGAATAATCTCAGCTTCTCTCGCAAAATTATTGCAGTCAAGAGGGTATTCTGTGACTATCCAAAAACTGGATCCTTATATAAATGTTGATCCTGGCACTCTCAATCCATATGAACATGGTGAATGTTATGTCACGATCGACGGAGCAGAAACAGACCTTGACCTGGGACATTATGAGAGGTTTTTAAATGTACATACGAGCCAGGCAAACAATGTTACCACAGGACGTATTTATCAGACTGTGATCAATAAAGAGAGGAAGGGTGATTATCTAGGAAAAACGGTCCAGGTCATACCACATATAACCGATGAAATAAAAAGGCGGATCAAGATTGTGGGATCTGGCAATAAATTCGATATAGTAATAACCGAGATTGGCGGGACTGTTGGTGATATAGAGTCATTGCCGTATATTGAATCGGTGAGACAGCTAAAGTGGGAACTTGGAGCTCAGAACTGCATTGTGATTCATCTTACTCTTGTGCCATATCTTTATTCAACGGGAGAATCAAAAACCAAACCAACACAACATTCTGTAAAGGAGCTGCTTGAAACGGGAATTCAACCCGATGTTCTTGTGCTAAGATCGGAAAAGTCACTTAATGAGGATATTAAACGGAAAGTCGCGCTTTTTTGTAATGTTGAAGAACATGCAGTTATTGAATCTGTGGATGTGTCCACCATATATGAGGTCCCAATTATGATCCTTGATCAGGGACTCGATAAGACAGTCCTCAGGAAACTTTCTCTGCCTGCTAATACTGAACCCTCTCTTACTGAGTGGAGGGAATTTCTGAAGAAGCTGAAAAATCCAAAGCACTCGGTGAAGATCGGACTTGTTGGAAAATATGTTGAACTACCGGATGCTTATAAATCCATTGCTGAATCATTTATCCATTCCGGTGCCATGAACGAATGTTCAGTTAATGTTGAGTATATCCATTCGGAAGAGATAACTGAAGAAAATGTTGAAACGAAACTGGCCGGGCTGAATGGTATACTGGTGGCCCCGGGTTTTGGATCACGAGGTATAGATGGTAAGATATTCACAGCCAGGTATGCAAGGGAAAATAATATTCCCTTCCTGGGGATATGCCTTGGGATGCAATGTGCAGTTATCGAATTTGCAAGAAACGTACTGGGGCTTGAAGGTGCTCACTCAACTGAAATAAATCATAAGACCAAGTACCCTGTCATTGATCTAATGGAAGAACAGAAGAGCATTATCGACAAAGGTGGAACAATGCGTCTGGGTGGATATAAGTGCATCATAAGCAGGGATTCAAAAGCATACCAGTCATATGGCAAGACTGAGGTAGTTGAACGACACCGTCACAGGTATGAATTTAATGATAAATATTTTGACAGCTTTAAACAGCATGGGATGATCCCTGTGGGTATTAATCCTGAGTCAAACCTGGTTGAGATTATGGAAATACCTGATCATAAGTGGTTTATTGGAGTTCAGTTTCATCCTGAATATAGTAGCACAGTGATAAACCCTCATCCTCTTTTTGTTAATTTTGTTAAAGCATGTATTGAATAAGCAAAATTAATAGAGCCTTGACAATTATAATTACCTAAAAAAATAATCATAAACAGCTAATGGATAAAAATACAATAACGGGACTCATTCTGATCTTTGTTATCTTCATTGGGTTCAGCATTTATAATAGCAGCAACAGGAATAAAAATTTTGAGAAGACTGTGGCTGTTGCTGAAGCTGATGTTGCTAAGGGAGATCTGGAAAGCGCAAGGGCAGAGTATATCAATGCCCTTCGGTTCAAACCAAACCAGCCTGAAGTGCTGGCAAAATTAAATGAACTGAACACTAAACTGGGTATAAGTCCGGATCAACAGGAAAAAGATACTTCAAATCTTGGGATTGCAAAAAAAGATACTGTAAAACAGGAGCAGGTAAGCGCTGAAAATGAAGTGAATACTGGACCTGAACAAACAACGACACAAGCAGGCCAGTATGGTGTGTTCTCGGATGATGCGACGGGTACAAATGATTTCATTACACTCGAAAACAACAAGCTGGTACTTAAGATTGCCTTGAAGGGTGGACGTGTCTATTCAGCCAGGCTTAAAAGACTACAGGACTTATGATTCCCTGCCTCTAATTCTGTTTTCAGGTGATTCGACTGTATTTGGTTTTAATTTCTATACTGTTGATAATAAAGCCATACAGACCAATAATCTCTATTTTAAGCCTGTTACTGATCAGAAGAGTTATGTGGTCAGTTCACAGCCTCAGAGTGTTATACTGCGTTTGATGGCGGGCGAGGATAAATACATTGAATATAAATATACACTTGATCCTGATGAATATATGGTCAGGCTCAATGTCGACTTCAAATCGATGGATGGTATTATTGCCTCAAACCAGAACAGCCTCACCTTTGATTGGAAAATGTATATCCCGCAACAGGAGATGGGGCGTACAAATGAGGAAAACTATTCAACAATTAAATTCAAGTATTACCAGGACGATGTCGATGGATTACGTCTCAGGCAGTCAAAAGAGACTGAGGAGAAAGACATTGCTACAAAACTAAGATGGATTGCTTTCCAGGATCAGTTTTTTTCATCAATCCTGATTGCAGATGATAATTTTCTGAATGCCACAATTCAATCAACCAAAACACTTACTTCTGAAAAATATATCAGGCATTATACTTCTGAGATTGGGGTGCCATATTCACCTGGACCCTCCACTCAAATAGGGCTTAAACTCTATTATGGGCCAAACTCAATAACGGTTCTTAGAAAGGAGGGTAAAGACCTTCAGCTGGAGAAGATCATCTTCCTGGGAAAAAACATAATCGGCTGGATAAGCAGGTTTGTTATTATCCCAATATTTAACTGGCTCGACAACTATATAAGCAACTATGGACTTATCATTCTTATACTCACAGTAATCATTAAACTTGCTCTTTTCCCATTAACCTTTAAATCCACTCAATCACAGGCAAAAATGCAGATTCTGAAGCCTATGGTTGAGGAACTGGGAAAAAAATTTCCTAAGAAGGAAGATGCTATGAAAAAGCAGCAGGCTACAATGGACCTGTATAAGAGGGCCGGGGTAAACCCTATGGGAGGTTGTCTTCCAATGCTATTACAGATGCCTATTCTATTCGCTATGTTCCGTTTCTTCCCGGTCTCAATAGAATTGCGGCAGGAGCATTTTCTCTGGGCAACTGACCTGTCGACCTATGATTCAATCATGACGCTTCCGTTTAATATCCCTATATACGGAAACCATGTAAGCCTGTTCACTCTTCTGATGACGGCATCAACTCTTCTTACCATGAAGATGACAGGGAGTTCAGGCAGGCTCTGATCAGCCGGGAATGAAAATGATGATGTACATGATGCCGGTTATGTTCATGCTTATTCTGAATAATTTCTCAGCCGGACTAACATATTACTATTTTCTTGCTAACATGATAACGTTCGGTCAAAATCTTCTTTCTAAACGGTTTATTAATGCCGATGCCGTACTGGCGACTCTTGAGGAGAATAAAAAGAAACCTGTGAAAAAATCCAAATGGCAGCAGCGCCTTGAAACTGCTGCCAAACAGAGAGGTATTAACCCTCCAAAAAAATAAATTATTGGAAGAGAGAAAAGAGAGTGTTTCAAGAAGTTATTTTTAACCACAACTTAAGCAAAGCAGTCACTATGGACCCATGGCAATATTTTGACATGAAGTGCTTGGAAATCTTCGTGTAAATCCTTAGCGAACTCAGCGTTTATTGGATTTCATCTTTTGATACAACCTCTTTTAATAGTTAAAAAATATTAAAAATTCTAAAAAAATAATCTCCTCTTAGAAAAAGAGGCTAAATTTAGTTCTTCCAATAATTTGTGGGAATGGGGAAAAAATTTAAAAACAAAGACTTAGCCGCCAGGCTTGGTGTATCAGGAACTTTGGTTTCACTGGTACTAAATAATAAAGCCGACCAACAGGGAATTCGCAAAGACACGCAGGAAAAAGTGCTTGCTCTGGCCAGGTCAATGGGTTATTTTGATCAGGTGCATGATAAGCATGAACATCAGTCTGTGGAAGAAAAACCCGGAGTTTTAGGAATGATTGTTCCCTCGCTGAATGACCCGTTTGTTGTACAGATCTCTCCATTTCTTCAGAAAGCTTTTTCAAGCATTGGTGTCGGATTCTCTATAATTACTAAAGATCCTGATGACCAGAGATATGACAGACTTGTAGGTGCTTTTAAAAAATTCTATAGCGGACTGATTTTGGTGGGGATGCTGCAGACGATAGTACAATAAGAACATTAAAATCCACTGATTATCCTTTTGTCCTCCTCGAAAAATCAGTAAAATCACTACATCTGAATACAATTCGTACAGATACTGCCGCAGGAGCCCGCCTTGTGGTAAACCATATAGAAAGTCTTGGCTATAAAAATATTATTATTCTTGCCGATAAAAAGACATTTCGAGAGAACGTTATCGTACTAAAAGATGTACTCTCTGCCATGGAGACTAAGAAGGAGATCAATAAACCGGTAATAATTGAGGTGGATAGACCCGTCGCAGGTAATGAGATCGATTCGAGTAAGTTTGATCAATACCTCAGACCCCCTTACCGTGCCGACGCAATAGTGGTTATAAATGCTGATCTTGTATACCCTTTAATGTCTCTGATGAGAAAAAAGAAGCTTAGAATCCCACAGGATATCGCAATACTTTCAATGGAGGAAGGGACAGGTTTTGATCTGATGTTTTCCCCTGTTACATGCCTCCGGAAACCTCTGTCAGGATTATCAATAAAAGTGGTCAATATGATCTGGTCTGAAGTAAAAAATTCAGGCAAAGGAAAATACAAACGCCAGGTAAATTTATCACCTGAACTGATCGTAAGGAATTCCTGCGGAACAATTTAGTATCTTAGCTGTATGAAATATTTCCTGTTATTTTCAGCAGTGCTGATAATGGCACTAACTGACTGTTGTACTAATAATCATCTGATAACAGACAATGGATTATATGAGTATTGTTGAACAAATCTTTTAATGCAAGAAAGACTTTTTGCTCATCTGACACATTATTTGTTCACTGTTTTGATCAGAAACTGAATACTGACCAGGAAAGGAAGCTTTGAAATTTCTTTATGCTTTTATGCCTCTTAGTGATCTGGCAGATTATTCCGGAGAATTTTTTCTTGCTAATGTTAAAACATGCCCTCTCGACCAGGGCGGAAACTACCTGGGGAAAAGATATTCCTGATGACATCTTTCTGCACTATGTCCTTCCTGTAAGGGTAAATAATGAGAACCTTGATTCGTTCAGGATTGTATATTATGATGAAATAATGAACAGGATTAAAGGGATTGATTTAAAGGAAGCCGCGCTTGAAATTAATCACTGGTGTCATGAAAAAGTTGCTTATCAAGCCTGCTGATGAGAGAACATCTTCGCTCCGATATAGTACGATTCTTTCAGCACAGAGGTACGATGCGGTGAAGAATCAACATTTACGGTTGCTGCCCTACGTACTGCAGGAATACCTGCCCGGCAGGTCTATACGCCACGGTGGGCTCATACTGATGATAATCATGCCTGGGTTGAAATATGGGACAATGGAAAATGGTATTATACAGGAGCATGTGAACCTGAACCCGTACTCGACCTGGGTTGGTTTACCGAACCGGCCCGAAGGGCGATGATGGTTCATACAAAATCGTTTGGAGCCCTCTTGGAAATGAAAATGTTATAATTAAACATAGAAATCTATACTGATGTAAGTAATCTCTCCAAGTATGCCATTAACAAATACTATTTATGTTAAAGTACTTGATACAGGGAAGTAGTACCTGTGAAAACGCTCATGTTGAATATCAGCTTTATAATTATGCCGAGTTTTATCCACTTGCTGATGTACCTACCGATGGAAACGGAATCAGTCATCTGGAAACAGGTCTTGGTGATCTATTGATATGGGCCATATAAGAGTGATGACTTTGATTTAGAAAAATTTCAGTAATTGAAACTGATACCCTTATTACTTACAGCTAACAGAAAAGCAACAGATAGCTATAGTATGGATCTGGATCTCGATGTTCCAGTAATAAGGGCACCGCTTCCGGTCCATCACCGGACTTAACAGAGGAAAATACACAAAGAATTAATCAATGAAAATATTATTAGGCAAAATTATATTGACTCATGGATGAAGCCCGGAGAAGCAAAAGAACTGGCAGCCAGGCTTGATATTGATCCGGTAAAGTCAGCAAACTATATTGAACGGAGCATGGGTAATTATAGGGAAATCAGCAGCTTTCCTGTCTGGTGTTCCTGATTCTTTAAGGGATCTTGGTCTGGACGTTGCTGGAAATATTCCTGATAAAGATCTCAGGGATGTGAAAGGCACCACTCTTTCCGACCATCTCTTAATGTGTTAATCCGCTTTAGCGATAAAGGTGAAGATAAATTCTTTATTGAATTATGTACTTAATCCACGGGTTGACAATGAAATTATTGCGGCATGGCGAGATTATTTTAAATCAAACCTTCCTGCAGAATTACTTACAGAATGGTGCTTCAGAATCCCTCCACTGTGATTGAGTATATATGATAAGACAATCAATATCGATAATGAAGGAAATTACTATGGTACACCTATAACCCCCAGTGGGGTTAATGAACTCAAAATCTCAGATCCAAAATCGCGGGCATATTTGCTTTGTGGCAATTTGCAGGAGCCTGGGGATACCTTCCCGGCTTGAGCCAGGTATTAAAGTCCCACAGTACTTTAAAAATGGAGAATGGAATGATGTCTTTTTTTCCGGCCAGCATCCTGAAAGTGATAATAAAGGATTTATCATGTTTCAATCATCTGAACAAAACCTGTGCCGGAATATTATATCCATTTTACTCTTGCCAGGTTTGAAAATGGGCGTTATAATACTCTTGAATACGATTATAACAGAAAAGTGACCGATTTCAGGGATGAGCTTCCCCTGCCACCGGGAAACTACATGCTTGTTACCGGTAACAGGTTAAGTGATGGAGGGATCCTGTCAAATCTCTCTTTCTTTAATCTTTCTGAAGGTGAACACAAAACACTGGATATAGAACTGCGTAAAGACTCTACGGAAAAAAGAACACTTGGGACCATAAATCTTACTAATTTACTGTCTCTCTTTGAAGGGTCAGCAGATGTAAATAAAAAGGGAACTGTAGTCGTATGGCTGGATCCTGAAAGCGAACCTGCGAAACATATCATGAATGACATGTCGCTACTCAGCAAGGAATTGGATAAATGGGGAGGGGATCTGCTCTTTCTTACTGATGCATCAAATAGTGCAGGCCACGATTCTCCCGCCTTGGCTCTTCCGGGATTACCGGCAAAAGCACGGTTCAGTACAGACAATCATATGGAAGCATTCAATAAGTATGTAAAGATGGATTCTCAGGAGCCTTTGCAAAAGCCTGTAGTCGTACTTGCCGATGCAAAAGGAAATATTATTTACATTTCTTCAGGTTACAGGATCGGCATTGGAGAAAATATACTTAAACACGCTAATTGATCAGGATGATATTTTCCATGAACTGCCCTCTCTTCATATTAAGATCTGTATTGTAAATAATTATTTATAATTGTTCATATCTGGATAATGCTGATCTGTGCCTGTAAATAAAATTAATCTATCTTTGTTCGTTATGGCGCAGCAATGAATGTTTTCATTGTGCTTAATAGGGAATGCGGTCAGAATCCGCAACAGTCCCCGCTGCTGTGATGCCCGATCGTTTATACGATGAGTGTCTGATGAAATACCTGCCACTGTAGCAAATGTTAACGTTATGGGAAGGCTTCAGCAGAACGGGATAAGTCAGAAGACCTGCCAGACAAAGAAGGTATTCATGGCTTTCGGGAAGAAAAGCGCCGGATCATAATCTGATTCTCTTTATTTCCCCCGTTGTCTGTTGGATATCCGGTTATTATTCTGAAGGTTTTGATCGGACATTAACAATATTGAATTAATAACCCCTGTACGGGACGTTTCAGGATGAAGTATTGGCTTATATATATGATGTGTTTTGTTACTTCCTCAATGGCGGGCCAGTCGGGATTAAATGATACTATCAGGATAGCAGAGGTGGTCATAAACAGTAAACTTTTGCCTGACAGGTATTCAGGTTACAACACGGAGCATCTGGACTCATCTGCACTCAGAGACTATACTCACCTTTCACTTTCAGAAGTACTCCCCGCTCTTCTGAACATACCTGTCGAAGATTATGGTATCGGAGGTACCGCAAGTGTGTCCATGCGCGGCACAGATGCAGCCCATACGCTTGTGACGTGGAATGGGGTAGATCTCGGTAACCCTATGCCTGGACAGTCGGATCTTTCATTGATAGCTGCCGGTATGACAGATGATATTTACCTGTACCCGGGAGGCGCCTCCATGCTGATCAGTAATGGTGCTACTGGCGGACTTCTCAACCTGGTAACAAAACCCTTATGGGATAGAGCCGGAATGAGTACAATAGACTTTACCTCAGGCAGCTTCGGTACTTACTCTGCGCTTTTAAATGTAAGAGCCGGAAACAGCAAAGTTCAAAGTGTTACTAAAGCCGCTTACTTTACTTCTGAAAATAATTACAGGTATCTTAACTCCTATAATTCAGTGATACCTGAGTGGGAGACAAGGCATAACAGCCAGGTGACAAGGAGAAATTTTATGCAGGAGCTCTATTTCAGGAGGAAAAACAGTACTGCTTCCGCCAGAATATGGTACGAGTCAGCTAACAGGAATCTGCCTTCTTCGATGCTGACTGTCCAGGGTAATAATACCGAAACCCAGTTTGATGAATCACTCCGTGCATTGCAGACATAGATTTATCAGGGAACAATATATCAGGTAAACTCGCTCTCTCTATGGTTGTTAACCGGTTAAACTATGTGAACCAGGCTTGCCTCAATTGATTCAAGAAACCTTACTGAAACATTTACATTCAGAAGCTCGGCATGGGGAGATCGATTACGACAGCTCATTTAAGATGATTATTGAAGACGTTCTCTACAGGGCTAAAATACAACAAATTATGACCATACTCGCAAGCAGAAATAAGGCAACAATATCAGCTCTCTTTTCAAACAACACTTTGCAGGAAGCATAAACACATCATTTGATACGTGAGATAATTGCGGATAATTCGCTTCTTATTCCTGATTTTTCAATGGAGCGGGATCAATTAAGCTCAGTGATGAAAAGCATGATTATTTTCTAAAAGCAAATTTTTCAAGGAACTCAAAAATTCCCGGAATGAATGATTTGTACTGGGTCCCCGGTGGTAATACAGGTTTAAAGAATGAATATTCATATATTTATGAATTATCTTATTGCATGGCATAAATAACTTTCAGGACTCAGGATGCAATTATGATCTACTGCTTTTCAAAACAATATTAATAATATGATACAATGGCACCCTGGCGATTTTTCATATTGGACTGCTGATAATATAAGAAGTGTCAGGTCCTACGGTTTTGAATCATATTATCAGTGCTGTTTACACCGGCGAAAATATAACCGCTCAAGTGAAAACCGCCTATTCTTTTACCAGGGCTTCAAATAGAAGAAACATTTATAATAATAGGCCATACTGGTAAACAACTGATATATATTCCTGTAAATAAAGCTAATTCAACATTTACACTTATACATAGATCTCTTTATTCCACATGGACAGCAGATTTTACCGGAAAGAGATTTATTACAGTTGATAATTCCAGATACCTGTCATCCTATTTTATTAATGATGTTTCAGTCGGAATAAAACTAAAAATAAAGAGTGTCGTTACTTGACACCGGTTTTACTGTAAAAAACCTGTTCGATGTCGATTATCAGACCATAGCGTATTATCCTTTGCCGGGGAGATATTATAACCTTAAATTCCTTATCCAGTTTACCAAATGATTAAAATTATGAAAAATTCATTTTTGGCCATATTATCAGTTCTGTTGCTAATTTCATGCTCAGAGAAACCGGTCGAAATACCACCATCTGACGTCAGGATAGGTGGTGGTCTATTTGTTTTAAACGAGGGAAACTATAACTCGGGGAATGGTTCCTTATCTTTTTATTCATATGATTCATCAAAGATTTATAATAACCTTTTTTTCGATGTGAACTCAAGACCATTGGGTGATGTGCCCAGCTCAATGTATGTTGTTGGCGATAAGGCATATATTGTGGTGAACAACTCAGGAAAGATAGAAGTTGTTAATCCATCAACAATGGAAGAGATAACTAGTATAACAGGTCTTATCTCCCCTCGAAATATGGCAATTGTAAATGATAACAAAGCATATATTACCAGCCTTTATTCCGATTCTGTGACTATAATTAATCTTTTAACAAATACTGTATCAGGTTATATTGATATAAGACGATCTTCGGAGTCAATAGTCATTACAGGTAACAAGGCCTATATAGCAAATTGGGTAGGAGGGCATGAAGTAATGGTTGTTGATGTATTTATTGATAAGGTAACTGATTCGATAAGTGTTGGTCCTGAGCCTGAGAGTATGGTTATTGACCGGTATCAGAAGCTTTGGGTCTTATGCAACGGAGGATGGCAACGACAGAATTTTGCTGAGCTTGACAGGATTGATGTATCATCAGGTATTGTTGAAGAGAAGTTTAAGTTTCCAACAATTGAGGCATCACCTACCTGTCTGCAGATAGATGGTTACGGTCTTAACCTGTTCTATCTCGAAGGTGGTGTACGTCATATGGAAGTGAATGCTTCGGGATTACCAGGCTCAATTCTCATAGCCGAATCCGGATCCCATTTTTATAAGCTTGCAGTAAATCCTGCCAATAGTGATTTGTTTATTACTGATCCGGTTGATTATCAGCAAAATGGATACCTGTTTTGTTATAAGAATGACGGTACTTTTGTTTCTAAGACAACGGCAGGAATAATCCCCGGGGCAATGTGTTTCAGATTGCTATATTATAGCTCCTCTTTATGATCCAGATATTCTTTAATAGAATTATTTGTAATGCTTCAGGATTAACCCTGTTCCTTGCTCTGATATTATTTCCAGGTTGTGGCAGGAATCATATTCAGAGCAGTGATGTAAAAGCTGATACTATTAATGAAGTCACGGTTGCCCGGTTATTTTCAATAACACGAAATGATTCAGTTTCTGTGGTGAGGATAAAGAATCCATGGCAGGGAGCTGTAGGTATTGATTTTAAATACCTGCTTTTAAAAAGGGGCACCAGGATTCCTGAAGGAGTTGATTCGGAGGAAGTTATTTTTGTACCTGTCAGGAAAATTGTATGTCTGTCAACAACTCATCTGGCAATGATCTCTGCATTGGGGATGGAAAATTCAATAAAAGGGATACCTGACAAAAACTATATCTATTCTGCTGATATTCTCAGAAGGATAGATAATGATTCAATAAAAGATATAGGATATGAATCCACACTTAATAATGAAATGATACTAAATATCAATCCCGACCTGGTCATGATGTATGGAGTGGGAAATGAATCAGTTGGCTATGTTGGTAAACTCAGGGAGCTTGGAGTTAAAGTCATTTTCAATGCTGATTATCTGGAGACCAGCCCTTTAGGCAGGGCTGAATGGATTAAGCTATTCGGAGCTTTATACGACAGGCAAAAGATGGCAGACAGTATTTTTAATGCAGAATCTATTGACTACAATGACTTGAAAACATTCATTAGCAAGAATGTTCATAACAAACCAAAAGTACTCCTTGGTCTGCCTTTCAGGGATACATGGTACATTTCACCCGGAAATTCATTTATGAGCAGGATCATATCAGATGCCGGAGGTGAGTATCTGTGGAGGAATACGGAATCGGCCTTTTCAATGCCCTTTGGAATTGAGAATGTCTATGTCAGGGCTCTGTCTGCTGATTACTGGCTTAACACGGGTACTGCCTCATCACTCGAAGAAATTGCCGTTGTTGATCCCCGGCTGAAGAAATTGCCCTGTTTCAGTAATATGAAAATCTATAACAATAACAGGCGTATATCAAAAGGAGGGGGAAATGATTACTGGGAAACAGGAAGTCTGTATCCTCATGTTATCCTCAAGGATATCTCCAGTATTCTCCACCCGGGATTATTCGATGGATATGAACCTGTCTACTATACCAGGCTTAAATAATCTTCTTACGTATAATATAAATATAACACCTTGATTTGGACAGACCGGAACATATAGTATCTCAAGCATCACGATTCTCCGTAAGTCGCACGTCGATGATCTTCATACTATTGATATTGATGATGATATTGTTGTTTGCTGCTGATATTTTTTGGGGATCGGTGAGCATTTCATTTTCGGATGTGCTTAAAGCGATATTTAGCCGTTCATCAGGACAGATTGAGACTATAGTCCTTCAATTCAGGCTTCCGAAGGCTATTACTGCTTTTACTGTTGGGGTGGCTCTGTCGGTTAGTGGACTGCAAATGCAGACAATATTCAGAAATCCTATGGCAGGGCCATATGTCCTGGGTATCAGTTCCGGAGCCAGTCTTGGAGTGGCCTTTGTAATATTGGGGTTTGCATCCAGTCTTTCAATACAATCAATAAGTGGCATCGGTAACTGGATACTTGTTGGGGCTTCATGGGCAGGTGCTGGTATTATTATGCTCCTGGTTATGATTTTATCATCAAGGCTCAAGGACATTATGACCATACTCATTTTAGGTATTATGCTATCCAGTGGTATTTCAGCACTGGTTACTATAATGCAGTATTTCAGCAATGAATCAATGCTGAAGGCCTATGTAATATGGACCATGGGAAGCCTTGGCAATCTTACTTCAGGACAGCTTAATGTTCTGCTGCTTTCAGTTTCTGCAGGACTTATAATTAGTTTGGTCTCAATTAAGATGTTAAATGCACTTCAGTTAGGTGAAAACTATGCAGGAAGTATAGGCCTTAATATTAAAACTGCAAGGATCGTTATTTTTGCATGTACAAGTATCCTTGCTGGGAGTGTTACTGCATTCTGTGGTCCCATAGGCTTTATAGGAGTTGCGGTACCTCATATAACCAGGATGTTATTTAAGAAATCCGATCATAAAATACTTATACCCGGTACGATACTGGCTGGAGGTACTGTAATGTTGTTGAGTGATATTATTTCACAGCTGCCAGGTACGGAGAATATCTTACCTGTTAACGCGGTCACATCACTTATAGGTATACCGGTAGTTATTTGGGTCATTCTGAGAAACCGCAGATATTCAAATCTTTTCTGATGACAAGGAATGTTGATATAGTATTGGATATAAGGTCGCTGAAGATAGGTTACAATTCAGGGTCAGGGAAGAATATAATAATGGAAAACATTTCCGCAAGTGCAGGAAAGGGAGAGATCATTTCTTTGATAGGGCAGAACGGTGTTGGGAAAAGTACTCTCTTACGTACCCTGGCAGGACTCCAGCCATCTCTTGATGGGTATGTTTCATATAACAACAAGAGATTGAGTGAGTATTCAAGGAAAGATTTTGCGCAAATTGCCGGATATATCTCAACGGAAGTAGTAAAGGTAGCCAATATGACCGTTTATGACCTTGTTTCCCTAGGAAGGTTTCCTCATACTAACTGGATAGGGAAAATAAGTCCTGAAGACCACAAGATAATAATGGATTCAATAGAGGTTACTTCTATGTTACCCAGCTGGAATAAATACTTATCTGAGCTTTCTGACGGAGAGAGGCAAAAGGCAATGATATCCAGGATACTGGCTCAGGATGCAGATCTCATGATCATGGATGAACCATCTGCCTTTCTTGATGTAGGAAGCCGATATGAAATATTTAATATTATGAACCGTCTGTCAACTACCAGCAATAAAACCATAATTTTCTCGACACATGACCTGCAAATGGCGACAAGCCAATCGGATAAGATTTGGCTGTTAATGGACGGATGTCTAATTGAGGGCGCACCTGAAGATCTCATGATGAATGGAGCTTTTGAAAGGCTTTTCGGGTCATCATTGATCCAGTTTAATCCTGATGACGCTACTTTTTCCATCAGACGGTCCGAAAAAGGATCTGTGTATGTCGAAGGTGACGGGCCAGCAAGATACTGGACAGAAAAAGCACTGAAGAGAGCAGGCTACGCCATTTCAGATGAGGAGGCTACCCCTTATATTAAACTGCCTCCGGGTGAGAGTGGAAAATGGCTGATTCTTTCTGAAGATGCTTATGAAGAGTTTGATACCATTTATGAGACAATCAACAGGTTAAAACAAGTATATTAAATATCTTATTTGAAATACTTCCTGTAATTATCAATAAAACTGCCTATCTCTTCCACAGGTAACTTTTTAGCAATAATCTTTTTGTTCTTGTCGAGAATGTATATCGTCGGAGTTGACTGTACATTATAGTAGTAATCGAAATGGGAGCTTCTGTCAGGATCCCACCCATTTATCCAGGTTAGCTTGTTGTCCTCTATATATTTTGTCCATTTGGCTTTATCATCTGTGGTACATACTGCAAATATCTCCACGGAATAATCCTTTGGCTTATCATAATAAGTTTTTAGTTTAGGTGTGGCTTCCTGGCAGTGACCACAGTCAGGTTCCCAGAAATACAGAATTGTAAAATCCTTGTGAATATCATCAAGGGACACAAATATCCCCCGGTAAGAGTTCATTACAAGGTTGACAGCCTTTTTCCCGATCAGGTTAGGCCTTATCAGGTCAATCTCCTTTTTCAGATCTCTCTTAAACTCATCTGATACCCAGTCGGCTTTTCCGGAAAGATAAATATCATCTGCAATTTTCACCATTACAGCATCCTGTCCCATTATCTGGCTCTCCCTGAAATGGTTGAAAAGGAAGACGGAAACGAATTGAAATATTTTATAGTCACCCTCAACTTTCTTGATTAGTTTGTCTATCTCTTTGTCAATAGTGTCGGGTGACTGAATCAGGACATTGGTAAAAAAAGTATTCAGTTTACCATAAAGTATTGGCGTCCTGAGCAGCCTTTCATCCTTGAGATCAACATTGTCAAAATAATGGTTTACATTATAGTTATAATTCCATACCCATCTTGCAGAGTCAGGGTTTGAAATAACAGCGGGAGGGTTATAAAGGGGAATGTCCACAGGAAGAAGAGCACTTACAAGGACCGCCAGTAAGTTGCCTTTATTGGCACTGATAACACTTTTAAGGTAAACTTTCATTTTATTTTCCTGTTCCTTTTGAAGAGAACCCAATATCCTGAGAGAATCCCTGTTCTGGTTGTTTTTCTGTAGCCTTCTGCCAATGGACGAAGCCTTTTGCTGAAGAATAACCCATTTTTTTTGATAATCAATAAACGCAGAATTCACATCTGACCCACTGAAATTCAATGTACCAGTAAAGTCCTTATAGTCACAATTGACTGAAAAGTCCTGGTCGTCGCTCATAAGCAATTCAAAATATTTTCTTCCTGGTAATACAATCATATAGATCCCCTGTGGAAGAAAAGATTTTCCAGTAAAAACTCCATGCCCATTGTTATCTAATTTGCATGTATCACTTATATACTGTTTATCTCCAAAATGGTAAGCAAGATAAACAGTTGAATCGCGCAGGCCATTAATATTTACATCAACCTTATAAGCACCCAGATCCTGGCCAGAAAGATAAAGAGGCAACAGGAGGAACAGTGTAAAAATATATTTCTTCATTAATTTGTCAATATATAATAGGTATCAGCAAAAATAACCATTGCAATATCTTTGCCAAAGTATGTTAACTAAATATTAAGAAAATAAATTGTACATTTGGTTTAATAACCCTGGAGATAATATGGAGATATCTTTACTCATTCCTGTTTTTAATTATGATATTGTTGCACTGGTCCATAGCATGAAGAGCGCCATGGATAAGGTGCCTGAGTTCATTGAGATACTGATTGGTGACGATGGATCCTCATCTGAATATAAGGAGAAATATCATTCTCTGGAAGGTGCTGGAGTAAGGGTTATATCTTCAAAGAAAAACATTGGAAGAGCCGCCATCCGAAACAGGCTTGCACTTGAGGCAAAGGGTGATCACCTTCTTTTTATTGATGCTGACACTATGATGATAGGCACAGCTGAGGCATATTTTAAGAATTGGCTTCCCTTTTTGACGTCTGCGAAGGTGCTGTGTGGCGGAATATTATATCATGAAAGTCCTCCTGGTGATCCGGATAAGCTTCTCCGATGGAAGTACGGAAGAAACAAGGAGCAGTTGAAGGCTTCTGATCGGAATAAACATCCCCACTCAGGATTTTCAACTTTCAATGTCGTGTTTGAAAAATCTGTATTCTCTAAGATTCGTTTCGATGAGGAGCTTAAGCAATATGGTCATGAAGATACTCTGATGGGGTATCAACTTAAGAAAGCGGGTATCGGTATTCTTCATGTCGATAACGGGCTTCTTCATGAAGGACTGGAATCTAACAAGGAATTCCTGAGTAAAACAAAGCTTGGGATAGAGAATCTTAGTGTGCTGTATGATAAAGTCACAGATAAGAAAACATTTTCCGAAACTGTTAAAATACTGAGAACATATAACAGGCTCAGATTTTTTCGGCTTACTTTCATCCTTACCGGGATTTTTATTAAGTACAGGGACCGTATGGAGATAAGGCTCGACTCAAAGAAAATTTCACTTATTTTATTCAGGTTCTATAAAATCTGTATGTTCTGTGCCTTTCGTGAAATTCATCGAAAAAAGAATATACTTCCTGTATTCTGACAGTTACTATTATATTTATAGCATGCGAAGAACTTTGACCCGATTCTCATCGACAATCATTCGTAAACATGTTGCTATATTAAAGGGTCGTTGATCCTAAATGTCAACTCTCATTAGATCAATATTTCCGTCCGGTCTTGTCCCTGCTTTCATGATAAAATCGAATCTGTTAACCATCGTACATAGAAAGAAGTCGGTTGGTGGTGAGAAATTTATATTTTCCGGCTTGAAAAACCTCAGTCCGGCTCCCTTCTGTAGTCCTTTTATTCTCGCTGTTATATCCAGTTGCCTGTTTTCAAGAGATTTGGCAATTAACTCAGCACACAAAAGATCCTCTTCAGCTGATGCCTCGGCCCTGTATCCCATTGCCACAAGGGAAACGAGGTCGGGATTTAAATGACGCAGATACCTGACTATGGCACCACTGTTCACTAGACTGCCTGTGATAACGACATCGGCATTTGTTGCGTTTACTAGTCCCTGGGTACCCGCAGTTGTAGTATGTATGAAGGTTTTTCCGGTGAGATTGGTTTTTATAATCTCAGTCGGACTGTTGCCGAAGTCAAAACCATTAATTTTTTTCTCATCCCTTTCACCGGCAAGAACAGGGTTATTGTATTTCTTCTTCAGAAGAAAAGCATCTTCAGTGCTGCCGGTGGCAATAATCCTTGTCGCCCCTGCATCATAAGCATAGCAGCCAACTGAGAAAGCTCTGAAAACATCGATGATAACAGCTACTCCATGTGCGTTTCTGGCACCTTCAACGAATTCGAGGATTTCAATTTTCATACGCAATGAATTAAAACTGTGAAAATAGCAATTATTTTTATTTAGGGTATTTCGTATATTTGATCCCGGGTAGTTTTGTTTGTTTATTTAGTTGATAATAAAATAAATATATAGCTATGTCAAATCCTGTAATCTGGACGCTTGAGAAAATAAAAAGACTGAATGAAATTATATGGCAGAACACCCATGTCGGAAATATCAAAATGGAAGGTATTTCTTTTCAGGCAGTTACGAATTATTGTGCTGGCTGCCAAAGGATTCGCAAATGACCAGGTACAGTTACGCGCTTCAGCACTTACATTTTACTCTCTTCTTTCAGTTATCCCATTTGCCGCAATTGCCTTTGCAATAGCCAAGGGTTTTGGCCTCGATCAGAATTTACAACAACTTATCTATGATAATTTTAAGACCCATCAGGAAGTCCTTGATTGGTTATTGAAAAATGCCAGAAACGCTATTGAGGCGACGAAGGGTGGTTATATTGCAGGTGTTGGTATGGTCATACTTTTCTGGTCAGTAATGTCACTTCTTAATCATATCGAAAGCTCCTTCAATCATATATGGCAGATAAAATCATCCCGTCCCTGGTACAGGAAATTTACAGATTATCTTACTATAATGCTCATTGCACCAGTTTTCATTATTCTCTCAGGGAGTATAACGGTATTTATCAGTACGACATTTTCAGAGTATCTTTTAAAAGCGCCGATTCTCGATATTTTTAAACCTATTATAAGCTTTTTATTACAGTTTGCGCCTTACCTTTTAAGCTGGATAGCACTAACTGTGCTTTTCATAATAATGCCGAACGCCAAGGTGAAGTTCGTACCGGCACTTATATCCGGAATCGTTGCAGGAAGCATACTTCAGGTTATTCAGTGGCTTTATATCGATCTCCAGTTTGGTATTACCAAGTTAAGTGCCATTTATGGCAGTTTTGCTGCAATACCATTGTTTATTGTATGGTTGCAGAGTAGCTGGATTGTTGTTCTGCTTGGTGCAGAACTCTCGTTTGCGAACCAGAATGTATCACGTTATGAGTTTGAATCAGAGGCACTTATGATAGGTAATCATCAAAAACGCCTTCTTAGTTTAATGATCCTGAACCTGATTGTAAGAAATTTTTCAATGGGAGAAAAACCAATCGGATCAGAGACGATAGGTGCCAACTTAAAGATACCTGTAAGGCTTGTTCGTGAAATTTTACAGGAAATGACTGATGCTAACCTTGTTTCTATAATACATGAAAATGAACAGAAACAAAGACTTTACCAGCCCTCCCTGGATATAAATAAAATGACTATTAGTTTTGTGTTTAATCGCCTCGACAAAAAAGGCAATGAACATTTGCTGGTAAGCAAAAACAAAGATTACGAGAAGGTAGCATCAATACTTGATAAGTTTGACAAGATGATAGCCAAATCAGATTCCAATATACTGATTAAAAATCTTTAAAGTGCTTTAACAGTGCTTTTTGCTGTCTTGGATTTTTATCATAGAAGGTTTCAACGAAGCTGATAAAATCGGTAAAAGAGGCCCATTTATGGAAGAAGTAATGAGGAAGTGGGACTATTATATGTTTTGTGTTTTGTTCGCGACTCCAGTATGATTCCAGGTTAGCTGATGGAAAGACCCTGTCAACTTCGCTGGTTACTGCATAATCCCACCTGAATCCCGGTTCTTTCTGTTCCATTATCCTGTTATACAACCAGCGGAGTTCATCATGCAAAGATTTCAGTGTACGATGAGGAACCCGCTCTATGTTCCTTAAATAGGTCTCCTTATCGCCAAACATTCTGAAATAGAATTTTTCAATATTTTGTTCGGTAATATTGTTGAGTGTGCCTTCAAATATTTTTAGTGGAATACCGTATTGATTATCAGCGGGTACCGGAGTTCCGTTTATAGCTATAGTTACATCAGGAATGATTCCTGTTTTTGGCATAAGATATTCGGCAGCCCAGACTCCGAGCGACCAGCCAATCATTGTTATTTTATCATACACCTTCATCTCCGGCAGGAGGAGTGGTTCATCGGCTGAATAATTATAAAACAATATGAAATCTAACTCATCATTAATTAAGGGAGCGAAAACATTCTCGTCCGTTCCCCATGCTCCATACAAAATAACCAGATGCGTATTCTTTTCCCGTCTACTGATATAGGTCTTCATATTCTGTTCTGGGATTATATCAAATGAATTTCAGGAATCCTCTCGCCTGAACGTGTGCAAAGATAAGCTAATTTTTGAAGACAATACGATATCATGTTTTTTCTATATCGTGTTTGACCAGAAGTTGGCCGGACAGGGACAAAAAAAAAGAGGAGAAAGGGTGGTAGTAAAAATCAGGAGCGGGTTTTATTAATGAGATAATTCCCGTGTCTACTGTCTGATAAAAGGATGGAACCATGGTTAGCTGGCGCTATTCCTCAGGCTCCTGATGTGAAAGTCAATGTCTGCAATACAATCCTGTTGATTTTCACTCCCTACCCTTGCTCATCTCCTCTTAATACCAATAGCATGAGCTGATAACAAAATTATGCATAAAAAAGTAATATATCAAATAATTATAGGTAAAAAATGTAAAAAGTTATTAGCAAAAATTGTGAAAATATTGCTTAAATTTGATAGAAACCTGAATTTATCAAACTATCGGTATGATCGCAGAACTTGAAAAAATCCAATTTGATAGTGGAGGTGGATTTAGAGCCACCTATATTGATGATCCCGGGGGTGTATGGCACTTCCATCCCGAGTATGAATTAGTTCTTAATCTCAAAAGCAATGGTACCCGGATAATTGGTGATAGTGTTGAGCTTTTTGATAAATATGATATGGTTTTGATAGCCGGTAACATACCGCATTGCTGGAACTATTATAAGGTTAACAATTCACTTCCTGAGAAACATGGCATAATGGTGCATTTTAAACTGGCATCGCTTGGTGAAGCACTATTGTCGCAGTTTGAAATGGGATCGCCTGAAGGAGCTGCTTAAAGATGCTGAAAGGGGCCTTGTGTTTTCCCTTGATGATGCAACAGAAGGCGGAAAAGAATCATGTAAATATGGTTAGTGATAAGGGTATCGACAAGATGATTGATTTCTTCAATACGCTCAAAATGATGATCTCCTCGGAGAAGAAAATTTTTATCTGTTCAGAAAACTATAAAATGACATATGATGAGCGAGGTAATAAGCGAATGACTGATGTCTATTCCTATATCCGGGAAAATTACTTTAAACCTGTTCCTTTATCTAAGGTAGCCAGGATAGCAAAAATGAATCCGATCGCCTTCAGCCGGTTTTTTAAAAAAAACAGTGGAGCCGGCTTTGTGGAATATCTTAATAAGGTAAGAACCAATAAGGCATGTTACCTGCTTCGGGAAACAGAATACCAGGTGCAGGATATAGCCAGAGAATGCGGATTCTCAAGTATCTCCAATTTCAATAAACAATTCAGGAAAGCAGAGGGGATCTCACCCACGGGATTACCGAGCTCAGTTCATATAGTCTCTCACAACATTTTTCCTTATTTTTGGTTTTTAATTAAATATTTATGGTATGGCAATGACATTGCTGGAAAAAATAATTTCTTCACATTCCGGTTCCGGACCAGTTAAACCTGGAGAGATAGTAGACATTGAGATTGATGCAAGGGTGGCACGCGATTTTGGCGGTGCTAATGTTGTTAAAAACCTTAGAGATTTTGGATTGACTGTTGAAGATCCACAAAAGACTCTTTTTACATTTGATTGCAATCCTACGGGCTCAGATCAGAAATATGCTGTTAATCAGCATATATGCAGGCTATTTGCCAGGGAGAATGGAATTGAGGTGTATGATATTAATGCCGGGATAGGTACTCATATTCTCATTGAGAAAGGATATGTCGGACCCGGATCAACTGCCGTGTCTACCGATTCTCATGCGAATATTCTCGGGGCAGTTGGCGCTTTTGGTCAGGGAATGGGAGATATGGATATAGCTGCTGCCTGGAATACAGGAAGGATATGGTTTAAAATTCCTCCATCTGTTCGCATAAACCTTGAAGGCAATCTTCCTGAAAACGTAAGATCAAAAGATATTGTACTCAATTTGCTTAAAATATTTGGAGCAAATACCTTGCTTGGGTATTCAATTGAAATTTACGGATCTGTTACTGATAACCTCACCATTGATGAGAGAATCACAATAGCATCAATGGCTACGGAAATGGGGGCGATAATTATCCTATTCCCTCCTTCAAAAGAAATAATTGATTTTTGTTCAAAACATTCAATGCGCGGATTCATTCCTGTTTTTGCAGATAAGGATGCAGCATATGAGAAGACTTTCGATATTGATGTATCCGGATTCGAACCAATGGTGGCACGTCCCGGTGAACCCCATGATACTGTGAATGTTTCAAAGGTAACCGGGGTGAAAATTGACTCGGCTTTTATTGGAAGTTGTACAAATGGCAGGATAGAAGACATGAGATCTGCCGCGTCCATTCTTAAGAACCGGAAAGTGGCACCCGGTGTCGTCCTTAAAATTGTACCGGCAACTGATGATATATGGATCCAATGCCTGAATGAGGGATTGATTGATATATTCAAACATGCCGGCGCACTTGTCTCCAACGCCGGATGTGCTGGTTGTGCTGCCGGCCAGGTAGGGCAGAACGGGCAGGGAGAGGTTACATTAAGTACTGGCAACAGGAATTTTCCCGGAAAACAGGGAAAAGGACAAGTCTACCTGGCATCACCAGAAACTGTTGCTGCTTCAGCTGTTGCAGGATTTATTACAACTTCTGGTAATATACCTGATGAACCATTAAAATTTGAACCAGGCAGGATTACCAGGATAGTAACTAACAAACATGAAGGTGGAGGGGATATACATGACAGACAATCGGTCTTATCCGGAAGAGTATGGGTAATTGACCGTGATAACATTGATACTGACATGATTTTTCATAACAGGTACCTGGCTATCACTGACAAAAAGGAAATGGCACAATATACTTTTGATAACCTGAAAGGATATGAGGATTTTTCAGGGAATGTTAAACCAGGGGATATTATTGTGACTGGAAAAAACTTTGGATGCGGAAGTTCACGGCAACAGGCAGTTGATTGTTTTTCATCTCTGGGGATTCAGGCAATAATAGCTGAATCATTCGGAGCAATATATGAAAGGAATGCAATTAATGCAGCTTTTCCTATTTTAACTTGCAAGGACCCTGGAAAGAATGAAATCAGGACAGGAGATGAGATTAAAGTGAACCTGGAATCAGGTGAAATTGAAAATCTGAGCTCAGAAAAAATCATTAATGCTGAGCCGTTTTCAAAGGTTCAGTATAATATCTATGAGAGAGGGGGACTGCTGCAGGTTAGATAATGTCGTATTGCTTTACTCATTCAATATTCTGTTCTACGTATCCATGTTCTCTTTGCAATAGAGCTTCTTAACCCTTGCACTGAAAATTATATAATTTTGTATTTTAAAATGAACCAGCTATGAAACCACTAACATTTGCAGAAAAGATATTCAATGCCAGAGCAGGTTCTATTGTCTTTGCCAAACCTGATATTATACTTACTCATGACAATACCCTGAGTATTTTTAAGACATTTCAGCGGATGGGAGGGACCAGGGTCGCAGATGCTGATCAGATGCTTGTAGTTCTTGACCACAATGCTCCTCCTGCTAACTCCGGGATGGCAACACAATACAGGGATATCAGGAATATCGTCACACAACAGGGAATAAATAAATTTTATGATGCCGGTAAAGGTATTTGTCACCAGGTAATGTCATATCATGCAAGACCCGGTATGCTTGTTGTCGGGAGCGACAGCCACACCTGTACTGCTGGCGCTTTTAATGCATTGGCTGCAGGGATTGACAGAACAGAGGCAGCCGGAATTTGGAAGAAAGGTGAGACCTGGTTCCGAGTGCCGGAATCAATAAAGATCACCCTTTCAGGTAAACTGGGGGAAAATGTATCAGCTAAAGATCTGGCACTTTGGATTATCGGATTTATGGGTTCCGACGGAGCCAATTATATGTCGATCGAATATCATGGAGACGGGGTGGCTAACCTAAGTGTTTCTGACAGGATGACCCTGGCAAATATGGCTTCGGAGATGGGCGCAAAAAATGCAGTATTCCCTTATGACCCTGTTTTGAGCAGGCTTCATTGGAGAAGAATTCAAAGGGGTATGGGCTGATGAAGGGGCAGAGTATTTTAATGAAATTAATTTGACCTGATTCGGTGTTTCCTGTTGTCTGCTGCACCGCATAATGTGGATAATGTAAAGGCAGTGGCTGAAGTATCGGGAACAATTGTTAATGAAGGATTAATTGGAACATGTACAAACGGACGGATTGAGGATTTGCGGGTGGCCGCTGAAATACTCAAGGGGCTGTCATTAAAGAAGGACTTTCAACTAAACATCATTCCTGCTTCCAGGAAGGTATTCCTTCGGGCAATTGATGAAGGACTGATCTCAATTTTTGTTAAAGCTGGCGCTAATGTTCTCCCTCCATCTTGCGGCGCCTGCCTGGGAACCGGACAAGGTATCCCAGCGGATGGACATACGGTCATCTCTACCGCTAATCGCAATTTTTTAGGTAGGATGGGCAACAAAGAAGCAAGTATATATCTGGCTTCTCCTGCTACAGTTGCAGTCTCCTCTTTAAAAGGAGTTATTACTGACCCGCGAATGAAAGCCGGAAATGAAAAGTATCCTTTTGCGGCAAGACAAAGTAAGACATTCGTGATACCGTCAGGTGAAAACAGAAAATACGGTTCAGTATGGAATTATTCCGATGTGGATAATCTTAACACAGATCAGATGTTTGCCGGTAAACATACCTATAACGTGTTGAGCACGGATCCAAAGTCTATTGTCCCTCTTTTAATGGCCGACTTCGATCCAGGCTTTAGCATGAATGTAAAAAGTGGTGATATAATAATCGCCGGGGATAACTTTGGTTGTGGAAGTTCACGGGAACATCCTTCCGTGGGCCTGGCTGTATGCGGGAATCAAGGCAATCCTTGTAAAATCGGTAAACAGGATATTTTACCGTTCATCCATCAACCAGGGATTATTGTTAATTGTCAGCAGAGAGGCGGTTGAAGCTTATAAAGCGGTGACCCTGTGAATCTTGATCCGCAAAGCGGACTGATTCGGATTGGTAAAGGCGAGTTTCATTTTGAGCCTCTTCCCGGCAAAACTGCAGGAGATAATTGACAACAAAGGCCTTGTAAATTATCTGAAATCAGCTTAATAGATACCTGTTTGTATCAATGATGCAGGATTATTATGTGGTTTTTATCTCAATGCCAGATTTTCTCATGTTCAATTGAGGTTGTAAAAATTGAAAAAAGATGTATTTTTGCAGCCATAAATCGGTTCCGTAGCTCAGTTGGATAGAGCAACAGCCTTCTAAGCTGTGGGTCGAGCGTTCGAGTCGCTCCGGAATCACAAAAAGAGGCTGTCTCAAAAGATGAAATACATTAACCGCTAAGTTCGCTAAGCATCTACGCAAAGTTCGCAAAAGACTGAACGTTAAGTTATTGCCTTTGTGTACTTTGTGCCTGCTTTGCGTCCCCGTCCGACCGGTATACAGTATAAACAATTCCATAATGGCATTTCAGCCGGGCGGACTTTGTGGTTAAAAATAACTTTTAAGACAGCCTCTTTAGTTTTCAGGAAATAATATCTGCGGTTTAACATGCTGAACCCTTTATGGATTGATAATAAAAACAGATTCCAGTTCTGCACAGTCATTAACAATGAATTCTGGTTTTTCTTCCTCGAGCTCCTGAAGTGAACCATATCCGTATGTGACTCCTATCGACATCATAGAATTATTCCTTGCACCTCTGATATCATGTTTCCTGTCGCCGATCATTACTGATTCTTTAGCTTCCAGTTTTTGTGTTTTAAGCAGGTATGCAATAACCTCGGATTTATCTGTTCGGGTATTATCCAGGTTACTGCCTGCTATCATTATGAAATACCTTTGGAGATTAAAATGTTCCAGGATTTGGGTAGCGTAAACTGTAGGTTTTGATGTGGCCACAAATAATTGATATTTGTCCCTGACTAATGATTCCAGGACTTTCCTGATTCCCGGATAGGGTTTATTCTCGTATAATCCTTTTTTTGAAAAATACTCCCTGTAATACGTCAAACCTTCGTCTGCCTGTTTATCTGAGAGATTATATCGTGTTGAGAATGAAACTCTGAGCGGTGGGCCAATAAAATTATCAAGCTCTTCAATATGGTTTTCTTCAATGCCAAGTTTGGTGAGAGCAAAAAGTATCGAGTTGATTATACCTTCTTTAGGGTCTGTTAATGTCCCATCCAGGTCAAATAGTATATTTTGTATCTTTTTCATTGGAATTGTCAGGTTTTGATTTGCCAATAGATTCATGATGCCTTTCAGTTCCTTTTTACAGTATGAACAAATAGTATTTATATTTCGATAGATTAGTCATGCTCACTTAAGAATCTTTTACAAAAGGATGCAATTATTTATGAGATTCAAGATTTTTAATCCGGGAAGTTATACCCGTTTTCAGGATTTTGTATGCTTCATCTGACAAAGAGCTTCTTCTCTCTTCCAGTTTTTTTACATATATCTCGTAATACTTCATTGCCTGTACCTTGTCGTTTTTATGTTCATACATCTCGCCGAGACTGTCATATAGATTAAGATTCTCAGGGAAAAGGCTATTGGCCCAGAGAAGTACTTTTATTGCACCGCTTATTCTTCCGCTGAAATAAAAATCATAAGCAATCTGGTTAAGCTGATCAGGAGTAAAGGAGAGAATCTTCTTTTCATTTAGCTCAGAATAGTATGATATCAGGTTGTCGGCATTAAAGTATTGGAAATCAAGATATTTTTTTAACCCGTAAAACACACCGATAGGGAAGACCGTACTGTGGTTTTCTGATGAGGAAAAATCCTGGTTGTCGAAATATATTTTATGTTTATTTTTTAGCCTATTGAGTTGGTCAATAGCCTTCTTTCTGGCTGGTAACCAGTCTTTCCAGATATTTCCCTCATTGGAGTTGCACATATATATGTACTTTGGAGATTGTATCCTGGAGACATCAAAGTTCTCCAGGCGTCTGACCGGCTGATCCCTGTCGTAAGCCCAGTTTGGTGATATTGCAATAAAAGCATCAAAGAGATCGGGTTCTTGGGTTAAGCAATACATGAGAAATGTAGCACCGTTAGAATGCCCAACAGCGACTCTTTTTGGAAGTGTCCTGTATGTAGAATCAATGTAGGGAATTAGTTCGGTACTGAGAAATTTAAGAAATTTATCTGCATTACCCAGGTAGCCTTCATAGTGTTTATATGTTTCCGGAAATTCATTCTTTGGGAGGAAGTCTTTGTTCCTTTCCTCTGAAACAATGCCAACCACGATCATAGGAAACTCGGAATTATTAAGGAAGGCCAATGTGGAATGAACACAGTCGAAATATTGTCTTGCCTGGGAATCAAAAACATAGATCACTTCCATCTTAGAGCCTGGTTTATGATTATATTCCCACGGTGTATATATAAGCATCTTCCGGTCTTGTCCCATAACCTCGGAATGGATTCGCAATGAATCGATCCTCTGGGCATTTAAAATGGAGGAGAAAACAATTAAAAACAGTAAAATGATCGTCTTTTTCATGTCAGCCGGTTTTTTTTCACTATACAATATTAAACTTAAAATAAATTAAGTTACCAAAATGTTCACTGATACCGGGCAAATGCAGTCATTAGATTTGAAGTAGTAATTTGACTATAATACACTTCGAATTATTTATCTTTAAGTGTCAGAGGAAGTGAGAAATAAAACCGTGACCCTTTATTGACTTCTGATTCTACGGAAATCTCTCCCCCCATAAGCCTGATTAGATTCTGGGAGAGGGCTAAACCCAAACCTGTACCTCTGTATAACCTCAATTTATTATCTTCCACTTTCCTGAATAAGTCGAAAATTATTTTTTTCTCATCTTCAGATAAGCCGATTCCTGTATCTTCAACAAAGAAAATGATCCTGTCTGCTTCAGGATAGGCCCCCAGTACTATAGATCCTGAATCAGTAAATTTTATTGCATTATCAAGCAGTTTGCCCAGAACCTGTTTAAGCCTTTTTTCATCCGTTATTATAGTCAGATCATAATACCTGGCTTCCATAGCAATACGAAAATCAAGTTCGGCTTTTTCTGAAGATTTTAGCTCTTTGGAATAATGAAGATAGAGTTCGTTTATAAGAGGATATACCTTGCATTCCTTTTGATAGATATCTAACTGGTTGGATTCGATCTTTGAGATATCCAGTATATCATCAATTAATCCAAGAAGGCTTGTTGAGTTTGATACAATTAGATCCATAAATTCAGTTCTCTGTTCCTCGGAATAGCCCTTGTCCCTGAGAAGTTCCGATAATCCTACGATTGCATTCATCGGGGTCCTTATCTCGTGAGACATATTTGCAAGAAATGAGCTCTTAAGTCTATCCGATAGCTCAGCCCTCTCTTTAGCTGCGATGAGTATCTTTTCAGTTTTATTTCGCTCCTTGATTATTTCTTCTTTAACAATAATCTCCTTGGTTTTCTCATCAAGATTCTTCAGGAGCTTTTCCTGAATGGCTCTCAAGGTTTTTTCTCTTATCCTGATAAACTGGTAAAGAGAGAATCCTGCTAATGCAACAATTGCGATATAAAACCAGACAGAAAGATATATTGGTTTTTTAACCTGTATTTTAAATGTCAGGGGTTCAGGTACAGGAACGTCATCCTCACCAAAAGCTTTTAATTTAAATTCATATTGTCCGTGTCTAACATTTTCATAAACTATTGTCCTGCGGGTCGAAATATCCGACCAGCCTGAGCTGTAGCCCCCTAACATAGTCTGATAGGTTACACCTTCCGGATCTTTTAGATTAATACCTGTATATTCAATTCTAATCTCATAATTTCCGGGCTTAAGTTTAATAATCTCTTGAATGTTGATTTTAACTTTATTGACATAAACCGCATCAATATGGAGTATGGGTGGTTTTATTCTATTATCATTTCCTGATTGAGATAATAGTTCCACTATTCCTTCGGATGTCCCGAACCATATGTTGTTTTTACTGTCTGTAAAAACTGCATTAGGATAAAAGTCAGAAGTGCTTCTAATTCCCTCATTGAAAATGTAATTTCTTATTTTTCCTGATTTAGTGTCTATCTGGGAAAAGCCGCCCCTGTGACCCACCAAAATTCTGTGCTTATTATCAAACACAATACTGTAACAGTAATCTGCAAGCAAGCCTGAAGAAAAAGTATAATTCAGGTTCCCGTCAGATCTGAATTTGAAGACACCATTCCCATATGTGGCAATCCATAATGAGCCATTATTATCTTCTGCAAAAGACATTATTTTATTTGGCCCAAATGAGCTGGTATTATTTAAACTGGTGATACTGTCTTCAGTATTGATGCCGAGGATAATATTGCAAGTGGTGCCTACCAAAACCCTGCCTGTTGAATCAATAAAGAGATCCTGTATATTATTATTTGGCAAGCCATTACTCATACTGAACCACTTGAGGGTGCCTGTATCAATACTTAATTTTAATGCTCCTTTCTTTGTGCTAATCCATAAAGTATTACCGTTCCCGGTAATATGATTGATAGAATTTCTAAGAGCATCCGGGGATAAAAATATTTTTTTAAATTTCCTTTCGGAAGGATTAAATGAATAAAGACCAGCTTTTTCAAAGCCCAGGTAAACAAGACCATTCCCGGAACAATAGATGGAATTAATCTGTGAATCTGATAAGTGGCCTGGGAAAGGATACACTTTATCTATCTTGCCGCTCCCGGGTATCACAGAAGCAATGAGATTATCACTTGCAAACCAGATATGACTGCTATCTGCAGATAAGGAATAAATGTGATCAGATCCTGTTATGTTGGCATATGAAAGAAATTTAATATTATCATCAACCATCCTGAGTAATCCTCCACCATACAATCCAAGCCAGATGTTGCCTTCACGGTCTTCAAAAATACATTTAACTTCATTGGATTCTAATCCTGTATCTGAATTTATGTAACCATCGAGAATTAATTTACCTGATTCACTATCTGTCCGGTACCTTATGATGCCACTCATAGCCGTATTGATCCACAACTCGTTCATCCTTATTAATGCGGCTCCCTGGATATTGTCATTTTCACCCTTAATGTCGGGATTTATCCTGGTAAGATGACATTCTAAATTAGTTTTGTCGATAAGAAGGGAGAAGATTCCTTTGTCCTTAGAAATGATAAAATACTTACCCTCTTTTATTTTAATTATCTCAACAACCTTTGATGTAGGAAAATCCACTATTCTCACCTTTTCTGACATATATGATGAATCCTGATGATATTCAAGGAGATAAAGATTCTCCTGGGTGCCTGCAACAAATAAATTACCCGAAATATGCCTTATTTTGAAAATAAGCTCTTTATCCAAAGGTGTTGATATCCTGGTTAAGGGTTTGCCTGGCCTGGATAGAAGGAGCCCATCGTTCTGAGTCGAAAACCAGATTGTCCCCGTATCAGACTCAGTAATTGATGTTATCGGGGAACCAGTTAACGTAGTATCTGTAAGTTTAGTAAAGCGGTTATTGTCAATATGTGTTATACTCCCCTTTAAGTGACCAACCCATAATCCTCCTGAAAAATCCTTATATATTGTAGTTATAAAGTTTTCAGCCAGACTGTCCTGTTCTGTAAAATGCCTGAACTCGAATCCATCATACTGGTAAAGTCCCTGGGCTGTTCCAATCCATAAATATCCGTCTTTTCCCTGGTTAATTGAATAGATGAATGAATTACTTAATCCTTCAGATTGACCATATTGAGTGAAAAAGTAATCCTGTCCGGCAAGGAAAGCATAAATATGCGTGAGTATTAGTATTAATAGAAGTCTGACTTTCATGCCGGCAAGAATTTTACTTTTTTTCAACAGCTTTCATTCGCAATTCAGGTTTGTAAACAGGTACGCCTCCAATAGGAATAACATAAAAAGGTAGAGATACCCCATACTGGTTTTGAACAATTACCACAACATTGTTATTTTTTATCTGCATAGTCTTGTTCTTAATAAACTGTATCTCAAGGGATGTATTTCTCTCTTCACTAATAATTGGTAATTCTGAAGATGCCCACTTGCCATCTCCTGATATTTTACAAAGGTCCCCTCTTTTTGCTACTGAGACTACCCTTATAAAGCCATCATTATCCCAATCGTAATTCTCTATTTTTACGGAGGTTACCTTGTCGTCAATATAGGGATAAATTTGTGACACTTCGTTTTGGTTGTCAGAAAGTCTGAAAGTATATTCATAAGTAAAACTGTTACCTCCTTCGACTGGTCTGTTCTCCTTGCTATCAGTACTCAGGAAGAATCGGTATAGATTGCCATCATCGCCGGATAATCCTTTAGCAATTATCTTAAAAATATATCCGTTCAGTTCTTCGGTTGATTCGCCTTCCAGTGGATTGAATGGACCAAATGTGTACCACTTCTGGTCGTACAATTTTTCGTTACTAAATGATTTTGTATCCAGTAAATTTCCACTATCAAAATTGCCAGAGGGATGGACTGAGCGTGCATCTTTTTCACTCCATGTACCTTTCCCCCCGTAAATTGAAAACCGTGTTGCAGTATTGAATTCACCTTTCTGCTCATCCAGTGCACCTCCGGTATCAGGATCAAAAACTCTGATATAAAAAGGCTCTTTAGATGAAAAAGGTATCTTGAAAAAGAAAATCTGGCAGAAGTCAAAATCACCCCAGGACCTGTCAGAATTACCTCCAAAAGTAACAAGGTATGGTATGTTTTCATCTTTAGCAGGAACCGGTTGGGAATGACCGGCTAGATAAAATGAACATCCCATTAATAAAAGAAATATTTTAAAGATATTTTTCCTTTTCATTTGGGAATTTTGTTAATAAGCCAGCAAAGATTCATTGGTACCAGGGACTTAAATTTTATTCAAATTTATGCTTATAATTACTAATAGCTGTAATATCTTATATTTTTAAGGATCTTTTTTGGCAGAAGTAACCCATAACGGCTTCATGATACAATAAATTTTGCTGGTATTATCGTCCTTACTTTCGCCTTTAACTCCAAGCCTGACATCAAAAATTCCTTCTTTTTTAAAGATATGAGAGACTTCAGGACCGGTCATAAATTCTCCATCGCCGAAATCCCATATATATTCTTCAATATTAACACCAGGCAGATTAGATTCTAATCCACTGAACATGGTCTCCTCCGAGACCTCAGAAGTGTCTTTTGAAGTAATATAAGGTTGCTCGAAATCCTTAATCTCAAATTTAATTGAATCCATTGTGATGAAGGTATTGCCCGTAGTAGTGTCGGTAATCTTAAGTAAAGCCCAGTACAATCCAGCACCGGGGAAACAATGTTCAACGGATATTCCCTGGATAAGAGTACTGTCACTGAATTGCCATTCATATTCAACCGGCAGGGAGTCTATGCCTGGATATTTATTATCCCAGAACTGGAAACAGTAATTATTCGCCTTTAAAGTGTCGCAATTATATAACTGGGGTATATTGGTTTCAAATTTAAAGATATCATCAGATCCATTCCTGTCAGATGAGAAATATCCAGTTGTGAAAATGCTGTCGGTTATCAGTCCAAAGTCATCCGCCTGTGAATTGATTGGTTGACTGAGATGTAAGGGGATGTTCCATCCGTCAGCACTTTCTGTACTCATAAAAAGATCTTTTTTCCCCAGTCCAGGATGTCCATCAGAAGCAAAAAACAATTCACCGGACAAATTAACGAAAGGGTAGGCTTCATTGCCGTTTGTATTTATCACCTTTCCGAGGTTTTCAGGTTCGCTCCAGGTACTGTCGAGGTATGTACAGCGATATAGGTCAACACCACCGTATCCGCCAGGTCTGTCAGATGCAAAGTAGAGATACATGCCATCAGAAGTTAAAAAAGGAGTTGTGTTGGAAAAGGAGGCATTATTATATTGAAAGGGTTTAATATTTGTCCATTCACCATTGACCAGTTCTGCAGAAAACAATCCCAGGTTATCGTTTTTATCAATGCGAATTTTCCTTTTAGTGCTGGTCTCAATATTCCTGGAATATATAGCCCGGGTCCCTGATCTGTCAAATGTTATTGGTCCGTCATTAAAGGGGGTATTAAGGTTATTGCTGAATATTACAGGTTTAGACTTATATGTAGTGTCATCTATCGAAACAGCGAAAATTTTAAAAAGGCCTTTGCTCTCTCTGGTGATATGCGTTATAAACAGCTCATCATGCCGGTTTGAACAGAAAACGATCCTGTTTCCAATAATTACTGGCGAAAATTCATCGGATCTATCATAGCTGAAGGTTGTCTTATCTGCAGTATAATGCTCCTGTGCAAGGAGCTGGTTTCCTGTCATGAGATAGATAAGGATTATGATTCTGAATAATTTCATTAGCTGTTTGTCAAAAATACCGTGGACTCTTTACATCAATAAGGTATTTGAAAGTATAAAATAACATAATCTCATGCGTTCCTTTCTGGTAGTTACTTAATTCTGAAAATTCATACCCGTATGAATAAGCTATTTTAAATTGCCTGTTGGCCTGGTACTGAAGGAGGAGCGTAAGGTCTTTATCTGATCTGATACTGGTACCAATCCACACTTTCTCCCTGTAGATTAAATTGCAGTTCAGATCAACCTGTGTATTTGTGGCCGGATTTGATTTAAGGAGTATTGATGGAACAAGTTGAAAGTTATCTGAAAGTGTGAACTGATATCCCGCAATGAGCAAGTAATTCATAGCTGACGGGTTGAAACTGACCTTATATTTGCCTGTCATTTCGTTTAAAGGATGTTTTAAAAAAAAGGTGTTGAAAGACCGGTAAAGAATTTGTCTGAATAGTAATATATACCAAAACTTAATTCTGGAAGGAGCGCTCTGACTCCTGGATTTAATATTAATCCGTCTCCGGGATCAGTGTACCGTAACATGTCACGATTGGTTGAGATCCCGGTCAGGCCTGCAGCCAGCCCGAATGATAACTTTCCGGTACCCATCTCAATTCTATATGCATAATTAAATAGAAATCCTGTTTCTGTTCTGGCACCTATTTTGTCATTCATTACTAAAAGACCAAGGTTGACATGATTGTCTCTCATCGGTGAATGCATGGTGAAAGTAAATGTTTTGGGAGCACCTTCAAAACCAACCCATTGGTTTCTTGCATATAGTCCAATGTTAAGTGCCTCCTGACTTCCGGCATACGCCGGATTGATTGCCAGACCGTTAAGAAGATACTGATCAAGTAAAGGCTGTAATTGAGGAAAAGCAGTAACACCTATTCCCAGTAACAATATAATATATATAAGCTTTTTAAACATCTATCTACCTTCTTATCTCAATAAAGCCCTTCAGAATACGCCCATTGGAAATTTTCAAAATGTAATAATAAGTATCTGGCTGTAGATCACGATTCTTATGGTCTTTCCCATTCCAGTCATTAAAATAATCAGTGTTCCTGTAGACTTCGCTGCCCCACCTGTTGTATATGATGATTGAGCTTCCGGGAAATGCTGTCAGACCGGGAAAGACCAAAACATCATTTAATCCGTCATTGTTTGGAGTGATGACCGTCGGTGTCACAATGTCTTTCACGTTAATTATAACTTCATCAAATGACTCACAGCTACCATTTATAACTTTCCATAAAAATATATTTTCCCCTTCAGATAATCCTGTAATAGTGGTTGTTGGTGAGTGAATATCATTGATGTTACCTGACCCTGAAACAAGGGACCATTCACCTGTTCCAGGCTGGGCCGGGTCCGCCTCCATTTGTGTGTCAAAGACATACGTCAACTCCTGGTCAGTTCCTGCATTTGCAATAATGTAATCATCGACAATTATTGATTGTGTTGAAGTACCTGTACATAGATCTGAATAGCTATACTCAAGACTGATGGTACCCGGACCTGTTGCAGAAAGGATATTTCCAGTTATTGTGCCGGGTCCACTTTTTATAATAAATGTTCCACCGGCAGGATTTGCAGATAATGTCCTCTGCTCATTTATACACATCGAATTGCTGCTACTTGAAATATTGACAACAGGTATTGCATTTAACGATATAATTGTTGGTTGTGACACCTGGCTCTGGCATCCGCTGGAATTTACAACCTGAACGGTATAACTCCCGGGACTACTAACAATTATCTCAGGGGTAGTTTCCCCTGTTGACCATAGGTAACCTGATTCAGGACTTGATGTCAGCGTTACACTGTTCCCTGAACAAAACGTGGTAGGACCATCTGCAGTAATGGTTGGTGTGACCGGTAGGTCATTAACAGTCACCACCATGGCGTCCGATTCAGTACTCTGGCATCCTGACGAGTTGGTAGTGATAACAGTATAACTGCCAGAGACGTCGACAGAAATACTCTGTGTTGTAGCACCAGTTGACCATAAGTATCCTGATTCAGGACTTGATGTCAGTGTTACACTGTTCCCTGAACAAAAAGATGTCGGACCCTCTGCAGTAATGGTTGGTGTGACCGGTAGGTCATTAACAGTCACCACCATGGCGTCCGATTCAGTACTCTGGCATCCTGACGAGTTGGTTGTGATAACAGTATATGTGCCGGAGGCGTCGACAGATATACTCTGTGTTGTAGCACCTGTTGACCATAGGTATCCTGATTCAGGACTTGATGTCAGTGTTACACTGTTCCCTGAACAAAAAGAGGTCGGACCATCTGCAGTAATGGTTGGTGTAACGGGAAGGTCATTAACAGTCACCACCATGGCGTCCGATTCAGTACTCTGGCATCCTGACGAGTTGGTAGTGATAACAGTATATGCTGCCGGAGGCGTCGACAGAAATACTCTGTGTTGTAGCACCTGTTGACCATAGGTATCCTGATTCAGGACTTGATGTCAGTGTTACACTGTTCCCTGAACAAAAAGAGGTAGGACCATCTGCAGTAATGGTTGGTGTAACGGGAAGGTCATTAACAGTCACCACCATGGCGTCCGATTCAGTACTCTGGCATCCTGACGAGTTGGTTGTGATAACAGTATATGTGCCGGAGGCGTCGACAGAAATACTCTGTGTTGTAGCACCTGTTGACCATAAGTATCCTGATTCAGGACTTGATGTCAGTGTTACACTGTTCCCTGAACAAAAAGTAGTCGGACCATCTGCAGTAATGGTTGGTGTAACGGGAAGGTCATTAACAGTCACCACCATGGCGTCCGATTCAGTACTCTGGCATCCTGATGAGTTGGTAGTGATAACAGTATAACTGCCGGAGGCGTCGACAGAAATACTCTGTGTTGTAGCACCTGTTGACCATAGGTATCCTGATTCAGGACTTGATGTAAGTGTTACACTGTTCCCTGAACAAAAAGTAGTCGGACCATCTGCAGTAATATTTGGAGTTGTTATTACACAGGTGGGTTGATAGAAAGGATATATCGGATCATTAGCTAAATCCAGTAGATTTCCGTAACTGCAATTCGTGTTTGGATAGGGTATAGTGCCTGGTGACGAGCAGTTGATCGCCGGATAAAAGACGTTATTATTTGTTATTCCTACTGAAGAAATTGAGCCACCGATATAAATTTTTACCGGGTCATCATTACTCGTAATAGAACCTTGATTTACAGTGCTGTTTTTGATAAGGTCGTCGGAAATTATCAAATAGCCATTCGCATTTATAATAGTCTGGTTAGAAATTTCGAGACTGCCTCTGACTATTAGTATCCCATTGTCATTTATGGTTAAATCATTATTATTACCCAGAAACAGATCACCTTGTATGACAAGAGTGTCATTAATTATTAAATTAGTTGGTAAAGCCGAAAACGTGAGATTTCCATTGACTGTAATATAACCGTTAATTGTTATGTCATAACCGCTTATGGTTTTCACAGGAATTGGCCATACCGGGTTCCAGCTCAATGGATCTTCCCAGTCACCCGTATAATCATTTCTGCTGGTATGTGACTGTGAAAATGCTGACTTATTACTGATACAGAAAGAAATGCTTATCAGACAGAAGAAAAATACATTCCTTTTTAATACCTTTTTAAAACTCGTAAGAGCCCAATTCCTTCTGTCATGACCTGCTGAAAATATGGTGGGAAATACTTTGATGCTCATGCATTTTTGTATACTATACAATGCAAAGATATGTTTTATGCGCAAAATCAGGTCTTCATTTTTTTCAATTCATAAACATTAGTCTTTTATTATTAACAAAAAAGCCGTAAAAGAACCGCTACAGACTCAAAGCGAAAAGATGTACTAATTCTTGACTTTGCGTACTATCATATTTCTGAATAAAAGAACTTGAATATCATGGGAAATGCAACCTTGAATTGTGACAATTCATTTTACCTGCGATAAACCTCTATGTAATCTATCAATTCTGCTCTCTGATATGACTAATGGAGTTGCTGGGCTCACATGATTTTTATTTTTTCGGTAATTGCCATTAATTCATCAATATCTTTATCATATATCCTGACCATTTTTTGAGGAAATTCCCCGAATCCTTTTATTCTTACGGATTTAGAGTTATGAAGAGTTTCCCATATTTTTGTTTTTTTTGTATCAACAATTCGTTGAAGACTCTTTTCTTCTTTCTCAGTGTTGTACTTTTCTCTTAAAAAACAGATTTCCTCCAGAGCTTCTTCAATTACTTTTTGATTGTGGTCTATAACTGGGCCGTTAATGTCTTTTCTAAATTCAGTGCAGCACATTGGATTCGGGTTTAACATGAAGTTCTTAATGTCAATGAGTAATTGTTCTACCACAATTAATGTAGATGATAAAGATCTCTTGTGATTTTCGTCTAGTCTGACAGTTTCTTTTTTCATTTGTCTGAATTATAAATAAGCCCTCCATGTATTTATATATTTAACTCGTAAAAGGGAGCTTACTATTTATTCTTTTTGATGTCCTTATAATAGTTTTTTATCATTTTACCAAATACCTTCTCTTTCTTTCTCTTTTCGGCAACAGAGATTTGATATCTTTCCTGCTCTTTTTGAATTTTCTGGTAATTGTCATATGAATCCCGGTCAATTAATCCATTGTCTAAAGCTTCAATTACGGCGCATCCGTCTTCGTTAATATGCTTACAGTCAGGAAATTTACATTTTAATGATAAATCAATAATATCCTGGAATGTTGTCGTGATCCCTTCACTGTCATCAGTCATTCCCAATTCTCTCATACCGGGAGTATCGATTATTATACCACCATCATCCAGGATAAATAATTCACGGTGATCGGAGATATGCCTTCCTTTGTTTGTCCTTTCACTTATATGGCCGGTTTTTAAAATGCTCTTTTTTAACAGGTTATTGATCAGGGTTGATTTACCAACTCCTGAGGACCCTACTACACAATAAGTTTTTCCCTTTTGTATAAGATTCAGTACCTGGTCATGACCTTCAAGAGTCATGTTGCTGAGCATGATGTATCTGACTTTTCTATTTCTTTTGTCGAGGATATTGATCGCGGCCTGTATCTCTTCTTCAGCAGACAGGTCAATTTTGCTTATTATAAGTACAGGTTCAATATTAGCGGAGTAACATATAGCAAGATATCTTTCCAGCCTGTTGATATTGAAATTATTGTTTATGGCCTGTACAATAAATGCAACATCAATATTAGTAGCTATGATTTGGGCTTCACCAGGTTTCGCAACTGCCTGTCTTTTTAATACTGATTTTCTTGGAAGTACTTTGTGAATAATGGCCTGATCAGAATCAAAGACAGTCATAGCTACCCAGTCCCCAACTGCAGGGAAGTCAGTCCTTGAATTTGCAGTAAATCTGAGATTCCCGGTAATTTCAGCATCATATTCATTCTCCCCATCCGAGACCACATATCTTTCCCTGTGTTCCTGCGTAATACGTCCAATTTCAAAATCTGAAAGATTTTGTCCTTTAATATTGTCTGAAAGCTCTTCTGTTAGCCCAAGTTTATGGAGTTTCATATAAAATGATTAAATATTCTTCTTCTCCTGGGAATCCAGTTTTGATTTGATCTCCTGAAGTTGTTTTAACATTTCCATCATAACAGGATTGGATTTGGATAAATTCCGTAGTTCCTCCTCACGAAAACCGAGTTTTGAATCCAGGTACCCTAAGACCAATGACAGGAGAACAAAAAGTATCAGCGCTATTGGAATAGTGAAAATTGCATATTGAAATATCCACTCACCCCATTGTCGATCCTTGAATGACTGAAGAAAAACAATGCCAATAAGGAAGAATTGAATATATCCAATGTACATTCTTGATCTGTCAAAATATATTTTCCACCTGATTAAGGATCTTCGGTTTAGGTCTGTATTATGGATCTTCATATGCTAAAATTTTATCACGTTTATAAATGAATATAGAATTCAGTGCAATCATTTTACCAGGCTTCAGCTTCAAAAGCTATAATGAGATTTTTAATTATGACAACTGTTTTAATAAGAGGCAATTTAATTTAATGTTAAACCATAATTATTTAATAATTCTAAAAATTTAATTTCTAACAGGATAATTTAATTGTTCTTTTATTATTTCAACTGGAAAAGCATTTCCGTGACCAGGATATATTGTTAATGTCCCTTTTCCCGATAATCAGGTTTCTAGCTTTTCCTTAATCAATATTCTTCCAATGTTTACTTCAATATGTAAAATATACTATGTTTGTTAAATCTCTTTTACATGTTATTGTGTCTGTGATTTCCTTTCTCTTTTTGTTTAGGACCAACTCCCAGTGAATTTTGGTCATTTTATCTGCAAAAACCCTGGTTTTGACTGTTGCATTCGTATTACCACATATCCATTCCAATCCTAAATATGATGTTAATCCAACAAAGTGATCAGGTTTACCAAAGTTATTTATTTTATAGGGATATAGTATTCTAAAATCAATCCCATTCGATTCCCAGCTGAGATACAGATTATCCCAATACGGTGTTTTGCTTTTTCCATAAATCTTTATCGTTAAATCTGTCAATTTGCTTACATGGAAGACTAAATACTTAGCATTTTGTTTAAGTTCTAAAAGACCTAATTTCCTTGTATTGAACGAATAGTCAGAATCACCTACAATAAAAAAATTATAGTATCGGGCATCCTTTACTTTTCTCAATAGATATGTGAAATTCCCTGAGCTGTCAGTAGAGAATTGGCCAGCCTCGACCGGAACCGTTTGCTTACCATCTTTTAATAATCCCTTGACAATTATATGTCTCCCGGGAATTTGAATTTTTGTGTATTCATCAATTACCTTACCTTTTATTTCGAGCCTGCCCTCGGTTTTCAGACATCCTGCTAAAATTAATCCGCAAGCGAATGTAATGCAGATAAGTAGTAATTTAATATTCCTCATTTGACCATTTTCTTATCCATTTACCAGATAAATTCAGTGGAGTAAGATCTGCCAAAAATCAAATCTATTAGACAAATATCACAATTTTCTCTTTAGTTTTAATATAAATGATTATGGGAGATAATTACCCTCTAATTCTGCTATAAGGAATAATAAAATCCTATTCCCAGGCTTGGTAATACTGGAAATTCCAAATCCAAATCCCAACCACTTGATGGGGTTTTTCTTATTTTACTATGACTTAGTTGAAATATAGCGCCAGCATCTATGGCTATTCCAAACCTGTTAGTAATATTAAATTCTCTTCCAATCCGGGTATTCAGGTATGAATATTTATCAATATAATTCTTAGTTTCATCTTTAAGATAGTTCAATCCAATCCTTCCGTACCATGGACGCCTGTCAGATAAGCCGGATGATCCACCGAAATGGTAACGAATATCCCCTGCAACAGTAATTATATGTTCATCAGGAACTGGCATTGTACCTACAGACATTCCTATCTGAAACTGATCATAATGGTAACTTAATCCAATATTTAATAACTCTGGTATTCCAAAACCGGTTGATAAGATATATTTCTTCTGTGCAGATAACTGATTCCCAAATACGGATAAAAAAGCAATTATAATCAGAATACTGTAGAATGGTTTCACTTTATCTGTCATGTCTTCGAGTTTAAGTACTTTTCAATATTGCTTCATTTTAATAATATTTCCTTCATCAATAACCAGTTTCTATGATAATAAGACTCAATGCATAATTTTTCTAACTCTCTTCAATAAAATATAGTTTATTGTCTTCGACCTTATAAAACAGAGGAGCTATCATAATCATAGGATACCTTAATCGTAACCGTTTTGTCTCGCTTAATATAAAGTCTGCCTCGTTGTCGATTTCAAATATTGGAGCAAAATGCATAAAATGTTCTTCTGCTCTCTCCCTGGTCCATCCTGCTCGTGTTACAAGTCCGGTTATGAACTCATTTTGACGTGAAATTAAATTGACCATTCCGCAGTTGTTATGCCCTATTAGAGCAATATAACTGACTTGTCCCACTGCAATTGCATACGAAACTTTAAACTCACTGTACCTTAAATTAGCCCCGCCAGAACGAATGATAAATGCAAAGTTATCCGGAATGTGGAGGTGTTTGCGGTTATCCATACACATCCCGACGAGCAGCTGAGCTTTATCAAAACTCTCGGGTTGCCGGTTTAGGTTATGAAACTCCAGCAGCAATCCAATTGGAGTATGACGATATTCTGGCAGAATGTCTTCTAATGTGTTAATTGATAAAAGCTTATCCATTAGTCTTGTTAAGTATAATTTGACAATTCTCAAATATAGCTTCTGAATTGTAATTTAGACAAAATTTTAAAAAGGTCGTCGTAATTGCTCTCGTGCTATCAAAACGAATTGAATATGCCTGGTTAATAAATACCTATTTGTGCTAACACCCCGCAATGGAAACGGGGACTGGAACTGGAACTATGACCTTGATTGTCCATGCTAACAACAGAAATTATTTATATTTGATTTCTTCATAACAAAAATTCTCTGCCATATTTATTTGCAAAGATGCGTCCAATTGCCCTGGCTATCATTGTTGAATCCATTCCAACCTGATCTAATTTGCCTGCTTGCAGACCATCGTTAATCATTACTGGTGGATTATAGTGTTAATAGTCAGAGAAGTCTCTATCGCATCTCATGTTTAGCAACGAAATAATTGAGAATAATACAATAGTTTTCATTATTAATTTGTTAATCATAGGTGTATTGGTAATAAGAAGCAGGTGCGTGGAAGCGGTGGGTCAATTGCCAGAGAGGCGGACACTTTTGATTTAGGCATTGGCAATTAGAGTATTTTGTCATTTTATCGGTTTAGTTTTATAGTTAAAGAGTCTTCAATTCGCCTGTGTCTAACTAAGATAAATATTATTATCTGATTAATCTTCCATGTCTTTTTAGTTTTTTTAAAACTGTATCAATTATACATTCCAGTTTAAGTACCACCTGTCACATAATGATGTTCTCTGAAATGAATATTGACAGAAAGGGACCAGGCTTGATGTCACCTGTATCAAAACAAGGTTGTCAGGTAATCGCTCAATATTACTTTGACCAGCTGTTGTTTTGAGGGTTCACATCGGGAAGCTGCCAGTCGGGATCAACCACAACGGAACGTAATTGGCTGGTGGAGTGATAGGTGTAAATGTAGCTGCCTCCCGATAGCCATATTTCAACCGGAAGGTTTACCTCGCTCACAGTACCGTTTGTTTCTGTAATCCGCAATTTGACAGGCATCGCCATCTTTTGAAGATTGACAAGCTCTATTTGTGCTCCTTTTTCCGGATCATTATCCACGTAACTTACACTCTTAATGCCCTGATCCAATGTCCAGGTCTGGTAATACCATTCGTTCCAGAACCAGTTGAGATCTTCTCCTGTTGCATTGTTCATTAACCTGAAAAAGTCGGTAGGAGTTGGGTGTTTGAAAGCCCATTGTTTAATATATTCACGAAAAGCATAATCGAATCGTTCCTCACCAACTATATATTCCCGGGCGATAACCAGCCCAAGAGCAGTTTTGTAATAACTTAATGTATGATCATCTTCTCCCTGGATGTCGGCCAAGTTCATGATGCTGCTTGCTTTCGCACTGACCAGATAAGGGACCAGATCACGGGCAGGATTTTTACCCTGTGGATCGTATTCACCATCTCTTTTATGCCCGAATTCTCCCTTATTGAAATTGTCCTGTGCATAAATATCGATAAAGGTGTTAAAACCCTCGTCCATAAATGGGAAGCGTCTTTCATCTGACCCAACGATCATTGGGAACCAGTTGTGACCCATTTCGTGCGCTGAAATAAGGTATAATGTATGTGCGTTCCGGGCTTTCCAGGAGACTAAGCTCAGACCTGGATATTCCATTCCCCCTACAGACCCGGCAACATTGAAGGCAACAGGGTAGGGGTATGGGATACCATTCTTTTGAGAAATACTCAACAGAATATTTTACATATTCAGTTGACCGGTTCCACAAGGTGTCGCCACTACTCTCAATAGGATAAACCGACATGGATAATGCTGATTTTCCCTCAGGAAGATTTATTCGTGCAGCATCCCAAATATAAGCTTTCGATGCAGCCCACGATACATCCCTGCTGTTTTCCATTTTGAATTGCCATGTCAGCATTCCGTTTTGTACCGGCCGGCTCGATAATGTCCCTACTTCTTCAGGTCGGATAATGTACAGTGTTTTATCGCTTGTAGCTGCCTGTTTTAATCTTGAAATTTCATTTTTTGTCAGCACCTCTTCCTGGTTAACCAGCTCGCCCGAACCGGCAACAATCATATTCCAGGGAACAGTTATTTCATAATTGAAGTCTCCGTATTCGCAGTAAAACTCACCGTGACCAAGGTAGGGCAAGGTGTTCCAACCCCGCAAATCATCATATACACACATTCGCGGATACCATTGTGCCACGTCGTAAAGTGGTACCTCTTTTGGAAGTTACCCGGCCTGTCCGAAACTGTTTGTCGTTTATTTGAAATGAATATTCAATCTTGATTTTTATTTGTCCTCCCCGGGCTTGCAGGGAATGGTCAAGTCTGATCTGCATCCGTGTGTCCGAAAGCAGGTAGTCGGCTTGAACCGTTGAATTGCCATCGACAATTTTTACAGATTTAAACATGAATCCGTTTGTACTGCCTGGTATTTTAAAAGCATAGCTACCACGCGAACCCTCTTTAAATAAATTCTGTCCCAGTTCCAGCCACAGATAATCCAGTTTGTCCGGACTGTTGTTGGTATAGGTAATCGTTTCAACTCCCGAAATTGTTTGTGCCACTGTATCGAGGGTTGCAGCGATATTATAATCAGCTTTATTTTGCCAGTATTCAGCTCCGGGATTTCCTGAAGCGCTCCGGAAAGGCGATTCCGGTGAAACTAAACGATCAGAGTTGAATAACTGGTGCTGATCATAGTCTGATTGCTGCTGTGCCTGAGTTTGTCTTCCGTCAATGACCGTAAAAATCAGCATTACTATAATAAGGTACCAGGTTTTCATAATGATCGGTTTAGGTTTATATATAAGTTGTTTTTATTATATGCACTTGTACCTAACAATTCTCGTTTATGAAAAGTTCAACTTAACCTGTTCCGCTTCAGCAGGAAGCAACTGGTTTTTTGTAAGTGTTAGAGTCTGGATTATCATAAGGTTATTAAATATTTTTTTTGACAATATAAATTTTATCCAATTCTTTTGATAATTCGATGGCCTCAGTTATTATTTGCTCAGGATAATCATTAATCTCAAGAATCTTGATTGCATTTCTGTTTTTGAGCTTGCCCTTTTTGAGTTTAAAGTCAAAATCAACAGTTTTATTACCTACTTGCTCGCTAAAATGGTACATATCAAAGGTATCATGAAGTAGTTCTGCTAATTCAATATCATGTGTTGATACAAACACGATATTACTTCTGTTACTGAGATAAGATAATACTGCTCTTCCGGCAGATATACGCTCTATGGTATTCGTGCCTTTGAAAATCTCATCGAGCAAAAACAAATTGGATTCCATTAGTTGACTTTTTTCTATCATTTCTTTTATGGTAAGAACTTCCTCAAAATAATAGCTTTTATCATTCATTAGATTATCACTTATTCTTACGGCTGAGAATATTTTTAGTCTGGACGAACTGAACTGTTTAGCAAAGCAGGTATTTATTGTTAATCCGGTTATAATGTTTAGACCAATAGTCCGGATGAAGGTTGTCTTGCCTGACATATTAGATCCGGTTAAAAGGATTGATTTCCCATCAACATGAATAGAGTTTGGTATGCAGTCTATAATCAATGGATGATACATTTCAATAGCAACTATGGTTTTTTGATTGTTCCATAGTTCTGGTAGGCAAAAAGATTTAAGTCCTTGTCTTAAAGAAGCAATTGAAACAAGAGAGTCCACATATCCAACGAAAGAATATACTTTCTCAATTTCTATTCTTTTTGTATCCAATTGCTTCAGTACACCAAATAGTAATAATGGTTCCAATAAGAACAGAGCTTTAAACAACTCCAAAAAACCCCAAAAAACAATTTCCATATCACTTTGGGCTTTCATTTCAATTTGAAAAAATTCCATGCGATTCCTGACCCGGTCAATTATACTTATTGATTCAGGTATATCAGAGCTTATATTTGTTAATATTTTAAATTTCAGAAGCTCTTTGGCTACCTTTTTTAATATTAGAAGTTGGGGTATAGTACCTAAATATTCATAGAGGTTCTTTTTATTCCAGTAATGAATAACCATGTTAATAATCATTAACCCCAGTAAAACAAAGAAAAACTGTGGAGTAAATGGTAATAATACTACCGATAACAAACTGGAAAATGACAAAAGTGGAATTACAAAATACCATTTGGGCCTCTGAATATGTTCATCCTGAAATAATGAGGTTATAAAATAGGAACTCTCTCGGGTCAGTTTATCTAACTGAAGTTGAATCTTTAACCTCAAATTTGATTCGTTCATTATCTGTTGAATGATTCTCTCCTGATCAGAGAATTTGTCACTGTTTGCAGGAATTGTCCTTAATGTGTTATACAGAAATTGTTGTCCGACTTTTGACGTTGTCCTGTCCACAAACATGAATAATTCATTAAAATCTAAATCCATACAAGTTTTATCAGGCAAAATCTGGAAAGCCCCATTGTGGTCCTTGTTTCTGAAATACTTTTCAATGGATTCAAAATAGAAAGGATCCTCTTTTATCACTCCAAAGGATTGAATTAACCTTTGCCTTTTTTTCTTTTTGGATTCAAACATTGTGTTGGTCCCCTTTTTTTTAAATGGATTTACTCAAGCCGGTAAATGGGGTATTCTTTATGCCGTTTGGCGCCGTAACTTTATAGTCCCGTTTTTTTAACGTTAACAAGACTTGCCAGACTGAAATAAACTTGCAAATTATGCTCATGTGCCGGTTTTGTAAATATAAAAATACAAAATAGTGGATTTTATATGCAAGTGAGCATTGAGAAAGTATGTTATATCATGTAAAAGTGGTTAAAAGTCATGATGTTGTCAATTGCAAGCTCTATTGTATTCTTTGGATTGATGATCCTCCAGCATGACCTTAATATGTGTTTTCTAAACAGAACGAGTCAATGTGCCGGAAATACTTTATTTAACTCAATACTAAAGACAGTTCCCTCTGTTTCGTTACTGATAAAACTGACTTTACCTTTCAGATAGTTTTCAGTTAATAATTTAATGCTATAAGTACCTAAGCCTCTGCTCTGTCCCTTGGTACTGAATGATCGTTGAAACAACTGCATCTGGACATCCATTGGTATAACTTCATCATTTTTAACCCGGAAAATGATTTTATCCCCATTATCTTCTACCCCTGCCATAACAGTTCTTCCCTTTATGGTCGCTTCAAGTGCATTTTTAAGAAGGTTAATAATAACTCGCTGAAAAAGCATTCTGTCAGTTTCAAAATCGATATTAGAGGAATTACCTGTAATCATAACCTGTTTATTTTGTCCTACTTCGTGAGAACTGATCTTCCCTATGGAAGATTCAAGCAATTCAATCGAATTAATAGGTTCAATAGTAACATGAAGATCACCATCCTCTGCAGCACGTATCTGCCTGTGCAACATTATTTCATCAAGAATATCCCGGCTTGCACCCTCGGAAAGTTTTATTAGTTCAGGCGCATCTTCGGGTGTACTCCCTTCCTTTAAGATTGTCAATAATCCGTTAAGACCACCTGCAGTATTAAGCAAATCATGAAAAAATATTCTCTCAAGAGCTGATCTTCTCTTTTCATCGCCGATGTCCTGAATGGTAAAGATATAAAATAGACTCCCTGATAAAGTAATTGGGGAGGAGGTGATTTTTAAATCCCAGTTTTTAAGTTTTACATCAACAACAGTTGATATACGACATTCTTTCGTTGATTTTGAACCTGTTTTTTGACTCTCTAGAATAGCATTTACAGCACCGCAATATGTACATGCCGCTGAAGTTCCACATCCAAATGATTCCTCTCCGGAATGTATACAGGATACTACCTCTCCGGGTCTCAAACCCAAAATGGGGTCCAGGCTTTTCAAACCAAAAAAATCCAGAAAATCATTATTAGCATAAATAATCTGACGGTTATTATCCAGAACAGCGTTGATCCCACTCATTGCTCCGAATATTTCACCAAAGATTTTTTGTGAAGCAACAAATTCGTTTTCCTTTAGAATTTGATCTGATGTGGATCGTATTGCCGGTGCAAAATGTGTGCTTTTTTCCATGACAGTATAGTTAAAACTAGTCTTATTTTATTATATAAAGATATGAGTAAGATTAAATCTGATGCCTCTGATTTTTAGTACGATATAGTCAATCCTCCTTATATTGATGCTAAAAGTGCAAGCCTATTTCACAAGAATTAATGTATTGAAGTACTGTTTTATGGCTGTTTTAATCTTATATTTTATTATTTTGCAGATTATGTAAAGATAGTAATTAATAAATGCCTGTAACTGAGTAATTAAAAAAGAATTTGCATATAAAGCAAATCCCAATTATACAACTATATCGAAAAGACCGGAATTTTAAACGCATAAATAAAAGATGATGATAGGGATAGTAATTATAATCTTTGTAATTGGCTACATTGCTATAGCTTTTGAGCATAAAATTAAGATTGATAAAGCAGCTTCAGCACTTGTTACAGGTGTTCTTTGCTGGTTGTTATTTTTTATTTATGAGCCATCTATCACATCATCGGAAAGCCAGCTTATTCACCAATTGGGAGAAATTGCAGCTATATTGTTTTTTCTCATGGGGGCCATGACCATTGTAGAGGTTGTGGACTCTCATCATGGATTCAACCTGATAACTGATGCAATACACACCAAATCAAAACCAATACTATTAGTCTGGGTTTCAATATTAACATTCTTCCTGTCGGCAGTCTTGGATAATCTGACCACAGCAATAGTCATGACTTCCTTATGTGGCAAATTATTAAATGACAAGAAAGATCGATTATGGTTTGTATCAATGGTTATAATTGTTGCAAATGCCGGAGGGGCATGGTCTCCTTTAGGTGATGTTACAACAACAATGCTTTGGATAGGGGGACAGATAACAGCATTTAATATTGTTGCTAAAACAATAATCCCAGGTATTGTCGTTGCTTTAGTCCCTTTGCTGATACTTGTCTTCAAGTTTAGAAATCAGAAAATTGTAAGTAGCGATGACAATAAAAGTGCACACCGCCCGGAAAGTAAAATCATGTTATTTGCAGGGATAGGCTTACTTATATTTGTGCCGGTATTCAAAACAATAACTCATATGCCTCCTTTCATGGGGATGTTGTTAGCACTGGGAGTAATTTGGATTATCAGTAGCATAATTCATTTAAGTAAACATGCCGATGAGCGATATAAATATTCTGTTACCCAGGCTTTAAGGAAAATCGACACATCAAGCATTTTATTTTTTCTGGGAATTTTGCTGGCAGTATCAGCCCTTCAGGCCTTTGGTGCTTTGGGACAACTGGCCGAATATACTGTTAAACATATAGATAATTTCTATGTTACGGGTACAATTTTAGGACTTTTTTCAGCCATAATAGATAATGTTCCTCTGGTTGCAGCGGCGCAAGGGATGTTTAGTATGGAAATGTACCCGGCAGACCACGCTTTTTGGGAATTTCTAGCCTTATCGGCAGGTACCGGAGGAAGTGCTATTATTATTGGTTCTGCTGCAGGAGTGGCTGTAATGGGAATTGAGAAAATCAACTTTTTTTGGTATTTAAAGAACATTAGCTGGCTTGCACTTGCAGGTTTTTTTGCAGGATTATTCACCTATATTTTGCAACAATCCATTTTAGGTTAAAAATTGACTCAAATCAGCCTATAAAAGCTGGAAAATTAGTGTACGTTTAATGGTGGCAGAACCATCGCGGTGTAAAGCTACCACAGCCTGTTGCTTGTGTATTGGCTATCTTGGGGCAGGAGCATAACACTTTCGATGTTCAGTATACTGCTATAATCTAATTTTTCAAATAATTCATTATTGAATTTTGAGTCTTTGTAAATAAAAAATTTGGTAATAGGTTTCTAATCAATGCCTAACATGAATAATTAAGCATATTGGATATGATTTTTGGGAATATTTCTTAAATTAGTAAAGATTTATAATATTTAATTCCATTAAGTAATGTTATTTAAAATCAATTAGATATGAATAATTCAGAAAAACAGTGGAAAATATTTTATAAGGTGGGTGCTGTGACAACAATAATATTTTTATGCGGAATCATTCTTGATATGGTTGTTGGTTCTGTAACAGGTGGAAATGTAGCAGCACTTCCCAGGACAGCAATTGAGAGATTTAACGAATTTAATGATAATTGGTGCTTAGGTCTTTATCACCTTGATTTGCTTACCGTTCTTAATCAGTTAATTTTCATTCCTTCAATCTTTGCACTATATGCTGTCCACCGGAAAACAAATAACCCTTCTGCACTTTTGGCTTTAATTTTATTTCTTGTTGGGACAACAATATTTGTAACTGACAATACTGCATTAACAATGCTCGATTTGAGCAAAAAGTATTCTGGGGCTACATCAGATGAACAAAGATTACTTTTTGCCGCAGCAGGTGAAGCCATGTTAGCGAAAGGGTCACTTGGAAGTCTTGGCGTTACTATTAGTTTTGCTTTGATCCCGTTGGCAAAAGCTTTAATGTCTGTTGTTATGTTATACGAAAAAGTATTCAATCGTTTAACGTCATATTTCGGTTTGGTAGGCAATTCGCTGATGGTAGTCTATATCATATTGATGATCTTTATTCCTTCTGTTGAAAAATATGCATTTGCATTTGCTATACCAGCAGGACTCTTAGTAATAGCATGGATGATTTTGTTTACTGTAAAACTTTTCAAACTGAGTAAAATAGAAGACAATTAGATCATTACAATATATATTACATATAAACTGAATGTTCACACTCCTTAAATTAGACTATTGCATTAATTATATTCCAGTGATTTTTTAATCACCTCCACCGAAAAAGATTTTCCATGACCTGGATAAATCATTTTTGTGCCTCCGGCTATTAAAATTTTCCAGCATTTCCTAATTGATTCGATATCCTGAGCATATATTGGAAGTCCGGGATGAAGCCTGAATGGAAATCCATTATGAGCCATACATCCAACAAATGCTTCCCCCGAGTTAAGTATTACACTAATTGATCCTAATGTGTGTCCTGGTGTGTGAATAATATTTCCATCAATTCCATACATTGATAGGGAATAGGATTCGTTTGTTATCAGAATATCAGGTTTGAACTTTGGGAATGAGATCTTTTTGAAAATAGGGAAAAACAATGGCTGAGTAAGTCTACCAAGGACGTTAACCCCTTTTGGAATTATCATACCACCATTTTCGAGATATGTTCTCTCACTTTCGTGAATGGCAACCTTTGCACCTGTTAAATCACGAATTTCCCGAGCTGAACCGCAATGATCCAGATGAGAGTGTGTAAGTACTATCAGTTTGATCTCCGAAGGCTGTATTCCAAGCTTTGAAAGTTTCCTTTTAAACATTTTAAGCTTGTTGGGCACACCACCATCAATCATAACGATACCTTTACCACGAATGAGATAACAACTGTTAAGGCCAAGCTTTATCGGGAAAATTTCTGTTTTCATGATTTGCTATCTTTTTTAGGTTTTTTTAACTTAGTCATCCACTTGTTAATTTTAAAGCCTTTCTACAGCGAGATGACAAAATATCCTGTTGTAACGGCTTCAGCCGTTAAGGTGGAAAATAGTCCAAGTTGACGCGGAATGCAACACTATAATTTACTGCTATTTCGCATGTTTATTTATTCTTTGTTGTGCACAGTTCTTTTATATACATATTCGCTGATAAAGCAAACGAAGATTATTGAAATCGCTAAAATAACTCCAAGTCGGTTCGATGTATACTGTTGTACAATCAAAATTATTAATGCAGCTAATCCTAAAATAAAACCAGTCAAAGGAATCGCTTTATTTCCATTAATAGTTTTCGACAATTTAAAGCCGGTATAATTTACAGAAGTAAAAATCAATATAAAACCAACACTACCAGCTGTGGAAATGCTTTCTAAATTCACGGCATTAACAAGAAGCAAGGTCAGTATGGTTGTTATCATTAATCCGACAGGATGATTCCACAACAGACCGGTTAACTGGTGTGGAAGCTCATCATCATCAGCAATTTCGTAGCTCACCCGGCTCCCTCCATACAAAGAGGCATTTATTGCCGAAAAGGTTGAGATCAAAGCAGCAATAGTTATAATCGTAAAACCAATTTTCCCGATCATGGGTTTTGCGGCTTCTGCCAATACATAATCCTTTGCAGCGGAAATCTTATCGAAGGGTAAAGATCCTACAGTTACAGCAGCAATAATGATGTAAAGAAAAATTACAAAAATAACTGAATAATAATATGCTTTCGGAATATTCTTTTTTGGGTTTTCAATATCAGGAACTGCATTAGCTATCAGTTCAAATCCTTCATATGCCACAAAAATCACCATCCCACCTGTAATAAGATTAATTGTGCTCTCCCAGTTTTGAGGTGATAATTGGATCAGGTTATGATTTCCAAACAAGCCATAACCTCCAATTACTACGAATGCAAGAAGAATTAAAAGTTTAATAACTACTGCATAGGTCTCAATTTCTCCAACAATTTTGAGGCTATAGTAATTTATGGCTGTGGCAATAATAATTATAGCACTTGCATAGACATGAAAACTTATTGATTTGCTGTTAATTAGATGAAATAGGTTTGGTGCATATGAACCAAAAGCAGAAGCGTAAAGTGCCAACATTATGATATAACTTAACCACAGTAAGTTGTTTATACCACCGCTAAAAATTGATTTGCCAAAACCCTGGTTGACAAACTTAACTGTTCCTCCCCTGTCAGGAAAAGAGAGAGATAATTTCACATAGCTATAAGATGTAATTAATGCTAAAATACCTGCCAGTAGAAATGCAACCGGAGTCCCTCCTTTGGCTAAGGAAACAGCCAGGCCTAAAACAGCAAAAATTCCACCTCCAACCATTCCGCCAATTCCGATGGCCATTGCATCCTTTAGTCCTATTTTTTTATTCATTTATTTCGGTATTTCTTTTCCCCCTAAAAAGGTACTCCAAAATTTGAACATTTTGTGGAGAAATTAATCAATTTATTGTGGATATTTATAATTGTGTACAACGATTTTATAAACGAAATAGTGGTCGTTATTTCTGACTTATGCGATGGGTTCATTTTGTGAAGAATGTCAATGAACCTGGGATTGTATAATAATGGATCACAAAGATTGCTACCCAGTTACCCTGGCAGGTGTATCAATTCACTTTATATAGTACTCAATAGCAATTTTAGTCCATGTTTCCATTTCTTCGTAATATTCCATTAAAACAGTTCTATCTATCCAGTTTGCTGTCATCTTATCCGTTTCATTAATAGTAATGTCTTTATTTGATATATGGATATTATATAACAGTCCTATATGAACACAACCAACCGAAATTGAATCATCATTGATAAAACCAATAAATTCTATATCCTTGATCAAACAATCATTTAAAAGTCTGACCTCTTCAAATAGTTCTCTCTTTAATTCATTAATCAGGTACTGTTCATCCGGTTCAATTGATCTGCCAGGGTTCATATGCCCGCCTACGCCCAGATGGAGTTTATTGTGTAATCTTTTCTCCGTCTGACCAGATGTCCTCTTAAACAGGTAAAATGAATCTTTATTTGAGATAATTGCATATGGAATTATTTGCTTGAAGGAGGGGTCCTTTTCCAATTCGCTCCTTTTCCGAAACAGACCATTCTGAACAATACTGTTCAAAACATCGCTATTTCCTTTTATTAACCCTGTTTCTTTATAGGGTATTAATTTCCATAGCTCTTCTGTTGGGATTGCAAATACTAATTCTTCCAAAATTATGCTGGTTAAACACACATATTCCTTCTTATCGGAGGATAGGGATTATAATCTTCAACAATAAAATCATCTATTGTCAACTGATCGAAAGGTTTTTTTGCAATATGTAATTTAGGCAGGGGTCTGGGTACTCTGGACATTTGCTCAAGAATTGCAGTTACATGATCGTATTTTTCTTCGTTTCCGTCACTGGGAGCATTTTTATTAAGCCATTCAACAACTTCTAAATATTCTTCTCTTTGGGAAACATTTCTTATCCTTTGTTGTACTTCCTTGAAATTATCTTTATACCATAGAGTTCTCTTTCCGATACTGGTATAAAAATGCGAATCACCAAAAGTGTGGATAAATGTTTTCGGCACCATATCTGCTTCCTGTGCAATTACCTGGGTAAGCGCGGCATAACTGGCTATATTAAAAGGAACACCTAAAAACTGGTCACAACTCCTCTGGTATAGCTGTAATTCTAACTCTCCTTCTTCATTTGCAGTCGCCTGATATAGAACATGACATGGAGGTAATGACATGCTTGGAGTATCTCCTGGATTCCATGAATCAACAATATGTTTTTTTCCGGTTGGTTTCTTTCTCAGGCCTTCAATCATTTTTCCCAGTTGATCTATTTCAATAAAAGTTCCTTTGTCATGATCATAATATTCCCATCTTCTCCATTGCTTACCATATATTGGCCCGGCATTTCCCCATCTTTCTGCAAATTCGGCATCTTCTTTTATCCTCTGACCATATTCGGCCATCGATTTGTCCCAGTCAGGAGAATATTTTACGAGACCTTCAGGAAATATTCCTTCTTTAATCATCCCCGGAAGATTATCCTGAAAGGCATCAGGCCTCCAGATAGGGCTGTTGTTGTCTTCCAGATATTTAATGTTTGTATCACCTCTTAAGAACCATATTGTTTCATGAAACATTGAGTTTGTGAACATTTTTTTTGTAGTCAGTAAGGGATACCCTTTTCTGAGGTCATATTCGTTTTGATACCCAAATAAAGAGATAATTCCAGAACCCTTGCTTCCTCCTTTAAAATTTGAACGATTAGAAGTTAAAATTGCTTTTGAATGATCTAAATATTGTTGCGCCATTGTTTTATGCTTTTTAAGATTAATTTCAGGTTTATTGCTATCAAAGGTAGCTTTAATTTCGCATGATGACCAAACTCATCGGTTCACAGTATTGGGAAAATTATTAACAAAAGTATTTAATAACTACCAGTTTTACTTTGCTCCGGATGCTATCGCTGAAGCTTTGAGAAAGCGATGCCTGCAGACGAACCTTTAAATGAAATCCCTTTTTATCAACCAGATAAATTGGGGAAGCCTGCTGAGGGTTACCACTATGAACTCTATTTAATTTGATTTAGTAATCTTGTAAATAGTTCTGCTGTTGCAATTGCATCTCCTATAGCCGTATGTCTTCCTTCGACTTTTATTCCAAAAAGGTCAAAGGCTTCATCAGATGAAACTGCTTTATGCTTTATATGTCCTGCCAGATATAAATAATACAGGATAGAAGAAGTATCAATGATCCTGTGTGAGAAATATTCACTATAATTTTTATTATTTACAGAAAAGAAAACTCTTAGAAAATCAGCATCAAAATGAACATTATGACCGGCTAAGGTAATTTTTCTCTTTATGAGGGAAGTGTTTGCTGATAAATAATAATATTTTCTCAATAGTCTGGGAGGAGGAGATCGCCGATTGCTTATGCTTTCCTATATCAATATTGTTAACAGATAAAGCTTCTTTGGTAACAGAAAGTATTCCATCATTAATCAGTAACTCTTGTGAATCAATGATCTCCATGTCTTCCCAGATAACCATCGCTAATGATAACAGCGAATGTTTGTATGGATCCAGGCCTCCTGTCTCTGTATCAATAAATAACAATTTGTCTCGCATCTCTGTAGTGTTTCTTTATATAGTAAAACAAAGATACTATAGTTTCAATTCCACGTAAGATCCATGACGATTGAAGTCTGCTGAGTTTTCCGAAGCATGCCTTCCGTCCCTCAGAGCGGGATTTCCCCGCTTTGTTCGTCAACCTCCAGCCTTTATTGTCTGAGTAAGTGGTAGTTCTTTATTTGTTTAACCCTATTGCCATTTTATAAGCCAATGCAGCTTCTGGTAGAGGTGTTAGAGTATCAAATAAATTATTATAAGTTCCTTTTTCTGATAGTTCGTCAGCAACTTTTTTAATTAAAGCTAAAGTAGCTTTCATCAAACTTGAACCCAGACTTAATCGGGCGACACCCAGATCCTGCAGTTCCCTGACTGATGGGGGTAATCCTGCCCCAATTGCGGGGTTTGAAAGAATATTAATTGGGGCATTAATTTCCTTAACCAGTGTTGAAATTATTTCTTTTTCCCATACAGGCTGAATAAATATGCAGTCTGCACCCGCCTCCCGGTATTTATTGCCGCGCTTTATTGATGCAGATAATTTTTCTTTTGGCGACCCCGAGGTAGTATAAAAAGAATCCGTTCTTGCATTAATTACTAAATGAAAGCCAAGTGAATCTGATAGTGCGCGAATAGCTGATATTCTTTCACAAAATTCCAACTCGTCAGTTAATATAGGACTTAAATCAGTACTATCTTCAATGTTTATTCCGACAATTCCTGTTGCAATTATCTTTTTAACTGATGCAATTATTTCATTTATATTATTTCCATATCCGGCTTCTATATCCACAGTTACCGGAACTTGAACTCCATTTACGATCCCCGTAATAGCTTCTATCATTTCTGATAATTGTATTACCTGGCTGTCAGGATAACCTAACGAGGCAGCTATTCCCATACTTGTTGTCGCGATTGCTTTATAGCCACACGCCTCTATTAATTTAGAACTTCCTGCGTCCCAAGAGTTTAGCAGTACCAGGATTTCTTTGTCCTGATGGAATTTCAGGAACATTTCAGCTTTTTCCTTTTGAATACTTGATACCATTATCTTATTGTTTTTTTTTTCTGTTTTAAATAATATCATATAACATTGGATCTTGAATAATGGTTCAGAGATCGAACGTCCGTCTGAAGACATTTATTCGGACAGGAAACAATCCGGCTACCGGTCACCAGCCGCCAATTGCCTTCTTTGACCATCGAAACTTCAGCGAAGGTGGTCGCCTGTCGTCTTCCGTCCCGCAGAGCGGGATTTACTGGCGTTGCTCGTCAACGTTCCGCCGCCATAATTATCCTAATTGTCCGTGTCAGGCAAAGTATTACTTTTCAGTCGGTCTTGTTCTGCTGTTTTTATCCTTAAATATAGAATAATACTTATAAGGTTTTCCATTTAATACTTTCAGGGTATTACTTATCGCTTGAAATCCACCAAACAGGAGAATAATAAGGATTAGTATAGGTTTCTTAGTCACATAAAAAATCCAAATTCCGCCTAGAATTACAAGCAAATTAGTTAATTGAAAACTGATAACGGAATAATAATGATCTGTTATTTCTTTAATTTCAGCCTTTTTTAGATTCCAAATGATAATGGTTGGAAAGAAAAGCGGAAGTAATCCGCTCAAATGAATCAGCGCCAGCCAGTTTCTTTTATTAACATCTTCTAAAACCTCTTCTTCTTCAGATTCATTTCCAGTAAATATACTGAAATCAACTTCGAGCGCTCTGGCAATCATCTGAAGTGTATAAGCACGTGGATCCACTTCTCCATTTTCAATTCGTTGAATAGTCCTGGCACTAAGCTCTGTGAGATCAGCTAACTCTTCTTGAGTCAGGCCTTTTTTAATCCTTAATTCTTTTATTAGTTTTCCTGCTTCCATTTTATTTTTTAATTCAAATGTCAGACTTATTAAGGTAACTTTCCAACTACAAAAACACGACATTTACACGACATATGCAATTATTAGGATCTCGGTCAGTATTTTGCCTAACCGGCAATAGGGCCAACAGACCTGATGCCGGTGATCGGTAATCAGAATTATTACCTTTATGGCCATGTTAGCACAAGTCTCCCATTTATTACTTTGTTATACAGATTCTTTCAAATTTTTCTTTTACTTTCCTTATGTCTTCAAATTGAAGGTTATCAAGTTTTAGAATCCTTGTCTTATTCGCTAGTTTTAGCTCAATTTCAAAGAGACTAATACAAACAGATTGAATATCGTAAATTCTAATTGTCTCTGGATTCTTATAGCCAGGTAAAAGAAAACGAATTTCGTTATCATCCCATTCAATAAAGTACTTTCTATTTTTTAGGTTTGAATAACCCATTATAACGAAAAGAATTCCTTGAAAAGTGAAAATGACTGAGCTCCAGTTCCCGGATAAGAGTTGTGTATTGAAGCCATTTATCAAAAATTTAATAAGAAGTAATAATCCAAAAAGAGTAAATATGCTTCCAAAAATTAAAAAGAATCTTGACAGTCCTGTATAGATTTTATAAATCCTTATTCTTTCCATGATTGCAGTAATTTAAATATTAAAAGTTAGACCAAGTATTGTACAGTTCATGAGCGATGGGAGGGTCCGGGTAAAGATTGATAAGTTAATTGTCATGATGTAATTATCTCAATTATCCCTTTATCAGTATACCCAGACGGTTGTCCGGGTATCGTGAATGTCCTTAAAATGTAAGTTTAGACTTAAACAATAAGTCCTGATTATTTTAATATAAATTTATAGGCGATGGCAAATTCCATATTTTTATCCTTCCATTCAGGTATATTAACCTCTGAAAGTTTATTAGCAACACGAAGACATTCAGTTTTTAATGCTGGATGTTCATTTCCAGTAGCTTTTTCGCTGTTAGCTGCACTTGTTCCGGCTGATGGTTTATAAGCTACTATTACGATTTCCGGTAAAAATGGAACATTGACAGCTTTTTTATCAGTAAAAGCCTTACATTCTTTTATTATTCCACCCTTATTCATTTTTACAACCACAAAAACTTTTCCAGTGTCGGAAGAATTTCTTGCTTCCTGTGGGTAGCCGGTATTCATTACCGATAAATTTCAAAATCTCAGATTCTGAAGTTTTAGAGAATAGTGGTTTCTGATTTCCAGTATTTGTTTGGTTGGACTCCGGTTTGAATGAAAACATAACAAACAGGATCGCTACTACCGGAAGAATAATTATACTCTTCAGAGTAGCATAATTGCGTGTTGGTTTTTTGTTGATCATGACAATTCGGTTTTTAATTAAACTTGAGAAATTATGAGCCAATGGGACATTCATCGGGCCTGTTGGGATGTTTAGAAGTTTATACTGATATTCTTTTGCACTGCAGGAACTTTTTAATGAAAAATTGTCTGCCAGGTATTCATGGTTTAATACTATTGACCTTTTTATGAGCCACATAAATGGATTGAACCATAGAAAGGCAATTAGTAATTCGGAAAACAGCAAATCAAAAGTATGTCCCTGCCTGATATGTGCCGTTTCATGTTCAAGAATCTCCAGATAGTCATCGCTTTCAAAGGTTTTCTTTGGAATAACTACATAAGGGAAGAAAGAAAAAGGAGGATGCTCCATTTCCGATAAAACAATCCTTGGGAACCTGGTATTTTGTATAGTTCCCTTCCGAATTATCATAAATGTTCGTGCAACGCCGGATAATATTCGTAATAAGAAAAGACCTGTAATTGAAAAATAGAGCCAAATTAATATGCTATTTAAATCGAATGAGGTAATCTTTTCTGAAACAGTTGCTTCGAGACTGGTCCCTGATAAAATGATGCTATTTATTGCGTTTGTGTTTTCTATCGAAGAATCAGAGACAAAAATATTGAAAACATTCAGTAGTGGGATAATAATGGAAAGTATCAGAAGTCCTAATGAGGAAAATCCTGTTTCGAAGATAAAATGTATCCTTACTGAAGAAAAGAATATAACATAGGTATAACAGCATAGTCCCAGCTGATACCTTAAACAGATATAAGAGTAAATTATCCATTTTTCTTCCCTTTCTCAATGATCTCAATTAGTTTTTTTAAGTCATCTGTACTTAACTTGTTTTCATCCACAAAAAATGAAACAACATTTTTATAAGATGATCCAAAGTAATCGCTTACTACCTCTTTCATATAAATTTTCCTGTACTCCTCTTTCTTAACCAGCGGGAAGTATTCATGGTTTTTACCATAAGCTTTATGGTCTATATAGCCTTTCTCTTCAAGTATTCGGATAACCGATGAAAAAGTAGTATATAAAGGTTTTGGTTCCGGACAAAGGTCAATCAGATCTTTAATGAATCCTTTTTTGGCTTTCCAGAGGATCTTCATAGCCTCTTCTTCTTTTGTGGTAAGTTTCTTCATTGTATTAACTGTTTTTACAAATATATAACGTATATAATCAGTAATGCAACTAAAAATGCAAATAAATAACTGAAAAATACGTTATGACTATGAGTTATCATGAATTAGATGTGCTAAAATCATTTATTTCAGTTCATTAGATCAATTCACGGAGTTGTCCGGGCTGCAAAAGCAACCGAGGAAGCCACAGAGTGGTTAACGAGCTCGGCAAAGCCTATTAATTTTATTGTGTGTGATAGTGTTTCGTTATGCTATTTAAGTCCTGATTGAAATGTAGTTTTTTAAGTGTTTTTATTGTTTCAGTGATACTTAAGTCCTGCCATTTACCAGAGGGTCTGTCTGATACAATTAAAGTCTCTTTGTGAGAGTCTTTAAAATAAATAGACAGGATGTAAGTAAAAAATCCTGATTTGCTTTCTTTAATTGTCAGTGCTGGTATATGTTTTTGTAACTCAACAGATTTGATAGAATCATAGGTTGTTTCAGTAAGAGAATCCCCGATATGCTTTACGATACATGTTTTTGTGAATTCAATATCTCCAATAATCTTGATTTTTTTATTCTCAGATTTGAGTTTGAAATAGAGTAATAAGTAGAAACCCCATATTGTGATTATTAAAATCAGACTGGTTTCACCAATTCCAATCTTGAAAAAGTTATGCATTATACTCATTAGTGGGGCTGATATAATAGCCAGAGCAGCAAACACTATATTCAGTCGTCTTCTGCGTTTGCCAATCCAGGCTGGGTCATGGTGGTCAACACGATAAATTTTGTATTTGCTCATCCTATTATATAGTGAGTTAATGTACGTTCTTATGATTTACTATCCTCATATAAGCCTTTGTGTCCTTAGCGCTGTATTACCCGCCATAGCTTTGCGGAGGTGGGCTTTGCGTACTTTGCGGTTAAGAATCTCTTTTGAGACAAGCTCTTGAGAGGAGCCAGGTTGCAGCGATGGTTGGGAAGGGCCAGAACGGGCTATTTTTTCTGTGGTTTACTGCTTGTCAAGTAAGCAATCAATGAATAAATAGCAATAATAATTAAGAGTTTAAATATAAAATTGATGAGCGTATCACTTACTGAATGTGATCTGCTGTCAATTTCGATGAAGGTATAAATAGAATAAGCTATACCGATTAACAATATTATCCAGCCTATTATCGAAGTAGGGGAAAAAATAATCCCATTCCGTTTGAACCAAACTAATTTCATTTTTATGATTTTATAATAAATATATTAATAAAATAAAGATTGAGAAAATAATTATCAAAATATTAAACCAGACAGTCTTAAGTAGATTTAATAACTTAGGACTACCAGACAGTATGTATACTTTACGGACACTAATGATGTTTATTATAATGAAAATGATAGGCGTAATCATAAAGAATAAATATGCTATAACCCTTTGTTTAGTCATTAATTCGTGGATGCTTGATGATAAGGTTGCATTGGGCATAAAAAAACTTTTCATAAAAAACATTGAAAGGATATAAAATGGAATAATTAGCCACCAAATGCTCAAAACGGTTTTATCTTTTGAATTTGCAATTGCATTAGATAGCATATCTTGGTGTTTTAACTGATTGACCTCAGGTTTTGTCATCCGGAATAATTTATTTTCAAATTCATTCTTTTCCATATACAATAATGTAATTAGTTAAATATAGTTGCACTTTTGCCTTAGTTTTTCTAAACCTCGCGATAGAAGAGATTTTAACGTTCCTTCTTTAATTAGCAGAATTTCAGCTATTTCTTTGTTCTCTTTTCCTTCAAAATATTTTAAAGAAATTACTTCCTGGTATTTTATCGGCAGCGTTTTCAATCCTTTTAGTACTAAAAGGAACTGGTCATGTTTTTGAAGTTCTAATTCATATTCTCTTTTGTCTTCACTGATGTAGTCGGTAAATAGATCTTTATCCTTTATATCTATTCTTTCAAATATTGAATTATATTTTTTCTTTTGTCTTATGTAGAGGTTCAATTCATTTGTTGCAATTCGATATAACCATACTTTTATTGAAATCCCTTTATACGAAAAGTCTTTTATATGTCTAAATGCTTTGAAAAATGTATCTGCAGTAATATCTGCAGCTTCATCAAAATTTCCAGTCCGTCGAAGAATATATCCAAAAATGGACTTATAGTATAGCTGGAAAAGCTCAGAGAAGTCTGCTGGATTTGATTTAATTCTATTTAGCAACTCAATTTCAGATCATAAAGAAAAGAAATTTTAATATACCAATAATGCAATAGTCTCAGATTGGTTGCATTGTGTCTCCTCCTCGAAAGGGTAATACTTTTAAGTGCGACCCTATTTAAGGTCCAGATAAATACAACTTACCTTTATTGACCTTGTTATAAGGCGTTCTTTTTAAGATTTCTAATGTGGTAAGAATTTACATATCATGATATCGCCATTATTAGCCAAATAGTCTTGTTCCAAATTATAGTTGCATTTAATGATTCTGTGAATCCTGTTGCCTTTCTTCAGCTTTTAAAGGTGTATTCATCCAGTATCTTCCTGAATTGTCAGAGATGGAAATACAGTTCTGTTCAAGCGGCACAGACTGTATAAAACAATTATTCTGAAATTCCAATGGCTTATTATATTCCTGCACAAACAGTTCCCTGAACTGACGAAATTCAAGATCTCTTCGTTTGTTAATGATATTGCCATTAATGTCTTTCAGGTTTTTAACATTTAAATAACAGGAATGCAATTTCGTTGGACTTGAAATTTGTCATCTCTCACGGTTATGTACAAGTTCGGACCGCCAACTTTAATATTTGTGATCTTCGCTTTTCTTTTGCCGATGGTTATATCGTAATTTTCCATTCTGCCGCCCGAAACAGGATCGATGTTCCTGTTGAAAAAAGATAAAATTGTCATATTGGGGAGGCTGATCACGATAAGGACCACCGTCTTGCCTCCATTCTGCTTTAACAATTTAAAAAAATTATTGTCAGTCGAATCAGGTATAGTGAATGAATTATTGAAAGATATGTATTTAAGGCACATCATGGAATTAACTGCTGGCTCATGCCCATATTCAATCTCAATATTGAAAATCTCCTTATTCTTTTTTTTGAATTTAAATATGATGCAGAATACTCAAGTTTATGTATCGAATAATCATCCGGCTGTATGAATATTGCACCTTTCATCTGAATGTTATCCCCTGTGATCTGTCGTTTTACGGTAAAGTTAATCTTATAAAAAAATGTATTTCCCTCACGAACTCCGTCTGGATTTGAAAACCAGTGATTTTGGATAAAATCTCTGATCAGAGTATCAACAAATGAAAATGATCTTTTATCGAAATTTCTGAGTGCATCATGAACCAACAATATAAAAAGCTCATTGCCGTTTTGATCACCAACTATTGCATGTAGGTATTCTTTTAAACCACACATCAGAATGATCAGTTTCCGGAAGATCATAATACGGAGTTATATTTATACGTGTGAAATCCATATTCTTTTTGAAATCAAGCAATCTGTACCTGTTTGAATCTGATGGATAGTTAAAGCCTTTATCCAGAGTCTGGATGATCGCCTCGTTCAGGTTAAGATAATTAATGCTGTCTTTCTGATAATCACGGTAATAGGATACATAACTGAAAGGGATGGACGGATTATTTTTCTTAATGTTTCTGAGTGCCCTGGCTATTATAATTGCCGGACTGAGTCTTCTGTTTTTTCTGGCATTAATCCTGACCTCATTCAGACTATAGATGTTGGGTACAAGTTTAAGGCTGTTTAGTTCAGATATTTTTAACTTACTAAAAGCCACTGATAGCCTGTTAAATCCAATACAGGTCACGATCAGACTGTCGGATTGGAATCCGGGATTGTTTAATATTCTGAAATCACCTTCAGCATTTGTATAGACCCCAACCTGAGAATTTTTAAGATGTATTGTGGCAAATGGTACAGGTTCGGATGTTTGAGAATCAATGACTTTTCCCCTTACATAATAAGGCTGCTGGCAGTAAATCACAGGATGAGTAATCGAGAATAATAAACCAATAAAGATTAAGCGTCGTATCATCTCCTTGCGATTTAGTGATATCTTGTCATGGAATAGGGCTACACTATTAAATGTAACATAATTTGCTTCAAGGTTTTGGTCGGAGTTTTACTTACAAAAATTATACCATCATTTCGTGAATAGTCAGGTTACCAATGCGATATAACAGCCCTGTAACAGGACCGACCGACCGGATGCCTGTAACCGGTTACCGGTGACCGGAATTATGACCTTTATTGTCCTTGTTAGGAGGTAGTAACAATATTATATTATTATGAGGAGAGTCTTTCAAAATATTATTTGTCCTGGTTCTGAAAGATCAAGTTTTGGCGATAAAAATAATCTATACTTAATTATATCTTATTGGAATTGAAAAGCTAAAGACACTTCCAATTCCAACTTCACTCTGAACCCATATTTTCCCGTTGTGTTTTTCAACAAATTCTTTACATAATAATAAACCAAGTCCTGTGCTAGGTTCGCCTTCCGTACCTTTTCGGTTGGTTTTTTCATTCAACATAAATAGTCTATCTTTTAATCCAGGAGTCATCCCAATTCCTGAATCACTTATTTTAACCTCAATGTGAGAGTCATTTTTATAATCAGCTTCCACTGTAACCTTGCCTCCAACTGGGGTGAATTTTATCGCATTGGAAACCAGGTTACGGATTATGGTATCAAACATATGGCTGTCAGCGAAAAGCTCAATATCATGATGTATGGAAATTGCCATTTGTATCTTCTTTTTATTTGCAGATTGGGATAAGATATCTGTACACGATTCTATCTTTTTCTTAAGGTTGAATTTTTCCGGAACGAAATCCACCCCTCCACGCATCATCCGTGACCATTCAAGGAGATTTTCAAGCAGACCATAGATATTATTAGCAGAAGCCTTCATCCTAAGTGTAATTTCCTTTATTTCTTCCATTTCCATAGTTAAAATATCTTCAGAGATTATCTGAGTAGCGGCAACAAAAGCACTTAAGGGACCACGGAGATCATGTGCAAGGATAGAAAAGAATTTATCTTTTTCTGCATTTACAGACTCTAATTTTTGATTCTGCTCTTCAAGCTCATTTGTCATCACATTAATAAAATATAGTAATTGTGATAGGATTCTGGCGTGCTGATTAGCATATGGATCGGAATCCTTTTTGGGTTTTTCTTTTTGTATCAGGTCTTCATGTACTTTTTCAATAGGTTTTCCACCTTCACGAAAACCTACTGCAACCATTGTTGAATTGAGTAAAGCTTTGGATTTACCATCGGCAAAGAACTCACCAAAAGTATAGAACCCCGACGTGGGGGCTATCATGTTAAATGGTAATGTTTCAAGATTTACATCATCCTGCATTAAAAATCGTCTGCATATACATGTGTATAATAAAATTGCCTCAGGTTGAAAGTCATGCATTTTGTTCTGAATGTGTATTGATTCATCAATAATCATTTGAGGATTACCATAACCGATTCTGAACTTTTCTCCAACCTGTACATCAGCTACTAACTGGATTGAACCATCTTCTTCATTAACAAAAAATGGTACCCTTGTAATCACCTTCCCATTTCTGTAAATGAGAAATGGAAATTCCAGACAATTCTGAAAAAAATTATCATCAGCTTTAATGCCTAAATACTTTTCATAAACTGAAAATGCTGGTTTATCATCAATAGTTTTAACTGACATTTCACCTATTTCAGTTATAGTCATTTCTTTACTCAAAGGATGCCATCCCAGATAGGTAAGTACTTCAATACTAAGGTTATTTCCTGAAAAAACCACAGAAATAACACCTTCCTTATAACAGCGTGTTCCATCAAAAACAAGAGTGTTTCGTTTATTTGCGTAGTCTCCGGCACCACCACCGAAAACTGGATAATTTAAGCCAGATGAGGTAAAACTATTAAAAAAAATACCGGAGTTATTACTGATCGGTGTTGAAAGCAGTAGCATTCCCTTAGCTTCAATATTCAATGATTCAGAATCTTTTATCAGAGTTTTTCCGATTTCTTCCTCAGTTCCGGGTTTACATTCATATGAAAAGATATTTAGTGATGAATTTTCAAAAAATGAAAACAAAATTACCGTTGAATTAGTAAATATTTTACCGTCACAAATTTCTCCAACAGAGGAGGCGCCTATAATAACAGATGAAGGAAATATTTTTCTGATCGCATTTCCTAATGAAAGATACCATTCACTATCGTTTATTGCAGAAAAAATTTGAATCAATTGAGATTTACATTTGCAGAAGGAAGTTATTTCTTCAGAATGCAAAATGTCATTTAATATCTCAATTGATGATATATTGTAATTATACTGTTTCATTTGTTTAAATTTTTGATTAATAAGCTTTGTGAATTCTCCCGACAATAATACATGATGTTAGACGAACAATGTATTTTAAATTCAAATTTACTCATATTTAATGGATTGAATGTCAGAAAAATATGATTTATCACTAATTAGTGCTTATTATAGGGCATGACAACCTGCCCCGTTTCAGCGGGAAACAACTTACCTTTATTGTCAGTGTTATAAGCAGGCCTTTTGATTAAGATTCATAACAACCTCCATATATCTTGGTGTGATTACTCGGGCGGGGATTCACTTTGTTAACTTGTTGGATTAATCACAAAAGTTCAGGATAGTAATTAAGTGCCTCCTTAAAACTCATTACTGAACCTAACCACCTAAGAATATAAAATACAGTAATTCTGGTATTTCTGATACAAGGTCTTCCAAATCTTTTATCGGAGTTGACTTTTATTATCTTGTTGTAGTTTTCACTGTTTAAAGAAACTACATTTCAAAATTGGAGTCTCATTTTTTCCCATGTGTTGGGTGGCCGCTAATTTTTATCATAAAAATTGCATATTTAAATATATCAATTTGTAACAATAAATTACACGTTTGTCTGGATAGTATGTAAACTATTTCTCCGGGTTTTATAATCTCCGAAAATAAATAATTTATTTATTGATTGAGAAGTTGAATACATCTGGTCTAGCATAATGACCAACAACATCAAGCCTGCGTTTGACGGAAATTATTTCTCGTAAATCTATGTCAGCATAAAGTAAGCCTTGCTTTGAATCCAGGGGGCCAGCAATAATTTTCCCTTTTGGACTAATTATGCAACTGTTTCCAGTGCTAATCCATTCTTCGTCTTCCGAATAAATTTTTTTCAATTCTTTCGGCATGTCACTAATATGAAGCGTCATACAGGTACTTAACACAAATAGACCACCTTCTCTTGCAATATGTTGCATGCTACCTAACCAATCCTGTCCTGTATCCCAGGTTGGACAAGCAAGAATTTGAGCACCAGATTCATAAATTGCAGTTCGGGCTAATGGCATTAAGTTTTCCCAACATATTAATCCACCAATTTTCCCTGCGGAAGTATCATACGATTTGAGTGTGCTGCCATTTCCCTGTGCCCAAACTATTCGCTCACAGTTTGTTGGCATTAATTTCCGGTGTTTTCCAAGTATTTTACCCTGGTCATCAATAAAAAGGATTGTGTTATAAAGACTGGCATTACTGGTTTCTGAATTTCGTTCATTCATTCCAATTACTACATTTATTTTCGCCAGCTTTGCTGCTTTACAGAGTCTATCTGTGGTGTTATCAGGAATTGATACTGCATTTTCAACTAATTTGACATAAAGATCTCCTAATTGTTTGGTTTGGTTGGGAGGAATTAGCCATACCCAATCTGGGTAACCCGAAATGAAGGCTTCGGGAAAGACAATTAATTGAGCACCATTCTTTCCTGCTTCTGCAATTGCTTCGCAAGCCTTATCGACCGTTTTCTCTTTGTTTAGAAAAACCGGGCTTAATTGTGCTAATGCAATTTTTTTTTCATTTTTCATCTGTTTGAAATTTTCAGTGTCCTAATTTTTAAAATACTTAAGCAGGCGCTTTTAGTCCAGAAGAATAATAAGCTACAGAAACGACCCTGTTTTAATTTCCCCATCCCTTTTATAATATGCAATAAACACACCGTTTGGAGAAACTTTATAATCAAGAAGACTGAATTTGGCAGGAATGGTGCCATTCTCAAAGAGTCGTTTGCCATTACCCAGAGTTATTGGGAATATTTTCAGCCAAAACTCGTCAACAAGATCGTACTTCAGAAGTGTCTGAATAAAGTTGCCGCTTCCGTGCACCTGTAAATCAGGACCATCTTGCTGCTTTAATTTTCTAATCTGATCTTCAATATTCTCTTTCAGGAAAACTGTATTGCTCCAGCTATGCGTGGAGAGTGTGTTTGAAGCGACATACTTCGTAACCTGGTTGATTCCTGGCCATTCATTCTCATGATCAGGCCAGTATGATGCGAATATTTCAAATGTCTTTCTGCCCAATAACAGATCTGCATTATTGCTCATCTGCTCATCCATAACCTTACCCACAAATTCATCAAAAAAATGAAATACCCAACCGCCATATTTAAAACCGCCGGAAGTATCTTCTTCCGGTCCACCGGGCGCCTGAATAACACCGTCAAGTGTCATAAAAGACAGAACAATCACTTTTCTCATTTTGCTCCACAGATTTAGTTGGTCTATAGAATTTTTAACAGATTAAATGCAAATTTGTTTGAAGGGATCGTTAATTATCCGTTAGCACATGTATTTTTCGTTACGTGAAGGAAGAGTCCCGGCAGAAAGCAGTATTTTTAATTTATTTTAATCCAGGCTGTCAGGGCAATCTAACGTATTTCTCTATATTCAGTCTGTTAATACCTAGGTTTTCAACTTTTTCCACACCTGTTTGAATCAAGGTATCACCTTTTATTGAAATAGTAAAATTGAAATCATTTCCCTCCCAGTCTCTTGCACTGCAATACTCTAAGTGTTCTGTATATGAATTATTGATTAATGAGTACCTTCCACCCCCTGAAACAAAAATAGCACTGGAATCCTGCCCTTTTTTCAGATCATGTTGCAAGAAAACAAAATGTGTCTTATTGAGTATTTTGATGAAGGATACATTTTTATCATAATAAGCAACAGATGTGTCACCTTTTTCAATCAGAGTTCCTGAAACTAGTTTCCAGGTTCCTTCAATAGAGTTAGTGGTTAATTTATTTGAATTATCCACACATGAAATGCAGGAAAGAGTAATAATTAAGAACAGTAAGGTTTTCATAAATGTAAGAATTATAAAATTTTACGAAAGATAGTCGATTTGTCGTAATACAGGAATTGGTCAAATTGCAAAGTGCTTTTGCTACCATTGGATTATTTTAATGCAGCTAGAATATAATCAGGAACAATGGAAAACGGAGAAATTTTTCCTCCTTTTAAATAGTTACCTCCCTTAAGCACAATAATCAATTTTTCTTCCGGGAAAATGAACATATATTGATCTTTTCAGCCAGCGGCAAAATATGAATTATGTGTATGACTGATCGTGAATCAATAATATGAAGCACTATTTATAAGTTATAATATGCTAATCTTCTACAATTTCCACTCTTCTGTTTTTTGCCTTTCCTTCATCGCTTGAATTTGTTGCAATGGGTGCAGTTGAACCATCTCCATATGCCTTGAGTTGTTCCGCTTTTACTTCATATTTGGAAGTTAATTCAGCAATAACACTATATGCACGATCCCGAGAAAGCTTAATGTTAGCATCAAAATCACCTATATTATCAGTATGTCCTACAATAACATACTTCTTATCAGGATGAGCGTTCAGGTATTCAGCTATGTTTTTTAATGTTTGAGTAGACTCTGGCTTTATATCCGATTTGCTGGAATCAAAATGAATACCATAAATAGCAATATGTCCGTTTTGGGTTAAATCTGTTTCCAAATTTTTAACACTAACCAATCCTTTGTCCATACCTTGTACTTCGATTGCATCAAATGTTATTAAAGGAGTATTGTAAACAGTTACATACATGACAATATAAATATCTTTGCCGTCAATGTGTTTCTTTGCGGATAGATAGGTATATTGGTCATCTCTAAAATCATTTTTTATAGAGTTTCTGTCCGTCAATGCGTTCAAACCGTGAAATTCACTATTATAAATTTCTTCACTTAAATTTATTCCACAATTAGTTTTATCTAAAGTAAGTAGTATTTCAAATCCTGCGTTTTTTAAAGCATTTTCATAACTCTTATAGATTTCAAAGGCAGAATGTTCTTTTTGCGAATCATACTGAATTCTTGTGATTTTGCCATCTATTTCATATTTATCTAATTTATTGTCTTTTAAAGATAACATATAGTATCTGTCAAAATTTTTAACCTGATACCAGGCTATAAAGGACCCCTTAAATCGGCTTACGAGTGGATAATCCTTACTTCCTTCAATATCCTTAGTGCTTTGAGCAAGTAGTTTTGTTGAAAAAAACAGTGTAGCGATTACAAGAATTAAAGTAACTTTTTTCATTTTATTTCCTCCGTTTATATTGATAGTTAGATAATAGTACAGATTCTATTTCCAATCTCTCTCATTTGGAAAATTTTAATGACTTCAATGATTTAGGAGCCTGCCAGGTGGTCAAATCGGTTCCGTCGCCACAGACATAATAGATATCTGTACCTGAAGCCTGAATATCCACCGGATTTGTTCCATTAGAATAATCATATGAGAGCATGCTCCATTTATTCCCGTTGTAACTATATATCGCCGGGTATGCTTCACTAGATGAGACTATATTTAAAGAAACAATAAACACATTATCGTTATCATCAATGGTCAAATTGGTAGGTGCATAAAACCATGTATCAGAAGATGAAACTAGGTTTTCAACAGAAGTTGTCGATAAAACTTTATAAACGCCACCCGGTTCGGCAAGTATCTGACTTTGGCAAGTGAAATAGAGCGATGAGGTTCCGTTCCCGGCCAATTTAATTCCCATAATATTATCAGCGGTCCAGTCAAGGTCATTGATCCAGCTTGTTCCGCTAAGATGTTTAATGTGAATTGTAGAATTATAGTCCGAATTTTTTGTTGTATAGACCATGTAAAGAGTGCTTCCAATTTTTTCCAGACCAAGGTCAAAAATATCTGCTCCTTTTTCAATCCATCCGTTTGAATCACCGCCAACAGCAACCCATGCAGATCCGCTCCAATTGAACACTTTCAGATCATAATCAGGAGCTAATGTGGCAGCAAGATAAAGCGAATTACCGATTGATTCTATATCCATTTCTGATGGTGAGTCACTCAAACCCATATTATTTATTGTAAGGTTATCACTCCATGATCCGCCATCCCAGGAATATAAATAGATTGAGTCATATGAAAGTCCTGCAAGATATGTATGACTATCATCAACAGCAAAATTCATCACTCCAAGCGAGGTCTCATTCATTATATCGGAAGGATAGGTACCTCCAATAGCCTGCCATGACGTCCCATTAAGATGATAAATTGCTGGTAAACCATTACCTGCTGCATCAGCATCCTTTATTGTACCCAGGTAATGAACACTGTTATAAGTTTTAAATTCAGCGAAAGAAATCCCACCTGATGAAGAAATACTACCCAGGTCAGTATGTGTATAAGAAACGGTTATTGGGCCACTACCCGTTGCAACTGAAATTTCGGATTCAAGGGTGGCAATATCATCATAAGTCCCCCAATCCATATTTATATAAGAATAGTGATATTTTGCTTCGACTTTATACTGGGGATCATCACCCGGGGAGATATCCGTAAACAATGTATCTCCCTGTATTGTGCCTACTGATACAAAATCTTGTACAGTGGCATTCTTACGAAGTATTGTATACTCTGAATTTGAATAATTCTGTAATTGATCCAATAGATTAGATTCGTGCCAACTGACTGATACGTTTCCGTTGGCTTCAATTATTGCTGTAACAGTAACAGGTTGAGGTTCATAGGTCCAACCCTCCTGGTTGGAATTGATATAACCACTATCATCTATATCAGATGATCCAGCTGAGATACGATACTTGTAATGCTTCCCAACCACAATTTTATTATCTGGCAAATTGAATCCATAATCGTCCACTTCAGTCCCTGAAGAAGTAGCTGCGTTTTGCCATTCGCCTGTTGACTGATCCTGCCTGTCAATATTATAGTACTGTGCATTGGCTACCGGATCCCATGATAAATGTACTACTCCAAGATATGAACCTTGTGAAACTATTAAATTCCCTGGCAGATCCAATTGTTCTTCTTTGCAACCGGAAAACAAAAAAGTGATGACTGTCACTAGGATAAAATGTACGCGAAAAGATGGTTTTGTTCGAAATTTCATTTTAACAGATTTTATATGAGTGACTTTTAAGAGATTCTTAAAAGTTTCTTTTAATACAGATTTCAAAATAAAAGTAGTGATTTTTTATCTAAAAGTATAGTATTAATTTTCCTTTGGAATTACTTAATTAATTATCAAAGACATATGCGATTATATTTCACAGACTAGATCATACTATCTTTTGTTTTTATTGACAATTCCAATATTAAGGATGGATAATGGAGCAATAGTTTTGAATTATCAAATATAA
>CAWJLF010000014.1:0-231129 GCA_963843635.1 uncultured Bacteroidales bacterium | reverse complement strand
TGTGCTGCGATAGACCTGTCTGCAGGTAAGATACTGAGCGATACATTTGCAGAACGGACTGTTAACAACCAGGCGCCGGCATCAGAGATTATCGCTGTCTGGTCAGCGGCTCTGTCCGATTCATTATCCCGGGTGAAAGTTGATGATGTCAGAGGCATCGGCTTTGCAATGCCCGGACCTTTTGATTATGTAAAAGGCATATCCTATATTAAAGGAGTGGCAAAATATGAGAACCTTTATGAGGTAAATATAATTGATGCTATCTCAGCTGAACTGAAGGTTTCTGATGGGTTTCTTATACGATTCATGAATGATGCATCATCTTTTGCCGTTGGCGAAGCATGGGCTGGAAGTGCCTCTAAAGTCAACCGTTCACTTTCCATTACACTTGGGACAGGCTTTGGTTCGGCTTTTATAAGCAATAAGATTCCTATTGTCGACGGGCCTCAGGTGCCCAGGCTTGGTTGTATTTATCACCTTCCATACAGGGATGGTATTGCTGATGATTATTTTTCAACGAGAGGTCTTCTTGGACGTTACAGGAAACTAAGCGGAATTGAGTTGCCGGGAGTAAAAGAACTGGCTGAGCTGGCACCTTCTGATAGTAAAGTCACCGATCTCTTTACTGATTTGGGAGACAAACTGGGTCTGTTCCTTGCACCCTGGCTTAAGAGATTCGGCGCTGAGATGCTTGTCATTGGCGGTAATATTTCACATGCTTATAATCTTTTCGGTAAGGTGTTCGAAGACAGATTGATGAGAGGAGAATTGTGATTGTGAGGTAGCTCTCTCCGAACTTAAAGAGGATGCTGCACTTATTGGAAGCGCCTACCTGTTTGATGAGGAATTCTGGAAATCAGTTCAACATGCACTTCCTCTTATGTAAATAAAATGATATTATTGATAACCTGACTCCTGTTACCTGCTAATTGTTACATTTTAGCGATCAGATATTACCGGCATCAGAACCCTTAACCCTTAAAACAAATAATCATGAATACAAATAAAGTACAGCTGCATAAAATACTTCCGGTTCTCATTGGATTTTTTGTAATGGGCTTTGTTGATTTAGTAGGCATAGCCACTAATTATGTTAAAGCTGATTTTCACCTGTCGGATACAATGGCAAACTTATTGCCCTCAATGGTTTTCTTGTGGTTCCTGGTATTTTCAGTGCCTACGGGACTATTAATGAATAAAATTGGCAGGAAAAACACCGTACTGCTTAGTTTAATTATAACTCTTCCGGCTTTGCTCATTCCTATATTAACTTATTCCTTTTGCCTCAATGTTAATTTCCTTTACACTGTTGGGTATAGGTAATACAATAATGCAGGTTTCATTAAATCCATTGTTAGCAAATATTGTTGATGAGAAAAGGATGGCAAGCACACTGACATTTGGGCAGTTTATCAAAGCCATAGCTTCTTTTGTTGCTCCAATTTTTGCTGCATGGGCTGTTATCAGGTTTTCAGATTGGAGAATGATTATGTTCCCGGTATTTTTAGCAGTAAACTTTCTTGTTTTTGCCTGGCTGTTTTTTACAAAAATTAAAGAAAAGAATATCGAAACGAAAGTAGCCTCTTTTTCTGAGTGTTTCTCATTACTTGGAGATAGAACCATTTTATCTTTTTTTCTTAGGAATAATGGCTCATGTGGGACTAGATGTCGGTATCAACACAACAGCTCCAAAATTACTCATGGAACGACTGAATATCGACCTTGCCGATGCAGGATATGCAACAAGTTTTTATTTTATTTTCCGTACCGCCGGATGTTTATTGGGATCAGGCCTGTTGGCTAAATTCTCTGCAAAGAAAATTTTTATTGTAAGTGTAAGCATGATCCTTACTGGTATATTATGTATGTTTATTCCCGATAAAACTATAATGTACTCTGGTATTGCCCTGTTTGGACTGGGCAATTCGAATATCTTCTCGATTATTTTTTCACAGGCACTTTTAAGAAAGCCCTCATCTAATAATGAGATTTCGGGACTAATGATAATGGGTATTTTTGGAGGAGCTGTTTTTCCATTGATTATGGGTGTTTCGTCCGATTTTGTTGGTGGCCAGTCCGGTGCACTGTTTGTTCTCCTGTTTTGTGTTGCATATCTGCTGACATTTGTTTCAACCAAAATTAAAGTCTATATACATTGAATATACCGGAATAAGACAATTTCTCCGCTATGCCTTAAAAGATAATACCCTTCCGGTTTAACTTTATTTTGATCTGCGGATTGATTTCCATCATTCCGCAGTTTTTTTACTCCGACTGGAAATCAATGGTACACCTGGAAAAATTAAAAGGTTATGACCATGGAAACCTGTCTCATATGTTCAAATGCCTGTTATATACAATAAAAGTGCTATTTCGTACAAAGCCGGAATAATTAGCGTATTATACAAGAATAACAGATTACTTTAGCATAGTATTGAAGATGGTGTTAGTCAATGCAGAAAAGTCTCTTCATTACGGTTTCTTAAATTCATCGTTTCATTTTAGGATTTCATCGCTCTTTAATATTAGTTCTGATCTGAACGGATATATGATTAGTTGATGATAGGTAAATGGAAGGTGAGAACAGATTATAATAATTAAATAACAGGTGTGATGTTTTAGGTTAATTCCCCTCAGTTCCGGAGTACTTCCCCATTCCCCAATTTCCTGTTACTCCGGAACGTACATCCCCCATCATTGAAAAAATTTTCAGACGAAAATTATACAATGATGGGGGTTCTTTTTCTTTTATGGATTCGTTTTGATATATTTATAATCTGAAGGTTTATACGTAATATCGATCCTGATTGTATCCTTGTAATTATAATATTATTAAAGTCCGGAATTATTTATGGAGGAGGATTACGCTTGTTCTGTTCATTTTATTAGTTATCACAGATAATTTCTTTCCTAAGGACTATCCCTTCCGGCAATACAGTGTTCTGGCCGGATTGTCTCAGAGTCAGGAGTAAACTAGTTTAATAAAATAAAGCTATGCAACTACTTAAGACAGTTATCATTGAAGATGAAGAGGAGTCTCTTCACCTATTGGAAAACCTCATCTCTAAAACTAAACTGGCAGAAGTTACAGGTTCCAGCAAAGACCCGGGGGAGGCGTTGAGTTTGATTATAAGTCTTGAGCCGGACATTGTTTTCCTTGATATTAAGATGCCCGGGAGAAGTGGATTTGAAATTCTGGATGATCTCAGAAGAGTAAAGTCGGATACTCCCCATGTGGTTTTTACCACCGCATTTGATGAATTTGCTGTAAAAGCATTTGACTATGCAGCATTTGATTATTTGTTGAAACCTGTAGATCCCCAGAGACTTACAGAAACATTGCTAAGATGCGTCAATTACAGAAATACAGGAATCAGACAAAAAACTGATCTGCTTCTCAGCACCTTTAGGAAAGTTATTGTGAGGAATATTTCAGGGGTAATTGTCATTGAGCCTTCTGAGATTGTCTATATTGAAGCTGAGGGTAACTATTCTGTTTTTCATTTATCAAACAACAGGATTGAAACAGCTACAATGCTTCTTGGCAAAGCAGAGGAACAACTCTCTTCAGAACTGTTTTTTCGTATCAGCCGGTCCTTTATAATTAATTTACGTTTTCTCAAGAAGATAAACACCAGACAATTACAGTGCATACTGTCAGTCAATGGCTTTGATTATAAATGTAAAATTTCCAGAAACAAAATTGGAGAGTTATTCGAAAAGATCAGGAATTCTTAAGTCCCGGGGGCCACGACCACCTGTACTGTAAAAATTATCATTAATTCGTATGTTTATCAGTAAATTCAAGCTTCTTATACAAGTATAACTATTGCTTATACAAAGAATAATTAATACTGGATGAATGGATTTATTAGGATTATATTTATATAAAGTTTGTGTTCCGGATTGCCTATTTAAAATTCCCCATTTCCCTACTCTTTCCGGAGCTGTACAGCCCCCTCCACTGCTTTCTGCATAATACTCGAATGGACTGCAGCCCGGAAGGGGGTTTTTATATAAAAAGTTGACAATATTCAGATTCAATCAATTCTGTTTTTTGGTTTATAAAAAATAGAACTTTTTCGATTTGTATTTTGATGTCAAAACTTGCAAATTGCATAGGAATTATTACTCTAAATGTATCCGGTTGTTCGTACTTTATTTAAAGATTCACATTTTACATTTTCTATCAATAATTAGTATATGAAAGAAATAAACCTGGGAAGGCGCAATTTTTTAAAAAAGACCGGGGTTGCGGCCCTGGCATTGACAATTATCCCGCGACGTGTTTTGGGAGGTACAGGATTTACACCTCCAAGTGACCAGCTCACAAAAGGGATTATCGGAGTGGGAGGAATGGGAAGAGGGCATATCGGCTATGAAGGCACAAAACTACTTGCTGTCTGCGATGTTGACAGATCACATCTGGATGACGTCCTTGCTATGACAGGTAAGGATGTTACCGGGTATCATGATTTCCGTGAATTGATAGCCAGGCCTGACATCGACATTATACATATTGCAACGCCACCCCATTGGCATGGTATAATTTCAAAAACAGCAGCTGAAGCTGGAAAGGATATCTGGTGCGAAAAACCTATGACCCGCACTATAGGTGAGGGAATAAGTGTAGTGAAAGCAGTTCGTCAAATGGTGTTATGTTTCGCCTGAATACATGGTTCAGGTTCAAGGATCAGTTTTATGGGCTTGGAACAACTGTCAAACCTCTTAAAAAACTCATTGACAGCGGTGAGCTGGGATGGCCGCTTAAGGTAACTGTAAGTGGCATAACCGGTTATGACTGGAAGTTCTATTGGAGTGGCTTGTATAATCTTAAGCCTATGCCGGTGCCGGATGTACTGGACTATAATTTCTGGCTTGGTCCTGCTCCTTACAAGCCTTATAATCCTGAAAGAGTGCATGCCAAGTTCAGGGGTTACTGGGATTATGATGGAGGAGGACTTGGAGATATGGGACAACATTATCTCGACCCGGTTCAGTATATGCTGAATAAGGATGATACAGGTCCTGTTTATATCGAAATTGATGCTCCGGAGCAACATTATGATGCTGTTGGATCATGGCGCAGGATAACATACACTTATGCTGACGGGTGCAAGATAATTCTGGATGGTGAAAACCGTGATAAGGATGCGGCATATATTGAAGGTCCGCACGGTAAAGTATTTAAGGGCTTCATATCTGATATCCCTGATATGCAGAAGCTGATTGACTCACTTCCTGATCCACAGCCCCAGATTGGAACATTCACAGAATCTGTTATTACCAGGAAAAAATTTGCATTGAACGAATCCAACGGCCACCGATCATGTTCTCTTGTAAATCTGGGTAAGATAGCTCTCAGGCTGGGTCGAAACCTTAAGTATGATCCGGTTAAGCAGCAATTTATTGATGATGAGGGAGCAAATGCATTGATGAATCAACCAATGAGGGGTCCGTGGAGAATTTGATACCAGGATATCAATCAATCAGAAATTAGCTTTAATGTCTTATAAATTAATATAATATGAAAATCAGTAAAACAATTACAGCGGGCTTCGTATTCCTGTTATTATCATTATTCTCATTATTCTCATATTCACAGGACAACAGGACACTTGAGACCAGGGTTGCAGATCTTTTAGCCAGGTTACCGGCAAGAGACATCCAACTGACAGATAAACTTATGGATGATATGCTTAATCTGGGCGAGCCTGGCTGGAAACTGATTTGTGATCAGATAATACCAGCAGGTACCGGTGACGATACCCGACCCCGGTTTGCAATTGAAAGTTTCTCGAGATACCTGTCCCGGACGGATAAGGCTGAAGGAAGAGGACAATGGGAGAATAATTGCATTGCCTATGCTGTTGACCAGGAAAATTTTGGTGTAAAGGATTTTTTTATGAAGCAGTTACAGCTTATCGGAGGAGAAGCATCAATTGAAGCCATGAAGAACTTCCTTACCAGCAAAGAGATGTGTGAACCTGCACTGGCAGTAATCTCCGCCATAGGTGGAAAGAGTGCGGAAAAAGTACTGGCTGAATCGCTGAAGGATAAAAACCTGCCCTGTGCAGCTGCTGTTATGAACGACCTGGCTTTGATGAAATCAGGATTGGCTGTTAATGAATATATCGAATGGGCTTCAGATAATAATGTAAATATCAGATCATCGGCCCTCAATGCCCTTGCTCAAAGCGGGAGTCCACTGGCATATCCTGTATTAAGGAAAGCTGCCAGGGATGTTGCATACAGGTGGGAAGTTACAGGTGCCACTTCATCCCTGCTTAATTATGCCAGGGAAATTGCATCAAGGGGAGACATTAAGACCATGGATAAGATATGTAAACTTGTCATTTCCAAAAGTAAGGATAAGGTTAATGTTCAGGGTAAGACAGATGCACTGGAAATATATGTAAGTTTTCATGGAATTAGTGCTATGCCATATATTATCAGGGCTGCTTCAGATGGAAATATGAAATACAGGACTGCTGCCATGAAGATGTCTCTGGCAATCAGCGGGCCTGAAGTAGTTCAGAAATGGGTTGCGTATTTCCCAAAGGCAATTCCTGCAGCAAAATCTGAAATAATTACCATGCTTGGTTCGAGAGGTGATGAACTGGCTTTGCCTCTGGTGAATTCCAGTCTTTCTGATCCGGATCCTGCTGTCAGGAAAGAAGCTGCAGAAGCAATTGTGAAAATAAGCGGTGATAAGTCTATTAACTCTCTAATTAATTATATGCTTGTATCAGGAAGTAAGGGTGATCAGAAAGCGGCAAAATCAGCTCTTGAAACAGTGCTGGACAATGATGATATGCATTATCTTTTGCCGGTATTGAGAGAAGGGCAGCCATTTGCAAAAAAAACCGCGATTGAGTTAATAGCCTGGAAGAAGGATACCAGTTATTTTAAAGAGATACTGCCATATACTGTTTCCGGTAATGGACCAGGTCAGATCGGCTGCCATGAAAGCACTTGTATCTCTTGCCGGTCCCTCTGATCAGTCTGATCTGATCCAGTTACTGTCAGAGACAGAGGACCCCGGGTATATAAAAGATATCCAGGAAGCAGTTGCAACTGCTGCAGGCAAGATACCTGACCCGGAAATGAGATCATCTGTAATTCTCAATGCACTCAGCGGTACAACTGAAAAAATCAGGATTATTCCTATTCTGGCAGAAACAGGGGGCCAAAAAGCTCTTTCTGTTGTTCTTCGGGAATTTGAAGAAGGTAATCCTGAGATACGCGATGTATGTTTTAGCACCTTAACCAGATGGAAAGATCATACTGCCTCTTCAGCCCTGTTTGAAATATGCGCCTCTGGTAATAAAACATTTGAATCGCGTGCATTTGAAGGTTATATCAACCAGATAAGCACATCCGATCTACCGGATGAAGAAAAACTGCTTCTTTACAGGAAAATACTGCCATATGCTCTGGGCTCTGAACGTAAGAATGAATTGATTAACTGAAACAGGCAAACTAAAAACCTACCAGGCACTCTTTTTTGTATCAGGTTTCCTTGATGATCCTGCTACTTCAGCTGCTGCAGCAAAGGCAGCCATGTACATCGCACTTCCGTCTGTTAACTCAAAAGCAGGCATGTATGGCGATTTGGTTAAGGAGATACTCACTAAGGCACTTAGTAAATTGAGTGGACAGGAAAGCGAATACGACAAAGAGATGGTAAATAAATATTTAGCCGCCATGCCACCTGACAAAGGTTTTGTACCAATTTTTAATGGGAAAGATCTTACGGGATGGCACGGTCTGGTGGAAAATCCTTTAGCCAGGGCCAAAATGACGCCGAAGGAACTTGCAAGGAAACAGGATGAAGCTGACAAGAAAGTTCCCGGCAACTGGAGTGTAAAAGATGGTTGTATATGGTTTAACGGATCGGAGATAACCTTTGCACAATTAAAGCAATATGGTGATTTTGAAATGCTTGTTGACTGGAAAATAACAAAAGAAGGCGACAGTGGCATCTACCTCAGGGGATCTCCACAGGTTCAGATATGGGATACATCACGAGTCGATGTGGGAGCCCAGGTAGGTTCAGGCGGATTATATAACAACCAGGTTAATATCGCTAAACCACTAACTGTTGCTGATAATCCTGTTGGCGACTGGAACAGCTTTCAGAATTCTTATGACCGGCGAGAAAGTATCGGTTTGGTTAAATGGTGTACTTGTAGTCGATAATGTAACTATGGAGAATTACTGGGATCGGTCGCAGCCAATTTTCCCGACAGGGCCTATCGAACTTCAGGCACATGGTACCGATCTTGCGTTCAGGAACATATATGTAAGGGAGATAAGTGATAAAGACTATAATCTTACTCCTGTGGAAAGGTCAGAGGGTTTTGTTTCACTGTTTAACGGGAAGGACCTTGATAACTGGATTGGTAATAAAAAATCATATGTGGTGGAGGATGGAATGATTGCTGTTAAGCCAAGTGATGATTCCGGTGGCAATCTGTACACTGAAAAGGAGTATTCCGATTTTATCTTCAGGTTTGAATTTCAACTTACACCGGCTGCAAATAATGGACTTGGGATCAGAGCCCCTCTTACGGGTGATGCTGCCTATGTTGGCATGGAACTTCAGATACTTGATAATACAGCTCCGGTTTATGCAAATCTGCAGCCATATCAGTACCATGGGTCGGTTTATGGTGTTATACCTGCAAAAAGAGGATACCTGAAACCCGTGGGTGAGTGGAATTATGAGGAGGTGACAGTTAAAGGAACACATATTACAATTGTCCTTAACGGAACTACGATTGTTGATGGTGATATTGCCGGACCACGGGATAATGGAACCATGGATCATAAAGATCATCCCGGACTGAAGAACGAAACAGGACATATAGGATTTCTTGGACATGGATCAGAGCTAAAATTCAAGAACATAAGGATTAAAGACCTGTCGCAAAAAGAATAAAGGCACTTATTATTTTCAACATGGCCTCTATATTACTTTGTTGCTCACTGTATAAGTTCTTGTTAATCGAGTGAGTACCTTATGAGGAGACACATAGATACATTGAGATTTTATAATTGTAAATTGAATAAAATGAAAAGGATACTTTACCTGTTACTGTCACTTACCATATTTGTATCATGTGCAAAGGTTAAACCCCCTGAACCCTTTGGACCTGTGCCCTCTGAACGTCAGCTAGCCTGGCACGACATGCAATATTATATGTTTGTTCATTTTACTGTAAATACCTTTACTGATAAAGAATGGGGCTATGGCGACGAGAAAGAATCGGTATTTAATCCCTCCGATCTGGATTGTGATCAATGGGCAAAAGTTGCAAGTGAAGCCGGGATGAAAGGAATTATCATTACTGCAAAGCATCATGATGGTTTTTGTCTATGGCCTTCAAAATACACAGAACATTCTGTCAAAAATTCTCCATGGAAAAACGGGAAAGGAGATGTGCTCAGGGACCTAAGCATTGCCTGCGATAAATATGGGCTTAAATTGGGTGTTTATCTTTCTCCCTGGGATCGTAACAGTGCAGTTTACGGAACTCCGGAATACCTGACATATTATCGCAATCAGTTACGTGAGCTTCTTACAGGGTATGGTAAGATATTCGAGGTGTGGTTTGACGGAGCCAATGGGGGAGACGGATATTACGGAGGTGCCAGGGAAGTACGAAAAATTGATAATAAAACATATTATGACTGGGCTAATACACAAACCATTGTAAGAGAGTTGCAACCCGATGCCGTAATGTTCAGTGATGCCGGACCTGATGTCCGTTGGGTTGGAAATGAAAGAGGAATAGGGAGCCTTACTAACTGGTGCCTGCTGAACAGAGATAAAATGTACCCGGGTGGCGATTTTTCAGCTATGCTCGGTGAAGGCCAGGAAAATGGCAAATACTGGGTTCCGGCCGAAGTTGATGTATCGATAAGACCGGGTTGGTTTTATCATCAGGCTCAGGATTCCCTTGTAAAATCCCCTCATGACCTACTGAATATTTACTATTCATCTGTTGGCCGCAACTGTAATCTCATTCTGAATGTCCCTCCCGACAGGAGAGGACTTCTCAACGAAATTGATGTTAAATCGCTTCTTGGATTTAAAAAATTGCTTGACGATGAATTTAGGACCAACCTGGCTCTCAATAAGAAAGCTGTTTCTTCATCCCGAAGAGGCAGCGATTATAAAGCCTCATATACTACTGATGGCGATCCTGATACATACTGGGCCACAAGTGATAAGCAGAAAACCGGGGATATCATTATCAATCTGGGCAAAGAGACTGAAGTGAACAGGATCGTTCTCCAGGAGTATATAAAGCTTGGACAGAGGGTAAAGGAATTTAAAGTGACTGCATACGACAATGGCAAATGGATTCCGTTAGTAGAAGGAACAACAATAGGCTATAAAATTATTCGGAAGTTCCCGGTTGTTAAGACTACGAAAATAAAAGTCTAGCATAAGCGATGCAAATGCCTGCCCCTTAATATCCAACATTGAATTATACAGGGCTCCCGGGGAATAAGATAAGAACAGGTGAAGATAAGAACGGGTGAAGAGGTGAAAATCGTCTAATATCTTTCAGAGAATGTCTTGTCAGTCGAGCTGGAACATCCTGGCTATCTTAAGTGCTGCAGTTATTCTTTTTGTAAGACTGCCCAGTCCTTTTTCTGAATAATCTCTTTGGTTATCAGATTTGAACCAATACCCACACATGTAACTCCGGCACTAAACCACTCTCTCAGGTTCTCAAGAGTAGGGGTCACACCTCCGGTTGGCATTATACTTGTCCATGGACAGGGACCCTTAACCGCTTTAACGAAATCGGGACCCCCAACAGATGATCCCGGGAATATTTTAACAATATCAGCACCAAGCTCTTCCGCATAATTTATTTCAGATAATGTACCACAACCTGGTATCCATAAAATCTTTCTCCTGTTACATACTTTTGCCATATCACGTTTAAAATAGGTGATACTATGAAATTAGCTCCCAGCTGGATATATAATGAAGCAGTACCTGCATCTACAATTGACCCGACTCCCATAACAAGACCAGGCACCTCTTTTTCAGCCCATTTATTAAGTTCTGAAAATAATTCGTGGGCATAGTCTCCCCTGTTTGTGAATTCAAATACTTTTATGCCGCCGTCCCATGCTGATTTAATGACATTTCTGCATATAGCAGGATTCTTGTGATAAAATACCGGGACAATACCCGTCTCTTTCATCTTAATGATTACATCTGGTCTTGTGAATCGTGCCATTTCTCTTTGATTTGAAACAAATGTATTTAAAAATTGTGAAAATTCTCAACCATTATACTTTTTCTTAAAAGGTACATGTTGCATGTTGCTGGTGTCACATATTATAAAATTCTCTTTACCATGCACCCTGCACCATTGACTTTCTACATTCTACTTTTTACTTTTTACTTTTGTCTTCTTTTATAATTATCTTAGCATCACAAACAGACACAATGGCACTTAATTATATCTGGATAGCATTCTTCCTTATCGGTTTTCTAGTGGCTCTTGGCCAGTTAATATTTTCAGGTAACACTCAGATATTTAACGATCTGGTTAATGCAGTCTTTGAGAATGCGAAGACAGGTTTTGAGATTTCCCTTGGGCTGACCGGAGCGCTTACTTTATGGATGGGTTTGCTGAAAGTTGGTGAAAAGGGAGGGGTGGTTGCTATCCTGGGAAGGCTCATGGGTCCTCTTTTCCAGCAGACTTTTTCCTGAACTGCCCAAAGGACATCCCGCCTACGGATCAATAATGCTTAATATCTCTGCCAACATGCTTGGTCTCGATAATGCAGCAACACCTGTCGGGCTAAAAGCCATGAAAGAGATGCAGGAAGTCAATCCAAAGAAGGATACTGCTTCCAACGCACAGATAATGTTCATGGTCCTTAATGCAGCCGGTATCACAATTATCCCGGTAAGTATTATCGTTTACCGGACTCAGCTGGGAGCAGCTAATCCTGCAGATATCTTTATTCCTATTTTAATATCTACATTTTTTGCCAACTTAACCGGGATGATAAGTGTGGCTATTGTTCAGAAAATAAATCTGTTAGACAAAGTCGTTCTGTCTTACCTGGGGGGCCTGACAGCTATTATGATAGGTATTATTTACTATTTCAGCAATCTACCCAAAGAGCAGATATCGACTATTTCGACCTTTGCTGCCAATTTTACACTGATATTTATAATTGTCATTTTCATTGTTCTGGCTTTGATAAAGAAAGTAAATGTTTATGACGCGTTTATTGAAGGAGCAAAGGAGGGATTCAATATTGCAGTAAAAATTATCCCCTTTCTGGTTGCTATTCTTGTAGCTATTGGAATCTTCAGAGCTTCCGGAGCTATGGATTTCATTATTGCCCTTATAGCAAAATTCTTTGCCTGGCTCGGTGTTGATACCCAGTTCACTTCAGCTCTTCCGGTAGCCTTCATGAAGCCTTTGTCGGGAAGTGGTGCCCGTGGACTTATGATCGATGCAATGACAACCTATGGACCTGATTCCTTCATCGGACACCTGTCTTGCACATTGCAGGGTACTACCGATACTACTTTTTATATTGTAGCCGTTTATTTTGGTTCTGTAGGTATCAAAAATACCAGGCATGCTATAGGATGCAGCCTTCTTGCTGATCTTGCCGGATTCACAGCCGCTATTTTTCTTTCATATCTCTTTTTCACATAAGTCCTGACAATGAGTGTTCTGCTTACATCGGTCCTTGTTGGTATTAGTATCCTGGCAATAATAATACTCACATCAAAGTTGAAATTAAAAGCCTTCATCGCACTGTTCCTTGTCTCACTGTTCCTTGCCTTTACAACGCTTCCGGCAACCACTATTGTTAGCACTCTTAAAGAAGGTTTTGGTAATACAATGGCATCTATAGGTTTTTTGATAATACTGGGTGCCATAATTGGTATAACACTCGACAGGACAGGGGCTACCCTCAGCATAGCAAAATATATCCTGTCCCTGACAGGAGATAAAAGAAGTCCACAGGCTCTTGGTATTACAGGCTTCATCACTGGTATCCCTATTTTTTGCGATTCGGCCTTTATTATACTCAGTGGGCTGGCCAAATCATTTAGTTCAAAATCAAAAATTGCTATGCCATTCATGGCAACTGTACTGGCAACATCATTATATTCAGTTCACTGCCTGATACCTCCACATCCGGGAGCCTTAGCTGCAGCAGGACTTCTTGAAGTTAACATGGGGTATCTTATAATTATTGGTATTCTGTTTGCCATTCCTGGTGCATTAGCTTCATATTTCTGGAGTAAATGGATTACACGTGGGAAGAATTATGCTCCTGCAAAAGAGCCGGAAGCAGATCCGCAGAACATTCATGATAAATTACCATCTCCTTTTCTCTCTTTCCTTCCCATTGTGGTTCCCTTGCTGCTTATCACTCTCCGCTCACTTTTAATCTTACTCGATAAAAGTGGAGACAGCATTGTTTCCAGGGTATTCTATCTTCCTGGAGAGCCGGTATTCGCTCTGTCAATTGGAGCTATACTGGCCTTGTTCTTATTAAAAGAAAGGACCATTCATTCAATGAATTCCATATTTACAGAAGCTATTGAAAAAGCAGGACCTATTCTTATTGTTACAGCTGCCGGAGGTATGTTCGGGATGGTCATAAAAGCCACTGGTACGGGCGAGGCTATGGGGAAACTGCTTACAGGCACTAATATAGGTCTGGTTGTCCCGTTTCTCATTGCTGTGGTAATGAAAACGGCCCAGGGTTCATCTACCGTTGCAATGATAACGACTGCTTCCTTCGTGGCACCAATGCTATCTATGCTTGGTCTCGATTCTGAAGCAGGAAAGCTTCTTTCCATGATCTCCATGGGTGCTGGATCGATGGTTGTATCTCATGCAAATGACTCGTACTTCTGGGTGGTATCCAAGTTCTCTGATATTGATATAACTACGAACCTGAGAGTATATTCAACATCGACTATTGTTATGGGAACAGTTATTTTTGTCTGTGTCTGGATTACATCTCTGCTTGTAATGTGATAAGTCTATTTTAAATATGGAGGAAAAACAAAACCAGGTTTTATGAAGAGCAAGTCAATTGTAGAGCAGATATTTCTTGCTGGTGTTGAAAGTGTTCTCCCTGAACGTCTCATTCGAAAACAGATATCAGTAACCGGCAATAAGCTCTTAATTTCTGGTAAGACTTTCGACCGTGGCACCCTGGGTAAAGTCTTTATTCTGGGAGCAGGAAAGGCAAGTGCCAGGATGGCTGCTGAGGTTGAAAATATCCTGGGCGATATAATAAGTGAAGGACATGTGGTTGTGAAATATGGTTTTTCCTGCAGCTTAAAAAAAATAAGAGTAACAGAAGCCGGCCATCCTTCTCCTGATGCAAACAGCTTCAGGGCAACAAAGGCTATTCTTGAAATAGCAGATAAAGCAGATGCCAATGATCTTGTAATATGCCTTATTTCAGGAGGCGGTTCATCCCTTCTGGCTGACCTGCCTGCCGGCTCTACTGCAAAGGATATGTCAGTGATAAATGACCTTCTGGTTAACAGCGGTGCAACGATAACTGAGATCAATTCTGTTCGTAAACATCTTTCAAATATAAAAGGGGGGCAACTGGCCCGAAGAGTCTATCCTGCTGAGCTAATAAGCCTTATCCTTTCTGATGTCCCCGGAGATCCTGTCGATGTAATTGCATCAGGACCAACGACGCCCGATCCGACAACATTTCTACAAGCTAATTCTGTTATTGAAAAATTTAACCTGGTTTCATCATTTCCTCACGCAATATTGGATCATCTCAGAAGAGGAATTGACAGGAAGATAGCCGAAACGCCCAAACCTGCTGACAATATTTTCCAGAAAACAACAAATATAATCATCGGTAATATTAGAATGGCCCTGGAAGGTGCTGCTATTAAGGCTCTTGAATACAACATTAATCCGGTTATTGTAGATGACCGCTTACAAGGCGATATCTCCTCTGTAGCCGGATATATAGTAAATAAAGCTATCCTCCTTCAGTCAGATGAGAAAGAGATTAAGCCAGTTTGTCTTCTTTTTGGTGGTGAAGTAACGCTTAAGATGACAGGCAAAGGCAAAGGCGGCAGAAACCAGCATCTTGCCCTTTTGTGCTCCTTTTTACTCAGAGACCATCCCGGCATAACTCTTCTTACAGCAGGAACTGATGGGAATGATGGTCCGACAAATGCTGCCGGAGCAATAGTTGATTCCTCTACTATCTTTAATGCCTCGTTGAAAAATATCGATCCTGAGCAATACCTGGCAGACTTTAATTCATACAGTTTCTTTAAAAAGGCCGGGAGTCAAATTATTACAGGTCCTACCGGGACCAACGTTATGGATATTATTGCTATAATTATTGAATAATAAACCAACACTTGTTCTATGAAATTTTTTTTCCTGTTTCCTGCAATTTTCCTTTCTTTTATCTCCTGTAACAATATTTCGGAACCCGTGACAAGAGATATGACAAATGGATCGGCACAACCAATTGATACTTCTGATATGACAAATAATTTTTATGATAACACCACTACTCATTCACTTCCAGTAAAGGATTTGGATATTGAGGGCGAAATAGCTAATCCTGGAAAAGTCGATTTCTCAGTTCTTCCTGTCCATTCTGTTATTGTAAAAGAAACGCTCCTTGATAGTGCAGGAGGGGACAGATTTGTGGGAGCTTACAGGTATGATGGATATTCCCTCTTTGATATCCTTAACAGGAGCATAATAAAGAAAGCGAACAGCGATGAGTTTAATCCTATTATTGATCTTTTTGTTGAGATTGAAAATGAAAGAGGTGAGAAGGTTGTTTTCAGCTGGGGAGAGATCTATTACCCTAACATCCTCCATAATATCATAATAGCTTCAGCTGTTTCAAGGATAGTCCCTTCAAAAACAAAAGACCTGTGGCCCCTGCCTTTGGAAAGTAAGATTGTTGCCGGCGGGGACCTTATTACTGAAAGAAATATATCATCACCGGTAAGAATTACTGTCAGATCGTTTCCCAGGTCTTTCACGGTAAATAGGAATTTGTCGCCTTTGTATTCTTCGAAAATATCACTTTACAATTATTCCAGGGAAACGGGTGTAATTGACAGGATGCCGGATGAACTTCATCCGCTAACATATAATACAATTTTTTATGGACGTGGCAGAGGAATTCACAGCACCTCACCTTTCACGGGAATACCCCTGAAAGATATTATACGGAGTTTCTTTCCGGCCGGCAGGGATGCCCTTCAATCAGGTATCATGTGCATTGCTGCTGCCGATGGCTACAGATGTGCTGTCTCTTATTCAGAATTATTTAACAGGAATGATCAGCAGGAATTTCTGCTTGTCAGGACAGATGAAGGGGAGGATGGAGGTCTGTTCAGGATATTTCCTGCATCTGATTTCTTCTCCGACAGAGCCATTAAATCTGTGAATGAGATAGACCTGGGATATTGACAGGCAAATGCCGATGGGTGGCAGTCATAGGGCTGATCCTTAAGAAAGAGCCCGGCTGACATTTTATGGTGGAAACCCGGCTGAACAGGCGTAGATATGAAAATTATAATAGTAATTGTTTTTAGTATATTTGTTTTTCATCGTTCAAAAAATATTAATTCTGTAAATGAAAGCCCTTGTCCTTGAGGAATATAATAAACTGGTTTATAAAGATGTCCAGGAGCCTTCAATAGAGTCTAATGAGGTACTTGTCAGAGTAAAAGCATGTGGGATATGTGGCTCAGATGTTCACGGCATGGATGGAAGTACTGGTCGAAGAATTCCTCCCCTTATTATGGGACATGAAGCATCAGGTGTAATTGTTGACAGGGGTTCGGCTGTGATAAACTGGAAAGCAGGCGACAGGGTCACTTTCGATTCAACAGTTTATCCCCTGAACGATTGGTTCACACTGGAAGGGATGTATAACCTGAGCGATAACCGTGAAGTGCTCGGTGTCTCACCAGGCAGTTACAGGCGACATGGTGCGTTCGCAGAGTATATATCGGTTCCGGAGCATATTCTCTATAAAGTGCCGGATAATGTTGGTTTTGAGCAGGCTGCCATGGTAGAGGCTGTAGCAGTAGCTCTTCATTCCTTAAATGTGGCAGGGATTAAGACCGGTGACAGATGCGTGGTGATTGGGGCAGGGATGATTGGCTTGTCTCTTATAAAACTGCTTAAAATTTCGGGTGCTTCACTGATTGCGGCTATTGAAATTAGCTCTAATCGCCTGGAAATGGCAAAGAAAGCCGGAGCAACTCATATATTTAATCCAACAGACAGGGTTGAAGAAGAGATAAGATCATTTACAAATAACAGGGGAGCTGACATATCCTTTGAAGCAGTGGGTGTGCAGGACACGTTAAATCTTGCAATAGATCTGATTAGAAAAGGAGGAAGGGCAATACTCGTGGGTAATATATCTCCGAAGGTCGATTTTCCACTTCAGAAAGTTGTGACACGCGAGCTTAAGATTCTTGGTAGCTGTGCTATCAGGGGGGAATATGGTGCGGTTCTAAACCTTCTCGGGACCGGCAGGTTAAACGTAGATGATCAGATATCGGCAGTGGTGCCTCTCTCTGAGGGTGCAGAGTGGTTCAATAAGCTGTATAATAAAACTGAGGAACTAAATAAGGTAATCCTGATTCCCTGAATAAGTTATTGATGATAAAAAGAATTTATAATATCTCAATCGCCGGTTGCAGCAAAGTGGCCCACCTTCATGCCAGAGCAATTCAGAATATCCCAAATGCAACTCTTACAGGAGTATGGAACAGAACATTTCAAAGGGCATCCGATTTCGCTACTCAGTATAGTACAGAAGTGTATCATGATGTCGGCGAGATGGTATCTGCCAATTCCTCCGATCTGGTGATAGTCTGTACAGCCCATCCATACCATAAGGAGCCAGCCATTGAGGCCGCAAAAGCCGGCGCTAATGTGCTTGTTGAAAAACCCCTGGCTTCGGACCTGAATGACTGTGACGAAATTATAAATGCATGCAATCAAAACAGAGTCAGGCTGGGGGTAATAAGTCAGCGACGCTGGTACGAACCGGCAATAAGAGTTAAGAATGCTATTGTATCTGGCAGGATAGGCAAACCTGTCCTGGCAGAAATTACCATGCTGGGTTGGCGTGACAGAGAATATTATAATTCAGACTCATGGAGAGGAACCTGGGAGGATGAGGGAGGCGGTGTTCTTGTAAATCAGTCTCCACATCAACTCGATTTAATGTTATGGTATATGGGGGAGATTGATGAAGTTTATGGCATCTGGAAAAACCTGAATCACCCATATATAGAAGTGGATGATACTGCACTTGCAATTGTAAAGTTCAGGAATGGAGCTGTAGGAAACATACTTGTAAGCAACTCTCAGAAACCAGGACTCTATGGCAAGGTCCATATTCACGGTGAAAATGGAGCTTCGGTAGGGGTACAGACCGATGGTGGTGCAATGTTTATAGCTGGTAAAACGGGAGTGGCTGAACCGCCCGTTAATGATATCTGGACTGTCCCCGGGGAAGAGAACAGTCTTAAGGGATGGAATAAATCTGATACTGAGATTTTTAATAACTGTGATCCCACTGTCTGTTACATTCAATACCAGATTGAAGATTATCTTGAGGCTATTGAGAACAGCAGGCAGCCTCTTGTTAATGGATATGACGGCAGACGGACTGTTGAGCTTTTTACAGCAATTTATCGTTCCACTCGTGACAATTCCCCGGTAACATTCCCATTGATACCCTAATCCTTATGCCAGACACCAGATACTAAACACTGAACACTGAACACTGAACACTGAACACTAAACGCTGAACACTAAACGCTGAACAACAAATAATCCCATAAAATAAAACTTAATAAAATAATTTCATGCCTCTATTAATCATTATACTCGGAATCATTCTGCTGCTTGTTTTCATTGTTGTACTAAAATTTAATTCTTTTTTATCATTTATCATTGTAGCCCTGGCTGTGGGGCTGGCAGAAGGGATGAATCTTGAAAATACCATTACCGCAATTGAAAATGGGATCGGCAGTACAATGGGCTTTCTTGTGCTTATCCTGGGCTTCGGTTCAATGCTGGGTAAGATGGTGTCGGAAAGTGGAGCAGCGCAGAGAATCACAACCAGGCTTGTTAACGCGTTTGGGTTGAATCATATTCAGCTGGCGCTGATGCTCACCGGGTTTATTGTCGGTATATCATTGTTCTATGATGTTGGTTTCTTCATCCTGATACCACTGGTTTTCACAATTGCTGAAACAACCGGTCTTCCCCTGCTTTATGTAGGTCTGCCAATGCTGGCATCCCTGTCAGTAACTCATGGCTACCTGCCTCCTCACCCTGCACCAACAGCTATTGCGAGTATGTTTCATGCTGATATCGGAAAGACACTCATTTATGGTATTATAGTCGCTCTCCCGGCAATAGTTATTTCAGGTCCCTTTCTTTCAAAGGCCCTGAGCAAGATAGATGCCAAACCACTTAAAGAGTTCCTGAATACTAAACCCCTGACTGAAGATGAGATGCCCGGTTTCTGGGTGAGCTTTTTCACGGCTTTGTTACCGGTAATTATTATCACTCTCGGGACAGTTGGAGGCTTTCTTCTCCCGGAAGGCAATTTTATCAGGAAAGTACTTGAGTTCATTGGACATCCGGTATTTGCGATGCTCCTTTCGGTTCTTGTGGCTGTATATACACTCGGACTGGCACGTGGGCGAAAGATGCCTGAGATAATGGACTCACTGGCACATTCGGTGACCAGTATTACCATGATCATGTTACTGATCGCCGGAGCGGGGGCTCTGAAACAGGTGCTGGTTGACAGTGGTGTAAGTAAATACATTGGAGAATTATTGAGTGAATCAACACTCTCTCCACTGTTCCTGGGCTGGCTGATAGCAACGATTTTACGTTTCTGTGTGGGATCTGCTACAGTTGCGGGAATGACAGCTGCAGGCATTGTACTTCCCCTGGTTACGGGGGGATCAGTACAACCTGAGCTTATGGTGCTGGCCATTGGCGCAGGAAGTCTCATGTTCGGACATGTGAACGATGGTGGTTTCTGGCTTTTCAAGGAATACTTCAACTTAAGTATTAAGGATACTATGAAGACATGGGTAGTTATGGAGACATCAATAGGACTGACAGGATTGATGGGTGTAATGTTTCTCAGTCTCTTTATAAAATAAGTGGCTGTGATCACAGTAAGTAAGAATAGTGAAATAGTGACTACCGGAGATCAGATCCGGTCTTTCGGTATCGGGAATCATACATCTGAGGCCGTAGATGAATAAATCGTTATCTTTAGAAAAAATACAAATCCGATTATGAAAATAAAATTTATTGGAGCTGCCCGGGAAGTTACCGGCAGCAAGCATCTCATTACTACTGATCAAGGGAAAAAAATCCTTCTCGATTGTGGCATGTTTCAGGGGAAAGGACTCGAGACTGACAGTATGAACAGGGACCTTGGGTTTGATCCTGCATCAGTAGATCATATTATTCTGACACATGCACATATTGATCATTCAGGTCTTATTCCATATATGTACAAGCTGGGATTCAGGGGATCTGTTATATGCACCAGTGCTACACGTGACCTGTGTGCTATTATGCTTGCTGACTCTGCTTTTATACAGGAACATGATACTATTACCTTCAATAAGAGAAGGGCAAAAAAAGGGTCTGCCACTGGTAACTCCCATTTATGAACAGGCTGATGCGAAAGAATGTATGAAACTGTTTATCGGGGTACCGTCTAATATGAAGTTCAGGATAGATGAAAATATTAAAGTCACATTTACCCATACGGGGCACATGCTTGGTAGCGGTGTCGCCAACCTGCAGATAATAGAAAACGACCAGGTGAAAAGAATTTCATATACAGGCGATATTGGCAGGCCCGTTGATCAAATACTTGCACCCCCCGAGCCATTTCCACAGGCCGATATACTGATTACCGAATCGACATATGGCGACAGGTTACATCATGATACAAAAAGTGCTGAAGACGATCTTCTAAATATTGTTATAGATACCTGCGTCAACAAAGGTGGTAAACTGATAATTCCTGCATTTAGTGTTGGAAGAACCCAGGAAATAGTATATTCTCTTAACACTTTCTTTAATGAAGGAAGACTACCAAAAATTGACATTTTTGTCGATAGCCCGCTGGCTGTAAATGCAACTTCAGTTTTCAGGGTGCATCCTGAGTGTTATAATGAAGAGTTCCTTGAGACTATGGAGAAAGATCCTGATCCTTTCGGATTTGATAGTCTTTTTTATATAAAACGAGTTGAGGATTCAAAAAAATTAAATGATCATAAAAAGCCATGCGTTATTATTTCTGCATCAGGTATGATGGAAGCAGGCCGTGTCAAGCATCATCTTGCAAATAACATATCCGATCCAAAGAATACTGTTCTTGTTGTAGGTTACTGCGCTCCTACGACCCTTGGTGCCCGGATAGTAAGGGGAGACAAAGAGGTTTCCATACACGGAACAGTTCATCCGGTGAAGGCTGATATAAGAAAGATCGAATCCTATAGCGGACATGGTGATTATAAAGAAATGATAGGATTTTTGAATTGTCAGGAAAAAGCTTCTATCAAAAGAACCTTCATTGTACATGGTGAATATGAAACCCAGAAGAAATATGTAGAATATCTGGAAGAAGATGGTTTCAGGAATATAGAGATTCCGGCAAAAGGTCAGGAATTTGTGATCTGATAATTATTCCCTGAATAAATTTCAGTAATATTCAGGTACTGCCTGATACATATTTTTTCATTTCCTGTCTTGCTGATTTCCAATCGGGAAAGAGTTCTGACAAGAGGGCATAATATTGTTTGCCATGGTTATGGTGTTTCAGATGGCATAATTCATGGGTTATGACATATTCAATATAAAGATCTGGAAGCTTTATTAATTCAGTACTTAGTGTAATTATACCTTTATTGGAGCAACTGCCCCATCGTCTTTTCATTGAGCGTATTATCAACCCGGTCGGTTTGAAATTATAATACTCATAATTTGTAAGTATGTCCTGCATTTTTAAGGCGAAAAGGCTGATTGCTTCATCTTTGTAGCCCTTGTACAGCAACTTTTTTACCTCGTTGGGATCATCCGTCCTTTTTATTCCTATTTCAATTGTATCCTCCAGGAAACTGACATATGGTTTTGGAGAATTCTTTACATCCAATATTTTCTCTTTACCTCTGAAAAGGTGCATCTCCCCTGAACGATAATGGATCACTGTCTTTGTTGCCAGGTTATTCCTGTAATTGTCCCTGTGTTTGATTATCCATCCTGATTTCTTCAGTACAATACTCTCGATGGCCCTCAAAGAGGTTCTGTAGGGGACTCTTACCACCACACTTGCATCAGGTAAAATGCTAATGCCTATGGTTCTTCTTCCTGAATAGATAATTGTAAATTCGATTTCCTGTATTTGATGTTTCTTCCGGAGTTTGTTCATAAGATAAAATCAGCTGTACTTTCAGTTTATTTCTTTGAAGGATAAGAAGCTGTATTTTTTGTGCTCAAGATAGTCCAGGATTGAGTCGAGGTGAAGATACAGCTTATCAGTCCTCCTGGGATCCGTCCCCGGGTGTATAAGCAGAATATAGCCGTTAAGTCCTTTTTTTTCTTCATATACCAGCAGGTTTCTTATAAGCGAATCACTTGAAAAATATGGTTTCCCCTTTTCAGGATATGTCCAGTCCTGGTTTATGATGGACCCTGAGGAAATATTTACCATCTTCAGGCCGTCTTTTGCTGCCCAGTCGGCAATAGTATCATTATACCACTCATAGGGTGGGAGGAAAACCGAAGCCATCTTCTTCTTTATTCCAAACCGGCTAAGGCCGGTATAGTTATCTTCAATATCTCTCAGGAATGTGTTCTTTGAAATCAGCAGAGAATCCCTGTTGTCCCACGGGCAATAAAGCAGATGCTTATTTGAATGTGGTCCAATGTAGTGACCATCTGAAATCAGGTTTTTAATTATATTTACATTATCAGGGTTTTTGATAAACTCTCCGGTAAGGAAGAATGATGCCTTGATTTTATGTTTTTTCAGGGTGCTGGTTATCACTCCGAAACCATCACTAAAATCGTGTGCGGTAAAACAAAGATAAATGTTCTTTTTGGTTGTATCCATTCTCACCACTGCTCCCCTGTATGTCATAACATTCTTATTTACAGGCAATTTAACTTTCCCGGTTGCCAGTGCAGACAAGTAATAGACAAGACTTGCAGTACCATCCATTGTACATTCGTTAGTGGAATAATCCGCATAATCGTCGTGATAGACAGCCATTCCGGTCTGGAAGGTAGCATACTCATCTATTTCAGAAAGAGAAATATACTTAAGTGACCTGAAGATTGATGGATAGACAGGCCCATCCACCAGGCCCCCCGGAACCTGGCCCCCTTTGACCACATATGAAGAGTGAGAATTTTCAGGATAGTCCCCATCGGAAGGAAGCCCTACGATCATACTTGTTCCCCAGGGATTACAACCGAATAACCAATCGCGCTGTGCTGCCTCCAGCTCTGCAAAGGAGCTGTCACCGGTAATCTCATTATAAAGGTGTGCCTGCGTAAGTAAAGCAGCTGCCAGATTATTGGAACACCAGATAAATGGTATTCCAACATGAAACGGATTTTGTACGGCCCGATTTTCAGTTAACTGAAGCCCTTTTTTCATGAACTCAGCAAACTCCCTGTTGATTTTTGTTTCTTTCTGTCTTGCAAGTCCCGGATGGCCCATGTTGACAAAAGGATACCACTGGTAATGGCGTGCTGTGTCGGCCCCCATCCATGGAGTTGACGGTTCCTTTTGTCCGAAACTGACAGCATAATCCAGGTAGTCCCTGTTACCTGTGAGATTATATAGCTCAATGGCTGCAAGTTCCATGTCATCTGTCCAGTTCTCTTCTTCATAGAAATATGGAGCTGTCCCAGGCGCTGTCTGGCATACACCGGGGTTTTTCAGTCCATACTCAAATGCATTGACAGCTTTTTTTCTTAGTATAGCAGAATATCCAGGATCCCTGTCTTCAAATACTTGTGCACCTTTTGCAAATGCAGATGCAAACTTACCGGCTGTTGAAGCTATCCCTGTCGACCTGTTTTTGTACCTGAACAAGCCCTGTGGCTTCCCTGTACACAGATAAACAGGTCTCTCGCGTCCTTTACCATAATTGGCCGTATCTGTGTCAGGATAACGGAAACCTATATGATCGCGGTCATCTGCTATCTGGTTATACATAACTCCGTACTGTGGATTCATCCTGATGAGCCAATCCATTCCCCAACGGCTCTCATCCAGCACGTCAGGAATACTGTCCTTACCCGGCAAACCATTATATCTGTACAGATCGGAGAATGCACCAGGATTCTCGGAATATGCAAAGAGCATTTGATAAACAGCATTTGCCGATGTTGCTACATACTGCAGATAATCTGCTGCATCATGCCAGCCTCCCCTGACATCGATATGTGCAGAATCACCTTTTTTATCATATATGATATATCCGTCCCTGGTATGACATGAGTCTCTGACATATGGATTATAACCGCATCTTTGTTGCCGCATATAATTGAGCAGAAAATCTGCAGTGCCTTCATATACGTCATTATCAATCCGAAAGGGTGGAGAAGCAGCATCATCAGCTACCAGAATATATTTTCCGCTTTTTTTAAAATCCGTAAATGAGAGTCTGTAGCAGCTTGAGAAAGGAAGCAGGCTTACAGTCTTAACCGGATCAGTGCCTTTATATACGATTGCTCCTGAAGTGGCGTCAACAAGGCTGTAACTATGCAGGACAGCCGGGTTTTTGCTAATGAAAACGGCAATTTTAATATCATTATTCCTGTAACCAAGCTGATTGATGCGTATCCACTCATCGCTCCTGTTAGTGCACGAAGTTAAAACGATTATAAGACAGAGGATAACAGGCTGTATTGCTTTTCTCATATCTCCAGGTTTAAAAATTCATCAATCAGTGTTAAAACTAAAACAAAACTTTAAGATCTCAAATGCACAGATCATATTCCTTGAATTTTTCATCAGGGATTCGCATCCTCTGTTGAGATTGGAATGTTAAATATTTCTTAAAGTTGATTCTATATGCAATAATTACTTATATATATCTGTCTGTACAATTGAAAACTTGGAAAAAGAGGAAGACCGGATGAAGGGAAAAATATATTAGGGCAGAAGATTTCTCAGATTGCCTCCCTCCCTAAAATTGGTTTGATGAATTTTTTAGGTTACATAGATTTCAACCAAGTCTTCAAGGTTAGATGGTTAGGTGAACATTAGGGAGGGGAATCTAAGCGGGTGTCAGTAACAACTGACACCCGTTCTTTTTAAGTACAGGTTCATTCATTGTCACTATCTCCTTATTCGGATTTCAGCGTGATAAGGGTTATTTCCGGGGGCATCCACAACCTGAAAGGGATTGACAGAACACCCAGTCCCCGATTGACATATTGGTATTGTTCACCCTCCTTATACAGTCCGTTCCAGTGAGGATAGAAGTACTTGGCAGGACTCCATCTGAATTTCTTTGTCAGGATGCCCATCTGCATCCCGTGAGTGTGACCGGAAAGGGTGAGGTCAATATCAGTCTTTCCCACCACATCATTTTCCCATTCATTCGGATCGTGACTAAGGAATATTTTAAAGTCCACATCTGTTGTGTCAAGTCCGGCTATCGCATTCCTGAGGTTGCCGTGTAACATATGTGGATGACGCCCGACGGTTATAATACCAATCATTGCCACCCGTGCTGATCCGATATTAATGATTTTGTAATCATCATTCAGTAAGGTATACCCCGATGCCTCAACCATATGGTTCATTATCAGTACATTATTTTCTCTGTCTGCCTCAGTGAAATATGGATTATAAGTTCCGAAATCGTGATTTCCGAGAACTGCAAAATTTCCCAAACGGCTATTTGCCTTAACAAGTATAGTATCATTCCTGTCAAACTCACGCCACCCAATAGTAACAAAGTCACCTGTATTAATGATCATGTCCGGTTTATAGGAGTTAATCCTTTCCATGACGCCCTGCAATAATTTCCTGTGATGATAGAAAGTTGATAGGTGCAAGTCAGATATCTGGACAATCCTGAGGCCATCCAGGTCCTTGTTCAGACCTTTAATCTTTACAGTTACATCTTCTGTTTTGAAATTAAATCTTCCTTTTAATGTTCCTATAGCCATTACTGCAATTATGAGGGACATTATTATCATACCTGTATTGGTTGCCCTTTTTGAATAAGTTCCGGATTTAATACGCACCAGCCTGCCTGTGAAATGAAAGATAATAAGGATGATCCTCGGAACAACAACAGCACAGATCATACCTCTCAGATTCATCAGCATCCAAATGTTACGAGGGTTATCATAAAAACTATCGTAAGAGCTTGTTTCCAGATAAAGTATCCATAACCATAAGCTTAATACAAAATGAATAAGCAGAGAGATATAATATAGTGGTTTGGATGTACTGTGGAAACGCTGACGAAGCACGGTTAATGAAAAAACCTCGGTCAGAACAAGGATAATTAATAGAAACATCAGATTAGTTTTAAACAAATGTAGGTAATTATTATTTATATTGAATATGCTTACTTTTGCAACTATTAATATTGTTCAGACTATGACAGAGGTAAAATTTTACGACCCGGAATATGATCCGGATACAGTATTGACTTATTCGGTAATATCGGCCAGGTATTGCAACAAGTGGATCTTTGTTCGTCATCATCAGCGTGATACATGGGAGATAGCAGGGGGGCACATTGAGAAGGGTGAGACTTCATTTGAAGCTGCCGGACGAGAACTTACGGAGGAAACAGGTGCCACAAAGTTCAGACTGGACTGCATTGCCACGTATTCTGTAAAGAAAGATGGCGAAACGGGTTTTGGCAGGCTTTATTTAGCTGAAGTAGAAGATATTGGTCCTATACCTGATACTTCTGAGATAGCTGAGATAAGCTTCATGGACAAGATACCCGAATCACCCACACACCCTGATATACAGCCTCATCTGTTCAGGAAGACAATTGAATACATGAACACCAGAAACAGGAGTTAGATATATTCGAAGCTCACTTTCTTAAGCCATTTTTCTTCCAACAGCCTGGCAATTCTCTTTACAACAGTGCGTCTGATCTCAAGTTCAACAGGAAGGTTCGGGTCCTGGTGCGCAATATTGATCCTGGTTCCTATAATAAAATGAATTGTATCGCTTTCCATTAAAAGTCGTACAATCTTATCAGCGGGCCCCTTGCCCAGTTTGACGCTGTTGTTAAAAGTTTTTAGTATTTCGTTAACCTTTTGAAGCGTCAGTATCCCTTCCGTGACCAGGTCGATGCCATCGAGGAAGCTTTCGGGTGGTAGTTCCGGATCTTCGAATATCAGCTCATCGACTATTGTCCTGTTAAGCTCTCTTGCAATAATATCTGCGGTTGTTCCTCCGCAAAGGATGACCTTACCCTTATAGGCTTCGACCTTTCCGGCCAGCTCCCTGTCTTTCTCCCTTTCAAAGGGGGGGCCTGTACAGATAAGCAACTTACGTGGTTCCCTAAAATATATGGTGGCACAACTGATATCATCGCTGGCTTTATAGTTATCATTTTTATGTGCCATTGTAACAATTTTCCCGGCAAGCATTATTGCAGACATCGATGTGTCGCTTGTTATGAGTGACGATGCATATGTTGCCACATTATCCCTTTCCCATCCGAAAGGGAATGATTCACTACCCATGCCACTCTGAGATACACCATCGGAACAGAATATTATTCTATCCTCTTTTGCCGGAATAAAGGAACAGGTCTTAAGTATCTTTCCTGCATTCCTTCCCTTTTCAAGGATAACTTCTTTCCAGCCGGGATCAAGGATCATGCTTCCCCTGAGGATGATTGTAGAGGGATTATCATACTCGAGAATAGTTACCCTGCCAGTGCTTTCAATATCTATGATAGTAAAGGTTGAATAGCTGATCTTTCTTTCACTGCAAACCGGAAGGGTATTCATTATGATTTCGGCTATACGGTCAACCTCTTTATGTTCCTGTGTGAAGTTAAGTGCCATCGTAGCTGTAAGGGTTGCGAGAATATTAGCCTTCACTCCATGACCCATGCCATCAGAGAGTACTGCAATGACCCTGTCCTCTTCCTTTATGTACCTGTAGAGGAAAACATCTCCATTGATACGTTCACCGTCGTGGTTTCTCTGCTGGCTGTTTACTTCTATGAAAAAATCCTTGTTCAACTGATAATATTACTTGTTGTTATGCTTTTTCTCTCTTTTTGTTTTGTATGACTCGATTATTGAATTGAGCATTTGTTCTGTTTCAGATGCCCCTTCACCCAGCAGGAATCCTATCTTCTGAACCATCTCGAGGTTTTTCTCTATTACTTCGCTAACCCTACTGGTTACCTCTTCGCCCTGTACCTCAGGAGAATAGAGATCCCTTATTATTGCTCCGCATATTTTATTCTTTTTTATCGGGAATATGGAAATGTTCAGCATTTTTTCTTCAATATGGATATCCTTGCTAACTACAGGTTCGTCTTCCTTCAGAACAAAACTAAACATGTTGTATACGCCAAAAGGTACAAGCGTTTTGATGTCAGCACCACTTAGTCCCGGTATCACATCAGATATCACTTTTGCATCTTCTCCAATTATGTTAATGAAGCTCTGGTTTGAATGAAGCACTTTCAGGTTATTATCAACAATGACAACTCCTGAAGGTAATTTTTCCAGCATATTATTCATCATGTCAGACGCACTCTGGGCAACTTCTTTTTCTTTTCTTGCGAGCTCCTCAGATTCCTTCAGGGCTTTTTTTGTATCAGCCAGTTTTTTATTTGTGTTTCTCAGGGTTTCAATATACTCCTGTTTATTACGAAGGTTGAATGTATGACACATCTCGGGTATAGCCAATCCTTTTGCAACAGTTGAGGCAAAGTCCCTGCATGATGCATATCCGCATGCCCCGCAATTGACCTCTTCATCGGGGTTATCCCTGCCAATTAGCTTCAGTACTTCATTAATTGCCTCATCAGGAGGCTCCTGGATTCTCTGGTCGTCGGGTGTAAATGATCGTGTAAAATCAAGCTTTGACCACTTCTGCATATCTTTTTGCCATACTGCTTCATTCAGTTTGCCAACCCTTTTTTCAGCATATTTGCGCACCAACGCGCGCCTGCGGAACCTTTCATTATGCTGTTTCATGCCGGGACCGAGCATGCATCCATGGCAAAAGAAAAGGTTAAAATGATGGTTTATTGTGTCAACATATTTATCGAAATCGTTTATTGCTTCAAGCACTTCCTCTTTTCCTGAAGCTGTTATTACACTACTTGAAACCATGTCTCGTTTTATGCCACCGGCCTGAACAATACCGGCAGGTAATGGATATAAAGCTCCCCATTTGCCAAAAGGAGGATCAAAGTCGGACATCCTGACAAGTCTTTCCTGTATTTTATATTCATCAAATAATTGTCTTAATTCCACAAATGTCAGAACACTGTCTATCAGGCTACTATCCTTATGCTCAAGTACTTCGTCTTTGCCATCAATGCAGGGTCCAATATAAACCGAGAATATCTCGTTACCATATAATTCCTTTATTACCATTGCCGTAGCAATCATTGGAGATACGAGGGGTGCAAGATTTGGTACAAGATCAGGATAAAATTTCTCAATCAGTTTTACAATGGAAGGACAGTTGGCTGTAATAAGGTATTTCCCTTCAGCTCTTGAAAACTGTTTTGCGTACGCTGAGGCTATCAGATCAACACCAAACGAAGCTTCATGTACATAATCAAAGCCGAGAGCCCTGATCATAGCAACGAACTTCCTGTAATCAGTAATATCACCAAACTCCGAAGCTATACTTGGTGCAACGATAGCAGCTTTTTTTCTGCCGGAGGAAAGTAAGTCCCTGGTTTCCTTCTTTGAATCGCGGAATTCAATTGCGTGCGGTGAACAGGTTACATAACATAGTCCGCACCCAATACATCTTTCAGGAAGAATATACGGATGATTCTTATGAGGTTTGACCTCTATGGCATTTACAGGGCAAACCCGTACGCAGGAATATGAGTTCCTGCATTTCTCATCGTTAATATAAATAACAGGTTTTCTGACTTGCATTTTAACTCCTTTAAGTTTTAAATAAATGCGGCAAACTCTTTTTCAAGTATGTTTTCAATCTTCGAAAGAGTAACACCTTCTATAATAACACCATTTATTTTAAGATTAGGCCCGTTGCTGCAATGTCCCATGCACCGGGCTCCCTTGAATATTACCTTGTCGTCGAGGTGGTTTTTCCTGAGGTATTCCCTGATGAACATCACAACATCCTTGTTTCCTCTTGAAAAACAAGAACTTCCCAAACAAATCTGCATTTCTATCCTTTGAGCCATATTTTACTGTTTATAAATAAACAATAACATCAAAAGTAGTAATTTTATTTGAGCTGGTATTATTACGCCATTACCGGAAGTTTTAATTTCTATTCAATTAAAATGTATTTATGTTTGTCTTCCAAAAATGAATTATTGAGTCAATAAATTGCTTTACAAACATAGTATATTGATATATAGCAGTATACGTCAATATAATGCTTTAGAAGATGAATAATATTTATTGTTAATTAATAAACAATGTTATTTTATTAACAATATAAAATTTTATCTTTGTATGTGTGTTTATATTATTTACGGAAGCAGATGGCTACAGATATTGACATAATACTAAAGAAATACAAACAGGGGAAAAGAGAGGATCTTATCCCGATCTTACAGGAGGTGCAGGAGAAAAGCGGATATCTGTCGGAAGAAGATATAGTTGGGATAGGAAAATTTCTTAGACTGAGTACTACCAAAATATTCGGGCTTGCCACTTTCTATGATAAATTCAGGTTTATTCCATCGGGGAAAATCGAAATCAAAATCTGTAATGGCACATCCTGTTTTCTGAACGGATCGCAAGGGATAATAAGCAAACTGGAGGAAGTGACTGGCATTAAACCCGGGCAAACAACCCGAGACGGGAACTTCAGTTACGAGATAGTTTCCTGCATGGGAGGGTGTAACAATGGACCTGTTATATATGTTGACGGCAGGTATTACATTCATGTAAAGGCAGAACAGATACCCGACCTTATAGGAAAGCTGAAAAATATTATTGAAAATGATTGAAAATATCTTATTTCAGGATGGATGATCTGAAGAGTTTTCTTATTAATAAGGTTTTATTGTCTGAAACAGACTCACTGATTGCTTCCACATCAAAAAAATTACTGGAGATCAGGCGTGAGAAACCAGACCATCCGGTTATTTCTGTGTCATCCGGAACCAGTAGTATAATTGCAGGTTCTGAAGGTACCTGTGCGGCAATTGAAACATATATTGATGAAAAATCATTGTCAGCAGCACTTTTCAGGGTAGGCTGTACTGGACCAGCTAATTTTGAGCCTCTTGTTTGTATTCATATCCCTGGAAAGAACAGGCTCTATTTCAGGAATATAACTGAAGAAAAAGTTGAGCCTTTACTAAATGGTGTATTTCACAATGATATAAATGATGAGGACCTGGCCGGACAGTCCGGCACAAAAGGATTTGAATTCTGGCAAGGAATTCCTTTTATTGAGGAACTGCCATTCTTCTCCGGGCAGACCAGGGTCGTACTTGGAAATTGTGGATGTTACGACCCGGAAAGCATAGAAGAATATATCTCCAGGGGAGGGTACAGGGCTTTTATCAAGGCAATCAGAAACTATACCTTTGAAGAGGTCTGTGATATTGTTGAAAAGAGTGGTCTCAGGGGAAGGAGTGGTGGTGGTTATCTTACCGGATTAAAATGGAAGCATGCCCTTAATACGGCTTCCAGTGCACGATACCTTATATGCAATGCAAAAGAGAGTGATCCTGGGGCTTTCACTGACAGGACTATTCTTGAGAGTGACCCGCATCGCCTCCTTGAAGGAATTTTAATTGCATCGTATGCCATAGGATCATCCAATGCAATTATTTTCATGCGATCGGGTTCTGAGCATGCACTTGGAAGACTTCAGAATGCTATTGATAGTATTAGAGCTTATGGCCTTATAGGACATGATATTTTTTCAAGTGGTTATAACCTCGATATTTCGATCAGGATAGAGCCCGGGGCATTTGTTTGCGGAGAGGAGACAGCTCTTATAAACACGCTTGAAGGAAAACGGGGAATGCCACATCTCAAACCTCCGTATCCAACATCCTCAGGATTATTTGGGAAGCCCACTGTTATTAATAATGTGGAAACCCTGATGAATGTTCCGCTTATCATGCAGAATGGTCCGGAATGGTTCCGGACCCTGGGCACTGAAAATAGTCCCGGAACGAAGATATTTGCTGTTGCGGGCAAAGGACGTATGTCGGGCCTTATTGAGGTGGAGATGGGAACTACCATAAGGACCATTGTAGAAGAGATTGCAGATGGTATCGTTGAGGGCAGAGATTTTAAGGCGGTTCAGCTTGGGGGAGCTTCCGGATCATTTGTATCAGGTGAGAACCTCGATACCCCAATAGACTACGAGTCACTCCGGGAAAAGGGAATAGGTATGGGCGCAGGTGGGTTTGTTATTATAGATGAGAATACCTGTATGGTGGACCTTGTAAGGTATTATATGGAATTCATCCGTAATGAGAGTTGTGGGAAATGTATCCCCTGCCGCGAAGGTACGGGTCGGATGCTGGAAATACTCGATAGTGTAATTAAAAAGCCATCAGATGAGGGCTCAGGAACCACTCTTGAAAGGTTTAAGGGTGTGATGCAGCTGGAGAACATAGCCTCTGTGATGAAAGATACATCATTATGTGGGCTTGGACAGACAGCTCCAAACCCATTCATGAGTGCCCTTGCAAATTTCAGGGATGAATTTGAGGAACATATATTTGACAGGAAATGCAGGGCAAATATCTGCAGGGGACTACGGTCATTTTCCATTGATGTGGAGAAATGTACAGGCTGTACTGCCTGTGCAGCGAGATGCCCGGTAAATGCAATTTATGGTACAAGATTACAGCCTTATTTTATTGTCAGTGAGAAATGTACTGGCTGCGGTCTCTGTTTCGATGTGTGTAAATTTAGTGCAATAACAGTTAAATAGCTGATATGCTTTTTACTATACAGGTCAATAATAAGAAGATCAGGGCTGAAAAAGGTGAAACCATCCTGTCAGCACTTAACCGTAATGGTATCAAAATACCAACACTCTGCCGGATGAAGGAGTTCTCACCGACCGGAGCTTGCAGGATGTGTGTCGTTGAAGTGGAGGGACGTGAGCGTCTGGTTACAGCCTGTTCTCAACCTGTTGAGGAATGGATGAAAATACAAACACATTCGCTGAGGGTTATTACTGCCAGGAAAACCATTGTCGAACTACTACTTTCCAATCATCCTGATGATTGTCTATATTGTGATAAAAATCTGAACTGCGAGCTTCAGAGATTATCGGAAGAGCTTAATATCAGGGAGCGTCGGGTTCGTGCAAGAAAGATAAAACCTCGTCTTGACCAGTCAAGTCCGGCCATAGTAAGAGATCTATCCAAGTGTATCCTGTGTGGAAGATGCATCAGGGTCTGTGAAGAGTTAATAACTGCTACATCACTTGATTTTATAAATAAAGGAGGAGACATACATGTTGGTGCTGCCATGGATAAGGATTTTAATTTTTCCAGCTGTATTCATTGTGGTCAGTGTGTGCTTGTATGTCCGACCGGGGCTCTTCATGAAAAACACAATATAGCAGAAGTACAGGAGATACTTCCTGACGTGAACAAGATTAAGGTAATTCAATACTCTCCATTGGTACCCCAGGGTATCGCTGAAGAACTGGGGATGAAATATACCCGTGAATTTGACAGGGTATTGAATGGGATTCTTAGAAAAACCGGCTTTGACAGAGTATTTAAGACTGGCACGGGCACTGACGTATGCATCACTGAAATATCAGAACAATTGGCAGATAATATTAATAAGAATATTGATACATCTTTGTATATTTCGGCCTGTCCTGCATGGGTGAAATTCGTCGAACAGTCCCTGCCCCACCTTATTCCATTTCTTTCAACTGTTAAGTCACCTCAGCAGATAACAGGTGCATTAATTAAGACTATGGTTGCAGGAGAGCTTAAAGTGAAACCATCTGACATATTTTCAGTGTCTGCAACGCCTTGTATGGCAATGAAGTTTGAGGCCGGGCGCGACGGAATGATGAACAAGGGTATTAGTGATGTTGATTCTGTCCTTACTGTAAGAGAGCTTGCCCGATTGATCAGGTTATATGGTATTGATACTACTAATATCGAGGCTGAACCTGCTGATGAGCCCCTGGCAGGAAGGAGTTCTTCTGCTCTCCTGGCAGAGGTCTCAGGAGGCCTGGCTGAAGCTGTGATTAAAACGCTGAACTTCAGGATTGATAAAAAAGAAATTAATAAACAGGTGTTTAAGAAGCTTAGAGCCAGTGGGTCTTTCAGGGAAACTTCTGTGCTTGTTAACGGTGTGGAACTTAATATAGCCGTTATTGATGGACTCACCGGTATTGAAAAATTAAAAAACGCAATAGCAAGCGGTAAAAAATATCAGCTGATCGAGGTGATGGTATGTCAGGGAGGATGTGTACATGGAGCCGGACTACCATTTATCAATTCCAGGGATGATCTGAAAACAAGGACAAAGGCTGTCTACCTGGCAGACGATACTGAAGCGATTTCCTTGCCTGTTAAATCACCCGCCTGTCTTAACATATATGAGAAAGTCCTCAGTCAGAATACTGAAACAAGCGGCAATCAATTATTCCATACGCATTTTGAGAAACGTAATGTATTACAATGATATGATATCTCAATTATTATGCTGGTCTATACTATAAAGGAGCTGTGCCGAACATGTTATACCTGTGTGAGGGAATGTCCGGCAAAAGCCATACGTATTGTCGGGGGACAGGCTGAGGTAATTGATGAGCGATGTATTGCTTGCGGGAACTGTACAAAGGTATGCAGCCAGGGTGCAAAAGTCTTTCTCCATACTTCTGACAGGGTAAGGAAATTGCTTGATGAAGGAGAAGATATTGCTGCAATTGTGGCTCCAAGTTTTCCTGCTGAGTTTTCAGATATTACAGATTATCATGTTCTTGTTGGAATGATAAAACGTCTTGGCTTTAATTATGTTGCCGAGGTATCTTTTGGTGCGGATCTTGTTGCCGACAGGTATAAAAAGCTTGTAAATGAGAATGACAACTATTATATTTCATCCGACTGCCCTTCTATCGTTAACTATGTGAAATACTATCATCCTGCCCTGGCTGATAACCTTGCCCCGGTAGTATCTCCAATGGTGGCCATGAGCAGGGTGATACGTGCAAAATATGGCAGGTATACAAAGATAGTATTTATCGGTCCCTGCATAGCCAAAAAAGCAGAGAGCACAGAAGTGGATGAGGCAATTACTTTTACTGAACTCCGGGAGATGTTAGCTGAGAGTGGCATAACAGCTCAGAACACAGAGCCTGTTGATTTTGATCCTCCCCTTGGTGGGAGAGGAGCTATCTTTCCTGTAGCTCGTGGACTGCTTCAGACTGCCAAGATAAGCGATAATGCTATAACAGGTAACATACTTGCTGCAGAGGGGAGAACAGATTTCCAGGGAGCATTGAAGGAATTTGAGGCGGGCCTCATTAAAAACCAGCATATGGAATTACTTTGCTGCGAAGGCTGTATCATGGGTCCGGGACTATCAAAAAGCGGGAAGCAATATAACAGGCGGACCCTTGTCCGATCGTATGCCGCCGAAAAAATGGAGAAAATGGATACTGAAATGTGGCAGAGATCATTCGATGAGTTTGCGGGTCTTGATCTTTCAAAAAAGTATAAACCTGATGACCACAGGATTGAAAACCTCGATGAAAATGAAGTCAATGAAGTGCTTATTAAGATGGGCAAGACTTCAAAAAAAGACCAGCTCGATTGCGGGGCATGCGGTTATGAGACATGTGTTGATCATGCAATAGCAATAAAAAAAGGCCTGGCTGAAGTTGAAATGTGCCTGCCTTATACAATTGAAAAACTTCATAAGTCTGTAATGGACCTTGCATTATCCAATGAGAAATTAACTTCGGTTAAACAGGCTCTTAAACAATCAGAGAAACTGGCTCATATGGGTCAGCTTTCTGCAGGTATTGCACATGAGCTGAATAATCCACTGGGAGTAGTTATTATGTACAGCAATATCCTTCTGGAAGAGGCAGTTGCAGATGATCCGGTGAGGGAAGATCTCAAGCTTATTGTTGATCAGGCCGGGAGATGTAAAAAAATCGTTGCCGGGCTACTGAATTTTGCAAGAAAAAACCAGGTTAATCATCAGCTGGTAAATATCAGGGATGTTGTTGATCAGAGTCTGGAAGGACTTATTATTCCGTCTAAGATAAAGACCAGTATTGTTGATTTAACTACCAGTCGCGAAGCTATGCTCGATCCGGAGCAGATGATGCAGGTACTTACCAATCTGTTGAAGAATGCTATCGATGCAATGCCGGACGGAGGGGAGATTGAGGTCAGGCTGGAGGATACTCTAAGCGATATTATCATTAGTCTGAGTGATACCGGAACGGGGATCAGGGAAGAGGACAGGGCAAAAATATTTGAGCCTTTCTTTACAACAAAGAGCATTGGTCAGGGAACAGGACTGGGCCTCGCCACTGCCTATGGTATTGTGAAAATGCATAAAGGGCAGATCACCATGGATTCTAATACTGACCAGAAAAAGGGCCATACAGGTACCTGCTTTAAAATTATATTACCCAGGCGTAATGGATGAAGTTAAAATAGATACACACTTGTTTATTGTTAAAAATATAACAATAAATCATATTTATCATATTAACTGTTTGATCTGATGTTTTTTTAGAAATTTGTGGAAAGATGAATAAAAGTGATATTACTATTCTCGTTGCGGATGATGATCCTGATTACCTTTATCAAACAGTATTTAACCTTGAGAAAGCAGGGTATAAAACTGTTGCGGTCGAGAGTCAGTCTGAAGCGGAATCTGTTATCGACCGTTTTAAACCCAACCTGGCAATATTTGATCTGATGATGGAGAGCGATGACAGTGGCTTTATTCTGTGTTACAGAATCAAAAAAAAGTACCCCGATGTTCCCGTTATTCTTGCAACAGCAGTATCGCATGAGACCGGGTTGTCATTCAGTATTGATTCAGGTAATGAAAGATCGTGGATAAGAGCAGATGTATATCTTGAAAAAGGCATCAGGCCTGAACAGCTTGACCAGGAAATAGTGAGATTATTAAAACTTTGATATGGCGGTATTAAAAGTACTTGTTATTGATGATGAACCTGGGATAAGATCTGGTGTTACACGGATTCTTAACAATTTTCATGTCACTTATCCATTTATGGATGAAGATTATACGTTTGAGGTTACAGAAGCCGGAACAGGTGAGGATGGCATAAGCATCCTCGAAAATGACCTGCCGGATATTCTTTTACTGGATAATAAATTACCTGGAATACAGGGTGTTGATGTGCTTGAGTATATCCATAAAAGGAACTATGACATTGTTGTGGCTATGATTACATCTTATGCCTCCATTGATGTGGCTATTAGAGCTACACGTGATGGTGCCGTCGATTTTATACCCAAGCCTTTTACTCCACAGGAGCTCAAATCGAGTATTGAAAATATAACCAAGCAGCAATATCTTAAAAGGATAACGCATAGTATGAACCAGGAAGGGAAGAAGATCAGGTACCAGTTTCTTTCTGTTTTGTCCCATGAATTAAAGGCTCCTCTCAATGCCCTGGAAGGTTACCTCAGGATGATGCAGGGAAAACAGGCAGGAGAACTGATCGATGATTATGCTACACCGATTGAACGTTCAATTCAAAGAATACAGGGGATGAGAAACCTGATAATGGACCTTCTCGATTTTACAAAGATTCGTCTGGAAAGAAAAGAAGAAAAGATACACGAGATACGGTTATCAGAGATGGCTGCAACTGCTATTACCACAGCCCAGCCCTATTCTATCCAGATGGATATCAGTATTAACCTGGAGGTCAGATCAGATGTTATCATTTATGCCGATCCGGACGATATTGAGATAATATTTAACAACCTTATTTCTAATGCAGTAAAGTACAATAAGCCGGGCGGTAAAATAGATATAACCATTGATGATTATGAAAATGAGGGAGTCATAATAATCTCAGATTCGGGAATTGGTATTTCCGTTGAGGACCAGGAAAATCTTTTCACTGAATTTGTTAGGATAAAGAATGAGAAGACAAAGAACATTTCGGGAAGCGGATTGGGATTATCAATAGTAAAAAAAGTTGTTGAACTCTATCATGGAACCATTACCATGGAAAGCACCCCCGATATTGGTTCTGTTTTTACTATCAGAATACCAAAAAAAACAGGTAACAAAACCTGAAAAAATATGTCCTGTTTAATAGTTACAGGGACAAGAGTTGTTATATCAAATAAATCGATTCTCATATGATGAAACTACCAGGAAAAACAATTGAGAGACTAAGCGAGTACAGAAGGACTCTACTGGAATGCCTTAAGGAAAAAAGGAATTTTATCTTCTCCCATGATCTGGCCGCCCGTTTGCATATTACAGCTGTTCAGGTCCGGCGCGACCTGATGTTGATTGGTTATTCCAGCGTACTCAGGAAAGGATATGATGTCAGGGAACTTATCCATAAAATCGGAGAAATAATTGATTCTGAGGAAAGTATGAATGTAGCCGTTGTCGGCATCGGTAACTTTGGAAGGGCAGTGGCCGGATATTTCAAAGGGAAACGCTCGAAACTCAACCTGGTGGCATCTTTTGATAATGATCCACAGAAAGTCAATAAGGTAATCTCCGGTGTTAAATGTTATCCCTATAGCGAAATAGACAAAAAGATCAATGAACTTGACATAAAAATCGCTATCGTTACGGTACCTCCTGATGTAGCCACGGAAATTGCCGAAGAACTAGTCCGATTCGGGATAAAAGGAATACTCAACTTCACTACCATATCACTTAATGTCCCTTCAGGGGTGTACCTCGAGGAATATGATATGATAACCTCAATTGAGAAAGTTGCATATTTTGTGAAGAAAAATAAAGTATAGGATCTGCTGGCCGCTCATGATATGAAGATTTTCAATGGATTTGAGAATACGGGAATCATTAAAAACCCTGTTGTTACAACCGGATCATTTGATGGTGTGCATATCGGACATAAGACCATCCTTAAGCGTCTTCAGAACCTGGCTGACAAGATAGGTGGTGAATCAGTACTGATAACTTTTTACCCGCACCCGCGGAAAGTTCTTTATCCTGAGACAGCAGGCAGGGACCTGAAGTTTATATGCTCCCAGGAAGAGAAACTTGAATTACTGAGGAAAACGGGCCTCAATAATGTTATCATTGTTGAATTCACAGTTGAATTTTCAAAAGTAACAAGCGAACAGTTTGTCAGCCGCTACCTGTATGATCTGCTGCATGCAAAAGTTGTGGTGGTAGGATTTAACCATCATTTTGGCTTCAACCGGGAGGGAGACTACAAGCACCTGTGGGCCTGGCAGGATAAATATGGTTTTGAAGCTGAGGAGATCCCTGAACAGGAGGTATATCACGAAAGTGTAAGTTCAACAAGAATACGTAAGGCGGTCAGCGAAGGTTATATTCAAAGAGCAAACGCCTATCTCGATGATTACTACCTTATATTGGGAAAACCAATGGCTTGTGATTACCAGGTCCCCTCATCATTAGCCAAGCTGATAAAAATAGCGGTAACAGAACCTAATAAATTATTGCCTCCACCGGGTATTTATGCAGTAACGACAAGAGTCGATTCACTGAACTCAAAAGGTATGGTCATAATAAATAAAAAGGATGGTAACGGATCAGAGGTGCTGCTCGACATCTTTGATCCTGTCAGGCTGCCTGAAGATAAAAATATATCATTACTATTTCACAAGAAGATACATGGGGCAGTTGAGCTCGCAAACGATGAATCAGTATTTAAAATCAGAAAAGCAAAAGATGAGATTTCCGACCTAATTTTCTGATAAGAATCATTTTATACCCACTTATTAATGACTACCTTTACGCGTTGAATTAATTTGATACGCGAATGAGGTTCTCACCAGAAAAATTGAGCATCCCTGATAAAAGAATGATGCCGTTTATTGATCCGTCAGAGATATGGGATCTTATCAATAATACTAAACCAGATCGTCAAAGAGTTAGGGATGTAATATCTAAATCACTTGATAAACAGCGGCTTACATTGGAAGAGACTGCAGTTCTTGTTAATGCAGCCGGAACTGATCTTGAAGACTATATAAAGCAGGGAGCAAGGGAACTTAAAGAAAAAGTGTACGGGAACAGGATAGTACTATTCGCACCACTTTATGTGGGTAACAGATGTATAAATAACTGTAAATACTGTGGATTCAGGACATCCAATACAGAAGCTGTTAGAAAAACCCTGAGCGATGAGGAGATCGTCAGTGAGGTTGAAGCACTTGAGGATAACGGACAAAAACGACTTATACTGGTTTATGGGGAACACCCCGATTACTCTCCCGAGTATATAGCCCATACTGTAAAACTGGTATATGGTGTAAAAAAAGGCAATGGTGAAATAAGAAGGGTCAATATCAATGCAGCTCCTCTCGATATTGAGGGTTTCAGAACAGTTGGTGCGTCAGGAATAGGTACTTATCAGGTCTTCCAGGAGACATACCATCCGGAAGCTTATAAATGGTACCATCTTGGAGGTAAGAAAAGGGACTTTGACTATCGTCTTACATCCCTCGACAGGGCACAGGAAGCAGGAATTGATGATGTAGGAATTGGTGCCCTGTTCGGTTTGTACGACTGGCGTTTTGAAGTATTGGGATTGGTACGTCATGCGAACCATCTGGAAGCATGCTACAATGTGGGGCCACACACCATTTCCTTTCCAAGAATAAAAGATGCGTCTACTCTTAATATGAAAGACAATTTCCAGACAAACGATGAGGATTTTAAAAAGCTTGTAGCTATACTGAGACTGGCAGTGCCTTACACGGGACTAATACTAACAGCCAGGGAGACACCGGATATCAGGAGGGAAGTTTTGCAATATGGTGTTTCCCAGATAGATGGTGGGACTAAGCTCGAGCTTGGTTCCTATTCAGATACCAGGAATGAAGAACAAAACCTTAACCGTGAACAATTCAGAATTAACGATGCAAGATCTCTGTCTGAAGTAATTGATGAACTACTTACTGATGATTACCTCCCCTCATTTTGTACCTCGTGCTATAGAATGGGACGTACCGGAGAACATTTCATGGAGTTCTCTGTACCTGGTTTCATCAAAAGATTCTGTACTCCAAATGCTATACTTACACTCTCTGAGTATATCTGTGATTATGCTACCGGCGAAACCAAAGACAAAGGATGGAAAGTCATAGAAAAAAACCTTGATAAACTTGACCATACGGTTCAGTCCAGTACCAGGGAAAAGATTGAAAGGATAAAGCATGGGGAGAGGGATCTGTATTTTTAGTTTCGATATTGGAACTTGATAATGGAAGACTGAGAGACAAATATTTATATTTAACCCCAAACCCCGAACCTCAAACCCCAAACCCCGAACCCCGAACCTCAAACCCCAAACCCCAAATATTCAGCCATGATCAAAATACTTGGTATTAAAATAATAGACAGGATAAAAGAAGCCGGACTGACCCAGGATATTTTATCAAGACATGCTTCACTCATTACCACTCGTCTTGGATTTCATGAAGTTACAGATGAAGTATGCAGCCGTGAAGCATATATTATTATTCATCTTAACGGGGATTCGTCTAAGATTGAATCATTCACATCAGACCTGCTAGCCCTGGAAGGCACAGAGCTAAGAGAGATGACTTACGATTCTGAAGAGGAGCCTCTGAATGAACCGGAAAGTGACAAATCAGTGGAGATTCTTGGGATATTGGTTGAAAGAGATACTGAGGTGATCAGGAATGTTCAGAAACTTCTGACTGCATATGGATGTAATATACGAACAAGGCTCGGACTGAATGAAGTCTTTTTTGGTGAACCTGCAGGTTTGATTATCCTCGAACTTAAAGGTGACAAGGGACAAAGATACCTGCTTGAAAAGACCCTGAAAGACCTGGACAAGGTGCATGTGAGGAGTATGGTGTTTTAAATTAAGCCACTAATAGCCGACGCTTACCGTCTTCCCCCAAGTAACTGCCCAAAAAACACAGAATTCATAAAGACCTTACTGGTACCATACCAGATTGCCCGGAAATTGGTATTGTCATAGACTGAAATAATCCTGCTTCCGTGTACACTTACAAATGAGGATCCACTTATCCTTTTACTATTTGCTTCTGTGCAATACCCGCTGAGAAGAGGATTCTTCGTATATGTTATTGGATTATTATAAATATTTTTATCAGGGATGGCAGCGTTTGTAGTGGTCTTAAATACGGGCAGCAAATCGTGTTGATATCCGTAGCACAGTGGATGCGTCAGATCCAGTCTTGTTTCAAATATGGAACCGGGAATAAGTCCGGCCTGCAAGTCAGCTGACCTGTTTAAATAAATTCCTTTGCCGGCCCTTGCGGCAACAGTTGGGATAAAGTCAATTTCTGCGAGCTTAGTTGCTGAAAGCCACCTGTTTCCGCTTTTATAGGCAATAATAGTACCCCCTTCGCGGTTCCATCTTTTGATTTTTTCTATTCCGGCATTATCTACCGGTGGATTACCTGCAACAATCAATACATTATAATCAGTAAGCTCAATATTGTCAAATCCTGATGCAGTTAACATTGTAACCGGCATGTCGAACCGGGTGTCAAACATGTGCCATATCTCTCCAGCATCACTGCTGCTTATTCCCTCACCCACAAACATTAGTATCGAAGGTTTCCTGAGTACTTTAAATTCGTTGCTTCCGAGATCCGGTCCCTGAGGGGTCAAACCCGTTGTAACACCATAAATAGCTATGCCACATTTTCTTGCGACTGAATCAAGAAAGCTGTGCAAGGCAGTTTTGCTCATTTTCTGACCTGAAGAGGGTATCAGAATAGTACCATACGAAAACTCTCTGTGAAGGCTGTTTTCTGAAATAGTAAATTTATCTGATGCCACTCTTGCTATTATCCCTGCATTCTGAATTTCATAGAGCGCCTTTGGTGACAGGTATTCATTCCACTCAAAGAGATAGGCATATGCATTAACTTTGCCTGTAAGCTTCCCGGCAGATTCCGGAGCCTGTTTAATTTCTTCACCTACAAGTCCTGCCATATCTTTATTTCCACTTATAGCAACATAATTAATATTGAAAGACATTGGTAGTACCCATGTTGAAACATCATAGAAAACACTGTCTGTAAAATCCTTTACAGGTTCAAAAAGACTCCTGATGAATCTGTATTCATTCTGTTTCAGAGGAACTATATAACTGTTTGCCTTATCATAATTAAGGCCATTACTGGTTATATCATGCCCGGTTTTGTATACTCTTATATGATGACCCAACAGGTTTTTTATAAAAGCACTCAGTCTCTGACTATCTTCAGGCTCTGTGAAAACATATGCCTTTACCGGGTATTTATCAGCTTCCGTAAGTGCTTCTTTATAGAAGCTCCTGAGACTTTCAAGGAGTTTTACCCTCATATTTTGACCTGCTTCAAGTGTGGATAATGCTACCAGAAACTGATTTCTGATTGCAAAAGGAAGGGAGAGGAGATTACCTGGCGTGTTCCTGAGATGTCCCTTTACTCCTGCCTGTTCAAATAATATGCCAATTGATCCGTGAATATCGGGATAGGACGATCCTTTGCCAACATAGAAATCATCAAAACCTTCCTCCGAATAGTATAGACTGCCGATTGAATCCAGATACATCTCGTGATACATGGCTATTTGGGCCGTAAGGTCCTGATTTTCTGCCGGTGTAAGAGGATTATTCCTGCTTTGTACTCCAGGCTGGAAAAAGAATGTGGAATTGGCACCCATCTCATGATGATCTGTTACAATATCCGGTCTCCACTTGTAAAAAGCAGCAACTCGTCCTACTGATTCAGGATGCTGAAGCATGATATAATCACGGTTGAGATCAAACCAGTAGTGATTGGTCCTGCCTCCCGGCCACGGTTCACTGAACTCCAATGATACAGGATCGGGATTATTAACCAGGCTTCTCGTTGAATTTACCCATGTTGAAAAGCGCTGCATTCCATCGGGATTAAGGGTCGGGTCGATCAATATGACAGTATTCTTCAATATATTCTGGATCTCTTCACCCTCACCGGCAATAAGATAGTATGCAGTAAGTACAGATGAGTTGGGCCCACTTGCTTCGTTTCCATGGATCCCATATCCCAGCCGGATAAATAGTGGCATTTTGCTTATGTCCTGATTATCTGACTCTGAAGGTTCTGCCAGTTTAAGGTGCTCCTGCCTAAGATGTTCAATGTTTTTAATGTTCTCTGGTGAACTAATAATAAGCTGGCCAAGAGGCCTGTTTTCATAACTACGGCCGTATTCCTCCCATATTGCCCTGTCGGATGATCTTGCCAGCTCAAGCATGTAATAATATAATTTATCAGGGCTTATATGCCATTCACCCACATCATTACCTGTAAACTGCTTTGGTGTTGGAATAGCCTGATTATAAGTAATGTCATCCGGAAGGTAATAATCCAGACCAGGCTGAGCTTTTGCAACCATGACTAAGAACAACAGTAAAATAACAAACAGGGATTTTTTCATAATTTATCAGGATTGGGTTTAATGATACAATATAGAAAAAAATAAAACACATAGCTCTCAGGCTATTGTTCTATAACATTATCATGCTTTCGATTAGTTGCTCTATTTAATGAGTCCCTGGTCGTGAGTCCTGCGCCTTCTCTTTTCATAATGGGCGGTATCACCCCATTCTCCGTATATAACCTCCGAGTCAGCAAGACTTACCCTTGTCTCAAGGCAGCTCTGCAATCATCTTCCGAATCGTCAGTACATGGCTTATTATCATATAGTTTATAGCTATCTCGATATTGCCGGGTGTAATATTAGGCATTATGATATTAGCACCCACCTTCACGCCTTTTCTCTGCCAACGGGTCGATTGCCTGGAGAGCTGTTGCTGCAACAATATTTATGTCTTTCATCATTATCCGCAGTATTGCAATCATTTTGAGTGTCAGGTCAAACCTTTCCTCCGGAGGCAGGAGCTCACCTGAAACCTTTATTAATGGTGTATCTGCATGTTCTATATATGGGCCCATGCCGCACATATCTATGTCGAACTCCTTCATAAAAAGAAGGTCACCGGCCAGATCGTCAGTTGTCTGGAAGGGCAAGCCTATCATTACCCCCGTACCTGTCTGGTATCCTATATCCTGAAGGCTTTTCAGACAGTCGAGTCTGTGTTTGAAATCATGTTTTGTATTATACAGGATGAATCTTATGGTATAATTCAGTATTGGTTGCTTCTATCCGTAAAAGATATCGGTGTGCCCCGGCGTTGTACCATTTTCTATAAACCGAAGGTTCCTGTTCACCAACAGAAAGTGTTATACCCAGCTTACCATCTGATAGTTCTTTATCCTATGTAAGAGGTTTTCAATTCGTGATGTGAAAAATCTTCCTGCCATCTCTCCCGACTGGAGTGCTACTGATCCGTAATTGTTGTGATATGCAAATTCGCAGCTGCCAGTATCTCTTCATCAGATAGGTTATACCTTGCAATATTCCTGTTACCCTTCCTGATACCACAATACAGACAATTTTTGCCACAGATGTTGGAGAACTCTATTAAGCCCCTGAACCATACTTTGTTGCCGATGTATCTCTTCTTTATCTTGCAGATTTGCTGAAAATGCAGATTTTTGTCCTTTCACCTCCGACTTCAGGAGGGTTATAATATTTTCCCTGCTGTAATCCTCACTTTTCAGAATATCTTTTATTGTCACACTAAACCGTTAAACCTATCGCAGTTAACAAAGTTACAATAAATATAGTAAGAGTCCATTTCAAAATCCTCTTCCAGAACATTCCCCATAATTAGACCTTCATCTCTTCCCATCTCTTCATAGCTGCATTCCGCAAATGATTTGGTATAGGAAGTAACATACATCTCTGGCTTCATCTCTTTTCCCTTCCTTAACAAGCTCAACTACTCTTCTTCTCAATTGCCGGGATCTCATTAAATGCTTTATCTTCAAATTCTTTAACTGCCGGCTCAATAAGTGTTCTTCCTCTTCCCCAGTTTACTGTTGCCAGGCTGTTAGCTTCACGGAATGACCATATTGCGGCATCTGTCCTGTATCGCGGTTGTCCACAGATATTAAAGGATGCCGGCAGACTGAGAGTCCCGGAGAAAATCGGTATCCTCGGACTTTCTCCCGGGGTTATCAAATGAAAACCATGCAATAGCTCCAACTTCATCAGGTAAGCCATGAACGACACTGTATTACATGGGAATAGGAACACCCTGAGATTGCAATGGTCCTTTGTCTTGTCACCACGCCCGGTTTTAATTCATTAAGCAGGTTACGAAGGTCATTGCTCATCCAGTTGTTTACTACATCCGTTTTTTCCTTTAACTCAGTTATATTGCCATCTTTATCTCTTTCCCTGACTGGAACTATACAGATTTTTTGTCATATCCCATTCAGTACCCTCATATGTCTCCCTGAAGAAAGCTCATAATATCACGTGGAGATACTTTCTTTTCGGGTTTTACTGAGAAGGGAAGCTCCTCTGAGTCATATGAGAGATGCAAAGAAGGGGCCAGTTTGCTTAGTACGAAGAATTCCCTTATTGCAAATGGTTTTTTGTTATTAATTACTTTCCAGAATTTTAAAGGCTCCTTGCCATCCCAGTAACCAAGTTTTTTTGCCACATTTCTTAAATCAGTGCTGTACATGAAATAGTCAGGATTGTTAAAATCTACTTCTGATATCCTTGGTATATTTGCGCAAATACCCACGTTGGAGTCGGGAATTCTTTCAGCACACCATATTGCAGAAGGTTTTCCCGGTCCGGAGCCGGCAATTTCAAGTTGCCAAACCTCGTTGGGATCTGCTATTGTGATACATTCGGCAAGGTCGCAATAACCATATTCTTCTGCCAGTTTACCAATCAGGGCTATCGCTTCCCTGGCAGTTTTACAACGCTGCAGGGCTACTTTTTCAAGCTCCTCAATCAGGAACATACCGTCTTCATTAACAAGTTCTTTCCTGCCATAAATAGTTGTTTCGCCGATAGCCAGTTGCTTCTCATTCATACATGGATACGCAGTATTCAGGAATGCATAAGTTTCAGCAACCTCAGGTATTTCTCCCTTTTTTACAACTTTGGTCATATCCCATTCTTCCTCAGAGTGCAGCATTCCGGCATATACAGCATGTATGGCTCCATTTTCATTCTTCATGTGCGGATATATATTAAGCCAGGTCCTGTAATTGCCATCGCAACTATGTGAGGTCATCACTGATCCGTCAGTTGAAGCCAGTTTTCCAACCATAATTGTAGTGCAGTTTTCAGCATAACCTGGTCCATCATTAGCTGAAGTCTGAGCGGATATTGAAAGAATAGGCATCAATAAAAAAAGAAGAACTAAAATGCGATTGGTGTGTACAGATTTTTTCATAAAGGCGAATAAAATACTTGGTTTTTACTAGAGCATATAACACAAATGTAATTTTTTAAGCTATTCACTGATCAAGATAATTTATTTTTTATTCTACTAAATTGAACCTCATTATATTAGATTTCATTATGAATCTGTTCTTTGCCTGTAGTCATTTTTCTGGTAATTTTACTCTTCCAACATGATTGATGTTATATTTTTTTACTGTTATTTTTTAGTATATTGGCATTATATTATAATGATATAAAGTGCATGTAAGTTTCTATATATCACAAGATTTTTTGTTTGTTGTAGCTCATAATGTTGGTTATCTCAAGAGGTTTGCAGGTTTGTAGGTTTAATTCACAAACTTTGTTTAATTTCCTGATTCTTTCCATCTCCATTACAGAGAATTATGATAAATGAAAAACTTATAAATCCTGAAAGTATAGTTGTTATCGGAGGTTCTGATGATCTTTTCAAACCGGGTGGCAAAATCCTTAAAAATATACTGGACGGAAAATACAAAGGGAAACTGTATATTGTAAATCCCAAACAGGATTCCGTACAGGGAATCAGGTCCTACAGGGATCTGAGTGATATACCTGAGACCGACCTGGCTATACTGGCAATTTCAGCAAAGCAATGTCTGCCGGCTGTGGAGGTTCTTGTTTCAGAGAAGAAGACAAAGGCTTTTATTATCATATCTGCAGGATTCAGTGAAGCAGGAAGGGAAGGACTTGGGCTGGAAAAGAAAATTGCTGAGCTTATTGATAATTCAGGTGCCTGTCTCATAGGTCCGAATTGTATAGGTGTTATTACACAATCGTACCAGGGGGTCTTTACAACACCTGTTCCCAAACTAAACAGCCATGGTTGTGATTTTGTATCCGGATCAGGGGCGACAGCCGTTTTCATTTTTGAATCTGCAACTGCCAAGGGACTGAATTTTTCCAGTGTTTTTTCAGTTGGTAACAGTGCACAGACCGGAGTGGAAGATGTGCTGGAATATTGGGATAATACATATGTTGACGGGCTAAGCTCGCCAATTAAGCTGATCTATGTTGAGAGTATTCAGGATCCCGATAAGCTCCTTCACCACTCTTCTTCCCTTATTCGAAAAGGATGCAGGATTGCTGCCATAAAAGCAGGTACAACGGAAGCCGGAAGCAGGGCCGCCTCTTCACATACAGGTGCAATGGCATCTTCTGATTCCGCAGTGGAAGCTCTTTTTCGTAAGGCTGGCATTGTAAGGTGTTCCGGCAGGGAGGAACTTACAACTGTGGCTTCGGTGTTCTTTCATAAACACTTGAAAGGAAAGAATATAGCTATTATTACTCATGCAGGGGGACCTGCTGTTATGCTTACTGATGCTCTTTCTGCCGGTGGTATGAATATTCCAAGGTTATCCGAGGCCCACCAGGAAAAGCTCCTAGCAATGATGAACCCAGGGGCCTCAGCCATTAATCCAATTGACCTTATAGCGACTGCCACAAATGAACAGCTCTCCAATGTTATTGAATATGTTGATAAACAGTTAACTCTCATTGATGGGATGAGTGTAATATTCGGAAGCAACGGCTTAAACGACATGACAGAAGTATATGATCTGCTTCATAAGAAAATAATCGAATGTGATAAGCCTTTATATCCAATACTACCTTCTGTTACAAGCTCTTCGGAGGAGTTAAGATATTTCCTGAATAAAGGACATGTGAACTTTCCTGATGAAGTTGTTCTGGGAAGAGCACTTACAAAAATTTCCAATACTCCCTATCCTGCGGAAGAGAAGATCTTTCTGAAAAATATTGATGTGCCTCACATACGCAAGATAATAGATGATTCGGCAGAAGGATACCTGGAACCCGCGGTTATCCAACAACTTTTAAATGCGGCTCATATCCCGGTAGTTACTGAAACAGTGGTGAGAACCAGGGAAGAATTACTAAGTGTTTCAGAAAAGACAGGATTCCCCCTGGCCTTAAAGGTAGTTGGCCCCGTTCATAAATCCGATGTTGGTGGAGTAACTCTGAATATAAAGTCAGTCAAACACCTTGAGGCGGAATTTAACAGGATGATGCAGATACAGGATGTTAAAGCTGTTCTTATTCAGCAGATGTTATCAGGGACAGAACTTTTTATTGGCGCAAAATATGAACCACGCTTTGGACATATAATTTTATGCGGGCTTGGCGGTATTTTTGTTGAGGTACTGGGTGATGTATCATCAGGACTCGCCCCTCTGACATTAAATGAATCAGTATCTATGATCAGAAGCCTGAAGAGTTACAAAATTATTAAGGGGACCAGGGGTAAACCAGGTATAAACGAATCAAAATTTGCAGAGATAATCGTCAGGTTATCAAGTTTATTGAGATTTGCAACGGAGATTAAAGAAATGGATCTTAATCCTCTTATTGGCAGCATGGACGATATCACAGTTGTTGATGCTCGAATAAGAATTGAAAAATGATGATGAGTATATTTTTTATCACTTAATTTTTTTTATAGTTATCTTCGGATTTTTAAATTTTTTTGAGACAGAGTTATTGGTATGATTATCAGTAAAATATCTATTTTTCTTGAAAATAAATCAGGCAAACTTACTTAAGTTATGGAGGAACTTCCTGTTTCACATGATACGATAAATGACCTTGCAAAGAAACTTGGTATCCCTTCCCTTGGATTGAGCTCGATACGTGAAATTGTCCATCTTACAAACAATCTTGAGGAGCTGACTGGCATAAAATATATCAGGATGGAGATGGGAGTGCCAGGACTACCTGCACCAGCTGTAGGGATCGAGGCTGAGATAGCTGCCCTGAGAGAGGGGGTGGCCTCTGAATATCCGGATATTGGCGGTATAGCCTCTTTGAAGAATGAAGCATCGAGGTTTATAAATCTATTTCTTGATGTCAAAATAGAACCACGTGGTTGCATCCCTACTGTAGGGTCAATGATGGGAGCTATGGTTGCCTTTCTTGTAGCCAATAGAAATGACAGGAATAAGGAGGGTACACTCTTTATCGATCCGGGATTCCCTGTTCAAAAACAGCAGGTTAAGATGCTGGGACATGATTATCATTCGTTCGATGTATATAATTACAGGGGAAAAAAGCTGAAAGAAAAGCTTGAATCATATCTGAGTACAGGCAGGATATCATCACTTCTCTTTTCAAATCCTAATAATCCATCCTGGATATGCCTTACAGAGGAAGAGCTGGCAATAATAGGCGAACTTTCCACAAAATATGATGTTATCGTTATTGAAGATCTGGCTTACTTTGGAATGGATTTCCGAAAAGACTATATGAATGCTGGTAGTCCACCATTTCAACCAACAGTCGCTCATTATACAGATAACTATGTTATACTTATATCAAGTTCCAAGATATTCAGTTATGCAGGTCAGAGAATTGGTATCATGGCAATATCAGACAAGCTCTTTGAAAGATCCTATCCTGACCTTTTAAGGTATTATTCTACCGAAAAGTTTGGACATTCGTGTATCTTTGGGGCACTTTATGGTTTATCAGCCGGCGTTTCGCACTCTGTTCAGTATGGGTTTGCTGCTCTGCTTAAAGCAGTTAATGACGGGAAATACAGGTTCAGGGATGATGTTATTGAGTATGGGAAAAAGGCACATGTGATGAAAGAGATGTTTCTATCGAATAATTTCAGAATTGTATATGATAAGGACCTTGACAATCCTCTGGCTGACGGGTTTTATTTTACAATTTCTTATCCTGGTATGTCGGGAAAACAATTACTTGAAGAGCTCCTTCGTTACGGAATAAGTTCAATTTCACTTGATATATCCGGCAGTGAACGTCATGAAGGCTTAAGGGCATGTGTATCAATGGTTTCAAGACAGCAATTCCCTGATTTGGAAATGAGGTTAAATATGTTTTGCGGATGATCATCCGGTAATGATTTAATAAAAATTAAAATATATGGCAAAGATAAGAGGTAGTATTGTAGTTGATGTTGAAAGATGTAAGGGATGTGAGGTTTGTATGGTATCTTGTCCTACCGGAACCATTGCTATGGCAAAGGAAGTTAACGGGAAAGGGTATAATTATGCGTTTCCTGCCAATCCGGACCTCTGTATCGGTTGTGCAAACTGTGCCATGGTTTGTCCCGATGGAGTAATAACAGTTTACAAAACAAAAATTTAGGCATTTAATGAAAAAGGAATTAAGATTGATGAAGGGTAATGAAGCGGTTGCTGAAGCTGCAATAAGTGCAGGAGTCGATGCTTATTTTGGTTACCCTATAACACCACAGACCGAAGTTATAGAATATCTTATGGAAGCAAATCCGTATGAGACAACAGGGATGGTTGTCCTTCAGGCTGAGAGCGAGGTTGCCGCAATTAATATGGTTTATGGAGGAGCAGGTTGCGGTAAAAAAGTGATGACATCTTCCTCGTCCCCGGGAATAAGCCTGAAACAGGAGGGGATATCGTATATTGCAGGGGCCGAGCTGCCCTGTCTTATTGTAAATGTTGTAAGGGGAGGGCCGGGTCTTGGTACTATTCAGCCGGCCCAGTCCGACTATTTTCAGGCGGTTAAAGGAGGCGGTCATGGTGATTATCATCTGATTGTCCTTGCGCCTGCATCGGTACAGGAAATGGCCGATTTTGTAGATCTTGCTTTGATCTGGCATTTAAATACAGGAATCCGGCCATGATGCTGTCTGATGGAGCAATAGGACAGATGATGGAAAAAGTTTACCTGAGTCCTTTTAAAGCAGAGATCTGAACCGTTTTTCCCGACTGGGCTACTACAGGAAAACATGCTGACAGGACACGAAATATCATAACATCTCTTGATCTTGATCCTAACAGGCAGGAGGATTTTAATCAGAAACTTATTGCAAAGTATGAGGAGATAAAAGAAGAAGGAGGTTCGTTTTGAAGAATTCCAGTTGTGATGATGCCGAATATCTTCTGGTGGCTTATGGCACAAGTGCAAGAGTATGTCAAAAATCAGTTCAGCTGGCTCGGGAAACAGGGTATGAAAGTTGGGTTGTTAAGACCTATAACACTTTTTCCATTTCCATCAGTGAGGATAAATGAACTGGCCTCTAAGGTAAAAGGAATTCTTTCTGTCGAGATGAGTTGCGGGCAGATGGTTGAGGATGTACTTCTTGCAGTTAACGGTAAAGTTCCTGTTAACATTTTGGAAGAATGGGAGGTATAGTTACAACACCTGATGAGGTGGTTGAGAATCTTAAATCAAAATTCATAGGAGGTTAGAATTATGAGAGTTAGCTAACCGGAATAAAAGAAATTATAAAGCCGGAAAACCTGGCTTATCAGAAATCAAGTATAATGACTGACAATATGCTTTCATATTGCCCGGGATGCGGACATGGTACAACCCACCGCATACTGGCCGAGATAATTGATGAGGAGGGCCTGCAGTCAGAAACCATAGGTGTCTCACCTGTCGGTTGTTCTGTTTTCCTTTATAATTATCTTGATATTGATTGGCAGGAAGCGGCTCATGGAAGGGCTCCGGCAGTGGCAACTGCAATAAAACGCCTGCAGCCGGACAAATTTGTTTTTACCTATCAGGGTGATGGCGATCTTGCGGCAATTGGCACTGCTGAGACTATTCATGCTTGCAACAGGGGAGAGAATATACTGATAATTTTTGTCAATAACGGAATTTATGGGATGACAGGAGGCCAGATGGCACCAACTACTCTTGCAGGAATGAAATCATCAACATCTCCGTTCGGACGCGATGTCTAAAACAATGGGGAATCCACTGAAGATGACAGACATAGTTGCACACTCTCCCGGAACATATTATGTTACCACGGCAAAGTGTTCATACTCCGGCAAATGTCAAAAAAACAAAGAAAGCAATGAGGAAAGCCGTTGAATACCAGAAGCTTAACAAGGGTACCTGCTTTATAGAAATTGTGTCCAATTGTCCGTCAGGATGGAAGATGACTCCTGTCCAGTCAAATAAATGGATGGAAGAAAACATGTTTCCTTCTTATCCCCTGGGTGATCTTAAAACCCCTGAAGAATAGACTTTTTTAAACATGATTTAAAAATTTGAAAATGACAGAAGAAATTATTATTGCAGGATTTGGAGGACAGGGTGTTCTTTTAATGGGTAAAATACTCGCATATTCGGGTGTTATCCAGGGTAAGGAAGTAAGCTGGATGCCATCATATGGCCCTGAGATGAGAGGCGGTACCGCCAATGTTACAGTCATTATAAGTGATGAAAGGATAAGCTCGCCGATAATGAGACATTTTGATACCGCAATTATACTGAACCAGCAATCGCTTGATAAATTTGAGATTGCAGTCAAACCCGGCGGAGTGCTTATTTACGATATTAATGGCATTACCCGGCACCCTGAAAGAAAAGACATTAGATGTTTACCGTATAGATGCAACAGAAGAAGCCGCAAAGATGAATAATGTCCAAAATTTTCAATATGATAGTTCTGGGAGGTTTTATCAGGGTAAAACCTATTATCAGACTTGAAAATGTAATTAAGGGATCTGAAAAAATCCTTGCCTGAAAGATATCAAAACCTCATCCCATTAAACGAAAAAGCCCTTGTCCTTGGGGATAAAATTATTGAAGAGGTCTGGAAGGCTAAGTTTGAGGACATTTGGTTCAGGCTTGCCAGCCGAAGCATGCAGAAGCGAAAGCTGGATTCAGGATTCAGGATAATATGAACTGTTAAAATCAGTTATGCCATTATTTTTCATAAAAGTGCATCTCCCTGATATACTTCCAGACATCAGTAGGAACGAAATATGACATGTCTTTTCCATGTTTTATCCCATTCCTGATAAAAGTGCCTGAAATATCCATAAGGGGAGCGTTAACCCTGTGGATATCAGCTTCGAAAGGATTTTTTCCAGAGCAGGCGGGGATGGTCTTTCTGGTTCCGGTTCGGGGATAATACATAGATCGGATATTTTTTAACCAGTTCTTCCACATTTTTCCATTTATGCAATGTGTGCAGATTGTCTTCACCCATAACAAGACAGAATTCATTGCCGGGATATTTTTCATCAAGAAAGGTCAGGGTATCGATTGTGTAGGAGGGAAGTGGAAGTTTGAATTCGATATCTGAAGCTCTCATCCTGTCATTGTCTCCTATTGCCAACCGGGTCATATAAAGCCGCTGATGATCTGCTAGCAGAGTCTCTTTCTTCTTCAGAGGGTTTTGTGGACTTACAACGAACCATATCTGGTCAATCCCGAAAACTCTGTCATATAACCGGCAATTGCCATATGCCCGATATGAATTGGGATTAAATGATCCGAAATATAGGCCTATTTTTGCCATTTATTTTTAAGATTTTAATCTGATAAATGCAGAAACAATTCTTAAAACTTCTGTTTAGCATTTTCAAGGTTATCATTAATGATTACTGCATCAAACTTATCTGCACTCTTAATTCCTCGTTTGCCTTATCAACTCTCATTCTTATCTTTTCCGTGATTCTGTTCCCCTTTCAATGAGCCGTTTTTCCAGCTCATCAACTGAGGGAGGCATAATGAAGATGGCAATCGATTTTTCACCGAATAATTTTTTAAGATTGATGCCGCCATTTACATCTACATCAAAAAGTACATGATTGCCAGCAGACCAGATTTTTTCAATTTCACTCTTTAGAGTTCCATAAAGAATATCTTTGTAAACCTCCTCCCATTCAACGAACTCATTATTGTCAATCCTTTTTCTGAACTCAGCCACTGACAGAAAGAAATAATCAATTCCATCCTTTTCATTACCCCTTTGGTCTGTGTTGTGGCTGAAACAGAAAAAGAAAGATTTAAATTACTCTCGAGCAAATATCTGACTATTGTAGTTTTGCCTGCACCCGAAGGTGCAGCTATTATTACCAGTTTACCTTTCATTGTATATTTTTCGATATTCAAATGTTCCCTCTTACCCTCGCACCATCGCACCATCGTACCTTACAATATATTCATTGTCTGTTCCTTTATCTTCTCAAGTTCATCCTTCATCATTACAACATGTTTCTGGATTGAAGCATCGTTTGCTTTTGAGCCTATTGTGTTGATCTCACGTCCCATTTCCTGGGTAATGAAGTTAAGAATCTTCCGTTGGGGGCTGGCTCTTCATCGTCTCGAGGAAATAATCGCAGTGAGTTTTCAGTCTTACTTTTTCTTCATTTATATCATATTTCTCAAGGTAATATATGAGTTCCTGTTCAAACCTGTTTTTGTCGATGTTTTCACTGTTACATGATTCTCTTCAAGTATTGCCATGAAGTCTTTCCCTTACTTTTACAATTCTGCCAGCTTCGTATGTTTCTAACATCCTCCAGCAATTACAAAATCTTACCGATGCATTTTTGAATCATTCATAATTGAACTGCCTTCTTCACTCCTGTATTGGTCGAGCATATTTATTGATTCAATGATCTTGCTTTTTAACCATCTCCCACTCCTCCTCAGATATCTCGGGTTTTTCTGTCTTAAGTGTATCAGGCAGTTTCATGATCGCCGAAAAGATCTGGTCGTCAAGTTTTATATTCAGTTCCGCAGCAATTTCCCTGAATTGTTTATAATAATTCCTTACAACCGATTTGTTTATTATCGTAGTGACCTCCTCGTCAAGCATATCAAAATAGATTGTAAGGTCTATCTTTCCCCTGTCAAGTTTCTGGCTTATAAGGTTCCTTATCTCAGGTTCTTTTTCCTTATAAAGCCATGGTAGCTTAGTATTCAGGTCAAGTTGTTTGGAATTTAGTGATTTTATTTCAATGGTTATTTTTTTCTGGGTGTTTCGGCTATCGCCTTGCCATAGCCTGTCATGGATTTTATCATCTAATATCTCTTGATTTATATTTGCAGTTATACTGGTTGAAAGGTACAAAATCCCTGGAAATTAATCAATGGAGATGAAATGTACCATCTGCTTTTCATATCTTCTCGAGCTTTATTGTAAAATGTCTCATTATTGGTGCTTCCCATGCTATTCTTAAACCATGCGTTATCTTGTGTCTTCTCTCGAATACATTTCCTGCAACTGTAGCAACATAGTCCATATGATTATTTGTATAAACCCTCCTGGGCACAGCAAGTCTGACCATCTCAAGTTCAGGATACCTGTTTTTTCTCGTTTCGGGATCTCTGTCGGCCATTAAAGCCCCTATTTCGGCACCTCTGACTCCCCCTTCAGTATATAACTCAATAGCAAGCATCTGGGCAGGAAATTCTTCAGAAGGAACTTCCGTCAGGAATTTTCTGGCATCAATGAAGATGGCATGACCTCCAAACGGTTCCTGAACCGGGATTCCATACTCCAGGAGCTTACGTCCAAGATAAGCAACCTGGTTTACTCTTGACTCAAGATATGAATACTCGGTACCTTCATAGAGACCTCTGGAGAGAGCATTCATATCTCTTCCTGCCATTCCTCCATATGTAATAAATCCTTCAAACATAATGTTATATGTTGTTGCCTGCCGGAATAATTCTTCCTCTCTGAATCCAATAAATCCACCTATATTCACAATAGCATCCTTCTTCGAACTCATTGTCATACAATCGGCATATGAGAACATTTCCCTGGTGATGTCCCGGATCTCCCTGTCTGCATAACCCTCTTCCCTGGTTTTAATGAAATAAGCATTTTCAGCAAACCGGGCTGAATCGATTATCAGTCTGATCCCGTATTTTCTTGACAGTCTGCTTACCTCCTTAATATTTGCCATACTGACTGGCTGGCCTCCAACAGTGTTATTTGTTATGGTAAGAATGATAAATGAGAATCCTGTCCGTTGGATTTGATTTTAGTATCTCTTCCAGTTTTGCCAAATCAACATTACCCTTGAATGGATCTTTTGAAGAGATATCTTTCGCATTTGCTACAGTACAATCCACGGCAGTGGCTTTCCTGAACTCGATATGACCTTTAGTGGTGTCAAAATGAGAGTTACCAGGAACAATGTCTCCTTCTTTAACAAGAACTGAGAATAATACATTTTCAGCTGCCCTGCCCTGGTGAGTCGGAAGAAAATAGCTGAAACCTGTGATATCCGAAATTGCTTCTTTTAAGTTATAATAGGAGGATGAACCTGCGTAACTCTCATCACCAAGCATAATTGATGCCCACTGTGCGTCGCTCATGGCCCCAGTTCCGGAATCGGTAAGAAGATCAATATAGACCTGTTCAGATCTAAGGTTGAAAAGATTTAAAGAGGCTTCCTCTATCCATTTTTCCCGTTGACTCCTGGTACTCCTGTATATTTTTTCAACCATTTTTATTTTGAATGGTTCTGCAAACGGTAAATTCATAATCAGAATTATTTTAAATTGTTAATTGTATTAATACTTTTTATATAAGACTTTTAACCATTCTTCCTTTTACCTTTTGCTTAATTGTATTGATATTAGTTTATCATAATCAATAAACCGAGAAATGATAATAGTTTGGCAATATCTTTTATCTGAGATCTGCCTTTTCGGGTGCAGAAGACAAAATGATAACTTTACCGGAAGAGTGATCGTTTGAGGTCAGACGGTAAGATTAAAAAAATCCCTGTTTTTAATATTTCTATATATATCAAAGGGATATATTTCCGTTACCATATGTGTGTAATACAATTTTGACATTTGTCTTTGCAAAATTAATAGTATTTTATGAAATTCGCCTGCCGGGAACGCAGAATTAAAAATATAAGCATGAAACCAGTGATCAGGAGGGTATTATCATTATTTATTTTATTAATTATTTGTAAATCAGTAAATTCTCAGGAATTAACTAATGATTCTTCAATAAAACACTCTTTGCTCGATTCACTTAAAAGAATCGGGAGAGTTTATGATAAGCATCACCAAAGTCCTGAAATTAGCCTTTCAAAAGATCAGGCTATCTGGTATCTGCAAAAAAAAACCGGTATTAAGAATTGGAATGACCCGGACAATGGTCTCAGGCTGGCATTGGAACGACTGGTATATGAAGCTTCCCATTCAAGTATATGATTCGGTCGCACAATTTTTGGTTAAGTACCCTTTCGATTCACTAAATATTCCCTGGGATAAGTTTTTCATTTGGGAGCCACTGAAGCTGAAGGTTCCTGAAGTCTCTGCACCTGGTTTAAATATTCAGGCCGACACAGATAATATCAGTGTGGGAGACCAGAAGGACTCAATCTCAATTAAGCAGCCAGGGCAGGTGACTCAACCCTCATTTCATGTTGTTAATAGCCTGAAAGACACAACGATACTAGTCGTGATTGATACTCTTAATGAGGTAACGTCTTCAATGAACGGATTCCCTTTCAGATATATGGCATACCCTTATCAGAGTGATTCTATTAAAGCGGCTGTTCGTTCTTTAATGGATTATATTGTAACACGAGATTCTTCAGTAATAATTTTTACAGGTACAGGAAAGAGGTATACATCCTTATGGATGAATTCCAATTCGGACAGAATGGTTCGCTTCTGGTTGAAAAATGAATTCGCTGATTCAGTAACAGTATGGATAGGGGATCTGTCACGTGATACAATAGGTCTGTTTCTTGAGAAAGGCGTGACATTCAGAAGACCTATAAAGCAGGCAGGTTACTCTGATGCCTATGTTAATGTGAGCAAACCAGACAAATCGAAACTTCTTGATATTCGTGAGATTGAAGTAAGGAAGCAATTATGGAAATTCCGCTCGGAAGCATCTTTTTTGTTAAGCCAGGCAGCCCTGTCAAACTGGGTTAAAGGGGGAGATAACAGTATTGCAACATCCATGGATCTGATGGGTTATGCTGACTATAAAAATAAAACAAAGAAGCTGTCTTCAAATAATTTTATACGATTGAATTTAGGTTTCCTTAAATCAGGAAACGACAAGGTAAAAAAGAACCTCGATCTACTGGAAACAAATTCAAAACTGAATCACAAGGCTTTTGGCAAGTTTGATTTCAGTGCTATTATGCTTTTTAAGACTCAGATTGCAGATGGTAATAAATATCTTAATAGTAGTACAGGCAGGGATTCAGCAGTTTTGGTGTCTAAATTTTTAAATCCTGCCACTCTGACTATCGGGTTTGGGCTGGACTATAAGCCAAACAAAAAAACTTCCATAAACTTTTCACCCCTTTCTTACAAAGCTACTTTCGTGACTGATACATCCCTAATTGATCAGACACTCTACGGTGTTCCAAAAGATAAAAAAGCTTTGCATGAGCCAGGCGCCAGTTTTATGATATCTAACGAGTTCAAGCCTTTGAAGACTATAACGATTATAAACAGGTTACAGCTATTTACCAACTATATCCACAACCCTCAAAATATTGATGTTGACTGGGAAATGATAGCGACAGCGAATCTCAATTGGTTCACTGATGTCAGGTTCAACACCCATCTGATCTTTGATGATGATACTAAGACACCCGTATTTGATGATTCCGGAGAACAGGTACTCAGACCTGACGGATCTCCCAAAAAGACAGCCAGGATACAGTTCAAGGAGATGATTGGCTTTTCACTGATTTTTAGATTCTGAGAGGAACAGGAGGTATCCCGGACCCGGTAATTGCTACAACTCCTTCTGAAAAATTCTGAATTTCTTAACTACCTGGCAACCAATCCTTTCATATTCACTTCTCATTCTTGAATTATTTTCAAGGACAAGATGGCTGTCGATAGTATCCATTTTATGTTCAATGCTTGACTGAAGGATCTTTACGCCCATCAGTACATCCAAGCCTTTTCCACGATAATCTTTTTTTACACCACCAAGCATCATAAGTAATTTCTTTGATCTCCTGGAATCTCTGAGGATTTTGAGCAGACCAAACGGAAACAATCTGCCTCTGGCATCCCTGATCCCTTTGCTTAGATCAGGCATCCCTATTGCAAAACCGACTAAGGTGTCATCTGCTTTAATTACTTTGATGAACTTAGGGTCAAGGATGGGCAGGTAGCGGGCAGCAAAATCGGTCTTTTCCTTATCATTAAGAGGGACAAAGCCATAAATCTCGGCAAATGTCTCGTTCATAAGTTCAAGTACATCAATAATATATGGTTTGATTTCCTTCTTTGATGTGAATTCAATGATATTATATTCCGAATTATTTTCCATACGTGAAAGCACCTTTTCATAAACAGCAGGAAGCTCTTTCGGTATTTTACCAAGGTAGTTTACGAGGTCTATTTTTTTTTCGTATCCTTCCTCCTCAACAAATTCAGGCATATAAGCAGAGTTATTTGGGGCAGTCATAAAAAGAGGGTATTCGAATCCTTCAATTTGAAATCCCTGCGGGTCCTTATCGGAAAATCCAAGGGGCCCCACCAGTCTTGACATTCCGTTCTGTCTTGCCCATTCCTCTATCCTGGTAAGAAGGGCATGGAAGACTTCCCTGTCCCTGTAACATTCCATGAAGCAGAAGCGACCATGGTTTTCATTGTTCAGGTCATTGTACCTCTTATTGATAATTCCCATTATCCTTCCAACAGGTTTTTTCCCTCTGTACGCAAGAAGTAGAATTGCATCAGCATAGTTGAATGATTTGTTTTTCTTTTTATTAAATAGTTCCCATTCATCCATGTAAATCGGAGGAAGCCAGCCGGGCTCTTCTCTATGGACTTTCTCCGGAAGATAAATAAATTCATGCAGTTCCTTTTTTGTAAGGACTTCTTTTATAACTAGTTCCTCCATTTCTTCATTATTTGTTAAGAGACGATGTCTTATCAGGTAATAGTATCAAATATCCGCCGTAATATAACATAAATTATTTTTATCTGAGTACCAGGTCAAGAATGATAAAAATAGCAAAAAGAATACTTGCCACACCATTGGTTGTTCCAAAAGCAAGTGTTACCCTGGTGATATCATCATGACTTACAATGCTGTGCTGGTAGATTAAAAGAAGAGTGAATATGGTTGATCCTGTCCAGAAATACCAGCCACCATGCATTAATATTCCTGCCAGGATGACAAACAGTACTGTAAATATGTGAACAGAAATTGAAACAGCTAATGCTTTTTTCCTTCCTCCGGAGGATGGAAGTGAGAAGAGATTATTTGAACGGTCAAATTCATCATCCTGAAGGGCATATATAATATCGAAGCCGCTGACCCAGGTGATGACAATGAATGAAAAAATCAGGGGTACCAGGTTGAATCTTCCTGTAACAGATATATAGGCTCCAATAGGAGCCAGGCTTAGTCCGAGTCCAAGAATGAAATGGCATAAGGCTGTGAATCTTTTTGTCAGGCTGTAGCCCATTATAATAAGCAGGGCTACAGGTGAGAGAAATAATGTGAGCCTGTTAATAAATGCAGTTGTAATAACAAACAGAATTGCATTAATTGCAACAAAAATGGTTGCTGCAACAGGATTTATTATTCCTGCAGGGATCTCCCTGTTGCTTGTCCTCGGATTAAGTGCATCATATTTCCTGTCGACAATCCTGTTAAAGCCCATTGCTGTATTTCGTGCAAATATCATACATAGAATGATCAAAAGAAGTAAGCTGAAATGAAACTCAGAGTCATTTTGAGTCAATGCGATCGTATAGCCGATGAACGCGAAAGGCATCGCGAATACAGTGTGGCTGAACTTAACCAGCGAAAAATAGCTCCTGATTGTCTTTAACATCTCGGTCATTGATTAATCAACTTCCTGTAGATATCGTAATTCTCATCATCAAAGACAACAAATATTACTTTTTCCGGATGGTTGTTTCTGGCAAGGAAGCTATTTGTCTCGTTAACTGCAATAGATGCTGCTATATCTTTCGGGAAACCATAAACCCCTGTTGAAATAGCTGAGAAAGCGAGTGTCTTCAGTTTATACTTTTTTGAGAGTTCAAAGCTTTTTTTATAGCAGGATGCAAGCATTTCATGTTCATTACTTAATCCCCCGTGCCAGACAGGTCCGACGGTATGGATAACATGCCCGGCTTTAAGTGAGTAGCCCTTAGTTATCTTTGCATCACCGGTGTTACAGCCGTTAAGCGTCCTGCATTCCTCGAGAAGTCCCGGTCCGGCTGCCCTGTGAATGGCACCGTCAACACCTCCTCCTCCGAGGAGTGAATTATTGGCTGCATTAACAATAGCATCCACCTCAAGAGAAGTGATGTCACCTTTTATGAGCTCTACCCTCTTATCTTTCATGTCTTTATCTGATATGTGCCCCAAGTTCTTTCTCAAAAACTCTTACCAGGTTACCCATCACCTTATCAATATTTTTATCGGTAAGTGTTTTATGTTCATCGCGCAGAATAAAGCTGACAGCATAGGATTTTTTATTTTTCCCCAGCGTATCACTTTCATATACATCAAAGAGGGTTACTTCCCTGAGCAGACTCTTTTCTGAACTTAGAGCCAGATCACTTACCTGCCCGAATTTTATTCCCCTGTCAAGTAAAAGAGCAAGGTCACGTCGTACAGAAGGATACTTAGGAAGTTCACTGAACGATACTGAATGGTCTCTGATCATTTTTAATGCCAGGTCCCAGTCGATATTGCCAAAATATACATCCTGATCGATATCAAACCGGTTAAGGTAACTCTTTGAAATACGACCTGCTTCTGCAAGTACTTTATTATTACTCATGTAGGTCATTGATTCTGCGAAGTATGTTCTGTCGCTCACCCCCTTAACCATACTTGATGGATTAATGCCCAGTCTTGAAAGAGCCAGCTCAACAAAAGACTTAATAGTGAAGAAATCGGTCCTGCGTACTTTGCTGTTCCAGCTCACCGGGTGAACATGGCCGGTGATGAAAAGGCTCAGCGATGCCTTTTCAATATAATCATCGGCAACGGGACCATGATGATCGGATTTTCTGTAGAAATAACAATGACCAAATTCATAAAGTTTAAGGTCGGGGTTCTGCCTGTTAATATTCCAGGCTACAGAACTGAGTCCTCCATAAAGCAAAGATTGACGCATGGCATTCAGGTCGGAACTCAGCGGGTTGGCTAATATTACAAGCCGGTCCCTGTCAAAATCACTGTTTTGTTCATACCAGGCAGCCGGGTTAAGTGAATTACACATTATCTCAGAAAACCCATTTGCTGAAAGCATATCAGCAATGGTATTAACAACCCTTTCCTTGTCAGGCTTTTCCGAGTAAGAAATTGTCGAATTGACATGGTCCGTTATGCTTATATTATTGTACCCGTAGATCCTGAGTATCTCTTCGACCACATCGGCCTCTCTTTTGACATCCACCCGGTAGGCAGGTATTTCAATAAGCACAGTATCACCTGAATCGTTTATTATGGTAATATCAAGAAGTCCAAGGATCTTTCGAACGGTCTCCCTCTCAATTATTTTTCCAACTAACCTATTGATATTATTATAGCTTACCTCTATTTTTGCATTTGTCACTGGTTGTGGATATACATCGACAATATCTGAAGAAATGTTCCCGCCAGCAAGTTCTTTCATTAGCATTACAGCTCTTTTCAGTGCCCAGGGAGTCATGTTCGGATCGGTTCCTCTTTCAAACCTGAATGATGCGTCGGTCTTCAGTCCATGTCTCTTGGATGTCTTTCTGATTGCGACAGGATTAAAATAAGCACTTTCAAGAAAAATGTTTTTTGTTGATGCCGTAATTCCTGATTTAATTCCCCCGAAAACCCCGGCAATACACATACCTTCATTGACATTACAGATCATGAGATCCCTTGCAGACAAACTCCTTTCCACTGAATCGAGAGTTATGAACTTGCTCCTGTCAGGAAGATTTCTTATTATAACTTTCTTCCCGAACACCTTATCAGCATCAAATGAGTGAAGAGGTTGCCCGACTTCATACTGAACAAAGTTGGTAATGTCCACAACATTATTAATAGGATTAAGTCCCACAGCCCTTAACCTGTTCTTAAGCCAGTCAGGCGAATCTTTAATTGTAATGCCTGAAATCGTAATACCGGTATATCTGGGACAGTCTGTTGTATTCTCGACAATAACTTCATACCTGTTATCATTATTATCGGGTTTGAAGCTCTCTACAGAAGGCAGGGAAGCATGGCAATCCAAACCTGCATTTATATTTAGATATGCAGCGAGATCGCGGGCAACACCAAAATGGGACCCGCCATCGATCCTGTTTGGAGTGAGCCCAATTTCAAAGACATAGTCCCTTTCAATTTTAAAATACTGCGTTTGCAGGAGTCCCGGGCAATACTTTCTCATCAAGTACCATTATCCCTTCATGAGAGGTACCAAGACCAAGTTCATCTTCAGCACATATCATACCTTCTGAGATCTCACCCCTAATTTTGGATTTCTTTATTTCCATGCTTTCTTCACCCTTAAAGACAGTTGTGCCTACGGTAGCCACAGGCACCTTCTGACCTGCAGCTACATTGGGAGCTCCGCAGACTATATGCAGGGGCTCCGTGCCGCCAATATCGACAGTAGTAACAGACAATGTATCAGCGTTAGGATGTTTTGTACATGTAAGTACCTCACCGATCACCACACCTTCCAGTCCACCCTTAACCGAAACCCATTCCTCCATTCCTTCTATTTCCAGACCTATTGATGTAAGTATATCCGCTACTTTGGAAGGTGCCAGGTCTATATTTAAATATTCCTTGATCCAGTTATAAGAAATCTTCATATCAGGTTTAAAATTATTATTACATTTTAAGACTGCAAAAGTAAGGTTTTTTACAATATTTTATGGATTCAGATTTCCAAAAAGGTATCAGAACATTATCATCCGCAATTATAATGATGTAACTACTGTATTTACTGCCTGAATTGAAATCTGTCGCAATCAAAAATTAAATACTCCTGTCGTGTGTCACAAAATTCGAACTTCCAGGAACATAATAATCATGCAATGGTTCTCTGAAAGGCAATATCAGAGTGTTCTTAATTTATCTATATTTGTATCTCAAAAACTGTTATCCATGGTTATTGAAAAAGACGATAAACTGATCCTGCTCACAAACGATGACGGACTTTATGCAGCAGGACTGAGAACACTTTTGGAAGTAATGGAGGAGTTCGGTAAAGTTGTATTGATTTCCACTACAGAAAGTATGTCAGGTATGTCACAGGCTCTGACAGTCAAAACTCCACTTAGGGTCAAGATACTGGAAGAGACCGACAATCATAGAATTTATGCATGTAACGGAACCCCAACGGATAGCGTCAAACTCGCAATTAATCAGCTGCTGGAGAGAACTCCCGACTGGGTGGTCTCGGGTATTAACCATGGATCGAATGCCTCGGTAAGTGTACTTTATTCAGGTACCATGGCTGCAGCTATTGAGGGTTGTCTTTATGGAATCAACTCTGTTGGTTTCTCCCTGAACAGCTTTTCACCAACTGCTGATTTTACTGTTTGCAGGAAGTATATAAGGATCGTCATGAAGGAGCTGGCTATGGAACCTTTGCCAAACGGAATATGTCTTAATGTAAATATTCCGGCAACCGTGGAAGAGGAAATAAAAGGGATACTAATTTGCAGGCAGGCCAGGGGTAACTGGAAGGAAGAATTTGAGAAAAGGAAAGACCCTATGGGAAAGACATATTATTGGCTTACCGGTTATTATAATAACCATGAACCGGATGCTACTGATACTGACGAATGGGCTATTGCTAATAATTTTGTGTCAGTTGTACCAGTTTCTGTGGATATGACTGCTCACTGGTATATTGAAAATCTTAATGCCCGATTTAAGGAATGAAGTTCTATGAGAAGTTTGATAAGCTGATAACGGGTCTGGTATCAGGATTCGTATTGCCCTTAATTACAGGACTTATAATCTTTATTTTCACAGAGGGGCACTCAACTCTGCACTCATACCTGTCAAGGATAGTTGATTCAGCCATTATCACACATGCGATCAGTCTGTGTGTCTTTCCAAATGTTCTGATTTTTCTTTTGTTCAATCGCTTCGACATGCTGAAAGCTGCCCGTGGCGTTCTGGCAATAACAATAATATGGGCCATACTGGTCTTTGGAATAAAGTTTCTTGCATGAAGTATTTTTTAATAGCAGGAGAACAATCGGGTGATCTTCACGGGTCAAACCTGGTAAAAGGTTTATTTAAATCTGATCCCAAAGCAGAGATATGTTGCTGGGGTGGAGATCTTATGGAAAATGCAGGAGCCAGGCTACTTGTTCATTACAAAAAGCTGGCATTTATGGGGTTTGTTGAAGTTCTTAAGAATCTTGGGAACATCAGGAAAAATATGGAGTTGTGCAAACAACAAATCCTCGATTTCAATCCTCATGTCGTGATCTTCATCGATTATCCGGGGTTTAATTTGAGGATAGCAAAGTTTGCAAAAAAATCAGGCTTCAGGACATTTTATTACATTTCGCCCAAGTTGTGGGCATGGAATGAAAAAAGAGTCAAAAAGATAAAAGATTTTATCGATCGCATGTTCATCATCTTTCCTTTTGAAGTTGATTTCTATAAGAGACATGACATTATAGTTGAATATCACGGCAATCCTCTCATTGATGAGACTGAGAAAAGAATAGCATCATTCTCTTCAGAAAGGGATATATGCATGGAGCTAGGGCTGGGCGAAAAACCTGTAATTGCACTGCTGGCTGGAAGCAGACGGCATGAAATTGAATTTATACTACCGGAAATGCTTAAGATGGTGAAGTATTTTCCTGATTATCAATTCGTTCTTGCAGGTGTTAAAAACATTCCGGATGAACTTTATGCCAATATAATTGGAGACAAGCCGGTAATTCTCATTAAAGAAAGAACATACGAGATATTGTATATATGCCAGTCTGCCCTTGTTACTTCCGGTACAGCTACCCTGGAGGCAGCCTTGCACAATGCTCCGCAGGTCGTATGTTATAAGGGAGATTTTTTATCCATGATCATTGGTTGGCTGGTGATTAAAGTGAAATATATCTCTCTGGTGAATCTTATCATGCAGGAAGAAGTGGTAAGAGAACTTGTACAGTATGACCTGACTGAGAAGAAGCTTTTAAAAGAACTTAATGAAATCCTGCCAGGCGGAGTAAGAAGGGATAAGATGCTATCAGATTATGACGGACTGAAAACATTACTAGGCCCTGCCGGGGCGTCTGAAAGGATAGCTGCTGAGATGGTAAAGGAGTTGGGAGGATGATAGTGAGAAAGCTGATAATTGCCTTATTTTTACTCGTTTTGTCTTATTCTTTTGTCTCAGGACAGGTGGATGTGCGGCTATTTTCCGACAAGTCTCCCTTGTCTGCAGTTTTTACGGTTTCATCAGGCAGCTATGATGTAATTACTTACCGTAATAAGCAACTGTCAGTGCAGAAGGATGATCCTGTTGTCATTTTAAGGTATGATAAGCAGCTGGTGGTAAAAATCAGAAATACACCAGGGATCATATGTGATTCTGTTTTATTTACAGGTAGAGATGGTGATGATTCCTTCTCTCTTAGAATCAACGGAACAACGCCCATACGCAAGATTTATTCGGGCAATCTCTCATGCTTTCCTGACATGGCGACAATTGTATTTATTAATAACCTTAATATTGAAAAGTATATTGCCGGAGTTGTCGAGGCAGAAGGAGGGAAGGGTAATGATCCTGAATATTTTAAAACCCAGGCCATAATAGCCCGGACCTACCTGTACAGGAATTTTAATAAACATGTAAGTGACAGATATAATCTTTGTGACAATACACACTGCCAGGCGTATAACGGGATATCTGATGATCCGATTATTCAACAGGCAGTTTCAGCAACAAAAGGACTTGTAATCCTTTCTCAAGATAGTTCTCTTATTGCATCAGCTTTTCACTCCAATTGCGGTGGAGAGACTTCTTCATCGGAGGATGTATGGCTAATTAATCTACCTTATCTGAAAAGAGTGAAAGATCCATATTGCTTAACATCAAGAAATGCAACCTGGATTAAAAAAATCAGCTTGCACGACTGGGCCAGCATGCTTATTCGCTCCGGTTACAAAGGAGAAACAAGTGACGCTGAATTATTTTCTTTCTCTCAAAAAAGCAGGGTGACTAATTATACGACTGGTTCTTTTACCATCCCATTAATCAATATCAGGGATTATATGAAACTCAGGTCAACGTTTTTTTCCGTGATACCTGAAGGGGATTCATTACTTTTGAGAGGCAGAGGTTATGGTCATGGGGTGGGCCTTTGCCAGGAAGGTGCCATGGTAATGGCAAGGAAAGGACTCGACTTTAAACAGATAATAGATTTTTATTATACAGGTGTAATTATTACAGATGTAAAAAATGCGGTAATTTTACCATAGTACTGATTTTCCACTCATCTTGTACATATTTGGAATAATATCAATTGTTCCAAAGAGCAATACAGAGGTGACCGGATTCGTTAAAGATAAAGATGCTGATTTTGAACCATTCAACCAATTTAAATTTGTAGGTATTAGAATATGTTTGCAATATTCAGGAAAGAAATAAGCGATTTTTTCAGCAGTCTCACAGGCTATATTGTTATCATAGTGTTTCTACTGGTTAATAGTCTGTTTATGTGGGTTTTCCCGGGTGAGTGGAACATCTTTGACAATAACTATGCAAGTCTCAATACTCTGTTTTATTTATCCCCCTGGCTTTTTCTTTTCCTGGTTCCTGCTGTTACAATGCGGATGATTGCCGAAGAGAAGAGACTGGGGACAATTGAACTTATTTATTCCCGACCTGTAACAGAACGTGGAATAATATATGGCAAGTATTTGGCATCGGTATCACTGGTGTTGCTTGCTCTTATGCCCGGTATCATATATTATATATCAGTTTATTACCTGGGAGCGACACCCGGGAATCTTGATAAAGGGGGAACTTTAGGAGCATTTATAGGACTATTCTTCCTGGCTTCAGTATATGCAGCTGCCGGTATCTTTGCATCTTCACTTACAGATAACCAGGTTGTTGCATTTATTATTGCTGTCCTGATCTGTTTCATCCTTTATATCGGGTTTGATTCTTTTGCTTATCTCCCAAGCTTGAAGAAAGTGGATGAATTAGTAATAGGGTTAGGTATAGATGAGCATTATAAGTCGATAAGCAGAGGTGTATTGGATATAAAAGATGCTATATATTTCGTTTCAGTTGTTGTTATATTCAACGAAGCTACCAGGCTTGTGATGGTATCGCGCAAATGGAAGAAAAAGAGTTAGATATGCCAGGTAAAGCGAAAAACAGTAATATTAAGATAAAGAGCTGGATACAGTTTATATCATCTGTAGCTGCAATTATTGTAATTGCTTCGGTAGCATCACTGTTAAGGGTCAGGCTTGACCTTACGCAGGATAAAAGATATACCCTTTCTGTTCCAACAAAAAAGATCCTTTCTGGATTGAAAAATGACATTTATATCCAGGTATATCTCGATGGTGACATTCCTGTTCCTCTCAAGCGACTGAAACGCTCAGTCAGGGAGACTCTTGATGAGTTCAGGATTGCATCGGGACGAAAGATTGATTATGAATTTATTAATCCATCCGGTGGTTCAGATGAAAAACAGAGAAACACATTGTATCGGTCGCTTATGAACAAGGGATTGACACCCATTAATGTACAGGCCGGTGATGAGGAGGGGGGATCAACTCAGAAAATTATATTCCCTGGTATGATTATTAACTTCAATGGGGCAGAAGTACCTGTCAATTTTCTTCAGAACAATCCGTCAATCTCCTCCGAGGAAAATATTCTTCATTCAGTGGAGGGCTTGGAATACAATATCATTCAGACTGTTGCCACCCTTAGCTCGGATACTGTTTATAAGGTGGCATTTCTGGAAGGACAGGACGAGATACCTGAGATTGAGACGGCTGATATAACCCTGAGCCTCTCCAGATTCTTTACTATAGACCGAGGTACAATAAATGGTAAAGCAGGAATACTGGATCGTTATGCTGCTGTTATCGTTGCTGGCCCGGAAAAAGAGTTTAGTGAAGCTGACAAGCTTGTTCTTGATCAATATATCATGAATGGAGGAAGAGTTGTCTGGCTTATCGATGAGGTGGCCGTTAATGAAGATAGTCTTATCTATGGGAGTACCGTTGGGCTGTTCCGGCCCCTGAATATTGAGGACCAGCTTTTCCGGTATGGAGCACGGGTGAATCCAGCCATTGTCCAGGATCTGGATTGCGAAATAATACGACTTAAGGTTGGTGGACCGGGTGTTCAGCAACAATATGTTCCCGCCCCGTGGGTCTATTATCCACTTCTAAATCCCTCTTCAGCTCATCCTGTTACAAGGAACATAAATAAAGTGCTTGGGGAGTTTGTTAATTATATTGATACTGTAGGACTTGATCCCGCAATTCATAAAACAATATTACTCACTACGTCAAAGTACAGCCGGGCACTTTCACCTCCCCTGGTAATAAATCTTAAGGAAGCCGGTTCTGTTCCCGATGAGCGGACTTTCAACAAAGCAAATCTTCCAGTTGCTGTTCTTCTTGAGGGTAACTTTCCATCAGCTTTCAGGAACAGGATGATAAGCGCTATTACAGGTGAAAAGAATACAAGTATTAAGACGGAAAGCAAAAACACTAAAATGATAGTTATTGCAGATGCTGATATCATCAGGAATGATGTGAGGCGAGTCGGACTTAAAGAATCACCAATGCCCCTGGGCCAGGACAAGTATACCGGTCAAATGTTTGGGAATAGTGATTTTATTGTCAATTGTCTTAACTATCTTGTTGATGATTACGGTATTATGGGACTCCGGTCGCGGGAGCTTAAATTACAGACTTCTGAATAATTCCATCGTAAAACATCAAAAGCTTAAATGGCAGCTGATCAACCTGGCGGGTCCTGTTATATTTGTGATTTTGGCTGGATTGCTCTATAGCTATTTCAGGAAAATAAAATACACCCGAGTCTGAGAATGAATAGAAAAATTGTTATAAGTGTGATCCTAACCCTTGGCGGATTATTCCTGTTGTTCATCATTTCCAGGAACAGGTCACCCTTCGGAAAATCAAACAGTTCATTTGCCATACTTCCTGATTATGAGATTACAAGGATAGAAATGACCCGGGGAGAGGATCATATTTCTTTGGATAAGACAGGAGAGGATTGGTACCTGAACGGGAAAGAGGAGACAAGGAAAACAGCGATGAGATTCATTATTGATATATTGTATGAAATGAGAATCAAATCACCTGTATCTGATGAAATGTTTAATAATGACATAAGGGGAAATAAAATTGTCCCGGTAAGGGTTAAGATCTATCAACGACACAAGCTTTTAAAATCCTTCCTTGTTTACAAAACCAGGTCAAATGTCTATGGGAATATTATGAAAATGAAGAAAGGCTCAAAGCCATTTATTGTATATGTACCAGGATTTGAAGGTGATATTGGATCTGTCTTCATCCTCAATAGTCTGTACTGGCAACCTTATACCATTTTTAACCTGCTCCCTTCCGAAATACAATCCATTGAATTTGAAAATCTTGGTGATCCTTCTGAGTCATTTTTGATCAGGAATACCGATCACAGATATTCACTTTTTGGACAGACAGGGAAGCTGGTCGGATGGGACACTTCAAGAGTCAAACGTTACCTTTCTTACTTTGTTCGGGTCCCCTTTGAAACGTGGGACTTTGAAGTCGGAAAAGAGTGATATGGAAATGATTAAAGACAGACAGCCGGCTTATAAAATTAGTGTTACAAATGTTGAGGGAGTAAACAGGACACTGACTTTGTGGGAAAGATCGACTGTTAAAGATGGTAAACGGGTTATTGATAGTGACAGACTGCTGGGGAAAACAGCGAAAAACAATGAATTGTTCATTGTAAGATATTTCGATATTGACCCAATTATTAAGAAGAAATCCTATTTCTATCCTGAATAATTTTTATTTGAGGGAACAGTTTTTTTTCGTAATATTGGTAATTAAGATTTGAATCAGATGGGTTATTCAATGCACTCATTTAGATTTATATAATAAATTTTGCAACTCAATAAAACAACTTAAAACGATACCAATATGAAATTTGTAGTATCCAGCTCGGAACTTCTAGGTCATCTGCAGGCAATAAGCAGGGTAATAAGTTCTAAGAACACATTACCTATTCTTGATAATTTTCTTTTTAAACTATCGGGCAATGACCTTGAAATTACTGCATCGGATCTGGAGTCAACTCTGATAACAAGGATGAAGCTTGAAAATACTGAAGGGGATGGAATAATTGCCCTACCCGCAAGAATACTGCTGGACACTCTTAAAGAATTCTCTGTTCAGCCGCTTACATTTGATATCAACATGGATACGATGGCTGTGGTGATCAGCTCCGAAAATGGTAAGTTTAATGTTGTTGGTCAGAATGGAATAGATTTCCCTGCATTGCCAGCTGTTAAAAAAGATAAACTGGTTACCTTCAGTATTAATGCCGATATTTTACTTGCCGGGATATCGAAAACCCTGTTTGCAACTGCAGATGATGAGCTAAGGCCTGTCATGGGTGGAATATTTGTTGAAGCATCCACTGACAAAATAGCATTTGTGGCATCTGACGCACATAAGCTTGTAAAATATCAGAGAACCGATGCTCATGCCGATGATAATTCATCTTTCATTCTTCCAAAAAAACCTGCATCATTGCTTAAGAATATTCTGCCAAGGGAAGAGGAACAGGTAACAGTTGAGTTTGATGATAAGAACGCTTTTTTCAACCTGAGCAACTATAGAGTGGTGTGCAGGCTGGTAGAGGGTAATTATCCTAATTACAATTCAGTTATTCCCAAAAATAACCCCAGGAAGATAACAATAGACAGGGTTGAATTCTACAATACGCTCAAAAGGGTTTCAGTCTTTTCCAACCAGGCAAGCAATCTTGTAAAACTACAGCTAAAGGGGAACCAGATAACTGTTTCTGCTCAGGATATTGACTTTTCTATTTCAGCATATGAAAGGATCAAGTGTATGTATGAAGGAGAGGAAATTGAGATAGGTTTTAAATCTGTCTTCCTGCTGGAGATCCTTGCAAACATCACATCCCAGGATGTTATGATTGAACTGGCCGATCCGACAAGAGCCGGATTATTCCTGCCGGCAATAACTGAAAACGAAGCAGAAGATCTACTTATGCTTCTGATGCCAATGATGATAAACGCCTGACCAATTGAACCTAAACCTAAAACGCCCGCTCGCTTTTATTGATCTTGAGACTACAGGAATAAATGTTACAAATGATCGCATTGTAGAACTGTCTGTTCTTAAGGTCAGTCCAAATGGCAAAGAAGAATGGATGACCACAAGAGTTAATCCTGAAATGCCAATACCTCCGAAATCTACAGCTATCCATCACATTACGGACGATGATGTGGCACGGGCACCTGTGTTCAGAGAAATTGCCAGAAATCTTGCAAGCTTCCTTGAAGGGTGCGACCTGGCAGGCTATAATGCAATTAAATTTGACATCCCTGTCCTTGCGGAAGAATTCCTTAGGACTAATATTGATTTCAACTTCCTTAAGCGAAAATATGTTGATGTACAGGTTATCTTTCATAAGAAAGAACAGCGTACTTTGTCCGCTGCATACCAGTTCTATTGTAAAAAGGAACTTGAAGACGCACATAGCTCAAAAGCTGATACAGAGGCTACTTTTGAGGTATTGAAATGCCAGCTTGACAGGTATGATGACCTTGAAAATGATATTGATAAGCTTTCTGATTTTAGTTCATTTAATAACAATGTTGATTTCGCGGGAAGGATAATTCTGGATGAAAACGGGGTTGAAGTATTTAATTTCGGAAAGTATAAAGAGAAACCGGTTGAGGTTGTATTCAGGGAAGACCCGGCATATTATTCGTGGATGATGAACGGGGAATTTCCTCTGTATACAAAGAAAGTGCTTACCGAACTTAAATTAAGGTCATTCGGTAAAAATCAAAAATAAAATGAAGATCATTTGCATTGGTCTCAACTATAGGAAGCATGCATCAGAACTGGGTTGGGCCATTCCTGAAAAACCTGTTGTTTTTCTAAAACCCGACTCGTCCATTCTCAAGAATAACAAGCCATTCTTTCTTCCGGGTTTTTCCGATAATATCCATTATGAGGTTGAAGTTGTGATTAAAATAAGCAAACTGGGCAAAGGTATAAGCGCCAGGTTTGCCCCCAGGTATTATGATGAACTAACTCTGGGGATAGATATTACTGCGCGTGACCTCCAGAATATTTTTGCCAGGGAAGGAATGCCATGGGAACTTTCAAAGTGTTTTGATGGAGCGGCTCCGATAGGTACATTCATTCCGGTAAGCAGTGTTAAGGATGTTAATGATCTCGATTTCAGACTTGAGATAAATAACAAAGTGGTGCAAAAGGGAAACACCTCCGATATGATATTCAGTATAAATGAGATTGTTGAATATGTTTCCTCTTTCTTTACACTCAAAACGGGTGATCTGATTTTTACAGGTACCCCCCCGGGTGTTGGGCAACTTAATAAGAATGATAAACTTGTTGCCTATCTGGGTGACAAACCCTTACTCGATTTCATGATCAAGTAGTCTAGTCGCATACGCTCCATAGCTTCAGCGACGGAGCGGCGAAGGCTGGATATCTTGCGGTCATGCGGTCATGTGGTCATGCAGTCATGCTGTCTTGCAGTCTGCGGGCGTATAGTCATTTACCTTTATCTTTTTCCTAATGTCTTGTGTCGAGTGTCGAGAGTCGAGTGTCGAGAGTCGAATGTCGAGTGTCTTTCATACTTTCTGTGTAACTTAAAAAATCAGGTATTCATATGTTTTCCTCAATGAGAATCCTACTCGCTTTTTCTTTGTATATCTCACCAGCCAGCTCTTTCTTAATGAGTATAATATTTATATAATCTATTGCTTTCTGAACTGTCATAGATCTTCTCCTGTGTATATGCCCGTGGTCCGGGTGTTTATTTAGAAATGAAGGTCCGCTGTACCTGGCTGACAATAAGGGAATCATGATACCAAAAGCATTTTTATATGCTTCCGATCGCGACAATCCGCCAATTCCCACACTATTGTCTCCTTCATCCTGAATTATGTCATGGATGATGGTTCTGATATATCCTTCTTCCTGATATTTAAGTAGTCTCTTAAAAAGAGGTGAGCCTGTGGCAATCATACTGGCTCCCAGTACTAGATCAAATGGCTTATTTAAATACCGGTTTTTACTATTCTCTTCGGCAAGGTAACAGGCAGCTTGTGCTGCAACAACACTACCCGAACTTGAAGAAATGATTATAAGATGTGCATCGGGTCGAAGCCCGTTGCCGATAATCTGCCTGAAGGCTGAGTTTACAATATTGCATTTGACAGGGTTACCTATTGGTTTCTGAGAATTGTTCAAAGCCCATATTACATTGAACATTGGTTTCCTGTAGTAGACTCCCTTGATGAACTTAAAATCATCACCAAAAATACTGGTCATCAACTTAATAAAAGATCCTGTAAAGCGATTGAACTTATTATCACCTGTTTCGGCCCCTGCGAAAAACCATACCTTATAGTTTTCTTTCATCAGGAAGGATCAAATGATTCAATTAAACCAATATGATATTTTTAAAACCAGCCCTCTGTTTTTGATCCTGTTATCAGCAGGGAAAGAGTTCTCAGTATAAACTATGAACAGGTCTGAAACAGGGGCAAACCTCCACTGGAATCTGAGGTTCAGGTTTATGTTATCAATCTGGTTATTATATTGTACAAGACTGGTAAAGAATAGTTTATCTGTAAATGTAAAATCAAGTCTGGGTCCTATGAGAACATATTGTCCACTTTTATATGGTGATGGCAATGATATATTATTGTAAGAAGAAACTATTGCCAGGCTTCCATATGGCTGAACACGATAGAACAACTCCCCGTTTATGACAAATCTATTGCCATTATAATACCCTCCATACCTGCTTCAATAGAAAAATTAAACAGTTTCCTGATATCAGAAACAAAGGAGACACCGGCTTCCTGCCAGCTGAATTTTTCATTTGTTGCCAGTGGAACACCATTCGTGTTTGTGGGGTCGAAGGGAGCCTGGAGCTTAACAAAGCTTTCTTTGGCATCCACCTTTAGAATACTCTTATTGATCCATTCAACCTGGTAAAACAACTGGGTTACCCGGTCAGTCATCTCCATTGACGGATCAAAGAACAAATCAAGCTTGTATACCGGGACCATGGTTCGCAATTTTGCTTGCAGGAAGGGTAGCTTTTATATTGAAATGTAGGGTTAAGCTCATAGTAACCTTTTCTTCTTATATAACCTACTTCTGCAATGTAATCAGACCCGACAATGGACTGATTCAGGTTGGCAATAATATGTTGCGAGGAATAGTCAAGATTGGCAGCAATGGCGGCAGCTTTTGTCCCTGGCCCGGATAAAATGACTGGTGGTAAAATGCTTTTCCAGTCCACTTGTTATCAGCACTCGAAAGATTATATTCCAGTCCGGCAACCCTGTTATACTGGTAAACTGTTGAAGTATCCGCTATCCTGGTGGTAACCTGTTTGTTAACAAGGAAAGGCAGTAATATTTGAATGGTTGAAGACCTGGCGCTGAAGAGCTGCCACCGTAAAATTATCTGCCGGGATATCACCTTTTTCGCCTGTCTGTATATCCATTACCCCTATTCTCCAGTTATTGCCGATTTTTCCACTTAACCTGGCTCCAGCATGAACAGGGCTTGTCAATCCTATGCGTCTGGAGAAGAAAGGACGCAAATTATCAGTTCCCAGCCTGGCAAAAAGGTCGCTGTTCTCAAGGTAGAACTGTCTCTTTTCAGGGAAGAACAATTCGAATCTGTCCAGGTTTGTAACCTGCTGATCAACTTCCACCTGTGAATAGTCGGGATTAACAGTCAGATCGAGATTCATTGATGTAGAAAGGATCACTTTGGCATCAATCCCCGCATTAGCAGAAGGCTTGAATCCTTCCCCGGCCTCTTTGTCCTGGACAGTCTTGCCTGACAAATATGGGATCAGTGAAAACCTTGGTCCTGAACCAGGCAATGGCTTATCCCATACCAGCGATCCTGTGTAGGCCAGTGTGGCAGTTGCAAACTGTCGTGGCATAGGAGCCCAACTGGACTTTTCACCAGTCTTGAGGTCCTGCCTGCTGAAATTGATGCCCCATTCAGGTGCTCCTCCATTATAACGCACGCTCCTGAAGGGAATTGCAAACTCGGCCACCCAACGATCACTATAATTTTTCACCGCAGATCTCCATTTAATATCCCAGTCAAGGTTTACTGTACCTCCGTTTGACTGAACACCGTCCCATTGGGCCCCGGCAGCAGATACACCGAAAGCGAATCCGTTGGTCTGATCGCTAAAAGTGTCGATGAAGACAATGAAATTATCATTTTTCATAAACGAGAAATCCCTTCGCAGAGATTCCACAGGCCGTTTCCCTGGTGTTGGATCCCAACAGACTATTCCTAAATATAAAGTTGTTGGTGAATAAGTAACCCGAACTTCAGTTTGCGCTACTGCGTAACCAGTATCCGTGGGCAAAACTCTACGGAAATCGTTGGCTACTTCAGCTGTTTTCCATACAGGCTCGTTTAATACGCCATCAATAGTGATTGGATCATCAGTTTCTTCTATTTTTATCCGGTACTTTTCCCTGTTTATTCCTTTTGTCTGTCCAAAAAGTAAAGTGTTAAAAGATAATAGGATAGTGGCGCTGAGAATTAGATATTTTTGGAGCATCGAAATAATTAAAAATTTGGGCACAATGTAACAAAAAAAATGAACGTCAAAAAACTGCAATTGTTTTTTAAAAAGTTTGCCACCTTTATTGGCAGGGATTAAAAATCACGTGTCACAGAAAACATCTTATTAATTATTATAATTTTACAGGAGTAACAATTATAAAGATGATTATTAATATAAGCCCCGATGCCAGCGAGCTTGGTATACGAGCAGCAGCACTTGTTGCAGATAAGCTCAGAGATGCAATTAAGCAGAAAGGAGAGGCAAGACTGGTCTTATCTACAGGAGCATCCCAGTTCGAGACCCTTAATTCATTAATTACGCAGGATATTGCATGGTCTGTTGTAGAAATTTTTCACCTGGATGAGTATATCGGGCTGCCACCTGGTCATAAAGCAAGTTTCAGGAGGTATTTGAAAGAGAGGTTCATAGACCATGTCGGGGTCAAAAGATTCTATAGCCTGGATGTAGAAGGAGATATAAGAAAGGTTATTGCTTTACTGACACAGAATATCTTAATTAAGCCAGTCGATATCGGACTGATAGGAATCGGTGTCAACAGTCATATTGCATTTAATGATCCGCCGGCAGATTTCGGGACAAGGGAATCATATAAGGTAGTTGTTCTTGATGAACAATGCCGGAAACAGCAGGTAGATGAGGCTTGGTTCAGCTCAATGGATGAAGTTCCTCATACGGCTCTCTCAATGACACCATGGCAGATAATGCAATGTAAAACAATTGTTTCTGCTGTCCCTCATAAAGTAAAAGCAGGTAGCATTAAAAGTACATTGATTAACATAGTAACAAATAAGATTCCTGCTACCATACTAAAACACCATCCCGATTTTAATCTCTTCCTTGATGTGAATTCGGCATCAGGTATAATACCCATATAAGGCCAATCAGAGAACAGAACATTTAATCCAGCTTTTCTATGAAAGGAAATATCGCAGTTGAAGCTCTTCATTATGAAACCGGAAAGCCGGTGAGGATAGAGGTCCATCAAGGTATAATCAGGGACATTCATAATATAGACAGATTAAGGAAAGATGCTGAGACACTGATAGTTGCACCCGGTCTCATTGATGATCAGATAAATGGTTATGCTAATGTCGATTTCTCTGGAGCGGGATTATCATTAAACGATATCTCAACCGCAGCTTCAGCAATCAGGGCTGGAGGGGTAACCACCTTTGTGCCCACAATGATTACAGGAAGTAATGAGCTTCTCATCAGTAATCTTAAACTAATGGACCAGGCGTGTGTCAGTGACAATTTTATAAGCAAATCTGTCCCGGGTATTCACCTCGAAGGCCCTTACATATCTGCAGAAGAGGGATACAGAGGTTGTCATCCCATTAAATACATACATAACCCTTCATGGGAAGAATTTGTTACTTTCCAGGAGGCGGCAGGAGGAAGGATCATCCAGGTTACTGTTGCCCCGGAGCTTAAAGGAGCGATGGATTTTATAAACAGATGTTCCAGGGCTGGCATTGTAGTGAGCATAGGCCACACGGCTGCTTCAGCAGAATTGGTCTCGGAGGCTGTAGATAATGGGGCTGTCTTGTCGACTCATCTGGGTAATGGTTGCGCAAATATGATTCACCGGCACAGAAATCCGTTGTGGGCACAGCTGGCTAATGACGATCTGACCATTTCAATAATTGCTGATGGACTGCATCTCTTGCCGGAAGAGATGCAGGTATTCTACAGGGTAAAGGGACCCGATAATATCATATTGGTTTCTGATGTCATTTATCTGGCAGGTATGAACCCTGGGAAATATTCATTCCTGGGTGCCGAGGTGGTGCTGACGGAAGAGGGGATGTTACTTAATCCTGAATTGAATTGTCTTGCCGGGGCATCATTCCCCTTGAAAAAGGGGGTTGAGAACATGATGAAGTTGACAGGCTGTACCCTTCCTCAATCTGTAAATATGGCATCTGTGAATGTTGCGCGTATTCTGAACCTGTATGACAGGGGTGATCTTGCCATTGGGAAAAGAGCTGATCTTATGTTATTTGAGTTGGATAAATACTCTATTCATGTTCGTAACGTATGGTTAAACGGAATACCTGTCTTTTAACCAAACTTTAACTATTGAGTTTCATTATTTCTATTGGTTATGATCAATTCTATTAATACATTTGCCCGTTAATTTAAATTTACGAAGATGGGAAATTTTGGAGCTACAGAGATTATGCTGATCATAGTGGTTGTTGTACTTCTTTTTGGAGGACGGAAAATTCCTGAACTCATGAAAGGAATAGGTCAGGGTATGAAAGAGTTCAAAAAAGCTTCACACCTGGATGATGAAACGGATGCTAAACCAGCTGAACCCAAAGCAGAAGATATTAAGAAATAGGTTGCCACACAGTACGCTGTGAAACTGGTATGTTGGTCATAACGTATTGAATATCAATCCGAAATCAAGTATCTTGGTGCTTTTCTGAGTTTTGTCCCCTGCTCGTAGCTAAAGGCTATTTCCAGCAGAAGAGGCTCGCTCCATGCCCTGCCAAAAAATGTAATTCCCACGGGAAGTTCTTCCACAAAACCCATCGGTAATGTAATAGCAGGATAGCCTGATATTGCCGCAAGTGATGAGCTTCCTCCTACGAAATGATCGCCCAGAATAAGGTCTGTCTTCCAGGCAGGAGAGCCTGTAGGTGCTATTATTGCATCAAGTTTATTTTCATTCATTACTCTGTCTATCCCATCCTCCCGTGTAGCTTTAAGCATTAGGGCCAGTGCCTTCAGATATTCTTCTGATTGAAGGTTCCCTTTTTCTTCAGCCATCTCCAGTATCTTCTGATCGAAGTACTTTAATTCAACAGTATCGGACTTATTGAACTCAATCAAATCTTTCAGATTCTTAACCGGGCAATCATCTGCAAGGCCGCTCAGATATTTGTTCAAACCATCTTTGAATTCATATAGTAATACATTAAAAGAGGCATCTTCATAATTGGCTTTTCCGGGGAATTCTATACTGATAACCTCCGCCCCGTTGTCTTTTAACCATGAAACAGCCCTGTACATCAGAGTGTCAACTTTGTCAGAAAAACCCATCGACCTTTTTAGCAGTCCGATCCTTTTTCCTCTTATTCCATCAGGTTTAAGGAAGCTGGTATAATCAGCAGGGTATTTACCCTGTGACGCAGTAGTCTTTGAATCGGCAGTATCCAATCCAGTAAGTGTTCCAAGGGCAATAGCAACATCTTCAACAGTCCTGCCCATAGGACCCGGTGTATCCTGTGTAAAGGATATAGGAATAATTCCTGACCGGCTTATCAGTCCTACTGTAGGTTTAAGCCCGACAATTCCATTGTTATTTGACGGGCAGACTATTGAACCGTTTGTTTCAGTTCCAATTGCTATCATACAAAGATTTGCAGAGACGGCAACGCCTGATCCGGAACTTGATCCGCATGGATTCCTGTCAAGAACATATGGATTTTTTGTCTGTCCTCCAACTCCACTCCAGCCGCTTGAAGAAGTCATTGCACGAAAATTAGCCCATTCACTGAGGTTCGACTTTCCCAAAATGACCGCACCTGCTTCCCTTAGTTTCATAGCAATAAAACTGTCATTTAAGGGGAAGGAGTTCGCCAGGGCAGTAGCTCCAGCTGTTGTAGGCATCTTGTCATGTGTGTCAATATTGTCCTTCAGGATAACAGGTACTCCATACAAGGGGCCTCTGGACTTCCCAGCTTCAAGTTCCCTGTCCAACTCCTGTGCAATTTGCAATGCATCAGGATTGATTTCAATTATTGAATTTAAACGGGGGCCGCTCTTGTCAAGTTCAATAATGCGATCAAGGTAAATGCCAACAATATCAGCAACTTTATATTCACCTTTTCTATAACCATCCTCAAGTTGACTTATTGTCAACTCTTCAATCCACCTGGTTTCAGACTCCCTTTTTGCCTTGTTGTTGACCGGTGATTTACAGGTTATAAGGAGAATAATTGAGGAGATTATTATTAATGAAAATTTTGAAAACCTCGGATTCATAGCAAGCATATGTTAGTATTAAAGTTACATATAGCATAAAAATATGCATAATAAATCAATTTTGAATATATTTGTTGTAGCAGGTTAGATTTTCTGATGATATATTATAAAAAATTGGATAATTGTTGATTATGAATAACATTTATCTCTGTCTTCATGACCTCTTTTTGAATGAATCTGAACTTGTTTTTGCCACTGTTACCAGTACTTCAGGTTCAACTCCCCAGAAACCTGGAAGTTCAGCAATAATTGGAAGGAAGGGACTTCTCTGTGGTACTGTGGGCGGGGGAGTGGTTGAAGGCAAAATACTGAAAATAGCAGATGAGTCTATCAATTCAGGAAATTCCGGTTATTACCATTTTAACCTGGCAAACGATATATCAAACAAGGAGGAAGCGATCTGTGGTGGTGTGATAAGCGTGCTTGTTGATGCGGATCCTTATAAGAACATTCTGGTTTTCAGATTGTTAAGACAGTCGCTGCTTAACAGGACCGGAGGTGTTATGGTGACCATTCTTTCAGGAGCAGATGAAAATGATGTTGAGGTGGACCGTTACTGGATAGATGAAGAGATGAATAACTCATTGCCAGAAAGCCTCCTCAAGGTAATCATACCTCATGCTGAGTCATTACTCAGGAATACTGGTCACCCTGATTACATGGAGCTTACCCTGGATATTGTGTCCGATGAAAAATCTTACTCCAGGATATTTCTTGAGCCAGTTTTTCCACCTCCTCACCTGGTAATAGCTGGAGCAGGTCATATAGGTAAGGCCATGACTCACCTGGGAAGTATGCTTGGCTTTGAAGTGACAGTTATTGATGATCGTTCTGACCTTGCTACGAGAGATAACCTTCCGGAAGCCAGCCAAATAGTGGTAAGCAATATTGGAGAAGCAATGAAATCAATTAAGAAGGATAAGGATACTTATGTTTTGATTGTGACGCGTGGACATAAAGATGATGCGTATGCATTAAAGCACTGCATCGGGTCTGACCTGGCCTATACCGGAATGATTGGAAGTAAGAAGAAGGTCAGCACTATGCGTCAGGATTTCATTGAAAACGGATGGGCTTCTGATGAAGAATGGGAGTCAATATATGCTCCGGTTGGATTGGAGATAAAATCCCGGACTGTGGAGGAGATAGCAGTAAGCATTGCAGCACAGCTCATCCTGGTAAAGAACAGTAAAAATTAATATATGGGAGACATTTGTGCTATAATACTTGCCGGAGGAGAATCTAAGCGCATGGGATTTCCAAAAATGCTCCTGGAATTTAATGGCAGGACGATGCTTGGGAATGTAATTGATAGTATTATCGGTTCAGATGTTAATCAGATTCTTGTTGTACTTGGATCAGAGAGGGAAGCGGTGAAAGAGATTGCTGACAGGTATGGGGTCAGAAGTTGTTTTAACGAAGATTACAGTTTGGGGATGCTCTCTTCAGTGCAATGTGGGTTTAGGAATTTACCAGAGGGCCATGATGCTGTCATTGTATTCCAGGGCGATCAGCCACTGATCACGACTATGACCATAAATAGCGTAATTAGCGCTTACAGATCATCAGGCAAAGGAATAGTAATTCCTGTTCATGGAGAGAAGAGAGGACATCCGATCCTTATTGACAGGAGATACAGGAATGAAATTGATAAACTTGATCAAAATATAGGGTTGAGATCACTGACATATAAATTCTCAGAGGATATTCTTGAGGTAACAACTGATGATCCTGGTATACTCAGAGATTTCGATACTTATGAAGAATACAGGGAGGAAATCAATAAATTCAAATAAATATGGAGAAGACAATCAGTTTTGAATTAAACGGGAAAAAAACGGAAGCCCAGATTGATACTGGACAGACTCTTTTATGGGCACTCCGAAATCATTTTGGACTGACAGGAACCAAGTTTGGTTGTGGAATGGGTTTCTGTGGATCATGCACTGTTCTTGTAGATAATGAACCTACCCGTTCGTGCCAGTTATCAGTTGGCGATATTGAGGGAAAGAAGGTTGTTACTATTGAAGGCCTGGCAACAGATGGGGAATTACATCCTGTTCAAAAGGCATTTGTGGACCATGATGCTTTGCAATGTGGTTATTGCACTCCCGGAATGATAATGAGTGCCACGGGGCTGTTAATGAGAAATCCTTCACCAACTGAAGAGGAGATTAAGCAGGGTCTGGAAGATAACTATTGCCGGTGCGGGGCACATAAAAGAATTGTTGAAGCAGTCAAGACAGCTTCAGTAGATATGAAAGGAGGGAAATAATTATGAAAAAGAAAACTACAGAAAACGAGGGTGGTTCAGTTGTAACTACTAAAAGAAGAGGTATCCCTAGACGTGACTTTTTCAAAATACTCGGTAGCGGAATAATAATATTTTTCCGACCCTGGGGAGCGGTTGATCTTCTCGCCTTGCCTGCCGAACAAAGACATTCTCTTCCAACCGATTATAATGCTTTTTTGATGATAGGAGAGGATGGGATTGTAAAATGTTATACCGGTAAAATAGAGATGGGACAAGGTATAATAACATCACTACCGGTAGAAATGGCAGATGCTCTTAATGTGCCACTTGAAAATATTAAAATGGTAATGGGCGACACAGACTTGTGTCCTTGGGATGCCGGTACATGGGGCTCGCTTACTACCAGGGCATTTGGACCTCATATGCTGGCAGCTGCTGCTGAAGCACGGGGTGTACTCATGGAGCTAGCTTCTGAAAAACTTGGTGTACCGGTTTCTCAACTAGAGGTTAAAGATGGAATAGTAACTGATACTAAGAATAGTACAAATTCAGTGACATACGCCCAACTAACCCGGGGTAAAAGGATTGAAAAATTCCTTGATGTGAAACCATTGCCCGAAGATTATACAAAATTTACCTATATAGGTAAATCCTATAAGCATGCGGATGCTGTGGAAAAAGTAAGGGGCCAGGCTAAATATACCGGCGATCTTAAACTTCCTGGAATGTTGTTTGCCAGATTGTTACGTCCGCCATCACATGGTGCAAAAAGGACATCACTTGATTATTCTGAAGCTGAAAAAGTAGCGGGAACAAAGGTGATACACGATGATGATATGGTTGCTGTTCTTAATGAGGACCATGATCTGGCAGAAATGGCTCTTTCGAAGATCAAAGCAGAATATTCCTTTGATGAGATGCCTGTTGATAATAAAAATATGTACGAGTGGTTTGTAAAAACATGTACCGTTGCCGATGTAATAAATTCCGAAGGTAACCTGGATGCAGGAGAGAAATTATCCGATAAGACATTTGAATCAGAATTTCATGACCCTTATCTGGCTCATTCTCCCATGGAGACTCATACTGCTCTTGCTCAGCTGGAAGATGGTAAGATGACCGTGTGGGCATCTACTCAATCACCATTCGGACTTAAGGATACTCTTGTCCGCGAACTTGGATTTACTCCGGATAAAGTAAGAGTTATTACTCCATTTGTTGGAGGAGGTTTCGGGGGTAAGAGTCCGGGCCAGCAAGCTGTGGAAGCCGCTAAACTGGCAAAGCTCGTTGGAAAACCGGTGATGGTTGTTTGGTCACGCGATGAGGAATTCTTCTACGATACTTTTCATCCTGCAGGGGTAATAAAGATAAAATCCGGAATTGACAACAAAGGGATGATAAAGATGTGGGATTATCATATTTATGCTTCTGGCAGTCGTGGTTCTGAAACAACATATGATGTGCCAAATACAAAAACGACCCATCACACGACAGGCAGAGGTGGCCCTGCTGTACATCCGTTTGCAACAGGTGCCTGGCGTGCACCCAATAACAATACAAATACATTCGCCAGGGAAGTGCAGATCGACATTATGGCATCTGCTGCCGGAATAGATCCTCTGGAATTTCGACTGAAAAATCTGAAAGACAGACATATAATTGATTGCCTGAAAGCAGTTGCTGACAAATTTGGCTATGTTGCCGGAAAGTCTCCCAGTGGAAGAGGCATAGGAATCGCATGTGGTGCTGATGCCGGAGCATGGGTAGCGCATATGGCAGAAGTCAGGGTGGATAAAACTACCGGAAAGGTGGAAGTGCTTAGAATAGCCTGTGCCCAGGATATGGGCATGGTGGTGAACTATGAAGGATCAATTATCCAGATGGAAGGCTGCCTGACAATGGGTCTTGGATATACTTTTACTGAAGAAGTAATGTTCGAAGGCGGGAATATTAAGGACCGTATGTTCGATACTTATGATATCCCTAAATTCTCATGGTTACCCAAGATAGAGACAGTTATTCTTGACAGGATGAATGAACCGCCACAAGGAGGGGGAGAGCCGGCTATTATTGCAGTAGGCGCCGTAATTGCCAATGCAATATTCGACGCAACGGGTGCAAGGTTGTTTACACTTCCTTTTACCCCTGCCAGGGTGCTTGAGGCTTTGAAAAAAGTATAGATATATAATACTTTCGGGTAACTGGCTTCAGGTGAAAGTTAATGGAAATATGATTTCATTTTCCTGACGCCTGTCGCCTGCCCTGACGCCTGTCGCCTGACGCCTGTCGCCTGACGCCTGTCGCCTGACGCCTGTCGCCTGACGCCTGACGCCTGACGCCTGTTTCTAATATATTAGCAAAAATAAAAGGGGGAGTATTATCCCGGCAATTGTCAGGATGGCTCCCCTTCTGGTTATTCCGTTTCGTCCCTTTACAATAAATAAGCCGGTTATAGTGACCAGGATAAGTGCAATGCAGAATATATCACTGAAATATTTCCACCATCGCCCCGGATTATAATGAAGAAAATTGAGCTGGAATAGCACAGGTCGTTTGGATATTCTTTCTATAACGCCTTCACCTGTTTCCGCATTAACCTGAACAAAGCCACCGTTAATGAAAATAGTCAGCTTTCTTCCTGTTGGGAAATGGTATGCTTTATATTCCTGTTCAATACCAAGTTGACTGAGAATATTCAGCGCATCCTTATTATTAAAGGATTCCCTTTGTATATCAATATCTGTATTGAAAGAATGACTCTCCGTAATATAATTGGGATTCCAGTCATTCTTGTGATTCAGGGCAATGCCGGAGATCGCATAAATAATTGTTAATCCTGCAACAAGATATCCTATATCACGGTGCGTGATTCTGTTAATTCGTGACAGATTCATACCGGCAAGTCTGTGAATTTACTTTACAGTATGACTATGGTACTGCATAATAATATTGGCAAGTGAGGATTGACTTACCAGAGCGGTCTCAGTTTCACAGCTATCAGCTGACATTTCAGGATTTTCGCCTTCTGATTTTTTCATTGAGTGCTCCCCTTCTGCCATGGCCATTGCCGAACCTCCTGTCCTGGTTATTACACCTTCAACAGAAACTTCGCTGCCGAGTAATTCCATTGGAAATTTTGACATCTCTTCCCCGGCAGCAACATATAATCTAATATCAGGATTTTCTCCTACAATAAAGAGTTTTTTGCCACTTTCTGTGCAAACATGCACTACTTTTCCTTCAACTAATAATGTTTTTTCCGACATAGTTATCAGGGTTCTGGACAAGAGATTCAAATTTGACATTTATAGGATCTGTTGAACCGTCTGCTTCTGCAGATGTGACTTTATTTCCTGAATTACTGCATGAATAAGCCATTGCTGCAAGCAGCACCGTGTAGAAAATACGTTTGATCATAATTACTCTGGTTAGGTTAGTTGGTTATCAATAAAATTGTCCTTAAGCCTTTGTTGCGCAATATCGGTAAAATATTTTAGAAATAAAAGGTTATAGAAATGCTCATCAACATTAAAGTTCCCAACCCTTTCTGTACTCTCTGACCAGGTATTTATCTGCCTCCGGGAGGTTGGTAATCTTCATCGAAGAGCTGTCATAATCCACCTTCTTTCCTGCTCTCAGTGCTACAGCACCTAGCAATATGGTTTCTGTTACAGGTCCGGTATAGATAAAGCTGCCAGGTGACTGTGTTTTGCTTTTAAATGCATTGATCCAGATCTCATTCGCATCCTGCCGTTGGTCGTCCTTCTTTTCTCTCAGAATTTATTATCTTTCCATCTTCTGTTACTAATCATGGGTTGTTCGCCTCTGAACCCTGCAATAATCTTGCCCTTTTCACCAACGAACATCATTCCTTCTCTTGACAGGGCTTTTCCTGCAGCACTGTATTCATCCGGGTTTGGAGGTTTCATTCCTCCATCGTACCAGTAAAGATCAAAAGGCGGTAACTGATCCTGTGCATCAAACTTAAACCTGATGATACATGAAAGTGGAAAAGCCACGTTATTTTTAACTCCAACAGCTACATTACCATTAAGAGCGCAGGTTGTTGTACCGTATGCTTCTGCACTCCTGGCAGGTGTATTGACGCCAATAGCCCGGAATAGAGGAAACAGGCTGTAATGACCCATATCGGCAATACTTCCTGCTCCAAAGTCATACCATCCCCTGAAAACAGCATTTGTGTATTCAGGGCTGTATGGTCTGTCAGGAACTGGTCCCAGCCACAGTTGCCAGTTAAAGTCTTTTGGGACAGGAGGATTGTCAGTGGGATTTGTTTGCCACTGAGGCCACATTGGCCTGTTCGACCAGTTATGTATCTCTTTCAGCTTACCAATTCTGCCTTCATCAATCCAGTTTTTAATTGTTATATAATCAGGTCTGTCGCTCCATGCAAGGAGATGAGTCCCTGATCCTGTTTTTTTGGTAGTTTCTATAGTAAGCTTAGCCTCATAAATCCTGTTGGCAATTGGTTTATGGGTTACCACATTTTTCCCTTTTTTCATTGAAGCTATTGCCACAGTTGCATGCAGATGATCAGGGGTCATTATCTTAATTGTATCTATGCCTTGTTCTTTTTCCAGGAGGTCCCTGAAATCCTCATATGCTGTACAACCTTTATAGGTGCCGGAATCTTTGGATTTTCCATAATATTTCTGTACAAGTTCCAGTCCAAGATCTCTGCCTCCCGGTATCCCTTTAATATTCTCTCCCCATGTTTTGTCACCAAGAGTTGATCTCATTGTATTGCGGATATCGAATGGAGACCAATCGACATAGTTAGTGCTGAATTTATTTGGATCACATACAGCAACGATCTGAACCGCAGGATTCTGTATGAGATTTGCCAGCTCCCTCATTCCCTGTGTTCCGCAGCCTATATATCCGATAGTCATTTTATCACTTGGAGCGATGTAACCAGTGCCTCCCAGAACTTGACGGGGTACAACAGTAAGTGCCAGGGAGGCTGTAGCTGCCGATCCCAGAAATTCACGACGGTTAATTTTTCTTGAGTTTGCCATTTCAGATGTAGATTAGTTATTTTATGATATAAGTATCAGGTTTTCAGCAATGATGTTACGAAACAAACTTATGGAGATAGCTTGCACTATCTTTAAATGTGTCAGGTGCCATCTCAACAAATATATTTTTTACTCCTCCTGTCTCTAATGTTGGCAAAGAATTCATTCCAGTCAACAATTCCCTGTCCAACAGGTACATTATTTTTCTTGTCAGCTGACAGGTCAGCAAGATGTGCAGATATAAATCTACCAGGATATTTTTGAAAATATGTAGATGCCTTATAACCCAGCCGGATTACTGCAACCTGGAACTGCATTTTAATATAATCAGGATCAAATTGCTTCATAAGGGCATCATAGATCAGTGTATTATCCAGTTCTTCGAATTCCATATCGTGATTGTGATATCCCATCTGGATTCCGGCCTCTTTGGCTTTCATTCCCATCTTATTGAGTTCATCAGCAGCTTTCATCCAGTCACTTATAGTAGCATTCCCGGGGTAATCCGAAACTTGAAAGTATCATCTGTTTTTGTCCGGAATCCACTGCAAACTGAATCCGTTCATCGAGATGGTTTGTAAGCTCATCCATTCCATAATGGGTACTCATTAAAATGAGTCCGGCATCATTGATAATCTGTTTCATTTCTTTGGCAGAATACTTCATAAGCGGACCGAAACCGGAGCTTTCATAACCGGGAGGGGAACACATCTCGACGCTCTGGTATCCCTGATCAGCTACCATCTTTAAGGGTTCCGGGGAAATCATTCACAAGCTTTTCACGAACTGTCCATACCTGGAATCCAACAGGCATCTTAATCGTTTCGCGGTGAGTTACTATTGAAAATGTCAACCGGAATCCTGGATGCAAAAACTGCAGATCCAATTCCCAGTGCACTTTTGCCCAGGAATTGTCTTCTTGATAATTTATTCATAATGAGAAGCTATTATAAGAAATTATTAAATAATATCTTTGTAAGAAAGTCAGCCTTTATCCAAATTTAGTAAATTGTTATGATAATTTTACAGGGTAACTGGTTTTTAACAGAAATTCACATTGTCACAGTATCCTGATATCGTGTAAAGTTTTAAATTTAAGAACTGAATCAATAAATATTTTACTATGAAATTTCCACAAGCAGACATTACCAACGGACTTATTAACGCACGACTTTATCTTCCAGATACAAAGAATGGCTATTATCAGGGTACCAGGTTTGACTGGTCAGGCAATATGCCTTTTCTGAAGTATAATGGCCACACCTATTTCGGACAGTGGTTCTCAGATTATAGTCCGGGGATACATGATGTAATAATGGGCCCTGTTGAGGACTTCACTCCACTGGGTTATCCGGAGAAAAAATCTGATGAAAACTTTATGAAAATTGGGACCGGTATACTAACAAAACCTGATGAAGAGGAATATCTTTTTTACAGGAACTATCCATTTATTGATAAGGGAAGTTGGAAAGTGGCCAGGGGGAAAGATCATGTTATTTTTAATCATGAATTAGCTGATGACGAATATTCTTATCAATATGAAAAAAGAGTACAATTGGTAAGTGGAAAACCCGAACTTGTTCTGGATCATAAGTTAAAGAATACAGGAAACAAAGCTATTGACACCAGTGTCTATGATCATAATTTTTTCATGATTGATAAAAGACCTGTCGGACCTGGTTATTTCGTACGATTACCATACATTATTAGAAGCGAAGGTGTTGATAATGATACCGATTTCTCCGATATCAGGGGCAAAGAACTTTTCTTTCGTAGAAATGTAAATGCAGGGGAGGACATAAACTATTTTAACCTGGGGGGCTATGGACCCGACAATTCAGATTATGATATCAGGATAGAGAATCAGGATGCAGGTGCCGGGGTAAGGATCCGATGTGATCAGCCCTTATTAAAGCTTGCATTCTGGTGTTGTCAGACAACCCTGTGTCCGGAACCATATATAAGCATTAAGGTTGATCCGGGCAAAACTTTTACCTGGAAGATCAGCTATGAGTTCTATACTCTAAAGGATTAAAAAGTCTGGATAAATTGCAACATTTTTCTGGTTATGCTTACAAAAGACATTGGTGTTAAGAAAGATAACTTATTGGTAATAAAGCGCCCGGATGCTCTTCGTAATAACCTGGAGTCTTCTAAGCAGCAGGATCTAATCCTGTCCAGTCATTAAGATATAAATAAGATAGCGGCCCTCTCAGATCATTTTATATTTGTCTTGGCTCCTGTATTTACTACAATGTTTTTTCTCCATTCATACCTTGACCCGTTCCTGAAATTGAGAAGAACATCATAAACGCCAGGGGCACATGCATTTGGATTCAGAATGTTATCATAACTTATGATCTCCAGATTTTTTACAGGTGCTGGGGTTCCGGTCTGTCTGGCAGCAGTTCCACCGGGGTAAAGCAACATTTCTTTAACGTCCCTGTTTCCTCCTGTATATATTACCTCTCCTGCATTCATATTTATATTGACAGCATAGTTTTTGTCAGGTTTCATGTCAAAATTATTAAGCCATATCTTCTGGAGTTGTCCTGAAATTATTATAGATATTAGAACATCATATTTTCCTGCTTTTATCTTACCTGAATCTTTTTCTGACGACTGGTCACTTGCTAAAGGACTGTTATGATTACCCTTTGCATAAAACATAAATGCTCCGGTATACATATTTTGTTCAGAATTAGCCTTAAAAATATTTACCTGTGATTTATAGGAACACATTCCACTGTTAGAGCCAGCTGATTCTACTATGATGAACTGATAATCATAAAGAATTATTGATACGGATGTTTTTTCCTTAGGCTTTATCTCTATGTTTTTGGCAACAAAACTCAGTGTCCCCGGGCTTCCTGAAAGTTTGAAGATCATCTTAAGATCATAACTGCCGGGTGCTACTCCCTGTAATTTCACCTCTTTGCCTGACTTCAAAAGATTAAATGCAGAACCATCTATAAGATATCCCATGGATCTTATATTAACATTTAATGGAGTCTTGTCTGCTGATGTCATAGGAGCATAGCTTTGTTGTACCCATACCTGGTTCCAGCAGCGGTCCATTTGGATATCAATACCATTGGTCAGTTTGTAAGTATAATCTGATACAGTTTGAGCATGTACGGAGAGAAATATCCCCGTTAAGACTGTAATTAATAAAAATAACTTTTTCATGTTGGTGTATTTTGTTTGTTATCAATGAGTATATCAAATTTACACCATTTAATAATCAGATAAAAAAAAATTAAAGGACTGGGATTCGTTTGACCCTTATTCATTGAGGATTTTTTAATTTCAAAGTATTAGTTCAAAATTGTAACATTTCATTTTTTCGATCGTCTTTTATTATAATAAACCTTGAACACATTCAATATGGACCATCTAATCTGGCTGGATGCAGAATCAAAAGAACTTGAAAATCTTTTAAATGGTAATAAGTCAATGATTATCAGGGGAGCCGACGATAAAAAAGTGCTTCATTGTACCATTGAAGAAGGTGATATATTCTATATGATAAGTAATTGTGGGGAAAACTGTGTAAGAGCAAGGGGGAAAGTGACTTCAGTTGTTTATTCAGGAGAATTATCAATTGAGGAATCTTTTGAAATGGTAATCAGGAACCAGGATAAACTGCAATTACCTGATCATCAGTTTGAAAAATGTGCCGGGAAAAAATATCTTATTCTTGTTCAATTAGTAGAAATAGAACAGATAACACCTTTCAGAATAGAAAAGGACAACAACAATTCAGAGTGTGACTGGCTTCCTGCTGGTGAAATATTTGAACACATCAGGGGTATCTGATATCCTTGTTTTTGCATGAAAGAAAGGAAAACATTTTTCTATTTAATGGAATATTCCATGCATGTTAGTTGTCAAATACAAAATCATTTCATTAAAATCGAAAACTATGAAGAACAAAAAAGTAAGAAACTCATGGTTCAGAAAAGCACTGTCACTAACCGTGATATTGGCTTTTATGGTACCTGTTATGACTAATGCACAGGGTAGCAAAACCAATTTCTCAGGCACCTGGGCAATGAATTCAGATAAAAGCAAATTGCCCGAAGGAAATCAGGGCGGAATGAGAATGGGAGGTGGCGACATGGTTGTTACACAAGCAGGTAATACGCTTACTGTTGAAAGAACCCGGACCGGTCGTGATGGACAAGCAATGAAAACTTCCACAAAATATACTCTTGATGGAAAAGAGACTGTTAATTCTACTCAGAGAGGGGAGAGCAAGTCAACTGCTACCTGGTCGGCTGATAGTAAATCCCTGACTATTTCCACTACCATGACATTTGATATGAATGGTGAGTCAAGAGAAATGAAATCAACAGAAGTATGGTCCCTTACAAACCCAAATACTCTCTCTGTTGCGAGTACAAGAACAGGCAGGAATGGAGATGTAAAGATGACCTTAGTCTACGATAAGAAATAGCAATTCTTTTCAGGATATTAAAAGGGGTGTTTACAAAGACACCCTTTTTTTCATTTTTTTCTATAATTCCTTTTGTTTTGGTTCCATATCGGGAACCTCATTCTCAGCCTGTCTGGCTTTCAATCGTTCCCTTATGACCGACACCAGCTCCTTTCCGGTAAACCCGAAGCTTTCCGCATTTTCCGGAGTAACAAGGTAAACCATTGTCCCTGGTTTGAGTCCCTGTTCAACAATGATATTCTTATCATTTGCTTCATCGAGCACAACAATCTGTCTTGTTCGTGACTTTGTATATACAAACGGGATACTGTCGGTTCCGGTATGGACACACTCAGTTGGAATATAAATAACATTGTTGAAGCGTTTTATCAATATTTTGTTACTTGTTGTCATTGATGGCCTCAGGGAAAGATCACTCTCATTTACCTTGATCTGTACTTCAAACATTTTTGAATCTGAGTTATTCAACTGTTCCCCGACATTGGCAACTGACATTACTTTTCCTGTATATGACTTATCAGGAAAGGCATCAACATTCAGGGTAACGTCTTCACCGGCCTTTACCCTGCTGACATCTATTTCATTAATATAGGTTTTTGATATCATTGATGACAGGTCAGGCAGGGTGGCAACCACTCTATCCCATGGATTTACATTTGAACCTGTCTTTCTTTTTGTTCCGTTCCACTCTTTTTTATAAATAACCATGCCTGGAGACGGGGCAGTTATGGTAAATTCAGCCAGGAAGTTCTGAAGATCTTCCACAAGCTTTTTTTGTTTTTCATATTTTTGTTTCAGACTATTTATTTCTGCCAGTGTCTCTTCAGCATGCAATTTGTAAGCGAGTTTTCTTTGATCAAGTGCCCTGCGTTCCCTGTTGAGGCTCATCTCAGCTTTCCTTATTGTGGCAGGAGGTTCGAATTTCGACTGATCAAGTACAATTGAAGCCTCTTCAACTACAAATACCTGGTTTTTGATTTCATCCCTGAGGTCGGTCAGAACCACTGCTGTATCAAGCACTTTCATATCAAGATCATTCCGGGCGCTTGTGAGGTTCTGAAGTTCATCCTTTAATGTGTTGGAGTAGGATGACCGATCGAGCTGTGCAATGTAATCACCTTTATTTACAAGTGTGCCTTCAGCTACAATATCCTGAATTTTCAGATCAATAGCATGCATTCCGTGTCCTCCGCCTCTGCCTGAATTTCCCTGATTTAACTCGGGGCCTTTAACATCAAGGGATTGCTCAGCAATCAACTCTCCGGCAACCGGAACAGTAATTTCAAATGCTCCTTGCCTGGTCTCGGTAAAATTACTTACAGATCTTTTATTGGAGGACATCCTGTTAAACAGGATCAATGCTATGACTGCAACAATAACACCTGAAAGAATTAATATTCTTTTCATTTTTTAAAACTTTGATTTTATTTTAAACCTTTCAATACTTCGTGGTGAAAGTATTAAAAAAAACACCTAGTTTTCAATTCTTTATCAATATTTAACAACTATTAACATCATTTTATTATTTTTGTTATTGCCACATTATTATTGATTAATAACCTATTAAAATAGCTTATGAAAGAACTAGTTCGTTGTCGTCCTTGTGGATTTGTAATGGAAGCCGATAAACTCGGAGATGTTTGTCCTGCTTGCGGACTCCCCAGGAAAGTATTTGAACCCTACAGGGAGAGAGTTTCACGCAACAGGTTAATGATGCTTAACTTTGATCTTCACCCCATTGCAATACATCTGTCCCAGTCTTTCGTGATAGCTATACCAATTATTACTATGCTGGTAATCCTGTTTCCCGGTTTTCAGACCGAGATACTCAAAAGTGTTCTTGTTTTTTCGGTATTTCTTTTCCCCTTAACACTGGTGCTTGCAATTATAACCGGGATAATTGATGGATTAACCCGGTTTAAAACTTTGGCAACACCACTATTGAGGTGTAAAAATAATTTTCAGTATAATAATATTGACCTTATCTGTTGCCCTGTTATTTGTTTCCAGGGACGAGAACTATAATTATCTTACTATCATAATAAGTATCTTGTCTCTTGCAGCAGGAATACGGCTTGGTTTGTGGGGGAAAAGATTAATAACAGTAATCTTACCAGGTACCTATCCACAGAAGAAAGGTAACAAGTCAGCCAAACAGGTATCAGAGTCGCAAAAAGCTACCGAGACGGATTAGAAATAAAAATTGTATTTTGAAGGAAAGACTATTTGCTATTGGGGATATTCATGGGTGTATCGATCAGTTGGTTAAACTGGTTGAGTCAACAATCAATATCTGTAGTGGCGACAGAATCATTTTTCTCGGAGATTATATTGACAGGGGAAATAATAGCAGGGAGGTCGTTGATTTTATTCTGAATCTAAGAAATAATGGCATAGAGATTATAACTTTGATAGGCAACCATGAGTCTATGTTGATAGATACACTCAGGGATGAAAGCAGGCAATATAACTGGTTTTTCAATGGCGGTTTAAATACACTTAATAGTTTTGGAATCGAATCCCTGAGTGACCTGGAAAGTGTATACGTCGATTTTTTTCTGAATCTACAGTATTTTTATTCTTTCGGGGACTTTTTTTTTGTACACGCAGGATTCAATAATTCTATCAATGATCCCTTTGAGGACAAATTTGCAATGATTTGGACCAGGAATGAGGAATATACAAATTCTGTCTTCGACAATAAGGTTATTATACACGGGCATACACCTGTGCCTCTTGAGGTTTGCAGGCAATTGGTGAAGCAGGGAAACAGGGTCATTAATATTGATACCGGTTGTGTCTATTCCGGCCTCCCGGGTTTGGGATGCCTTACTGCATTGGAAATAAATACTATGCAGTTGTATTCAGTATAGTTTTCCCCTGTAATTTTGTGCCTGGTTTTAACACGGATTGGATTTTTATTACCTGACCTTTTAGTTCGGTCCTTCCGGCAGGGCTTACAGGGTAACATTAATATTTATTATCTTTAGGTTCATATTAATATTCATATTTACCATAATCTCAAGCATACATAACCATGAAAACTACCGGATTGTTTCTGCTACTTTTTGTTATAGTCTCATGCACCCCTCATAATCAGAGAGTTGAATCTGCTGTTGATACATTATCTACAGGATGGATGATGCAAGCTGAAGATAAGTTGCCTGAAATCAGTGAAGAATCTGTTTCAGAGAATGATTTCAATACTTCTTCGTGGTATAAGGCTATTGTCCCGGGAACGGTACTCGGCAGCCTTGTTACCGAGGGAGTTATAAAGGATCCTTATTTTGGTATTAATATGCAACAGGTAGATCCTGAGATGTTTAAACAGCCATGGTGGTTCAGGACCACTTTTAATCTTACATCGGATGACCTTAAAAAGAACATTTCGCTCAGGTTCAGTGGGATCAACTACCGTGCAGATCTTTGGGTCAATGGAAGAAAAGTTGTTGGCAAGGATAAATTTGCCGGTGCTTACAGGATGTTTACTTTTAATATCAACGATTATGCAGTTGAAGGGCAGAATTCCCTGGCGCTTAAAATGTGGCAGCATGCAGATGGTGAATATTCAATTGGTTTTGTTGACTGGAATCCTCTTCCCCGTGACAGGAATATGGGTATTTTCCGTGACGTTTTTCTTGAGATAAATGATGGTTTGAAAATAAGAAGTCCGTTTGTCTATTCAAAGGTTGATACACAGAATGGGAATAACGCGGATCTGTTCATTCAGACGGAACTGGTGAACAGTACAAAGAAACCAGTGGATGGTATTCTTCAGGTTGATTATCAGTTGGGAGTCATCAGGAAAAAGGTAACAGTAAATCCTGGCGATACTTTGTCCTGCAATATGTCACCAGAGGAATTCCCCCAGTTATCAGTAAAGGATGTGAATCTCTGGTGGCCCAATGGAATGGGGAAACCTGATTTATATAATCTTAAGGTTGAGTTTCTTTCGGGGAACAAGATAATTGACAGGGTGGATAAGAAATATGGTATAAGGGAGATAACAAGCTATCTGGATGAAAGGGGAAACCGTGCTTTTAAAATTAATGGTAAGTTTATCCTGCTGAAAGGAGGAGGATGGACCGATGATCTTTTGCTTCAGGATACCAGAGAATCAGTTGAAGCACAACTCAGATATGTTCGCCAGATGAACCTGAACAGTATCCGATGTGAGGGATTCTGGGGGAAGGATGAGACCTTGTATGATTTATGTGATGAATACGGAATTATGGTAATGATTGGCTGGAATTGTCACTGGGAATGGGAGGATTACCTTCTCAAACCTGTTGATGAGAAGTACGGCGGGCCTGTCTCAGAAGAGGATATTGACCTTATTTCAGCATATTGGTTTGATCAGATGATGTGGCTCCGAAATCATCCCTCAATCTACATATGGATGCTCGGGAGTGATAAACTTCCTGCTCCGGATCTGGAAAAAAGGTATGTCGAAATGTTTAAAAAATATGACCCTTCACGGCCATGGGCAACTTCAGCTGGTGGAGTTGGTACGGAGAATGATAATGTGGTGGCTGATGTCCCGATCATTAGTACTCTGAGCGGACCTACTGGCATGAAAATGCTGGGTCCTTATGCATTTACCCCTCCTGTTTACTGGTTTACTGACACTACCAGGGGAGGCGCTTACGGCTTTAATACAGAGACGTGTCCTGGAGAAGAAATACCTCCGCTTGCTTCACTGAGAAAAATGTTTCCTGAAAAGAGCCTGTGGCCCATTGATAAGAAATACTGGGAGTTCCATACAGGAAGGAATGAATTTACCACTCTCGACAGGTTTCTGAAAGGTCTTTCTGCCCGATATGGTAAATCATCGGGTATCGAGGAGTTTGCATTCAAATCGCAGGTTAGTAATTATGAACTAATGCGCCCAATGTTCGAAGCTTTTATTGCAAATAAACCAATCAGCACCGGATTGGTACAATGGAAACTCAATTCAGCCTGGCCGGAACTGATATGGCAACTTTATGATACTTACCTTCAACCGAATGGTGCTTTCTATGCAGTCAGGGAAGCGTGTACTCCGCTTCATGCCATTTACAGGTATGGCTTTAATGATATTTTCCTGGCAAATGAGGACCTTGAACCTGCAAAAGATATTAATGTTAAAATAAGGATCTATGATATTCATTCAAAAGAGTTATTCAAGGATCAGTGGAAGGGTGATATTAATGCCAACACTTCAGAATTCATATATAAACTTCCTTTGATTAATAATCTTACTCCTGTATGGTTCCTCGAACTTCAAATATATGATAAGGCAGGAAAGCAGATTGATAAAAATGTATACTGGCTCTCAACCAAGAAGGATATCCTCGATTATAAAGCAGGCAATAAATTGCCATGGCAGTATTATACTCCTACAAAGCAGTATGCCGATTTTACTGCATTGAATACTCTACCAAAGGTTACTCTGTCATATGATTATGAATTTGGGAAGGAAGATAAAGAGGGTAAAGTATCAGTGAAGGTTAAAAATCAATCAGATGAACTTGCGTTTTTTATTTTCTTTGACTTATGCGATTCAGTCTCCGGTCAGCCTATACTCCCTGTGTTCTGGAGCAATAATTATGTTACTCTGTTTCCGGGTGAGGAACAAACTTATTCTGCAAAATATTTCCTGAGGGATGCCGTGAATAAGCCTGTGCTGAATGTTAAGGCATGGAATGTTGATAAAGTGGTTCTTAAATAGATTATTAATGATAACCTGTTGCCGGAGCTTATTGGTAATTCATATGTTCTGACTGTCATTAAATAACTTTAAAAATAACAAAATGAACTACAGAAGATTAGGGAAAACTGGCTTTAACATCTCTGAAATTTCCCTCGGTACCTGGCAGGTTGGAGGGAAATGGGGATCTGCCTTCGATGAGAATAATGCAGAAAAGATAATCAATGTTGCCATTGATAATGGCATCAATTTCATTGATACAGCAGATGTTTATAGTGATGGCGAGAGTGAAAAAGCCGTCGGACGTGTGGTACGATCCCGAAAAGAACGAATATATGTTGCAAGCAAGTGTGGACGCCAGATAAATCCACATGTGAACGCAGGGTATAATCCTGCTGTTTTGCAGAAATATGTTGAAGACAGTCTGAAACGAACTGGCTTGGAAACCCTCGATCTTATACAGATGCACTGCCCGCCAACTGAAGTATATTACAGACCTGAGATATTTGAAACTTTCGACAGGCTTAAAGAACAGGGTAAGATCCTTAATCTGGGAGTAAGTGTGGAAAGAGTGGAAGAGGCTCTTAAAGCAATAGAGTATCCGAATGTTACAACTATCCAGATCATTTTTAATATTTTCCGGCAGAGACCCTCAGAACTTTTTTTCAGTGAGGCAAAGAAACGAGACATTGGTATAATAGTTCGTGTTCCGTTGGCAAGTGGCTTATTAACCGGACTTTATGATACAAGTACAGTTTTTAATCCGGGAGACCACAGGTCCTTTAACAGGCAGGGAGAAGTCTTTGATAAAGGAGAGACATTTTCCGGGATTGATTTTGAACTGGGTCTGAAGGCTGTTGATAAGCTAAGAAATCTCTTTCCTGGTATGAAGAATATGGCACCGGTTGCACTTAAATGGATACTTGATTATGATGAAGTAAGCTGCATTATTCCAGGTGCTTCCAGAGTAGGTCATGTGGAATCCAATTTATCTGTTTATGATATCCCTGATCTTACACCTGAACAGGTAACAGCTATCAATAACATCTATTTAATGAATATTAAAAAGGAGGTACATCATTTGTGGTAAGAGTGCCGATATAAAATTCATATAACAGCCTATAGTAGCGGTTACTCCTTTCCTTTAAAGACCATGGGAACTTAGCTCATCTATTCTTTTCCTTATTTTATCCATTTTATTGATCCTTTCGAGAGAGTACAGTTTTTGTTCTGAATCAATGAATTCAAAGAGGATCAGTGATTTTCTGGAACAATCAATGCACAGTGTATTATTACCCCGGGCAAGGTTCAACTCAGCTTCTGCGTTAAAAAGCTCAGCCAGTATTTCAAGGTGCATATTGGTATAGTTATGATCTTTCAATAGCTTGTTGGTAAGATCTTCTTCTTTCAGGTTTCTGAAAAAAGCAGCATCTTCTTTCAGAACATTATAGTAAAGGTTTGACAGCCGTTCTTCCGCTTCCTCGAAATTACCTTTTCTGATAAGTCCCATGATAGCAGCAATAAAATCACCGATCATTTCTATCATTCTTAGTATGTAGTCTCTCTCGAACATTTTATCATTCCTGGGATAAGCACAATTACCCTGCCAGTCTTTGTCCCAAGTTATCAAATTGTCCATAATAATCCAAAATTGGAGCTGAAGCTTTTATCATTTGTAAAACTGTGGCCCATGGAAAAAATTATATGGAACTTTTCCGAAGGATTTAACGAACTCCCAAGATTAAATACGGTACCTGTTTGTTATGAATATTCCTGCTCACCTGATAGAGGGATAGGAAATTTTGAGGCACATCTAATGTGTGCCAGAGCTTGCTTAAATGGCACAATTTGAAAAAAAATGGTATATTTGTAAATAAAAGGACAGAAATTGTATTAATTTTTTAAACTTATACTACATCAATAAATGGGAAGATCACAGGAGTCATTTAACAAGAAGGAAGTAAAAAGCAAGAAAGATAAAAAACGTAAGGAGAAAGAAAAGAAACGGTTATTAAAAAAAGAATCCGGCAAAAACAGTTTTGATGATATGATCGCTTATGTTGACGAATTTGGTGTGATTTCCTCCACCCCCCCCGACCCAAATAAAAAATCGAAGAAGTTGATGTAGAAAGTATAGAATTAGGGGCCACCAAATCAGCCAGAAGATAATACCAAGGATTTTATCCGGAAAGGGATTGTTACATTCTTCAATACTTCCAAAGGGTTTGGTTTTATAAGGGACATGGCGAATAATCAAAGCATTTTTGTACATGTTAACAGTCTTCTTGACGAGGTCAAGGAAGATAATATTGTCAGTATTCGAAATTGGGAAAGGTCCAAAAGGACCTATGGCCATGAATGTTAAACTGTTCAAGGAAGAGACTCGCCTCGGGTACTTTTACCAATATTCATTTTATATTCTAACTAACACATTTTCAGTACGTCTGCTTGTTATTTTTTTGTTTTAATCCAGCCTAATATTAATAACTGTAAAACATTTTATTATTACAGTTGTTAGCAGTGAATGAAGTGAATTGATGAAATTACCAGAAAGTAAGTACTATGAGGAATGATAACGTTCCTCGATCTTTATGGTTTGACAATCCTAACCTTGATCTGAATGATTCCCCTTATTTCTTCAATTCTATTTAAATCTTGTATAAGAATGTCAGTCGGTTGTAAAAAGATAATCACTGTTTCCCTGATGTTTTTATTTGCATTAAGGGTGTTTGCTCCGGGCTACAAATCGCTTGTAGTCTACAATGCCGCTCCAGTTGAACCTTTCAGAAACCTTATACATGCAATTGGTATGGTTGAGACAAAGCATGATACTCTTGCCTTTAATCCTTTGGAAGATGCTGTTGGTTATTTCCAGATACGGCCTATCAGACTTCAGGATTATAATTTCAGAACAGGCAGCCACTATAAAATGAAAGATCTTTTTAACTACAGGATCTCAGAAAAGATATTTCTGTTTTATGCTTCAGAGATGGGGCCGTATCACTTTGAAGAGATTGCCAAAAAGTGGAATGGCTCAGGTAAACTACTCTTCAATACTGGAAAAGAGTACAAAATCATCTTTAAAAAATTACTCTTATATTTTAAAAATTTGTCAGTAGAGTCCTGAAATACCTGGCTCAGGCTGGGCCTGAAAACCCCAGCATACTATAATATTAGTCATTATCCCATTCGAAACATTAACGATACTTCCTGTTTTTCTTACCATTTGTATATTCAGATCGTGTCAATTCGTTGCGTTATCTCTTTTCCTGCATTATAATTTGATCTAATTTCGATACGGACAATGAGATTATTCCTTTAAATGCTAAGAGAATCTTAAAATGAAAAGAAGAATAAATTTGTATGAAAAATCATTAATAATTCAAATTTCATGCCATGAAAAAATTATTATTCGCAGGATTACTATTAGTAGCTTTTAGTACTGCTTCGTTTGCCACGGAAGTTGTAGCCACTGGAAACGACTTACACGACTCTGGGAGACTATAAGATTGAAGTGGCCGATAACCCGCTCACAATTAACGGGGAAGCGCTTAAACCTTTGTTATTAGTTATCAGAATTCTCCTATGGACGTGACCGTTGCTTCATAAAAGGAAAGAAGTGCAAAGATTATATTGTACTCTCTGATAAACTCTCGGTTCAGTATGTATGTAACAAGGACTATTTTGGTGTGCAGTTGCTGGATAAGTCAGCCAATTATGAAGGTTTTTCAACATCTGATGAATATCTGAACAGGAGTGAATATTTTCATCAGAAAGTACTGATGCAGGGACAGAATGATGAACTGGAAAATACACAGATGATTGCAGCCTTTTTCCCTATGCTTGTAAAGAAGAAGTTATTGCTGTGAAGTAATCATCTCACTATGGCCGCCCGGTCAGTCCTTATTTTAGGTTTTAATTTAACACTGAATCCCGCCTTAGGCGGGATTCTGAATTTATATTAACTTAAAGTTCAATCTATATCATAACTTTTAAGATTCCGAAACCAAATTAATTAATTCTTTATTTGAAATGACCAACTTTGTCTATCTTCTGCCATATCTTTTATGAACTTGATATTTCCAATCAGTTTATTATGAATATTATCTTCAGAACAATTCCGGTTGAAAGTGATATTAATCGTGTAAGGGAGATTGTGGAATCGACTGGCTTCTTTTACGATCATGAGACTGAGATTGCAGTTGAGCTGGTTTACGAACGCTTGCACAGGGGGAGTCTTCCGGATATTTTTTTGTCTTTGCTGAGAAGATGGTATCACTGTTGCTTATTCGTGTTTTGGCCCTATCCCGATGTCCCTGACTTCTTTCGACCTGTACTGGATAGTGACACATAATGATTACGGGGCAAAGGAATTGGTAAAAACTGTTGACGAAACGTGTAGGGAAGCAGGCAATGGGATGCAGATCATAATAGCTGAAACATCCGGATTACCCCATTATGAACCAACCAGAGCTTTCTATGAAAACAATAATTTTTTGCTGAAGCACTGCTTAAGGATTTTTATGCCATGGGCGATGATAAAATATTCTTTACAAAAAAAATATAGAGGCTGTATCAAAAGATGAAATCCATTAACCGCAAAGATCACACAGGACAAAATGTTAGTTCTTTGCCTTTGTGCCCTTTGCGATTACTTTGCGGACCCTTCCGATCGGTATCCTGTAGAAATAATTCCAATATCGCATGTCAGCCGGGCGGGCTTTGCGGTTAAAAATGATTTTTGATACAACCTTTAATATGTTTATATTCTAATTATAATTTAGTCACCAATATTAATTGTTGTTGTTGTGCTCTTCAAGCCTTTTGATGTTGCTTTTACGGCAAAAGAGCCTGAAGCCCCTGTTCTGCAGCCTACTATTACAAGGCACATGCCATTGAATGCATTCCGTACATGTGACTGGAATGGAGTATGACTTGTTGCATCACCATTATCTGTGGCTACAATCCGGCCCGGACCTTCAATAGTGAATTTTATTTCATTGTTAGTCCGTGGAACAAGCAGCTTGTCTTTATCTTCGATTTTAACTGTGATATAAATCAGATCTTTTCCATCGGGTTTCACGGAAGGTCTGTCTGCTGATGCGGAAAGCTGCGAGGGCCTGCCTGTCGTACGCATTATATCTTCAGCCCATTTTTCTCCATTTTTATAGGCAATGACCTTTAGTTCTCCAGGCTGATAGACCACATCATCCCAGCGCAACCGGTATTCATATTCTCCTTTCTTTTTCCTGCCCAGGGATTTACCATTCAGGAAAAGTTCAGCTTCATCACCGGAAGTATATACAAACACAGGGGTGACCAGCCCTTTTCTCTCCGGCCAGTTCCAGTGAGGCAGGATATGAGCCATTGGCAGTTCGGGTCTCCATCTTGACTGGTACAGGTAGAAACGGTCTTTTTTGAACCCGGCAAGGTCAAGTATACCGAAATAACTACTTCTTGATGGTACTTCAGTCAGTCCAATCTTTTCAAGCATTTTCTTGGTTTGATCATACCATCTCGTTCCCGGTTTCATCCCTGACAGATCTCCCGAGTAAGGTGTTGGTTCCCCCAGGTAGTCAAAACCGGTCCATACAAATTCGCCCAGGACAGCCGGAAATTCATCCAGTAACTTCCATTGCTGGTCAGGGGTGCTTGCCCAGGCAGGATAAGCAACATCATATGATGTTACCTGGCATATTCCTTTCCCGGGGAGATTATTATTAAGGTCGCCTGTTACAATCGGAAAGAAATATTCTCCTCTTGAACTGACTGTTGATGCTGATTCACTGGAATGGAAAGGTTCATTGGCATTATCTTTTAAATCAAAAAATCTCTTGTAATCATTAAGGTGGTAATTTATCCCAAAGAGATCAAGGGTCTTCTGAAAACCATCGGTCCCGGAGTTGGCATCGTTACAACCAGATGTTACAGGTCGGGTATTATCCTCTGATTTAACTATTGAATTGAGCTCTCTCGAAAGGTACGGATTTCTCTGGTCAGGAACTTCATTGCCAATACTCCATATGAATACGGAAGGATGATTTCTGTCGCGTCGTACCATAGCCTTAAGATCCTCAACATGCCATGCATCGAAGAGAACATTGTAATCAAATCGTCTTTTTACCTATTCTCCATGTATCAAAAGCTTCAACTTCCATCATGAATCCCATTTTGTCACACAGGTCAACAAGTTCAGGAGCGGGAGGGTTATGGCTTGTCCTTATAGCATTACACCCCATTTCTTTGAGTATTTCCAGCTGCCTTTCAGCGGCTCTTGTATTAAAGGCCGCCCCAAGAGCTCCAAGATCATGATGATTGCATACACCTCTTATCTCAACTCTTTTCCCGTTTACAAGCAAACCATCGCGTGGAGTAAACTCGAGAGTTCTGAATCCGAAATTTGCATCATAAGTATCTGATAATTTGCCTGCTTGTAAAACTGTCACAACAACCCTGTAAAGCTCAGGTTTGTAGATATCCCAGAGAACAGGATCTTTTACAGGAATGTCGAGACGAAAATCATGTCCCTTTTTCCCTGGTATGGATGCTTTTACCTCTTTTGATTCCGCTACAGGTGTTTCTTCAGGTTCGAAGCTTGAATTAAGTTTGTAAACAGATGCTTTTATGGTAACCGGTGTATCCTCGTTTAAGTGATTTTTGACCTCAGCTTCAACACTGAGCATTGCTCTGTCTTTTTTTATCTCGGGCGTGGTACAGAAGACTCCATTATATGGTATATGAACCTGTGAGGTCTTGACCAACCAAACATTCCTGTAAAGCCCTGCTCCGGGATACCACCTGGAGTCCCAATTCTTGGTATCAAGCCTTACTGCTATAATATTTTCCTTATCGGTCACAATATATGGAGTGAGATCAAGTCTGAATGAGGTATAACCATATGGCCATCCACCGACATATTTGCCGTTTAGCCATACCTGTGCATAAGCCATTGCTCCGTCAAAATCGATATAAATGCGTTTATCCTTATCGTTTTCGCCAATGAGAAAATGCTTCCTGTACCACCCGATTCCCTTCCATGGTAACAGTCCTGTATTATTTTCAAGCGTGTCATTGAATGGACCTTCAATGGCCCAGTCATGTGGAAGATCGACAGATCTCCAGTTACGGTCATCAATTGAAGGAAGCTGCAGATTTTCCGGTTCCTTGCTGATGGAAGCTGATTCGTTCGAGGCATTAAAATACCTGATGAACTTCCATCCTGCATCGAAAGATTCTCTCGATCGAGGTGATGAATCCTGGGCAGAAAGCACCAGGTTTATGAACAGAAATGAGATAATGATCAGAACTGATGCGATACCCTTTTTTTTCATTTTGCGTGGATTTGTAAATTTTATCTAAATTATGAAAATCTCCCTAATATTAATGTACAGACAACATGTTTTGTGAATCAATTAGTCTGTAGAGCAAAAAGATTATTAGTTAATAATTATTTTGGAAGTGACTGTTTCTCCCGTCTTAAATAATATTCTGACTATAAGGAATCCCTTCCGTAAACCCGTTACATCAACAGATGTGGAATAGGAACTGACATTCGTTATATCTTTTACTACTGTTCCACTTAATGTTAAGAATTTAATTTCTTTAATTTCTTTATTCGACTCAACATATAAAAAATAGCTGACCGGATTTGGGAAGATCCTGCAAACAGCAGCCTCTCCTTTATATTTACCATCAATAGTCGATCCTGCCCCTATCATGTTTTCATCAAGCCACGACAAACGGGTACTTATCCAATCCTTGAGTTTATCAATCTCTCCATCGAATGTAAGTGGCTGTATGTCGGGTTCTGGTGTACCAACATTAATACCCAGTATCTGCCATTTTTGAAAATGGCGCACCTGGGCTTCATTAAGAAGATTTGCTACGGAATCTATGGTATGATAAATACTTGTCTGACTCAGTATTGTATTTCTAAGGTCAAAGTACCTGTTGTGGACTCTGTCGGCAAAATCATCGTCCTGGAGTAAGCGGACTTCCCAGGTAGGTGGAACCGGCCATGCATCACACTCATTAATGAGATAGGCCCACCCCGAGCCATCTGTCTGGTTGAAGTTTACACAGTTCTCTGTGAGATTTTTCCATGCCCAGTCAAAATCCCAGACCGGACCGGCGTGAAGAAGGCCTCCATTACTGTTCCTGTCTTTGTAATAAAACCTGCTCTTTTTATAGGCATCCACGTTTCTGGAAACTTCCTCAAGGATAAAATAATCAATGAATGAATTTACATCTAAATATGCTTTATAACCTGTTACAGGATCCCTGAAGTGGTAGCTGTAAATAGTAGATTCAATTGAGTTTACGTAATTTTTAAGATAGTCTTTCTGCTGTTCTGTCAGCTCTTCGACTTTGGGATCTTCATATTCAAACCTTACCTCAGCACCCGGTTTGAAAATAGGAGAGTAGTTGCTAACCCAGCTGTCGGCATCAGTATAAAAATCATTTTTGAAGATATAGCCTCCTGTAAGGCTATTCCCATGATTATCAAGAGGTGTCAATTTTGCTATATCCACCCTGTTCTTATCACGTTTTATCTTTTCACCCAACAGGTAAATACCAAGATATTCATCATTGAGAACCAACTCACAGTACCTCATTCGTGGAGCATAATATCCCATATTGTGAGATATCTCAAATGCAAGAACATTCCTGAGGAAAGCCTTATCATTATAATTGGCGATAAGAACCCAGTCATTCTCCGCAGGCATACCTAAAAGTGGAATATTAAGGTTATTCCCTGCACTGTCGCGTGTTTCTATGTTAAAAGGCTTTTGTGGCAGTGAAGCTGAGTAGTGGCCTCTTATCTCGATGCCAATCTTGCCGGAATAGACATTTCCCTGTTCGCTGATATAATTTCTTGAGGACCCGCCATGATCTATGATTTTCATATCAGCCTCTATTTTGGGCTCATCGGGAATGGTCATTCCGGGCAAGGTCTGAATTATTACGACAGGTAGATTTGATGAGGTAAATTGCTGAGGTCCAATAAACCATCCGGGTGTAGCCCTGAAAAATGTTGATGTGTCAGTAATCCCAAATGAAAGGAATGCATTTGAGGACAGGTCGGAAGAGCTAATTGAGCTATTATGAACTTCCACAGCCAGTACATTTTCCCCCTGTCGAAGGCAAAACTTAAGTTTTGCTTTGTCTAAAATGAATGATTCGGGTATTCCTCCCCTGTACATCACAGCCTCATGGTCCCCGGCAGGTGCATCAAAGCGGGGATTAGTTCCCTGTACCCCGACCCGGGCTATTTCTATCCCGTTAATATATGCTATAAACCCATCGTCATAGTCCATATTAAGAACAGCCATATCAAGTTTTGAAGTATCACGAATATCAAAGTTATGTCTCAAATACACAGAATAACATTCCTCTGTTATTGTATTGTCATCATTATCCCCGTATCCAAAGCCTCCTATCCCTATTGTCCACAGAGTATCGGCAAAATTTCCGGATTTCCAGTCAGATTCGGGTTGAGAGTTCCCGATAAAGTACCTCCATGTATCATTATTAAACACAGCTGTCTCCCAATGATTCACAGTTTGTTCCTGTCCGGCAACATATAAAACTGCCAAAGTACACACAAAAGAAACAAGAAATCTCTTCATTGATAATGTCAGTTCAGGCAGATGTAAAAATAGGATATTAAGATGAAAGCAGAAAGAATTTACATCCTCTAATACACCTTCAACTTTATAGCCTTTCTGCTCTGACTATTTTCCCATATCTTATTACATTTGTCTTTTCACTATGATCTTTGATCTTTGAATTAACTAAACTCTTAGAAATGTATAATAAAGTTTTCTTTTATTCTGTTGTATTTACACTGGCAATGCTGTCGTTACCTGTTGATGCCCAGTATGTAGCCCCGGCTCCGAAAGTTTTTACACATCAGGATACTCTTCGTGGGTCAATAACACCTGAGCGGGCATGGTGGGATCTTATTTACTATCACCTCGATATCAAAGTTAATTCTGTTGACAGCTCTATAAATGGCACTAACAAAGTAACCTATAAGGTACTCAGTCCTGCCAGGATAATGCAAATTGACCTTCAGGAACCAATGAGTCTGAAATCAGCCAGGCAGGGTGACAGATCACTTAAATTCACAAGGGAAGGAAGTGTTTATTGGATAGAGATGGAGGAAGACCAGGTTCCGGGGAAAATTTATTCAGTTATTCTTTCATACGGTGGAAATCCAAAAGTATCAAAGAGACCGCCGTGGGAGGGAGGGATTTCCTGGAAGAAAGATTCTAATGGCTTACCTTTTATTGCTTCTGCATGCCAGGGTGCAGGTGCCAGTCTTTGGTGGCCATGCAAGGACCATATGTATGATGAACCGGACAGTATGCTTATAAGTGTTAATGTGCCGGGAAATCTTATTGATGTTTCAAACGGGCGATTAAGAAGTGTTGTTAAGCTTAAGAATAAAACAAAGACTTATAACTGGTTTGTTGCAAATCCGATCAATAACTATGGGGTTAATATAAATATTGGTGATTACGCACACTTTTCAGAAATATATAAAGGAGAAAAAGGGCCTCTTGATTGTGATTACTATGTTCTTAAAGAGGACCTTGAGAAGGCTAAGGAGCAGTTTAAGCAGGTGCCTCTGATGTTGAAGGCATTTGAGTACTGGTTTGGTCCTTATCCTTTTTATAAGGATAGCTATAAGCTGGTGGAAGCACCTTATCTTGGTATGGAGCACCAGAGTTCCGTCACCTATGGTAATGGGTTTAAAAATGGTTATCGTGGTAATGACCTTAGTGGTTCTGGCTGGGGTCTGAAATTTGATTTTATCATTATTCATGAATCGGCTCATGAGTGGTTTGCAAACAGTATAACTGATGAAGATATTGCCGACATGTGGGTTCATGAGAGTTTTGCCAATTATGCAGAGAGCCTTTATGTTGAGTATTATTACGGTAAAGAAGCTGGCAGTGAATATGTACTTGGCACAAGGAGTAATATAAGGAACGACAGGCCTATAATAGGTATATATAATGTAAATTATGAAGGGTCGGGTGACATGTATTATAAGGGAGGTAATATGCTTAATACCTTACGTCAGATTGTGAATGATGATGATAAGTGGAGGGAAATATTGCGTGGCCTTAACAGGGAGTTTTATCACCAGGTAGTAAAAGGTTCACAGATTGAGGACTATTTAAGTAAAGAAACAGGGGTCAATCTCCGGACCTTCTTTAATCAGTACCTTCGTGATATTAGGATTCCCGTGTTTGAATATTATGTCACGGGTAATGATCTTACGTTCAGGTGGAACAACTGTGTCCCGGGTTTTAATATGCCCCTGAAGATATATGTTAACGGACAGGTGATGAAGATTTTTCCGGGAACACGCCCCACCACTATCAAGATTGATTCTGAAAATGCAACAATTAAAGTTGACAAGGGGTTTTATGTCGCTACCCTTAATGTGACAGGGAAATAGGTAAGAAAGAAGGGGAGAGTGGGAGAAAGGGAGAGTGGGTGAATGGGTGAAAAAGAGAAGGGGAGAGATGTATTATGTACTATAGACGATAGATTATAGATGAAATGAAATATGCGATGTAAAAAGCAAACTGCACTACATTGTGCACCCTGCTCTTCGCACCGCATATACCATGTCTAAGAACCTAACAGTCTATTTGACCGGATAAGGAGGATGAGGCGGTATTTTCTTACCCTGTGTCTTCAATTCTTCCAGGATAACCTCAACGGCTTTGTTTAACTGTTGATCAACCCCGGTATATTCAAGGTAAGGATCATTATCAACCACGATATCCGGTTCAACTCCGGTTCCTTCAATGATCCATTTTTTACCATCAAGGCCATACCTGGAAAATTCAGGTCTGTTTAAAAAGCCTCCGTCAACAAACGGGAGTGTGCCTCTTATACCTGTTACTCCTCCCCATGTTCTTTTCCCAATCACCTTGCCAAGGTTATAATTTTTAAACCTGTATGTCACTATATCTCCGTCTGAAGCTGAGAACTCATCACATAACAAAACCATCGGACCATAAAGGGTACCATCAGGATCCACCTCTGGTTTGGAATTCCGGGTAATTGTTATCTGGGAAGCTACCCTCCGGAGAGTCTCAATTATAATAGGAGAGACAAAGCCTCCGCCATTTCCCCTGACATCTATGATCAGGGCTTCTTTCTCAAGCTGGGGATAATAATACTTGATGAATTCATTTAAGCCGTCAATACCCATGTCGGGTATATGCACATATCCAACCCTGCCATTAGAAGCTTTGTTGACCTTCTCAATATTCCCTTCAACCCAATCATAGTAATAGAGCTGTGCCTCATCGCCAATAGGCATGACAGTTTCTTCATGTTTACCCGCCTCTGATGGGCTTGAATTAAGGACAAGCTTAACCTGTTTTCCTGCCTTGTTCACAAGAGCTTCATATATATTCTTCATGTTGTTAGTCGGGATTCCGTCTACAGAAAGAATATAATCACCTTCTTTCGCATTTACCCCTATCTCAGTGAGGGGCGATTTGGCATCTCCTGTCCAGTTCTGACCTTTCAGAATTTTGTCTATCCTGAAATAGCCGCTTGCCGGATCCTTTGATAGTTTTGCACCGAGCAAACCGGTCTTAATACGTGTAGGTTGAGGTCTTTCTCCGCCACCAACATATGCATGCCCAATATTCAGCTCACCAATCAGTTCCCCAATAATATATGTCAGGTCGTTTCTCTGGTTTACATAGGGTACCAGTTTATCGTATTTGTCACCCTGAGCTTTCCAGTCAACTCCATTCATGGTCGGTGAATAGAAGAAATCTCTCATCTGTCGCCATGATTCTTTATAGATCTGTTGCCATTCCTCGTGCTTATTAAGATCTATCTGCATACCTGAAAGATCCAGCTTATCACTGATTTTTACCTCAGACGAAGGCAGATTGATAATTGCATATGAACCGTTCTGGGAAACAAGCATCTTTTTCTTATCGGCAGATATTTCATACCCGTTAACTGCCCCAAGGTCCTTTTCCTCACGGGAATCGAAATCGTACATTGCTAGAACAGGTCTTCTGTCAGTCTGGCCTCTTCTCTGATAATAAAGTTTGTCCCCCACTGAAGTCAGATTTCCATAATTTGAAGCTTTTACCGGCAGCTTACCTGTTCTTCCGATGATACCGTCAATGTCGATTTTGATATCCTTACTGGCGGACTCAGTTTTGGTTTCCTCCTTCTTTCCTGCTTTGGAATCCTTTTTATTATCGGTACTTACAGGTTTGCTGCCTGCTTCTTTCAACGTAACCTCATCGCTTTTGAGATTAAACAGTGATGGTGTTTCCTTTGCCAGGGTCACGAAGTAAAGGCCATCCATATCTGAATAACTTATTGTAAAACCAACATTGCTGAAATCAGGATTGAAGTCACGCGAAGAAACGAAGAAAAGGTACTTTCCATCTTCACTGAATGTGCCATCGGAAGCATTATACCAGTTCTCGGTTACAGGGAACGATTTTTTCTGTTCGAGGGAGTAGAGGTTGATTTGCTGGAACCTGTTATTGCTGTTTTTGGTATATACTACCCATTTACTGTCGGGTGACCACTCATATTGCCTTATCTCAAATATTGAATCAACATCAACATCAGTTATTATTTTGGTATCGATATCCACGTAATGTAGCATCTGATTCCTGTCAGACCAGAGCAGTTTCTTGCTGTCAGGCGACCAGAAAGGTTGATATTTATAATTAGCACTTCCTGAAGTGATCTCTACTGCTGGTTTACTGCCGTCCTGCGCCTGTATGTAGATCTCGTCCTCACCTGTCTTATCTGATATATATGAAATCCACTTTCCGTCAGGTGACCATTTTGAATTTCTTTCATGAATCCCTGAAGAATTAGTCAGGTTCCGTGTCTCACCATATTTCTCAGGCACAGTAAATACATCCCCATGGGCTCCAAATAAAGCTCGTTTACCATCAGGAGCAATTTCAAAATTAGTGATGAACTTACTTACATCTTCAAGAACTGTTCTGCCTGACAATAAATCTTCTGAAATATGAATTTTAACTTTTTCAGGCTTTTCTGTGGCAAGATCCATTTTATAAATATAGCCTCCATTCTCATAAACAATTGCATTGTTTCCAAGCGAAGGAAATTTTATGTCAAAGTCTTTATAATCTGTGAGCTTTTTGGTCTCTTTTGTTGTCAGGTCAATAACATAGAGGTTCATTCTTTTATTCTCATCCCTGTCTGACAGAAAATAAATCTTATTACCATGCCACATTGGAATTATGTCCTGTGCCGGATTATTGGTAAGATTCTCGGTCTTATGTGTGTTGAAGTCAAATATCCACACATCATCTGCCATACCCCCCCTATATCGCTTCCAAGTCCGGAACTCTCTGAATACCCTGTTAAATGCCATCTTCTGATCATCAGGTGAAAAAGAACAGAAACCGCCCCTGGGTACCGGAAGTTGCTCAGGCAAAGATCCGTCTATATTTACAGTGAAAAGAGCACCGTTGAAATCATTAAAGGAATTTTTTCTTGAACGGAAGACAATGTTTTTATTGTCATGCTTCCAGCCTATTACAATGTTGTTTGGCCCCATCCTGTCGGCTATATCATCACGACCCAGTGTGGCTGTATAGCTTACCCTTTCAGGTATTCCACCCTGTGCTGGCATTGTATAAACTTCAGTATTTCCATCATACTGCGCGGTAAAAGCTATAGTTTTTCCATCAGGTGAAAACCTTGCAAACATCTCATAACCATCATGACTTGTGAGCTTTCTGGCTGTCCCGCCATTTGCAGGAACCGAATAAAGATCACCTGCATAAGTAAAAACGATCTGGTTATCGTAGATTGCCGGAAATCTCAACAACCTGGCTTCATCCTGTGCCAGCAGGCCTACCTGCCCTATGAATAAGCTGACCAGAAAAAAAAGTAGTGTCTTTTTCATAAAATATTGAATTAGATTTACATATGTGAATAAACAAAAGAAATTATGACTTAACTATATAAAGATTTTCTTGATCTCAATATTAAAAATTTAAGGCTGCTTCCTGTTATATTACCGGGTTTAAATTGAAGAACATATTAACACAATAAAATGTTTATAAAAACAACACCGGGAATTATTGTTTTATAAGTACCGGTTCTCCGAATCCTATTTTCCCAAGTGGTTTAAGCTGAGTCGCAGCATCACCGACAACGACATAAATCATTTTATCAGGAATAATATATTTATCAATGACTGATTTTGCGTCCTCTGTTGTAATATTTTTAATTACAGATTCTTCTTCTTTTAAATAATCATCGGGCAATCCGTATTTTGACATGGTAGTCAGCATCCCAAGTAAAGCGGGGTTGGTTTCGAACCGAAGAGCGTTAGATCTTATCATGCAATTCTTAACAAACTGAAGGTCAGTATCAGATAATCCTGACCTGAATTTTTCCATCTCTTTTTTGAAGATACTGACAGATTCAAAAGTCGCATCTGACCTGACCTGTGAGGCTGCTATAAAGGGAGCCCTGGTTTTCATCTCCTGGAAGTAGCTTGAGGCACCGTATGTAAATCCTTTTTCTTCTCTCAGTATCTGGTTGAGGATGCTTGTAAATGCTCCACCCAGCCTGTAGTTGATGAAATCTGCTTTAACAAAGTCGGGATTATCACGTGACATAGCCAGGTATCCTATATAAATAACCGACTGACGTGAACCGGGAATATCGACAAAATAGATCCTGGATTTGTCCGGGTTAACCGGTAAGATATAATTATTGGATGTTACTTCCTTATCCTTCCAGTTGTCCTCCAACGGCTTCAATGCTTCCAGCGCCTTTTCCTTACTTATATTGCCGGCGATTTGTATACTTGTTACTGAAGGTGAAAAGTTGTTGTCGTAATATCTCTTGAGATCATCCATCGTTATCTCATCAATAGACGCTTCTGTACCACGGGAATTATAACCAAAAATGTGATCCTTTCCATATAGCAGATTATAGAAAGTCAGTGATGCAACACTACGAGGCTGTGCTTTTGATTGAAGTATGCTGTTCTTGTTTCTGGTAAGAGCCATGGCAAATTCGGCAGAATCCCACCTCGGTTCAAGAAGAATTTCCTTCATCAGGGCAACGGTTTTTGAAAAGTTACGTGAGAGGCCACTTGCAGACATTGTCATTTCTTCTCGCCCTGCATACATATTAATATTGGAACCAAGAAGTTCAATCTCTTCCTCCAGTTCTTCAGGCGTCTTGTTCTTTGTTCCCTGAGGTAGCACATTGGCTACCATATTTGCAACTCCGGGAAGATTCAGCTTGTCCTGGTACACTCCTCCGTTTATAGTGATACTCATTGTCACCAGGGGAAGCTCCTTGTTCTGGATACCAAATACCTCAATGCCATCTGAGAGTTTAGCTTTCCATATAGTCGGGACATTCATCCCGGGCTCTGTACCAAGAGGGGGCTCTACAGACCTGTCGATGGCTGAGGGAGTCTTTTCAAATTTCTCATCTCCACCCTGTGCGATCTCAACCTGGCTTGCCTCATTTATATTCTCCTCTTTGATGCCTGCAGGAATTGAACTGTCAGCAGCCATTGCTATTTCTCCGGCCGGGACAAAACTGGTTACAACATGTGGTTTCCCTTTGATATATTTTTCATAAACCATTTTTAACATCTTCAAGTGTTACTGCTTTGATATTTTCAATATCTTTTTCAATATATCCCGGATCGTTTAGGAATGTGTTATAAAAAGCCAGTTGCAGCGATTTGTAGAAAACGCTCGATAACCCGTCATAGAAATTCTTTTCTGACGATGCCTTAACCCTCTCAATATCACTTTCTGTAATGCCTTCTTTTTCAAAGAGATTGAATGCTTCATTGATGCCATTTTCAATATCCTCAAGATTTTTACCCTCGTTAGCCCTGATTGATATTGTGAATTCACCTGCCAGTTCCCCTGAATTATTATAAGCGGTTGTGCTCGAGGTCAGGTTTTTCTCCTTAACAAGGACTTTATAAAGAGGAGCTTTTTTACCATCAGCCAGAATTTTTGCCAGGAAGTCAAGTGCATAGGCATCTTTCTGGTAAGCCTGTGGCACAGGCCATACCATTGTTATCTCAGGGACATTGGCAAAATTATCTTCATGATAAAGCTTAACTGTCTTATTGAGTGTCGGTATCATCGCAGACCTGGCTGAGACTTCTCCGTGTGATTTAATTTCACCGAAGTATTTATTGATAAGCATTTTGGCAGAATCAGGATCGAAGTCACCTGCAAGGACCAGTGTAGCATTATTAGGTCCATAAAAATGATCGTAGTATTTCTTGACATCATCCAGAGTAGCATTTTTCAGATCTGCCATTTCACCTATTACCTCCCAGTTGTAAGGATGTGTGGAAGGATAAAGATTTTTACTTATCACATAATCAGTAAAGCCATAAGGTGAATTGTCTTCCGATTGCCTTTTTTCATTCTGTACCACGTTCTGCTGAATGGCCATTGAGCGTTGGGTGACCGAATTGATAAAGAATCCCATTCGGTCTGATTCAAGCCAGAGAACTTTTTCGAGTGCATTTTTCGGAAAAATCTCGAAATAGGATGTTATATCCCGTGACGTAAAGCCGTTATTTGATCCTCCTACACCCTCAATGATCTTATCAAAAGTACCAGTTGGAACATCCTCAGAGCCACTGAACAGCAGATGCTCAAACAGGTGCGCAAACCCTGTCTTTCCCGGGACTTCCCTGCTTGAGCCAACATGGTACATAATATCATATGATATCACCGGGTCGGAATGATCAGTGTGCAGAATTACCTGGAGACCGTTAGGCAGGCTGTATTTTTCGTAGCTTATTGTAAGCTTGTCACTTTCCTGAGTTTTATTACAGGCAGTGAAGGTTATTATGATAAGCACCATAACAACCTCTTTAATAATGAGGCTAAGTTTGTTCATTTATACTATTTTAGTTTATTAGGAGGATACCAAATATTAAAAAACATGGAATGACATTAATATTTAACAGGTCATATACTGCTAACCAAAATTAAACAAAATTCTCCAGTTAATTCAACAAAAATATCCATCAGGATTACTACTCATAAACATATTCGTACGGAAGGAGGTCAGCAATACGCTGACGGGCCATTTCTCCTTCCCAGCTTATACCTTCTGGATCGAAATACCCGTTTGCATCGAAAAAGACCAGGTACTTCAGGAATACAATGAAGCTTGTTGGCTGTTTTGAATAATAGGATATGCCCAGTGTTCCCTGGTTAGTAAGATATTTTGTACGGCTGTCTGTTTTTGTAACAAGCCTGTTATAATCGAGTGTTTCATTAGCCGTATTTTTGACAGTAAACCCGGCAGAGTTCAGATCATCAATCCATAATGCCCTGAAGAATTGCATCCTTGATCCACGGTAAGCGTTCTTCCTCTTTTTTTCATATAGTTTCTTCCTTGTCTCATCCGAAGTAAGATCTTCACTGAAGATTATATTTCCTTTGAAAAAGAAGGTGGAGCTTGTTTTACAGTATTCAAATTTGTCAAGATAATAGGTTATTTTGTACCCGAGAGCATCGTTCTCAATAAGAATAGGTTTTACAGCATATGCTCTGACTGTATCTCCGTCATCACTATTATTAAATCTGATGTCGTCTTCATTCATGATTTCACAGTTAAATGAGTTACCTGTGGTTCCGAGGAACTCATTCCTGAATATCACCATGCTCTCTTTTCTCTCCCTGGGTCGGGCTTTTGCGTTAATAACTACTTCATTTAATTCATATAGTTTAGGCTCAAGATAGACTGAAAGAGGTTTCTTGGTTGAAACGGTTTTCACTGTAACAGAATAGTATCCGATAGCGCTCACGGTCAGGGGCATAGTCGGGTACTTTGAGATGTCAAGCTGAAAATTTCCGGACTGGTCTGTAAGGGTTCCGACAAATGTTCCGTTAAGATATACAGAAGCAGGAAACACCGGTTCTTTGGTTTTATTATCGAATATAGTTCCCTTGATAACCTGATTATAAGCAATTAAAGATGTATTGATAAGAAGAATCAGCAGGAAGATTTTTTTCATGTATAAATTCTTTGTTACAGACACAAAAATCTGGTTTGTAATGGTTTGACCAATATAGTAATTATGCCCCTTTTCTAACATGATTTATTTAGATTAAAATGTTAAAAAACAATAACAGGACTATAAGGTCGGAGCCCGGGGTTTTAGAGTGCCCTCTTCCGTCGGCTAAAGCCGACGGGGTTTACCTCACCTTATATTCTGTTGTACCTGTTACAGGTATTCCATTAGTAGTAATCCCCTCCATAGTTATTTTTACCGTACCTGGATTATCGCCATTGTAATAAACGAGGGCTATGTTTTTATTGTTTTCCACTTTTAAATTTGGTTCCCAGAATAGAGTAGTCCTCAGGTCAGGTTTGTAATCCGACTGTAAAGAGGAATGGTGCTTGGGTGAATAAAATATGCGCGGTTCAGAGTATCCTGAGAACTTCTTTCTGACAGAGTGATAAACAACATTTACATTGTCTGATAGTATATCTGATTTCATAACAACTGAAACAACTCCTGCACGTGCACGAATACCCCATTGCATAACAGCATTTCTGCCTTTGATAAAATCGACTCTATCTATCCAGTCAATGGGGAGGTATTCTACTCCTTCCCAGCCCACCTCTAATCCGTTAAGCATAATAACGGGATCGCCTTTTTGATCACCAGTTGGTTGATCATCATTGCCGATTTTAAGAACTTCCTTATATGATTCAGATAAATTTGACTCCTGTTCCTTAGATGCATATTCTTTTTTATCAGGTTTTTGTTTGGGTATAAATACTTTCACTGGATTAATAAGGAATCTTCGTCTAAGTAGATTTCCGACATTAGTATACACCTTTGATTGAGGCGTGACTTCATATTCTCTGTCTGGCCAAAAAGTCCTGAGATACCGCTGACTTTTTGAGCGGCCAGATTCAACTGCTGCCTGGCGTTTTGCAATTATCTCCACTTCTCCTGGTTTAATAGTGTCGGATAATTTATACTTTCTGTTCAATGAGCTTCTAATTTCTGAATACTGAATAAATGCCGGTAGAATTTTTCTAACGAGGTTAGCATCTGTTAATGCATTAAAATATTGAACTGAATCACTATTAGAAATGATTTTTTTAACTGCCGCAGGAGGGTAAGGTGCAGAATCCAGAATCAGCCAGCCTTTTAATTTTTCTTTATTATCTGTAATACTGGCAACCAGAATTGCCTCTCCGGTAATGTCAATGCCATCGAAATGAAACCTTCCTGATTCATCTGTCGAAACATAACTTGTTATTGGATTAACATCATTAAATATTCCAATATTGACAAATGAATTCTCCACCGGGACATCTGCGAATCTTTTCCTTGCCCTCCCTGATACTGTAAACCCGTATTCGGGTGGATATTTCAGTCCACTGTATTTCCATTTGAAGTCACGCCACCCCTGTGTGAGAAGGAGGACATCAAGGTCTTTCAGCCTGTTTATGTTTGCAGGATCAAAATAATAAGCTGGTTCCTCAACCGGTCCGTGAACATCCGACTCAAGCAGGAACCATGATGATATTGTTGAAGTGTAGCCCGAGGGATCTTCAGTGAAGAGGTTATCAGAAGCCGACAGAGACAGGAATGCATCCTGGGGAACCTTAGGGTCGACAATCAGCGAGACTTTCACATCAACGGAGTCTCTCTGGTCATATTCTGTTTTATCTGTTTTAATACTTCATTCTTGCCATCATCACCATTACTTATATATATACCAGTCTCTCGCAGAGAGGTGATATTATCTGTTCCTGATAAGGTCAGCATTACTCATCCCATCGGGAAGATCATCGGTGGGCAGGTTAAATATGCTGTTGGGGGAATTCATCCTGAAAGAATATGATTTGAAGGGATTACCCCTTGCTGAGACAGTTAGAGTCAGGTCATGACCGTTAATAAGAGGTAAAGTACGCGAATTTGTCTTGAATATAATGGTAAGATTATGGTCCCGGTTCCTTGATACATATAATACTATCCCGGTACTGAAGCTCCCGGGAATCTCGTATCTCAGCTCTTCACCACTACTGTTTTTCGTTACAGCATAATACTTTAATCCCGGCAGAGGATCGAGCATGAATATCCCCATTCCCCTGTGGGTGCTTGAGAAATCAGTAACAGGTACACCTGCTGAGGAGAATATCTGACCCGAGACATTAACTGATAATCCATGTTGATCAACAGCCTTGAAAGCTACAACTGAAGGCACACTGTCAACCAGTGAACCTCCTTCTGGGAAGAAGCTAATCTCGGGTCTGGTGACGCTGTAGCTCACTGTATCCTGGAATGTCTTAACTGCATCGGATGAGTTAATAATATTGATGTCTTTATTGAAGAATAACTGGTTACCGAAGTTGCGCATATAGTTAGTATATGCCCTTATATGATATCTACCTGATGTAAGCTTTTCCGGGAGATGGAAATCACCGTTTCCCAGTCCGTTTTCCAGTCTTACAATGCGACTGTCAATAATATTAAGATCGGGAGATATCAGTTCCACATGAAGGTTCATACTGTGATCCGTCAGGAACCTGTCAGCGGCATCGACAAGATAAGCTTTGAACCATATATCATCACCGGGGAAATAACTGTCGCGGTCGATATGAAGATAGACTTTCTCGATTATCTTCAGGGAGTCAACAGAAGGATTATAGTTGCAATTAACAGGGCTTCCAAATAGGGGAGAAATGCAAACAAGCACAAGTCCTAAAACAGTCAGACAGAAGACTTTCATATCAGGAAGAGTTTGATAATGGTTGTTAAACGATTAACAGACAAATATTATGCCACATTTCCCATGGTTTTACCCAGGGGATTATTCCTTTAACCGGGGGCTTATTTTCCAATCAATCTGACCGCCTCATCCAATAACTCATCCCGCCCTTCCGAGATGCCTTTTATAGTGGGTCTTATGAATATATCAGGAACAATGCCAACCCTCTGCGTTCCGGTTCCATCAGGATAAAAGACCCCAATTCCGCTTATAGCAGTATTTATCGAACCAGGAAGCTTGAAAAATGAAACATTTCCGTCGGCTCCCGCAGTTGTACTGCCTATCACAATGGCTCCCGGAGCCTTTCTGAATGCCATGGTTGTATATTCGGCCTGGCTCTGGGTTATTTCGTTGACTATTATTATAACTTTACCTTTGTAATAATTTTTATTCTGACTACCGACCTGAAGCGGATCGGTAAACATGAATAATCCTGGAGCTTTTAAATTTGTTACTGAAAATTTTACAAATGGAACAGGCTCAGGCATCAGGAATTCACCAAGGCTGAACACTATGAATTCTGATGGATAGCAGCGCATATCGATTATCAAACCCCTGGTTTTTTCCACATTCTTAATGATAGAAGGTAGATAATTGTTTTTAATAGAGCCCGGATTAATATATGCTATTTGTGGTGTAACCATTTTAAAACAGGTATCCTTACTCCATTCCGGTTTATTATTACCAAGCCGGGAAGGAGGGTAGCATTTTATCTGAATGGATCTTTCAATATTATCCCGTTTGTAAGTTATCAGCTCTATAGAATCACTTGACCTTAAAAGATTTGAAGCTATGATCCGTAATTGGGTAGGATAATTAGATGCCGGGGTATAAGGCAATTGTTTTTTGATAATGCTGTCAATACTTATACGGTTTATACTTGTTATTATATCTCCGATTCTGAGTCCTGAGTTTTTGGAGAGTACATCGTTAATATTCCCTGTAATAACTGCTTTGCCTTCTATAAACATTACATTTACAGGAGCATAGTATGAGCCTCTTAAATTCTCAAGCACCTGATTGTACCCCCATATATTGGCATGAGTATCATTTATTTCAGCTACAAGTTTCAATACTGTCAATATATAACTTCCGGCACTGTCTGCTTCGATGAATTCAGGAATAAAATCTTTAAGGACATCATCCCAGTTCCTCCCTATAAGGTTTCTGTTAGGGTAAAAATATTCTATTATATTCCAATACCTGTACAATGATAAAAGCCTGTAACCTGCATCCTTGTGTACGATCTCACCAGTGTAACTGTTTTCATTTTGAATTACTGGATTACCTATGCCCTGAACAAATCCAATATAATAGTTATGGTCCGGTTTTTGAGCAGATTGTATTGCTTTTAGCTGCAATGGAAGCTTTTTCCCAATGATTGAGTCGCAGGTTATCCAGTTAAGATCGGGTTTCAGACTTATTAGTGAATCAGGTTCATTTATAATTGATCCGGCGCTAACTATTTTCTCTTTTTTACTCAGTTTATCTACCCATTTTGATAAAATTTCATTTCTTTCAGTTTTAGATTTGCTGTTTAGTATTTTCGGCAAAATCCTGAATAGCTCATAATCCCAGTTATAATTGCCCTTTGCTATTGCCGGATGGTAATATTTTAAGAAGCCCCATAGCTTGCCCAGCAAAACCAGATCGTCAGTCTTTCCTGGCGTTAGTTCAATTTGTTTAACAGATGATTCTTCATCAAATTCATGATCCTCCCGGGCTTTATATGAAACTGATGATTTATGTAGTGCTTTATTTATCTCCTTGCCATCAATAAGTACCTGTATATCGTCGGTCCAGAGCCTTCCGGTACCGGAAAGTATTGGGCCAATATAAATTACTGTGGCATTTTCAGGGAGCGGCAGTTTAACTGAATATTGTGTCCAGTCTGATGTCCCATGAATGTCTTTTTCCTGGAGGTTTTCAAACTGCAATCCTCCCGCTGGTCCATCTATTCTTAACATTAGCCCTATCTGACCTTCGGAGATATTATCCATTTTCATATAGGCTCTTACCTCAATATTCTCCCCTTTGTAATCAGCTGGTATAGTAAAAGCAGCACAACCGAACGAGCCTTCCGCTCTGGTCGACTCTGATTCTATTAATAGGGAACAGCGTCCGGAGTGCCTGACAATAGAGTCAAGTTTCAAGGTATACCCTTTCGTACTCCAGTTAATCCAATGATCTGGCATTCCTTTGGATCTGTCAAATTTTTCAAAACCAAAATTGAAATTGTTTTTAGCCTGCTGAAGGCAGGATGTTGTAATCGGCAATACAAATAATAACAGCGTGATTATTGTCTTAAGCATAATATTAAAAGGTTTTAATTGATTTTTCATGAGTATTCATACAGTATATAAAACTTCCCGGAAACTTTGCGATACAATTCTTGTCCAGCGGCATGTATTTTATGTTGCAACTATCTGATTAAATATTCAGTACTACCTGTTACAGGTATACCCTTATCTGTAATCCCCTCCACAGTTATTTTTACCGTACCTGGATTATCGCCATTGTAATAAACGAGGGCTATGTTTTTATTGTTTTCCACTTTTAAATTTGGTTCCCAGAATAGAGTAGTCCTCAGGTCAGGTTTGTAATCCGACTGTAAAGAGGAATGGTGCTTGGGTGAATAGAATATACGTGGAGTATTGAAACCTGAGATTTCCGTGTTGACCGAATACAAAGTAATTTTATCACTGGAGTAATAATCTTTTCTTAAGATAATTGATATAATTCCGTCAGCCTGAACGAATGAACTATCAATTTGGATCAGCCTTCTGAAAAGAGGCTCACTGCTTGCATCAATTCTTTCGATATAGCTTGCAGGCAAAGCTTTAACAAAATCTTCATCAACTTCAATGCCATTGACCATATAAATCGGATAGTGAATGTGACGAGGACCGGGCAATTGAGGAGGATAAATTATAAATTTACCTTTTATTAATTTTAATGCATCTGTATAAACTCTCCTGTCTATATCATTCAGTACCACTTCTTTATCAGGAAAAAGAGTGCCAATCGCCCTTAGACTTAAGTCACGTGGTGATCCGATTGTATCTACCCGTCGTGCAGTAATCCTTACCTCTCCTGGTTTAATGGTATCTGATAAATGGTATTTTTTCTCGATTGAACTGACATAATCAGCCCGTTGTATAAATTTTTTCACTTTCTTTTTTTGAATTTCATTAGCTGTATTGAGACCAGGGGATGTTTCAGGTATGTTTTTACGGACAAAATTGATTTGCGATACCGGTTGGGTAATCATTGGTGGGCTATAACCATCCGAATCCAGTAGCAGCCATCCCTGGTACTTATCTTTGTTATTGGTGACACTGGCTATGAGCCTGACTTTGCCAGTAATATCAATACCCTTAAGGCTGAATCTACCTGCCGAATCAGTTGGGATGTTATCTATGAACCTTTTCTTGTTATCAAATATTCCGATATTAATTGTTGCGTTTTTAATTGGGATATTGGCAAGTTTTTTTCTTACCCTTCCAGCAACTGTAAACCCGTATTCGGGAGGATATTTCAGTTCGCTGTATTTCCATTTGAAGTCGCGCCACCCCTGCGTGAGAAGGAGGACATCAAGGTCTTTCAGCCTGTTCGTGTTTGCAGGATCAAAATAATAAGCTGGTTCCTCAACCGGTCCGTGAACATCCGACTCAAGCAGGAACCATGATGATATTGTTGAAGTGTAGCCCGAGGGATCTTCAGTGAAGAGGTTATCAGAAGCCGACAGAGACAGGAATGCATCCTGGGGAACCTTAGGGTCGACAATCAGCGAGACTTTCACATCAACGGAGTCTCTCTGGTCATATTCTGTTTTATCTGTTTCTATCTTCAGTCTTGCCTCATCACCATTACTGATATAAACAAGTCTCTCGCAGAGAGGTGCATTGTCCGGACCGAAAAGGGTCAGCATTATGATCCCATCGGGAAGATCATCGGTGGGCAGGTTAAATATGCTGTTGGGGGAATTCATCCTGAAAGAATATGATTTGAAGGGATTACCCCTTGCTGAGACAGTTAGAGTCAGGTCATGACCGTTAATAAGAGGTAAAGTACGCGAATTTGTCTTGAATATAATGGTAAGATTATGGTCCCGGTTCCTTGATACATATAATACTATCCCGGTACTGAAGCTCCCGGGAATCTCGTATCTCAGCTCTTCACCACTACTGTTTTTCGTTACAGCATAATACTTTAATCCCGGCAGAGGATCGAGCATGAATATCCCCATTCCCCTGTGGGTGCTTGAGAAATCAGTAACAGGTACACCTGCTGAGGAGAATATCTGACCCGAGACATTAACTGATAATCCATGTTGATCAACAGCCTTGAAAGCTACAACTGAAGGCACACTGTCAACCAGTGAACCTCCTTCCGGGAAGAAGCTAATCTCGGGTCTGGTGACACTGTAGCTCACTGTATCCTGGAATGTCTTAACTGCATCGGATGAGTTAATAATATTGATGTCTTTATTGAAGAATAACTGGTTACCGAAGTTGCGCATATAGTTAGTATATGCCCTTATATGATATCTACCTGATGTAAGCTTTTCCGGGAGATGGAAATCACCGTTTCCCAGTCCGTTTTCCAGTCTTACAATGCGACTGTCAATAATATTAAGATCGGGAGATATCAGTTCCACATGAAGGTTTATGCTGTGATCCGTCAGGAACCTGTCAGCGGCATCGACAAGATAAGCTTTGAACCATATATCATCACCGGGGAAATAACTGTCGCGGTCTACATGGAGATAGACTTTTTCTATAAAAGTCAGGGAATCCTTTGAAGCAGAAGCAGTATCCGTATCCGCTGAAGGGCTTCCTGATAAAGGCAGGATGGAGAAGAAGGCGAGCTCTAAAAAGGTCAGACAGAAGACTTTCATATCAGGGAAAGGTTAACCTTGGTTGTTAGTCTAAAGATCAACAAAAATCGTACCACTAACCCCGGACTTTCTCGGTGCTGTCGAAGCCTTGGCGAAGGCGCAAGTCCGGGGGTTGCAAAGTGAGAGCTAAAGCCCATCATGTTGGGTGGTCATCAACCCCGGGCTGAAGCCCGGGGTTAGGGATCTATCTTACTTTATATTCTTTTGTTCCTGTGACCGGCACCCCTTTATCGGTTATCCCTTCTGCTTTTATCAATATTGATCCCGAGTTATCGGAATTATAAAAAATAAGCGTAGTGTCTCTTCCCTGTCCCAGCTTTATATCAGGATCCCAGAATAATGTATTCCTAAGATCAGGCTTATAATCTGATTCTAATTTTGTATGATGTTTGGGTGAATAGAAGATTCTAGGTTCACTGAATCCGGAAAATATTTTTCTTACAGAGTGATAAACAGTGTTAGCATTATCGAACAGATCGGACCTGAGAACCACTGAAATCACCCCCATCATTCCCCTGACCCCCCATATAAGCTCAGCATTACGCCCCTTGACATAATCTACCCTGGCTATCCAGTCAATCGGGATGGATTCAATACCAGCCCATCCGACCTCAACACCGTCCAGCATAATAATAGGTTCGATTCTTACCTGACCTCCACCCCCTTGTTGTTGACTGACTGATTCTGAAAATTTCGATTGCATATCATTCTGCTTGCTGGATGAGATTTTATTATCTGTCGCTGCAGATTTTGGAATAAATTGTTTTGGAGGTTTGATCAAGAATCTTTCTTGTAAAAGTCTGCCGACATTGACATAGGTTTTTGAAATAGGTGTCACTTCATATTCCTGATCAACCCAGATTGACCTTAAGTAATGCTGACTTTCTGAACGTGCTTTTTCTACAGGTGTCTGACGTTTGGCAGTGATTTTCACTTCACCGGGTCTGATGGTATCCGATAGTTTGTATTTTTTATAAAGTGAAGTACTGAATTCAGCATACTGGATAAAAGAAGGCAATTGTTTTTCAGTAGGTTTTTCGTCATTAAGCCTGATGTACCTGGTTGTATTCTCTGTCTCTGAGATTTTTGGAGTGGAATATTGTGATGAATCAAGGATCAGCCATCCTTTTAGTTTGTCTTTTTCATCCGCTACACTTGCAATTATCACAGCATTGCCGGTTAAATCTATACCTGTCAGGGAAAAGTGGCCAAATGTATCAGCAGGTAAATACCTGATCAATGGTTTGCCTTTATCAAAAAATCCAATGGTTACAGTTGCATTCTCTATTGGTGCTTTGGAGAATTTTTTTCTTATTTTGCCGGAGATTGAAAAACCATATTCAGGAGGATATGGGAGACCTGTGTATTTCCATTTAAAATCGCGCCATCCCTGAGTCAACAGCAGTATGTCTAGATCTTTCAGCCTGCTGGCATTGGATGGATCAAAGTAATATGCAGGTTCCTCAACATTACCCTTAACATCAGATTCAAGAAGGAACCAGGAAGTAATATCTGTGCGATAACTTTCAGGGTCATCCATGAAGAGATCATTGGTTGCCGCCAGTGAGATATTAGCATCCTGAAAGAATCTGGATTCAGTAAATAGTGATAATTTAATATTTACTGAATCGCGCTGGTGGTATTCACTTTTATCCGTTTCAATCTTTAATCTCGCTTCTTCACTGTTACTGATAAATACCAGTCTTTCACAAAGTGGCATAACATCCACACCTGCCAGAGTAATAGTTACTATTCCGTCTGGCAGATCATCGGTCGGCATGGTGAACAGGCTGTTCAGAGAGTTCATTCTGAAAGTGTACTCCTTAAACGGATTTCCGCGTGCTGAGACTTTGATCGTCAGGTCATGGTTCTCCAGAAGGGGGAGAGTAGATGCATTGGTCCTGAATATTATTGTCAGTTTCTGGTTCAAGTTGCGGGCTACATTCATAACAATGCCTGTTCCGAAAGCCTGCGGCAGCACATATCTTAATGTATCGTCTTTCTGGTTTTTTATTATGGCATAATATCTCATACCAGGCAGAGGCTGAATCAGGAATGTACCCATTCCCATGTGGGTGCTTACAAAACTAGTTACGGAATCACCGGCTGAAGAACAGATCACACCCGAACAATCTACGGAGTGATCATATTGATCGACGGCTTTGAAAGCGACTAGGGAAAGAACATTGCCAACGAGAGAGCCTCCTTCTGGAAAGAAAGCAATATCGGGTCTGTTTACAATATAGCCTATACTGTCTGAGAAAGTTCTCTGCGCATCTGTAGTATTAATAATATTAAGGTCTTTTTTAAAGAAAAGTTGCTTTCCGAAATTACGCATATAGTTGGTATAAGCCCTGAGACGGTATTTACCTGAAGGGAGCTTTTCAGAGAGATGGAAATCACCGTTTCCCAGTCCGTTTTCCAGTCTTACAATGCGACTTTCAATAATATTACGATCGGGAGATATCAGTTCCACATGAAGGTTTATGCTGTGATCTGTCAGAAACCTGTCAGCGGCATCGACAAGATAAGCTTTGAACCATATATCATCACCGGGGAAATAACTGTCGCGGTCTACATGGAGATAGACTTTTTCTATAAAAGTCAGGGAATCCTTTGAAGCAGAAGCAGTATCCATATCCGCTGAAGGGCTTCCTGATAAAGGCAGAATGGAGAAGAAGGCGAGCTCTAAAAAGGTCAGATAAAAGATTTTCATATCAGGAAGAGGTTAACAATGGTTGTTAATATAGATGTCAACAAAAATCGTACCACTAGCCCCATGCTACTTACCCTGCGCTGTAACCCGGAACTGGTGATCGTACCACTGACCCCGGGTTTCAACCCGGGGTTTAGGACAACACAATCAATGGGCTTTAGCCCTCACCTTTTCTGGCCCCGGATTTCAATCCGGGGCTACTATTCATATCTCAGGGCATTAACAGGATTAATACGGGATGCTTTATATGAATGGAATAAAACTGTACATAGTACGACTATGGCAGCGATCAAAAAAGCTATTCCAAATACCCACCAGTCTATATTAGCCTTATATGCGAAGTTCTTAAGCCACCTGGTCATAATATACAGAGTTATCGGGATAGAGATAAGAGCAGCCGTAAACACGAGTAAAAGGTTCTCCAACAGGAAGGAAAAAACAATTGATCTACCGGAACTCCCAAATACTTTTTTAATCCCGATTTCTTTAGTCCTGGTTTTTGCAACAAACAAAGTCAGACCAAATAGCCCAAAAGCAGCAATGATCATTGTAAAGATTGCAAAAATTGCAACAATGGTGGTCAGATTTTTTTCTGAAGAATAAATCTCTTTTAGCAGATCTTCAATAGTAAGATAATTGAAATGCCTGTCCGGTGCAGCCTTTTTCCATTCACTTTCAAGCATCGGGAGTATGCTGTTTAATGTCCCGGGTTTATAGTGAACAGCAACCTGCATAATATAGCGATCTGTCATTGTGATGCTTAGAGGTGGTATATCGGACCGGATAGAATGAAGGTTAAAATCCTTTACAATTCCCACTATTGTCCTATTCCCTAATGTCTTTCCAAGCGGATCAGTAATCCCAAGATTTTTAACTGCAGTCTGGTTAAGAATAACAGAACCTGTGAGGTCACTTCCATATTCGGGTGAAAAATCCCTGCCCGATATGAATGGTATACCCATTGTTTTCAGAAAATTGTAGTCAACAGCCATACCTTCCACCTGTACCTTAACATCTTTATTTTGAAAATGCGGATACATTGACGACATACTTCCCTGCATGGGTAATTCATCCATTACTCCACCAGCCATGATGATATTCGGGTTTGATTTGATACTGTTTATATAAGCTGAATATCCTTTGAAATCACGACCAAGGTTAATAAAAACGATGTCTTTGTTATAATATCCCGGATCCTTAGTCAGTGCATATTTATATTGTGAATTTATTATTAGTGTTCCTGAAACAAATGAGCAGAATATTATCAGTTCGATAATAATTAAAGCGGAACGAACAAGTGGCTTCTTTTTGCCATTCCGCGATATGTTTTTTAAAACATTGATGATCTTTATCCGGGATAAATAGGAAGAAGTATAAATTCCTGATGCCACACCAATAAATATGGTAAGGGCCAGATAAACAAGGATATATATAAGGATATTTGAATTTATAATATGTAGTTGTGTCTGGAACAATTTCCCTGCAAAAGGTAAAGCAAACCACATCAGAATCAGTCCTACGGGCAAAACTAAAACTGCAAGTAATACAGATTCGCTGAACAATTGATTTCGTATACTTTGGATTCCTGCGCCGTATGTCTTTCTTATGCCTATCTCCTTAGCCCTGGCAGTAGACACTGCTGTTGAAAGAATTATATAATTAATGGCAGCAATCAGGACAATTATGAGTGCAATAACAGAGAACAGCCTTATGTTTTTTATGTTTCCACTTATTCCTGTATTTGCAACATTCTCTGAATGTAAATAAACATCTGATAAGTTCTGAAGTGAGTATTGGTATACTGGTTTTTCAGAGATGTTTTTTATTTCAAATGCCCTGAACTGGTTTTCGAGTGATGAAGGGACACAATCTTTTGAGAGCAATACCCATGTTATCCAAAAATTCATGGTCCAATTCTTGTCGGCATTGGTTATATTAAAAGCTTTATTAAGATCTTCAAGGGGCCATCTGCTGTTAACAAGACACTGTGCTCTGAAGGTAGAGTTTTCGGGAATATTTTCAAAAACGGCTTTTACAACGAAAACATGTTCTGCATTGTCAACAGTTCCCATAATTTCTTTTCCAACCGGATTTTGACCGGGGAAAAATTTATCGGCCAAATCCCGTGAGAGAACAAGTGAGTTTTGATCTTCCAGCAGATCCTGATTATCTGGTCCCCATATGATGGGAATAGTAAAAATGTCAAAAATATCAGAAGTTGTAGCAATGGCATTCTGGACACCTATAGATTCATCCTTAAGCTTCAAAGTGAAACCTCTTAAATATCTTGCCATTGCAGCTTTTTCAATTTGTGGGAACTCTTCCTTTAGAGAAGAAGCAAGAACATACGGTGTTCCTGACATTGTCATTTTAAAATCGACATAATAGTTGAGTACTCTGAAAACTCTTGCTCTTTTTTTATGACAGTGGTTATAGCTTAATTCATTTATTATGAATAGCAGAATGATGAAAGAAGCGGCTAATGCAATTGAAAGTCCCAATGCATTTATAGCTGCAAATATCTTGTTTTGTTTCAGAAAACGAATGGCTGATTTAATATAATTTTTAAACATATTATCGGGGTTTTTGCATATGGTATCTATATTGTAGCATCAATTCGCTTATTCAATTATTATGACTTTCAATTTTTGTTTTGATCAATATCAAATATACAACGAAATAGTTAGTTATTCTGTCTGAGTAAGTATTTTATTTGTTAAACCTCAATTGCTGTCGGTTTTAGCTGACGGAATTAAGGGTCAGGTTTTATTATTTTATGTATATTTCCAGCTATAAACCATAAAACATGAAAAGACCAATCTTCCTTCTCATTTCAATTGTTGTTTCATTATCTATTTCGGCCCAGGAAAAACCTTTCCTTTCAGATATTTACAACTATATAGAGAATACCTCAATGTTTGAGCTGAATCAGGTGCAGGGACATGCTCTGCTGGTACCCTTCAACACAGTGGATGAAGCTCTGAAAAACAACAAGGCAAAAGCCAAAAGTAAGATCTCCCTGAATGGCAGGTGGAAATTTCATTTTGCTGAAACACCTGAAGGAACACCGGTAAATTTTTTCCTGGAAAACTTTAATGATAAGACATGGGATACCATACATGTGCCATCCAACTGGGAGATGCAGGGATATGGTGACCCGCTTTTCAGAAATGTATCAACCCCTTTTCCGGCTGACCCTCCGCATGTTCCCCGGGAATATAACCCGACAGGATCGTACCGGAGAACTTTCAATATTCCATCATCATGGAAAGGGAAAGAGGTATTTCTCAGGATGGAAAAGACTGCATCAGCCTCTTTTGTATGGATAAACGGAAAACAGGTTGGCTATAATGAAGGTGCCCAGGAACCAGCCGAATATGATATTACGAAATATCTGAAAACAGGAAAGAACACTATTGCTGTAAATGTTTATAAATACTCCGATGGTTATTATCTCGAGGACCAGGACTACTGGCGCCTTGCCGGAATTTTTGATGATGTCTGGCTGTACGCAACAACACCAACTCATATGTTTGACTGGCATGCTGTTACGGATCTGGATGAGTCATTCAAAGATGCACGTCTTGACCTGTCAGTAGATGTATATGATTACCGAAAAGCCGCAGAAGCAAATTATATGATAAGGGCGACACTTTATGATAAAAATTTGAAACCTGTAAAAACACTTACATCGGACAAATTCTCTATACCTTCAGGCGATAAACAGGTGGTAAAATTGTCCGATAATATTACGAACCCTGATAAATGGTCATCAGAATACCCTAATCTATATACCATTGTATTTGAGCTGATTAATCCTTCCGGTAAAGCTTCAGAAGTTATCTCCGGTAAGATCGGCTTTAAGGAAACGGAGATAAGGCACCAGGTATTTTACCTGAATGGGGTACCTGTAAAACTGAACGGCATAAACAGCCATATGCAGCACCCTGAGCTTGGTCACACCATGAATGAAGAGACCATTAGGAAAGACTTCAATATTCTTAAGAGGTTTAATATCAATTGTGTCAGGACATCTCATTATCCTCCGGTCAACAGATATCTTGAGCTGGCCGACGAGTATGGCATTTATATTGTTGATGAAACAGGCGACGAATCGCATGCTACTCAATATGTCAGCAATCTCAAGGAGTGGGAGGGGATGTACCGTGAAAGAGCCAGGAAGATGGTTTTGCGCGACCGAAATCATCCTTCAGTTCTGTTCTGGAGTGCTGGTAATGAGAGCGGTGAGGGCGACAATATATGTTCGGTTATAGATGAGGGTAAAAAATATGATACTACCCGGTACTGGATGTATGGAGGTAATGCCTTCTCTCATAAATGCGAAGAGATAATAGGTCCGCGTTATCCGAAGTTGTTCAATCTTCTTACAGATGTTATGCTTGTTCCCGAGAGTGTCGATCCACGTCCTTCATTCCTTGATGAATACCTGGCTGTGACAGGCAATGGGGGTGGAGCTCTGGATGATTACTGGGACATATTCTATAACCATCCGCGAAGCATGGGCGGTGCTATATGGGATTTTGTGAGTACCGGGTTAAAAGAAAGCGTAAGATCACTTGCAGATAGTTCTGGTAATGATGTCCAGGTTGATATAATGGGACGCGCTAAATTGGTACCGGGTTCAGATGGAAAAGGCATCGATCTGAACGGGCATGATCAGTGGGTTGAAGTTTATCGTGATTCTTCTCTCGAAATACATGGGGACAAACTTACACTTACAATGATGGTTTTTCCTCGTTCACTGAGCTATTCTTCAGGAACGCTTATCACCAAAGGCAGCTGGCAGTTCGGAATTCACCAGCTAAAGAAAGATTCCCTCGAGTTTTATCTTACTACCGACAGAAAGTATAAGGTGAGAGTACCTCTGCCTGCCGACTGGGAAAATAAATGGCATCATGTGGTGGCAAAATATGATGGAAAAGCTATTTTGCTTTCCATTGACGACAAGAACAGTAATACATTACCTGTAACAGGAAATATTCTCAATACTCCTTATCCTGTTAATATCGGACGTGATGCTGAGATGCATGGTCAGGAGACTTCTGTCTATATTTCAGACGCAATAATAGATCAGGTTGGAATATTTAATAAGGTTGTTTCGTCTGAAGATCTCAAAGAGCCTTCGGATGTAATAAAAAAACAGGCCTCGTTATGGCTTGACTTTGAGAATATAACGGAGAAAGGCACATTTTACAGTTATGGAATTGGAGCCAGGACATACGGAGCTATATGGCCCGACAGAAGACCTCAGCCCGAGATGTGGCAGATGAAAAAATCCGCACAACCTGTAAGTACAAAACTACTGAGTGCTGATAGAAATGAAATAGAAATAACCAACAGGTATCTTTTCACGAACCTGAACAGTCTGGAAACAGTATGGACTCTCTATGGGGACAGTACAGTTATTGAGAGTGGTAAGTTAACGATCGACCTTCCAGCCCAGAAAAAAACCGTGGTGAAACTGCCAATTACCCGGCCTGAGCTCAGAAGTAATATTGAATACAGGTTGCTGTTAAGCTACAGGCAAAAAGAAAAGACACAGTGGGCTGAACCTGGATTTGAGATTGCCTGGGATCAGATGGAACTACCCTGGTCAAAACCTGAAGTATTATCATCAGCTCCTGTCGATGCTGCTCCTGATGTAACTCAAACAGGACAGGAGGTAATCATTTCAGGTAAGGACTTTGAATACACTTTTGACAGGAATTCAGGTACCCTTGCTTCTGTAAAGGTTGCAGGCAAAGAGATTGTCAAAAGAGGACCAGTCCTTAATGTATGGCGAGCTCCCCTTGCAAATGAAACTGATGAATGGGGTTTCTGGTCAGCCAACAAGAAGCATTTTGTGAATGGATATGGACGTACGGTCTCAACTGAATGGTACTCATCAGGTCTTGATCAACTTAAGACTGATACAGACCGTTTTGCTATCCGGGTTATCGACAATGAGAAGGTGGTTGTGGATGTAAGGAATGTGACAATGCTTGGAAACAGGAGGGGAGCCTTTTTGAATCACTACGTATATACCATCCAGGGTAATGGGGTAATGACAATTGAACATACGATAAATCCCGATGGAGATATGCCTTCCTGGCTGCCACGTATTGGCGTGGACTGGATCATGAATAAGAATCTGAAAAATGTTGATTGGTACGGACGAGGCCCTCAGGAGAACTATCCCGATAGAAAATCCGGTTATAAAACAGGCATTTATCATTCAACTGTCGCTGACATGTATGAACCCTACCTTATCCCCCAGGATTACGGATTACGATGTGATAACAGGTGGGTAAGACTGACAGATGACACCGGTACAGGACTTGAGTTCACAGGAGATAAACTCTTTAATTTCAACGCCCAGGAGTATTCCACAGATAATCTTACCAAAGCCCTGTATACATACCAGCTACATCCATTTGATGGCATTACATTTAACTTTGACTATGCAACCAGCGGTGTGGGTTGTACTGCACTCTCTGTCTTTCCTGCGTACCAGGTTATGCCTGAACTGTATAGATATACAGTTAAAATCAGACCGATTATCTCAGAATCTGATGATTAATGTTATAGTTATCAGGTAGCTAATTAGTGTTTGGTCATACCGGTATTCATCCTCAAGGTCTCATGTCGAGTCTTCGTGGGGAATACTTATATATCAGTATATCAGTTAATTTATATACCTGGATATTATTCTAGCTCAGCATTTGCCCAGAGATTACTTGCTGACAGGTCGACTGCCTGTTTTAAATTCATATCAGCTTCTTCAGTTTTACCAAGTCCTTTATAACCAAGTCCTTTGAGAAGATATGCATTGGATAAGCGGTAGTTTTCAGCTTCTCTTTCTCCGAATTTGGCAAAGAAATCAGACTCTGATCCCTGTTTTATGATCTTATCTCCCTCTTCAATGAGCGAGTTGAATATATTTTCAGCTTTATCCTTGTTACCCAGTTTCAGATTGCTTAATCCCTGGTAATACTTAATGTAACTTGTATATCTGAGTTCCTGGCTAACAGATTTTTCATAAAATGAAAGTGACTTTTTCTTTTGATCTAATGCTTCATAAGCCCTGCCAATAAAATAATAGATCTGAGGACTTCTTGAATCACTCTGATTTTCGGAACCGGAACCATCCGATGTTAATGAAAGAAATTGTTCAAGAGCCTGATTAAACTTTTTATCTTTCATAAATCTTATACCATAAAGAAGGTGTGCATCCACACTTATATCCCGCACTCTGGAGCTTCCCTCTCTGAAATGAAAAGTACTTTTGTTAAGGGCCTTAACGGCTTTTTCGTATTCACCGGCAAGGTTGAGGACTATCATTTCTCTCACAAAAGAGTCATCGCGTTTTTTGACTATCTCATCAGATCCTTTAAAAAGTTCAAGCCTTTTTTTAACGGGAGTATTGGTCATCTCATACAGTGGATCCAGCTCGGCATAATAAACAGGATCATCTTTTTTGAACGACATGGCTTTTTCGTAGGCGTTAATTGCCTTAACCAGGTCCTGGCTGTAATGGTAATAGCCCCACCCAAGATTTCTCCAGGCTATGGCAAGCGAAGGTTCATATTTTACAGCTTTCTCCCAATACTCTATTGCTTTCTCAGGTTGTTTATCATATAGCAGGTTGCCCAGGTAATAATACGGACGGGAGTCTTCCGGATTATATTCTGAGGCAAGCTCCAACACTTTAACCGATTCGAGCCTGAAGGGGAATCCATAATCCACAGGCATAGATGATGCTTCATTAAAGAATTTGTCAGCATCACTTTTATTACCTTTCATATCCTGGAGATAACCAAGGTAGTAGCTTATCATCTGGCTCTTACCTTTGTAACGGGAAAGTACATCTTCTGCTTCATCCGGTTGCCCATCGTTAAGATATCCAACAGCAAGCTCAAGATAATTCTGATCATAATTCCTCATTTTCCTGTTAAGGTCAGCCAATATTTTTTCGCTCATTTTATTTCCCATTGCCACAGCCAACAGGTAACTCTCATTGCCTGCCCTGAAATCAAGAGGATCATTTTCAATTGTATTTTTTAATATAGCCATAGCTCCGCCCGGGTCACCAAGTCTTCTGAGAATTGATGCTTTCAGGTCGCTGGCACAATTGTTTTTAGTATTGGTGGATAATGATTCATTAACCTGTTCGAGCGCCTTATTAAAATTACCCTGTATGCAAGATATTCTTGCAAGTTCGAGGTAAGCAGCTGAATGCCACGCGTAATCCCATGTTGCCCTGTAAAGCGTATCAATTGCATCATCATACAAACCAAGCGCTTTCAGTGTTAGTCCCTCCAGATAGAGCGGCTCGCAGTTGGATGGCCTGGTGTAATCATTTGTCAGTCTGTGTATTGCATGACAGAAATAGCATTTTGCAGTATTATAATCTCCATTTTTAAGGTATATGTTCCCAACGGCAGTGTTGGTCCTTATATCAAAGTGATCACGTTTGAGAGCCTCCGTGAAATAATCCATTGCATTAAGTGTCGGATTATAGAATTGCTGGATGCGACTTCCTTCCTGGAACAGTTCTTCTACTGTTGCAATGTCCTTTGGAAGGGGAGGCCTTTTTACCGTTTCCGGCAGTTTCACGGCAGGTTTTTGTTCAACGGGTTTATATGAAACAAGTACCTCGTTGTTATCCGCATTGATCATTTCAGTTGAGAGATCGGAAGGCTCAAAAGTACCTTCAATCTTCAGTGAAGCAGTAAAAGCTGTTTCAGGTGAAATCTCAGTTGTCTTTTCAAATATGATCTTGCCTTCTTTCCGCAAAATTATCCTCGCATTTTTTATTTCCTGAGTTGAATAGTATCCAAGGAAAGCAATATTGCCTTCTCTCTTTTCAAGATTAACGGCACCGTTAAGGTTGGCATTCTTAAAACCCTGAATATCTTTAACGGGGTACCAGTATTGACGGAAGGTCTTTACCTCATATGGCCTTATCCAGCTGTAGTCGGGCTGATTGTCAGAAAAGGCCCCGGTCATAATCTCAACATAGGGGCCGGCATTATCAGTTAAACGCGCTTCAGTAGCCTGACCTTGTGGACCTGAACCCCATTCCCATAGCTTTGCTCCTTTAACTATGTTATGATCACCAATTTCAACTGTGCCGGCATCTTTGCCATGGTCATAGCCCCCCATGAAATCCTCTTTCATATTCCAGGCAAAATATGAATCCTGGCTTACTGAATTTACCCACCAGCTCAGATCCACCCCTTTAGTGAAGTCGTATCCATTATAGATTTCAGTGGATACCGGCCATCTGGTGAAGCTGTTCTTGGCATGATATGTTGCTCCATTTACACTTGGCGGAAAAATTACCTGGTAGTCTTTATTGGCATGTGCTGCCACATTTGCCCAGTACAGGAATGTGTTTGTATAAGGTGTCTGGTTGATTATCTTAACATCAGCCGAGTAGTATGATTTGCCGGGATAAACAGTAATTCCGATGGTCCATCTCATCCTGTGACGAAGTTCTGTTTCACCTATCCATATGGTCTTGCTCCCGTCGCTGTTCTCTTTCATATCATAATCGACCGGTAGCATAGTGGATGCCCTGTGATGATGAATGACACACCATTCAATACCGCCTGATACCCAGGCACCAAGCATACCTATATTGGATGGTTTGACCGCGTCATTCTTATATATGAAATTATAACCGTCGGTTTTATCAGTTCCATAATATAATTTGCCTCCGATATCGGGAGTAATACATAATTTAATATATTCATTTTCAAGTATTAATGCTTTCCATTGCCTGTCAGACTCTTCATTTGAGATGACGTCATTCATTGCATAGGGATAGATGTATTTTGAAGCACCCTGGTAAGATTCTCCTTTAAAGAACATGGGATTTTTATCAGCAGGGGCTACCATATAGGTAGGGATCGTCCATTGCTCTTCATGGATTTTAACCTGTGCTGAAACTGGCTGTGCATTAAAGAAATAAGTTATTAATACCAATAGAATGAAGATGGAAGATTTGACGGTTTTTGTTATCATGACATGCTGTATTATTTGATTGTTCAGGCTGTGTTAATTCAGTTAAAGTTACAAATTGTTCTGTTTAAAATTAATTTCAGGAAATTTATGTCAATATTTATTCAACCCCTCCGGGGTTGTGATGTGGTTTGTTGATTACCACAGTTACATCTGTGGTTGAATACATACATCGGAACACAACCCCGGAGGGGTTGAATTCCAATATTAGCCCTGTGTTTTGCTGAACAAAAAAGCAATTTATCAGTTTGTACCTGCATAGGAGATGATCCTGAAGGATCACTTAAAATAACCAATCATTTTAATCAACTAATATATACGATTATGAAAGCAGGTATCATTGGAACCGGAACCGTTGGCCGGACGATAGCAACCAAGCTGACAGAGTTAAATTATGAAGTTATGATGGGAACCCGTAATGTGATGGATAAACTTGCAGCTACTACGAAAGATAATTATGGCAATCCTCCATTTGGTGAATGGCACAACCAAAACATTACAGTTAAACTGGGGACTTTTTTCGAAGCGGCTTCATTCGGTGATATAGTCTTCAATGCAACAAATGGCTCCAGTTCAGTTACTGCATTGATCATGGCGGGAGAGAAAAATCTATCAAGAAAAGTACTTGTGGATATTTCCAATCCTCTTGATTTCAGCAAAGGTATGCCACCAACTTTGCTACCCGGGTTGAACAATACCTCTTCACTGGCTGAAGAGATCCAGAAGACATTCCCGGAAGCAAAGGTTGTCAAGACTCTGAATACTATGTGGTGCGGATTGATGGTAAACCCTAACATGATTGGTAATGGCAACCATATCAATTTTATTTCAGGAAATGATATGGCTGCAAAGGATGTGGTAAAAAAACTCCTGAAAGAGTTTGGATGGAAAGAAGAGAGTATCATCGATCTTGGTGATATAAGCGGATCAAGAGCTACCGAGGCGTTTGTCACATTATGGATAAGGGTAAGAGGAGTGCTGAACACAGGTGCCTTTAACTTTGGTTTGATACGATGATTACCGGATCAAAGAAGTAGTCTGTTAATGACTAGTTGCCCTGGGTTGTCTTATATTATGCGCTTATCTTTTTAAGAAAGGTAGTAACCATAATAAGAGCTACCAATATAATTGCAATACCGGATGTTATGACAATGGATCGGTAGTCACCCTGTCGTTTTATTATTATGCCAATAAAAGCCCAGATTATCGATATCCCAATATATGGATTGTTCAGACGATACAGTGCCAGTGCTGCTATTATGGCACCTGCAGAGATCATAATTATAGTCCAGGTCTCCTCCGTCAAACCAAACCTGTTCCAGCTATAATATACCAGTAGAGCAGTTACATTTGCTATTGTGGCAATGCATATCCAGCCCAGATATATACCAAATGAAGCTTTGATTATTCCTAATGGCAGGTTCTTTATTAACATGTTAATGTAGATCAGGGAGACCAGGATGCCAAGCATCACGAGAAGAGAAAGAGCTAGTTTCTGGTAATGCCAGCATAGTATCCATAAGGCATTGAGTACACACGTTAGGGCAAAGAGCCAGCTGATTGACGTAATAACAACCTGGTTTGCCCCGGTAAATTGTACGATACAATATACAAGCAAAAGCAGATAGATAATACCCCAGATTGAAAATGTTATACCGGCAGGGACGAAAAGATTTGGAAGAGCATCGGATAACTCACCGGTAGTCTTATGGTTCAGCGGAAGTGCGTTGGCAAGATAATTCATCACTATCATGCCGGCAAAAAGAATGATATTAATATATTTTAGCATCGTAATCCAGATTTATTATTATTTAGATTATATCAACATTCAAAAGCCCCGTTCTTGTCCAGATCTCTTTGTCTCTCAGTCTCTCTTTCCCAGCCAAAAGAGGGCATCCAGTATTAACCTGTCCTGTGTTTCATTGACAAAGGTATAGGACAGTTCTTTGTTAGTCTTATTCTCATAGTCGATGTCATTGTGGCCCATGTTTATATAGATCATCCTGTACTTTTTATTGGTCCAGACAACCGGATAATATCCACTATGCCATATCTCGTATAGCTTGGGACCGGTTCCAAGAGGAAAGCTTGTAGAATCAATTGATAATAGTATATCTATATCAGGATTCTTACTTAAATCATTCTTCCAGCTGTACCATTCATTGGGGGCAGCCACAAAAGTGGCAGGAAGATTTTTTGTTGTGGGGTGATTCCTGTCTTCAACCCTCAATATCGCTGATGTGGGACGCCAGGTATTACCTTTATACTCACCTGATCCCAGGAACTGGTTATGATACCAGTCCCAGTCTTGTGGGAAATCCGAAGGAGTAAGGGCAAAGCCTGCAAAGTGAAAACCCATCCAGGCGCCACCATTTTCCATATACTGCCTGAATGCTCTTCTCTGTGTAAGAGAATCAGGCCGGGTGTCTAAAAAGATCACAACCTGGTAATTGGACAGGAACTTAGAATTCAGATTATTCCAGTCCCTGGTGGAATCATAAATGAAATCATACTTCTCTGCCATTCGGGCAAACCATCTGTTTGCCTCATGATCAAAGCTAATGTGTCCCCGGTCGTCTTTAGCACTATAGAAAGCAATTACCCGGAATTTTGGTGGATTGGCATGATTTTCAGATAAGAGTGTCAATGACAGAACAAAAATAATAGCAAGGGCAAGAAGTATTCTTTTCATATTCAGATATCAATAAGACCAGAAAGAGGGGCCGCTTTCAACATAAAATACCGGGATATCAGTGATAAAACCTTTCAGCCATGTTGCACAGTAGTGCATACCCGACTGTTCAGATGTAATATGACCAAGAAAAACGATGGCTTTCTTTCTGCCCTGATCAACAGCATCACGCATATATTCATAAGTTTCCCATTGTGGCGATTCCCCCGCAAGAACAACATCTACATTTTTATCTTCAAGGAGTCTTATATGGTACATGCTTCCCGGAGCACCCGGAGCCAGTCTCACATTTTTTACTTTAAGATCTGGTTTTCCTACCACGTAGAATGAGTTTTCCGGAAAAATTCCCTTGAGATATTTAAGCAGATCGTACAACGTAGTTTCAGGAAGAACAAACTGGCTAATATTTCCATTTACAATATACTTCTGCCATCCAAGTTTGGCGACCATCCCCGACATAATGCCATCAGGCTTCATGCTGTGTATATAATCGTGGAAGCGCCAAATGACCAGTTTGTTATCGGTAATATATTTTCTCTTTTCGAGGAATACCGGATCGTTAGCGAATTGTTTTGTCTCATCCAGGTGATTATAATATAGCGGCTCATGTACAACAATGAGGTTACAGTTTTTTTCAACTGCCTGCCTGAGCACATCCATGGTTGCAAACATGCAGGTAATAATTCCGGTGACCTCTGTTTTCGGATCACCTTCCTTAATGACATCGACTGTATTGGGAATCACAGGACTACCAGTTTTTTTTATTATTTCACTTATAATGTTTTGAGCTGATCCGGTTTTTATGCCTGAAGTAACCTGTCCCTTCACAGGAAGCATAACAAATATTGACAGAAGCACTGGAAAAATAACTGATAGTTTTTTCATGACCCGGTTTATTTAAATTTGATTACTGTAAAAATAAAACAAAATTGATTAAGTCCGTTAAGGATAAAAAAGCTTTAGATGCCAATGATTCAATATGGCAAGTATAACATATCCGCGCCATCGTAGGTATGCCCTTCTTTCGCTGGTGCCGTCCCGATAGTATATGTTATACTTCAGTATTTTTGTAACAAATTTATTCCATTTTATGAGACTTTTTACCCCCTTTCAATTTCCCCCAAGGGGGAAAGGTAAGGTTCCTTCCCCCTTGGAGGAAGGCTAGGATGGGGGTTTTTAAGATCAGAAAAAGGTCACAATCTTTATAATAAAAAAAGTGTTACACGAATTGTGAAAAAATACATAGTTGTCGAGATGAAATCGGTGCCTTTAAGTACTCCTGTTCAGTTCCAATACATGACAATCATTTTAGGTTCGGCACGGATAATATATCCGCGCCAGCGAGGTTAAGATAACCTGTCACTTCGGGTGCTAAATAATAATCTTTAATACTTTGCATGATTATTAATGGGACTTTCTATATTTACGGCTGCACTTCCTCATTTGCATTCTAATGGTTTACGATTATATAGTTATTGGTTCTGGATTTGGAGGCAGCGTTTCCGGATATTTCAAAACAATTAAAACTTTTTGAAGAGACATGGATAAAGAAGAAATCAGGTTAATTATCAAAGCCCAGAAGAAATTTATTGCAAGCGGGAAGTCATTAGAAGTCAGGTACAGGGTTGCAATGCTTAAAAAATTACGTTCCTTGATTTTGCAGCATGAGCAGGAGATCATCAATGCTTTGTGGCAAGATTTCCATAAGCCTGAATTTGAGGTCATTGCCACAGAAACCAGGTTTGTCCTGAAAGAATTGAATTATGCAATACGAAAGGTAAAGAGATGGTCGCGCCAGCGTAGGGTAAGAACCCCGATTGTCCACTTCCTGTCACACAGTTATATCAAGCCCTATCCATTTGGTCAGGTACTGTTATTGTCCCCATGGAATTTCCCTTTTCAGCTGGCTTTCCTGCCACTAATTGGTGCAGTGGCAGCAGGTAATAGTGTTATCCTGAAGGTATCCAGGCAGGTTCCCAACACATCAAGGGTGATGGAACGCTTGCTCAGTCATATGCCGGTTGAACTGGTGGCTATTGTTGATGGGGATCATTCGGTTAGCGACTATCTTCTCGAACAGAAGTTTGATTATATCTTTTTTACAGGAAGTCCGGAAGTTGGCAAACATGTAATGAAAAAAGCTGCTGAGCACCTTACCCCGGTGGCACTTGAACTTGGCGGTAAGAATCCCTGCGTAGTGGCAGCAGATGCACGACTCGATTTTGCAGCTAAAAGGATAGCATGGGGCAAGTTTATTAATTGCGGGCAAACATGTGTCAGTCCTGATTATCTTCTCATTGACAGGAGAATTAAAGATCAGTTTCTTGAGCTGATAATGAAATATATTGTCAGGTTCTTTGGAGAATCTCCTGAGAAATTCAAATGACTTTGCCAGGATGATAAACTCTAATAGTGCCAATCGTATAAAGGAACTTATCAGCCATGGCAAAGTCATTATGGGTGGTGAAGTCAATGACGATGATAAGTATGTTGCCCCAACAATACTTACAGATGTGAAGCCAGATGACCCAATAATGAAGGAGGAAATATTTGGTCCCGTTTTACCCGTTATTGAATTTGACGATTTCTCCGAGGTATATGAGATAATTGGCAGTAACCCGAATCCCCTTGCGACCTATATTTCTCTGATAACAGGAGGCTTGTCAGGGAGTTTTTGGCACATACCCGGTCAGGAAATGCTGCAGTTAATGATACTGTGATGCAAATAGCCTCTCCCTTTCTTCCATATGGTGGCGTTGGAACCAGCGGTGTAGGAAGGTATCATGGCAAAAAGTCATTTGAAACATTTTCAAATATGAGATCTGTTCTAGCCAAATCCAACCTTTTTGATATATGGTTGAGATATCCTCCTTATTCAGGATTTAAAACTAAAATTATAAGGTACCTTATGAGGTAGGAAAAATCTTATATTTTTGAATAATAACTAAAATATTCAAAACATGGATCAGGAAAAAGTTGTAATAGGATTCATAGGCGCCGGAAGTATTGCCAGGTCCCATGTTTACGCTCTGAACTCATTAAGATATTACTATGACGATGCACCTGATATTGAATTGAGCCGGGTCTGTTCAGCGAGGGAACTAAACAGGAAGTCGTTCATGAAAAAATATGAATTTCATGAATCATCTGATCTTGAGGAATTTACTAAGGACAATAATATTAATACAGTATTCATTCTCGGTCCTAACAAAGTTCATTATGATCATTTGCTTGCTGTTATGGAAATGCCGGCTGTTAACAGGATATATCTTGAGAAGCCTGTATGTTCAGGAGAAGATGAAGCAAGAGCTATTGAGAAAATTGCTGATAGCCACCCGAATGTAAGTATACAGGTTGGCTTTCAGTATCTTTTCAGTCCGGCTATCAGGGAAGCTATTGTATTCTGGAGGTCAGGAATTCTGGGTAGACCGATACATTTTGAACTGAAGTATTACCATAGTGATTACCTGAAGAAAGTGTACCGTGACAGGAGACAGTCACGCTTGACACCTGCCCCTGACGGAGGTGCCATGGCAGACCTGGGATCGCATGCCATTAGTATTATGATAGCTTTTTTGGGAAAGAACATTGTTATAAATGGAGGCCTCCAGGGAGGTCATTTTGATGATGTGGACCCTGGTTCCGATCTTTTCAGCCTTATTACACTTTTTGACCCGGACTCCGGCGCTGTCGGCACATTAGCATCAAGCAGGATAAGTTCGGGGACAGGTGATATGATGAGTTTTGATTTCTATTGCGAAAATGGCTCGCTGAGGTATTCTTCTGTAAGGCCTGATTACTTTGAGTATTATCTAGAAGAAACAGGCTTATGGTCAAGAAGAGAGGTTGGCAGTAATTTCAGTGCTATAACAAGTTTCCCGTCAGGACATGTCTCTCCTGGTTGGTTGAGGTCGATGGTTCATGCTCATTATGTTTTTCTGACCGGTAATGATAGCAATTGCTTTATTCCTGATATAAAACATGGTCTTGCTGTTCAAAAACTGGTAACACAGACTGCTGACCACATGAGTGAATTCAGAGACAAAAAATTGTAAAACCCTTCTCATAAACACTTTAATCACCATTTTCAATCAGGTTTTGCTGATCTGCAATTATGGCGACTGATCCCGTATGATTCCTGTATCAGATTGGTGCAGCAAGGTAAAAGTTGAATCAGTTCATCACGGCTTTTCTGTTTGAGAAGCTCACACTGCCACCCTTTCCGTTGATTATACTTTTGACTATACTCTCTTTATTTCCGTTAAGCCAGAATATTATCTTGTGATGAATATCTTTTTCTATTGCCGTGGGAGTCTCAATAGCATTATCAACAATGATCGGGGCCCTGTAAAAAACATTGTATATTCCTAAACCCCAGGCTTCGTGACTTTTTACAGTATCAGATACTTTATACGATGCATACCCGTAAACGTCTCCATGCTTCCAGGCATCCGCAGATGGGGGATCATAAGGCATTTCACTTTGATAGAAGTAAACTCTCCCGTTATTTCCGTTCCACAGGGTCTGATACTCCTGGAAGTGTTCATTAAACAAACCATAGATTGTAACATTATTACCATTTACGATAAGACCGTTTGCACACCTGTTTACATCCCATCCGACTCCATTTCCATGGTCAGCCCTCCAGAGCCAGATATGATCCACACATACATCATTGCTGTTGATTACCATACAGCTGTTGGAGCTACCTGCTGAGGGTCCGCCAACCCTGAAGAAAATGTCAAACAGAAAAGTGGATCTGAAGCATGCGATTTTACGGACCCTGGCCTTCCTACATTAAAAAGTGTTTCTGATTTATCAGGTCCTGCATCAATTGTTAGTCCGCAAATGGTCACTCCATCTACATCGGCAACATCAAATACCGAATGTCCGGTAGAAGGCATAAGTGAAGGCATCCCGATTCCCATTATAATTGTACCGGGATGTGTTACAAGCAGGCATTTATCAAAGGTATAAATACCTGGAGTAAAAAGTATATTCTTTCCCTGAAGCAGGGCGGAGTTTATTGTTGTAGCATCGTCTTTTCCAGGTATGGCAATGTAAAACCTGGTAAGTGGCACAGGTCTGTCGGTATTATTACCACTTATCCAGTCAGGTCCTGAACTGTTTTTTTTAAGTGCAGGAACCCTGACAAAGAATTCATTATCAGAAGTGGTAAGATAAGGTTTTTCTCTGACGAGGGGTGTCTCCTCTATTACTGTAAATGGTTTCTCCGGCCATTCTCCCGCAGGTGCACCTTCCACACCGACGAACATCATATTCCAGTTACCGCCATTCCATGCAGCCCACCGCGTATTCCTCGAAAACCATTGCTGTTGAGGGCCGGAAGTAACCGTATCATCGATTTCTGAATCGGCAAGAAAGCCGCCACTGGCGTATCCTTTATCAAACAGCTGAAGATTACCTTTAATATGTACCCGCCTCATTGGGGCAGCCTGTGATACCCCCCAGATGTTGGTTGATCGATCTGCCGGTATTACAGTCAGATTTTCAACTGCACGCCAGAAATTTGTCAATACGCTTCTTCCATGTGTTGTGTTTGACCTGACAGCACCGCTGATTACAACATCATCCGGAGAGTTACCCAGACCCATTATTTCCATGTAATAGCCCACCTTCACATCGAGATCATAATGTCCTGGTTTGAAAAGAATTGCATAACGGTTATGATTAAATTCACTTTTGCCTTCTTTCTGACGGTTAAACAGAGTATCCAGGACTATTTGTATATCAGACATATTCATCGAAGGATTAAAAACATAGACATTCTCTCCTAAAAGGGGATTATTAAATTTTCCTGTTGCTGTTTTGTCCTGTGAATTGGCAAAATTACATATAGCCAGTGACAGGATAAGTATGAGTGCTGTTTTTAATTTCATAATTGCATTATTTTGACGTTCAAAGGTATAATATTAAGTTATGATATCACTGCAAGACAATGAATGAGCGGATTAATCCATCAGCTTAAGATAATGAAGAATATCTTTTGTAATCAAATACCTGGCCTTAGCTGTTTTTGCAAAATTGTCTGATTTGAAATTCATAGCATAGAACCACTTGTTGTCTCCCTTCTCAAGATAACCAACAAACCACATAATGTAATCATTGTCGGTCATTAAAGCCCCTCCTGTTTTGCCACTTAATTTACAGGAATCCTGTTTGTCAACAATAATAATGTTCTTCACTATATCAATTGTGTTTTTATCAACAGGAAGCCGGTAGTAATAAAATCGCCTGAGAAAATCAACCTGCTGATTAGCACTGATTCTTAACAGGCCGGCCAGCCAGAATCTATCGGGGATGCCTGAGGGATTCTCATTTCCATAATCAAAATCATGCAGGTATGTTTTGTATTTATCAATCCCGATCTTCCTGGCGAATTCTGAATAAACCCATACAACAGAATATTTTATTGCATGGCTTAAGGTCTGATCCCTGTTCCATTCTTCTACCGGCCATTCCGTTCCATTCCATTTAATTATTTCACCGGTGTCCTTAACAACACCTTCCTCGAGTGCTATAATTGAATTGGGGATCTTAAACGTAGAGGCAGGAAGATATGCTGAGTCACATAATGCCGGGTTATACCTGGTGAATTCATTCCCGGCCTGGTTGTATAACACAAAGCATCCATCAACACCATATTTGTCGAAAAAGGATTTGAAATCAGCCTCATGTGAATTCTGTCCATAACAGGATAAGAAGACTGAGAATCCGGATAATATAACAAGGAAGAGTGTTACTGTAAATTTTCTGATCATTTTAGAATTTTTAGTATTGATCAATATGTCTGTGGCTGAAAATAAATGTTTTTATGATGATATTAAACTTATATCACTCAATAAAATTCTCTTATTTGATATTTTCAGGACTATTCATCCAATATTTATCTTTCCCGGAATATTTTGAAATACAGTTCTTATCCAAAGGCAGGTATTGAAGATAACAGCTGTCCTGAAGTGGTATTGATTTATTATACTCCTGCACAAACAATTCCCTGTACTGGTAAAGTTCAAGGGTTCTTCTCTGATTAAGGATACTTCCATCAACCGCCTTAATATTTCGGATCCCCACTGTACATTTGTGAGTAAGCTTATTGATCTTCTTATCACTTAGCCTGATAAGGAGTTTGTACCCGGAAGCCTGTATGCTCTTGATCTTTTTTGGTTTATTTCTGATCCTTATATCGAATTTTGCCCTTCCTTTTATTGATTCAGGATCAATCTTTTTATTAAACTCAACAACAAGAGTAGCCTTTGAATATTCGGAGGGATTCCAATATGATTTCATTACTCTGAAATAAGAATTGTCGGTAGTATCGACAAGGTTAAAGATATTGTTGAAAGAAATGTATTTGAGATACATGAGTGAATTGGTAGTATTTTCGTATCCATATTCTATCTCAACATTGAACATCCTCTTTTTAATATTATCATCATTATTATAGAAACAGGAATACTCAAGTTTGTGTATTGAATAGTCTTCTGGTTGAATATAGATTGCCCCCGATACCATCAAATCTTTTCCAATAACTTTTTGTTTGCCTTCAAAATTAATCCTGTATAACAACAAATCATTATTATAAACCCGAATCGGATCTGAGAATGAATGATTCAGTATGAAATCTTCTGAGAAGCAGTTGACAAAAGAGAATGATAGCTGATCCCAGTTTCGTATGGCATCATGTACCATAAGAATGAATAGTTCATTACCGTTCTGGTCTCCCAGGGACGCCATGGGAATAAATTTCTCATTCTTACTGGTGATTTCTGAATTATCAAGATGGTAATATGGGGTAATATTAATTCGGGGGAAGTCTTTATTCATCCTGAAATCAAGCATTCGATATTGATTTGATAGCGATCCTACCCCAAAACCTTTGTCAAGTGATTGTATAATTGCTTCATTCAGATTTAAGTAATTGCCGTTTTCCTTTTGATAATCGCGGTAGTATGCTATATAACTGAATGGCATGAACGGGTAATTATCTTTTATCCTCCTGATAGCTCTCTCTATAATTCTTAACGGTCCCGGAATTTTCCTGTTGGCTACAATCTTCACTTCGTTAAGCCCATACGTTGACTGATCGAGATATATCTTATTGATCTCTCCGCTCTTCAGATTATTGTATGGAATAGTCTGTCCTCTATAACCGATGCATGTGATTTGAAGGCTGTCATCCTTAAAATCAGGATTATGAATAATTTTAAAATCCCCGTTGGCATTGGCATAAACTCCCAGTTCATTTTTTTTTAGTTTAATCGTTGTAAAAGGCACAGGATCCCCGGTAGAAGAATTTATTATCTTGCCATCATAATATTCAATCTCCTGGGAAAGAACAGGGAAGGTGTTCAGCAGTAAAAGAATGCATAACAGGACGAGAGGGAATCGTTTAACAAATTGTCCGGGTTCATTTAATGTTATTATGAATGACATATTATTATTTCGTCACTTTTAAGGAATGAATTCAGGTAACAAATACCTCACAAAAACAGTGCCAGCAGGTGCTGCCGATAAGAAATATATATCGCATTACACGTTAACCAGCATTATTGAACTTTACATCATTAAGTCTGTTTATCAAATATAGAAAATTATATGAATATTTGTTTATTGAATATATGATCAAAACTGCACTCATTACAGGAGCTTCGGGAGGAATAGGTTATGAATTGTCAAGGATACACGCTGAGAATAATGGCAACCTTGTGCTTGTGGCACGAAGCAAAGACAAGTTATCGGATCTGAAGAGGGACCTTGAGGAAAAATATCATGTTAAGGTTCATATTATCAGTAAGGATCTCTCAGTTCCTGGTTCTGTAACAGAGGTATATGATGAAATTAATAGGGAAAACATCACAATTGATTACCTGGTAAATAATGCCGGGTTCGGTGATTACAAGCTTTTCGCTGATAGCGACTGGGATAAACAGGAGAGGATGATTAATCTGAATATAACTGCTCTGACTCATCTTACATGGCTGTACCTGCCGGATATGATCAAGAGGAAGAGTGGTAAGATCCTTAACCTGGCTTCGACTGCCTCATTTCAACCGGGACCAACTATGTCTGTTTATTTTGCATCAAAAGCTTTTGTTCTGAGTTTTTCAGAAGCAATAAACAATGAGGTGCATGAACATGGAATAACTGTAACCGCTCTCTGTCCTGGGGCTACGCAAAGCGGGTTTCAGCTTGCTGCTTCAATGAAGGACAATAACCCGATAAAAGGGAATAAATTTCCTACTTCAAGGGAAGTTGCTGAATATGGATATAGCGCTATGATAAAGGGTAAGGCTGTTGCCATTCATGGCTTTAAAAATTCAGTTTTGGCAAATGCCGTTCGATTTGCTCCAAGATCGCTCGTTGTCAAGGCAGCCAGACGGGTACAGGCAAAGAAATATTAAAATTTTTAAAAGAAAAGTATTATGCAAGCTATCCTTGGTGCCAATGGTGCAATAGGTTCAGTTTTGGCACATGAATTAACAAGTTATACTGACAGTATCAGGCTTGTCAGCAGAAACCCGGTCAGAGTGAATGATTCGGATGAGTTGTTACAGACGGATCTGTTAGATCCGGTAATGGTTGATAAGGCCGTTGAGGGGTCCGAGGTCGTTTATTTGGTAGTTGGACTGGAATATAAGATAAAAGTGTGGGAAGAGAGCTGGCCCAAGTTGATGAAGGCTGTTATAGAAGCCTGTAAAAAATATAATTCTCGGTTGGTATTTTTCGATAACGTTTACATGTATGATATGGATGCAATACCACATATGACAGAGGACTCTCCTGTTAACCCCTCCAGCAGGAAGGGTATGGTCAGGAAAAGACTTGCAGATATGATCATGGAGGAGGTTAAAGCCGGCAGGTTGATGGCGTTGATAGCGCGGTCAGCTGATTTTTATGGTCCCGGGAACAAAGGCAGCCTGCTTATGGAGATCATTTTCAAAAATCTTAATAAAGGTAAGGCCGCAAACTGGTTTATTGATGCTGACAGGAAACACTCTTTTACATATACACCTGATGCCGCTAAGGCCACAGCTATCTTAGGCAATACAATTGATGCATTCAACCAGGTATGGCATATGCCGACCGATAGAAATACCCTGACTGCAAGAGAGATGTCCGGATTATTCGCAGATGAACTGAATGTGAAGAACCGTATGTCTGTCATCCCACTATGGCTTCTCAGAACAATGGGACTGTTCATTCCTGTACTTAAGGAGATGGTTGAAATGACTTATCAGTATGACAGAGACTATTTCTTTGATTCATCAAAGTTTGAAAAACGATTTAAATTCAAACCCACTACATATCAGGAGGGTATAAAAATCACTGTGCAACATTCACTTTAGTCATTTATAAGCGGTGCAAATTGCAAGATGAACGATCAGGGATACCATCTGTCGTCAGATCAGAGCCTTATTAATCAGTCTGTTATAATACATACCTGAAACTCAAGATAATAAACACTACCTTTATCGCCATTCAATCCGGCCGATAAATTTAATAATCCGGACTTTTAAATTTAAATATTTGTACATGCAATTTGAATCATTGAACATTATCGAACCAGTTCTTAAATCATTAAAAGAAGAGGGATACACAATACCAACTCCAATTCAGGCAGAAGCCATTCCGGTTATACTTAGAGGGATCGATCTTATAGGTTGTGCTCAAACCGGGACAGGAAAAACAGCTGCATTTGCTGTTCCTATTTTACAGTTATTAAGCAAAAACCAGGGATTCGACAGAAGAAAAAAAATAAGAAGTCTGATTGTAACTCCTACAAGAGAGCTTGCAATTCAGATTGACGAAAGCTTTACTGCTTATGGCCGTTATTCGGGGTTGACGAGTACCGCAGTATTTGGTGGTGTTAATCAGAATCCCCAGACAGCAGTTTTACGTAGAGGTATTGATATCCTTGTGGCAACTCCTGGCAGACTTCTTGATCTTATGAATCAGGGATTTATAACTCTGAAAGATGTTGAAATATTCGTCCTTGACGAAGCTGACAGGATGCTCGATATGGGATTTATACATGATGTACGGAAAATAATAGCTGCTTTACCTACAAAGAGACAGTCTCTCTTTTTCTCAGCAACTATGCCTCCCGAAATAGTTAAACTCGCAGGATCAATAGTGTTTAAGCCTGTAAAAGTGGAGGTTACTCCATCTGCTTCGACAGTTGATATTGTAAATCAATTTGTTTACTTTATCGATAAGGGTAATAAGAGCTCATTGCTGCTTGAAATATTAAAGGATGATAAAATTAAAACTGCGCTGGTATTCACGCGGACTAAATATGGAGCAGACAAAGTTGTAAGAGTACTAAAGAAGAGAAATATAAGTGCTGAAGCAATTCATGGTAACAAGGCACAGAATTCACGTCAGCGGGCATTGTCAAATTTCAAATCGCAGACAACACGCGTCCTGGTAGCAACCGATATTGCTGCTCGTGGTATTGATGTTGACGATCTGGAGTATGTTATTAACTATGAGATACCAAATATCTCTGAAACTTATGTACACCGTATTGGCAGAACAGGCAGAGCAGGGGCGAATGGGACGGCAATTTCATTTTGCGATGCAGATGAAAAAGCATATTTGCATGATATTGAAAAACTAATCCTGAAAAAAATACAGGTTGTTGAAGGACACCCGTTTCCATTAATCGATCATAATCCGGTCAAACCACCTAAACAACAGCGGGGTAACCATAAACGACCGGTAAGGAATTTACCTAAGAATATTAATCAGAGTTATTGGAGAAGATAAGTCTGTAAAGTCTTTTAAGTTCTTTGGCAATTTTCTTTTCTAACAATTTTTATTGTCAATAGTCTTCTAATTATGACTCATTCCGGTCCGATATTGTTATTTGATGGTGTTTGTAATTTGTGCAACAGGCTTGTAATGTTCATAATCAGAAAAGACAAACAGGCTGAGATACGGTTTGCTGCCTTGCAATCTGGAGCCGGAAAATCATTACTGGAAGCATTTTGTTTGTCTGAAAATGATATAAATTCAGTCGTTTACATAACAGACCAGGCATTATTTCTAAAATCCAGCGCAATCCTTCATCTTCTGAAAGATATTGGAGGGATATGGAGAGTATTCTATGTCTTCATCATTATGCCTCGTTTCATCCGGGATTTTTTTTACGATATAATTGCGAGGAACCGGTACCGTATTTTTGGCAGGAAAGAGATCTGCATGACACCTTCACCGGATTTTGTAAACAGGTTTATATTGTGAAATGAATAAATTATTAAAATATATTCAAAGGTAGAGGGAAGAGGCTTTCTCAAAAATAAGTTTTAACCTCAAAGATCACAAAGCAGGCACAAAGAACGCAAAGGCAATATTTTGACATTAAACACTTTGCGATCTTCGCGTATGTTCTTAGCGAACTCAGCGGTTATTGGTTTTCATCTTTTAAAACAGCCTTTGCCTTTTACATGGATTTTCAATTTTTGTTAGTAATTTGCATATTCAACAGAATCCGGTACTTCAGGACGCCGTTTAATAAACCTGCAACTTACTGATTATGAAAAATTCCATTATTCTACTTACGATCATGTTAATGTCATCATCGCTCAATGCACAGCAAAACCATCAATCAGCAATGGATAGTCCAAAGGTACGGCTTGAAAAGCTTGGGATGGAAGTAAAGTCTGATCTAACAGAGAACCTTTTACCATTCTGGTCGACTACTATGGTGGATGATATTAACGGAGGATTTTATGGAAGGGTCGATGCACAGAATAAGGTGTATCCCGATGAAGATAAGGGGGGTATTCTGAATGCCAGGATTTTATGGACCTTCTCCTCAGCCTACAGGATCCTTGGAGATACTGCTTATCTCCGGCTTGCGAAACGTGAAAAGGATTACATCATGGCTCATTTCATCGACAATAAATATGGAGGCGCTTATATGTCCGTAACGCCAAAGGGAGAACCTTCTGATACACGAAAGCAGATTTATACACAGTCTTTCTTTATATATGGTCTTGCAGAATATTACCGTGCAACCGGTGATAGTGAAGCACTGAAGACAGCCAGGGATATTTTTGAATTATTTGAAAAACATGCACTGGACAAGGAATACAACGGTTATTTTGAGGTTTTTACACGCGACTGGCATCGTTCACATGACCTTCTTATAGGAGAGGCATCGGAAAAAGATGAAAAAACAATGAATACCCACCTGCATATCATGGAAGCGTACACTGAACTCTTCAGGGTGTGGCCTGATGATAGTGTTGGTGCAAGATTACGAAATCTTATAGAACTATTTCTAAATAAAATAATCGACCGGAAAACATTTCACCTTGTATGTTTTTCTGACCGCAGCTGGAACAGAACATCAGATGCTGATTCCTATGGTCATGATATTGAATCATCATGGCTTTTGACTGAAGCAGCATCTTTACTCGGTGATCCTGCCTTGATGTCAAGGGTTAAGGATGTAAGCTTAAAGATCGTCGGGGCTGCTTCTGAAGGACTTCAACCCGATGGCAGTATGATCTATGAAAAAAATAGTTCAACTGGCCGGATAAACAGTGAACGAAGCTGGTGGGTTCAATCAGAGGCAGTTACTGGTTACCTGAATGCTTTCGAACTTACCGGGAATGAAGAATATCTGAATAATTCCATTAATTGCTGGAAATATATCAAAACTCACCTGATTGATTATAAGAATGGCGGATGGTTCAGCTCTGTCAATGTATCCAGTGGAACCGGAAGTGGCGATAAAGCAGGATACTGGGTCTGTCCCTATCATAACGGAAGAATGTGTATGGAGATTATAGAGCGAACAAATTCTAAATAATTACATTTTTGTAATCATTTTATCCCTTTAAAATCTGATAACAATGCTTTGAACATTTTCATCTTTTTTGATGTTAATAATCATTAATTTATATTCATTAAAGAATGAAGAAAAAGAAGCTGTCCAGGGAGATTTTAGGTGGTCTGTGATATTGAACTAACTAATCGAAGCCTCGTTTAGCTAAATAAAAATGTTGTAAAATAATTGATTTGATCGGCATATGGAATCCGGTATGGTATGTATTATCTGTGCAAAAAAGGCTTAAAACAACTAATTTCCTTGTTATTGCCTGCTGTATATCAGGACTTAAAGAATTTTGTATCATAACAGCATAATCAGGACATTATTTGTAAAAAACTCCGGAAACATTTAATTTAATATTTGTTTCCAAGGTTTTTAATATTATTTTTGCGGCATGAATGAAGAACTAAATAATATTTTACTTAAAGTACGAGAATTATACACAAAGTATGGTATTAAAAGTATTACGATGGATGATGTCGCGAAAGAACTAGGCATGTCAAAAAAAACACTGTATCAGTATGTTACAGACAAGGAGGACCTGGTTGATAAATTCGTCGAATATGAGATCAGTATCCGGCAGGAAGAGATTTTCAGGTGTTTCAAAACCGGCTACAATGCAATTGAGGAATTATTTGAGATATCAATTTTTATGAACAAAGCTGTTCGGGATCAAAGCCCTGCAACTGAATATGATCTTAAGAAATACTATCCTGCCCAGTTTCAGAAGGTAGTAAAAGCAAGGAGGGAGGGGATGTACAAATATCTCCTGATGAACCTGCAAAAGGGCAAGAAAGAGGGATTATATCGCGGAAATATGAATGAAGAGGTGATCGCCAAACTATACCTTTCAAGGTCAGAGAATATACATTACAATAATATTTTTACCGTGTCGGAATTTACCTCTTCCCAGCTTTTTATAGAACTTCTTACATATCATATTCGTGGTATAGCAACTGAAAAAGGGATAATTGAATTGGAAAAGAAAATAAAAGGATTAGAAAATATTAACATTTAACAGCTGAAAAATATGAATTGGATTCGAAAATATTTCTTTACTATCCTTCTTATTGGATTAATAACTGATTGTATAGGACAGGATAATAAAGAAGCTCTTAAATTATCTCTTTCTGAGGCCCAGGAGTATGCCCTGCAGAATAACAGGACTGTACAGTCGGCAAGGATAGATGTGAACAGTGCAAAAAAGCAGATTTGGGAAAACCTTGCAACAGGGTTGCCTCAGCTTAGCGTTGCTGCAAATTATCTGCATCAGTTTGTTGTACCTGAGATCAGCTTCGGGCCATACCTCGATGTTCAGTCATTACCTGACGGGTATCTTACCCGCGATAATTTTTCAAATGCATATAAAAGTGCGCCACCAATACAACTTGGGGTCAGGGATAATACAACCATTGACCTGACCCTTTCCCAGCTCATCTTTAGCGGACAATACCTGGTGGGTCTTCAGGCTACCAAAGTCGTAAGCCAGGTAACACAAAAGGGTCTGATCAAGACGGAGGAACAAACAAAGCAATCTGTTGCAGGCACCTACTATCTTGTTTTAGTCCTGGGAGAAAATGTAAGACTGCTTAATAAAAGTTATGAGACTGTTGATCAAACCTATAATGACCTGGTAAAAATGAATGAGCAGGGTTTGAACGAACAGACAGATGTTGACCAGATTAAGATAAACAGGTCAAATATTCAAACACTCATAACTTCTATGGAATCTCAGAGGGAGGTATCATTAAAGCTTCTTAAATACCAGCTTGGAGTTGATTTTGACCGGGATCTTGAATTGACTGATAGCATTGCCGGGATAATAAAAGATGGCAATCTGCAATATCTTGTACCACAGGAGTTTGATGTGAATAAAAGTGTTGATTACCAGATGGCGGAGGCCCAGGAAAGGATCTCGGCTCTGTTGTTAAAATCACAGAAATCCCAATACCTGCCAACTGTCTCAGCATTTTACAGGCATGAGGAGCAGACAAATCAGCCGTCGTTCAATTTTGCTGTAAAGGATGTTGTAGGGGCTACATTGAATTTCCCTATAGTTACGAGCGGAGTCAGGAGCTCTAAAGTGAGCCGTGCAAAATTTGATCTCTTAAAATCCTCGCTGGCCAAAGAGGATGCAAAGCAGGGCCTGATAATGGAGTATGACAGAGCCAGCAGCACATACCAGACTGCTTTCAGTAACTATATAATCAATAAGGAAAGTATGAACCTGAGTAAAACTATCTATGATAAAACAGTTATAAAATATAAGGAAGGGGTATCTACCAGTTTTGAACTCACCCAGAACCAGAATCAATTCCTTACTGCTGAAACCAATTACTACAACTCGGTTCTTTCACTGTTAAATGCAAAAGCCGAACTCGATCGCATATTAAGTACCAGTAAATAATACACAACAAAACAATACAAATAAGATCAGATATGAAAAGCATCAAACTAATTATAACCGGAATAGTACTTTTACTATTAGTATTTTCCTGCTCAGGTGATAAGACAAGCACAACTATCAAAGTTGAAAAGCAACAATCCGCGATAGATGAAAAGATTAAAGAGCCTGGAAGATGAAATTAGGATAGAACAGAAAGATACTCTTAATCAGGAAGATTTCAAATTTGTAGGACTGACCAGCTGTCAGCAAAAGTCCATTTCGATCATTATATCAGGGTTCAGGGTAAACTTGACGGTGATAAAAATGCCGGTGTTTTTGCTGAAGTTCCCGGTACTATTTCTGCAAAATTCGCGGATGTTGGCCATAAAGTGGTTAAAGGACAGGTTCTGGCCCAGATTGATGACAATCAATATAAGAGCCAGCTGCAGAGCCTGGAAACTCAGTATAAGCTTGCTTCTGATCTGTATGATAAACAGAAACGGTCTGTGGGACCAAAAAATAGGAAGTGAAGTCCAATATCTCCAGGCCAAAACCAACAAAGAATCGCTGGAGCGCCAGATCTCATCACTAAAGGATCAGATTGACAAGTTCAAAATCAAATCACCTATTGACGGGACGATTGAGGAATGTAATATTAAGGTGGGTGGAGTAGTATCACCTGATCCACGGCTTGCGGCGTATACAGGGTAGTTGCCTTCAGGAACCTTAAAGTTACAGCAGAAGTATCAGAAGCCTATTCCTCTAAAGTTGATGTGGGGGATAAGTTGATGGTTTCATTTCCTGATATTAAAAAAGAAATGGAAACACAGGTTACTTTTGTGAGTCAGTACATCAATCCGGTTAACAGGACCTTTATAATTGAAACCAAAATAAAAGACGGGATTCCTGATCTGAAAGCAAATATGCTTGCTATTGTTCAGATTAATGACTATCATTCAGATAGTTCTGTACTACTGCCAATGAATGTGATACAAACTGATCTGTCGGGAAGCTATGTTTATGTTACCCGTTCCAAAGGGTCAGTATGATGCTGCCTTTAAACAACCTGTGGTTATTGGAAACAGTTATAATGGTATAGCTGAAATAACCCAGGGCTTAAATGTGGGAGATAAGGTTATTTCAGTTGGTTACCAGGAACTTATAGACGGGGAATATGTCAGGTTTTAATATTATTCTGATCTGTAATTTATTGGAAGATAAAAAAGATTTTCATGGAAAAAAAGTATAAAGAATTTTTCGGCTACAAGCTGGGCAATTGATAATAAGATAAGCATATATGTACTGGTATTTATTATAGCTGTTTTTGGTATAATAAACTATATTACAATACCCAAGGAACAGATCCCGGAGATTGTTATTCCAACGATATATGTAAATACGATTTATCCCGGCACCTCTCCTTCTGATATGGAAAACCTGGTAACACAGCCACTGGAGAAAGAATCTGAAGTCGATCAGCGATGTTAAAAAGATCACATCACGTTCCATTCAGGACTTCTCGGCTATTATTGTTGAGTTCAATACCGGTATCGAGATCAAAGAAGCAAACAGAGAGTGAAAGATGCTGTTGACAAGACAAAAAATGATCTGCCCACTGATCCTTCTTTTATTGAACCTTCTGTTATGGAAATTGATCTTTCGGAGATTCCTATTCAATATATAAATCTTTCCGGTGATATTCCTCTTGACAGGTTGAAAAAGTATGCCGATGAAATGCAGGACAGGATCGAAACTCTTAATGAAATTACAAGGGTGGAGATAGGAGGTGCTCTTGACAGGGAGATCCAGATTGATATTGATATGTATAAGATGCAGGCTGCAAGTCTTACTTTCAGGGATGTTGAACAGGCTGTCAGCACATAATAATATGACAGTTTCTGGAGGAAATATTGATCTGCAGGGAATGAGCCGGTCTATACGGGTTGTTGGTGAAGTTAAGGATATTGATGAGATTGGGAAATATTATAATAAATACTGCCAGTGGAGCACTTATCAAGCTAAAAGATATTGCTGTTGTACGCGACGGGTTTCATCAACCGGAGAACTTTGCCAGGTATAACGGAAAAAATGTCGTTACTCTTAATGTGATTAAGAAAAGCGGACAGAATCTTCTTGATGCCTCCGATAAGATCAAAGCTATCATTACTGATATGCAGAAGACAGTACTTCCTTCAAATCTTTTTGTTAAGGTAACAGGGCGACCAATCGAGTTATACCCGTAATACCTGTCAATGATCTTAACAATACAATAATTCTGGGATTCATTTTTGTTGTCATAGTTCTGATGTTTTTCATGGGACTGGTAAATGCAATTTTTGTTGGGTTTTCTGTTCCCTTATCTATGGCCATAGCCTATATTGTTCTGCCATGGATCGGATTTACAATGAATATGCTTGTAATGTTTTCCTTTATTTTTGCCCTGGGGATTGTGGTGGATGATGCTATTGTAGTAATAGAAAATACCCACAGGATACACAGGAAGACCAAAATGGATATTAAACTCTCTGCCAAATATGCTGCCGGGGAAGTTTTTGAACCAATCCTTTCAGGTACTCTAACAACGCTCGCGCCCTTCTTTCCTCTGGCTTTCTGGCCGGGCGTTGTCGGGAGTTTCATGGTCTTTATTCCGGTAACTCTGATAATTACTCTGTTTGCTTCACTGATTGTTGCATATATCTTTAATCCGGTTTTTGCAGTTGATTTCATGAAGCATGATGATGATGAGCGACCGGTCCCTCTACCCAGAATGTTTACAGGATAGCTGCGATAGGTGTCCTGGTTTCAATTCCACTTCATCTTGCTAGATGCATGCTCTTGCAAACCTGCTGCTTTTCATTGCATTTCTCATTTGTGAGTCATAATCTGTTCGGTTATAAGGTTCTAAGAAGATTTCAGTCACATTTTATTCCTTCCATGATGAGGAAATATGAAAATCTTCTGAAATGGGTATTGAAGGGAAAACGTCCGGCAAAAATTTTCTGGGCAATGGTAGGCTTGTTTGTATTTACAATGGTCCTGAATAACATCGTGAAACCCAAAGTTGTATTTTTCCCTGATAATGAGCCAAATACGATTAATACATTTATTAAAATGCCTATTGGCACCGAGATAGCTGTCACCGATTCTGTTGCACGTACTGCCGAGACACAGGATCATGAGTGTTCTGGGGGAAAATAATCCTATTGTGGAATCTGTTGTCACAAACGTTGCATTTCTTGCTTCCGATAATAAATTCGATAATTCAAGTAAATCCTCCAACCTTGCCAAGATATCTGTTAATTTCGTTGAGTTTAAATACAGGCACGGGCAGAAGACAAGTGTTTATATGAATAGATTCCGAGAGGCACTAAAAGATATTCCTGGGGCTGAGATAGTTGTGGATAAAACAAAAATGGGGCCACCCACGGGAAAACCGATCAATATTGAGATAGCAGGAGATGATCTGGCCCAGCTCGATCAGACATCCAGAGGTTTAAACGATATATTGACTCTTTACAGATCGGAGGCATAGAGGAGCTTAAATCTGATTTTGCTGCCACCAAACCTGAGATCAATTATTAATCTTGACAGAGAAAGGGCTAATTATGAAGGTATCTCCGCTGCTACTGTAGGTGATGCAATCCGTACAGGTCAGCTTGGGAAAGAGATATCAAGGTACAGGGAAGGAGAGGATCAATATCCAATTATGTTCGTTTCAAAGATGACCAGAGGAAAGATATTGAGCAACTGCTCAACCTCACTATTACTTACCGGGATATGAATTCAGGACTTATACGGCAGATACCTCTTTCAGTTGTGGCTCATATTGATTATGTAAATAGTTATGGACAGATAAACCGTCTTAACCTTAAAAGGGTAATTACCTTATCTTCAAATGTTCTTGATGGTTTTAATGCAAACTGTTATTAATGCACAGCTCCGGAAAGAACCTTCCCCAGTTTTCAAAACCCACAGGTGTCGACATACGAATTACAGGAGAACAGGAGGATCAGCAGGAATCAATGGTATTCCTTTCCAAAGCAATGATCCTTTCCCTCTTCCTGATTATGTTCATCCTTATCACCCAGTTTAATTCAATGTCAAAAGCTATTAATAATAATTTCTGAGGTTATCTTCAGCCTGATAGGAGTACTTCTGGGTTATATGATCTTTGGGATGACAATATCAATTATCATGACAGGTATGGGAATTGTTGCCCTTGCAGGAATTGTGGTCAGGAATGGAATACTACTGGTTGAGTTCACTGATGTACTTAAGAAACAGGGTGCGAAAACCAGGAATGCTATTATTGAGGCAGGAAAAACACGTATCACACCTGTAATTCTTACTGCAACAGCTACAATTCTTGGACTTATTCCTCTGGCAATAGGAATGAATATTAATTTCTCTACTCTTCTGACACATCTCAATCCACAGCTACATTTTGGGGGAGATAATGTGATGTTTTTCGGACCGCTCTCATGGACAATTATCTTTGGGTCTGAGTTTTGCCACTTTCCTTACTCTGGTTATGATCCCTGTGATGTATCTGATGATGTATACAAGAAATATAAAAAAACAACGTCGCAGGACGAACAGACTTATACGGAAAGGGAAACTTCAAGCCATAAATAATTAATTACTAAAAGAGCAAACATGATGAAAAATTTTCTCGCAGTAATACTTCTGCTCATATCATTTACCTGTTTTTCACAAACAGGTAATTCCGGCAAACCGCAAAAGTGGGAATCAATCTACCGGGCCAGTGCAACAAAAATAAATGACCTGGTAAACACAAAACTTGATGTTAGTTTCGATTATTCTAAATCGTGGATGTATGGAAAGGAATGGGTAACACTGCACCCTCACTTTTATCCTACCGACTCTCTCACATTGGATGCTAAGAATATGAGCATTAAGGAAGTATCCCTGGTACAGGATAAGAAGAATCTTCCGCTTAAATATGTATATGACGGGATGAAACTTCACATTACACTTGACAGATTATATAAAGGCGGTGAGAACTATACTTTGTTTATAAACTATATTGCCAAGCCAGATGAAATTAAAAGCCAGGGCAGCGCTGCAATAACAGGTGCCAAAGGACTTTATTTTATCAATCCCCTTGGCACTGATAAGAACAAGCCAACACAGATATGGACACAGGGTGAGACAGAATCCAATTCTGGCTGGGTGCCTACTATTGATAAACCGGATCAGAAAACAACTGATGAGATCAGCATGACCGTTCCTGACATGTATGTTACACTTTCTAACGGATTACTGGTAAAAAGCAAAAAGAATAAGGACGGAACGCGAACTGATACATGGAAAATGGATCTTCCTCATGCACCTTATCTCATGATGATGGCAGTCGGTGAATATTCAATTATCAAAGACCAGTACGAAGGCAAAGAGGTAAGCTATTATGTTGAAAAGGATTACGCCCCTGTTGCAAGAAAAATATTTGGTCTTACCCCCCAGATGATTGCCTTTTATTCAAGAATAACAGGAGTCGATTTTCCATGGCAGAAATACTCCCAGATATTTGTCAGGGATTTCGTTAGCGGTGCCATGGAAAATACAACAGCCACTGTACATGGTTCTTTTGCGCAACAGGATGCACGACAGCTTGTTGACGGCAACAGCTGGGAAGATGGTATAGCACATGAATTGTTTCACCAGTGGTTTGGGGATTATGTTACTACAGAAAGTTGGAGCAACCTGACACTTAATGAGTCATTTGCAGACTTCAGTGAGACTCTTTGGGAGGAGTATAAACATGGGAAGGATGCCGGGGATGCCCATAATTATGAGGCACTGAGGAGCTACCTGTCGAGCAGGAGTGAAAAGAAGGACCTTGTCAGGTTTTATTACAGAAACCGCGAAGATATGTTTGATATGGTCAGTTATCAGAAGGGGGGACGGATCCTAAATATGCTAAAAAACTATGTGGGTGATAGTGCTTTCTATAAATCGCTGAATCTCTACCTTAATACTCATAAATTTGGTACTGCTGAAGCCCATGATCTTCGTCTTGCTTTTGAGCAGGTAACAGGGCAGGATATGAACTGGTTCTGGAATGAATGGTATTTTGGGAGCGGACATCCGGTACTGGACATAAGCTATGATTATAATGATTCATCAAAAACAGCCACTGTTGTGGTAAAACAAAACCAGCCCGAAGAGATTTTCAAAGTGCCTGTATCGATTGATGTTTACCAGGGAGGTGGTAAAAAACGTTATAAGGTTTGGCTCGATCATAAAATTGACTCATTTTCCTTTCCCTTTGTTACAAGACCTGATCTGATCAACTTTGATGGTGATAAGATACTGTTGTGTGTTAAGGATGATCATAAAACACTTGATAATTACATCTTCCAGTATTATAATGCCGGATTATATCTTGACAGGAGAGAAGCCATTGAATTTGCAGCTAAGAAGCAGACAAGCGATCCCAGGGCTTTTGACCTTATTAAAAATGCATTGAAGGACAGGTATTGGGAGTTACGTCAGTTGACTCTTAATGTACTGGATCTAAAAAATGATTCCATTAGTAAGATACTTGAGCCTGTTTTATATGAAATGGCAATGAAGGAACCCATGGCAGTCGTAAGGGCAAGTGCAATAGAAGACCTTGGCAGGCTTAAGATGAAAAAGTTCATACCCATGTTCACCGGGGCGGTCAATGACTCATCCTACACGGTAGCCGGAAAGGCCCTTGTCGCTCTTGGAGCTGTTGACTCGGTATCTGCACTGAACAAAGCCAGGCTGTTATCTGAACAAGAGTCCAAAGGTGAACTGGCAAATGCAATTAACATGATCTTGTTCAAATATGCGGGGGATGATGATTTTGGAACCCTCTCAGAAAGATTTGACAAAGCATCCCTTCGAGGTGGAAAGTTCGCATTACTTCAGCCATTTGCAGAGCTTCTTATCAGGACTGACAATATGGATAATTTTAAGAAAGGAGTTGATCTTATAGTAAAGTTCAGGGATTCAATGCCTGAATCATACCGTAGTCGAGTTGCAGGGTATATCAACGGCATGATTCTGAACAGGATTTTGTCAGCTAAAAAATCAGCAGGACAAACTGATATGGCAGACTATGTAAAATCACAAATTCCTTCAGGAAATGATAAGCCGACAGGACAATTAAATTCTGGCAGAGATCTTTCAAAATATACGGGGAACTATGATTTTGAGGGAACTACGTTAAAGGTTGCTCTGAGGGATAATGCTCTCTTCCTGGTAGTCGATGGGCAGCCTGATATGGAACTTGCTCCTGTTTCCAAAGACAAGTTCGGTGTGAAGTATATGGATGGATATACAATCCAGTTTACCACAGATGATGATGGAAATGTAACAAAGTTCACCTTTACAACACCTGATGGTCAGGCAGAGGGAACCAGGATGAAATAAGACTGTTCTTCTACTATATTTTTATAAATATCTTATTCTTATATAACCAGTAACAGAGGTACCATAGTCCTGCCCATACACCAAGGCTGGCTATGACCTCTGTTGTAGGTTCGCCTGTCCATGAAAACAGGAGTTGACTGAATGGAGTTAATATTCTGCCAAGCAGTCTCGCTCCACCTATCGAAAAGAATATATAGATGAAGATGCTGTTCATCCCTACAATAATAAACATCCGGGAACCTTTTATAAAGAGCTTTCTTATATCAATTAACCAGTATGAGAATGCCAGAACAAGGATTGCCCAGCCACCACTCGCAAAGACAAAAGAAGAGGTAGCGATCTTCTTAATAATTGGTGTTATACTAAGCCAATCGAGAGAATAGCCTATTATTAAAGCAGATACACCCGCAATAACGAGGATCTGTATTTTTTTGCCGGCTGTTCTGTCACTCATAAGCAGTTTCCCACACAGAACACCCCATACCGTATGAGCAGTTGTAGAAACAAAGTTAAGGGTAGCCCATTCACTGGCTTTGTCGACACCTTCTATCTTATTATTAAACCATGCTCCCAGATTTTCGAAGTTAATCCAGGGATGATTAAAACCCGCTACAGGGAAAAACCTGTATGCCAGGTCAATCAGGATCAGGATGACCAGGGTAAATATCAGCTGGAAACGGAAACTTTTATTCCTGATAAGGAAAGCTACCAGGTAGGTGACTGATAACTGTGCCAGAACATTCTGAAACCTGAAAACAAGATGGCCTGCATCCACAAAGTAGAGAGCCCATCCGAAGAAAAGAAGCAAAAAAGAACGCCTGAGAGCATGTTTGAAAATTGTCTTATTAGTATATCCTTTTTTTATCCTGTTTGCAACTGCAAACGGGATAGCGACACCTACTATAAACATGAAGAAGGGTTGGATAAGATCCCAGAAGTGTAATCCATGCCACTCATGGTGACTTAGTTCCATACCCAGAAACTGCATGAACCCATTGTTGTACTTGCTAAGCTCTTCATAAAGCCCTGTTGCTTCTCCTGCTAACAGGAACATGGTAAAGCCGCGAAAGAAATCGATAGACGTCACCCTGCCCGGTAAGGGAGAAACTGCGGTTTGCGTGTTTGCATTCATAACTGTATCAGATGTATCAGATTGCATTTTTCTTGGATTCTAGTAAGGTAAGTTAAAAAGTCTGTTCAAATTTAATATTATTCAGGTATGCATAAAAGAATACTTAAGAAATATATTCTGATTTACTTCTTGTAATTCTTTTTATCCCGTATTTTATCAATATTCCCGATTGTTTTTTCAGTATTCAAATGAACAACTTGACAGTAAATGATGTATTTTTACAGGCTTCATATGCGGATGACCTTTTAGGTTATTTCTTGACAAGCTAAAATGAATTTTTATGCATAAAGCCGGAAATCGTTCTGTCGCAAGCAGGAAGGTTAAACCAAGCGTTTTTAGTTTGCTGAGGCGTTATATCGGAATGGTTATAATGCTGATCATAATGGCTTTGCTGGGTAGTGGTGTAAATTTGTTTATCCCCAAGATCATAGCACAGGGGATTGATGCATATACTGCCGGACATTTTAATCTGTCCAAGGTTATTACCGAATTCTTAGTTGTTGCTGCAGCTATATTTATCTTTACATTTATTCAAAGTCTCTTACAAACCTTTGCTTCAGAGAGAGTAGCACGCGAGATCAGGTCTTTGCTTTCGGAAAAGATCTCCCGTCAGAGCTATTCTTTCATCCTTAAGGCAAATTCAGCAAGGTTGCTAACTAATTTAACTTCTGATGTTGATTCAGTTAAGATGTTTGTATCACAGGCCTTTATAATAATCATTTCTTCGGCTTTTGTTCTTGTTGGCGTATCTGTACTTCTGATACTTATAAACTGGAAACTGGCACTGACAGTAATTGCAATTGTACCTATAATCGCTGTTACCTTTTTTACAGTGCTGCGTAAAGTCAGAGTCCTTTTTAAGAGGAGCAGGGAAGTGATTGATAAGCTTAATAAGATCATTAACGAAAGTATTATAGGTTCTGCCCTGATCAGGGTACTTAATTCGCAGCAACCTGAAAGCATGAAATTCGTTGAGGCGAATGTTGAGTCGCGTGACCTGGGCCTTTCTATATTGCGGTTATTTGCTACACTTATACCGATTATCATGTTTGTTTCGAACCTTGCAGTAGTTACCATACTTGCACTGGGCGGACATTTTGTGGTAATGGGAACCATGTCACTGGGAAATTTCGCTGCATTCAACAGTTATCTCTTCATGCTTATTTTCCCGATTATGATGATCGGTTTCATGAGCAATATAATAGCAATGGCAACCGCTTCCTACCAAAGGATATATACTGTCCTTGATGCACCTGAACCGAATGAGGAAGGGGTACATGATGCCAGGATTAAAGGGGATATCCGTCTTAATGATATATCACTATCACTTTCAGGAAAACCTATTTTAAAGAATGTATCCTTTTTTGTTAAAGCCGGGACTAAAACAGCTATTATCGGCCCAACAGCAGCGGGAAAGAGCCAGTTATTGTACTTGCTTACTAACCTGATCTCACCTGATTCAGGCTACCTGGAATTTGATGGCATCAGTATTGATAATTATACTAAAGAAGTTTTCCATAGCCAGATAGGATTTGTCTTTCAGGACAGTGTGATTTTCAATATGTCACTTCGTGAGAATATTGCTTTTAATGAAAATGTCACCGAGGAGTCTATGGAAAGGGCAATAGCTACAGCAGAACTTACTGACTTCATTAACTCTTTGCCCGATAAGCTCGAAACGATTGTCTCTGAACGTGGAACAAGTTTGTCCGGAGGCCAGAAACAGCGTATTATGTTAGCAAGAGCACTTGCTTTGAATCCTGCTATTCTGCTTCTTGATGATTTTACATCCCGTGTTGACAGAAATACTGAAAATAAGATTCTCTGTAACATGGAGAACAATTATCCTGATCTAACTCTCATATCTGTTACCCAGAAAATAGCTCCTGTAAAACATTTTGAACAGATTATCCTTTTAATGGAAGGAGAAGTCATTGCTATTGGAAAACATAAAGAATTGAAAGAGAGTTCGCCTGAATATGCCCAGATATATAGTTCACAACTAAGCACGCAGCATTATGAACTATGATCTGAATCAGGCCTCAGTTAATAAGGGGAAAAAGAAATCCGGGTTTGCTTCACTCAAAAGGCTCGTTGCACTCATAAACGATGAGCATCGTAATCTGAGGATAGCTTTTATTGCAATCTTTATTAACGCTGGTTTCAACTTACTTGGTCCTTATCTGATAGGTTACACAATTGACAATTATATTCAGACTAAGCACTATCATGGTGTACTTGTTTTCGCAGGGATACTGCTTGGACTCTATATTATAGCTTTTGTGGTCAATTATGCACAGATGCTTTTAATGGGTAGCATTGGTCAGCGAATGTTATACAAACTCAGAAACGTGGTATTCAGTAAGTTACAGGAGCTTCCGGTCGACTTTTTTAACCAGAATAAGGCAGGGGACCTTATTTCCCGGATAAACAATGATACCGATAAAGTAAACCAGTTCTTTTCACAATCGCTGATGCAATTCATAGGTAGCATTTTTACTATGACAGGTGCCGGCATTATCCTTTTATCGATTAACCTGCCACTCGGACTTGCAGCTCTGTCTCCTGCGCTTTTAGTCTGGATTTTTACCAAAATAATATCTCCGTGGGTGAAGAGCAGGAATGCTGCAAGTATGAAAAGTATTGGTAATCTTAGTGCTGAAATACAGGAGAGTCTTACTAACTTCAAGGTCATCGTTGCCTTTAATCGTCGTGACTATTTCAGGAAAAAATTTGATGAGGCTAACAGACTCAATTATAAAAAATCGTTACAGGCCGGGATCGCAAATAATGTGTTTATGCCTGTTTATACGCTGGCTGCAAATATTGGTCAGCTTATAGTTCTCGGTCTTGGTATTTACCTGATCGAAACAGGCCATTTCACAATAGGTCTGCTGATAAGCTTTCTGGCTTATGTGACAAACTTCTACAATCCTTTACGTCAGCTTGCATCCCTGTGGGCTAATTTCCAGGTTGCCATGGCCGGATGGGACAGGATTTCATACCTGTTGTCACTGGAGAGCAATCTGGAGCAGGTTGATGGTGAGAGTGCAATGCCAAATGAATCACTCATGTCTTTCAGGGACGTTTCATTCAGTTATCCGAATGGTACAGAGGTACTCCATAATGTAAATTTCAACCTTCAAAGAGGTAAGACATATGCTTTTGTCGGGCCCACTGGAGGAGGTAAAACAACTACTGCCTCACTGATATCCCGTCTGTACGATCCGACAAAGGGAACAATCTTGCTTGATAACAGGGATATCCGGTCATATGAGGCCGAAGAGCGCTGCCGGAAGATCGGATTCATCCTCCAGGGATCCTTTTCTCTTTTCAGGGACTGTTAGGGATAATATTCTGTATGGCAATGTAGACTATCTGAATTATTCTACTGAGAAGCTTAAAGAATCCATTTCAGAAGCCGGACTCGAAACATTGCTCCAGCGTTTCGACAATGGGCTTGATACTGTTATTCAGACAACAGGTGATAGTATCAGCCTGGGGCAGAGACAACTTATTGCCTTCATGAGAGCAGTGCTTCGTAAGCCTGATTTACTGATACTGGATGAGGCTACAGCGAATATAGATACAGTTACAGAACAGTTACTCAACGATATACTCAGGAAACTTCCTGACTCTACAACGCGTGTTATAATCGCTCATCGTTTAAATACAATAGAGAATGCTGATGAGATCTTCTTTGTAAACACAGGTGAGATAATTCCAGCCGGCTCTTTTGAACATGCTATAAAACTTCTTATGAGTGGCGTAGGAGAAAATTAATGCAGGATTAAGCTATAGATATTTTCCTGAAACTTACCATACGCTTGTTAGCTTCATCCCATAGATTCAGTTTTAATGCCCTGAAAGTTGAAAAGAAGATCAATGGCTTTATATCCCTGAACATGTCATTTTCGTAATGGCACTTTTCAAGATTGTAATTTGGGATCTTTGGACTGAGGTGATGTATGTGATGGAATCCAATATTTCCTGTAAACCATTGAAGAACAGCCGGTAATTTTAAAAATGAACTGGCGTTTACGGCTGAGGTACTGTAATCCCACCTGGGATCCCTTTCCCAGTAAGTATCATCGAACTGGTGCTGAATATAGAATAGCCAGATGCCTATTGAGTGCGCAATTACAATTATCGGAACCTGGATGAGGAGATATGCTTTCCATCCTATGATCATAATTAATACTAAAGCAATACACAGTAATACAATATTCGTAAAAATTATATTCCACCTCTCTTTTACCGGCATCTGTTTTTTTGTTATCCTGTTTTTAACCAGTATAACAAGAAGTGGCCCAATTGTGAACATTATAAACGGATTACGGAAAGTACGGTAAATGAACCTTTCCCATCTTGAGGAGTTCCTGTACTCTTCAACTGTCATTGTCCACACATCGCCGATACCTCGCTTATCGAGATTGCCTGATGTGGCATGGTGTATCCCGTGCTGTTTGTGCCAGCTATTAAAGGGAGTAAAAGCCAGGATACCCAAAGCAGAACCGACAATGTAATTGGCTCTTTTTGAAAAGAAAAATGACCTGTGCCCGCAGTCATGGAAAATGATGAATATTCTTATAAGAAAACCTGCAGCGATAAGCGACAGTAAAAGTGTTATCCAGTAGGGATAAGAAAGACTCCTGAACATTAAATACCACAAAATTAAGTAAGGCACCACGGAATTGACAATCTGCCAAATACTCTTCTTCAGGTCGGGATGCGCATACTTCAGGACCACCTGTTGCCATAAAGGATTGTCATCTCTTATATGATTGTTATTTGTTTCCATTATAAATAATTTACTTAATATTTCTGGCATGTTTCATACCTTTATCCGCAAAGGTATCTCTGAAGTTTTTGCTGAGCAAACACAGGGGGCCAAACAATAAGAGAATGTGACTAAATGCACATTAGTGTGGCGGATGGCAGGCGATTAAGATGGATGGTATTCGCCACATGATGTAAAGCGCCAGGATTTTTTTGCTTCAGCCGGGTCGTTTAAGGATTAAAAAAAATCACAAAACAGGTTGATTATTAAATTGAATTTATTAAGTTTCAAAACAGAAACATTAAATACTGTTCACTTGCAAATAGGTTTTTATCAAGGTTTTAAAGAGTTATGTTAAAGCTATTCACTTTCATCTTAATCAGCTTTTTTCAGCAGACACCTGTGACTTTTACCGGTATTGAATATATAAATGGTACCGATTCTCTTAAGGTATCTGTCAGACTCAATCATGAACTTTTTCTCCGTGATTATCAGCAGACTATTTTTGACGATCTCGATATGGAGGTTTTGCGCAACTTCAATCCATTTCCGGCTGATCTTGCAAACAATTATATTAATTCAAAAATTAATATTTATGCCAACAAAAAACTGGTTGTCGGTAAGTTACTGAAGATGGAGAACAGTGACATGGATATCAGGTTCATTCTGCTTTACCGTGTTGAGAAGAGACTGAAGAGTATTACCGTGGTAAATAATATTCTTACCGGGTTATATAGCGATGTCGAAAACCTGATTATTGTCAGGAGCAGAAATTTTGAATCGGAAAAGAAATTTACACCTGAGCATAATGAAGAGATTTTCATAATTAAATAGCAAAACAGGAGCAACTTATCCGGACAAATCACAAATCACAAATTACAAATGTTAAAGGTACTTATTTTAAATGCTCTGCTGCTTTTACACCCTGTACATGTAAGCCTGATAACTGTTAACCAGACTCCGGAAAGTGATACATTAAATTTGTTTTTCAGAATGTATTATGATGACTTTTTGAGAGATTATAAATTATACAATCCTGAATTTACATCCTCGGATATTAGTGATACTTCAAAAATTAGCAATGAGATGGTAGATAAATACTTCAATAACAGGGTTCAGATTTACATTAATCATAGGCTTCTCGCAGGTCGTTTGTTAAATGTCTCAAAAAACAGTTATGAAATACGTCTCAAACTTATCTACCCTTCAGATAAAAAACCCAGGGATTTCAAAATCAGGAACCAGGTACTGGTAAGGATTTATAATGACCAGGCAAATATGGTATACCTTAATATAAACAAATATGAAGATGCAATAAAGCTCACCGTTGATCATATTGAAGAAGAACGGAAGCTGAAATAGTAGCACCAACTCTGATAACTGCTCTTTGTGAAACTGCCCTGAAAGTTAACAGGAGCAAGGTTCATAGTAAAACATAATCAGTCATGTTTCTAATTTCATATGCGACTTTAACACAATCAGGAGCTCCGGGCAATACAAAATCATTTTGCATATCTATTATTAAAAGAGCGGATTTACTCATGATATTATATTTGGTCCCATGTTGTTGTTTATTGTCCGGATTTATGTATTATTTTATTAATATCAACTCCTGTACCAGTGCCTTTTAGTTCATTTCTTGTAACTATTATTGCATATTTCCACCAATTGATAACAGCACTGTTCAGGTCTTCACTCCTGTAATATCTGTTTATTCCTTTTAGCGAGTCGGTGGGATAAGTCATACCAAAGCTGTATGGATCATATGCTTCATATAAGATTTCATTATCAACAATTTCATACCCTTTTATAACAATGAAATGGCCCCAGCCCAGGGTGCTTGCGGAATAGAATTTATCAACATGCCAATTCTGCTTTAGCTCCTTTCTAACATAATACATATCAAGACACAGGATAACAATATTTCCCTGATCCAGCTGGGTCCTGATTATATCAATCTGATCAACGTCAATTGTATAGTTATTAACTGAGTAAATATTCAGATAATTAATAATATCATTTGTATACCACCAGCCACCATCAGTCCGGTAAGTATTCCTGGCATCTTCAGGTGTTTTACTGAAATTCTTATCTGCCCATTTAATAGCCATTGTTACTGATGCGGGTCCGCAATTAACACTTGCATAACTACCGGAATTCATTTGGTCATAATACCAGTTGTAATTTACATTATTGCTGTAGCTGTAATGTAATTCTCTTCCTAACCCGTAGATCCTTACCTGTGTAAGGGGTGGTAATGGGACATTTTTATAGATTGTATTTGTTAAAAGACCATCACTTACAGTTAAGCCAACTTTCAGATGCGATGTGTCTTTTAACGCAGGGATATTAAAAAACGTGGTTGAAATATATGGGTTTGCAATATTTATTGAATCATTCGTTGATATCCAGCTTATTTCCAGAATGTCCCCATCCGGATCTGTAGATTTATCATGTAATGTAATCTGATCCAGTTCATCAGTATATGTAAAATCTGCTACCGGTTGGTGATTTATATCCTCTTTTTCTTTGGAACAGGACAAAAGCATCAATAAGACTAGAACTGAAAATTTACAATATTTCATTTTGCAATGCTTAATAAAATGGTTTTCTTAGAATCATCTCTTTATGGATGACCGCCAGTGAAACAACTCGCAGTGTCTTTTCAAATCGTTTTTAAAGCAGGTTCCTTTTCAATTGTATCATATCAAACAATGCATACTCTAACATTGTTTCATTGTATGCCGCTTATTTTGTCGTTTTCGCAATATTTAGCATGGCTCTTGCCAAATATCCCACAGCCTGTCAATACAATATTAATAAAATTGATATATATATAAAGTTAACCTTTATTGTATTTTTCATTATTATGTTTGGGTCCTCTTTCAGTAAATGAAAGGATACATTGCATTTCAGGCCATTTCCTTTTATATTTGTTATATCTGACTTGTAATTAAAAAAAGACAGATTGAAATCAATTTAAAAAGGATTACCGGTTCAATAAGACAACCTGATATTTTTAAATATTACTGAAATGGATAGAAAAATTTCTTTGCTGACTCTGCTTGGGATGAGCGCAGCTGTACCTTCAATGATATCATGTCAGAGGCAGGATTTAAAACAGCCTTTAAAACAACAGCCTAACATAATCTATATAATGAGTGATGACCATGCATACCAGGCTATTAGTGCATATGGTGGTCCACTGGCAGGAGTTGCCCCAACACCCAATATTGACAGGATTGCCGCTAACGGGATGAGATTCAACCGGTGCTTTGTTACCAACTCACTGAGCGGACCTGCAAGAGCAACAGTTCTTACTGGCCTTTACAGTCATATAAACGGATTCAAAGATAATTTTGGAGGAGCCAGGTTTGACAGCAGCCTGATTACATTCCCGAAAGTTCTTCAGAAAGCAGGCTACCAGACAGCAATGATTGGCAAATGGCACCTGGGTTCTACACCTACCGGGTTTAATTACTGGGATATTTTGCCCGGACAGGGAGTGTATTATAATCCTGTTTTTATTGATTCAACCGGCATGAAAAAGGAGGAGGGGTATGTAACGGAGATTATTACCCAAAAAACACTTAGGTGGCTGGATAAAGTAAAGGATTCCGGTAAACCTTTTATGCTGATGATGCATCACAAAGCACCTCACCGGAACTGGCAACCAGGACCAAACGAACTTGGAATGTACGATAATTCCGTTTTTCCGGAACCGGCCACTCTATTCGATACATATGACAACAGGGGGCCTGCTGAGCATAACCAGAATATGACCATCTCAAGAACCATGACATTAGAGGCGGATCTTAAACTGACTCAAAAACCACCAAGAGAACTTGATTCTGCTCAACAAAAACTATGGAACACGGAATACAGGTCCAAACTGGAAGAATTCAAAAAATTGAACTTAAAAGGTGCAGCTCTTACCCAATATAAATACCAGAGATTCATGGAGGATTACCTTGCCTGTATTGCAGCTGTTGATAAAAGTGTGGGAGAGGTGCTCGATTACCTTAAAAAAAATGGGCTTGACAAAAACACTATAGTAGTTTATACCTCCGACCAGGGATTTTATCTGGGTGAGCACGGCTGGTTTGACAAACGCTGGATGTTTGAGGAATCTTTAAAAACTCCGTTGCTTATTGAATGGCCTGGTGTGGTAAAACCAGGAAGTGTCAGCAATGAAATGGTTTCCAACCTCGATTTTGCAGAAACTTTTATTGAAGCTGCAGGAGCCGCCATTCCGTCACAGATGCAGGGACTAAGTTTCCTTCCTGTTTTAAAAGGACAAAAACAGGACAAGCCCAGGAAAGAACATTATTATCACTATTATGAATCTCCCAGTGAACACTATGTACCACGTCATTACGGGATTACTACAGACAGATACAAGCTGATTCATTTCTACTTTAATATTTATAACAATATTGATGACTGGGAATTATTTGACCTTGAGAAGGATCCCAATGAGCTTGTGGATGTGTATAATGATCCCCAGTACAGTTCTGTCAGAGACAGCCTGCATGGCGAACTCAGGAAGCTGATGTCAAAGTACAAAGACAGTGATTCCCTGTCTATGCGTTTTGTGCAGGAAACAATTGATCATCCCCCATATCTGTACTGGCTGTCTCCTAAAGATCCGGAGCGGGAACGGTTCAGATCACTCGGGAAAGTATACCATTAATCAGACCTTTTGTAAGTCTTTTCTTACACTGGAAGTGTCAAATACCGAAATATCTTAGAGGTTGTTTTAAAACCCTTTTTAACCGCTAAGAGCACTAAGCCCACCTTCACCTAGATATGGTGAGTAAGAAAGACGCATAGTACCCAAAGGCAAAATATATAATTTCACCTCTTTGCGAGCTTTGCGTAACATCTCAGCGAACTTTGAGGTCAATGGGTTTCTGCTTTTGACATAGCCTCTTTTTAAAAAACTCATCTCTAATTCTTAAGGTTAGTAGCTATAAATGGTGTTTGAAGTGTCCGTATCAGGCACCCCGTCACTTATTCAGAGCTTTTACACAGATTATAAATAAATAATCCTGATTAATTTTTTTAGTGCTATTAATATTTTTCGGTCAGATACAACAACTTATAAGGATTTCAAATGAACAACTTTTCGAATTTATTTGTTATTAGTCTAAATAAGAATAAAACTTTTTACCTAGGATCTTTCACAGATGACAACAAGGAACTATCGTATCAATGAATTTATTCGACAGGTGCCCAGTTATTCTATAACAAAATTGAATATTTTTTCTTTAAATACAATTATCTAGGATAATTGTCAGGACATCTTTTTTTGCAAGTATTTAGATAACCTTAAAACCCATTACCGATATGAAAACCCCAAATTCAGAATCAGTAAGTTCACTGTTTATCAGGCTAACCCAAAACAGATATCCATTAGTAATGGTGATCCTGTTATTAGTCACAACTCTAAACATCTTTGCTCAGAAAAATAAAAAAAACAAAGACGTTGAAATTATTCTGGAATGTGTAGAATATAAAGGCAATGATATATTTGTTGCCAATTTCGGTTACAATAACCCTAATAAAGTTGAGGTTGACGTATCCGATACCAGCAGTATGCTGATATATAATGATGGAAAACATAAAATAAAAGCTCTGAATAAGTTTAGGCCGGGAAGACAGGTAAATGTCTTTTCAGGTGAATTTACAGGCAAGGATAGAGTGTTATGGCATGTTGTTCTGCCTAATGGCAAAGTAAAGGATTGTACTGCAAGCATTAATTCAAACCATTGTACTGATCAGGCATCCATAGTACCATATTATACTCCTCCTCCAAATGGGAAAATTCAGAATTCAGTTATAGGGCCCGAATTAACATCGCTCTATAATAGTTTTATTGCAACACAAACCGCAACTTCTGATTTTATATTTCAGATAAAGGATGGTACCGTACTAATTGAGGTTAAAGCAAGAAGTGGCTATTATAATTCTGTTCTGACTCTTTTGGATCAGAATTTTGGTTTTACAGTTGAATCAGAAGATGAGGCAAATGATAAGCTTACAGGCTGGATTCCTATTGGGAATTTATTTTCTCTCAATGACTATTCATCAAGCATAGAATTTGCTTTACCGGTATTTCAGTCAATCGTAAATAATACCGGGCTGGCTTTGGACCTTGGAGATTATTCAATGCGTTCTGATTTTCTCAGAAAGGGGTATGACATTTCAGGACAAGGGGTAACGGTTGGTGTATTATCCGACAGCTATGATGCAAAATCTGTTGCAAGCATTGACGTAAGTAACGGCGATCTTCCAGGTATTGGTAATATTGACGGAAATTTACACCCTGTACAGGTTTTAAAAGAGTATCCCTATTCTTTTTTCCCTCCTTCAGATGAGGGACGGGCAATGTTACAGATAGTACATGATATTGCTCCGGGAGCTGACTTGGCCTTTCGAACAGGATATATTGATCAGGCAGATATGGCAACCGGTATTAATGAACTTGCCAATGCAGGATGTAATGTCATAGTGGATGATATAACTTATATAACAGAACCATTTTTCAGGGACGGACCAATCTCCCAGGCAATTGATGCTGTTACTGCCAGAGGAGTATCGTATTTCTCTGCTGCAGGAAATTTTGGCAGCAAATCTTATTCTGCAGCGTTTTCACCATATTCCGGTTCAGTTAGGGGTATTCCCGGTACTATTCACGATTTTGGGGGTGGAGATATTTATCAGAATATAAGCCTTGTTGATGGAGATTATATCATTGTAATGCAATGGGATGATGATGTTAATGCAAAGAATGATTTCGACATATATCTTTCAAGTGGGAATGGGAGCACTCTTTTCGGCTTTAACAGAAATAATATTGGAACAGAACCGATAGAGATTCTTCCATTTTCAGTCAAAGGTGGCAGTACTACAACAAATATAGTCATAACACGTGCCTCAGGAACGGGCAACCCTTTAATCAAATACGTCGTTTTCAGAGGGGATATTGTCATAAACGAGCATAGCACAGGTACTTCAACAATTGTCGGACATGCAAATGCAATCTGGGCTAATGCTGTTGGTGCAGTCAAGTATGACAACACCCCGTATTACGGAGTTAACCCGCCTACCATTGCCTCATTTTCCTCCACAGGAGGTACTCCGGTTAATGGTACAGTAAGAGTGAAACCCGATTTCACTGCCCCAAATGGTGTAAACACTACAGTCAAACTAAGCAATTTTGATCTGGATGGTGATGGTAATTTTGATTTCTTTGGTACCTCCGCAGCCGCACCTCATGCTGCAGCAGTGGCTGCTCTTCTTTTAGAAGCTGAAAAGAAATTTTTAAATCACGATATGACACCGGGTGAAATCCGCCAGTTACTGAGGTCAACTGCGATTGATATGGATCAGCCAGGATTTGATTACACCTCGGGTTACGGTTTCATAAAAGCTGACGCCGCTGTATCAACATTTGCTTCGGCTAAACCTGTACTAACATATCTGGTTGTCCCGGATGGTACCTCAGCTGGTGAAACACCATTTACAGTTGATGCACACGGGCAATATCTATCACCAGGAACAGAAATTTTACTTAATGGTGAAGCCCTTCCTACTGTTTTTGTAAGTGATACACTTGTAGAGGCCACAGTGCCAACGTTTAACGGCAATCCACCTGTTCTGGCATACACTCCGCCTAAATCGGTCAGTAATCTTGATGGAGGCTATTCTGATCCTGTCTATTTCTTCGGCATACCCAAGAAGGTTATCACAATTACTGCCAGAGATATTAACAAAAAATTCGGGGAGACATTGCCTGCATTTTCCTATGATATAACAGTTGACGGGGATTCATTAACTCCTACTGATTTTACACAGGATGAACTGGCCAGGATTACGGATGTTCATTATGAAACTGCCGTATCCTCAACGAGTGACGTGGGAAGCTACAAGATAAGACCATCCCTCTCACCTGCATTTGGTTCAATAACAGATACACAAAACCCCGATTATCTTGTTGATAGCACATTGGCGCTAACATATGTATTTGAATTTGTTGATGGAACAATATCAGTTGACAAAGTATCAATAAAAATCACTCCGGAAAATGTGGATGTCACATATGGAACTAACCTGACTTCATCACAGCTGTCATTTAAATATGAACTTGATGAGACAGGATTGAACATATCTGAAGCTGATAAGGCAGCTATTCTTAATCTTGCAAGTACAGAACATCATCAGGCACTTACAGATGGAGTATTGCTGGTAAACGGGACGACCATTTATAATGGCATTCCACTTATTAATGGTATCCCTTTGATTAACGGAATACCTCTTATAAACGGTACTGCCCTGGTTAATGGAACCGAGGTCCGTGTAGAAAACGGAGTTACATTTATTAATGGAACACAGGTTCCAAATGCAATTCCACTCATTAATGGAATACCTCTTATTAACGGTATTCCCCTGATAAACGGTCTGGATATTGTAAACGGTCAGGCACTTGTAAATGATGTGGTAATTGAAGTCACCAATGGAAGTATGGTAAAAATAGGTGACCAGGTTTTACCGAATGCTATCCCTCTTATCAATGGTATTCCACTCATTAACGGGACAGCTATTATAAATAATGTGGAAATAAGGGTGAACGGTGGAGTAACATATGTAAATGGCGACCCTGTTGCCGATGGGACGAACCAGGTTAACGGAATCCCTTTAATAAACGGTATTCCATTGATCAACTCCGCTGATATTGTGGATGGTTCTGCATTATATTCAAACCAGGAGGTTGCAGTTCAGAATGGAATTCCTCTTATCAACGGCATTCCACTTATTAATGCTATTCCTCTCATCAATGGTATTGCACTTGTAAATTCATCAAACAATCTTGAGTATGTAAACCTTGATAATATGAACATGCTTGTCAGTGCAGCAGCCCTGACTAATTCTCTCGCGACAATAAACGGTATTCCTCTTATAAACGGCATACCTTTAATAAACGGGATATCAGGAAATATACCTGAAGAATCAATGCTGATCGCTGCAAATCATCTTCAACCTGACGGAAGTGCAACAGACGATCAGGGCAATGTGTTGCCAAACGGAATACCACTGATAAACGGCATTGCACTTATAAATGGCATTCCCCTTATTAACGGCACTCCACTTATTAACGGGATCCCGTTGATCAATGGCATACCTCTTATAAACGGGATACCTCTCATAAATGCAATTCCATTGATAAACAGCAGTACAATTAATAGTGAAAGTAACAGCAAGTCTGTATTGATCTATGATGGCAATGATCTGAACCAGGACACCACTGATGCACCGTTGGAATTTAAACCTATCAGCTTTGTTACCGGCAATACCACAGGAACTCACTGGATAGTTCCGGCAACATACCTGTCGAGGGATTTTAATATTTCATATGGGCTTGGTCTGTTTAAAGTTGAACCCGCGCCGTTAACCCTTAAGATCGATAGCGTTGCCAAGACGTATGGCTCGCAGGATCCGGAATTCACATACCAAATAACAGAAGGTCAACTTTACGGTAACGATACCATAGGTGGAAACCTTCAGCGAACAGAAGGTGAGTTGGTGGGAACCTATGTGGTAAGCAAGGGAAGCCTTAACGCCGGTCCTAATTATAAGACTACTATATTGGATGGTGCTCTGACAATTAACCAGGCTGCGTTGACTTTAAGTATTAATGATGATGTTAAAACTTATGGAACTTCTGACCCGGTATTTATCTACAATATTTCAGAAGGTCAGCTATATGGAACTGATAGCATTATGGGAGCTCCCCAAAGACCCGAAGGAGAGTCGGTAGGGATCTATCCTATCAGCGTAGGGACTTTAACTGCCGGTCCGAATTATAATACAACAATAGTTGAAGGTCATTTAACAATTGACCCTGCAGCATTGACATTAAAAATTGCTGATACTGTAAAAGTCTACGGTTCTGCTGATCCTGTATTTACATACAATATATCTGAGGGTCAGCTTTTCTGGACTGATTCTGTCGGGGGCACTCCTCAAAGAGAAGAAGGTGAATCGGTAGGAACTTATCAGATAAGCCAGGGAACTCTTACTGCCGGACTAAATTATAGTACCACCATTATTGATGGCCATTTGACAATTGACCAGGCAGCATTGTCTTTAACCATTGCTGATACTGCAAAAGTATATGGTTCTCCCGACCCTGCTTTTAAATACGATATATTGGAAGGTCAACTATACTGGAATGACTCCATTGGAGGTGCTCCTCAACGAGAACAGGGTGAGTCAGTTAGTACTTATCAGATTAACAAAGGCACACTTACAGCCGGTCCGAATTATAATACCACAATAGTTGATGGTCATTTAATAATTAACCAGGCTGGATTGACTTTTAAAATTAATGATGCCGATAAAGTATACGGTTCTTTAGATCCTGCCTTTACATACTCTATAATGGAAGGGCAACTTTACTGGACTGATTCTATCGGGGGCACTCCTCAACGAGAACAGGGTGAGTCAGTTGGTACTTATCAGATTAACAAAGGCACACTTACAGCCGGTCCGAATTATAATACCACAATAGTCGATGGTCATTTATTAATTAACCAGGCTGGATTGACTTTTAAAATTAATGATGCCGATAAAGAATACGGTTCTTTGGATCCTGCCTTTACATACTCTATAACGGAAGGGCAACTTTACTGGACTGATTCCATCGGGGGCAGCCTCCAAAGAGAACCAGGTGAGTCAGTTGGAACGTATCAGATTAGCGGAAGCACACTTACTGCCGGTCCGAATTATAGTACAACTGTTGTTGACGGTATGTTTACGATAAAAAAGGCCGAACTGGTAATTAAAGCAGGAGATAAATACATCTATTCAACAGACCCCCTGCCGGATGTGTCTTACACATATTCAGGATTCAAATTTTCTGATACCCCTGAGACCGTTCTTGCAAGTAATGAACCAGGTTATCAGCTAAGTCCTGACTATCAGGGAGAACCAGGAGAGTACCAGATTATGCCTTATGCATCACCAGTAAATTATTATATTACAGCTGTTCCCGGTTCCCTGTATGTTAATCCTGGAGGAAAGTGGACCAGAGCAGTATGGCCTATATTAACATGTGTTGACCAATTAGTTGGCGACCCATCAGGTTACACATACCTGGCACACTTCAGGTATGAAAATAAAAACAGTGTTAATGTTTATATCCCTGTGGGTTCTGATAATTTTCTTGTTAGCAAAGGTAAATTTAAGGTTGATAATCAGCCTGTTGTATTTTTGCCTGAGGGCGGTACTTTTGATGTCTTATTCGACGGAAAATTACTTACCTGGACGGTCAGGAGCCTGGACATCCTTGGCTGGGAGATACCCCTTACCTCTTTTGCAAGTAAGATTTCTATAAAATGTGGTGGAAAATCGGCACTTACTCTTGAACCGGCAACTATTAATACCGGAGATAATGAGATAGACCTGAATGGTAAGGTATATCCCAATCCGGTTACTGATAAGGTTACAATAGAAATGAGCGGACTTACTGATGTCTCAAAAGTGACTATAATGGATCACAGAGGTGCAGGATATCCTGTTTCAGTGATATCCAGGTATGAGAATCATCTTGAACTGGATATGTCAGCATTACCTCCGGGTATTTATATAATAAACGTAAACACCGGACTGATAACCAGGCAGTTTAAGGTCATTAAAAACTAATTGATACAGATATCTGTTATTACTATAAGAAATGTATATCCAGTGCCCCATGAAACAATGAAGATTGTAAGAATATTATTAGTAATTATTCTATCAGGAACAATATTTAATGGTTACTCGCAGAACTCTGATCTCAAATCTCTTATTGAGAGCGCGGGTCAGAGGAAAGATGATACTGTAAAGGTTAATTTACTGATACAAATATGTGATAGCCTTTACAGGACAAAGCCTGACGAAACAATTAAATATGCTACGTCTGCACAAAAACTTTCCCGGAAACTTAAGTTCAGGAAGGGTGAGGCCTATGCAGACAAATGTATTGCTCTGGGGTACTATATTCAGGCTGAATATGTCAAGGCTAATGATTATTCCCAACAGGCACTCCAGATTTTCACAGAAATTAACGATAAAGTGGGTCAATCCAATATGCTAAGCAACCTTGGAGCGATATATGTAAACAAAGGGATGAAGGCAAAGGCACTTGAGTTTTACTTGCAATCATTAAGTCTGGCTGAAGACATTGGTGATACCATGAGGATACTTACTGCACAGATAAACGTTGGCATGATCTATGCAGAAAAGGATGTTACAGCCGATAAAGCAAAGGAATATTATGAAAAGGCACTGAGTCTGGGCAAGAAAATAAATTATTATGACGCAATCGGTACTGCAAGTGTGAATCTGGGAGAACTTTATTTCTTTAAAAAGGATTATGATACCGCTCTGGTGTATTTTGAAAGCTCACTTGAAGCTTTTCGGAAGATAAATTCAGGAAATATACCTTATACTCTGGTCTATATTGGCAAAGTATATGCAATGCGAAAAGAATATTCTAATGCTATTAAGTATCAGGAAGAGGGACTGCATGTTTCTGAAAAGGCCAATTCCAATTTCGAAATTGCACAGGCAATTATTGCATTGGCCAATACCTACAACCTTGAAGGGAAAGTAGATTCAGCGCTGATCTTGTTTAAACAGGCCGAACAGATAGCAAGTCAGATAGGTGCCAGGAATGAACGGGAGATAACATACAAGGAGTTGGCAGCTATATATGCCCTTAAGAAGAACTATAAAAATGCGTTCCAATACCAGATAATGGCGTCAAATTTAAAGGATACAATAAATTTATTATCGAGCCAGAAAGAAATTAATAACCTTCAAACAAGTTTTGAAGTTGCATCAGCTCAGAAGGAAATAGAAATTCTTAAGCGTGATGCCAGGTTAAGAGAAGCAAAAAGCAAGTTACAATGGGTGGTTATATTCTTCCTTTTCCTTGGTGTAGTGTCTATTTCTTTTTTCCTGAGAATGCTCTATAAAGCAAATGTTCAGAAAAAGAAAGCCAATGCTGAGCTGAACGAGGCTAACGGTAATTTAACAACAGCTCTCGATACAGTCAGTGAGCAGAAGATGCAGATAGAGATGGCCCATAAAGTTATAACAGGCGGTATTAATTATGCACGTTATATTCAGAAGTCTGTCTTACCAAAAGCCCAACAATTGGCAGCATGCCTTGGTGATCATTTCGTAATTTTCAAACCAAAAGAAATAGTCTCGGGTGATTTTTACTGGGTTTATGAAAAGGGAGAGAAAATTATAGTTGTGGCAGCCGATTGTACAGGACATGGAGTACCTGGTGCATTTATGAGCATGCTGGGTATTACATTACTGAACGAGATAGTTAAGAAAGACTCTGTTACCAATCCGGGTGCCATCCTAGACAGGTTAAGACTTGAGGTGATTGATTCACTTAAACAAAATGGGGACAGGGGTGAAGCTAAGGATGGAATGGATATTTGCTTATGTTGCATTGATTATGGAAACATGAAACTGCAGTATGCCGGAGCTGTTAATCCTCTGTACCTGGTTAGGGAATCAAGATATAAGGCTGTTGGTGAGGTTCATGGTGAGTCCACCGAAGATAAACTGTTAATCGAAATAAAAGGAGATCCAATGCCAATCGGTATTAACGATGAGATGCAGAATTTCTCATTCCACGAGATTGATATCTGCAAAGGTGATACTTATTATATCTCTTCCGATGGATTCCATGACCAGTTTGGTGGTCCAAAACGTAAGAGATTCAGTTACAGGAGATTCAGGGAAGAACTGGTCAGTACCTGGTCAGAAAATATGTGTGACCAGAAGATAAGGCTCGAAAAGGCAATAATTGACTGGAGAGGAGATAATGAACAAACGGATGATATCCTGTTGATTGGTTTCAGGGTAAATTGATAGGTATTAAGATTTGGCAAAACTTATCAAATCAACCTCCTTGTCACTCGTTTTAAAAAAAATCAATTAAGGATAAATTGTAATTTTTTCTCCGTCTTCGGGTTCAAATTGAGCTACAGCTATATTCATATTTTTTAACCCTGTATTTATAAATAACTTTTCATCATTGAAATTAGCGAATCCGATTGTAAAGGTTTGGTTACATACTCATCACAACCCGCGGCTATAGCCTTTTCTTTATCACCGGTCATTACATAAGCCGTAACAATAATTATTGGTAAATCTTTTCTGAGTTCCTTTATTTTTTTTGTTGCCTGCAATCCATCCATCACCGGCATCTTAATGTCCATGAGGACAATTGATATTTCCGGATTTTCACGGCATATCTCAACTGCTTCCAGACCGTTGCGGGCAATAATATATTTAAAGGAAGCCCCTTTTAGTATCGTTTTGTAGTATGAATAGCTTATCTCATCATCCTCGGCTATAAGTACTAAAGGTTCATTCTTTGATTCACCGTTAAGCTGATTGGAGCCTGAGAGAACTTCACTTCCATTTGTCGCTGTTATAGTAGGGAAAGTAATATAGAATATCGATCCTTTACCTTTAACCGAATCCACCCTGATCTTCCCGCCCATTAATTTAATCAGTTCTTTTGTAATGGATAAGCCAAGCCCACTGCCTTCGTATCCTCTTGATATAGAGACCTCCTCCTGCATGAAAGAGTTAAAAATATTCTCCAGAGCTTCCCTGTTAATACCAGATCCGGTATCTTTTACAAATAGCTCATATTCATTGGTCATAAGCTGATAACCCAGGATAATATTTCCTGACGATGTAAATTTGATCGCGTTGTCTACAAGATGAGATATAGATTTTTCCAGCAACTCAGCATCACAGATTAGTGAATGAATTTCATTATCTGTGGGTATCTGTATAATGAAATCAAGGTTTTTAGCCTCACTTTTCAAATGAAAATTAGAGTAGATTTCATTTATAAGCTCTAACAGGATAACAGGTTGTTTATTTACTTTAATGTTTCCTGACACAATAAGGGAAATGTCCATATAATTAGTAATGGTGTTCAGCAGTCTTTCGCTGCTGGAATTCAAAACTTCGAGGTAGAAGCTCTTTTCCTCCTCAGAGATACCCGGTTGCACTACAAATTCGGCAAACCCAAGGATCCCATTTAGAGGAGTCCTGACCTCATGCGAAATATTATTCATAAAGGCCGTTTTCAGGCGGTCGCTTTCTTCAGCCTTTTCTTTTGCAAGAATTAGGGCATCCTGTGTATTCATTAGCTCAGTTATGTCCTTGGCAAAGACAGATATTGCGTATGGTTTATTATCTCTTGAAAGTACACTTAAATTGATCCAGAGAGTGAGTTGTCCTATAGTTGTGTGGTAAATTGTTACAAGTGAGCCTTTTTGTAAAACCTGTGAATAGAGTTGACTTAGCTTATCCACCAGCTCAACAGGCAGGATATCAGTATGCAACATTCCCTCTTTTATCACAATGTTTTCTTTTTTGAAGAACTTTTCCAGTCCTTTGTTGAACGTCAGAATTCTAAACGTGTCTGAATCAACTGACCATATCAGATCACTTGTGCTGTCTATTATTGATGTCAGAATGGCTTTTGATTCAGCCAGTGCCCCTTCAGCATTTTTACGTTCCGTGATATCAGAAAAAATCCCGGATACCCCAACCACATTTTCACCCTCAAATATGGGGCGGCTTGAAGTGCTGGCCCATCGGATTTCACCGGTTTTGTTTTGATAGCGAAATTCGCGGATCGAGATCCTGTTCCTCAGAGTAGCTTCAAAATCATTTTTAAGATTTATCAGATCTTCCGGGTAGATGATCTCACTAAACGGATGTCCAAGCAATTCTTCAGGTTTGTAGCCATACAGCTTAGAGACCTGGGGACTTATATAATTAATGACGCCGTTGGTGTCCAGTGTAAAGATCACATCGTTAAGATTTTCAACCAGGTCACGATATCTTTCCTCGGATTTACTCAGGGCTTTCTCCGCAAGTCTTCTTTCCTCCAGTTCATTATGTATCCTTGAATAAAATGATGAAAAACTATTAGTATTCAAGTAAATAAGGGTAATTACTAAAACTAATATTACTGTAAATTCGACACTGTAATTTAAAGAGGTATCCTTTGAAGGGACTATTATCTGGCTGAACTCTGCGTAAAATAATATCCATAGTGAAATAATACTAAGGAAACTGATTGTCATTGCCTGCCACTGTTTTGTGATTAACATGGCTATGAGAATAGCAACAATATAGCCTACGATTGCAATATCCCGTACTCCCTCAAAACTCCATGCCAGGATTGTCAAAGCAAGCCATAGAGTTATAACATAAAAAGAACCCGCTAAATTTACTTTCCCTTTTCTGAACATTAAATAGATGATTGCAAACAACACTGTTATGAACCATACTATATAGTCGCTTAGATTTGTTTTCGGCGGGAGGATTATCTTAATGACTGAGAGTATTGTCAGTACAATAATGGTTGCCAACAAAATTGCATGTGTGAAATATGAGATTCTGTTTTTTTCAAAATCGTCAGAGGTTCCTTGAAATTGAAACAGCTTAAATTCTTTCATTTTTTCCGATGCAAATGGTAACAACTGGTAAAAACAGGTAAGCCAACCCGATCAAGGTTAAAGTGGCCGTAAAGCATCATTTCAAATAGAGAAATTTCACATTTCTTTTATATCTACTGAAAAACAGAATAAAGTACAATTTATATAAATATTTTTTAATGGACAGCTTTTATTAGATTACCAATTATATCAACTGTAAAAACCCTGATCAATTTGCCGATGCGTTTGCCCGTGCATGGTGTTTCAACGAATATTCCAAAGAAATTCTGCCACTATGTAGCTGAATCAATTCTTTACTTTATGCTAATCCAATGCCTATTGTCTTTTTGTCAGAGATAATTATTTTTCAGAAAATTAATAGCTTGATTTACTTTCTGCATGCATTTTATTACATTTAACTAATATCTAAAATAAAAAGCAATTTGAATGAAAACAAACAGACGTCATTTTATTCAAACCATGGGTGCCGGTGCAGCCGGACTGACCCTTGGTACCACAGCAGCTTCCATGTCCTCCTGTACATCTGTATCCACTGATAAAAGGGAAGATGACGGACAGGTAATCTTTATAGGAGACGACATAGCAATTGCAGAGACAGTTTATGGAAAGGTGAGGGGATTTATCCATAAAGACATTTATAATTTTCTGGGAATTCCATATGGAGCCGATACCACCGGGAAAAACAGGTTTATGCCTCCTCAGAAGCCGGAACCATGGACAGATATTTACCCGGCAGTATACTGGCCGAATGCTGCACCGCAGTTGTTGGATAATTTTTATGCCAACAGGTATCTTGCATTTACAGATTACTGGCATTATGATGATGTAAGTGAGAATTGCCTGGGGATAAACGTATGGACACCCGGGTATAATGACTCAAAGAAACGTCCCGTAATGCTATGGATCCATGGGGGTGGATTCACAAGCGGTAATTCAATAGAACACCCCGAGTACCACGGAGAGAATTTAAGCCGTGCCGGGGACATTGTATTTTGTTCTCTGAATCACAGATTGGGGCCACTTGGATTTGCTGATTTTTCATCACTTGGAGGCGATAAATATGCCACATCGGGGAATGTTGGAATGCTTGACATAGTTGCCGCCCTGGAATGGATAAGGGATAATATATCTAATTTTGGCGGGGACCCGGGGAATGTTACCATAATGGGCCAGTCAGGTGGAGGAGCAAAGGTATGTACTCTCACAGCAATGCCCTCTGCAAAAGGATTGTTCCATAAAGCTGTTGCTCTTAGCGGACTTGCTATTAAAGTAGGAGAAAAAGGTAATTCCTCAAAACTTGCATCCTATATTTTAAAGGAAGCCGGATTAAATCCTTCACAAATTGATAAGCTTCAGGAGATCCCATGGAGGGATTACTATGCTTTGACCCAGAAAGCATTTTTTAAATTCAGGCAGGAGTCAGGAGCAATCGGAATGATGAGAGGGTTTGGCCCTGTTGCAGATGGTAATGTTATACCTGAGCAGCCCTATGCTCCGGTTCCTTCTCCATTGGCTGCAGATATACCGATGATAGTCTGCAGTACATTTTATGAAAGGTCCCCCAGTGCATTTGACTCATCACTTGAAAATATCTCGTTGGACAAAGCTAAAGAGCTTGTTAAAACTACTCGTGGTTTTGTTGGGCCTCTGGGAGACAACACAGATGCAATAATAGATGCTTATGCTAAAAATTTTCCTGATAGAAAACCTATAGAAATCCTGTCATTGGTACTTAGTAACAGAAAGAATGCAATTGAATTCTGCAATACTAAATCTGTACAGATATCTCCAGTATTTCTGGCCTGGTTTGGATGGGATCCACCTGTATTTGATGGCAGGTTACGCGCTTTCCATACGATGGATATCTCATTCTGGTACTATAACACAGATGTCCAGATTTCTCACACTGGGGGAGGATCAAGACCAAGAAAACTAGCTACTAAAATGTCAGGTTCTTTGGTTCAATTCATGAAAACCGGAAGCCCGAATGGCGGGGGCTTACCTGATTGGCCTAAATATTCAGAAGCTAAAGGAGAAACAATGATACTTGATGATGTAAGTGAGGTAAAAAACGATCCTGACAGAGAAGCAAGGAAGTCCATACCAGATTAATTAAATAACTGAGGAACATTGATTTGCCTTTTAACTTAATTGTCATTCTAAGCCAGATGAAAAATGGACAAAATAGTCTGAATTAAAATTCATTCATTCTGTAAAAACATTTATTAAACAATATAATCTATTATAAATAATTTTTTATTATGAAAACAGATTACAAAGTGAAAGGATCTCTTGCAGTTCTTCTGATCTTTTTTTTAAGTTCGTTTATAACAACGGGCCTTAAAGGTCAAAGCTCAGATAAGCTGCCAAGAAGCATTCCCGAGACAGAAGGAGTATCCTCGGCCGGGATTATTGATTTTATAAACGCAGTGGATACGGGGCGTCAGGAAATTCACAGTTTTATGTTTATAAGGCATGGCAAAATAATTGCTGAAGGATGGTGGAATCCATACGGCCCTGAATACAGGCATATTATGTTCTCAGCCAGCAAGACCTTCACTGCAACAGGCATAGGCCTCGCTATTTCAGAAAACAGGCTGAAGCTGACTGATAAGGTTATTTCCTTCTTTCCATATTCTTTGCCTGATACCATTGGTAAGTATATGAGGGAATTGACTGTTCAGAATCTTCTTACCATGTCTGTTGGTCAGGAACCGGCTCTGATGGGTGCAGGTGTCAATGATGACTGGATCAGGGCATTTATCTCACTGGAGCCTGTTCATAAGCCGGGAACAGTATTTCTCTACAATAATATGGCAACCTTTATGCTTTCGGCTATTGTCCAGCAGGTTACAGGTCAAACACTGTTCGATTACCTTAAACCAAGGATCTTTGATCCCCTGTCAATTCGAGGCATCGACTGGGATATGAATCCACAGGGAATAAATCTTGGTATGATAGGACTCAGGCTTCGTACAGAAGACATGGCAAAGTTTGGACAACTATTGATACAGAACGGAAAATGGAATGGAAAACAGCTTGTTCCTGAACAATGGGTGAAGGAAGCAACATCTTTCAAGATTGAGAGTTGGGACCCGTCTAATAAGATGCCAAAAGATAAGAATGACTGGGCTCAGGGATATTGTTACCAGATGTGGCGAGGCAGGAATAATACTGTTCGCCTCGACGGAATGGCAGGGCAGTTTGTAGTGCTGATCCCTGATCAGGATGCAATAGTGGTTCTTACAGCAAATGCACGAAATACCCAGGAGGAAATGAACCTGGTTCATAATTATCTGATCCCGGCAATAAAATCCAGCAAATCAATTTCATCAGATCCGGCCTCCTATGCTGAATTACAGAAAAAACAATCAGCATTAAGCATTAAACAGGATGATTCAAAAGTAACTGCATCCGATTTACCAGGGAAAATATCTGGAAAGGAGTTCTTACTGGGGGATAATGATTTCAATATAAAATCAGTTTATTTTACTTTTAAGGGTGAGGAATGCAGCTTTGCCATAAATAGAGATAATGACATATCTGTTATAAAGTGCGGATCTGTTAACTGGAAAATATCAAATACAAAATCTTCATCTCTTTTAGCCCCTCCCCGTAGTAATTCTAAGTCAATTGATGCAAATTATAAGGTAATGCAGCCTGTGATTAAAGCAGCAAGCAGATATGCCTGGATTGATAATAATACGCTTGAAATAACCTCACGGTTTGTTGAAGAAAGTCTCGGATCAGAAACAGTCATATGCAGGTTCAGGGAGTTTAACGGGAATATTAACCTGACTATTGAACAAAAACCCGGCTTTTTCATGGGCAGGCCCGGTCCTGCAATGATACCGTTAAGAGGCACTCTTGCTAAAATAAAATAGACTAAATAATCGGACCATCATGAAAATTAAAGTAAATAAAGCAAATCTGTCTGCCCTGGTTTTGATACTGGGCATAAGCAGTATAAATATATGCTCCGGGCAATCCGGTCAACAGAATGATAGCCATAGCATTCTGTTGACTCAGGCTCAGGTTGATTCTATTAAAAAGGTGACTGTGGCCCGGGTGAATGCCGATTGGGCCAACTTAAATAAATATGCTGGTGAAAACAAAATTCTTCCGGAAGTTACCAATGGAGAAAGACGGGTTGTTTTTATGGGTAATTCAATTACTGAGGCATGGAAGATAGTTGACAGGAATTTCTTTAGTGAGAATAAATCTTTTATCGACAGGGGTATAAGTGGTCAGACTACACCTCAAATGCTTTTACGGTTCAGGGATGATGTAATTAATCTAAATCCATCAGTTGTTGTTATCCTGGCAGGTACAAATGATATCGCAGGTAATACGGGCCCGACTACAATTGAAGAGATATTTGGAAATATTGTTTCTATGATTGAGCTGGCCAGGGCAAATAGCATTAAAGTTGTATTGTGTTCCGTTCTGCCAGCTTATGATTACCCATGGAGGCCCGGATTGGAGCCGGCAGGGAAGATTATGAAGTTAAATTCCATGTTGAAAGCCTATGCGGAAAAGAACGGTATTGTTTATACTGACTTCTTTACACCGATGGCAGATCAGCGAAATGGATTGAAAAGTGAATACTCAAAGGATGGGGTCCACCCCAACCTTCCAGGTTACAAAGTAATGGATGATCTGGTTGTTAAAGCAATTGATAAAACAATAAAACTTAAATAAGAGACTATAAAAGTATACCTGTTCTGATACTTTTACAACAGAAAGATCATTAAGTAAATTATTTAATTAATATCTTCTTAGTAAGCATAATATCATCTGCAGAGGCACCTACCTGTATTTCAATATCACACGGATCATCCTTCCATGACTGTGTTGTCTTGTCCCAATAACCAAGGTCCTTTACAGGAATGTCAAGGCTTACAGGTCTGCTCTCACCCGGCTTAAGATTTATTCGTGAGAAGGCTTTCAGTTCCTTCACAGGCCAATCTACAGACGGGTTGATACGGTGCACATAGGCCTGTACAACTTCATCAGCCTTCATCGACCCGGTATTTTTCAGCATGAATGATACCGAAATGATATCTTTTGCAGAATATTTGTCTTTGTTAGTCTTAATTGATGAATATTCAAATGTTGTATAGGTAAGTCCGTAACCGAAAGGATACATAACAGGAATCTTCTTTGTATCAAACCACCGGTATCCGATAAGTGATTCTTCTGAGTAGACCGCTGTATTCGGATCACCACTCTTTACTGTATCAGCCTCTTTTTTACCTGTTTTTGAATCCTTATCGGATTCTTTTACAAGGTTGGCGAATACATCAGCGTTTCTTATATTACCGGTATAATTACCCAATGCATAAGCAGGTGAATCTTCGAGCCTGACAGGCAGAGTAAAGGGTAAATGACCTCCGGGAGATATATTCCCGACAAGGACATCTGCCAGTGCATTTCCGCCTTCTGATCCGTTGAACCATGAAATAAGAAGTGCTCTGGATATTGGATTGACAACATTAAGATCATTTGGAGCTCCACTTACCAGTACGGTAACAATATTTGGATTGACTTTTGAAATTTGTTCAATAAGGTCATCCTGGCCTGCCGGAAGCATGATATTCTTTCTGTCGCTTCCCTCTGTTTCAACAGCACGATTGTCTCCACCTATGAAAAGCACAATATCAGCCTTTGATGCTACATTCACAGCTTCCTTTATTAGTTTTGCACTTTGGATCTTTTCTTCGCGTGCCTCTCTGGCTAATTCCTCAGGTGATGTCTTACGAAACATTCTTGCAAAACTAAACACAGGAGGTATATATCCCTGTGCAAAGACAATCTCCGCGTTATCTCCGATCCTGTTTTTTAATCCCTCAAGTGGTGTAACCTCGTACAATGCTTTTACACCTGCTCCCATACCACCCGAAGCCATTTTCTGGGTTGCATTAGCACCGATAACTGCTATTATCGGTTTTCTCGAAAGGTCGAGGGGCAGGATCCCGTCATTCTTCAACAGGACAATTGATTTGCTTGCAACATCATAGGCAACCTGCTGCTGAGCCGGCTGAGAAGTAATTTCCTTATTTGCCATGTCAGCAGGTATTGGTTTGATGGCCAACCTTACTCGTAAGATCTCACGTACACGCTTATTGATCAGTTCTTCCGACACAGTGCCGGCCTTAACAGAATCAAGAAGGGCTTTCCCCAGGTATCTTTCACCGGGCATCTCAACATTGAGACCACTTTCTATGGATCGTACAGTGCTATGAGTGCCACCCCAATCAGAGATAACTATTCCGCCGAATCCCCAGGTATCGCGTAATATTTTATTAAGAAGATTATCGTTTTCAGCACACCACCATCCGTTTACCTTATTATATGCTGCCATAAAACCATAGGCGTCTGCTTCCTCAACTGCGGCCCGAAAGGCAGGGAGATATATCTCACGCATCGCGCGCTCCCCGACAATGACATTTACGGTTCCACGATTATTTTCCTGGTTATTAAGTGCATAGTGCTTGACACAAGATGCTACACCATTTTCCTGGACTCCTTTTACATAGCCGACAGAGAGTTTCGCATTTAAAAACGGGTCCTCACTCAGGTATTCATAGGTACGTCCACCCGTTGGTATTCTCTGAATATTGATGGCCGGGCCGAGCAGCATATCCTTTCCACGCAGCCGTGCTTCATGTGCCATTGCTGTTCCATATTCATAAGCCAGGTCAGGACTCCAGGTTGCAGCCAGTGCTGAACCTGTAGGGAAAAATGTCGCTTTATCTGTTTCCCATCCAAGCGGCATCCAGCTTTTGGGCTGCATCTCCTCGCGGATGCCGAATGGCCCATCGGTATAGACCAAATCAGCGATGCCCAGTCTTTCTATACCGGCTGAGGTGAACATATTTTTTGCATGTAACATATTTACCTTTTCCTCAAGTGTCATCTTACTGATGATAGTGTCAATCTGAGGATCATACTTGAGTAAAGCGGATTTATGGTTAGTCTCCCTTGTACAACTAAAGAAAATAATTGTGCAGATTATCAGGCTGATTTGTTTGTAATTCATAGTTCAAATATTTAATTATTTTGGGTCTTCAAAAAAAATGTTATATCCTGACACATTGTTTGATATCATAATGACTTGAAAGGATATACTTTAGTTCCCGGGCATTAATATATATATAATCTTTAAAAAAGGATACATACCTGAGATAAATTATAATAGAAATCTTCTTACAGGTATATTTGAGACAAAGATTAAATCTTTTTTAGTGGGTGAAAATGGCAGTTTTTTTAACATTAATTTTACACTTTTGATATTCTGTAAATAGTGATGGAGGGGGAAGAACTGTAAAAACCCGCAATGTAATTTACTGTCCATTTACTAAAATTCAACATCAGGATTCAGACCTTTAGCGAGCCACGGAACCCCCTTACACCATAGTAGGAGGATGCTCCATTGTGATATATGAATACATGGTCGTAGCGACGATCGGCAAAGATGGCGCCACCGAGTTTCCTGATTTCAGAAGGTGTTTTCAGCCAGCTTGAGGTTTTTGTATCAAAATCTCCCAGTTTTTGCAGCTCGCGGTATTGTTCTTCTGTCAAAATCCCGATGCCCATGGCAGCTGCCATATCCATGGCTGAATCTGCGGGTTTGAAATCTTTCCTTGAATCCAGGGCTTCACGGTCATAGCAGACATTCCTCCGGCCTTTGGGGCTTTCCACCGAACAATCATAGAAAATGTACTCTCCTGTCTTTTTATCATGACCAACAACATCCGGTTCACCACCTGTTCTTTCCATTTCATGAAGTGACCATAGTTTTTCAGCTTTAGCTTCCAGCCTTGACTGTACTTCTGTCCATTCAAGACCTTTATGAAGGTTCATGTTTTTTTCAAAACGAGCTTTCAAGGTTCTTAATATTTCTGCACCCTGCTCCGGTGATAATTCCCTTTTTGTTACAACGTCTGACATAGTTTTATCTTATAAAAACTGGTTATTCATTCTGATTTGGTGGTTCAGTGTTATTGGTTTTTACTTTCCAGAATTTGAGTTTGCTTTTAACTTTATCGTAAAAGCTCCTGCCAAGAATAAACAGGCTCAGGTAAAACAACACCTCTCCAGTAATAATCAAACCTGTGGTGAACCCCGCGATCTGTGTTTTGGATAAACCAATCCACGGGAGTACCAGGATCGTTAAAAACGAAAGGCATGAAACAAGAAATAATATGTACCCGATTGTTTTAAGCATATGAGGATAACAAATATCCGGATCAGAGGTTTAAAAATATTTAAAATGAAGTTTTCTGTATTTAGGGAGGTGTTATTTCTTAAGCAACCTGACATAGAGACTAATGACAGATGACATTCCATCTATTGTTTGCTAGCGGTTATCGGTTGACCGGTTGTCATTCATCTGTGGATCATTTGCTTATTCATACTTAATGAATAAATTTGAATTAGGTTATATTTTTCATCACTTGCATCAGACGGATATTTACAATGAAAAAATTATTAAAAAAGTATCGTATTCTCCTATTGCTGGGATTATTAATAAATTTCACAGATTGTGTAAAACACAGTCAAGCCATAACAACAAGAAATACATTCGATATTGATGGCAGAAGCAGAATTTATCTGCTTCATATGCCGGAGAATCTTAAAAAGTATGCGCCATTAGTGTTTGTTATTCATGGTTATGGTGACTCTGCTGAAGGGATACGGAGGTTTACAAGGATGGACTCTGTTGCTGACAAGTATGGTTTTGCAGTTTGTTATCCCCAGGCTACTGTTGGTCCCGATAGTTTGCGTTCCTGGAATGTAGGTTATTCTAGCTATGGAGTTGACGATGTTGGCTTTATAAGCGCTTTGGCTTCCTTTTTACAAAAGGAACATAAGTTAAGCATTATAAATACGTTTTGCACTGGCATGTCAAATGGGGGGGATATGACTATTCAGATGGCTTGTTTAAAACCGGGTTTGTTCAGGGCTGTTGCACCTGTTGTGGGTTGCCTTATGTACTGGCTGTATGATTCATGCAACATAAAGATAATCTCTCCCATTTTTATGATCAATGGCACCAATGATAAAATTACATTGTGGGAAGGTGAAAAAGACTACCCGGCTATTGGACCAAACGGATATATGAGCACCAGGGAAATGGCAGACATATTTGTCGGGATGGACGAATGTTCCGAAGTAAGAACAGATACCTTACCTCATTTAAATAAAAGCGACAGTACTTTTGTGGTTCGTGAGAAACATCTCAACTGTAAGGGTAATTCCCAAGTATGGTTATATTCAGTTGTTGGAGGGGGGCACTGCTGGCCAGGAGTAAGTGGTAATAGTGATTTTTTCGCCAGTGATGAGATATGGTTATTTTTCAGGCAGTTTATTAAATGAGCTTGCTATTTTCATCGATCCTTGCATTGTACTTCTTTTGACGGATTAGATAATTGAGAATTGTTGATTCCGGATAATAAGTCTATGCAACTTTTCGTTTAATATTAATGTCAATACTTTGAACCAAACCTGACTACAAATGAAAAGAATAATTCATTATACTGCCATCATTATAATCATCCTTGCAGCGTGTTGCACAAAAGAGAAGGATCCCGGTAACACTTACAGCCGCATAACCGATCATAATAATATTGATATCTCCCTGATCCCCGCTGCTACGATAGAACAGGCAAAAGGATCTCTCCATATTGCCTACGGACACACCTCCCATGGCAGCCAGATAACCGATGGCATGACTGGTCTGGTATCATTCATGGGATCGGCTTATGCCTGGAATAATGGCGGAACCAACGGAGCTCTTGATCTGCACGACTATGCAATGAGCGGCGATCTTGGATCTCCAGATTTTACACAATGGGAGGTCGAAACAAGAAACTACCTGGCATCCAATCCTGATGTGAATGTTATTATATGGTCGTGGTGCGGGGAGCTCTCCGGGGCTTCAAAGGGGAATGTAGATACATATTTAGGTCTTATGTCACAACTGGAAAAAGACTTTCCGGATGTGACCTTTGTATATATGACAGGTCATCTTGACGGAACGGGAGTAAATGGTAACCTGAATACCAGGAATGAACAGATAAGGAGTTACTGCAGGACAAACAAAAAGTTCCTCTTTGATTTTGCCGATATTGAATCCTATGATCCTGATGGTAACTACTATCTGGATAAAAATGCTAACGACGGCTGTGATTACGACAGTGACAATAACGGAAGCCTTGATGCCAACTGGGCTATTGCCTGGCAGGACAGCCATACCGGGGGAGTCGACTGGTATAACTGCGGTTCAGCCCATAGCCAGCCCTTGAATGCCAATATGAAAGCATATGCAGCATGGTACCTATGGGCTGCTATTTCATCGCTGAGATACTGATGCCCGGGGTCACCGGCCGGAGGGAGTGCTCTTTATGTGTCAGGCATATATATCGTCAAACTATGCACATTGGTTAGGCAATCCTAAGCCGGAAAATGTCAGACAATAAAACCATAAGCGGTTGCTTTGATAACTAATCCTTTTCCAGATATTCTATCTCTTCAATGTCTTTATTAAGTTTTCTAAATCGTTCATAGATTGAGAATTTGAAAGTAATGTATATAGAAGAAATAAAAACCAGTACAATTAGTATTAATGGAACAAATGAAACAAGATTTAAATTAACGTTAATCTTTTTAATAATCATTAGTAGAAACCCGGTCATCGCAACTGGCATTAATAAATATCGTATTCGTGTTGTTTTAATCTTATATTTCTCCAATTCAGCAATAGTTTTTTTTATCGATAATATCGACATTGAAAAATCAACATTCCGGATTAAATTGAAATACCTGATATCCCAAACGTATGTAATTAAATAAACCGGTAGGAATAAACTTAATCCGATATAAAAATTTGCAGATAAATTAAATTGAACTTTCAGGACTAATATTAACGTTACGAACAGAGCCGGAGAAAATATACTCAACCCAGCTTTAATTTTAATCCAGTTTAATTTTCTTTTGGGTTTTGAGATTAACACCAGCTTCAATATTTCTCTGTTTAAGCGGGTGTTTTCCGATAATTTTTTATCGTATTCCTGCCATATGTTTTGTAATTCGACTAATTCCATTATTCTATGATTTTTGTAGTTGCTAAATTTTTTATTTGATCTTTTATACGGCTGATTCTTGTTCCAACATTTGTTTTTGAAACTCCGGTTATAACTGAAATCTCCTCATGAGAATTTCCGTCGAGGTAAAGCAGAATGATTGCCTTATTTAGTTGATTTAACTCATCAATACATTTATATAAAATTTCCGAATGTGATGAGCCGGGTTGCTCAATTAACCAACTAAGATTTTCGAATTGCCTTAAATCGTCAATAAAAAACATTCTGTTTCTTTCTTTGTTCCGTTTAAAGTTCATGGATGTGTTCAGGGCAATTCGATAAATCCAGGTCGATATTTTTGAGTCGCCTTTGTAGCTTTCGAATGACTTCCAAAGTTCAAGAGTGATGTCATTAATCAAATCCTCTTTATCAGAATCAGTCTTTGAATATGCTCTTGCAATTTTAATAATAATCCCGATATTTTTCTCCAAAATATCCAGGAATTGATCCTTTTGGCTCTTATCTGTCATTTGTCATGCTGTTACTTTTTGGTAAATAAATCAATCTGTGTTCACATTTTATCCAATTAGTAACAGATCTCCATCAAAAATCACAGGCACATAAGTATTTTTTTTCAGGTTAATCTTTTGTTTATTCTGAGGAATTAGCCTTCGCTCTTTTTATTCTTGCCCACTTTAAATGTTTGCGCTTCTTAGATTTATCCTCGTCATTGAATATTTGTTCATATTGAGTAAAGTTTCGACAATTATCAATCCACCGATATTCATCATATAAGACGTTTGAAAAACCTATCATCGATGCTGCAAGAATTATAAAAATCCAATTAGGTATCCATTTAAAACGTCTCTTCTTTTTATGCTTAATTTTCTTTTTAGATTTATCCATTTTCTATCCAGTAAATGTTTCCATATTAAATTTCTTACCTGGTGGGGTATCCCACATGCAGAGCAGTATTGATTTATCAATACAATCCTTCGATAAGAAACATGGTGGTCATCTGTGAATAGTCTTGGGATATATCGTTTACTTGAAATAAAGTTTTTAATGTATATGTTTCTAAATAATCTGGTCTGTAATAAAAAGTGCACCATTAATTTTCGATCATAAGAATTGCGGTATCCTTTTTCCCACAGTTGTGTAGTCAGGGTTGAGGATACAACAAAGCTTACAATATGGAAATGGCAACATTTTGAAACTTTTCTATTTGAGTTTGGTTTTGAAATCCATTCAGTTTCTTTTAAATATTTTACACTGGTCCTGGATACAGACTGGTCATTGCTAAGTCCAAATAGACTCAAGAAAATTAAAAAGAAGAATATGTAATTAAAGCGTATTCTCATGTGTTTTTGTTCTGGTCAGGCAGGTTGTATTATTTTAAAAATGGAATTGATATTGGGAAAAGGTTTTTTCGTCTGTCTTTTATAAGAATACCAGCAATTATTATGTAAATACTGTTAACAAAATACGATAAAGGAATGAAATACCAGGTCATGAAAATTGAATGACTGCCAAAAAAATCCGGAAGGTGTATCTTTTGTTTCACCTTTTTCAATCCTTTGCAATGTTCGCAAATTTATTTGGGAATTCTCAGCAAGTTGCTCTTGAGAAATCCCTTTATTTTTTCTGGCTTGAATAATTTGTTGTCCAAGTTAATAGTTCATCTATCTGTCTTTAAAGTATCAATGATATTATATTTCAATAGAGAATATACACTGGCTGTCGAGGCCAGGTAAAGGGTATTGTTCTTTTCATCAACGCAAAAATAGCCCCAATCATTTAGTTTATATCGCCTTACCGGATTACCGTTCCAGTCAAATTTCTCAACATAGATGTACTTCTTTTTGTTGCGATTATCACGCTGTACATCAATAGGAGTTCTTCCGCTGTAAAGCATCCAGAAATATTCATCATTGGATGACATTCCCCAATAGTGAGTGATGTTTGTCGGCTCAAGAGTTGCAATGTCGTTTAAGCCTTTCTTCAGTTCTTTCGTGTCAAAAATTATATTTCTTTCCTTCATGGTCTGAATATCAATAATCTTTAGCCTTTTAAAATATTTATATGCATAGGCCATTCTTCCATAGTATGGGTTGATTCCAAAGTCACCAATTACTGTGGTCCATGATCCTTTTTTACCTGGAATAGCAAGATCCTTTATAGTCTTCTCCTGTGGTATACTATCTTTTCTGAATGAGTAGACCATTTTCCCTTTTGCAGAATTTGACACATAATAAGCTGTCTTGCTATCAATAAAGACAATCTGCTTTTCATCAAATGTTCGATTTTGCTTTGGGAATGAAAAATAATACTCAGGGGAGAGACGCTTTTCAGAAACTTTATAAACTTTCTCGTTGATCATATCAAAAATATAAAACAGAATGGAATCTTCTGCTGTCTCAACAATTCTTGGATACCCAAATTCATCAGGCCCATTTCCCTTAGCACCAAATGCTGCAATGCATTTCAAAGCAGGCAGTTCAAAAATCATGAATAGACTATCATTCCTCTGGTTATTTGTAACCAGATAATTCCCCTTTACAAATAATTGTTCAGGTTTGATATTTTCTTTAATATTGAGTGGCTCACCGGTCAGGTTGATTGTTGGTCCAAATATATCATCAGTTACATGGATTTCTCCATCTTCCAATGGTGGAAGTAAAGGTCTTCTCCTAAGAGAATTTTTATCCGTAAGTGATAAACTGTCCCGGGACGAATTCGTGGGATTTCGGACTGATCTTCCACAGCCAGGTAGAAGTACAGCCAGAATGAGTAATGATATAATTATTCTAAAATGTTTCATATTTTTTCACTTTTTCTGTAAATATACCAGTACGCCAGCGGAATAAAGAACAAACTCACTACAGTTCCTAATGACATACCTCCGATTAATGCCAGTGCCATTGGACGCTGCAGTTCCGATCCGATGCCGGAACTGAAGAGCATAGGGGCAGTAGAAACCAGCGATGCCATTGCAACCATAATGATTGGTTTTAATCTTCGGGAACCTGCGGTATATATTGCCTTCTTTAAAGCAACTCCTTCTCTTCGAAGGTTATTAATGGTATCAACTTTTAGAATAGAGTCGTTGATTATTACTCCTGACATTACAATCAGTCCGATCATTGTCATGATATTAATGGTTCCACCCCAGAGTTTTACCAGCAGCAATGCTCCGGCAATGTCAATAGGAATCTCCAGCAGTACTATCATTGGCTGGGTAAGTGATTCAAACTGTGCCGCCAGAATAAAATAGAGAAGAAGTAATGCCACAACAAGTACTATTGCCAGCTCACGGAATAACTGCTGTCCTGTAATAAGGGAACCGCTGAATTTTACATCAATATCCGGATCGGCAGTCAGCACATTTCTTATTTCAGCAGTAATAACAGAAGGCTTATTTGTTTCAACATTCATACTCACCGGTACATATTCGCCGTATTGACCTCCTTTAATTGTCTTATAATCATGTATCCTTTGGACTTTTACAAGCTCACTTACAGGAATAGACTGGCCTGTCTTATTCAGCACTGTACCTGAGGATATAATATCACTAATCTGCTTTTCTTTATCCGAAAGCACGATAGGAAGTAATTCATAAGATGCTCTCAGCTCACCTATATTGTTCTGATTCAAGGATGTTTTCAGGGTGTTATAAACCTTCATCGGATCAACATCATAAAGAAGCAGTTTCTCGGGATCAAGCCTGAGCAGTATCTTATCTTCCAGTGGAGGAGGAGAGATGCCCGCATCAGGCCAGTCTTTCTGAAGCGTTCCTATTATGCTCATCATCTTATCAACCGGAGGCACCTCTTTCTCTTTCATAAGGCTGACCTCAACAATAAGAGGGGATTCCGAGGCAGAGAAGATCTTCTCGAAGATATTCTGCTGTGGCTCTATATTAATCTAGGGCTGCCGGATAGTTCTTCCTTATATATTCATAGGAATTCTTTTCAATAACATCTTTCAGGGCAAAGTCTTTTGCTTTGATATATACCCTGGCCTGAGTGTATGTCTGATCATAATCGCGGTTAAAGAGAAACTGCTGCTCACCGATAAATGAGTTTGTCTGTAATGTCAGATTACCGCTATAAGCAAGAAGATCCTTTATTCTTGTAAGATTCTCATTCACATCAATATTCTCATTCCAGTCAACCGATACCACAAGCTCATCCTGACGCACAGCCGGAAATTTTGTTTTTTCCATGGTAAGGAAGAGCCATACCATTATCAGTATTATCCCAAGGAATGACGCCATTACTGTTTTTTTGTACCTGAAAAAGAAATCCATCCCTCCTTCGTAAGTCTTTTCAAGCCCTTTGAGGCTTATTTTTCTTACAAATCTTGCCAATACCCCCTCTTTGCCGTTTTTATAAAGAAGGTAGTAAATAGTGGGAAGAAGTGTTATCCCTACCAGTAAAGAAACTCCCTGTCCTATTACAATAGCAATAGCCTGATCGTAAAAAAGCGCACCGGAGATGCCACTCAGGAAAATAAGAGGGATAAAAACAGCACAGGTAGTCAGGACTGAAGAAATAAGAGGAGTGATTATCTCATTGGTTCCCTTTACGCAGGCATCACCAAGCGACAGCCCCTTGTCTATCCATTGGGTTATATTTTCAATAACGACAATGGAATTATCAATCATCATTCCTATTCCAAGGATCAAGCCCGGCAAGTGAAATAATATTGATTGATAAACCTACAATATAAAATAACAACAGACTGATAACCAAAGTCGCAGGGATACTGAATCCAATGATTATCGGTGACTTTGCATCCTGCAGGAAAAAGAACATCAGCAGGAAAGCCAAAATACCTCCTGCAATAAGGCTCTGTTTAAGATTTGAAATTGAATAATCGAGAAGTCTTGTCTGATCCTGCGATATCTCAAAATCCATCTGTGGGTAGTCCTTTTTGAAGATATCAATAATCTCCTTCATCTTTGATTCGAGCGATGCCATCTTAGCAGTGGACTCTTTTATTATTGCCAGCGAGATGGCTCTCGAACCATCCGAATAATACATTCCCCGGGGTCTTTCCTGGCGAATGCCAACTTCGGCAAAATCCTTAAGTTGCAAAAGCCGGCTGCCTGATTTAATGTATATATCCTTAACATCGTTCAGATCTTTGAGATATGAGCTGAACTCAAGGTTGTAGAGATATTTACCATTTTTGACAAGTATACTGCCGATATTTATATTATTGAGAGTTACTGCCTGTGTTATGTCATCATCAGTAATTCCAAGACTGACCATTTTTTTCTTATCGGGACTAACATATATCTCCCTTTTTATTTGTCCTGTAATATCAGCCATTCCAACCTCGGGAAGCTGTTCAATCCTTTTCTTGATTACTGTCTCGGCAAACTCGCTCAGATCAATGAATTTCTCATCGCCTGCCTGTTTATCGGCGAGTGTAATGTTAAGCAGGAAAACAGGAATATCCGTAGCGCTCGCTTTGATTATCCTCGGACGTTCAAGGTCGCGGGGAAGGTTGTTCATGGCTCCGTCAACCTTTTCATTAACCTCCATGAAAGCCAGGTTGATGTCATTGCCATATTTAAATGACAGTCTGATAAGAGCGCTGCCATTACGGGATTCAGATTCAATATTATCCAGCCCCTGCACCTGGAGGAGATTCCTGCGTAAAACACTTACAACTGTATTCTCCAGTTCCCTGGCGCTTACATCGGGGCGGGAGACTGCCACAGTGATCTCCGGGATATCGATATTGGGCATCAGCGATACCGGCAATTTTGAGATGCTACCAATCCCAGCATTATCAGGGCAAGGAATGTCATGATTACGGCTACAGGGCGGGTTATGAGGAATTTTACCATTCTTCTTTATATGATGATAATTCAGTATTATTAGTTAAAGCTCTGAGCCCTGAGCTTTTTAACATTATTGGCTGATACACAAACAACCCTATCAAACTAAACAGCAGCCCTCCGATGGTACCTGCTGCCAGGGCGAACCAGAACCTTTCATCTTTACCGGTAAGAAGAAACGGGATAAGTCCGATTATTGTGGATAGTTTTGTAAGAAAGATCGGGATTATCTTCCCGTTAAATGCTTTCACATATGCCACTCTTTCCGGGAGATGCAGGTTTGCGTCTCCGGATGCTGTTAAAATCATTCAGAATATAGAGTGTTGCATTGACAACTATACCACATAACAGTATCAATGCTGCAAAAACTCCTTCATCGGGTGTTATATTAAACAACTGGAATGTAATAAAAACGCCTATGAAAGAGAATGGGATAAGACTGATCACCGTAAATGGTTGTTTGAATGATTCGAGCAGGATGGAGCAGATGAAATAGATTATCAGTATTACCAGGAAAATAAGCCAGTAGTTTGTTTTTTTCTGGTTCCAGGAATAACTGTATGAACCACTCTGTGCAGTATAACCAAGGGGAAGCATGGCGGATGTTTCATCTATGTTCCTGTCGAGGATCATCTTTCCAAGTTCATAGTTGCCGATAAAATCATAACCTACAGAGATTACATACTGCTGATCCTCGCGGCTTATAGTATTATCCGTTACCTCACGGGTGACCTTTGAGAAATCCTTCATTTTTACATTAAGGCCCGAATGTGTTCTTAGTGGTGCATTGATAAAGCTCCAGTAGTCGTAATTATCTGACTGAAGCGATTTGATGGATACAGGAGCCATAAACCCGTTGATATATACTGTCTGGAAAGGGGATGAGCCTCTCGAATATCTTCTTGCTTCACTATAAGCAAATGCAACATCGGAACTGCTTTCAGAAAGATAATATTTATCCATCTCCAGCCTGTTCCTGTATGATTTTTTATTGCTCCCATCATAATATACCATTGGGGGTATTCCCAAGCAGATAAACCTCTTTGATTCTTCCCTTCCCGCTTATAATGAGTCTTTCTTTCAGAGCGCTCGGCATAACCATAAAGATCATCATAATTGTAGCCTTTCATTACAACCGAATAGGTTGTCCTGATATAGTCGCTGTACACCTGGTTGCTGAATGCTTTTCCCACACCGTAAACAGAAGCATAATAACTGCCGATACCATTCATATAATCCTCGATCTTTATCTTCAGGATGAAGGGAAAGATCGAGAAGTCATATTCCGGTTTGAAGGTTATACTAATTGTAGCATCTTCAGCGCTGTAGATGCTGGTTGTGAACATATCAATTTCATTATATGCTGCCAGCATATTCTCAAGACCGATGCAGGTATTATTAAGATCCTCAATTGTAAGTCCTTCCTCACTGAGACCGATATTAACCGTTAACCTGGTTCTTTGCACCTCATCGGAACTGCCATAATAATAGAACCTGCTGTTTTTGACCTTATCGTTGAAAAGCCTGAATGTTCCTCCAAGAACCTTGTTTACAACCGGTTTTATATCCTGAACATATTTCTTATTACCAAGTGTCTTGTTATAAATCCTCTCGAAACTTTGTCAGCTCCGTATCCTTCATATTATACCTCCGGTCTTTCGGAAGGGAATCGGGAAGATAAAAGACCGGCAATCCGAAGATCAGAATGGCAATAATGATAAATACCACCCTGTATCGGATTATGAAATTAATGCTTTTAAGATAGAATTGTGAAAATCTAACAACTCTTCTTTTTCTCTTGATGATAAGTGCATTGAATTTGGGGGTAAGCTTTATTTTCTCAAGAAGGGCAGGGATGAATAACAAGGCGACTGCCAGCGAGACTGAAAGATTTATTATTACAACGGCAGCAAAATCAGAGAGAGTTACTTTTGAAGCTTCATCGAGAAAGAATATGACAACCAGTGCGCCGATCGTTGTAAGTGTGGCAGCCAGCAGCGATATACCTACCTTCCTGTTTTTCTGGTACCTGATATGGTCGGTCATCACAATTGTATTGTTGATGATCATTCCGAACGAGACTGTTATACCTGCAAGGGAATAGAGATGCATTTCAAGCTTAAAAAGATAATAAAAGATAAAGGCAATAAAGATATTGGCAATAAGGCTGATTGTAATAATAAGAAGATATTTGAACTCGCGGCTTATCAGCAGTACAAAGAGAAGAAGAAGGATAACAGATAGAATTGCCCTGAAATATTTTTTGATATCTCCTCTTTGATGAAAGTGGTATTATCAAGCGATGTTCTGATGCTGTAGCCAGGAGGCAGCTCTTTCTTTAATCTTTTCAATCTCTTTTTTTACCTCATCGGCAACTTTAATATTGTTTACATTCTTCCCGGCACTTACTGTAAGATTTACGGTATTAAGACCGTTTATCCGGTAATAGTTCTGAGGCTGCTGTTCCGTCAGTTTTACATGTGCCACATCGGTAAGGTGAATAATCCGGCCCGATGCCTTTGCAACTGGTATATCATCCCATCTGAATGTATCTTTGCTGTTACCCGATAATGTCAGATAAGTTCTTTTTGAAAGACCCCCTTCGAGTGTTTCGGTGGCACCGCCTATCTCTTTTTCAAGAAGATAATTGTCGATTGAACTGCCGATAGCAGAAGAACTTACTCCGATTGCAGCAAGCTTCTCCTGGTCGTAGATTATCTCCCATTCCTGGGGTGTTGCTCCATAGATATTTACACTGTATACTCCTTCAACAACAGCCATCCTGGGTTTTATCTGTTCCTCAGCAATAGTATATATATATGATGTGCTGGCATTGCCGTTGATCTGGAAGCTCAGGATTGTTGAACCAGACTGGTTTCGATGGCATATTCATGCTTATAACCGGGTAAGAGACCCTTTCGGGAAGTCTTTTGCGCGATTCCCTGAGCAGAGATGCCACTTCAAATCTTTTGGCTCTCAGATCGATATTTTTATCAAACTCAACGGTTATCCTTCCGCTTTCATTATATGTTGAAGAAGAGATCTTTTTTACTCCGGTAACAGTTGAGAGCACCCCTTCAAGAACAGTTGTAACCTCCTGTTCAACAACACGGACAGGAGTTTCGGGCCAGTACCAGCTTATTGTGAGCGAGGGCAGGTACCTGGTAGGATTGAGCTGAAGGGAAAGCAAGCGGAATAACAGCCGCGCCGATTATTATCAGCATCACAAACAGAATGTTGATCGTGAATGTGGATAAAAAGGAGCTGTGTGGAGAATCCTCTTTCATTCTTCTCTCAACAATTGTTTCGTGAGCCAGATTGATGTTACCACTGATTATTACAAGGTCGCCTGGTTCAAGACCCTCTTTTATTGAAAGGCTTGTACTGTTCTCAAACTCAACGGTAACATATTTCCAGATTGCAAGAGAATCCTGACGAACAAAGATCACATCTTTTCCCTGGCGGATCACAAGTGCCTCTTTAGGAACTACCAGGCGGTTTGGGACAGGCTTTTTGATTACAACTTTAACATTCATCCCATCGATGAGTCTGCCGTTATTCTGAAATTCAGCTTTTACCTTTACCATGCCGTTTTCATCGACCTGAGGATTGATCTGGGTTATCTTGCCTGTAATGACGGTACTGTCGTTTATGAAAGGGATTATCCCAACAGGCATACCCTTGGTTATGAAAGCAGTATTCCGATTCAATAACAGGAAACTCGACATTCATTATCTCATCGAAAATAATTGTGCAAAGGCTTTTATAGTTCTGGCTTGGGTTCCATTGCATGGCTTCGAGGTTTGCCACTACACCGGTTAAGCGGGGCATAAATACGGGTATTGTTAAAATTATATTCTGCAATTGAAAGTGCAGTCATGAGCATCATTCAAACCGATCCTTATCCTTGATATCTTTATTTTGGCAGGAGAAAGTCCTGTTGTATCGGGAGTCAGATAATTACTTAGGAGATCATCTTTGAAGTTGATCTCAGCTTTTTCGAGCCCCTGTTGAGCCTGTATAAGTTGCGTTTTATATTCAAAATCCTCGATAACAGCAAGCAGTTCACCGGCTTTGACTTTTTGTCCGTTCTGAATATAAATTCTTTTATTATTCCATTTACCTTGAAAGGAACAACAGCTTTTTCCGACGACCAAGCTTTCCCGTTGCTTATAAGTTCATGGTAAAAAGTTGAAGGTTCAAGCTTAACTGTTTTGACCAGCACGGCTTCGGGACGTGATGACCGGCGGGCCATCTCTTCGAGGTTTTCGGCTTTTTTGGGTTTACAGGAAAAGAGAATAATAAAGAATAACAACAGGGCAAGAGGATATCTGGCTTTCATCTTAGCAGACTTATTAAGAGAGTTATACTAATGACTTATAAATTTATATTTTTATTTTATTAAAAGGAAATCTTTCGACTAAAAGTTTCGTTGATGTTAAACTTTCGGAGCTCAAGCTTAGCAAACCGAAGCTTTAACCAAGAAGGGGGATGATGGCTAGGAGTAGATTTGTTCTTTAAGCAATTTGAGTTGTTCTGAATTGAAAAACAGGTAGCAGGTTTAATCTATGAGAATTTTAATCTCTTTCATAAAATCCCTAACCTGATCAACAAGGGGCAATACAATGGACTCATCAAAATCAAAAAGATCTCCATAATCGCCCTTTTGTCTGTAGTCAAAGAGTTTGGAGAAGAGCTTTCCATACTTTATATCAATCTTATCGTTTTTGATAAATTCATTACTGAATTTTATCCTTGCACCATCATGAGTATGAGTCTCAATGTCGTTTTTAAGTAATAATGCAATTACTGCATAAAAACAGGAATAATATAATCTGTTAATGGAAGTGTTCCACTTTTTATTTTCAATAAGGATTAAGGCATCATCAAATGATTCTTCCGCTCTTCTGAATCTATATTTAATATAATCATCCTGATTTTCAAGTTTCATAGCCGGATGCCTTCTTGTTTAATGTTTTTATAAAGCGGTGAAAATATTAAATTTTTATGCCAATAATCTTTGGAATAAATAAAGGTAGATATAATTTGACCTGACTCAATTTCTATTTTATAAAGCTCGTCTCTGAATTTGTCATCAATCTCATTTGTGACATTTAAATTATCAACGAGAATAAGAATATCCCAATCCGAATCAGGACGAGAGTCACCTCTTGCTCTTGAGCCAAAAAGGTATGCTTCTGCTCCGGGATCCTTGCTATGGATTGCCTTTGTAATATTATTTAGAAATGAATCAGGTTCCATTACTTTTTAATAATTAATCAAATATACAGATTTTTGATTTATTGGGAAAAAAGGAGAGAATTGCAAGAAATTACTTCTTCAACCTTATAATCATCAAAACAGGATTGTCTGTCTCTTTTAGGCTATTTGCAAGTTTCTCAAGTTCTTTTTTCTTTTCAGGGTATTTTGGAGTTGAGTTTTTAAAGTTTTCGGATATAACTAGATTTTTAAGCTCTAAAGCTTCTATCCAGAAAATTAATGTATTACTATCTTTTATCGTTTTCAGCTTAATGTTGGGCCCACTATCCAAATCATTAATTAAACCCTTATCAGCATCAATTAATACCTGCGAGTTATTCTTTTTTGAACCAATAAAACCTCTATAAAAATTCTGACCGCCAATCTTAAAGTCGTAACTAAATTCATAATAAATGTAATCGCCAAATTCAAAAAGGTTAGTTTGAATTATGTAATACTCTGAAAGATATTCCGGGCTATATTTTGAACGTGCCTCCGGAGTTAGCAATTTATCACCTTGTTCTATTACAAGGTGAGGTTTAAATTCTTTGTCTACGAAAGAATAAACAGTATCAGAATATATTTCTTTTTTATACAGTCTGTTGTCAAACTGATAAAATAAGTTTTCATCAGCCAGAAGTGAGGTTTGAACTCTTGCCCAGGGGTACTTGTTTGAAAAATCTTTAATAGTCCTGCCCAAAGTGTCAATCAAATTATAACTAATGTCAACATTTGCCATTATATTTGAATTATAACATAAGATTCCATCCTTGGTTATATTAAAATTTGTGGTATTTTGAGGACAATGAAATGTTCTCAGGAACCCACCTTGCTCAGAATATACATTGAATTTCTTCTGCCAGCCTGAGACTAAATATATGGTCTGATTCTTATTGTCTATATCAATATCATGTGCATTAATATACTCATGTGGTCCTCTTCCTTCTGTTCCGGTTTTGGTAATAAATGATCCATCATTTTGGAATTCATAAATCTCGTTAAAGTTTTTGACTAGAAAGAATCCATTGCCAAATTTTATATTCTGGATATAAGAAATGGCACTCTTAGGTGTAGTTTCCAGTGGAACGTATTCAATATCAACAAATCCAAGATCAGAAAGCTTAACGCTGGTTATATTAGGTAACTCCTTAAGATCGAATGTTTTTAATCGGTTTATATCCTTATTATTTCCATTTTGGCAGCTAATTACAAATAAGGAAATGATCAGAATTATTTGGAGTGGTTTCATATTATTTTTCTTTAAAAGTCACAAACATCAAAACCGGATTATCTGTCTCTTTCAGACTATTTGCAAGTTTCTCAAGCTCTTTTTTCTTTTCAGCGTATTTTGGCACACTGTTTTTGAAGTCGTCGCTTGCAACATGGTTTTTAAGTTCATCTGCCTTTACCCACATTACCATTGTTGAGTCATTTATTTGTTTTGCTGGGAAAAACCTTGGACCGGCATCAATATCATTATATAGACCAGATGTAAATAAGGGATTATCTGTGCTTGTTGGTTTACAAAATGATAATACTTTTGTTTTTTTATTAAAGATCCCTAAAGCATATACAGTATTATACATTGTGGTTATCTTACCCATAATAGTTTTAGGAGTTCGTCTTTTTGCCGGGAAATGATCGCCAAACTGGCATTTCATTAAGAGATATTTTTCGGTTTGAAAAACATTCCATGTATACAGGTATTTAGACATTGAAGGTCCTTGCAGTAGTTTTGCTCTTTCAGAAACAGGTTCTCCGTATTTGCCAAGGTTTAAATAATACCTGGGAATGAGTTGGTTATGATCATTAAGATAAAACAATGTGTCATTGTAAAACTCTTTGTAAAATATTGAATTTTTGAACCGGTAAATTTGTGCATGATCTTCAAAACCACTGGCAACCGTCCGCTCTCGTTTAAATAATGTATAGTTTTTAAAATAGTACTTTATATCACCATTATTTTTGAATATCAGGGCTTTATTTGCTATTAATCCAGTTGTATTTGGTTCATGGCCTAAAAACAGAGAATCATTCAAAACTAACCAACTACTTACATATTCGTTTTCGTTATTATTAAGCATGAATGCATTCTTATGCTTCTTTATAAATGACCCATTAGAATTGTATTCAAATAAATCATAAAGGCTTTGCATAATGATCGTATTTGAATTAGTGATATAAAACTCTGAAACAAATTCATATTCTCCCGGACCCCTGCCCCGGACTCCGATCTTTGAGAGATAGCGACCATGCGAATCATATAAAAGACAAAGTTTCATATCAGTGACTAAAATCAAACTGTCCTTAAATTCAATATTTGAAATCCAGGATAAAGGAAGATCCTCTTTTGTTTCAAGTGGGACATATTGAATATCATCGGTAAACTGGCTAAGATTTAGAACCTCCATCTTATTCATGTTGGATCCTATATCAACCACTTCAACTGATCCGGTTTTTTTCTGATTTTGACATGAACTAATTACATGGAATAATAAACCCAGGCAGATCGAAAGGACGGGGAATTTTAAAATTCCGACATTTTTAAATGTTTTTCTGGCAATGAATAAATATTGTTGTTTCATTGATGACACTAGATATCGCACCTATAAAATTAGTTAAACTAATTTGGATTTGAAATAAATTCTATATAAAAAGTCTCAAATCACAGAGCTCAGGGCCAGAAGAGGGAGGGTATTAGTGAGTTGTTTTTAGTTTCCCAATCAACAGAACAGGATTATCATTTTCGTTTATTTCTTCATTGAGTGATAAAATTCTATCCTTTTGAGTTCTATCCGTTTTTTCTGATTCCAGCGTCTTTTCAATCAGTTGTTTCAAATTAAAAGAAGAATATTTTATAAATCCAAGATTATTGCTTAGGAAAAGATAGTCTTGCCAGGGTTTAAACTTTTCTTGTATTCCAAGATAGTCATTGTAAAAACCTGTAATCTCACTAACTGAAAAGCCATGCTTATCAACCCAGTAGCGGGTAATTTTGTCTCCATTCATGGAATAAGTTTCACCGTCAGAATTCATTTTAATCCTTGCATGAACTTTATTTGCGATTATAAAATTGGGGGCATTTGCCGACAGATATACAAAGTTACCTGTTTCATTGTTATCAAAAGTGAATCTGTCTTCCACATTAAAAAAACAATATGGTTCTTTCCTGGTGCCGTTCAATAAATAAAGGGTGTCATATTCTTTTGGCATATAGTACAATTTGTCTGAAACCATTTCAATGCTAGATTCGAGACCGATCCCTTTTGCCCCGGGTGGTGCGACAACACTTAAAATTCTACCTGAAGTTGATAAGTCGTAAAAACTAATCTCTTTGTTCATGCGCGGCATAACTGCCAAAACAGTATCATTGAGTACAATCATTTGAGAGATGAGGTTGTCAACACCGGTTGATATTCTGTTTATTCTCTCCCCATTCCCCAGGTCAAAGACTATAATATGCCTGGAATCACCTCTGTGGTTAATGTATAGGATACCTTTTTTATCATCCAGAGCCCATGCATCTGCTCTTAAAAATTCATCGGGTCCTTTCCCGGCTTTAGCCAGGTTCCTTATATATTTTCCATTGCCGGAAAATTGAAGGATTTTATCTTTGTCTATTGTTATGATATATTTTTCACTGACAAGATAATAGGTGTCTTCACCTAATAATATTCCATCCGATGTTTCAAGCCTGACAACATAAATATCGCCCAGCATATCACTCAGTTTTACAACTTTAGTCTGATTTATATTCTGGAGATCGATAACAGGGATTGATTTTTTCTCTGGAGAGCATTCAAACATTAAAAAAACGATAGCAAATAAAATGGCTATTTTTTTCATGATATAATTTATCTTAGAATATCAATAATAGGATATTCTACAATTCATAAGATTTTTGATTAGTCGGAGCAAAGGATTGGTTTTAACTAGCTATCTTATTACAGATGTACTTTTATTTTGACAATAGGTCAAATATTTGAAACAAATGTTACATTTTTTTTCATTCATTTTTTTTATCTGACAGTTATCTTACGGAATTTAATTATTTCTTATCTGCTAAAGAGTAATTGTCCCAGGCACAAGCTTTGACCATACTTTTTGAAAAATCCTCATTTATGAGTTTCTAAAAATTTAATTAATTGTATGTTTTGTCCTGCAGCTGATTACCCATTTTATAAACATAAATAAATGAATTAAAAGGCTTTAGTCCAATGATCCTATTATTCTCTTCATCTACTCTTATTTTTAATACCTTTGGAGTAACCTTATATATTATAGGTGACTTGACAGCTTCATCCCATGGGACTTTTACCAGGTAGGCTGTATCTCTTATTTCGCCTGGACCAATTGTGATGTCAATATTTATTGCGTAAATAAAATCTTGTGATACAGAAACTGAAGTAAAATACTCATGAGATCCTTTGGGTGGTAAATAGCGTGGATCCGAAAAATCCTGACGATCCTGATTTTCAAAAACAACAGAATGGTTTAATTTGCCTTTATTATCAAGAACGTCTATTCTCTCAAAAAACAATGAAGCGGCAGCTATATTTTTACCATCTGGCCTAAGAGCCAGGTAGGTTTTATACATTGGCCCTTTCAGGGATTTAACAGGTGGTATTTTTGGTACCGGGTAAAATGGTTCCCAGGTCAATATGTCCTTACGAATGTTGTAGCAAAAAAACCTGCCTTCAATGGTTTGGTCGGCTGATGAACCTACAATTATACTATCAGCAGATATGGTAGCCGATCCAAGTAATGCTAAATGAGATATCCTTCTATCACGCGAGTTAATAGTTTCAGGGTAGTAGCTTTTATTATTTATGGCCTTCAATATATTTACAAAAGAAAGACGTCTTATGACATTATCATAAACTGTTAGGTATGCACTATCTCTGATTTTCATTTTTTGCGACAACAGGATCGGCATCATATATTCTGAAGGTCCCCTTCCTTCCTGTCCAAATTTTCCAATAAATTTCAAAGTGTTTTTGTTATACACATGGAATTTATATTGATCACCGTAACACAAAACTATCAGCATACTATCAACTATCTCAAGGTCCATTGCTGAATAGGTGTCAGAAAGCTCAATCTTTTGCCCCTTTAGAATTGGTGTTTCCGTAGATGCCAGCTGTTCTGAGGTAGCTCCGCTTTTGCATCCGACAAATCCAATAATAAGAATCAAGAAAACTATAAAACCAAGTAATAATTTGTTTTTTTTCATAATCAGAGTTCTAAATGGTACTCTATTATTTCTTATAAATTTAACATGGTTTATGTTATTTGTATCTACCAGTATTTATCCGGGCAATCTAAGGAAGAGCTTGCTCCGTTTCAGCGAAAAGCAACTTACCTTTATTTGTCGTTTTAGCATTAAGCATTTATCCTGGTTTCAATATTGTTCGACTCAATTCACCTTTGTCATTTATGTTAGTACAAGTGTAGCGCTTTGTCATTGGTCAAAAACACAATTATTGTATCAATAAAATATTTTTATTTTTTTTAACCCACCAACGCATGAAAATGATTTCTTCAAATTCATGAATCATGAAAACAATCGGGAAAAGCCAAATTAAAATTTCTGGTCTCATAATAAGCACTTTAGAGTTGAATTAAGGTACATTAACCGCAAAGGTCGCAAAGCATTTACGCGAAGATCGCATAGATCTGAATTTGTGTGTTTTACCTTTGCGTACTTGGCGTCTTCTTGGTGTTCTTTGCGGTTAAAAAAGATTTTTTCAACACCACCAATTCGGCTACTGAAGGCCAATCCTTTTCAGTCATTGATCTAAACAGAATATTCATATCTTACTATTCGAGAGTCTATCCAGTTTTAATAAGGCAAATTTAATGTAGAATACAATCCTGGCAATTATCCTCTGGGCAGGAATTTGAATGTTTTATAACATCCCAGTAATAGGGCAGTGGGACCGGATGTTGGTAAATAGATGCCGGTAACCGGAATTATGACATTGACAGATATATTAGTTTTTCTTAACGAATTCTTGAATTACAGGTTCTGCTTTCTTAATGTCAGGTTGTCGGATATAAAGGTCAAGAGCAGTTGGAGTGCCACTTAGGAAACTATCACCAGAGTTATTTCGGATTGTGGCAGGAATCCCATTTTGTTCTAATTTGTCTTTCAAAATATGTACCAGGCTTGCAGTCCCGCTATAAACCTTGATTAATTTGTCTGATTCTTCCATTTTGTCGGGTTATTAAAATGTTATATACTTATTAACCATGTACTCAGGGGTGTCAGGATTTTTCTAATTGCAAGATAAAATATATTTAGTTATTACGGGCGCCAGTTCAAAATCGGACAATTTATTTTTGTTTTATATAGAATCTGGATCCTCCTCCGGCAAGGCCGGCAAACCCGCTACAAAATTGCAGAGTGTCATTGAATATTTTGTAATAATCCTGTGTTCCTTTTTCTGATATCCAGTTTATATGTATTAGGCTCATTAATTGTTTTTTAATATTTGTGAAAACATTAACAATAGCACTAACCGATTTAACAAATCATTAAGGTAATTTATTTTAAATTTGATTTTAATGATTCTAAAATAACTAAAAATGAAAAACTTACAAACTCTATTATTCATAACATGTTTGGCTTTTGTTGCAAACCCGATTCATGCCCAGGATAGTAAAAGCCGTTCAATTGGGTTGCAACTCAACCCTTATTTGGATTCATATTTATTTGAAGGAACTTTCATTAAACCTGTATTTGCCGCTAGATACGGCTTTAATTTGAATAAGCATCTTTCGTTGGGTCCGGAAGTTTCCGGGTATTTTATACATTGGATTTCGGATCAAGGAGATATGAATATTTCTGATATAAATCTAGGTGGTTTTGTCAGGTATTCATTACTACCAACTTCCAGAATCAGGCCTTTCTTTGAGTTCAGCCCTTATTATACGTTATATCATTTTAAGTCTAAGACAATTCAAACTCAGGAAGGGATAGGGAAAGAATATGATCAGACTTATTTTAGTGGTTACCTCAGTCCGGGAATTACCTTGTACTCAAAAAACAAGAAGTTTAGCCTGGATTTAATGTATAAATTCTCGAATAAAACTTTGGTAAACGATAATAAATCTGCATTTACTTACAGGCTCAATTTTAACTTCTGATAAGGATTACGGGGTATCTGTTACGCATAAGGGCCCGGTAACCCCGCCCATAAAACTATGATCAATTGCCTCAAACAATAGTTAGTAAGGTTGTACGGACGTGACCAGCCTAATGAACTATACAGTATATATACACCTTAGTTCTTATTTTTCTTCAGTAATAAATTCACCTCTTATCAGATTAAATGAATCATTTTCTTTTCGTCCAGTGAAAATAAGTGAAAAATGTTTACCATCTGCACTAAGCCATTTGTTTGAGAAATTCCAGTAAAATGTATTTAAGGGGATATGTCCTTCTCCCCACTTTTGTTGATAAAGAACTGTAGTCCAGGGACCCCAGGGTTCTGATGCATCAAATATACCAATGTTGCCACGATGAGTTTCTGTATGTTCTGTTGTTAACAGATATCTTTTTAATCGGGAATTGAAGCTTACATTGATACACCAACCAACTCCATCAGGGTTTTCAAATACTGGCTTTCGCTCATTTTTATCTTTTGTCCAGGTCGGGTCGTTACTTACCATTCCTGCAAAAAATGAGTATGCTCCCTGAATTAATACTGAATCTTTATGAACGCGTGCCAAATCTATTAACCCTGGTTTTTGACAATTTAGCCAATCGACCTTATCTTCATAATCATCAGGTCCTTTATAAGACTGAAAACGAATCAGGTAGACATACACGTAATTATCTCTGGCATTTTCATAATTTTTATCATAATTACAAAATGTTGGCATCATAATGCCTTCTTCTCTTGTAAATGCCCACTCCGCAAATTTCCAGGTCCCTCCATGATCTTCTGAAAATGCAATTTTCGTTTGATTAAATTGGTCAATATTAGTTTGAAAGAGACCACACCACATATATAAAATTCCTTTTATACAGACTATTCCATAACTTTTTCCAATTACATTGTTGTCATTTTGGCTATTATACCCTCCCCAAATATTTACTGGTGTAAAATTATGCCAATTCCCTTCGATGCGAGCGACTCCAATACTTGAGCGACCTATGCTGTTTGTACCTCCAAATCCTCCTCCATCCCCCCAAACAGTATACTGATTATCATCATCTGCCCAGGTAACAGGCCAATTGTCGCTACCGGAGGCTAGTCTTATATGAGAAGACCATTTAAATACAATTTGTTTAATAACAGGACTTTGAGGATATGGTATTTCCTGTGAAATTGCAATTGTTGCTTTTATCAAAAAACCGAGTATAATTAGTAGCTTCATTTTCATTTTAAATGGTAAATTCATGCTAACCAGCAGATTCCTTCATGAAATTATTGTTAAATCCGGTATGACGCAGATGAATATGTCTTTCCTAAGTATACTTCAATACCAATCCTTGTAAATAACCATTAGTTAATTGACTGTTGCAGGCTATTAATGCAAAGCCCGGTCAGTCACATAAACATTATGTTTCAACTTCATTATTCAAATCCCGCTAAGATGTTTATGCCTAACTTTCACAAAACAATACAAGTTAATAAAAATTGAGATCATATTATCTTAATGTCAATATTTCTTTCTGAAAGTCCGACCCCCCGGTCCCCGGCCCTCTGGTTACAGATTACTGATTACTGATTACTGATTACTGATTACTGATTACTGATTACTGATCTGCCGGTTGCAGGTCCTCCGGTTACCGGGGACCGGTCTCAGTGGAGAAAGTTGAATTGATTATAAAGATGATAATCAGAGTCTAACATTAACACACCGTTAACCCAGCATTAACGGTGTCATCGACTTATATACCCGACCTTTATCATTAGGATTTATTTAAGTCGAAAGAATTCTTGGTTAATAAAAAAATAGAATGTGCCATTCACCAAATTATTAATGGATACATGAAATTATGGCGTCTGATTTATAATTGATATTCTGAAGTCATGAATTATAGATTTTATTTCAGGAATATATTAATAAACTGGCAGGGAAATTTTATTTCCATTGCAGGACTTTCAACAGGAATGATGGTTGCGATCCTGTCGCTCTCGTACATAATATTTGAATCATCATTCGACAGTTTCCACAGCAGGGCAAAAAGTATTTTTACAGTTTATACCAAAATAAAAGTTAGCGGGTCGGATGCTATATCCTTTGCATGTGAATCCGGTATGAAAGAATATGCGGTATCAAACATTGCTGATGTTGAAAATGCATGTATCACCAAGAGAGTGAAGAGTATTATCACCCTGAATAAAAATAATTACAAAGATATAGAAGGGTATTATACTGATTCGGATTTCTTCTCATTATTTGATTTCAGGCTGTTATCCGGAGACTCACGCACGCTATCTGAGCCCGGGAATATCTTTCTGACTGAGAGATTGGCAAAAAAACTGTTCGGGAAGGTTGGCTGTTTTGGGAAGCAGATCTATGTTGATAAAAAATCATATATCGTTTCGGGAATAATTGAAGATCCGCCATTCAACTCGAACCTGAATTTTGACTTTCTATTACCGGTAGCTAATGAGCTAAATACCACCGGTACACAAAAGGGAAGTGACATGGTGAATCTGTATATCCTTACAAGGACCAGATACAAAGATCCGGCTATAATTGGAAGAATGCTTGATGGTTACTTTGATTCTACTGGAAAAGTCAACGAAAGAAGTGAGGTAATTCCTCTTAGAAAATTGCACCAATATACCTGGAAGACCGCAGATAGTTTCCTGATTTTCATTTCCATATCACTGCTCGTTTTGTTTATTTCACTGGTGAATTATATTAATGCATTTTTATCAGGATTTGAAGCGCGTGGTAAAGAAATAGCGATGAGAAAGGTGAACGGAGCCTCGGGCAATATAATAGCCAGAATGATTATAGCTGAAATTATGCTCACAACTATTATTGCTTCTATCCTTGGCTTTATCTTATCAGTATTGTTTCTTGAATATTTTCAAAAACTTACATCTATCAGGCTGCAGCTTTATGGACCCGGACTATGGAAAATACAGGTCCTTGTAATTACTTTGACTTTGTTATCAGGATTATTATCAGGGATAATTATTGCAACAAGAATTAAAGGTACATCCCTGGCTGATATCATTAAAGGCAGGATCAAATTTCAGGGGAGTAAAACCAGGAAAATATTTATTGGACTACAATTTGGAATATCAGGGGGCCTTTTATGTATAATGGTTATAATCTTCCTTCAGGTAAAGTTTCTTGAGAATATTAATATGGGATTTGATACAAGTAATAGGTTATTAATTAAATTATCTCCGGTTATGGCCAATAAGTATGAAATGATCCGAAGTGAGCTGCAAAAATATCCGGGAATAAAGATGATCACAGGAAGGGGTTCCACTTTTGGCAATGTGGATATGGCAATGACAGCAAGCGGAGATAATAATAGTCCTGAAACACGTGTTTTTGTGTTCGGATATAATGTAGAGGATGATTTTTTTAAAACCTACGGAATAAAATTATTGGAAGGAAAGACTTTCAGTGATTTCAGCGGAACAGATTCTACCCTGATAATGTTAGATAAGTATACTGCCGGCATTCTTGGACTCGAACATCCTGTAGGGTCGAAAATAAAAGCAAGGAGTATGACTTTAGAGGTAATAGGCCTGGTCGCTGATGCAGATTTTATCTCACTTGCTAGTAATAGAATGCCACGACTATACACTCAGTTTTCTAAAAGATGTTCAGAATTGACCATTATGTATGATGGAGATGAAAGAGCCGTACTTACAAAAATCGGCAAATTTCTTGCTCAACTTGACCCTGATTATATTTTTACTCCTGAGAAGCTTAGTGATGCGGTCAGGGGATTATATAAAAAGGAGGTAAATCTGATTGATATAATAAGTATCTGCGGCATAATTGCTGTACTTCTTTCATTATCGGGGATCTATGCTGTGGCCCAGTTATTTGCCAGAAACAATATAAGGCAGAACAGTATAAGAAAGATATTTGGTGCTTCTGAAAATATTATACTAATTCACTCATTGCTCGAGATAGTCTGGCCGGTTATTGCAGGTTCATTGATATCCTGGCCTGTAGCTTATCTTATAACAAAACAATGGTTAACTAATTTTGGCATGAAAATTAACATAAGTCCATTACCATTTTTTTCTACTCTCGTCATATTATTAGTGTTTGTTCTTGTGACAATCTATTCAGTTACTCACAAATTTGCACTGAAAGATCCTGCCGAAATTTTAAGATTGGAATAGTATTAAATAGAAATTACTCAGACGAATAGAGGAGATCGGCGCAGGCAATTAATCCCGGATGACATGTATAAATTTGATGCATAGGAAACAAGGAAAAAATGGAGCAATTCCTCAAAGCACAACTAATTCCAACTATTAAGCAATTTACGAGTCTTTAAATTAATATCGGGAGTACCGAATTGTTAATCACACACACATTTAAAGAAAAATGAAAAGATTACTATTGCTTATTGCATTATTCCCCTTTTTAATATATGCACAAACATCCACAGATTCGCTTACAAGTAAGCTCGCAAAACTGACAGGTGGTAATGCCATTGTTGGTTATGCGGTTGCCATTATAAACCGGGACAGTATTCTTTATGCAAGGGGTTTTGGGTATGCCGACCGGGAAAAAAAGTTACCTTATACAACAAAAACAGTACAACCTATTGCTTCTATATCAAAAACACTTATTGGAGTCTCATTAATGAAGGCTCAGGAACTGGGAATGCTGGATTTGAATGATAACATCAATCAATACCTGCCTTTTAAAATTATTAACCCGCGTTTCCCTGATTCGGAAATAAAAATAAGGCATCTTGCCAATCATACATCAAGCTTGAGAGATACCAGGCATTATGAAAAATCATATATTTTTTATGAACCAATTCCAAAAATCCAGAAGAATTTTCCATTTGGTTTTAAAAGACTTATGGTAAAAATGACTGTTAACAGGTACAATAAGAACAAAAAAATACCTTTGGCTGACTTCATCAGGAATATTTATGTTCCTAAAGGGAAATGGTATAGCAGGAAAAGTTTTGGTAAATTACCTCCGGGAGGAAAATATACTTATTGTAATAATGGAGCTGCCATTGCTTCGATGATTATAGAAAACGCATCAGGTATGGCTTATACTGATTTTGTAAAGACTTATATAATGAAACCATTGGGCATGGAATACTCTGGTTGGGATTTGAAGGACTATAACGCCACGGAAAAATCAAAACTATACCCTTTTTTATTAGAAATACCGGATTACAAACTGATAACTTTGGCTGATGGTGGTTTTATAACCAATGTTCTTGATTTTTCAAAATACCTGTCAGCTGTTATCCGGGGATATAATGGTGAAGACAATATTATTACTTCCACAAGTTATAACAAGATGCTCAAAGAATATGTTTTGTTCGGACAGGGCATATTCTGGAGCATCGATGAATTTGAAAGCAAAGACTATATTGGACATACCGGAGGTGATCCTGGTGTACAAACCGTAGCAATTATAGATACAAAAAACAATTTTGGTTATATCGGGTTTTCAAATTCCAATACACCCAACTATGAGGAACTTAATACGGCTATTAAAATTTTGATCGATTATTCAAAGAAAAACCTTTTGAAGTGATTTTCTTAAGAAGATATAAAAGATAGTGCCGAAGAATCTTCAGAAAAGCAATTAAATATTCATTTGGGTTTGAGAACGTAAATAATACAGCTGGCAAGGCAACATTATACTGACCCCCATTATGGAAGTACCGTAATAACAGCATAATTCTAATCTATTCTCCCGGGTATATTCCGATGTTAAATATCTTGATTTATAATCTTTAGTGAAATCCTTTCAAGCGATTTACCTATAAGTGGCAATTCTATCCAAACGGCAAAGTAACCTATTGTAAGGTACCAGTGCGATACTAGAAAATGCAGGCCTTCTCCTTTTATAATTCCTATAAATAAATAATCTAGTATAAAAGGTAATCCCGAGGCATAAAGAGCGAACCATACCGAAGTCTTTAAAAAAGGTACTTTAATAAAGCCAAGTACTATTATTGTAATTACAGGCAATATGCTTAAGAATGTTGACAACAAAAGCAGTAACATCGATTCCACAATAATTTTTATCTTTACTCTAGATGATATGTATTATTAGGACTATACTACTTGATTTCAACATCCTAGAAGCAGGCTTATATTGGCCTAATGAACTGATCGAATTTTAAGTAGAAAGTGAGCAGGGATCATCATTGTTGACGAGTTATAGGATCTATGTATAAATTGATCTTACTCTGCGCACTTGTCCTCAAGTTAATAGTAAGGTAAAGTAAGAAGAACAAACTTAGGATGTATAAAAATAATAGCCGAGACAATAGTAAATTCGCCAGCTGTTCCCCGCTTCAACTTTCGAGTAAATTGACAGGAAAGTATAAGCAGTCGGCTACTATTCTTATACTCACCGTTAGCGGCAATTAAAACAAGAGAAACAAATATGAAACAGAGAGCATTTACTTTACTAATCCTTTTACTCTTTACCTTCGTTGGAATTGAGAGTTTGAAAGCACAACAAAACACAGACAAACAGGATGAGACTATTTTTATTTGGGGCGGAGATATTAACACTAAGTTTGTCCAGTACGTAGCTGATTTGACAAAAAAAGAAAATCCCAAAATCTGTTACTTGCCAACTGCAAGTGGAGACAATCCGGACAATATTAAATATTGGGAAAATATATGTAATACCTTGCAATTAGACACTGTAATTCTGAAAGTATGGGTAAGTTCCTCTGATAAGAATCAATCATTTGAAGAAATTCTTCTTAATTCTGATGCGATTGTTGTTGGCGGGGGTAATACCTTGAATATGCTTGGAATTTGGAAGGCTCAAGGAATAGATAACCATTTTGGACAAAGCATTAAAGAATGGAATTATTTTGTCAGGAGGAAGTGCTGGTTCAATATGTTGGTTTCAGAACGGAATCAGTGATTCACGCCCCGTTAATTTAAGTATTGTCAAAGGTTTAGGTTTTTTGCCTTATAGCAATTGTCCACACTACTCACAAGAATCAAGGAAAAATTTATATCATCAAATGATAAAAGATGGGAAAATGAATTCGGGTTATGCAACTGATGAGTTAGCCGGAATCCTTTTCAAAAATGGGAAAGCAGTAAAATTTATCAGCCAAAGTGACATACACAACTCGTATTTTGTAAATCTTGAAAAAGGGAAAATAAAAGAGACTAAACTCAAATCTGAAATTTTACTCAGGAAAAATGCTCTTCCTGAAGGCTCTTATTCCTCTCAATCCATAAAAAAGAAAATTAATGACTTGTTAGATTCCAATGATAGCTCATCGCCAATAAGTGCGTATGTTTCTGAAATAAAAACGTTAAGATTGAATAAAGAAAACATTAGCGAACCAGAAAAGAATAAAGTGTTAGATATTGGTATTGAAAAAATATTCATTTACCAAAACAAAATAGCTGGAATTGTAAACAACGCATACCTTGATTCTTTTGGATATGGAATGTGGTATTTTTATAACTGCAATGGCATTTGGAAAAGTATGGGAGAAGACATAGGCGGAAAAACAATATTTGAAAGTGAAATTAAATTTCGGGAAAAAGCAGAAACAATTATCAAACAAGCAGAAGAAAAACTAAACTGCCACTAACAAAAAATATATGTCATTTGGCAGATAGTACTAATTTTAAGTATGCTGATAATTAATTATTTGCGCTATCATGATTTTGCCTGGACCTGTTTTCGTTTACCCGGACTAAAAATCACACAAAGAACTTTCATATCAATAATAGTAAAAATTTGTCATATCCTGGGTGGCATTCAAATAGTATAAAAACAAGGGTTTAATTGGGGTTGTTCCTGTTTGTTTTGCGTATGCTCAACTGATCCAGGCCAGGCTTTATTACATATTATCCTTCTAATAGGAATAATTATCGATTTCATCATTAAATCCATTTCATTTACTTTCAATTTAATTTGAATTTGCATAAATTGTATTGTTTTGTGAAGAGTGATAGTCAGTTTGGGAAACATAGTCTATTTATCATATAGCCATAAGAATGGTTATTATTTTTTTGTGACTGACGGGGCGGAAGCATGTCACGAATGAATATAAAATAGAATATTAAATGTTTGAATTATTCTGGTTTTCCGTTGCAGCATTGTACCGTTGTATCGTTGTACCTTTCTGACATACATCATGTAAAACGACAGACATTTACACTCACGTAAGTAGAAAGTCTCTTGCAAATATCAAGAGTCCATTAGACAGGATGTATGATGGTAACAAGCTGGATAACAGTAACTTAAAACAGTAACCTATAATAAGATATATATTACAATGTAACATACACCTACGTTAGCGGTCATTGTAAAAAGACACCATTAGATAATTTGACACGATTGATTGAAAAAGGATATTGAAATGCAAAACGAAAATCTAAAAAAGACTGCAAAACAATCGAAACGATATCCATTTATTGCAGAACATCGTGGTGGACCGCTTACGAAAGATAATCATCGTAAGTTGATTAAATGGGCGATTGAATGTTCTGAGCATGTATTATTCCTTATTGACAAAGAGATAGATGAAAGACTTACTATATGCTTTGGATGTAGCAAAACAATGGGAGAATGACACCATACCAACAGGAGTAGCCATGAAGGCTTCATTGGAAGCACATGCAGTTGCAAAACAACTGGAAAATCCTATTTATAAGTCGATAGCTCGTTCTATTGGACAAACGGTTGCAACAGCTCATATGGCAGACCATTCTCTTGGTGGAGCATTTTATGCACTTAAAGCTATAAAGCTTGCCAAAAAAGACATAGAAAATGAAAGAAATTGGCAGACAAAAAAATTAGGTGAATTGCCAACTGAGATTATTGAAATAGTTCAGTCTATGTGGATGAAGAAAGAATTAGACAAAAGAATATAATAATAAACTATAAATTAACAAACTGAATTAATAATTGAGAAGTATGTTTCAAGAACCAATAAACTATACAGATAGCGACCATTTCTTTTTTGAAGTCAGACCAAGATTTAGAAAAAGTATGTAATGCACCAAAAGACAAAGATGGTGTTTTTAAGGTATTAGAATTGAGAAATGGAAGAATAAATTTAGTTTATATTGGATATTCAAATTCAGGTGGACTATTTAATGAAATTGTAAACGGACTTCATTTTGATAAAAACACGAGAAAAAAAGGTTGGACTTACCAACTATTAAAAGACAAAACAGAAGCCCTTGATATTTATTGGTATGTAACCAAAGATAAAGACGGGCAAAAAAAAGAACAAGTTGACATGTTGAAAGACTTTGTTGACCAAACCGGGAAATTACCTAAATGGAATAAATAAAAACAACGAACCGCTAACAATGTATATAATTCATAAGGGTTTCAGAGATTTTCAGGCTGTATCACCCACTTCAATTTTAGGTGGTAACTGGATAGGTGTGAATTCCTCAATCCCTTACGAAATCATACACTCAACGTTATGTTTCATTATTAAATTCAGACAGTTATAAAACAGGCACGATAACAGGATTTAGAAGGGGTAAAATGTTCTTTGAGAGGGATTGAAATTAAAAAGCCAGGAAGTTATAACCTGGCATCCAGTCGTTGTAACGGTTATCACCGATGAAGACTAGCTTCGTGACGTGTATGAACGTCTGCAACGACTGAGTAAAGTTCGGGAATTTTAATGACAAAGTCAAGGGCTTAAAATATCCGGGCTTACTCAATTTCAGTGGATGGATTGGGAAAGGAACAATTTTAATAGAGTTTTATCCCGTCAACACAGGCAACAATCCTTATCCCCGTATAAAGACCATAGCCTGCGTTTTTAAGTGCCGGTTTGGAGCAGTGGACTGAATTCAAAACGACCGCTTTTAAATGGAAGAAATAAATTTTAAAAAACGTAAACATAACACTATGCCATATCTCATAGCCGAGTAAAGCCAGCGCATAAACCAAAGCTATGAGACATGCATTTATCGTTGTGTGCAATTTTGCAGCATCAGGTGAAGTGATTAATTTCTCAAGCTAACATCGAGATTTAGGATGATATAAAATATCCTAATTTTAACGTTAGTTAGAAGTTTGATTTAAGTTGTAACTATATAAAGAAAATAAATTTAAAACATTAGACTCAAGATGAAAAACTGTATTATTTGTAATTCTATAAAAGTTAGAAAAATCATCAATTGGGATAGTTATTCTATCAATAAATGTAATGATTGTAAAGTGATTTTCACCTCACCTTTACCAAGTGATGATTTACTTTTAGATTATTATCAAGGATTTTTGTTTAATAAACCTGAAAAATTTGAAATCCGAAAACAAATTGAAAATAGAAAAAGAGAATTAAAAAAACTATTTTCATTTAACTTGGAATTTCAAAATAAGAATTTTTTAGATTATGGTGGTGGAACAGGTAGTGCATATAAAGCTGCTTGTGATTTAAATTTGAAGGCATATTATCATGATTTGGATGAACAAGCTAAATTGTTTGTTAAAGAGCAATTTGGTTTGAAAAATGAATTTATAATTGACAATATTAATGCTGCATACATAAAATTTGATTATATATTTTCAGATAATGTAATTGAACATCTTAAAAATCCGATAGAGTATATTAATGATATGAGAAAAACTTTAAATGATAATGGGATAATTATTATAAAAACGCCTCATGGAAGCAATACAGAATCCTTTTTTATACCGTTAGTTACAATAAAGGGATATTTTTTAAGATCACTAAAATATAATTCAGTACTTAATTCTATTAAATCCTATTTCATAAGATTTTGGCATTGTGATCCACCTAGACATCTGTTTTCATTTTCTAAAACAAATCTTAAAATCATGGCATTAAAAGCTGGTTTTACTGAAAGTGAAATTGAGGTGTTTTATTATGATATCCCTTTTTTAGAATATTCATTGACAAAAATCTTCTTTAATTTCAGAAAACACAATAGTACTAAATCATTTATATTCAGAATTTTTATATTACCAATTATTCCTTTTGAATTTGTCTCTCGAGTTTTGCAAATTATTTTATTGAAATTAAAAATATTAACTCCGGGAGGTATAATCCTTAGATTAAAAAAAACTACACACTAATAAATAGGACTCTGAGCGGTCTGCAAGACCCAGCGATGAGTCTGTGTTGAACTACATCAGCCGGGCCAGGACCTATGCACTTATTGAAGGTTTTCGTGGATTTTGGAGATATTTTTAATCAGAGTTCTTTGATATTTTGCAGGTTTTAATGCTTATCCTAGAAAGAAGAACATGGGGATATTGTTAAAAAGTTCTTATCTAATCTCATTTTGTCCATTACAGGACATACTTTTCCCGCTTGCCGCAGGAGTGCAAAATATACTGATTATTAGGAATGAGCATTTTGGAAGGATAGGAAAAACCAGTCCGGTGATCTTATCCTTGGCAGTTCCCTGACAGTAATCATCAGTCCGGTTTTACATGCCGGGCAGAGGCAAAGATTAACACCCGTCAGACTTTCAAAGCGTTGTTGTTTTGTCTCGGACTGCTGACTTTTTTCTTTCACTACATTGCTGCTTTTATCCCCAGGTGTAAAGCGTAAAGCCATGTTACGTTTAACCGTATGGTTATAAATACCATAACGACGGATCTTTACAAATCGTATTGGCAAGATGTGCAGTGTAAACCGGCGCAGGAACTCGATTCCATCGAGAGTAACCGGCTTTTTGATGGCCCTGTCGCGGTAATCTTTGGCAATGAAAGTGACTTTGCCATCGGCAATCCTGATGATGCGCTGATTGGTAATTGCCACCCGGTGCGTGTATTGGCCCAGGTATTTTATCACGTGTTCAGCACTTGCCATCGAAGGTTCGCAGTGTACCACCCATCGGGTTTTGTATGCTGCCTGCACTTTATCGTCAAAAAGCGCAAGCTTGTTTTGCTTTCGCAAGGCACGTTTGAGGCTGTCGAGGAACTTGCCTTTAAACGTATCGCTAAGCTGATGAACAGGATAAAGGTATTTACCCGAATGACCGATTTCTTTCCACGTCCGTCGAGGGTATATCCTGCTGCAGGAACAATACAATGGATATGAGGGTGCAGGGAAAGGTTCTGACCCCACGTGTGAAGAACACATACAGCACCTGTTTCAACGCCATAATGCGAGTATCCAAATGAATAGAGTGTATTCCATACTGCAGGAAAAGCAGGTCGTAATACATCCTCTGGTTGTGCAAACATACTGCATTGAGATGGTGAGGGACAGTAAATATAATGTGGTAGTGCTTAACCGGAAGGGTGCTTTGCATCAGGTCGTCGATCCAGAATGCCTGTTTGGCAGCCTGGCATTTAGGACAGTGCCTGTCGCCACAACTATTATAGCTGTATCGTACCGTGCCACAGTTTTCGCATGCCTCCTCGTGTCCGCCAAGGGCGGCAGTCCGGCAGACGGCTATTTTGCCCAGTACCTTTAATTGCAGAGATGTACACTTAGCTGCGGCAACCATGTCGGCGCCGAACAGATTGACCGCATCGGCCAGTTCGAACCTTGCCCTCATTTTTCGGGTAGTTATAAAGCGTATCCAGAGGACTGTGAGGCTTTATGAGCGGACATTGTGCCACATGAAGATAAATCATTGTTGTGGTGATGTCGGCATGACCAAGGAGTTCTTTGAGCGTTACGATATTGAGTCCCTGTTCGAGCAGGTGCGTGGCATATGAATGACGAAGTGAATGGAGATTTACATCCTTTTTTATTGAAGTCTTTTTCAGGTTTTCGCGCATCACCCAGGCTAATCCACGAACACTATAGCGTCCATCGGACTCTTTACCATTAAACAACCACCTGTGAGGGTTCTCTGCACTCAGGTATTTTTTGAGTCCGACAGCCATACACTCAGCAAGCGGAACAATTCGATCCTTCTTGTATTTACTCTGGCGAATGTGGATTACTTTACGTTCAAAATCAACATCAGAGATTTTGAGGTTTACAACCTCCTGCCCTCGCAAACCCGCCGAATAGATTAGTGTCAGTACCATGCGTTGTTTAAGCAGAGTTGGAGCTGCAAAGAGCTCTTTCAGCTCCTTCTGGTTAAGTATTACAGGCAGTTTTGTCTCACGCTTAAGCGAAGGCAGAGCAATTGCATTCTTGTTCATTCCCATCAACCGGTAATAATAGCGAAGCCCGTAGACCATGTGTTTAAAGCTGCTTCGTGAGGGAGATTTTGGATCAGGCTAAATAGTGCAACAAGGTATTCATTTATCTCTTCGGGGTCAATCTGCTCAGGCAGCTTACCGAAGCGAATCACAAAAAGGGCGATGCGCCTGATGTAATTATTTAATGTACTTTTACTCTGTCCACGCAGAGTAACCTGTTGCTCCAGTTTACGGACAACGTTTTCAAACTCAGGAACAAGCATAATGGCCTGCTCAATAAAGGTAAAACCCGATTTTTTTCTCATAACCAGAAATTTTAGTAGTGAATAATTTCGAATTATAGAAAGAATCGGGTACTTTTAAAAAGCTATCCCGCGGAGCCGGG
>CAWJLF010000013.1:0-187327 GCA_963843635.1 uncultured Bacteroidales bacterium | reverse complement strand
GCAATTTGTCTTGCGCAGCGGCGGTCAGGGCGCCCCCCGCAGCCTAGTTCTGCGCGCACAGGCCGCTGGTCCGACTTCCAACTTAAGTCTAATTTAGCGGCGGATTTTGCACGTCTTGTGCGCGGCACGGCCGGCGCTTTCGAGGGTTAGGGGCCGTGATGACGCTTGCCATTTGAGCGGAGTCGGTGGAACCGGGCCAAAGCCGCGGCTGCGCCGATTAATACGTCCGGCGCAGGCGGTAACCCCTTGACCTCGCGCCCCGATCGTTCTGTGATGTCAGGGCAAGAACGGGGCTTTGGAATTGGCCAAGGATCGGGGCGGCTGCGTGCGGTCGTCAGGTTCCATGTGGGGATGTTTGGTCGATCCTAACTCGGGCTTCGAATTTCAACACGCACTCATGAGGCCGCACGATGAAAAAGAATTGCTAGTTTGATTGCTCTTGCCGTCATTTTTGTTTTCGCGCAGGGCGCGTCCGCGCAAACTCTTAAAACGGTCAAGGATCGCGGCATTCTCAACTGTGGCTCGAATGGCATCGCTCGCCGGCTTCGGTCTGCCGGACGCGCAAGGCAAATGGACTGGCCTCGACGTCGACTTCTGCCGCGCGGTTGCCGCCGCGGTTCTCGGCGACAGCAACAAGGTCAAGTTCGTGCCGCTGTCGGCCAAGGATCGCTTCACGGCGCTTCAGTCGGGCGATGTCGACGTTCTGGCGCGTAACACCACCTGGACTTCCTCGCGCGACACCCAGCTCGGCCTGAACTTTACCGGCGTCAATTACTACGACGGCCAGGGCTTCATGGTGCGCAAGTCGCTGAAGGTGAATTCGGCGCTCGAACTCGGCGAAGCCTCGGTCTGCGTGCAGCAGGGCACCACGACCGAATTGAACCTGGCCGACTACTTCCGCGCCCATAACATGAAGCTCAAGACAGTCACCTTCGCGACCGCCAACGAAGCCATCAAGGCCTACGATACCGGCCGTTGCGATGCCTTCACCACTGACGCTTCGGGTCTGTATTCCGAGCGTCTGCGTCTGGCCAACTCGGCCGACCATATCGTGCTGCCGGAGATCATCTCGAAAGAGCCGCTCGGGCCGTCGGTCCGCCACGGCGACGACCAGTGGTTCGATATCGTCAAGTGGGTCGGCTTCGCGATGATCAACGCCGAAGAAGCTGGGCATCACCTCGAAGAACGTCGATGAGATGCTCAAGTCGACCAATCCGGACATCAAGCGTCTGCTTGGCACCGAAGGCAATTACGGCGAACAGCTCGGCCTCTACAAGGATTGGGCGGTTAACATTATCAAGCAGGTCGGCAATTACGGCGAATTCTTCGAACGCAACGTCGGTCAGGGCTCGCCGCTCAAGATCGCCTCGCGGTTTGAATAATTTGTGGACCAAGGGCGGCCTGCAATACGCACCGCCGGTGCGCTAAGTATCGATTAGGAAGACAATAATGCTGCCGCGGACTGGGGCTCCGCGGCAGCACACGTCAAGTTTTGTAAAAGCATGATCTGAGCAAAGAGGAGCGGTTTCCGGCACGGATCGTGCATTCGTAAATGGCGGAATAAGCCATCAGCCGAGACGAGGCAGCCAAGACGGGCGCGTCAGTGACGCGAAGAGGGGTAAATGTCGATTGACCTTCCGGCGGGCGATGAGCCCGCGCAAGTCGCATTTTATAACGACCCTAAGGTTCGATCTTGCAAAAACCGATGTTACCTGTTTCGGAAGCTCTGATGGTACAATAACAATCTCAGCTCCTGCAGGAGGACACGGTACCTATGAATACAGTATTAATGGAGGTGGTTCATGGCAGGCTTCCGGCACTTTTACAGCACTGGGTCCGGGAACGCATAATGTTCAGATACGCGATGCTGCCTATACGGGATGTTATATAGTTCTCAATCCGGCTCTCGCTATTACCCAGCCTGCTGTTCTTCAGGCTAATGTAGCATCGACAAATGTGACCTGTAACGGAGCAGCTGACGGAATAATAAATATCACCGCTGCATCAGGCGGCTATGGCACTTATGAATATACTATTGATGGTGGTTCGAACTGGGCAGGGAGCAGGATCTCTTCAACGGACTGGCTCCCGGTACCTACGATGTTAGGATAAGGGATGCTGTCAATACCGGATGTGAAATCATCCTGAATGCAGGATTACAGATAACTCAGCCTGCTGCATCTTACAGCACTGATTGTTGGAACCGATGTTACATGTTTCGGCGCAAATGATGGAATAATAACAATTACAAACAGCGCAGGAGGTTATGGAACATATGAGTATACCATAGATGGCGGAACAGGATGGCAGGATTCACCTGTATTCCCTGGACTGGCACCTGCTACATATGATGTAAGGATAAGAGATAAGGCTCATCCGGTATGTGAGATCATACTGGATAATGCTTTTGTAATAAATGAACCGGCTAGTACTCGACGCAACAGTTACCAGTACCAATGTGACCTGTAATGGAGCAGGCGACGGCACAATTATTTTATCCTCACCCACAGGAGGATATGGCACTTATTCATATACGGTCAATGGAGGTGTTCACATGGCAGGGATCAGGAACTTCACAGGCCTCACTCCAGGCACCTATGATGTCAGGATACGCGACGCTGTTCATACAGGTTGTGTCATTACCCTCGATGGTAGCTCTTGGATATTACACAACCACCGGCGCTTTCAGCTACTGCTAGCAAGTACTAATGTGACATGTTATGGCGCCGATGATGGTACCATAACCATCAGCGGAGTGCAGGAGGCTATAGCACATATGAATATACTATCGATGGAGGTACGTCATGGCAGGCAACCGGTAATTATACGGGACTGGCCCCGGGCTTTTACAATGTCAAGATGAGGGATGCGCTTCATACTACATGTATCTTAACCCTTAATGGCTCCCTGCAGGATCACTCAGCCCGCCATACTAAATGCTAATGTTGCAAAGACAAATGTAACGTGTAACGGTGCTGATGATGGAACGATAACAATTACATCACCAACAGGCGGTTACGGAACTTATGAATACAGTATAGACGGAGGTCTGAGCTGGCAGGCATCAGGTTCATTTACCGCACTGGCCCCGGCTGTCTATAATGTACAGATACGTGATGCAGCCAATCCTGTATGTGTCATTATACTTATCCCAACACTCGCTATAACAGAACCTGCTGCTCTGTCGGCCACTGTCAGCTCTACAGATGTTACCTGTTTCGGTGCAAATGACGGAACGATATCCATTACAGGAGCCGCAGGCGGATATGGAACATATGAATATTCAATCAATGGAGGAAGTTCATGGTCAGGTCTCGGATCATTCACCAACCTGTCCCCTGCAACATATAATGTAATAATGCGCGATGCTGCTCAGCCTGCATGTATAATGACACTTGATGGAGCTCTGGTGATTAGCTGAGCCTGCAGTTCTTTCAGCCACTGTGAACAAAACAGATATTACATGCTTTGGTGCCGGTGATGGTACAATAACAATATCAGCTCCGTCAGGAGGATATGGAACTTATGAATATACTATCAACGGAGGTGGCTCATGGCAGGCTTCCGGTAACTTTACTGTACTTGGTCCGGGTAACTATAATGTCAGAATCCGTGATGCAGTACATACCGGATGTGTGATTGTTCTGAACAATGCTCTTCAGATAACACAACCAGCTATACTGAATGCTGTGGTTACTCCCACCAATGTGACATGTAACGGGGCCAACGATGGAATAATAAATATCACTTCTCCTGTAGGAGGGTATGGCACTTATGAGTATTCCATCAATGGTGGTACTGACTGGTATGCATCAGGATTATTCAATGGACTGGCACCGGCAACATATGATGTAAGAATAAGAGATGCAGTTAATACTGGCTGTGAGATAATATTGAATAGTTCGCTTACTATAACAGAACCGGCTGTGCTCAATGCCAGCCTTGCATCAACGAATGTTACCTGTTTTGGTGCTGACGACGGAACAATATCCATTACTCTGCCTACCGGCGGGTATGGTACATATGACTACAGTATTGATGGCGGTACCAACTGGCAGGCCACAGGTAACTTTACTGCCCTTGCACCAGCCACGTATAACGTGATGATAAGAGATAAGGCACATCCGTTATGTATTGCGGTACTGGATGGAGCACTCGTTATTACCGAGCCGGTTGTACTTGTCTGCCACAGTGAATAAGTACAGATATTACCTGTTTCGGCGCCGCCAATGGAATAATCAGCATTACAAATCCTCTTGGAGGCTATGGGACTTATGGATACTCAATAAACGGAGGAGCATCATGGCAGGGTACCAGGTACCTTTACTGGTCTGGCCCCGGGACCTATAATGTTATGATAAGGGATGCTGCCCATATTGGATGTATCTTATCACTCGACGGGGCACTTGATATTACTGAACCCGCTGTACTTGTCAGCCACTGTGAACAAGACCAGATGTGACCTGTAACGGAGCCGGCGATGGAACAATAATAATAACTTCACCAGTGGGAGGATATGGTACTTATGAATATACAATTAACGGAGGAACGTCATGGCAGGCATCGGGTAGTTTCACAGCTCTGATACCCGGGTTCTACAATGTACAGATAAGGGATGCAGCACATACGGCCTGTGTGGTTATTCTTAACGGATCACTGCAGATTACCCAGCCTGCCGCTATGATGCTACATGTTGCCAGTACCAATGTAACCTGTAACGGTGCCGAGGATGGTACTATTACTATATCATCACCAACGGAGGTTATGGAACTTATGAATATACAATTGATGGTGGTACTGCATGGCAGTCGTCAGGAAGCTTATTAACCTTGCACCCGCAACGTATAATGTACAGATACGTGATGCCGCACAGCCCGGTTGTGTGATTATACTTAATGGCGCACTTGTTATTACCGAGCCGGCAGTTCTTAATGCTACTGTTACACCAACAATGGTGACCTGTTTTGGTGCAAATGATGGAATCATTTCTATTACAGCACCTTCAGGTGGATATGGAACATACCAGTATACATTAACGGAGGATCAGGATGGCAGTCGTCCGGCACCTTTACCAATCTTGCACCCGCAACTTATGATGTGAGAATGCGTGATGCAGCTAATCCGGCTTGTGAGCTGATACTCGATGGCGCCTGGATATCACCGAGCCGGCAGTTCTTTCAGCCACAGTTAACAGTACCAATGTAACATGTTACGGCGGAAGTGACGGGACAATTACACGATCTCAGCTCCTTCAGGCGGCTATGGAACATATGAATACAGTATAAACGGGGGAGGCTCATGGCAGGCTTCAGGGAACTTTACCGGTCTTGTACCGGGTAACTATAATGTCAGGATACGTGATGCCTGCATACAGGTTGTGTTATTATTCTTAATCCATCACTGGCAATCACCCAGCCTGCTGTTCTGAATGCCACGGTAACACCTACCAATGTGACCTGTAATAGTGCTGATGATGGTATAATTAATATTACAGGTGCTGCCGGAGGTTCAGGCTCATATGAATATTCCATTGATGGTGGAACAGGATGGCAGGCATCCGGCTCATTTACACGGCCTGCACCGGCCACGTATAATGTTCAGATACGTGATGCTGCCAATATTGCATGTATCATTGTTCTGAACAGTTCTGTCACAATAACAGAACCGGATATGCTTGATGCAAATGTTACATCAGCAAATGTTACCTGTAATGGAGCCAATGACGGTACAATAACAATATCACTTCCCACAGGAGGATATGGTACATATGAATTCAGCATCAACGGTACCACATGGCAGATCATCAGGCGCCTTCACAGCACTGACACCTGCAACCTATACGGTGATGATCAGGGATAGAGCACACACGGCATGTGTCATCGTTCTGGATCCCGGACTGGTAATTACAGAACCTGCAATCCTTCAGCTACAGTAGCCAGCACGGATGTGACCTGCTTCGGAGCCAATAATGGAACAATAACTATTTCGGGTGCTGCCGGAGGATATGGAACATATGAATATACAGTCAACGGAGGTTCTACTTGGCAGTCCTCAGGTAACTTCACTAACCTTGCACCTGCCACTTACGATGTAAGGATACGTGATGCTGCTCATATTGGTTGTGTAATTGTCCTTGATGGGGCTCTTACGATAACCGAGCCACCTGTATTATCAGCAACTGTTAACAGTACCAATGTAACATGCTTCGGAGCCGGAGACGGAACGATAACTATATCGGCACCGGCAGGTGGTTATGGTACATATGAATACTCCGTTAGTGGAGGAACATCATGGCAGGCATCAGGAAACTTTCCTCACTGATACCGGGCTTTTATAATGTGCAGATACGGGATGCAGCCCATCCTTCATGTGTTGTCATACTTAACGGATCATTACAGGTAACACAGCCTGCTATTCTCGCTGCATTTGTGTCGCATACCAATGTCACGTGTAACGGGGCAGACGATGGGACAATAACCATCAGCAGTCCCGTCAGGCGGTTACGGTACATATGAATACAGTATTGATGGCGGAGGCGCATGGCAGTTGTCAGGAAGCTTCACAGGTATTGCACCTGCAACCTATGATGTGCAGATACGTGATGCAGCACAGCCGACATGTATAATAACACTCGACGGCGCCCTCGATATAACAGAACCTGCAGCCCTCAGTGCCACTGTTAGCCTTACAATGGTAACATGTAACGGTGCTAATGATGGTGTGATAACTGTCAGCAGTCCTGCCGGAGGATATGGAAACTACCAGTACAGCCTTAACGGTATGACATGGCAGGGCTCCGGTACCTTCAGCGGTGTGGCACCGGCCACCTATAATGTGAGTATCAGGGATGCAGTCAATACATCATGTGTGATGCCACTGGGTGCCTACATGATAACTGAGCCCGCTACACTGGCAGCAGTAATAAGCAGCACCAATGTAACTTGCTACGGAGGCAATGACGGGACGATAACCATCTCATCACCTAACGGGCGGATACGGCACATATCAGTACACAATTAACGGTGGCGGCTCTTGGCAGGCATCGGGCAGCTTCACAGGACTGTTGCCGGGATCGTATAATATCCTTATTCGTGATGCCGCTCATCCGACATGTGTTGCTGTTCTTAATAACGCTTACCTGATAACCCAGCCTGGCCTGCTCACGGCTACAGTGTCAAAGACAGATATCTCGTGTAACGGGGCCAATGATGGTATGATAACCATCAGCTCACCTACGGGAGGATCAGGTTCATACCAGTACTCGGTGGATGGTGGCGCATCATGGCTTGCCTCGGGCAATTTTATCAACCTTCTACCGATACATATGATGTCAGAATACGGATGCCGTTAACCCGGCCTGTTCGATAGTTCTTTATCCTAACCTGATGATTACTGAACCTGTTACAGCTTGCCATGTCTACCACAGGCGACATACTGCTCAATTGCAATGGCGATGCTGACGGTATCAGGTACTTTCTATGCTTCGGGAGGTACAATGCCTTATAACTTTGTTGTGGTGACCAATACACCGGAGCCAGCTCTGCAGCTCCCGGATTTAACTCGCAGACCTTCTTCAATGGAGGGGCAGGAACCATTACTGTTGATGTAACCGACTTCAATGGATGCTTCGCCACAGCAACAATAAATGTGACACAACCGGCACTTCTGACACCCGGGTCAATAGGATCCGACCAGGTTGTATGCAACGGCGATATACCTGCACTCGAACCCAGACAGCTCCTGCCACAGGAGGCCCGGGAGCCTATATATACCAGTGGCAGTATGCTACCAATGTAGCCGGACCGTTCATTAACATTGCCGGGGCCACATGGCAGTTTACACACCGGCCACAGCGGCCAACGAACACGCTCTATTACAGGAGAATGGTCACATCGGGTGTATGCCCGCCTGTTTACAGTAATGTAATAGTGGTAACTGTCAATCCTCTACCTGTGGCAATACTCACAGGAGGAGGCACCATATGTCCGTCAGAGACATCTGTTCTGAATGTTAATATGATGGTTGGAACTGGACCTTATGAGCTGGATATTGAAAATCATGGAACAGTAAGCGGATATGTCAGTGGAACAGACATAGTAGTATCACCTGCTACAACAACCATCTACAGGCTGCTGAGCGTAAGAGATGCCAACGGCTGTGAAGTGATCAGTCCGTCGGCCAACCTTGTAGGTACGGCAACGGTTACTGTAAGGGACCTTCCAGCAATAACAACTCACCTGCTGATGTCACCACATGCGAGTATGGCCTTGTAAACTTCACTGTAGGCGCAACAGGATCTGATTTAACATACCAGTGGTTGTCGACCAGGGAAGTGGCTTCATTCCGATGATGGACGGAGGTATATACTTTGGGGTTCAAATACTCCTACTCTGAGTATCTTCGGGGCAACAAGGCTCATGGATACACTTTGTTTATCATGCTGTGGTTACCGGGTGTTCTTCATCAGTAACATCAGGTGATGCATACTCACAGTTAATACAGTTCCTGAGATTGTGACCCAACCACATGACTCAACAATATGTACGGGTGCGGATGCTGCCTTTGAAGTGACAGCTACCGGAACGGCGATCACATACCAGTGGCAGGTCAATACAGGATCTGGGTTTATGAATGTTACAAACAATGCCAACTACAGCGGGGCTACCACCAGTACTCTTAGTATTACAGGTGCCCCTGCTACGTTTAACAATCTATATTTTCAGGGTTGTTGTTAGTGGAATCATGCGGTGTACCTGTCTATTCCAACTTTGTTGTACTGAGAGTCAACATTGCACCTGTAGTCTCGCTAAATCCTATAGATAAGACATCCTGTGATGGTACAGGACCAATTGCATTTACCGCCAATGGATCGGGTCTTATTGACTCACTCAGGTGGCAGGTATTTAGCGGAGGTACATGGTCCGATCTGCATGATAATGCATATATAGCGGAACAGCATCTCAACAGCTTACCCTGACCAGTGTTTCATTGCCACTTAACGGTAATCTGTACAGACTGGCACTAAAAGCAAAATGTGTAACTGTTTATACCACAGGAGCTGTTCTTAATGTCAATGCCAACCCTGTTGTTGACTTTACAGTTCTGTTAATCCGATAGCCGCCTGCGGAGGAGTTCCACTGGTTATCAATGGTAATCCAACGGCGGATCAGGTACCTGGGCTTCACATCTGTGGACAGGTGATGTGGGACCACTAAACAATTACTTTATTGAATCGCCAACTTTCACAACGCAGATAGCCGGTTCATATAACCTTAACTACAGGGTCATGGACAGTAATGGCTGTTATGGTGATGGTGATGTCATGGTAGTTGTTGATGCTCCTGATGCCACATTCACGCAGGATATCAACAATGGATGTTCTCCAATGGATGTGACCTTTACCAAGGACATGACAGGTATTGCACAATACTGGTGGGATTTCGATGACGGATCGCCCCTGAATTCAGTAGATGAAAATCCGGTACATACCTTTACAAATGCAAATCCGTCTTCTCTTGAATACCACAATGTAAAACTCACTGTAGAGTCGGCCGGAGGATGTCAGAAGACATACACCTCGCTGATAACCGTTTACCCGGTTGTTGATGCAGCATTCACTGCAAGCACTGATATTGTCTGCAGCGGAAGCCCGATTATCTTCACAGGTGTAACAGGTGCCAGCAAGTACTTCTGGGATTATGGTGATGGTGTGAGTGGATATTCAACCAATGCAACAAGTCATGTTTATACCAACTTTACCACATCACCACTTGTGTTGCAGGTAAAACTGACAACCACATCGTTCTACAATTGTACAAACGAGACAGACGATGACTATTACAGTGATGCCTGTGCCATTGCCTCAGTTCACAGCTAATCCGGTAACACAGATCTATGATGCTGCCGGGAACAATGTTGATTTCACCAATGCAACAAATGCAGGTACATGGAACTGGCTGTGGTCCTTTGGCGATGGAGGTACATCAACGGCTGAGAATCCGTCGCACACCTATACAAATATTGGGACCTTCAATGTGACACTCAGAGTAAACAATGCAAATTGTTCTGATAGTGTTACGCACCAGGTTAATGTAACACCGATACCGCCTGTTGCCAACTTTGACTCTATACCATCTGGTTGTGAACCTCTGAATATCAGTATTAATAACACCTCTTTGAACACTGATACCCCTGGAACAACCTATCAGGTGGGAGTTTGGTGATGGTGGTACATCCGTGGCCAAGAATCCAACATATACCTACTTTGATCCCGGAACATACCGTGTTGAGCTGACGGTGACCGGTCCGGGCGGAACTGATGTCTACTCACAGGTTATCAATGTATATCCATCTCCGAGGGCTTACTTCGAAGTATCCCCGACATTCGTCTTTGTAAATGATGAGAAGGTGAGATGCTTCAACCTGTCACAGGGCGCTGACTCGTACCTGTGGGAGTTTGGTGATGGTGATACATCGAAGGTAAAAGAGCCGTTCCATAAGTATATGGAGTCCGGTGTCTTCGATATTACGCTGTGGGCATACTCCAATAACGGATGTAGTGATAAGTACGTCTTATCACCCGGGGTGACTGTTGAGCCTTCCGGTGAAATACGGTTTGCAACTGTATTCAGGCCTAACCTTTCCGGACCTATAGAAGGGCCTCCTACTACAGCTACCATGGACCAGTTCTTCTACCCACCTCTGCAGGAGAAGGTCATTGACTACAAGCTACAGGTCTTTAACAGGCTTGGTGTGCTGATCTTTGAAAGTCATGATATAAATGTCCCGTGGAACGGTTATTACAAAGGCCAGTTATGTCAACAGGGAGTATATGTATGGTATGTTGAAGGCAAGTATGCCAATGGACAGCCATTCAAGAAAGTAGGAGATATAACGTTACTGCATTAAATTTTATTAGGCGAGTTAAAAATCGCTATTTCAATTAATATTAGAAGAGCCCGCTGATAAAGCGGGCTTTTTTCTGTTAATTATCCGTATGGTGTTTTCGGAAGTATGCGGCTTTAGGCAACGACGTAGTTATCCCCATACCGCCGCTCTTCCATAGTCCGTGGCACACTCCATACCGCACACCCCATACCAACACCCCATACCCCACACCCCATACCGCCACCCCATACCTCGCACCCATACCTCACACACCGTCACCATTTTTTACCTAAAAAAAATCTAATGTTGTACAGCATAGTTATTAATATTTTTCCTAAATTTGATTAGCTGCAATTCTAAATCGTGAACTAATGTCACTTATTAAGTACATCGAAAGGTTACATCGTATGGATATCTGATATCCATAAGAGCTACCGGCACACCGGAACATTTTGCCGATAAACTTGGAGTTAAAAGCGAAGCACTCTATTCCAGTATCTGCAGGAGATGCGGGGATGGGTGCGGACATCAGGTATTCCTGCTACAGACAATCCTACTATTATGGCGACAGCAGGAGGATCAGGATTCGTCTTGAAGGAACCAACCCATAGGTTTAAGCAGCAGGTATTTGTAATAGTTGCTTTTGAATCTTTTCGGGAAAAACTTAAAAAAGGAAGAGTCCAATAATATTGGATTCTGATTATGTTAATTCGTTAAGATCTAAAAATCCGGGTTATGAATTTAATATTTCGGTATTTTAATCTTAAGGGGCTTAATCTTTTTATAATAGTCACTTTGCTGAACATGTTAATTATATGGTTGTCAAAGTATGCCCTGATAAATGAAACTGTTTTCTATAACACATACAGTGAGCAGCTTACGTATGACAGATCCATGATATTATTTGGGAGGATGAAGGACATTGCCTGGATAAGTTATGCTTTTGCCCCGGTAATATTATTTGTTAAGTTTACATTAGTCAGTCTTGTATTATACACAGGAATAGTTCTATGTAACCTGCAGGAAAGAATATCACTAGGTTCTGTTTTCCGGGTCGTTATTGCAAGTGAGATAATTTTTGTAATAGCAGGTGTGCTAAATTTCTCTGGTTTTATTTGTTTGCCGGGAATTATGATCTCAATGATCTGGGATTTTTCTATCCTTTTTCTTTGATTAATATGTTCAGTAAATCCGAGATATCCGGATTATGGAGATATCCGCTGCAGACTGTAAATCTTTTTCACCTTATTTATATCCTGTTATTGTCATACGGACTAAACAAGCTGAGTAGTCTGGAAAAGAAAGATTCTGACAGAATTGTAATGATATCCTACCTGCCTTCTCTCTTTTTATGGGTGGTGCTTGTCATGTTTATTTCAGTTGATATGACATTATGAGAAAGATAGTTGTTAGCGTTGTTGATCTCTCCTGTTACTTTCCTTGGCATTTCTGGTTACGGCAACAATAAGAAAAAACAAGGAAAACAGATTAATAGGTGAAAAAATAACAGCTCTTCCTTATTTACATTTATCACATTAGACAGAACGGTTTTCAATTCATCTCAAATAGCAGAAGGGACTGTTCTGTCCTAAGGTTTCATCCCAGAATGTGAACATTGTCAGTATGAGATCTCAGACCTTCTTAATAGTGCATATTCCTTCATCAGGATCAATAGTGCTGTTAATATCAAGTGCTCCCGCCTGATACAGTCAGGAAGTTCCTTTCACAGTTCCGGCTTAATGACTATCCTTCTGTTATTCCGCTTCTGGATACTGCCCTGGTGTTCGGTGAAATTTTCGGAAACAACTATGTCCCTGCAAATTTTATCTATGATAACAGGCATAAGCTTGTGAAAGTATTTTCCGGGGAAGTAAAAACTGAAACGCTTTTTAAATATTTGTTGGCAGGTGATCCGGTTCAGGTAAGATACTAAAGACAGCAGTCCTGCAGCAGGATTCCACTGACTGTGGAGCTGCCTGCCTGGTTTCAGCAATCAGGTATTATGGAGGTAATTCCACAATTGAAAAGATTCGGAGTCTTAGTGGCACAAATCAAACAGGAACATCCTTGCTTGGACTCTACCAGGCTGCTTCTGAAAATGGTCTTGACGCAACCGGCTATAAGCTTCAGTGAAAGATATTGACACCTATGAAAACCTTCTGATTCTTCATGTAATCAATGATGAAAAGCTCGAGCATTATATCCTGTCTTTTGGATATGACTCAGGAAGTTTATCACCTGGGATCCTGGTAAAGGCTTCGTGATGTTGACGGAAGAGGAACTTGAAGAAATGTGGCAAAGCGGAAAATGCCTGGGATTAGTACCCAGTAGCTCATTTAAATATAAAAAAGACGATAACAGGAGTAAAAGAAAATGGGTAATCAATACAATTAAGCCGGAAAAGGACCTGCTGATACTAAGTGTTGTTGTCGGCATCCTTATCTCTGTGCTTGGACTGGTAATGGCTATCTTCACTCAGAAGCTTATCGATAAGATACTCCCGTCCGGTCATATGAAGATACTTATTCTGGCATCGATACTCGTATTTTTGCTTCTCTCAACACGGGTTATTTTAACAGCCATACGCCAGTTTTTTCTCCTGACACAGGGTAAGTCCTTCAATATTCGTATCGTGGATGATTTTTTCAGTTCACTTTTATCACTTCCAAAATCATTCTTTGATTCAAGGAAGACAGGTGATTTTGTTGCCAGGATGAATGATACAACCCGTATTCAAAGTGTTATTGCCAGCATCATTGGTGTTTACATTATTGATATTCTGATACTGGTGATAACTGTTACTATGGTCTTTTACTATTCAGTATCAGCTGGACTTATATCTATTGTGTGCCTGCCAATAGTTTATTTATTGGTCTCGCGCTGGAACAAAAGAATAATTTCTTCCCAGCATGCTCTTATGGCAGGTTATGCGATGAGCGAAAGTAATTTTATCAACTCTCTTGAAGGGATCGCAGAAATAAAGAGTATGAACTGGAACATGGATTTCCGGGAAAAGAACAGGGAAATTTATTCTGAATTCCAGGAAAGGGGACTTAACCTGGGGAAGATAAAAGTAAAGCTGGGATTGATAACCGGTCTGGCTGGGACATTGTACCTTATTATTATACTTACCGTATCGTCTGTTCAGGTAATTGGTTCATCCCTAACAGAAGGCGAACTGATGGCAATAATCTCATTGAGCTCGTCGTTGCTGCCTTCTGTACTTAATCTGTCACTTATATCCATTCCGTTAAGTGAAGCGAAGGTTGCATTGAACAGGATGTTTGAGTACACCAGGATAGATGCTGAAGATGAGAATGGCGAAGCCATTAACAAGGTGGATGAGATATGGAAGATAAGTCTTGAAGATATCTCTTTCAGGTTCCCGGGTCGTAAGCTATTAATTGAGAAAGTCAGTCTGTCAGCGAAGCGGGGGAAAATAATATCCCTTGTAGGGGAAAGTGGATGTGGGAAAAGCACCCTGGCTAATCTCATCCTGAGGTTTTATCAGCCTGAATCAGGACGTATAATCTTGAATGATGACATAGAATCGGGTCAGGTAGAGCTGCAAAACTGGAGACAGAAGATTGGGATAATTCCCCAGGAAATTCATATCTTTAATGGTACAATTCTGCAAAACATAATTACTGACGTTACCGGGAACAATATTAACGAGATGATCTCTGCGATTTCGGAATTTGGACTAACGGGCTTTTTGGATAGCTTCCCTGCCGGCTTAATGACTCTGGTGGGTGAAGAGGGGATTAACCTGTCCGGGGGGCAGAAGCAGCTGATATCTTTCATTCGGGTTTTATTAAAGAAACCCGATATACTCGTTATCGACGAAGGCACCTCCAATATGGACCGTCACACTGAAGGGATGATAATGGATCTCATTTCCCGCCTCAGGTCGCATATGGGTATACTGCTTATATCACACAGGATCAACATGATCAAAAAGCTTAGTGACTATATCTATGTTATAGAGGACCGGGTCATCACAGACCATGGTACTCATGAAGAACTAATCAGGAGAGATAACCTGTATAAAAGATTCTGGGATGATTTTTATTAATTTTTTAATACAGTCCGATAATAATAGACTCTCGGGTTTTTACTTTGATCTGCAAGGCTTGTCAATAAAGAGTTTTGCAGGCGGATACCGAAAAGCCTTTTTAGAGTAGGTAAGAATAAATATGTCTCGTTATGAAAACATTAAGTTTAGAACAAATGGAAGTTGTAAATGGTGGATCACTTAGGAAAATCCTCTCATGTGTCTCCCAGGTTACTGGGGGAATGGGTACACTTGGGAGTGTTGCTGCTTTTTTAGCTATTGGATCAAGTCCAATAGGGATAGGGATATTTGTTTTAGGGGTTATTAGTTTTGGTTCAGGAGTGGCTAGTGATCCAACTGCTTGTGATTAGGCATATGTTTTAGGGCACTTCAATGGATATGGACCAAATATTTTGAATATAATCTAAACTTCTAATTAATATGAAAACAGTTGAAATAAGAAAAAATCATGATTTCTCTGCCAAAAGTAAAATCATTCTTCATATTGGAGAAAAGGAAGTACATATTAAGGGATTTGGATTATATTCTTTTGAACTTAAACCAGGGGAGACTTTCTTTGTTTCACATCTCTGGACGAGTAGTCAAAAAATTGGTTATACTCAACTTGATCAAAAATCTTCGTTTGTGATAAAACCAAGATTAGGCAAAGTATTTGCATGGATAACCTTAGCTATTTTTATTTTCTGTTTATATCTATTGGTATATTACAAAAGCCGATGGTCTGGTTTTCCTCTTTTCCCTATGGCCATTTATGGTGGTTTATATATTACTGTTTTAAGGGACAGATATTTGGTTATTAAACCATTGGTTAAAACGAAGGATAATTGAGGCTGTCATATTAGGATTGGCCTATCATTTATAAGTATGAAGCAATTTGAAAAGTATCTTCTGGTTATTATGGTTTCAATAGCAATAGCAGGTATAATAGGATTATTTCCTGAAGTTATATCTGTGTTACTGTTAGTCTATGCCATTATTTATTTATTTACTGGCTGGAGGTTCTTTTCCCTGGATTTCAGTACTGGCTTTGGATATTCCAGCACGAAATAGGGATTTAGACATAAACATCCAGATAATTAACAAAATGGAATAAATACATGTCAACGCTGCAAACTCGTGCTAAATTGTGAGGTTGACATAACCCGGAAGGTGAGGGCGAAAGCCCTATATGGAGAGAAGCCTTCACCCCCCCGGGTTCAATTTCCGTTGGCTCAGTCAACGGGTTTTTCGTAACATGTAAGTATATTATATTGTAGCAAAAATTAAACTTATTAAAACGTATTTTAAACAGAAATAATTTGTAACCTGATAATTAGTATTTCCCTTGAAAAGAAGCAATAAATTGATTATTATTTTGTTAAGTTTAATAGCGATATATCTAATATTCAGACTTTTCACTGTAGATGATTATAATAGATCGGATTACATACTTTTAATGTTATTAATTGCTGGTGGTATGGTTAATTCTATAATTATTTTTCTAAGAAAAAATAAGATGGAGAATAGATGATGAATTGATTATATATCTTTTATAACATAAATACAAAACCCCGAATTTGAGAATGGCTTTTGTAAGCCTTTGAATTTTACCAGGGATAATTTTAATTAAAGGGAAAATATTTTCTAGTAGCAATTGGAATAACATGGATTGAGAATTTAAGAAATTACATAGTTACCATTTCGGGTTACAATTACTAAAACATTACAAAAATTGATTAACTAATAATTCGAAAAAATGAATTGGATCAACAAAGTCATCACGTTCTGTCTTCTTATTACTATAGCTTATGAGCTCTTTAAGAATCGAGAATTTAGTCAAATGGATTTTTTTCTGTTATTTATCGTTTTAATAATCGGTTCAATCAACTCCTATTTCATATTCAAAAAAAGAAACGAGGAGAAGGCAAAGGAGAAGCCTTCGTAAACCAGCTCTTAAAACCGACGGTAAATGAGATTATCTGAGGAGTATTAGCCTATTATTCATAAGCATGAAACAATTTGAAAGATATCTTCTGGTACTTACAGTATCAATTGCAATTGTAGGTATAATTGGATTAATTCCTAAAATTATTTCGGTTTTACTCTTAGTCTCTGCATGCATTTATTTGTTTGCAGGTTGGAAGTTCTTTTCCCCGGCCAAAAAGGAAAAGCCACAATTAATTCCATTCCTTATCTCATACCTTATAGCCCAGACAATTGTGACAGTACTTTTCGGGATTAATAATTATCCATTAAAAGATACATTTGCCTACATCACAACTGGGATGCTGTTGATTGCTACTCTTTTAATATTGGTTTATAATAAAACTTTAACCCGGGATTATCCGGATAACAGGTACCTGGTAATCGTAATAGCGTGTATCTTTTTTTCAGTTGCACCCCTATGGATGGGGATTGTCCATGGAGCCTGATATTGTTGTTATGTAATACCTGGTGCTTTGGCACACAATGATTTGGTCATTAAAAAATGGAATAAATACATGTCAACGCTGCAAACTCGTGCTAAATTATGAGGTTGACATAACCCGGAAGGTGAAGGCTAAATACCTATATGGAGAGAGGCCTTCACTCCCCCGGGTTAAATCTCAGGGTTAGATGGTCCGTAAACCGTCGTTTCAATTTCCACTGGGTATTTCCATGAATTTCCGTTGGTTTTTTCCATGAATTTCCGTTGGTTTTTTCCATGAATTTCCGTTGGTTTTTTCCATGAATTTCCGTTGGCTTCAGCCAACGGTTTTCGGTCTCTGGTCCTTCCCATTTCCCATTCCGTTGATTTTTTCCATGAATTTCCGTTGGTTTTTTCCATGAATTTCCGTTGGTTTTTTCCATGAATTTCCGTTGGCTTCAGCCAACGGTTTTCGGTCTCTGGTCCTTCCCATTTCCCATTCCGTTGGTTTTTTCCATCAATTTCCGTTGGTTTTTCCCATGAGTTTCCGTTGGTTTTTTCCATGAGTTTCCGTTGGCTTCAGCCAACGGTTTTAGGCGTCAACGGTTTCAGGCCAACGGTTTCAGGCCAACGGTTTCAGCCAACGGCCTTTGGCATATTTTCGAGAGTAATTCTTTTAAAACCAGGCCAATTTGCTTATCTTTAATCTGTTAATCGCTAGCATTTCTATTCAATGTCGTATGTAAAAATCTGGATCCATTGCGTATGGACCACTTATAAAAGGATTCCTTATCTAAATGACAGAATAAGGAAAGATGTAATATTGCATATACGTGAGAATGCAATATCCAAAGGAATATATATTGATCATATTAATGGTTATAAGGAGCATTTGCATGCCCTGATCTCATTAAATTGTGACCAGACTGTTGCTGATATAATGCACAATATCAAAGGAGAGAGTTCTTACTGGATCAACAGGAATAATCTCGCCGGGAAGAAATTTGCCTGGCAGGATGACTATTATGCGGTATCAATTGGGATGTCACAGATAGATAACTTAAGAAATTATATCAGGAACCAGGAACGACACCATAAACAGAAATCTTTGGAGAAAGAACTGGAGCTGTTGATAGCAGAATATCAACTTATCCTGATAAAGGATGGTTCTAAGCCGTCGGTTAAAACCGACTCACAGGAAGATTGTGTTAGCTGACCTGGAAACTGGCAGTTAAAACTGCCGGTAAGGGAGCTTGTCGTAGCCGCTGAGGTGTGGGACTAAAGTCCCGGATTTGGGAGCAGGTTTCGTAAACCGGCAGTTAAAACTGCCGGTAAGTAAGGTTGTCGTAGCCGCCGTAGTGGGGGACTAAAGTCCCGGATTTGGGAGCAGGTTTCGTAAACCGGCAGTTAAAACTGCCGGTAAGTAAGGTTGTCGTAGCCGCCGAAGTGTGGGACTAAAGTCCCGGATTTGGGAGCAGGTTTCGTAAACCGGCAGTTAAAACTGCCGGTAAGTAAGGTTGTCGTAGCCGCCGTGGTGTGGGACTAAAGTCCCGGATTTGGGAGCAGGTTTCGTAAACCGGCAGTTAAAACTGCCGGTAAGGGAGCTTGTCGTAGCCGCCGAAGTGTGGGACTAAAGTCCCGGATTTGGGAGCAGGTTTCGTAAACCGGCAGTTAAAACTGCCGGTAAGTAAGGTTGTCGTAGCCGCCGTAGGTGTGGGACTAAAGTCCCGGATTTGGGAGCAGGTTTCGTAAACCGGCAGTTAAAACTGCCGGTAAGGAAGGCTGTCGTAGCCGCTGAGGTGTGGGACTAAAGTCCCGGATTTGGGAGCAGGTTTCGTAAACCGGCAGTTAAAACTGCCGGTAAGTAAGGTTGTCGTAGCCGCCGTAGTGTGGGACTAAAGTCCCGGATTTGGGAGCAGGTTTCGTAAACCGGCAGTTAAAACTGCCGGTAAGGGAGCTTGTCGTAGCCGCTGTGGTGTGGGACTAAAGTCCCGAAAAAAGAAGCCCCGGGAGTAATACCCTCCCGGGGATGGTTCTGGGTCAGCAGGACCCAGGTTCACGATGAACCAGACTGAAAGCACACTAATGCAGCGAGACAACCCTGAAAAGTGACGAATTTTTCAAATAGAAACCACTAGAGTATTCCAGACTAAACCACACCTTCTTGTTACTATATTAAATTTAAACCCTGCATATTTGTGAAGACATTGACTCTATATGCAATATTAAAAAATCACAGGGCCAAAATAATGAACGATTAATATGTTATACAACATATTAATAAATATTATCGTCAGTTACATAAGAGCCCCTCTTCTTGCAATACCGTATGTATATGCCGTCATCACGGATCTCCTTGACAATACGCTTTAAACTTCTCTCACTTATTCCCAGCCTGACAGCCAGCTCTAACGGCGTACCTGTGCCCTTGAGAGCTGCCAGCTTAAGGATACGGGACCTAAGTGTCTCCTTATGAAACGCATTCATTAACTGTTACCTTTACATTAAACTTGTCACATCAACAATAAAAATATAAAAAATATCCCCTTGCTCAAAATATTTTAGGTGTTTTGTTTAGTAAAAACACTATTAGGCAGTTGCAAGACAATTTAGCTCGATTTATACCAATACTCTTTTATTTTGTTTACCAGGAAGCTACTCAAAGTATACAGGGAAGCCTATTCCCTTTTGGTAAGGATTCCTTTTAGGTCAGGATTGTCTGAATGTTTATCTTTTTTATTTCCTGATGAGCCACAACAGCTTTCCAAACCGCTGAGGGTAATAGATCAGCACTTTCAATGTGCCTGAACATTTGTATCTCTTTTTCATGAAGGTGATCGTCGGAAACAGGTCTCCCAACACATACAGTATCTTATTGCGCGAACCTGATATCTCTCTTATCATATTCCGGTATACTCCCTGTTTGTCTGATGGTGGATTGTCTTTTGGACTTCCCAGGAAAAAAAGGAACTTTTCTTCTGTTGCCGCTTGACAAAATTTCAAAATGAAATCATCTGTCCATCCGGGAAACCGGATTCCCCAGAATTTCTTTAAGAGGTCAAGGTAGCAGGCCAGTGATTCTGCCAATCCAGCCTGAGATGCCAGGGAGAGGAGATCATAATTGATTATTTCGACGTGATACTTCTCAAGCATGACAACCAGGTCGGTGTAAAGCCTCAGTTGCGATTCATTATTTCTTTCGTGCCTGTGCAGGTGGTTTACAAGATAAAGAAAGTTGATCTGCGGGAGAGGTATATATGCCTTCTCTCCTTTGATTTGAATCTCAACACTTGTCTCATAAAAGACCTTTGTCAGTTCCCTCTTTTCATCACTGAAAAGGTCATGATGTATTTCGATAGATTCGCCATTCTTTAAAAGCGATGGAATATGCTTGCCGATTTCTGTGATAATATATTTATGGAAAACCGATTTCACGGGAAGGGATACAAATCCGTCCTTAATTAAAATATCTCTTGCCCTGATGCATTCGCCCTTCTCAATAAGGATATCCACATCACTCATCTGGCGGATCCCGGAGTTTCCATAAACACTATTCTCCAGTGCCATTCCTTTGAGAAGGACAGTTTTGATGTTATGAGCATTCAGAAGATTGAGAACTGTCGCAATTGTCATTGTATGAAATGCATTACGACTTATGCTCTTCATTAATGATCCCCTGAGCCTGTTAACACTCTCTTCAGGAACATTTTTCAGGAGCCGGAACCTGTCCATGTTTTGATAAGTAAGTGCAGCAATTCCGTGCGAGTCTGCCAATCGTACAAATGTATCCCAGTCGTGGACGGATGAAGCAATCTCCCTTAACTGCTTTGCCTGGACATCATTGAATTGAAGCCTGCACAGTCCTATAAGCAGTCTCTCCTCATTAGATATATTGGCTTGGTCATTCATGAATTAAACCTTCCGGTTTGCCGGGAATACATCCTGGAATAAGTACCTCCCTTATTTATCAGTTCATCATGAGTCCCAGTTTCAACTACTGAACCCTTCTCCAGAACAACAATCCGGTCGGCCAGGCTGACATTGCTGAACCTGTGACTTATCAGTATGGAAGTACGGTCCCTGACAATTTCCTTGAACCTGCTGAAGATATCATATTCTGTTTCGGCATCGAGAGCACTCGATGGCTCGTCGAGGATGAGTAGCGGGGCATCCCTGAAGAGAGCCCTGGAAAGAGCTATCTTCTGCCATTCTCCCCAGCTTAATTCCCGGCTGTCGTCGAAGAGGTTACCTATTACTGTCTCATATCCCTTCGGGAAGCTTTCTATCAGCTTGCCGATACCTGTCTCGTGAGCTGCCTTTTGTATTCTTTCTGTGGGGGCCTTATCATCTATATTCCCCATTCTTATATTTTCACTCACAGAAAGGTTGTATAACATAAAGTCCTGGAAAATAACTGAAAACAATTTCCTGTACTCTGAAGGATCAAAGTACTTTATATCAGTTCCGTCAAGCCTGATTATCCCGGAATCAGGATCATACAGTCTGCACAGGAGCCTTGCCAGGGTGCTCTTGCCGGCTCCGTTAGGTCCCACCAGCGCCACTATCTCACCCTTTTTTAATTCAAATGATATATCATTTATACTTCTTTTATCATTTCCGGGATAAGTGAAAGACAGGTTTTCAACAACTATATTACTGCTTAATGAATGTATTTCCCTGACCGGCTCGATGGCTCTGATATTCTCCCTGAGGTTAAGAAATTCAAAGGTGTCCCCGATGAAAAGGCTGTCCTCATACAGGCCGGCTAATGAGACAAACAGGTCCCTGATATAGATCATACCCTGGCGGAATGCCATGAGGTACATAGCAAGTTGTCCGAGTGATAATTTGCCGGCAATTGTCTCACGGGCGATAAACAGTAATGTCACCAGCAGGGCAGAGGCCTTGAAGAGATCGGAGATCATTTCGATCATCGTTCTTTTCCTGATAATATTAACCTCCTCTTCCTTCTGTTTCAGGAAGGATTTTTTGAAGAGATCCCTGAATAAGTCACCAAGGCCAAAAAGCCTCAACTCTCTTGATGGTCTGTCACCTGTCAGAAGCCAGTTGAAGTAAGCTGATTTCCTGGCCTCAGGGGTCTGTTCTCTCCGGAAGTTATAAAGGACATTGGCATAATGAAGACGCAGCCAGATACCGGGTATGTTTGCGCAGATAAGTACTGCTGCAAGCGACCAGTGAAGAGTAAAGATCAGTCCTGCCATGATAAGCAGGGAGAGAAGGCCGCGGAACATTGAAATGATATTGTTAAGGATACTGTTAGGACGCCATGGAGCTTCCCGGGATGCTCTCGACAGACAATCATAATACTCCGGACGCTCAAAATTGATGAGATCAAGCTTAACCGCCTTGGCATGTATGAGTCCATACATATAGATCTCAAGCTTCAGGGACTGTTTTTTACGGACAAAGTTGCTGATATCTGAAGAGCCTTCATCAAGGAACCAGAAGGCGGCAAGGGCCACAACCGGCCATATCACATCTGTTACAGTGGCTCCTGAGTCTGCCCCGGCTGCAATTGTTATTTTATCTATTACAACTTTAAGAAGCCAGATGATTATGAGAGGGAAGATGCTTCTCAGTACTGACATTGAAATATTGGCAAGTGTCCAACCTGGAGCACTATCCCATACAAGTCTGACTGATTCCCTGAATAACCTGATCTTTTCCTTCATCTGAAAAACCTTACCGGTGTTTCTTATTTAATTATGCAAATAATTATACAAGACCATAAGCATTCGCAGTTGTAAAGTAAGCTAAATTCAGCTTATCTTACATAGCCCGGTTAAAGCAGGCACTCATTGCGGGTACCGGAACTTCTTCCATAAGATCAATGCAATGACTCTAAGCCTGTTAACGAAATAATGAGGCCGTGTATTTATACTAATATCAGCTTTCACCGGATTCTCCCCGGTCGTTTCTGCTCCCACCACCCTTCCAACAATTTTACCCAAACCCACCGGATTATCTGCAGATGCATTACTGTCTCCCCGGGCAACATAACTGGTTATGCCATTCTTTTTGATGATCCTCGATAAGCGGTGAACAACGATCCCTTGTTCTCTTTTGATGGCTACAATCTCACCCGGTCGGGCATCCCTTTTGCACTTACCGGTTCAATGATTATCAGCGATCCGGGTTTGATGCAGGGAAACATGCTGTATCCGTGAGCTTTGATCCTGATCGTTTTACCCTCAGATAGAAGTGTCAGGCTCATATCCTTTACAATGCCGGCTTTGGATTTATTATTCATTTTTAAGAATAAGATTTATTACAACAGGTTCCGGTTTGAAGAACAATCTTGCAACAGGTATTGTTGTACACATTTCAGAAACCGATCCAAGAAGTTTTTCTATGATATCATGTCCCCAGTTATGCTGTATACAGTTTGTCATTATTGAGCTTACAGCCATTGCTCCTTTTATTGGTATCAGTCTGTTCTTCATTCCGTGTTCAATCAGAAATATCTTGTTCAGAGGCGACATCCTGGGCGTGTCGTTGTTGTAAACAGGCGTATTGTACATCCGGTATCCTTTCTCTGAATTACGGATGATGAGCCTGTCATCATGGATTACCTTTGCTCCTGCATCCTCCCACAATTTTGCTATTGTAGATTTTCCCCTGCCTGATATGCCACTGAACAGGTAACCGTGTCCTTTGTGATTTATTCCCGAAGCATGAATTAAAATATCACCATGAATAACTGTCAGGTAATAAAGGATCAATCCATCGAGGGGATATTCAAAAGGATCAATTACCTCGTCGTCGCTGTCAATCCACAAGTCCCATTCCCTCGAATTAAGTGTGAACCTGAGTGTCGCATTTTTTTCCGGGCTAAGGAGAGGGAATATAGTATAGATGAAGAGATCAGTGTGATACTTCCAGATGCTCCAGAAGTTTGTTTTATGCCGCAGCTGAACGCCATTAATCTCCTCTACGAAAGGAGCGTGGAATATCTTGTCAGCAGTTTTTGGTATTTTATGAGAACCGGAATGTACTATTAAGCAGATATCCGGAAGACATTCACCGCACATACTCCCGTGGAACCTTTTTGAAGGCTCAATTTCAGGACCGTCCTCTGATGATTCAAATCTGATATTGTAACCGGCAATGTTTAAATTATAATTTCGCATTAAGTACGAGTTTTCCTGATCTGTTTATTTGCAATCAGGAAAATCTTATCATGTTTACTATGTATTAATAATCAAATATTTACTCATATTTTCAATAAATGAAATGATATCCCGTGAGGCTGTTGTCCCGTCGATATCGTATTCATCGGTTAGAGCCCCGATAATATCCTCAACACTTCTCTTTCCGTCTATCAGTTCCCAGATAAATGCCCCGGTCTCATTAAGAGTATATACACTGTCCATATCGGCAATATTATTGGTTACCGGCACCAGGACATATTCATTTCCTGTCTTACGGGTTACCACTGATGGAGCATGGGAAAGTATTGATTTTAAACTTGTCATGGTTCTCATTTATAGATCAAATGTATTAAAATTTATTGTTCATTTTCGTACCTTCGCAAAAACTGAATTATGAGCAGGAAGGGCAACGGTAAAAAGAACCCCGGTATTTCAAAAGAAAAACTTACAGAACAGGTGCTTGAGACTCTCTCAGGCGGAAACGACCAGGGATTTAATTATAAACAGATAGCAAAACGTCTTAATATTACTGATGAGCCAACACGAAGGATGATCTCCGATATCCTGAGGGATCTGACGAAACATGGACGTGTCAAGGAGAAATTCCGGGGGAAGTATATTGTAAAACAAACACGGGGTTATATAACAGGGACTGTTGATCTGACCCGTATGGGATATGGTTTCATTACAACAGATGATCTCGAGGATGATGTATTTGTAGCTGCCAGGAACCTGAAGACCGCTATTCACGGGGATAAGGTAAAGGTGTGGCTTTATGCCAGGAGGAAAGGAGCCCGTCCCGAGGGTGAGGTTGTTGAGATACTGGAAAGATGGAAGACCTCTTTTGTGGGAACAGTGGAGATCATGCCCAATTTTGCCTTCCTGATTCCCGATAACAAGAACATGCCTTTTGACCTTTTTATACCGACATCAAAGCTTAACGGAGCACAGCAGGGCGAGAAAGCCGTGGCGAGGGTGACTGACTGGAACCCTAAATCGAAAAACCCGGTGGCTGAAATAATCACTGTACTCGGTCTCCCGGGTTTGCACGAGACAGAGATGCATGCCATACTGGCTGAATTTGAACTGCCGTATCATTTCAGTGAAGAGGTGGAGAAAGATGCGGAGGAAATATCAGCCATAATAACTAAGAATGATATTAAGTCGCGGCGTGATTTTCGAAACATTCCCACATTCACTATCGACCCTGCCGATGCAAAAGATTTTGATGATGCACTCTCACTTAAAAAGCTTGACAACGGGAACTGGGAAATTGGTGTTCATATAGCCGATGTGACACATTATATCAGGACAGACTCTCTCCTGGAGGAGGAGGCAAAACAAAGAGCAACATCAGTATACCTGGTCGACAGGGTAGTCCCTATGCTGCCTGAAAGATTATCAAATCATATTTGTTCTCTCAATCCATCCGAAGATAAGCTTACCTATTCAGCGGTTTTTGAGCTTAACGATAAATCAGATGTTGTCTCTGAATGGTTTGGCAGGACAATCATCAATTCCGACAAACAGTTTTCATATAATGAGGCACAGAAGGTCATTGACACCGGCGATGGCGATATGAAAGATCAGGTACTGTCCTTCACAGGCTGGCCCAGCAGATGAGAGACAAGAAGATTTGCAACCGGGGCCTTTGCATTTGAAAAGATTGAAGTGAAGTTTGAGCTTGATGAGGCAGGGAAACCACTGGGTATCAAATTTCGTGAGATGGGAACTGCTAACCAGCTGATTGAAGAATTTATGTTGCTGGCCAATAAGAAGGTAGCTGAATATGTAGGGAAGAAGCTGAAAGGCAAAACTTTTGTATACCGTATTCATGACAGACCCGATCCTGAAAAGATCAGCAATTTCAGTCATTTTATAACCAGGTTCGGATATAAGCTCGTTGAGGATGAGAAAATATCACTGGCCAAAGCAATGAATAAGCTTCTGCGGTCAGTTGAAGGGAAGAAGGAACAGAATATAATTGAGACACTTGCTCTCAGGTCGATGGCCAAAGCTGTCTATTCAACTGATAACATAGGCCATTATGGATTATCCTTTAAATACTATACACATTTTACTTCACCGATAAGGAGGTATCCCGATATGATGGTTCACAGACTCTTATCCGCTTACCTGGCTGAAGAGATCCCGGACAGAAAGAAAGGTATCAAAAGTTATGTGAACATTCCTCAAAGATGGAGAGTCTTGCTACCGAAGCCGAAAGGGCTTCAGTTAAATACAAACAGGTTGAATTTATGAGCGATAAGACCGGGCAGGTCTTTGAGGGTGTCATATCAGGTGTTACAGAATGGGGTATATATGTCGAGATTGTTGAGAATCAGTGTGAGGGTATGATTCATATCAGGGAGCTTGACGATGATTATTATGAATATGATGAGGAATGCTATTGTATAAAGGGTCGTTCCAACGGGAAAGTTTATACACTCGGTGACAGGGTCAATATTGAGGTAGTTAAGGCAGATCTTCAGAAGAAACAACTCGATTACAGGCTGGTGTGAAATATGAAACTGTTTAAATGATAAGGTTTTGATCTGATGCTATGAGCTTCAAGCAACTCAGCATACAGCATCTTTTTCCGGAATATTTTTCAGTACAGGTACCGTTCCACTGTAAATATGTACTTTCCCTGCGGCGGCACCTACATAACCATAATCAGCTCCTGCCATCTCCCCCGGTCCATTGACTATGCACCCCATAACGGCTATCTTGAGTCCTTTGAGGTGACCCGTAGCTTCTTTGACTTTCCTGACAGATTCCTGGAGGTCGAATTTTGTTCTGCCGCATGTTGGACAGGAGAGATACATTGTCCGTGTAATACGTGTTTCCGTACACTGCAATATCGAGAAGTTAAGGGCAGTTACATCGCTGAAACCTATTTCACCAAAATTGGATATTGATATTCCGGAAACCTGGTTATCTGTAACATATCTTCCAATGAGAGATGCTGCTCTGATCTGAAGGTCAACAATTTTGTTCTCACGAAAGACAGGGTTCAGGATAATGTTATGCTTCAGATCATTCTCTTCAAGTGTTTTCAGGAATGTATCAGGAGCATAACGCTCCTTTGCCGGATCAAAAGTAAATATGACCACGGTAGTGGAGGGGTCGGGCTTAAGAAGATATTTGATCTCAAAGTGTGAACCCGTAAGCAGAACATTCAGCTTATCCGATTTAAAGGCGCACCCATGGAATGTTTCAGGAGAAAAAAGCGGGAATATGTTTTCCTTATCCCGGTTGTTGTACCATATTTTGTATGGAACTATTAAGGAAACATCATTTGGAATCTTCTCCGGACAGTTCCTTACAATGATCATATCGGCAGAACTATCAGTCCTTTCAGGCTCTCCCGTGTTTTTATTTAGCCTGAACCCGGCTTCAGGTAACTCTCGCTGGTTATCTCAGGAATAGATGTCAGGTTAGAGACTACCAGCGGACCCTTTATCCTGTTAAAGATGACAGGATGCGATGCCGGTGCCCTGAATGTAATATCATTCACTTTTCTGGTCTGGGAAATACCCCTGGGGTACCACGACAACAGTTTTTTTGCCACGGGTATCTCTTTCTCGGGGTCCTCAGACAGGGAAACCCTTATAGTGTCTCCAATACCTTCGGAAAGAAGGGCTCCAATTCCGGCAGATGACCGTACACGGCCATCCTCTCCCTCACCGGCTTCAGTGACACCCAGGTGTAGCGGGTATGCCAGTCCTTTCTCCTGTAACATTTTAACGAGCATCCTGGTAGCATTGATCATCACAGAAGTGTCGGATGATTTCATTGATAAGACAAGGGCATTGAAGTTTTCGGCCCTGAAGATCTCTATAAATTCCATCGCCGACTGCACCATCCCCATGGGAGTATTTCCATACCTTGTCATGATACGGTCAGAGAGAGAGCCGTGGTTAATACCTATACGGACAGCTGTTTTGTACTCCCTGCATATATTAATGAGAGGTAATAACCTTTTGTGAGTTCTTTCCAGCTCCAGCCTGTACTCTTTCTCTGCTGAGATCATATTTTTCAAATGAGGCTCTTTTGTCAGCATAGTTACCCGGATTAATTCTGACTTTCTCAACAATCCTGGCAGCGGTCTCAGCTGCTGCAGGATTAAAATGTATATCTGCAATGAGCGGAGTTGTGAAACCGGATTTTCTTAGCTCTCTTTTTATAACAGCAAGATTTTCAGCCTCTTTAACACCCTGGGCAGTCAGCCTGACATAATCGGCCCCGGCCTGAATTATGCGGATACATTGCTCAACCGATGCTTTGGTATCCAGAGTATCAGTGTTTGTCATCGACTGTATACGGATGGGATTGTTAGCACCCAGTGGTACTGAGCCGATATAAACGACCGTGGAGGTGTAGGAGGGCAGTATTTCTTTATGAGTCATATTCCTATTTATAGATTCCCCTCCTTGGAGGGAAATCAACTTATTTTACCATTCCCTTCCTGGGATGGGAATCAACTTATTTTACCATTCCCTTCCTGGGATGGAAATCAACTTATTTAACCCACCCCTAACCCCTCCAGGGAGGGGAATTAAAACATTTAACCCACCCCTGGCCCCTCCCAGGAGGGGAATCAATCATAGGGGGGATATCATCAGATCAGGCCAAAGCCAATCAATTCATCGTCATTCCCGGCTCCATTCAGCACTGTCTTTCAGGTCCTTCAATCCTATACCGGCGTCCTTTAGCCTGTTTCTTATCTTATCAGAGGTAGCCCAGTCTTTGTTGTTCTTGGCCTCCTGCCTGATGTCAATGATTATTTTCATCAGATCACCGGTAAGATTTTCGTCCTCCTGTCCTGCAGCTTCATCTTTCAGTCCCAGTATCTCCGAAACAAACGTGGCAAAGAGCTTAACCAGTGATTCCAGGCCCTCACTGTCGATCTTTTCAGTACCGTCAGCAACCGAGTTGATTATCCGTACACCGTCAAAAAGGTGGGAGATAAGAACAGGGCTATTGAGATCATCATTCAGGGCATCGTAGCATTTTTTTTCCAGTCCGTCAATATCAACAGTTGTTTCTTCTGCCGGTTTAAGCCTTCCGAGTGTCTCCATGGCCTTCATCAGCTTTTGCAGTCCTTTCTCCGCAGCCTGGAGGGCCTCATTGGAGAAATCAAGAGTACTCCTGTAATGAGCCTGCAGGATAAAGAACCTTATAGTCATCGGACTATATTGTTTCTGCAGCAGAGGATGATCACCACTGAAGAGCTGGTCGAGGGTAATAAAATTACCAAGCGACCGGGCCATCTTTTGTCCGGCGATTGTGATCATATTATTATGGATCCAGTATTTTACCGGTTCTTTTCCAAGTGCGGCAGTTGATTGTGCAATCTCACACTCGTGGTGAGGGAACATCAGATCCATCCCACCGCCGTGTATATCGAACTCATCTCCCAGGTATTTTGTACTCATTGCGGAACACTCGAGGTGCCATCCCGGGATAGCCGTCACTCCATGGAGAAGGCCATCTCATTATATGTTCGGGAGCTGCTTTTTTCCAGAGTGCAAAATCGAAGGAGTTTCGCTTTTCATCCTGTCCTTCAAGAGCCCGGGTATTACTCTGAAGTTCTTCCAGCACTCTGCCTGAGAGTTTGCCGTATTTGTAATTTTCTGAATACTTCCGGAGGTCGAAATAGACAGAACCGTTAATCTCATAGGCATATCCCTTTTCAATAAGTCTTTATAAGTGTCTTGTTGTTCAATGATATGTCCCTGATGCTCTGGGTTCAATTGAAGGGTGTAGAGTATTTAGCTGCTCCATATTCTGGTAGTAGGTGTTCACATATTTCTGTACGACTTCCATAGGTTCAAGATGCTCAAAACGTGCTTTTTTTTCAATCTTATCCTCCCCTTCATCAGCATCATTTTCAAGATGTCCCACATCAGTTATATTTCGGACATATCGCACCCGGTAACCCAGATGGGTCAGGTATCTGAAAAGAAGATCAAAAGTAATAGCAGGCCGGGCATGCCCCAGGTGGGCGTCACTGTATACTGTCGGACCGCACACGTACATCCCTACAAAGGGGCATGCAATGGTTTGAAAGGTTCCTTCTTTTTCGTGAGGTTGTTAAAAATGGATAAGTTGTTTTGCATTGTAATTTTTTTGATATCACAAAAGTAAGGTAAAAATTAGTTTACTGTAAAATGAGTTAAATAATATATTATGGGCCTGTTCTTAATGTTTAAGTAGATGGTACAATTTTGGGGGTTATTACCGAATTTTTTTTGTTTTTTTAAAAATCATCACTATCTTTGACCCCACAAATCAAATATTCCTTCCGTTTAAGGGTGTTTGATTTTTATTAAGAAGGGTGAAGAGATTAGGCTCTGAGAAACCCTGGCAACCAATCCTGATAAATTGGAGAACGGTGCCAAAACCTAATCCCGTAAAACCGGGAGATGATAAAAATTTTAACACTAAAGAAATGAATACGATTCATCTGACACACAACAATTTCATTATGCCGCTCATGCCTATGTGCATGTGCCGGTAGGCTTCCTTTTACAATCACTCTTTTTCTAAGTATTTCGCCGGAAACAGTGACTGGATTGTTATATCTGTCAGTCCGGTATTTGTATAATTTTAAAAATTAAGACAATGGCAAACGGAAAAATAAAATTCGAAACATTACAGGTTCATGCGGGACATCACCCCGATAAAGACACTTTGTCAAGGGCAGTTCCTCTTTACCAGACATCATCATACGTTTTTAAGAGCGCAAAACATGCAGCCGATCTGTTTGACCTGGCAGAATGGGGAAATATCTACACACGTATTAATGAATCCAACAACGGATGTATTTGAAAAAAGAGTAGCCGCCCTCGAGGGAGGTGTGGCTTCTCTTGCTGTTTCATCGGGACATGCTGCCCAGTTTGTAGCACTGACAACCATCCTGAGACAGGGAGAGAATTTTGTCACTTCTCCGTATCTCTATGGTGGCAGTCATAACCAGTTCAAGGTAACATTCGCAAACTTTGGAATTGAAGCCAGGTTCTCCAAAGATCTGGATCCCGCATCCTTTGAAAAGCTGATCGATAAAAAGACCAAAGCAATTTATGTAGAGACAATTGGTAACCCGGGATTTAACATTCCCGATTTTGAAGCTTTCTCTGACCTGGCTAAAAAGCATGGATTGCCCCTGGTCGTGGATAATACTTTCGGGGCCTGCGGTTATCTCTGCCGGCCAATTGACTACGGAGCCAATATTGTGACTGAATCAGCAACCAAATGGATAGGGGGTCATGGAACCAGCATTGGCGGGGTTATAACTGATGCAGGCAATTTCAACTGGAATAATGGGAATTTCCAGGTCTTTACCGAACCGGCGGAGGGATATCATGGGAAGATCTTCGGTGATATATTCAACCAGAATTCACCCGCAGGGAATATTGCTTTCATTGTCAAAGCACGTGTTGAGGGCCTCCGGGACCTGGGCCCGGCTATTAGTCCTTTCAACTCCTTCCTGTTGCTGCAGGGTCTTGAGACTCTCTCGTTGAGAATGGAAAGACATATACAGAATACCCTGGCCTTAGCCCAATGGCTTGAGGCACACCCGGGAGTTGAGAAGGTCAATTACCCTGGATTACCCGGCAATCCGTATAACAAACTGGCAAAGAAGTACTTACCAAAGGGCGCCGGCGGTGTCCTGAGTTTTGTCCTGAAAGCTGAGAAATCACGGGCGGTAAGATTGGTGGAACATCTCGAACTTGTTAGTCATCTTGCAAATGTGGGTGATGCCAAGACGCTTATTATACAGCCTTCCACTACCACTCACTCGCAGCTTTCTGAAGCAGAACAGCAGGCAGCCGGTATTGAGCCAAAAGCTTTCAGGGTATCGGTGGGAATTGAACATATAGATGATATAATCAATGATTTTGATCAGGCCTTTAAACAGGTTTTATAAGAATAATATGACCAGAGAGAAATTAAGAATTGGATTGTTCGGCTACGGATGTGTGGGCCAGGGCCTGCACGACGTGCTGAACAGCAGTAAGGGGTTCAAGTCGGATATCGTAAGGATATGCGTTAAGGACCGTACAAAAAAGAGAAGGATACCAATGTCGAATTTCACGTTCGACAAAAATGATATACTGAATGATCCTTCAATAAACCTGGTGGTTGAACTCATTGATGATGCAGAGGAAGCTTACAGGATTGTTACAACAGCCATGAAGAGTGGTAAGAATGTTGTCACTGCAAATAAAGCAATGATAGCCAAACATTTCAGGGAGCTTGTGGATATGCAGAGGAAGTATAATGTTTCCCTTCTTTATGAAGCTTCAGCAGGAGCCAGCATACCCATAATCAGGAACCTTGAAGAGTATTATGATAATGAGTTGCTTGACTCTTTGCGGGGAATCCTGAACGGGACCACCAACTATATCCTTACAAAGATGCATAATGATGGAATGTCCTATGAGGCGGTATTGAAAGAAGCCCAGGATAAGGGTTTTGCTGAATCGGACCCCACACTCGATGTTGATGGCTGGGATGCGAAGTTCAAGCTTTGCATAATAACAGGTCATGCTTATGGACTCTTCCTGGATACTGATGAGGTGTTTCACTATGGCATAAGCACTATTTCCAGGTTTGATATCCAGTATGCCAGGGAGAAAGGTTATAAAATAAAACTGGTTCCTTATGTTGGAAAAACCAATGATAATACAATAACCAGCTTTGTCCTCCCGCGATTTATATCATCTGACAAATATTTGTATAATGTAGATAATGAGTACAATGGAATAATTACCCAGGCTGCTTTTGCCGACAAACAGTTCTTCAGCGGAAAGGGTGCAGGAGGGCACGCAACAGGTAGCGCAGTGTTGTCAGATATCTCCGCTAATTCATACGGCTATAAGTATGAGTATAAAAAGTTCCAGCAGGGAACCATATTAAATTATACCAGGAACCACAAACTTGAGATTTACCTGAGGTATAAAGATGAAAAGGATAGAGAATTATTTGGATTTGAGGAAGTCTCGGAATACTTTAGCAGTAAATTTTATAAATATGTGATAGGGGTTGTCAATCTTGAACGACTTTATGCTTTAAGAGAACAACTTCGCGGTAAAGATGTTTTTATAGTTAACACAGGGAGAAAAGTAATTGAAACAGCCTCTTGAAAATATTATCGATCAGAAGATTCTGATCCTTGATGGTGCCATGGGTACCATGATTCAGAAGCATAAGCTTCAGGAGAATGACTATCGTGGTACCCGGTTTGCGAATCACCCAATGCCCCAGAAGGGGAATAATGACCTCTTGACTCTCACACAGCCGGAGATCATAAAGACAATTCATCGTCAATACCTTGAAGCCGGGGCTGACCTTTTAACTACCAATACCTTTAATTCCAACAGGATATCCATGGCCGATTATGGCATGGAGGATCTTGTTTATGAATTAAATGTAGCTGCAGCAAGAAATGCTGCAGAGGTTATAGCTGAGTTTGAACGTTCGGGCGGATCTGATATGCATTATATTGTAGGTACACTGGGGCCGACCAACCGTACTGCATCAATGTCGTCCGATGTAAATGACCCGGGTGCCAGGTCTGTCACCTTTGATGACCTGGCCGATGCATATGGAGAGCAGGCCAGGGGTCTCATCGATGGTGGCGCGGACCTTCTCCTTGTGGAAACAATCTTTGATGTATTGAACTGTAAGGCGGCGCTATATGCTATCGATACTGTATTTGAAGAGAAGGGAGTACGCCTGCCTGTAATGGTTTCAGGTACTATTACCGATGCCAGCGGACGGACACTTACCGGCCAGACGCTTGAAGCTTTTATTGTGTCGGTTTCCCATTTCCCTCTTTTCAGTCTGGGCCTTAACTGTGCTCTTGGTGCGGAACAGCTGCGTCCTTTTGTTGAAGAACTGTCAGCCAGGACAGGATTTAATGTATCTGTGCATCCTAATGCCGGACTTCCCAACCAATTTGGGGAGTACGATCAGTCTGCATCATTCATGGCTTCCATTGCAACGGATTTTATGAAAGAAGGGTGGGTAAACATTATCGGGGGATGTTGTGGCACAACGCCATATCATATTAAGATGATATCAGAGGCAGCAAAACAGTACAAACCGAGGATCCGGCCGGAAATTAAAAGATATACACGATTAAGCGGACTTGAACCATTGGTTATTACCGCTGAGACCAATTTTGTCAATATAGGTGAACGGACCAATGTATCAGGCTCCAAAAAGTTTGCAAGACTGATAAAAGACGAGAAGTATGATGAGGCTCTTGCCATAGCACGCAACCAGGTTGAAGGAGGAGCACAGATAATCGATATCTGTATGGATGAGGCGATGCTCGATTCGGAAAAGGCAATGGTGAAATTTGTGAATCTTGTCATGGCTGAACCCGATATATCAAAGCTTCCTCTGATGATCGACTCCTCACGCTGGGATACTATTGAAAAGGGCCTGAAATGTATACAGGGCAAATCAGTTGTTAATTCAATAAGTCTAAAAGAAGGTGAGACCATCTTCCTTGAAAGGGGTCATAAAATAAGAAAATATGGTGCTGCCGCGGTTGTAATGCTCTTTGATGAAACAGGACAGGCTGATACTTATGAGAGGAGGATCACTGTGGCTGAAAGGTCATACCGCTTGCTGGTTGACAGGATAGGCTTTCCTCCGGAAGATATTATTTTTGACCCGAACGTACTTGCTGTAGCCACCGGTATTGAGGAGCACAATAACTATGCTGTCAACTTTATGATGGCTGTGGAATGGATCAAGAAGAATCTTCCGTACTGCAAGGTAAGCGGGGGGATCAGTAACCTGTCATTCTCTTTTCGCGGTATTGACAAGGTGCGCGAAGCCATGCATTCTGTTTTCCTCTACCATGCTATAAAAGCCGGTCTTGACATGGGTATTGTAAATCCCGGCATGTTGCAGGTCTATAGCGAAATAGATCATGACCTTCTTCAGCTTACTGAGGATGTTATACTCAACCGTAGAAAGGATAGTACCGAAAGGCTCGTCAAGTTTGCTGAGGGCGTTCAGAATGAGGGAGGTAAAGTTGAAAAAGAGGATGCCTGGCGTCAGCTTCCTGTTACTGACAGGATAAAACATTCCCTGATAAGGGGACTGGATGAATTTATTGAACAGGATGTTGAAGAGGCGCGTACACTCTTTAGGCGTTCTATAGAGCTTATTGAAGGTCCGCTGATGGGAGGTATGAATGAAGTGGGAGATCTGTTTGGGTCCGGTAAGATGTTCCTTCCCCAGGTTGTAAAAAGTGCCAGGGTGATGAAGAAAGCTGTCGCAAAGCTCGCACCCTATATAGAACAGGAAAGTGAAGCTGGAGAGAAAAAAATAGCAGGCAAGGTGCTGATGGCAACGGTAAAGGGCGATGTACATGATATAGGAAAGAACATTGTAGGCGTGGTTCTCTCGTGTAATAACTACGAGATAATTGACCTTGGAGTAATGGTACCTGCCGATAAGATACTCGACACTGCGATCAGGGAAAAAGTTGATATTATAGGATTAAGCGGCCTTATAACCCCTTCCCTGGAGGAAATGGTACATGTTGCTTCTGAGATGGAAAGAAGGAAGATGAATTTACCTCTTCTGATTGGAGGGGCCACCACTTCGGAGATACATGCTGCGGTTAAGATTGCACCTGCTTATTCCAATACTGTTATCTACGTTAAAGATGCTTCAAAAGCTGCCGGTATCATTTCATCTCTTCTCCAGAAAGATAATTCAGCTTATGTTGATTCTGTAAAGGAGAGATACAAAAAATTAAGGGAAGGTCATGCTTCTAAAAGAGCTGAAAAGACACTTCTGTCAATTGAAGATGCCAGAAAGAACAGGCTGATGACAGACTGGAAGACAATAAAAATCCCTGAACCTGCCAAACCGGGTATTCATATACTTAAAGACATTGATCTTAAAGAACTCTCAGAATATATCGACTGGACCTACCTCTTCTTTGCCTGGAAGATATCAGGGAAATACCCTGCAATATTCAGCGATCCTGTTAAAGGAGTGGAGGCACGGAAATTATACGATGATGCCCTGTTTTATATACAGAAGATTATTGATCTGAAGCTGATTACAGTTAATGGGGTCTTTGGGATCTTTCCTGCTGTCTCTTCTGGTGATGACGTAAAATTGTCGCGTGCCGGTAATGGTAATGAGATGAATACGGTTTTCAGGTTCCTCAGGAACCAGGAGCTTAAGGAAAAGGGTGTTCCCAACCTGTCTCTTTCCGATTATATTGCACCTGAGTCGACAGGGCTGACGGATCATATAGGGGCTTTCGTTGTTACTGCTTCCCTCGACAAAGACCTGTATGGGACATTTAAAGATGATGATTATGCTTCAATAATGATAAGGATACTTAGTGACAGGCTGGCTGAAGCGGCTGCGGAATGGCTTCATGCGGTTATCAGGAGGGATTACTGGGCTTATGCACACGAGGAGGATCTTACTATGGATGACATTCTTAAGCTGAAATATGTCGGTATACGACCAGCTCCAGGATACCCGGCTTGCCCCGATCACACAGAAAAAAGGGTGATTTTTGACCTGCTGGACGCTGAAAAACTGATAGGTGCGGAGCTCACTGAGAATTTTGCAATGGTGCCTCCTGCATCGGTGAGCGGATATATCTTTGCTTATCCCGGTTCGACTTATTTCAACATTGGGAAGATCGGACGCGATCAGCTAAGGGATTACTCACAACGTAAAAATATGACAATTGAGGAGGCAGCCGGATGGCTTGCACCTAACTTATGATTCTGGAATAATGAGCGTAACAGACAAGATTAAAAATGCCAAAAGCCCCTTGTTCACTTTTGAACTCCTTCCCCCTCTGAAAGGGCATAGTATTGAAAGAATATATACTGCTATAGACCGGCTGGTTGAGTTTGATCCTGCATATATAAACTTTACCTCTCATCGTAATGAGACAAGCTATATTGAAAGACCTGATGGTGTTATTGAGAAACGAGTGGTACGGATCAGGCCTGGCACTATCGCATTGGCTGCTGCAGTGAAATACAAGTACAATATTACCGTTGTCCCTCATATTCTGTGCGGTGGATTTTCGAAGGAAGAAACAGAAAATGCCCTCATAGAGATGAATTTCCTGGGGATCAATGATGTGCTGGCACTGCGTGGAGATCCCCAGAAAGGATCGAGAAGATTTGTTCCTGAAAAAGACGGGCATTCATACACCGTTGACCTGGTAAAACAGATTATTGATATGAACAAAGGGAAATACCTGGTCGATTCTCTTACGGGGACAAGTCCTACAAATTTTTGTGTTGGGGTGGCAGGATATCCTGAGAAGCATTTTGAAGCTCCCAACAGGCAGATTGATATGGAAAACCTGAAACAGAAAGTCGATGCCGGAGCCGGGTATGTTGTAACACAGATGTTCTTTGACAACAGGAAATTCCTTAGGTTCAGGGATGACTGCAGAGCAGCGGGGATAAAGGTTCCTGTTATTGCCGGGCTTAAGCCTGTTTCGGCACTTAATGATATAAAGCTATTACCACAGGCCTTTCATATTGATCTTCCTAACGATCTTGTCTCAGCCGTTCAGAAATGTAAGACAGATAAGGAAGCCCGTGAAGTAGGTATTGAATGGGCTACCATGCAGTCAAAAGAGCTCCTGAAAGAGAAGGTCCCCGGTATTCATTACTATACCCTTGGACGCTCAGATAATATCGCCCGTATCGTTAAAGCATCATTCTGACAGTGTAAGGATCAGAAGAACCACCTCCCTAATTCTATTGTCGTGCGTCGAGTGTCTGGTGTCTAGTGTCTAGTGTCTAGTGTCGAGTGTCTAGTGTCTAGTGTCAGCCGTGCTCCGTCCTACAACCCAAACGCTTTCTTTATCTTATCCACATAATCGAGTTTTTCCCATGCGAAGAACTCCACATCTTTAGTATAGCTATTTCTGCCATTACCCATGGGTGTGGGTTTAGAGCCAGGAACCTCGTAATATACCTTAACCTTTGCAATAAACGGATCACGTCCGAAATGACCATATGAAGCAGTTGGGAAAAAAACAGGGTTTTTCAGTCCGAATCTTTCCACTATTGAGTATGGACGCATGTCGAATATCTTATTCAGCCTGGCAGCTATTTCCCCATCACGAAGTATGTTTCCTTTACTGTCTTTAACTTTAGCTGTGCCGTATGTATTTATGAAAAGGCCTACCGGGCTGGCAACACCAATGGCATAAGCCACCTGTACAAGAACCTGGTCAGCCACACCTGCAGCCACAAGATTTTTAGCAATATGACGGGCGGCATAAGCGGCTGACCTGTCAACTTTTGAAGAGTCTTTACCGGAAAAGGCTCCTCCTCCATGAGCTCCATGTCCTCCATATGTATCGACAATGATCTTACGGCCGGTAAGTCCGGTATCACCATGAGGGCCGCCAATCACAAACTTGCCTGTTGGATTGACAAGAAGACGTAAGTCATCAGTAAAAAGCTTTGCTATCCTTGCCGGAAGGTTCTTTTTGACACGTGGTATCAGTATTTCCCTTATATCAGCAGCGATCTTTTCCTGCATCTCCTTCTCAGCTTTTAGTTCTGCTTTACTGTTTTGGCTCTCAGGCATAATAAACTCATCATGCTGAGTACTGATGACAATAGTGTCTATCCTTACTGGTTTGTTGTTATCATCATACTCAACTGTTACCTGTGATTTGCTGTCAGGACGGAGGTATTTCATCTTTTTCCCTTCGCGACGTATCGTTGCCAGTTCCTGGAGAAACCTGTGAGCCAGCTCAATGGTGAGCGGCATATAATTATTCATTTCGCGGCTGGCATATCCGAACATCATACCCTGATCACCTGCTCCCTGCTCTTCAGGTTTTGCCCTGTCGACACCCTGGCGAATATCACTTGACTGTTCATGAATGGTTGAGATTACACCACATGAGTCAGAATCGAAACGATATTCAGCTTTTGTATATCCTATATCCCTGATAACGCCACGCGCTGTTTCCTGCACATCAACCCAACCTTCTGTTCTCACTTCACCGCCACATACCACCAGTCCGGTAGTGACAAAAGTTTCGCACGCTACTTTTGATTCCGGATCCCAACGAAGGAATTCATCAAGAAGAGCATCAGAAATCTGGTCAGCCACCTTATCAGGATGACCCTCGGAAACGGATTCGGATGTAAATAAATAACCCATGATTCAACTTTTTATTGATAAATTAAAAATAAGACGAAAGGTCTGGTTGATTGCAAAGATGGAATAATCGGCGTTTTAGCATTTTTTTCCCGTGGTTGCAATCAGCACAAATCTTTCCACTAAAAATATGGTACAAAGCAAATAAAAAAAAACAGTATTTGCAAATTGATCAGGGATTAGTAAGCTGCCTGAAAACCTCTTCAAGGTTATTCTCCTGTTGTTGCAGTGAAAGGACAGTGAGAGAGTTGCTGACAGCAAAGTTAAACAACAAGGGGCGTATATCCTCTTCTCCCTCTGCTTCGATAAGCCAGGAGCTCTTCTGCAGCTTTTTAACCGACCTTACATTCTTAATAGCTGTAAGTGATGATTCTTCAACGACTTTATCGAATTCAACCCGTATGATCTGGTTTAACTGCCTGAACTTTTTATATATATTACCTTTTTCGTCATCTGCTACAATGATACCCTTATCAATGATTATCACCCTGTCGCATATTGCTTCTACCTCCTGCATTATATGCGTGGAGAGCAATACTGTTTTCTCTTTCCCTGCCTCTTTAATCAGGTTGCGGATCTCAACAATCTGGTTCGGGTCGAGTCCTGATGTGGCCTCATCAAATACCAGGACCCCCGGATCATGGATGAGAGCCTGTGCCAGGCCAACTCTTTGCCTGTAACCTTTGGAGAGCGATCCTATCTTCTTTTTCTGTTCCGGTCCCAGGCCCGTGGTTTCAATGATATTATCAATGAGTTTCTTCTTTGACACACCTGTTTTGTAGATGGAAGCCACAAAGCCCAGGTATTCCCTTACGTACATATCGGGATAAAGAGGGTTATTTTCCGGAAGATATCCTATGAGTTTCCTGACCTCAAGACTATCAGTTCCCACCTCAAGATCGTTTACTTCTACAATGCCGGATGAAGGTGGTATAAAACCTGTTATGATCTTCATCATCGTTGATTTTCCGGCACCATTAGGCCCCAGGAACCCTACAATAGTCCCTGTCTCAACACGAAAGGAGACATCATCAAGTGCTTTCTGTTCACCGTAATATTTTGTGACACCTTTAACAACTATTGACATATTGGATTTCCTTTCCTTTAAAGCGGGTACTAAGATATATCATTGCTGTGGCTTCTCCAATTTCATAATTTGTTAAATTTGGGTATCACCAAACAGGAAATGAAGATGGAGAACCAGCTATTGATCATTTTTGTAATGGTAATTTATATTACCCTCCTCATATCATGGGGAATATTTCAGGGCAGGAAGGTAAGGACAGGCAGTGATTATGCTATTGCCGGACGAAGACTGCCGGGATGGGTTGCCGCACTTTCTGAGAGAGCTACAGGGGAGTCATCGTGGGCATTGCTGGGATTGCCTGGAGCTGCTTACGCAATGGGGCTGACCGAGATATGGACAGCTGTGGGATGTGTGGCTGGAATTATCACAGCATGGGCATTCCTTGCATGGAGACTACGGGAGGAAGCTGAGAAATATAACGTATCAACTTTTACCGAATATATAGCTGCAAAGCATGGTGAAACAGGAAGGCAGCTAAGAATTATTTCCAGCCTTGCTATTGTCTTCTTTTTCTTTTTTTATGTGGGAGCACAGTTCCTGGGAGGAGGAAAAACCCTGCATACCCTTTTCGGACTTAAGCCCGGTATTGGGATCCTGATTACTGCGGCAGTTATTGTACCATATACAGTTTACGGAGGATTCAGGAGTGTTGTCTATACCGATGTGGTTCAGGCTATTCTGATGATTATTACTCTTATTGCAGGACCGATAGTCGGACTGATATATATCTTTCATAATCCAGGCACATTTGCCTCAGACATTTCAGGTGCTCTTATTAAGTCGGGTGGGAGCTATCATTCGCTTACTGGTGCAGCAAGCGGATTCGGGGCAGGACTCCTGATAACGGGTGGATTCAGCTGGTTCTTCGGATACCTGGGCGGGCAACCCCAGTTAAGTGTCAGGTTCATGGCAATCAGTGATGCACGTCAGGCAAAGAAAGCCCGTAATATAGGAATAGCCTGGACTGTGATTGCCTATATAGGAGCACTTATGCTTGGCTGGATTGGTATAGCAATTTTTGGTCCCGCCGGCTTAAGCGATCCGGAATACGTTATGCCAAGGGTCATCCTGAAACTCTTTCCTCCCGTAATAGCTGCGCTGTTGATAACAGGGGCCATAGCGGCTATGATTTCGACTGCCGATTCCTTACTTATACTCTCTGCCACGGAATTGTCGGAAAGCATATTAAAAAAAGAGGACATTAAGGGAAGGGAAGAAAAAGCTTCGGTCACCTTAAGACGTCATCGTATCACAACGGCTCTGCTCGCAGTAGTAGCGCTGATTCTATCATACATATCCCCATCAAAGCTTATCTTCACTCTGGTTAGCTATGTATGGGCAGGAATAGGTTGTACCTTCTCGGTGGTAATACTCTTTACACTATTCTGGAAGAGATTCCATGGAAGAGCTGCAGTTTTAACGGTTATCACGGGGATATTATTCACTATTTTCTGGATCAGCGGAGGGTTTGAGCAACATTACAGGGTGACAAAGGCTAAGACGGATTTTCTAATGGAACAAAAGATTATCAATAGTGATGAGATGACTGCTCTATTGAGTGCAGAAGGCAGGAAATACATCAACTCCGGAAAATTCGAAACAGAAATAACAAATATACTGGGAGAGCCTGCTGCAGAAAAGCGTGTTCCCGTCATTATCTCTGCATATACGGAGAAAGGCATCCCGGCACGTTTAACGACTTTCCTTGTCTCGTTACTGGTTGCTGTAGTATCAACCTGGCTGGTACCTCCTAAGAGCCCCAGCCACCCATAAACTGACCAACATTTGCAAACGATGCTTTAGGATTTACACAGCATACCGGTATCCTGGAACTGTTTGCAATAATGTATTGTTCAGAGGCACCAACAACATAGTCGGCAAATGTGATATTCTTTGTAGTGACAATAAGAATGAGGTCGGCTTTTAACTGCTGGGCAAAATCGATTGTCTGTTCAGCAATTTTGCCTTTAGGCATTTTATGTATCTCGTATTCAATGTTGTTCTGTATAAAATATTTAATGGCAAAATTAAGGTTGACATTGATCTTTTTAAGCAGACCCTTATCTGAACTGGTCCCTACCAGCATATGAATTTTAGATTCGAAATATTTCCCCATGAATATTGCCATCTGGATCTTTTCCTTATTTTCCTTTTTAAAGTCAACAGGGAAAACTATATTGTGATACCTCTCCTGGTCGTCAGGTGGATCCTGGACAACAATAAAAGGTACTTTTGATTTCACAATGACTTTAAGTGCCCAGCTGCCGGTCAGTTTTTGCATTCCTTTCATCCCATGAGTGCCCATCACTACCAGGCTTGCTCCCTTTTCATTTACAAACTCAGCTATTGTATTGAATATACTGCCTTTTGAGATTTGATAGAAAACAGGCATATTGTACTTATGACTATTCACTTCAGTCACCTGCTTCAGCAGGGTCCTCTTCTTTGTCTCTTCTTTGAGGGGGATACCTGTACTAACAATGTGCAGAAGGCAGATATCATTGTGTGTCATACGGCTGATCTTAACGGCATGGGCCAGTGCATGGTCTGCTACCGGTGTAAAATCCCAGGGTACAACTATAATCTTCTTTTGTTCTTCCATAGGTTTCAGGAGTTTTCAAATTATATTCAAAGTTATTCAGAATTTACAAATTTTCAAACCAAACATAATCAAAAGCCATACTGTTTTAGATATAACTCATGTATGTAAGAGATATTATTCTAAGAGATCAAATTTACTGAAAAAGAAGTATCTAACGCACAAAAACAATGCCATAAAAACAAAGAAGTTAGATGATTGCCCGGGAAAATGAGACCTAAATTCAAAATAATGATGATTTAGTGGAACTTAGCGCGTAACATTTTGTTATTTTTGCGCTACAATTTTTATTGAATAATTCAAATGATGATGAAGAGAAGTAAGGTTAAACAACTATTAAAAAATCCTGTTACGGGTTCGGATGTACTGGTTAAAGGATGGGTAAGAACAAAACGCGGTAATAAGATAATCCTGTTTATTGCCCTTAATGATGGTTCAACAATAGATAATATACAGATTGTCGCTGAGACAGCATCATTTGATGAGAATTTTCTAAAAGATATAACTACGGGTGCATGTATTGCTGTAACAGGTAAGCTTGTTGAATCGCAGGGCCAGGGTCAGAAAGTTGAGATCAATGCTGCCACCATTGAGATATACGGGAAGAGCGATGCGGATTCCTATCCTCTCCAGAAGAAAGGACATTCAATGGAATTTCTCAGGGAACATGCACATCTCAGGTTCAGGACAAATACTTTTGGAGCTGTTTTCAGGATAAGGCATGCCATGGCATTTGCTATTCACAAATATTTCAACGATAAGGGATTCTTCTATCTGCATACGCCTATAATTACAGGTAGCGATGCCGAAGGAGCAGGCGAGATGTTTCATGTAACAACACTTGATCTTAATAATATAACAAAGACACAGGATGGTGCTATTGATTTCAGGAGTGATTTCTTCGGGAAAGAGACCAACCTTACTGTTTCGGGGCAGCTTGAAGGAGAACTGGGGGCACTCTCCCTTGGTGATATTTATACTTTCGGCCCTACTTTCAGGGCAGAGAACTCAAATACTCCCAGGCATCTTGCGGAATTCTGGATGATAGAACCTGAGATGGCTTTCTACGATCTGGATGATAATATGGATCTGGCTGAGGACTTCGTAAAATACCTGATCAGATATGCCCTTGATAACTGCATTGATGACCTGGAGTTCCTTAACAATATGATCAATAAGGGTCTTCTCGAACGACTCCGGTTTGTACTAGATAATGAATTTGTGCGTTTAACATATACTGAGGCGGTGTCTATTCTGACGTCATCGGGGAAAAAATGGGAGTTCCCTGTTGGCTGGGGACGCGATTTACAGGCAGAACATGAAAGATACCTGGTTGAAGAACACTTTAGGAGACCGGTTATCCTTACCGATTATCCAAAAGAGATAAAGGCTTTTTATATGAAGCAGAATGATGACGGAAAAACAGTGAGGGCAATGGATGTGCTGTTTCCAGGAATTGGAGAGATAATAGGTGGTTCACAGCGTGAAGAAGATTATGATAAACTGATTCGACGTATAAGGGAACTGGAAATTCCTGAAAAAGATCTCTGGTGGTACATCGAAACCAGAAGATTCGGAACGGCACCCCACAGTGGATTTGGTCTCGGGTTCGAGAGACTGATCCTGTTTGTGACCGGCATGGCTAACATCAGGGATGTAATACCCTTCCCGCGAACTCCTAAGAATGCTGAGTTTTGATTATATTACTAACATAAATCTTCTTGTTGCTCACAAAGCGATGCTTAAACAAAGGTTACAGCAAAAGTTACTCCAGAAGCTCTCTCCGCAGCAGATACAGATGATAAAGCTGCTGGAGATACCTACATTACAGATTGAGCAACGTATTAAAAAGGAACTTGAAGAGAATCCTGCTCTTGAAGAAGGTCAGGAAGAAGAAGATATCCAATCCGATAATGAAGAGGAGCAGTTTGAAGAGGACGACATTGATGAAGAGGAATTCACTATTGATGATTATATAGAAGATGATGATATTCCTGAGTACAGGCTTCAGACGAACAACCAGGGGAAGGGCGAGGAAAAAAGGACTGAGATACCTTTTTCGGTTGGTACTTCATTCCATGAACATCTCGAATCGCAGTTGAGCCTTCGTGATCTGACTGAAAAACAAAAAATACTTGGAGAATATATCCTGGGCAATATAGATGAAGACGGGTACCTCCGTAGAGAACTCATCAATATTGTTGATGATCTTGCTTTTCTTCAGAATGTGGAGACTACTGAAGATGAACTGGAAGAGATACTGATGATTATACAGGATCTCGAACCGGCTGGAGTTGGGGCCCGGTCGCTGAGAGAATGCCTTATGCTTCAGATTGAAAAAAGAGGGAAAAATGGCAGGATACTCGAACTTTCATATTCAATACTCGACCAGTATTTTGAGGAATTCAGTAAGAAACATTACGATAAGATAGTAGCTAAGCTGGGCATATCGGAGAAAGAACTGAAGGCGGCCATGGAGGAGATACTTAAATTAAATCCCAAACCGGGTGGAGTATTCAGCGACCCATTCAGCAGGACTTCACAGCCCATTATTCCGGATTTTATCCTCGAGCTGACTGAGTATGGATTCGACATGCACCTTAACTCCAGGAACCAGCCGGAGCTGAGGCTAAGCTCCGCCTACAATGACATGCTGCAGTCGTACAGCAAGGAGAGAAGCCAGAAGAAAGAGATGAAGGATGCGGTTATGTTCGTGAAGCAGAAGATTGATTCGGCCAGGTGGTTCATTGATGCTATCAAACAGCGGCAGAACACACTGCTTCTTACCATGAATGCTATCCTGGAATATCAGCAGGAGTATTTTATTGACGGCGATGAAACAAAGCTGAAACCTATGATACTTAAGGATGTTGCCGAGATGACGGGTTTCGATATATCAACAGTTTCCAGGGTTGCTAACAGCAAATATATACAGACCCACTTCGGGATCTTTCCGTTGAAGTTCTTCTTTTCCGAAGGGCTTCAGACTGACAGCGGTGAGGAAGTGTCTACACGCGAGATCAAAAGGATACTCCAGGACTGTATTGAAAATGAACACAAACGAAAGCCCCTGACAGATGAGAGGCTTACTGAGATTCTGCAGGAAAAGGGTTACCAGATAGCACGTCGCACAGTTGCTAAATACCGGGAACAACTTAATATACCTGTTGCACGTCTCAGAAGAGAGATATAATATTAATTAATATGAAATAATTAATAAAAGTAAGTGATGAGTAACAACGAAAAAAGAGATATTTCCCTGTCAGCCGCTAAAATAGTATCAATAATTTTCCATCCCATCCTGGTGCCTGTTTACGGGTTTCTGATCATATTCTCAGCACCAACACTCTTTGGTTATCTGTCGTTTGAGTTGAAGAAATTATTACTTATGATAATCGTGGTTAATAATGTGTTCCTTCCTCTATCATTGATGCCGTTCTTTTTTCACAGGAACATTATTTCATCATGGACCATTGAGAAGAGAAAAGACAGAAAGATACCACTCATATTTGCTACAGTATTGTATGCCACCAGTTCATATATTGTTTTCAGGTTCCCGATCCCTTTCTTCCTGAAAGCATTTGTTTATTCCATCTTTTTTCTTTCTCTCAGTGCCACTTTAATAAATCTCTGGTGGAAGATCTCACTTCATTCAATTGCCTCAGGTGTCCTTATTGCTCTTGTGCTGATGCTTTCATTCAAGATGCATACTTCGCTTGTCTGGTACCTGGTTGCGGTAGTCATTGCAGGAGGAGGAGTGCTCTCATCCCGCCTCCGTCTCGACTATCATAAGCCCCTGGAGGTATGGATTGGACTGCTGACAGGCTTTGCCGGTTCATTTCTTTTTATGCTTATAATCTGATAGTTCGATAAGTGCTTTTTCCAGAAGTTCATGACTTTGCAACACCAGGTCAGGTGACCATGATCCCCGATTCGCAGGAACAGAACTGACTTCCCCGAGTTTTTTCTGGTTGACATAACTGAACGATCCTTTGCCGGAGAGATATCGTGCAAGGTATTCCTGTTCCGTTTGTCCGGGAGTGGGAATAAACAATGCAGAACAATCCAGACTCACAAGATCCATTATTGTTGAATAACCCGATCTGCATATGATACCGGTACTTTGTTTTAGTAAGCCTTTCATCGCCCTCGTGGGCAGATGATTGTAAAAAGTAATATTGCCTGATTTTATTCCTTCCATATGTTCACCCGGCTTGCCTTCCAGGATGACAAAGTCCTTTGATTGTCCGGTAAACAAGCTGACAAGTTTCTTTCTCAGTATCGATCTCTGTGGTTCAGGACCCGATATAAGTGCAGTAGTGTGACCATCTGTTTTTACAGGAGATTGCAAATCAGGATCAGAGTGATTAAACCTTGAAAGGATGCCTGTGTACCTGACATTTCCCGGAAGTCGCAAACCATGAGACAGCCTTCCCGACAGGTTGTCTGCCCCGGGAAGATCAGGGATAAAGCATAATGAGTATCTTTTAATGATCGTTCTGTGCAGGAGCACTCCGATGAATTCCAGGAATCTTAAAGGTTCGGGGAACGGAATGCGTGGCATATGTGTAACATAAACGCTTGTTATTGCAGGATTCCATAAACCAAACCGGTTATCACTTATTACAATATCGATTTCATAATCATGAATTATCTTTTTGAGCCTTTTATGTTCAAGTATAATATGGTAAGCGAGGGAAGGCAGCCTGAACAGAAGAGATATATATTGTGGCAGGATACGTGAATAGTTGGTTCTGAAGCCTTTAAATTCAATGTATCCAAGTCCGGAAATCTCATTTCTGAAGAAAGCATTATAGTCTTTTCCGGAACCGATAAATACATTGAAATCCATCTCAAGGAGTCGCTTTGCAACAGGAATCATCCGTGCTGCATGTCCCAGGCCCCATTCAAGAGGACATATTAGTATGTTTCTCTTTTTGTTCAATATTAACCCGAAACCTGTGTGGTGATACCCAGTTTTTCTACCAGCGATGCTATCTCCTCAAGTCGTGCAAGAGGCACCTTCTGAAGCTTATCACCATATGGGGTATCTCTTGAAATGGTGTATATCATTACTTCCGATGGTTTTATCTTTTTCAAAGCATCCAGCCATGCTTCTATTTCTTCAGCTGTCGTATTATCAACAGGTTTATTTTTATATTCCCCTTTAAGAAACAGCGTCTGGATTATAAGTTTACCATTGAAGCCAGCCAGGTTATTTATAAGTTCACTGGCTCTGACAGGTACCCTGGGCTGATTATGTAGTTTAATTGTAGCATCGAAGGCCGAGTCAAGCTTGAGTATGTTTTTATCTATCTTAAGCAGAGCCGACCTGACGGATGGTTTTGTTATTGTCGTTGCATTGGAAAGCACTGCTATTTTGGCTCCAGGAAAGTACTTGTCTCTCAATTCAATGCTGTCGTCTATGATCCCCGGGAATTCGGGATGAAGTGTGGGTTCCCCGTTACCGGCATATGTTATTACATCGGGATACTGATTACCTGATTTCATGTTCTCCAGCTTTGTTTCAAGCGCTTTACGAACCTCATCGCGATGTGGCAGGTGAGAGACTGCTTTTTCAATGTCCCTGGTCAGACCACATTCGCAGTAGATGCAGTTGAAATTGCAGATCTTCTTCTTTGTGGGTAAAAGATTTATCCCAAGGGAAACACCCAGCCTGCGGCTCTTAACAGGCCCGAAAATTATTTCATCAAAGAGGAATGTTGCCATTTCAGGATGTTTATAAGCCCCAAAATTAGTATTTTTTTACTCTATGCCAGCCTGGAGACGACTGTCGTTGGCAAAAGCTTCATGTTTGCCAGGTCAACATTTTCAAGTAAGAGTAGTCCCGGTCTCATCCCTGGCGCGATCTTTCCATATTCCTTATCTTCTCCCAGGGCTTTGGCCCCGTTAATAGTTGCCCAGGCAATCAGATCTTCAATACCAAGGGCGGGGAAGTTCAACTGTAGTATGATCAATTCCCTGAGAATATCGAGCTTTGCGTTGGAAGCAAGACTATCAGTGCCTGTCACTAACTCACAACCCTCCTCGAGTAACAGATTAACGGGTGGCAGGGCTCTTTCAATATACTGATTTGAGCCCGGACAGAGACACCAGTAGGTATTGTCTCTTTTTCTGACATTCTTAATTGCGTCCCTGTCGGCAAAAGTATTGTGTACGAGGACCAGGTTTCCGGATGTGGTGACCTGGTTCATAATCGTATCAACGTGGTTAACAACTACTTCCTGTCGTTTCGAAAGAAGTGATGACTTCCTGTAGGATGATATAATATTACCGCTATGGTAACCGAGGAATGTTTTTTCAGCACGACTCTCCATAAAGTGAATGGAAGTAACTTTGTTTTCTTTGCTGAGGTCCTTCAGTAATCCGAATAGTTTTTGTGACAACGAATATGCTGAGTGAGGGACCATAGCATAAGGTAGTTTCATTTCTTCAGCTTTCCCTGCCACTGCCAGTATTTCATCTATTCTCTTCTCAGCTATGCCGGGATCAATACCAAAAACCTCGAGGAGATTGATATACTTTATTTTACTTGTTCTTTTCAGGTGGAAAGTGCCAGATGTATTACATATATCTGCACAAAGGGATATTCCGGATCTATACATTTCAGAATCGGCATCTGAAGCGGATTGCACTATAGTGTCAATCTTGCTTTCCCTGTTATTCATGATCTGCTCTACAAAGGAAACCAAACCACCTCCTTCTGTTATCTTACCTTTCATATGCGACAATTCAAGATGACAGTGACAGTTTACAAACCCAGGGGTGATTATGCCATTATAAAACTCAACAGAATGACTTTCAGTAAGATTGCCCCCTGTATCCTCAATACCCGTAACTGTACCGTCATCTTCAGTTGTGATAATGGCTCTTTTTAGCAGTGGCCCTGTGTTTGTGATGACGTATTGAGCTGAAAAGCGCTTCATTATTGTGTTGAGATATTTGTAAAGGAGATTTTTTCGAGCCTTAAATGTCTCAGGAAATCTGGTGGATACTTATCATAATCATAGATGCAGCCCTTTATAGTTACAAATGCTTTGCCGGGTATAAAGATCTTGCTTGTATAACGGTGTGGCAAACCATCCTTTACATAGTTTAGAGTCTTAAACCAGTATCTTTTACCTGTATCGGCGCTGTCTGCCCTGGAATACCAGGCACTCATGTGTGGATTAATAGAGTTATCATCAGGGAAAAGGGTAAGTTGATATGTAAACAGGTAAGTACCTGGTCTGACAATTAATCTGAATGAGGTGGAATCCGTTCCGGAGAGCTCAGGATACAGGATAACGTCGCTGCCTTTCCACAAGTTCAGGGCCTTGCCTAGTTCAATGTTTAGCGCTTTTTCAATTCTCGAGTCAGTGGCACTGAACGACCCCAGGGCCTGATCAAAGATCTTAACCAGTTCTTTGGGCTTCTTTACAAAATAAAATTTCAATGTCTTGTCCATAGCCTCTTTTGTATAGCCATATTTCCCGATCACATCGTTATAAGTCGATAAAGAATCAGGTGGTATATACCAGTTATGCACCACCGGCAGGTTTAACATTGCATTGGTTAAGTATATATCTTTAACAATGGCAATCATATCCTTCTCAGGTATTATGTCACTCCTGTCAAGCTTTTTTTTACGGCTTGAACATGAACCTGAGATCACAGCGATCATGATAAGAAAGAAAAGAGAAACTCTTGTCATAGCGGCTTTTTGTCCGATGTATCAGCTTTATTCATGGAAACCTGAATATTGATCATAACATGACAGCAAATATAATTATTGCTTGTCAAACATCCTTATTAAGAAATTTCTTTGTAAGAAACCTGACAGGATACCATGCCGCCCAATATCCAATAAGCAATACGGTACCAGGTACTATAATAAAATCCTTAAGCTTCAGTACTACCGGGTAGGCATCCATTATCAGCGATTCGCTATGCAGTTTTACAATACCATACCTCTGTTGAATCCAGCAGACCACGAAACCCAGGGCTATCCCTGAAAAAGCCCCTATTATGGAGATCAGCCAGCCTTCAAAAATGAATATTTTTCGTATCAGGTTGTTATCGGCACCCAGGCTCTTTAATATTTCAATATCTCTTTCTTTTTCAATGATCAGCATAGTAAGGGAGCCGATTATATTAAATGAAGCTATAATTAAAATTAATGTAAGAATGAAAAAGATAGCAAGTCTTTCCGATTTCATTACCTTATAAAAGATCGCCTGTTGTTCTAACCTGTTCTGGACCAGGAACCCTTTCCCGAATATTTTTTTAAGCTCTTTTTGAACCTCTGCAGCATTAGCTTCAGGAGTGAACTTTATTTCGAGAGCCGTTATTCCTGAGTCAGTCTGGGTTAGTTCACGAGCGAATTCCAAGGGCACATAAACATATTTGGAATCGTACTCTTTTTCGACCTCAAAAATACCCGAAGGGAATATATACTTCTTGATCAGCGCATCTTCGGGGCTCAATGATTCAGATTCATCTTTCCTGGGAAAGATGATCACAAGGGGCGTAATGAAATTGATTCCTATACCAAGATACTGAGCCACACCTATCCCTGGCACTGCATAAGGCCTTCCTTTTTCATCTCTGAGCACGAATTCCCCGTCCCACATTGAACTGTCAATATTTGATACTGTTACATACCTGTCATCGACACCCTTGATTGTTGCTATATACTGCCTGTCGCCATATTTCAGAAGAGCATTCTCCTCAATAGTCTTCGAGTAGCATGACACTCCAGCCACTTTTGACAACAATTCAAGTCTTGTGGTATCGGGCACAAAAGTTTTACCCTCCGCAGCAGTAATTTTAATATCGGGATCGAAAGTGTTGAAGATTGCTGTCACCATCATCTCCAGTCCGTTAAAAACTGACAGAATTATAATCAGTGCCATCGTTCCGACAGAAACCCCGGCAACAGAAACAGCTGAAATAACATTTATGGCATTCCTCGATTTCTTTGCGAACAGGTATCTTTTTGCTATATATATTGAAAGTTTCACTCAGTTATTATTTTCTGGCAGTTACAAGAAGTCCGGTTCCTGTCTTATGAGTTAACCTGAGATCAAAGATGTTCAGTATAAGTGATATGGGAAAGAAAATGAGGTAATAAAATGGAAGAAGGATAAAAAAGAGATAGGAGATATTGAGCATTTTAATGGGATATTTCATTGACAGGCGCCACGATATATTGCCAGGTCTGCCATAAGTATAAAGCACCTTATTTTTTTGAATCCGCTTCTCCCAGCTTATCAGTGATCTCCTTAATGCTGTAACCATCTCTTACATGCTCATCGATAAATGATTCTTCTGTTTCATTATGTACATCGGATCCTCCCTGGTCAGAAGGTGTTGAGATGAGCAGAACCCCGTTGTTTTTCAACGACCGGTGGAAAATTTTTAAATACTGTAACATCTTCCTCGATATGTTCCATTACATCTACAGACAGTATAATATCATAACAATCAGTATCTGAGAGATCTGTCAGATCGAGAATCCCGAAACTGACCCTGTCTGATAATCCTCTCTTATCGAAAAAATTGTGTGCAGTCTGCTATCTGTTCATTGTTGATATCAACTGCAGTGATCTTCCAGTCTTTGTTCATCCTGCTCATTCTCCAGGTGTATTGTCCAAAACCTGACCCTGCATCAAGAACTGTAGCTGATCCCTGAAACTGTTTTGCAATGTACGAAGGGCTTTTTTTACATGCCAGGTTCTGAGAAGGAGAAGATCGAGCAGGAAATAGAGTGTTTTTCTCATGAACCCTGAAAGTGAGAAGAATCTTCCAAGTGATCTCTTAATTGGTTCGTACTGCATATATAGTCAGGATTTCAGCAATTTATCTATCTTGTCTATGTAATCCAGACTATCATCTATATGGAATGCAATATCAGGAACAATCCGAAGTTGTGACCTTACTTTCTGTCCAAGTTCGATATCTGATCTTACTGCTGTGTCCCTGGATGGATGTAAGGACTACATTCTGATTATCAGCTGGAAATATGCTAATATATACTTTGGCGAAAGATAGATCAGGACTAACTCTGACTCTTGTGATGGAAACCAGTTTCCCATGAGCAAACTCATTTCCCCTTCTTAGAAATATATCGGCCAGTTCTTTTTGTAGCAGGCGTGATACTTTCTTCTGTCTGGTTGATTCCATGGCCACTATTATTTAATGCCGCAAAGGTAATAAAAAATGGGCACAACGGAGTAATCTTTGGCGTAAGAAGGATTACGCTCTGCTGCCCTGAATTCTATAACTTTCTCTCCCTTGTGGCTTTCTGCCTTTTTATTAGCTTTGCGATGGATTTATAATGAATTAAATTATGGATACAGTTGTAAGTGGTATAAGATCAACCGGGAATCTTCACCTGGGGAACTATTTCGGTGCGATCAGAAATTTTCTGCAGAATGCAGAAAGAGAATAACTGCTATTTTTTTATAGCAGATTATCATGCTCTTACTACACATCCAAAGTCAAATGATCTTCATAAGAATATTAAACAGGTACTTGCCGAATATCTGGCATGTGGCATAGATCCGGAGATAGCCACTGTCTTTATACAGAGTGATGTGCCGGAGGTTTCTGAACTCTATCTTTTATTAATATGAATGCGTATGTAGGTGAACTTGAAAGGACGACTTCCTTTAAAGAAAAGGTCAGGAAACAACCTGATAATATAAATGCCGGGCTATTGACTTATCCTGTTCTTATGGCCGCGGACATAATCATCCATAAGGCTAATAAGGTACCGGTTGGGAAGGACCAGGAGCAACACCTTGAGATGACGAGGCGGTTTGCCCGTCGTTTTAACATGATGTACGAGGTTAATTATTTTCCTGAACCCGATGCTTATAACTTCGGAAAACAGCTGGTTAAGATTCCCGGCCTGGATGGCACCGGGAAGATGGGAAAAAGTGAAGGTAATGGCGTTTTTCTTTTCGATACGCCGCAGGATATAAGAAAGAAGGTGATGAAAGCGGTTACAGATACCGGCCCCACGGCACCCGGACAGGAGCCTTCAGAAGCGGTGAAGAACCTTTTTACTATAATGGAAGCGGTCTCTGAAGCAGAAACTGTAAAATACTTCAAGGATAAGTTTGATTCGTGTGAAATAAGATATGGTGACATGAAAAACCAACTCGCCGAAGATATAATTAAATTTACCGAACCTATCAGGGACAGGATCAACGATATTCTTCACGACAGTAAATACTTATCAAAGGTGGTGTCGCAAGGTGCTGAAAAAGCCAGGGCCAGTGCTTCAAGAACCGTCAGAGAGGTAAGGGAGATTATAGGCTACAGGCCATTCTAAAAAAATAAAAGCCAGGTTTTTAACCTGGCTGCCCTGATTTTTCAGGGATATATTGGAGATTGCCTGTGCAAAGTATATACTTCAAATAGCATGCCAAACTTTCCTGATGGCATGTCTTCAAGTCTTAATCTTTTCTTAAAGTTCATTTCCATTACTGTTTTCTAATGCAAATGTTACATTACCCTATTCTGGCTTTTATTTGTTATTTTTGGACTTAGCTAAATCCAAACCTGTTGTGGGTAAGAAAGTAAGTATAATATTAATATTTCTTCTTCTGGCATGTCTTGCCGTGTTGTTTTACTATTTCCAGCAGAGCAGGAAGGCCTTATTTACCGATCCTTATAAGGCAGTATCGAAGGATGCCGGTGTTGTAATTGAGACTATTGACCTTCAGAGTTTCCTGAACTCCGTTTCAACAGGAAAGGGATTATTTGGCGAGATGGGAAATATCAAAGAACTTGAAAGTTTTAACCATAAGTTGAAATATGTTGCTGATCAGCTTAATAAGTCAGCTCTAAATGGTCTTGAGACTGACGGCCCTGCCATTATTGCATTATATTTTTCAGGCAAAGGGGAAACAGATTTGCTACTCTCCAAAACCATTTCGGGAGAAACCAGAACAAGACACATAAAGGATATGCTGAAGAATATTGGTGTTAGTGAGATAGTCACTGCCACCCGGCATGATAACACTGTATTAAAATTGCCCTATAAGACAGGGTCCCGAAATGATACCGTATATATTTCAGTAGCCTCAGGTCTGATCCTCTGTAGTACCTCTGCAGATATTCTCCGCGAAGCTATGGCACAATCAGGAAAGAGTGATGATGTAAGAAATATGCCCGGTTTTTCTCGGGTTTTGGTTGCTTCCGGTAAGAATGAAGACAAGATTTTCGTGGTCTTTGAAAATTTGGGCCCCTTGTTACGCAATATCTTCACAGATGATGGCAATGAAATTGCCGGCAAAATATCGAAGCTGGCAGGAACAGGAAGCGGGGATATATATATTAATGAGGATGGACTGGCACTCAGCGGGTATACCGAAACCAGGGATTCACTTGATCTTTTTTCGAGGTATAGGTATATTCAACCTGTTTCATTGCAGACTTACAAGATACTTCCTTCATCCACTGTGCTGTTTGAAACGCTTCTCATTCCGGGTGACGATGATGAAACTGGCAGCAGGAATGTTGGGCTTATAAACCAAAAGTCCGGATTAGCGGATAAGCTGAGAGAATACCTTGGTAATGAGGTCACCAGTGCTTATATTGATATCAGGGGGAATCCTGTTACTGAGAATTCCCTTATCATATACAAGCTAGCTAATCCCGTTGAGGCCGAGAAGCTCTTCGTCAGGTGCTGGCAGTCCTGTTAAGGATATTCGGTATTTTAAACCGGATGATCAGGACAGGATACCAGTTTATATGACTCCTGTACAGGGACTTGCAGGTACGGTACTTCCGGGTTTTGGCTCTGGCTTCGAGGATGAGTATTTTGCTTTTTATGATAATTACCTCGTATCCGGTAATTCCTTTTCTACTATCTCAAAGTTGTTATATGATAATATTTTAAATAAAACACTTGCTAATGATCTCGCATACCGCGATTTTGAAAACACACTTACCAAGCAGGGCAGGTTATTTTTTCTACTGTGTTCCTTCACGTATTATTGAATATCTTTCTGCTTCCTGATACCGACATAATAAAAGTACTTAAGAATAATAAAATGGCACTTGACTAAAATTGAAGCGGTAGGTTATCAGATTGCTTCAAGTAATGATATGATTTATAATAGTCTGTCAATTCGTTATAAGGAAGGAACGACGTGAGGAATCAAAGACCGAATGGGAAACACTCCTTGATACAACTGCCTGCATAAACCATTCTTTTTTACAAATCATATTACAGGGGCAAAGGAGATCTTTATTCAGGATCTTAAGAACAATGTCTATCTGATAAATGCTGCCGGCCGTGTTTTGTGGAAGGTGCCTCTTAATGAGAGAATTGAAGTGGTGCAGTTTACATGATTGATTACTACAGGAATGGGAAGATTCCAATTGCTCTTTTCAGGCAGAAATTATCTTCATCTTCTTGACAGAAATGGAAATTATGTTGAAAGATATCCGGTAAAGCTTAGGTCTCCGGCAACAAATTCCCTGGCGTTGTTTGATTATGATAACAATAAGGATTACAGGCTATTTATTAACCGGTGAAGACAGAATGGTTTATTGCTATGATAAAGCCGGTAATGTTGTAAGGGGATGGCATCCATTTAGACCAAAGGGTGTGTAACTGCGGAAATTGAATATTTCAGGGTATCAGGAAAAGACTATATTGTAGTTTCCGATGATAAATCTATCTATATACTCGACAGGAGAGGGAACATAAGGGTTAATCTTAAAGAGCCTGTAACAAGGGCTAAGGGCTCATCTATGAGACTTACACCAGGATCAGAGCAAGCTATGGTATGTAGCTCACCTGATGGTACCATCCAGCATATTTATTTCGATGGAACAGTAAAAACATTCAGTATCAAAAATTTTCACTGCTGACCATTCCTTCGATATTTTTGACGTAGATGGTGATGGTTTTGGTGAATATATTTTTATTGATAAAGGCATATTGTATCTTTATAACCATAACCGATCGGAGATATTCAAAAAGGATTTTGGATCCAATGATCTTGGGTGGACCGCTGGATTTTATTTTTTCTGCCTCCGACAGAAAAATTGGAGTGTTTAAACACACCAGGAACTTGATATATCTCCTCGGCGAAAAAGGTGAAACTATGAAAGGATTTCCACTCAAAGGAGCATCGATGTTCTCGATCGGGAAATTGTCCGATCAAAGCGGCTGGCATCTCATTGTTGGGGGCACTGACAGCTTCCTGTACAATTATAAAATAGAAACAGATGATAAATAATAACTAGTATGAAAAGCAGGAAGATTCTGTTAGTAATATGCTGTTACAATACTGATGGTTAGCGTTGTATTAAGGATACTTACGATATGGACAAGCTTTCCAGGAATAACAGGTTATCCCCCACGTTGGCAATATCTGCTGTTAAGGGTGATATTTCCCTTCTGGATATGGTTAAACCCACAGATACAATCATCTATGACCAGAACAACCTGATGATACTGGTTTTTACAAGAGACTCAGTGCTGGAGCTCTCTATGGATGATTTTTCAGTCAAGGGGCCACTTGACCTGATGACAGCGACCTTTGAGACAGATTCACTTGATCTGGGAATCAGCGATATCCTGGATCGGATCTCAGGTGATTTCAGGATCTCCAGTCCGTCATTAACACTTCATTATGCAAACTCTTTTATTGCGCCACTTGAGTTAAGTCTTAATTTTACCGGGAAGAGAGGAAAAGAATCTGTTGATCTGGACCCGGTTGAGATTCTTTTAACCAGTCCTGAGATGCCGGGCCAGGTAGTTCGTGATTCTTATACAATTGATAAAACTAACTCCACACTGCCTGATTTTGTATCTTTACCACCTGAGGTTGTGTATTTTTCAGGCTTTGCTACCCTTAATCCGTCTGCCGGCAAAAGTGATCAGCCATTAAATGAGCTGGCTGCTGATATGTTTGTAGGATCAGTCGAGCTGGATATCCCAATGGAGTTCAGGATGAATAATCTGCAATTTTCTGATACTACTGATAATTTTTTGAAAAGTGATAATGGAGATGATAGTTCTATTAAGCCTGAAGACATCAAATTCCTGAGGATTGATGTGAATGCCATAAACGGATTCCCTTTAGGGGCTTCCCTCAGCATGAGTCTTTTTAATTCTGAATCTAATACTGTTATAAAGACTGTTGATGCAACTGATCTTCTCGCACCCGCAGCTGTTGACAGCAATGGTAAAGCAACCACAGCAACAGAAACTTCGACAACAATTGAGTTCACTCAGGATTTCTTTAAATCAGTTGATGATGCCGATATGATAATATTCACATTTACTATGACCACTACCGATGGCGGGACCAGGGATGTTAAGATCTATTCCGATTACAGGATAAATTTTAAAGCCGCCCTGGTGATCAAACCGGATATAAATTGAACTGAACTTTTAACTCCATAGGAAATGAACGGATAAACAAAACATATACTGATACTGTTACTGGCAATGATTGCTACTGATGTGTCAGCACAGAATAGCCAGGTTATGTATTTCATGGACCTGCCTCAGAACCATATTCTAAATCCTGCCTTGAAGCCATCCAACTGGTTATATATAGGACTTGCCCGCACTGTCGGGAATTAACCTGAATATTAATAACAACTTTGTCAATTTCTCCGATATCTTTCTTAAAGGTCAGCCGAATGACTCTATTTTTACATTCCTGCATGCTGATGATAATGGTAAATATATGAGCGATTTTCTTTCACAGGTCAAAGACAGGAATTTTTTGGAACCGAAGTGACAACACAGCTTCTGGGCTTTGGTACTGGCTGTTGGGGAAAGTTCATATATTTTTCTTGATATCAATGATCGCTTAGAGGGCAACTATTGTTTTGCCGGGAGATTTTTTAAACTGGCTCTGACCGGCAATGAGGGATTTGTTGGGCATACAATTGATATGTCGTCCCTAAGGGGGAATATGACGTATTACCGGGAATTCGGACTTGGCTTTTCAAAGAATTTTTCTGACAGGTTAAGGATAGGGGTTAAAGGGAAATTGCTTTTTGGTGTGGCAACAGCCTCGCTGGACAACAATGCAATGGGTATCACTGTCAATGACGATTATTCCCATACTCTCGATGCTGACCTTTTATTTAATATCAGCGCTCCTGTCGGGTTTATACAAGCACATGAAAATATTGTTGACAGTATAATATTCGATGATAATAAGATTGATGCCGGATTTTTCATGGGTAAGAAAAATGTAGGTCTGGGTCTGGATATTGGAGCAACGTATGAACTTACCGATCAATATTACCCTTTCGGCATCAATCACTGACCTGGGATTTATCAGGTGGAAAAGCAATGTGACTAATGTGGCCTTGAGCAGTAAGTTTGATTTCAGTGGGATCGATATGCTGGATGTTATTAACGGCACCCGGACATTTGATGAGCTTGGGATGAGATGGTTGACTCATTGAAAAATTCTGTTAACATAGTCAAATACCCGTCAGCCTTTTACCACTTTCCTTCCTTTTGGTTTCCATAGGCGGATTGTTACTCTGTAAACCCTATTTTCTTTCGGGTGTCTTATCATACACAAGGTTTGTAGGAAAACAGGTTCAGGGAAGCAATAACACTGTCAGCCAATGCAAAGGTTAAGCAATATTCTGTCGGCAAGCCTTAGCTATACTATGATGAATCATCGTTTGATAACCTTGGAGCCGGATTTTCGGTAAGGGCGGGTTTTTGCCAGTTCTATATTATGAGTGACAGGATCCCGGTGTATTGGAACAGGATTAAATCGGAGGATACGGACATGGCACTCCCACGGAACTGGAACACAATGAATTTCAGATTAGGATTGAACCTTGTATTCGGGAATCGTGTTAAAACAAAGAATGATAACCCGATGATATCGATTGAGTAATTATTTACAAATATGCTTTTATTTCAGATATTCATTGTTGGGTTGATTATTTATCTTTTTATAAGGTCCTTTTTAAGTATGTTTGCTGAACGCTGAGAAAAGACCGGGCAGCGCTGAATCTCAGAATAAAAAGTCAAAATCTGGAAAAAAGATCCCGAAGGAATTGGGTGAATATGTTGACTATGAAGAAGTTGACGAATGAATGTGAGCGAACATCTATCTTGCAGACTTCAATTGTTTGGCAAGGGAATTAGCAAATACAAAATCATTAAGATTTCGTTATCCGAGTTGAGTATTTCATGTTTATTGCCCTCCCAGCATTTAATTCCCTCACTTATAAATACGATTTTCTCTCCTATTTCCATGACAGAATTCATATCATGTGTATTCACGATTGTTGTCATGGAATATTCTTCAGTGAGCTCTTTGATAAGAGCATCTATTAATATGGCTGTCAGAGGGTCGAGACCTGAATTAGGCTCATCACAGAAAAGGTATTTTGGATTCAGTGCAATGGCCCTGGCTATAGCAACTCTTTTCTTCATTCCTCCTGAAAGTTCAGCAGGAAAGAGTTTATTGGCATTTACAATATTTACCCTGTTGAGACAAAAGTTGACCCTGTCTTCTTTTTCCTCATTATTCTTATCCGAAAACATATCCAGGGGGAAACGCGACATTCTCCTCAACCGTCAATGAATCAAAGAGAGCGCTGCCCTGGAAGAGCATTCCCATCTCACTCCTGATCTCTTTTCTGTCTGTAAAGTTAAGTTTGTTAAAAAGCGTATTCTCGTACCATATTTCACCGCTTTCCACTTCATGTAAACCCACAATGGATTTCAGGAGAACAGTCTTGCCCGAACCACTTTTCCCAATGATGAGATTTGTCTTACCTGTTTCAAATGTGATAGAGATATCATTCAGGACACTAATCCCGTTAAATGACTTATTCAGGTTTTTTACATTTATCATGATAGAAGAAGTTGGGTGAGTATAACATTGGCCATCAGGATCAGCACACTGCTATATACAACAGCTTTTGTACTTGCACGGCCCACTTCAAGAGAACCTCCGTCAACAAAATATCCCTGAAATGCTGATACACTCGATATTATAAATGCAAAAACGACAGTTTTAATCAGTGCATAAGTGATATAATATGGGATAAATGCATACTGAATACCATAAATAAAATTCTCAGAGGTTATAACACCCGAGAGTGTTCCGGCTACCCAACCGCCAGATATTCCAATAATTATACCCATAAGGGTAAGGAAAGGATTGAAAATGATTGTTGCCACTATTTTAGGCAGAATAAGATAGGATGCTGAATTCACTCCCATTATCTCCAAAGCATCAATCTGTTCTGTTACTCTCATGGTACCAATTTCCGATGCTATGTTTGATCCTACTTTTCCGGCGAGTATCAGTGCGGCTACAGTTGAAGAGAATTCAAGTAAGATAGAATCGCGGCATCCCAGTCCAATAAGATACTTGGGATAAATAGGATTTTCGGTATTATAAGCTGTTTGCAGAGTAATAACTGCACCCATAAAAAAGGATATTATTGCTATGATTCCGATGGAGTTAATTCCAAGAGATACAAACTCGCGCATTGTCTGCCTGTAGTAGAGCGATGGTTTTTCAGGTTTTGAGAAGACCTTCTTAAGCAGCAGGAAATAGCTTCCTAATTGAGTCAGAAACTTTAACATAATATTAAAATTAATGAAGCTTAAAATTACTAATAATTAGCAAATTTACGTAAAAGGGTGCCTTAATCAGACTATGCTAAAAAAATATATAGCTTGGTATATTGTATATGATTGATATACAAAGACATATAAACCTAAATTCAGATTTGCTTATTACCACGTACAATTAATAAAATACTTAAAAGTCAAGTTGAGTTAATAAATTATATATTTGCATAAGTTGTATCAGAAAATAACTTTTCTTATGGATAACAGGTATGTAATAATCATGGCCGGGGGAGTGGGTAGCCGTTTCTGGCCTTTGAGTCGTCGCGAGAGACCCAAGCAATTCCTGGACATAACAGCGAATGGAGAAACCCTTATCCAACAAACATACAGCAGGTTCAAAAAAGTATGTCCCGAAGAGAATATCTTCGTTGTTACTTCTTCTGAGCATTCAGATCTTGTTGTGGAGCAGTTGGGAATAGATCCATCGAGAGTACTGGGAGAGCCTTTTCGTCGAAATACAGCACCCTGTCTGGCATATGGCACTTTCAGGATATTAAGAGAGAACCCGAAAGCGGTGATAGCGGTCACTCCTGCAGATCATCTGATCGATAAGGAGGAGCGGTTTTGTAAGGTTATCGAAGAGTGTTATGAGTTTGCTAAAGATAATGACAGCCTTGTTACACTTGGGATTCAACCCGACCGGCCGGAAACAGGATATGGTTATATACAGGCAGACAAGAAGAGACCGGTTGAGGGCTTTGATAATCTTTTAAAGGTAAAGACATTCACAGAAAAACCCGACATTGACCTGGCAAAAGTTTTCATTGAGAGTGGCGATTTTTACTGGAACTCGGGTATATTTATCTGGAGACTAAAGACTATACTTAACGCCTTTGAGAAGCATATGCCTGATGTGTTTTCTGCATTTGATGAGGGTAAGGATATTTATGGCACAGATCTTGAAAAAAACTTTATAAGCAAGACCTATACGGCCTGCAAAAGCATATCAATCGATTACGGGATTATGGAGAAAGCCGATAATGTATATGTGAAATGTACTGATATTGGATGGTCCGATCTTGGAACATGGAGCTCTCTTCATGGTCATTCCCCGGCTGACAAGAAAGGGAATGTCACTGTAAGGGGAGAAGTTTTCACTTACGATAATAAAGGATCTATCTTCAGTATAGCGCCTGGTAAAATTGCTGTTGTTCAGGGTTTAAAAGACTATATAATTGTTGATTCTGATGATGTTCTGCTAATTGTTAAGAAGGAAGATGAACAGAATATCAAAAATTACCTTGAAGATGTTAAAAAATCAACAGGCGAAAAATATTTGTAATTACTGATATTCATATTATAATGCTTTGTTTTTGGAATAATTCTAATATTCCCAAAGATCGTGTTCAAAATTAAACAGTTCTTCCTTGATACGGTCAGCTTCAAAGATAGTGGCTTTTCCTACTTCATATTCAGCTACTTTCCTGTCGTTGTATACATTTGACTCGCCCACGATCACACTCTGGAATCTTCTCTGCATAAAGAGGTCGTCGAATGAAAGTCTCTGTGCATCATTATTATTCATGAACACCTCTTTCTTTGCCAGGGCATCGCTGAATTCGTCAAACTTACCCAGAAGAGACCTATTTTTTTGGCCCTGCCGATCTGTTCGTCGAACCCCATATATATTGGCTGAATAGCTATGATCCTGACATCCAGTTTCGCCAGTTTCTTATCAAAATACCATTCCTCGTAGAGAAGTAGTTCCTTTACATCCTCTGGCCTGGCATCCTGTTTTACAGAGTCTTCCCTGGTGGCTCCGGAGGCATTGATCTGTACCTGGACAAGCTTTGTCACAGCACCCATTTTTGCTTCAATATCTGAATAGGTTGTATTGACATTGATATTATTGGGGTCATAAGCATTAACCCGGCCTGCCTTGATCTCATCAAGAACTACATTGATGAAACTTTCCCTGCCATCCAGTGTTGGGATAGTTGGGTAATACAAAGACTGGTTCATCTTCTCCCTGAGGTCTATCAGACGATAGTATCTCTTAGACCAAATGACATCAGCTTCTCTCAGATAAGGATAATTGATCTTCCTTGCATCCGGAATTGTTTTCTGGTAAATATCACCAATAGTCTGACCATTTACCATTGCGGCAAAGGAAAAGGCGATAATGCCAAAAATCATTTTCTTATTCATAGTGGGATATTTTTTTAAATTTTAGTCAATCTTTAAAATAATCGGGTTCAATTCTCTTGTTTTTCCATCGGGGCCAAGGGCCTTTATATCTTTTATAATGAGATTTTTGCCGCGCACGAGTCTGTCAAGCATCTGCTTCTGTTTGGGTGTAAGATTACTGCTGTTACTTATTTCTTCCTGGTCCATTCCTTTATCGGTATAAAAGAATGTAAATCCTGTTACCTGGTAATTAAGGTCGAAATCGAAATCAGGTAATATGGCAAACACTCCCTGTTGAGCAGCTGCCGTGGCTCTTGGAATACTTCCTGTACTCTTGCCTCCAAAAACAGCTATTGGTGGAGGAACGGGTTTAACCCTGAAATCAAGGGGAGCAAACTGCATTGGCTTGCCATTGATATCGGCTGTTACTATTACCTGGACATTCTTACTCTGATCGGAAGGTCTGACTATCCAGTTTCCCCTGAAGTTCTCACCCTTTGAGTTTTTAACTTTTCCTACTTTATAAGTGCCATTGATGACCCTGATCTTAATCTTATCGGGACTTACATTAGGAACAGACACATCAATCGGGTTATCAATCATGTAATAGAGTACGTTCATGGCAGTTGGTGATACAACAACATTGGGTTCGCCAACAATATAGGATTCTTCAAAAGGATAGTCTATCATTGTCCCGTCAGGGGCTTTCAGGGATATAACACCCCCCCATTTTTTCGGACCCACGGAAGTAGCTTTCATTTTATAAATCCCTTTACCGGTATCATCGAGGGGCAGCACATTATTACCAACAGTAATTATCGGAGATTGTGTTGTATCAGTAGCACCTATAAACACTTTTGCCTGGTATTCACTCCCAAGGGTGACATAATTGGAGGTTGCCATCACTATTGGATCGAGTTTGGTAAACTTGAAAGAGGAAGCATCAATTTGTGAGTACAGGTTATTTAATACTTCTGTTTCACCGTTCCTGACATTGACCTGCATTTCTGACAGGATGCATATAACTGCTACCAGAGGCAAAGTCTGGAAGTTAAAATTTTCCCATCGTTCTTTTTCGCCATCTTTATTAATGCCGTCATCAGTATTAAGGCTTTTTTTCAAAGCTTCTTCGATAGTAGGATTTTTCCCATCAAGTATTCCAATCAGAAACTCGCGGTAATCCTGTATAACAGCCTTCAGGTCGTTGGCTTTTCCATTCTCATTCGCTCCGATAAGTATTTCAGACGGTATATTAACATCATCAATTTTCTTGTCAATTTCATCAACAAATATCTCTCTGCCCTTAACAGCAAGATTTTCCGGTCCTTCGCCTTCTGCCTTATTTATTATTTCAATTTTAAGGTCCTGCATGAAATTGTAAGCCTCATCTGCCCTTTGTTTTACCTGGTAAGCTTCTGTCTTGTATTTTCCGGCTTTAGCAGGATTTTCTGCGGCGGCCCTGTCGAAATCACGATAAATATTGTCATTTTTATTAGCATAGTTGGCAATTGTCTGGGTAAGACCCTTATCAACTTTCTTAAATGCTTCAACGGCCTCCTTTGATACGTTAAGTGCAAGCATGGCAGTAAGTACCAGGTACATCATACCGATCATTTTTTGCCGTGGAGATAGCCTTTCGTGAGCCATTTTAGAATTAGTTAAGTTTTAAAAAAAATGTCACGTCATTTAACATTCATTGCAGCAAGCATATTACCATAAACGTTGTTAAGTGCTGACAGATTATCATTTAATTTGTTTATCTGGTCACGATACTTTTTAGTATCGTCAGCCGATTCTGATAAATCTTTAATTATGCTCTGAATGCCTTTGTAAAGGTTTTCAGATTCCCTGACATGATCATCAGCTCCCTTTTTCTGGAGTTCATACACAGCATTAAGAGCAGAAAGGTTTTTGTTAAGAGATTCAAGTTGCTGCTGATATGATTTACCACCTGCCTCTATCACTGAAAATGAATCAGCCATGTTACGGTATGTTGAACTGGTTTCATTGATAAGCCGGGTTGTGGACTGATATGATTCAGACAGTTGGCCCAGAGAATCATTTGCCTGGTTTACGGTATTCATATACTTTGATGAAGCAGCTGATATATCTCCCATGGTATTCATGTTGGCAGTTGAATCACCCAGTTTTTTCATTCCCACTCCCAATTTTTGAAACAATTCAGGAGTGATCTCAGCTTTCTCCAGCATTTCATCAAATTTTGCCAGTGCTGCTGAACCGGCACCGCCACCGCCGCCATATCCTCCGCCACCACCGCTATAACTTCCGCCTCCAGCACCAGCTACACCGCCGCCGGAAAAACCGCCACCGGAAAAACCGCCACCCTGAGCGGCAAGTTCAGGTGTCTCGTCTTCCGGGATTCCTGCAAGTTCAGGGTATACCAGTGACCAGTCAACCTCTTCATGCAAGGGCTCGAAAGCTGAAAAGAAGAAAATGACGGATTCGGTTAAAAGACCGATAGTAAGCATTGTTCCTGCCAGTGGCCAGTGCTGAATTTTAAATAATGCACCGACGATAACAACTGAAGCACCTAAACCATAAAGTTTAGCGATGAAATTTTTCCACCCGCTGCTTTGTACTAATTCTGCTAGGCTCATATAGCTGATTATTTAATAGTTAATCCAATTTTTTAATTTACGCCAATATATGATCTTACATTACGGAAACCAACATACGGTTTTGTGGAATCCTGGTATTCATAATCTCTTGAACTGGTCTGAAGGAAATAAGCTATGTCCTTCCAGGATCCTCCGCGGATTACTTTTCTCTTCATAACAGGAGGGTCCTGTGGAGTTGCATCGTATTCATAGTTTGGCTGAAGATCATGTTCGAAGATATAGGCTGAAGGATGATAGGCACAACGTGTCCATTCCGAAACGTTTCCTGACATGTCATAGAGACCAAATTCATTGGGTTCATAGGATCCTACTTTCCCGGCATATACATTCCCGTCATCAATATAGTTTCCGCGTAATGGCTTGAAGTTGGCCAGGAAACAGCCTTTGTAATTACGTGTGTAAGGTCCTCCCCAGGGGTACATCGATAGTTCAAGTCCTCCCCTTGCAGCATATTCCCATTCAGTTTCAAGCGGTAACCTGTATTCCTGCACATCGGCAACTCCGTTCTTTCTTAGAGCTGTGTTCATATAGTCAGTCCTCCATATACTGAATGCTGTAGCCTGGACCCACGAAACACCTACCACCGGGTAATTGTCGAATGAAGGATGCCAGAAATAGAGTGAAGCCTGGGGATCGTTGAATGAATAGGTAAAATCTCTGATCCAGCAAAGAGTATCAGGATATGCGTTGATAATGTTATGCTTGATAAATGAAGAACGGTCCTTGATATCGGTACGGCTACCGTCAAGGTTGGTGATCTGGCCTTCATATCTGCCTGAAGTCTTTTCTGCGTCGTTATAAACATAAGATGATTTAGCAGCCGACTGGTAATCAACCCAGTAATATGAATAGTTAAGTTTTCTTACATCCACCTGTTTTTTACCGTTAAACCTTTCTTCCGGTGGATAGTACATCTCTTCTATTACTGCCTTGGTATCTTCATCTTTCAGATCTATCTTCTCGTCCCAGTTGATAACATGCGGTTCCATAACATTACCGTCATCATCCACCACAAAATAATCCCTGTCAGCAATACCTGCATCACCAAGTTTGGTTCTCAGGATAGAGTCGCGTACATAATATACAAACTGACGGTATTTATTATTGGTAATCTCTGTCTGATCCATCCAGAAAGCCTCAACTGTCACTGATTTGGTGACACTATTAAAAGCAAAAACAGCATCCTGATCACTTGGGCCCATCATAAAATTCCCTGCAGGAATAAAAGCCATTTCCAAAGGTTCCGGCTCAAAGAATTTTTTCCGGCCCTGAACACCGATCAGTTCTCCGTTATTGGATGAACCACAGCCGGATAACAGCAATATCAATATTAGAGCAGATAGGGTTATCTTTTTCATAATTCTTTAGAATTTTATAATGCAAGTAAGTTAAATTTTTTCAATATTCATAAAAATCTGATACTTTTATATTTCATGGAACTCTTGCCCAGACTGAGGTCGAAGCAATAGTTAACCATAAACTCATGTGTGCCGCTGCTGCTCTTACGTATATCCGATAACGTAAAGTCATAAGCATAGCCAAGTCGCAATCCGTTATACAGTTCCAGGCCAATCATACCGATCAGGGCATCTCCGGCTCTGTATGAAACGCCACCCCATACTTTTTTATTGTATCTGATCAGGGAAGCTACAGAGAACTGGACAACTTTACCATCACTAAAGGCAAAAACCGATGGCATAAATTCCAGTGAGGGATTAGGAAGCTGAAGTGTATAACCAGCTGTAAAATAGTAGTTTCTGCTTATATAGGGAGTTCCTTTCGAGTACTTTATCTTTGGCTGGTTAATATGAGTTACCGATAACCCGGCATAATACTTTTCAGTCCTGTAAAAGAAGCCAAGACCGGCATCAAAAGCAACAAAACTCTCTTTAGTCTCCGGGATCAACGGGTCGCCTGAGGCGGGAGTATGAATGTCACCGGATGGTATTTCCCATTCAGGATTGAGTGTCTTGTTAAGCATCCCAAGGTTAATCCCTATTCCAAGTCTGCCTGTTCCCACTTCAAGTATATAGGAATATGTAGCTGAAAGATTAATATCTTTATCGAAACCTATATTATCGCTTTCAACAAGTAAACCCACTCCACTGCTGATTTTAAACGGAGATACGGGTGCACTGATATTAAATATGGTTGTTGTGGGAGCTCCTTTAAAACCCACCCATTGCTGACGGCTCAGTGCAGTGGCACAGATTTGACCTGAAGTCCCTGCATTACCAGGGTTATAGGTAAGGGTATTGAACATATAATGACTTGTTACCGGATCCTGCTGAGAAAATCCCTGGCGTATTATGAGAATTAATAAAAGAAATGCGACACTGAGCTTTTTCATTTCTTAATTCATGGCTGTTTGAACTTTCCTTGAACCAGTAAAATAAACAAAATTATAAATCGCAAACAAATTTACCTGAATTTATTTAAAATCGCAGGACAGCTATTTTGACGAGTGTATCGCAATTTTAGACAAACGATTATCAGGTAGGCCAGATCCTTAAAAAACCTGTAATTGATAACGTACGTATTCTGAAAAAAATTGTTCTAGTGTGTGTGTCTTTCAACTGATCTGACCCACCTTTCAGGAACCTCATTCTGATTGGCCATCAGGTAGTCTTCATGAGAGCAAGCAACATATATATTAGTGTCTTTCTTAGAAGGTAACTCGATCCACCATCTGTCAGTAAGATTACTTTTCACAAAGATCAGGTCATCATCCAGGTCGGTCACCCTAACATGATACCTGATAAAACGACCTGAATTACTGACGCTTAGTGTAGGTGTTTCATATTGTTTCTGAGAAAAGCCCTCCAGGAAAAACCATATTATCTGTGCGGCCAGGCCCGATGTGAGGTACCTGTTGTCAAGCTCGGGATTAACATCGAAAAGGCCAAATATCTTTAGTTTATCAGATATGCCGGAATACCTCGACAGGAGACAAATCTCCTCTCCGTAAAAACCATTGGGAGACGGACTTACTGTTCCGGGTGCATCAGACTGTCTCACTGATGATATATCAAACACAGCCACGTCAGAATCTCTGAGTAAGGGTTCTGTAAGGTGAATAGACTTCCTGACATCACCAATCCTGACCAGCTCGGATTTTTGACGCAGGAAACGATTAATAACCTGCTGATCATTAAGGTATGTCTGATAACCAATATTAATATAGTGATCGAAGCTGCTTTTATGATTATTGATAATCTGGTTCAGCCAGTTAAAAGAATCGTGCTCTTTCTGTTCATTGTTATAGTCTATCCTGGGATCGACAGATGTCAGGGTATACCTTAGCTTACTATACGACAATGCCCTGTCAATTGCGGGAATGAGGGCACTGCTGCCGCCTATGATAACAGGAAACAGCTTATCATTGTTTAACAAAGTAAGAACATCTGCAAGTCCGGCCACTGAATCACTGAAGGTATTACCCTGTTTCATATTACCCAGATCGATGATCTTCAGCTTACCCGGTATCCTGGCAAGCTTGTAAAGCTGGCTCCTGATCATGTCAGGCCCTTTCGCTGAACCGGGATTGGATGAATTTCTGCCTTCGGGCACACCCAGGATGGCTATCCTGTATTTACCGAGGTCCTTTATAGGAGTGTTCTCAGTGTGGATGTAAATATTATGAGGAAATCCGGCCTGTGCAGAAATATGCGTGAAGCCAGGCTCCTCAATACTTACAGGGTTAAAATAGTCATTCAGGTCCACCATGGTAAATATTAAGAACTCTTTTTATTTTTATCACTGTTTGTGATAATATTGATACATTCTTCTTTTGTAAGCTTGTCAGCTACAGTTCCTTTCGGGAGCCTGTAATTTGTCTTGTCCTTAACCAGGTAGGGACCATATCTGCCGTTCAGAACCCTTATGTCACCAAAATCGAGGATAACCTTTTTCCTGTCGCTTTCATTTTTCTCATTGATAATCTCAACAGCTCTGTCTAAAGTAATAATATATGGATCATCTGTTCCCTTTTTCAGGGAATAAAATTTATTATTATTCCTTATATAGGGTCCGAATTTACCAATTCCCACGATCATCTCATCACCCTCATATTCACCCAGTGACCGTGGTAAACGGAAAAGATTGAGAGCTTCTTCGAGAGTAATGGTTTCAAGAAGCTGACTCTTGGTCAGACTGGCATAACGAGGCTTCTCCCCGTCTTCCGAATCGCCTATCTGGGCTACAGGACCGAATCTGCCCATCCTTACTGTTACCGGTTCACCTGTTTCAGGATGCTTTCCGAGAAGCCTGATCCCGGTCTTTCTCTCTTTCTTTTCAAGCGCATTGGTGACCGTTTGATGAAAAGGAGCATAAAACTCATTAAGCATACTGGTCCATTTAAGCTTACCCAGTGCTATTTCGTCAAACTGCTCCTCAATCTCGGCTGTGAAATGATAATCAACTATTTCAGAAAAATTCTCGAGCAGGAAATCATTCACAATCATACCTATGTCCTGGGGAAAAAGTTTGGATTTTTCTTTCCCGGCTATTTCAGTTTTTGTTGTTGTGTTAATCTTCCCCCCGGTAAGTGATAACACCTTTACCGGCCTTTGCTCTCCTGGTCTGTCTTCACGTGATACATAGCCCCTGTTCTGTATTGTTGAAATGGTCGGGGCATAGGTGGAAGGGCGACCAATACCCAGCTCTTCGAGTTTTTTTACCAGGCTGGCTTCAGTATATCTTGGAGGGGGAACTGTATATTTCTGTGTTGCGCTGATGTTTTCATATTCAAGTGGCATACCTTTCTTAACAGGAGGAATGACATACCTTTCTTCCTCCCCGTTTTCCAGATCAGATGATTCAGTATATACCTTAAGAAAACCGTCAAACTTGATTACTTCTCCATTGGCCTGAAAGGTTAGGGGTGAGTTATTCATCCCGATGACTATCGTAGTCTTTTCCACTTCGGCATCTGCCATCTGCGAAGCTATGGTACGCTTCCAGATAAGCTCATAAAGTCTTTTCTCATTCTGACTGCCTGCAGTTGTGGGATGATCAGAGTAGGCGGGACGAATGGCTTCATGGGCCTCCTGTGCTCCCTTTGTCCTTGTTTTAAATTGCCTTGTTTTCGAATATTTTTCACCATATTCCGATATTATCATCTCACGCGATTTGGAAAGCGCAAGCTTTGATAGGTTGGTAGAGTCGGTTCTCATATAGGTTATTTTACCGGCTTCATATAACCTCTGCGCCACAGCCATTGTCTGGGCTACGGAAAATCCCAGTTTACGGTAAGCTTCCTGCTGAAGTGTGGAAGTAGTGAAGGGAGGGGCAGGTGACCTGGTCCCTGGTTTGACAGTTATACTGGCAATAGAATATTTTGATGAATTACAGAGTTTAAGAAAGGCTTCAGCTTCTTTTTCGTCTGGAAACCTCCTGGAAGCTTCAGCTCTCAGAACAGCTTTTTCCCCTGAATCCGTTGTTATATTGAAAATTGCAGAAACACGGAATGAAGATTCCGACTTAAAAGATATTATCTCCCTTTCCCTCTCAACAAGCAGACGCACAGCCACCGACTGTACTCTTCCCGCCGATAGAGACGGTTGTACCTTTTTCCAAAGAACCGGAGATACCTCAAAACCGACAAGCCTGTCGAGGATCCGCCTGGCCTGCTGTGAATTGACCAGGTTCATATCCACATTCCTGGGAATCTCTATCGCATCGGAAATAGCTTCCCTGGTTATTTCATGGAATACTATTCTCTTTGTACTTTTAAGATCGAGATCCAAAACGCTTACAAGATGCCATGCAATAGCTTCTCCTTCACGGTCCTCATCAGAGGCGATCCATACATTCTTCGATTCTGAAGCTGCTTTGCGCAGCTCACTTACAACCTTTGATTTTTCCTTGGGGACCTCATATGAGGGAGCAAAATTATTTTTTATGTCTATACCAAGATTCTTTTTTGAAAGGTCTCTTATGTGACCGAAACTCGAGACGACACGGAAATCTTTTCCCAAAAACTTCTCAATGGTTTTAGCCTTAGCCGGAGATTCAACAATAACAAGATTTTCGTTCATTAGAGCAGATATTTGTTCTTTTACCAGGCAACAAAGTAAATCAATTAGGTACCAAACTTCAAAATAAACCGTTAAGATTCTTTAATTATTACTATTTTTGGACCAAATTTTTGATTATAAATGAAAGACAATAAAGACAATAAAGACAACAAAAAATATCTCATTTGGTTCTGGTCATTGTTTAGCCTCCCATTTGTTGTTGTTATAATATTGTTTATTTTGATATCCAGGGAGAAGTTCGGCCCGATGCCCTCTTTCGAGGAACTTGAAAATCCACAATATTACCTGGCTTCGGAAGTATATTCGGAGGATGGAGTCCTCCTGGGGAAAATAAGTATTGAGAACCGGACCTGGACTGAGTATAAGGATCTGTCTCCTTTTCTTATCCAGGCTCTTATAGCTACTGAGGATGTAAGATACTTCAGGCACTCAGGGATTGATCTCCGGGGCCTTGCACGTACTGGCATCCGCACGATATTGTTAGGTCAGAGTACAGGTGGAGGAAGTACCATTACACAACAGCTGGCAAAACAGTTATATCCAAGGGATACTACCAGGAATTCGCGCTTTCATGCGAAAAATCAAGCTTGGAATCGCCAAATTCAAAGAATGGGAAACTGCTATCAAACTGGAGCGGAGCTATACAAAAAATGAGATATTGACAATGTATCTCAATAAATTCGATTTTAATTATAATGCTATTGGTATCAGGACTGCTGCCAGAGTCTATTTTGATACAACACCTGACTCTCTGAACCTTCAGGATGCAGCTGTTCTCATTGGGATGCTTAAGGCATCAACAAGGTACAATCCTCACAGGAATCCAGAGCTTATGCTTCAGAGACGTAATGTTGTCCTGTCGCAAATGGAAAAATATGGTTTTATTGGTACATCAGTCTGCGATTCTGTAAAACAGCTTCCTCTTGGCACGAAATTTAGTATCCAGGACCATAATTCAGGATTGGCTACTTATCTTAGGGAGTATATCAGAAAAATTATGGGACTCCCTGAACCAGACAGGAACAAATATGTACAACAGTCATCATATGATGATGCCTTATGGGAGTGGGAGAATGATCCCCTGTACGGCTGGTGTAATAAGAATAAAAAGCCCGACGGCTCAGATTATGATCTCTACCGTGACGGACTTAAGATCTATACAACAATAAACTCGAAGTTACAGGAGTATGCCGAGGAGGCAGTCACTGAACACCTGTCAAATGAGATGCAGCCTGATTTCTACAGGAGGGCAAAAAGTTTCAGGAATCCTCCATATTCAAACGACCTGACAAAGAAGGAAGTGGAAGACCTTCTTATGGCATCGGTGAAGCAAAGCGACAGGTACATTGTCATGAAAGCCAGGAGGGTTCCCGATGATTCAATAATGCTGGCCTTTAATACAAAGGTAAAAATGAGAGTCTTCTCATGGAAGGGTGAAAGAGATACAGTAATGACTCCCCTCGATTCCATAAGGTACTATAAATATTTCATCCGTTCCGCCTTTATGGTAGAGGATCCTCATACTGGTTATGTAAAGGCATATGTGGGTGGCCCTAACTTCAAATACTTTAAATGGGACGGTGTGACACAACAGAAAAGACAAATCGGAAGTACCATAAAACCTTTTCTGTATACCATTGCTATGCAGAACGGTTATTCACCATGTTATGAAGTTGAGAATATTCCACAATCATTTTCCATTCCCGGCGATACAGCACTCTATAGACCCAGAAGTTCAGGTCCTAAGAAATATCATGGTAAAATGGTAACCCTGGCATGGGGACTGGCCCAGTCTGAAAACTATATTTCAGCCTGGCTTATGAAACAATTCAAACCGTCAGCCGTTGTTGACCTGATGCACAGGATGGGGATCAGGAGCTATATTGATCCGGTTCCATCCATTTTTCTCGGGACATCGGATATTAAGCTGGAAGAGATGGTGGGTGCCTATGGTACTTTTGCGAATAAGGGAGTATATACCAAACCCATGTATGTGACCAGGATCGAGGATAAGAACGGGAATGTCATCTCGAGGTTCACTGGCAAGATTGATGAGGTGTTAAGTGACGATCAGGCTTATCTGATGCTTAATCTGCTTCAGAATGTTGTTTTACATGGAACGGCAATACGTATGAGACTGGAGCCTTATAACCTCAGAAATCAGATTGGCGGAAAGACAGGTACCACACAGAATCACTCAAACGGATGGTTCATGGGAGTAACCCCGAATCTGGTCGGTGGAGTATGGAGTGGCTGGGAGGACCAGGCAATACATTTTGAAACATTAGGTGAGGGCCAGGGAGCAAATATGGCATTGCCTATAATGGCTATCTTCCTACGGAAGGTCTATGATGACCCTGTTTTTGGTATTATGGAAACAGATGAATTTGAGCGTCCGGCAAACTTCAATATTGAACTCGACTGCGATAAGGTGAAGAAGACAAATTCCAGGGTGGAAAACTTCCGTGGGAGTAAGGTATTAAAGAGGCATCAGGGTGCCGCAGGGTAAAATCTTATATTTTAGCTGAACAATGAACGCACAAGATTTTCAATCTTGGCAACAGGGGATATTTCAATATTTAATCCTTTTACCTGGATATTTCTGTGATATTTTGAAATATATATTCTGTTGAAACCCATATTTGAGGCTTCTCGGATCCTCTGTTCAATTCGTGAAACAGGCCTTATTTCTCCTGACAAGCCCACCTCACCTGAGAAACAGATATCTTTCCCGAGTGAAATATCCAGATTAGATGAGAGAACTGCGCTTATTATGGCAAGGTCAATAGCGGGATCATTGACTTTTATACCTCCTGCAATATTCAGAAAGACATCCTTGATTCCCAGTCTGAACCCGGCTCTTTTTTCAAGTACCGCCAGGAGCATGTTAAGACGCCGTATGTCAAAACCAGTTGTGCTTCTCTGAGGAGTACCATAGACAGCACTGCTGACAAGTGCCTGCGTCTCGATCAGGAATGGCCTTAATCCGTCAACTGTCGCAGCCACTGAAATACCGCTTAAAGGGTCATCATGCTGGTTTATAAACATCTCCGATGGATTATTAACCTCCCTGAGGCCACTCTCAACCATCTCAAAAATGCCTATCTCAGATGTGGAGCCAAACCTGTTCTTTACCGATCGCAGAATACGATAGACATAATTATTGTCGCCTTCAAAATAGAGCACTACATCCACTATATGTTCCAGTACCTTTGGTCCGGCAATAGTTCCGTCTTTGGTTATATGGCCAATGAGGAATACAGGTATCCCGGTCATCTTCGAATATTTAAGAAGCAGGGCCGCACATTCTCTTACCTGTGATACGGAACCTGCTGACGATTCAAGTAAAGTATTGGTTATTGTTTGTATCGAATCGATGATGATAAGACCTGGTTTTAAATTTTCAGCGTGAGTCAGTATTGTATCAAGGTCGGTCTCACTGAGAATATAGCAAAGCGGGTTTGAATTCTTTATCCTTTGTGCCCTCAGGCTTATCTGTTCCTCGCTCTCCTCCCCCGAAACATACAGGATCTTCTCGCTTTTCATTGCGAGGGCCAGTTGAAGGGCCAGTGTAGATTTGCCTACGCCAGGTTCACCTCCCAGGAGGATCAGAGAGCCCCTGACAATTCCTGAACCCAGTATCCGGTCGAGCTCTGAAATACCTGTATGGAGACGGCCCTTTTCCCCTGGACTTATATTATCGAGGAGTTCCGGTTTCCTTTTGTCCTGGTTCATTTTAAAGCTGCCTCATGCGATGAGGCGGGAGCAACAATCTCTTCATGATAAGTGTTCCACTCTTTGCATGAAGGACATCGTCCTATCCATTTTGGTGATTCAACGCCGCAGTTCTGGCAGACCCAAACTGTTTTACTTTTAGCCATCATTGGGTTTTTCTTCTTTCTTCTCTTTTTTAAAGATAATAAAGAAAGAGATAGTACCGACTATTGCTACAAAAATCAGCTGTGATTCATGTGTAAGCAGAGCATATACAAGACCGTCCTCAAGCGGTATCCCCTTTACGAAAAGGAGACCGCGTGAAATTATATAATGATATGCTCCCAGTCCGCTCTGTACCGGAGCTGACATTGCAAGTCCCCCGATAACGAGAAGAAAGATACTGTCAGTAAAAGTCAGTCCAGAAGTGCTTTTAACAGAGAACACAACCACCCAGGTCATAAGGGCATAATTTACCCAGATGAATATGGTGTGAAATATAAATTCCCATTTCCTTTCAAGATTTGTTATGGTCTTTAGTCCGTTGATCACTCCCTTTGCAAGGTCGAACATCTTTGAGAAGAATCTTATTTTACGAAGATTTCTTTTGTACCGTATTATCAGGAAGAAGGTTATTACCATAAGCGCAAACAGGATGACCCAGAGGATCCAGGTCACACCAAACAATGAAAAGACTTTCTCCTGTATAGGCTGCAGGATACTGTCTTTTAGAAAAACATTTATTTCATCACTGCTGGTGAATATCAGGTAAATCATTATAGTCAGCAAGGATAAAAAGTCGATAGTTCTTTCTATCACGACAGTTCCAATAAGCTGATCAACAGGTATTTTTTCTTTCTTTCCAAGGGCCACGCAGCGGGTGATCTCCCCCACCCTGGGAAGGGCAACATTGGCCAGGTAACCGGTCATGAGCGCATAAAAGGAATTCTTAAGGGAAGGGTTAAAACCCAGAGGGTTAATAAGAAGGATCCATCTTCTTGCCCTGCTGACAAAAGCAAAAAATCCAAACAGGACTGATAAGAGCAACCATGAATAATTTGCCTGTTTAAGATCGATTACCAGCTTCTCGAAATCAACATTTTTGAATGCAATCCAAAGGAGTATTGATCCGACGGCCAGAAAGGCAAGAAATTTCAGAGTCTGTAGAACACCTTTTCTCAACTTCAGATCAGTTTATTCGTTTTGGTATCAGGAAATATAATTGCAGGTTTGAATGATTTAGCCTCCTGAAATTCAAGCATCGCAAATGAAATAATTATCACGATATCACCCACAACAACCTTTCTTGCAGCAGCTCCGTTCAGACAGATCTCACCTGATCCTCTTTTGCCTTTAATGACATATGTATCAAGGCGTTCCCCATTATTCAGGTTAAGGATCTGTACTTTTTCGTTCTCTATTATATTGGCTGCATCCATAAGATCCTCATCAATGGAGATACTACCGATATAATTCAGATTTGCATCGGTAATAGTGACCCTGTGAATCTTTGATTTAATGACTTCTATAAACATTTCAGGATATCTTGTTGATATTTCTATACTGCAAAGGTAAATAACCTTTTGTTTCAGACCAATTTAAATTCAATATTATCAATCAGGCGTATCTTCCCGGCCCTCACAGCAATACAGCCGAAATAATTTTTTCTCATGTCCATTTCAGTCTTTTGCTGAACAGGAAACAGCTCCCTGTCGTCAACAATTTCAAAATATTCAACTGAAAACCCGGCTTTCCTGTTGATATTGTTTTCGACGAACATCTTTATCTCCGGGATATCATGGTTCAGTATCATTTTTGCAGCTGTCGATATTGTCCTGTAGATTATCGGAGCATCATTACGGATACCCTTATCGAGGAGCAAGTTCCTGCTGCTAAGGGCCAGCCCGTCATCTTCACGTATTATGGGCATACTTACAATCTCAACCTTATTACCTGTCTGCCTGACCAGCTCTTTTATTACAGCCACCTGTTGAAAATCCTTCAGACCAAACCATGCAACTTCAGGGGATATAATATCAAAAAGCCTGCTGACAACCTGTGCCACCCCGTTAAAATGTCCGGGCCTTTGTGATGCCTCCATAACAAGGTCGAGGTTCCCGAAATGAAATTCTCTTTTGTCTTCTTCAGGGTATATCTCACCGGTATCGGGAGTGAAAACGATATCTCTTTCCCTCATGACCGGTGACAGGAGGGAGAGGTCACTATCGATATTCCGCGGATAGCTTTTCAGATCTTCCTTATCATTGAACTGATTCGGATTGACAAAGATGCTTACAACTACCAGGGGACACCTGGCAATAGCATTTTCAATCAGTGAGATATGACCCTCATGGAGGGCTCCCATGGTGGGGACAAAGCCAAGGGGTGACCTGTTCAGGTTCTTTATCTCTGCCTCTATCTCCCTTACAGTACTTATTACTTTCATGAGTAATTTTTTTTACAAACTTAATATGAATTTTGACCACTTTGTACGCAAACCTTTAGATAATGGTCTTTAACCGGATTTTTATTATCTCATTATTTTTTACTATCTTTGCAGCTTAAATCGAAATGGTATATCCAGGAAGGTAAATGGAAAGCAGGAAGGTATTATTCATTTCACAAGAGATCACTCCATACTTAGGTGAAACAAAACTCTCGAAGATCGGAAGGTATCTCCCCCAGGGAATTCAGGAGAGGGGTAAGGAGATACGAACTTTCATGCCCCGGTATGGTTGCATCAATGAACGCAGGAATCAGCTTCATGAGGTCATCCGGCTTTCGGGGATGAACCTTATTATTGACGACACTGATCATCCGCTTATCATAAAAGTAGCTTCAATACAGTCGGCCCGTATGCAGGTCTATTTTATTGACAATGACGATTATTTCCAGCGGAAACATATAATAAGCGATGCATCGGGACGGGAGTTTGAAGACAACGATGAGAGGGCTCTCTTCTTTGCCAGGGGTGTGATAGAGACTGTTAAGAAATTACGCTGGGCTCCTGACATTGTACATTGCCATGGATGGATGTCAGCTCTTGTCCCTGTTTATCTTCGCAGTATATACAATGATGATCCCCTCTTCCATAACTACAAAATAATCTATTCCGTTTACAATAATGATTTTAAAACTCCGTTTAGATCAACATTCGCTGATAAACTGCGTTTCGACGGAATAGACGGGGAAAATCTTAAGATGATTAAGAACCCTGATTTTGTCAATATGTCAAAACTGGCAATTAAATATTCCGACGGGATCATTATCGGGAGCGAGAAAGTAAATGATGAACTTACCAATTTTCTGAGTACAATTAACAAACCGGTTCTCCCTTACCAAGATGAAGCCGAATATATCGATGCCTATAATGACTTTTATGACAAGATATTATCATAATCTCAAACAAACATACAGAACTTTTTCTGTCTTTATCAACATAAATAAAATATTCCACCTTGCATTCTTTGCCACGGTGGCTTTTTTTGTGACTTCTTGTCTGGAAGATCCAACTAAGATTGGTAACGGCTTGCTCCCGGGAAGCGATTTTGTAAATATCCAGTCAACTGACACCCTGACAGCTCAGTCATTCACAGCTTTTACTGATTCTGCCAGGACAGATAATCCTTCAACCTCCTATGTGGGTAGTTTGTATGATCCTTATTTCGGTACCACAAATACGGAATTTGTTAGCCAGATAAGGTTAGGAGGTGAATGGAGCGATAAAGCTTTTGTCGTTGATTCCGTTAAGCTCTTCCTGCATCTTCTCAATGTTAAAGGTGGTACTGCAGGTGGGACACACCGGATGAAGATATCTGAAATAGCGGATCAGATATATACAGATGTACCATATTATTCAACTACTCCGGTGAACCTGACAGGATTTGAGGTTGCCGATATTTTATTACCTGAACTGGTGCCTGATACAATAAACAATATCGCAGTAATGCTGCCCGGTAACGGGATTGATTTCGCTAATTACCTTACACGGGATACTTCTATGTATTTTTACAACAGTGATGGTTCCGATTTCAGGTCATATTTTAAAGGCTTGCTCTTTCAGCTGGAGCCTGACAACGATCCGTTACTTATCTCGTTAAGTGTAGCCCCGACAACACTGGGATATTATGCGAACTATTTCATCATGTTCATGCACGACGCTAACGGTGTGACCAGTGAATACTATTATTATCTTGATGCTACAAACAGAAATGCCTCATTCAATAAGTTTTCTTTTGACCCCGCAACGGCCACTTATCCTTTGAAGGTAAAACATATAAATGATGGTTATAAGGACACTCTGTCTTATGTCCAGTCTATGAATGGGGTTTATACAAGGATACTGTTACCTGGTCTGGCTGAACTGAAAAAAGATCCATATTTTGACAAAATTGCTGTTAATAAAGCACGTTTGGTTGTCCCTGCGTATTTCGATTTAGTAGATAATTTAGTTTCTAAAGCCCCTTCCCCGATATACATCAGATACGTTACCGAACAGGGAAACAAATACTTCGTACCTGATTACAATCTCGATACGTATCATACCTATTATGACGGGACCATTGATACACTGACCTCAACCTATAATTTTAACCTTGCTGCTTTTGTGCAGTCGTATTTTAACGATTCTGCCGACACTATCAAGCCGGAACTGGAACTGTTCCTTGGAGGTGGTACAAAAAATGTCATTCTGAAAGCAAACCACAGCAAAACACCCGTCGAACTGGAATTTACATATACGAAGTTCTAGATTTTGTGAACCAAAATTACTAATTTCGCACATTATGTTTTAAAACCTATCATTATGTGTGGAATTATTGGTTATATAGGATCAAATTCTGCCCGCGAAATAATAATCAATGGACTCAAGAGACTTGAGTACCGTGGGTATGATTCCGCCGGTATGGCTCTAGTCAACGGGGAAACGCGTATTTTCAAATGCGCTGGCAGGGTGAAAGACCTTGAGTTGATCGTCAATAAAGCTAATTTCAACGGGACCACTGGCATGGGGCATACCCGCTGGGCAACCCATGGTGAACCAAACGAGTTAAATGCACACCCGCAAGTTTCATTCAAGGGGAACTTCATTGTTGTTCACAATGGTATCATTGAGAACTATTCACAGTTAAAGAAACATCTGGAAAGCCGTAAGGTAAAATTCTCAAGCCAGACCGATACGGAAGTGCTGGCCAACCTTATTGAGCACATGTATCTTGAAGGTGACCTGACAGCCGAACAGGCCATCACACTGGCCCTTAACAGGGTGGAGGGTGCTTATGGACTTGTTATTATCTGCACAAAGGAACCGGATAAACTCTTTGCTGCCAAGAAAGGGAGTCCCCTGGTCATAGGAGTAGGTGAAGGAGAGAATTTTATTGCATCAGATGCCACTCCAATTGTTGAATTCACACAGAGAGTAATATACCTCAATGATGACGACATAGCTATAATCAAGAAAGATGAGCTTATACTCAAGACTATCAGGACGAAAAATGTACAGCCGGAAGTAAAGGAACTTGACCTTAAGTTAGGCGAAATAGATAAAGAAGGATTTGCTCATTTCATGTTAAAGGAAATTTTCGAACAGCCGCGAGCTATCCACGATACATTCAGGGGAAGGGTATTGCCCGACTATTCAGGTATAATGCTTGGTGGCCTCCATAACATGATCGAGACAATGGCCGGAGCGGAAAGAATAATTATCATTGCCTGTGGCACTTCATGGCATGCCGGTCTCCTTGGTGAATATATGTTTGAGGAATACACACGCATCCAGGTTGAGGTGGAATATGCTTCCGAGTTCAGGTACAGAAACCCGGTAATTAAGAAAGGAGACATAGTTATTGCTATAAGCCAGAGCGGAGAGACAGCTGATACCCTTGCAGCCATTAAGCTGGCAAGGGAGAGAGGCGCGAAGGTAGTGGGGATATGTAATGTAGTAGGTAGCAGCATACCCCGCGAAACAGATGCAGGTGTCTACACCCATGCCGGTCCGGAGATAGGAGTAGCCTCTACAAAAGCCTTTACTACACAGGTCACTGTACTGGCTATGATGGCTTTTGTTATCGGAAATAAAAAAGGGGTCATATCTGATGAGACTTATAAAAAACTTATAACAGAACTGGCTTCATTGCCTGGTAAGATTGAGAAAGCCCTGGAAGTAAACGATCAGGCTATTCTACTTGCTAAGGAATTCGAAAACATCCATAATGCACTTTACCTTGGTCGCGGTTATCTGTTTCCGGTAGCTCTGGAAGGAGCACTGAAGCTCAAAGAGATCTCATACATCCATGCCGAAGGTTACCCTGCTGCCGAGATGAAACATGGTCCCATTGCACTTATTGATAAAAATATGCCCGTAGTAGTGGTTGCCACAAAGGATGATACCTATGAAAAGATCATAAGTAATATACAGGAGATAAAGGCCAGGAAAGGTAAGGTGATTGCTATTGTAACCGAGGGAGACGAGATAATCAGGAAAATGGCTGATTTTGTACTTGAAGTTCCTGATACTATACCTGTCTTCTCGGGAATACTGGCTGTTATACCCCTTCAGCTGCTCTCATACCATATTGCAGTGATGAGAGGCTGTGATGTTGATCAGCCAAGAAACCTTGCAAAATCTGTGACAGTGGAATAGAGTAAATGAAATCCGTGGAACCATACCGTAATCTTACTCCATCGGAAATAAGTAAGCTGGAACTTAATGATTGCCGGTGTGAAAGCTGGGAAAGAGTTTCGGTTCGCGATGGGTTTGATCCTGTTTATTTTCAGAACGTCACCTTCTCAGGCGACATTTCTCTGGGATTAATTACGGAACCATATGTTGATGGTTCAGGTGTGACTATACAAGGCGGCATTTATAATGCACGGATTCATAACTGTACGATCGGATCAAATGTAATCATAAGTAATATAGGTGATTACATAGCAAACTACGATATTGGTGATAATGTTAACATACGTAACTGTGGTAAGATTCATACGGAAGGGAAGTCTGCCTTTGGTAACGGAATCTCTGTATCTGTTCTGAATGAAACAGGTGGTCGGGCGGTTAAAATGTGGGACAGGCTCTCTGCCCATGAAGCATACATAATAGCACTGTACAGGCATAGAAGCGACGCAGTTCGCATTATTGAAAAGATGGTCGATGATTATGCAGCCTCGGTATTGTCCGACAAAGGGACAATAGGCGACCATACTCACCTGTACAATTGCAGTCATATCCGCAATGTAAGGTTCAGCCCTTACAGTAATGCCGAGGGGGCGATTACTCTCAATGAAGGATCTGTAAACAGTTCAGCTGAAGACCCTGTATTTATAGGACCGGGTGTCATAATGGAACACTTTATTGTATGTTCCGGATCAGTGGTTAGTGAGTCCACCCTTATCGATAAATGTTTTATCGGCCAGGCATGTGTCCTCTCAAAGCAGTATTCCGCTGAGAATTCGCTCTTCTTTGCTAATTGTGGTGGCTACCATGGTGAAGCCTGTTCGATATTTGCAGGGCCATATACTGTGACTCATCATAAATCCACGCTCCTCATTGCAGGTATATTCTCTTTTATGAATGCAGGAAGCGGATCGAACCAGAGCAATCATATGTATAAGCTGGGCCCTATTCACCAGGGAATAATGGAAAGAGGATCCAAGACCACAAGCGACTCATATCTTTTATGGCCGGCACGCATTGGCCCTTATACACTGGTTATGGGCCGTCATTATAAAAACCTTGATACATCTTCCCTCCCTTTTTCATACCTTATTGAAAGCAAAGATGAGAGTATCCTTGTTCCTGCTATCAATCTGAGGAGCGTGGGTACCATCAGGGATGCTCAGAAATGGCCGCTAAGGGATAACAGAAAAGACCCTTTTAAGATTGACCAGGTTAATTTTAACCTGTTAAGTCCTTACACAATAAGGAAAATGCTGGAAGGCAGGGAGGTATTGAAGGGACTCAGGGAAAAATCAAACGGAGGGAGCTCCGACTATACATATAATAGCATGAAGATTACCGGTTCATCACTGGAAAGAGGCATAAAACTCTACCAGACCGGGATCAACAAATTCCTTGGTAATTCGATAATAAAGCGGCTTGAAGGTATAACTTTCAGATCAGATGATGAGTTGAGGAAGAGGCTGTTGCCTGATCAGGAGACCGGTAAAGGTGAATGGATAGATCTGGCCGGACTGATAACTCCAAAGACTGAAGCTGACAGACTTCTTGAGGATATCGAAGCTGGCAGGATCGAATCGGTCGATGCACTCCGTGAAACATTTACTGTGATGCAGAAGTCATATTATGGCTGGGAATGGACATGGGCTTGCGAGAGGATTGAAGAAGAGTCAGGAATTCCGGTCGACAGACTGACTGCTCAAAATGTAATTGAGATAGTTGAACAATGGAAAGAGAGTGTTGTCGAACTCGATAATCTTCTCTACGAAGATGCCAGGAAGGAATTTGCACTGTCTTCCATGACCGGTTTCGGTATTGATGGTGGTGATGATATTAAGAAACTCGACTTTGAACAGGTAAGGGGAGAGTTTGAATCAAATACTGTCGTAACTGCTATAAAACAGCATATTGAGAGCAAAACAGCTCTCGGTAATGAGTTGATCGAAAGACTAAGACGAATAAAAAATTAATCAGCTACCTGCCTGAGTACATCATATCATAATACTTACTGTAATCTCCTGATAAGACATTATCCATCCATTTAACATTACCAAGGTACCAGTCAATAGTCTTTTCAAGTCCGACTGCAAAATCGGGTATCGGCGACCAGCCCAGTTCATTCTGGAGCTTTGAGGAGTCAATGGCATATCTCATGTCATGACCGGGTCTGTCAGTTACGAATGTTATAAGTTTTTCTGAATCGCCGGCTGCACGGTTAAGCTTTTTATCCATGATGGTGCACAGGAGTTTAATGAGGTCAAGATTTTTCCATTCGTTGTTGCCCCCTATATTGTATGTTTCACCAGTCCTGCCCTTATGATAGATAGTGTCAATGGCAGAAGAGTGATCTTCCACATACAGCCAGTCACGTATATTTTCCCCTTTCCCGTAAACAGGTATGCTCCTGCTGTTTTTAATATTATTTATCACCAGTGGAATAAGCTTTTCAGGGAACTGGTTCGGTCCGTAGTTGTTCGAGCAGTTTGAGATGATAACAGGTAGTCCGAATGTATGATTATAAGCTCTTACCATATGGTCCGAACTTGCTTTTGATGCAGAATAGGGGCTCCTGGGATCATATGATGTATCCTCTGTGAAATAGCCCTCCTTTCCAAGCGAACCATATACCTCATCTGTTGAGATATGGTAGAACAGCTTCCCTTTAAAATCGCTCTTCCAGTTGTTCAAAGAAGCATTAAGCAGATTCACTGTTCCAATAATATTAGTGAACACAAACTCATCAGGGATGTGATTGAACGATCTACATGCGATTCGGCAGCCAGATGTATGACTCCGTCAAAACGATATTTTTTAAAGAGATCAATAACTTCCTGTTTTTGTACGATGTCGATCCTTTCAAACTTGTAATTCTCCCGGGAATCAATATCCGCAAGATTCTCGAGATTTCCGGCATAGGTAAGTTTATCTGCATTAACAATATTATAATCAGGATATCTATTAACGAATCTTCTGACTACGTGCGATCCAATGAAACCTGCACCACCGGTAATTAGAATCGTCTTTTTCATACTTATGATTTTTTATTCCTGATCTGTTTTTCCCACTCCCAGGCAGTTTTCATTGCTTCATCAAGTGAGCTTACTGTTTTCCAGCCGAGTTCCTTGTTTGCCAATGAAGGATCTGCCCATATTTTTTCAATGTCGCCGGGTCTTCTACCAGTAACCTGGTATTTAATTTAATACCTGTAGCTCTTTCAAATGATCTTATTGCTTCAAGAACCGAAACACCATTGCCTGTACCCAGGTTAAAAACTTCATAATTAGTCTTGTTTCTATTTTCCATAAGCCTCTTAACAGCAACAACATGAGCTTTTGCAAGATCAACAACATGAAGATAATCTCTTATGCAGGAACCATCAGGCGTATCATAATCATCGCCGAATACTTTAAGCTCTTCCCTGAGACCATAAGCAGTTTGAGTTATATACGGAACAAGGTTTTCCGGAACTCCCCTGGGTAATTCACCGATTAAAGCGGATGGATGGGCGCCAATAGGATTGAAATAACGCAGTGAGATGGCTCTTATCTTATCGTCTGAAATAGTAGTATCTCTAATGATAGCTTCGCCAACCTGTTTTGTATTTCCATAGGGTGATGTGGCAGGCTGCAATGGTGATTCCTCTGTTACAGGGAGCTTTTCCGGCTGTCCGTAAACAGTACAGGAAGAGGAGAAAACGAAATCAGTAATACCATTGCGTTTCATGGCATCCAGGAGATTAAGCAGCGATACCAGATTGTTTCTGTAATAGTCCAGAGGCTTATTAACCGATTCTCCAACCGCCTTATATGCAGCGAAGTGAATAATGGAAGAAATGTCTCCTGTAATTATTAAAAAACTCATCCAGCTTTTTCCCGTTACATAGGTCAAACACTTCGAGAACAGGCTTTACTCCTGTAATCTTCTTAATACGATCCGCAACCTCAGCTTCAGAATTATACAGATTATCAATGATAATCACATCAAAACCCTCGTTTATAAGTTCAACGGTTGTGTGAGAACCTATATAACCCATTCCTCCGGTTACAAGTATTTTTTTTCTCATTTAAAGGCTCCAGTAAGTATGATTTTTTATCCTGCCTCGTAATATTCCCTTTACATCCACAATGATTCCATCCTTATTAAGGAGTGAAGCAAAGAATGACTCATCAAGATTTGAGTACTCCTTATGACTTACAGCCAGGATTATGGCATCATATTTACCTGACGGTTTTTCTTTCAGGTCAATTCCGTACTCTTCCTTAACTTCTTGTATCCCGGCACCAGGATCAATAACATCCACATAGATATTGAAATCATCAAGTTCGTTTATTACATCAGCTACTTTTGAGTTACGGATATCGGTAACATCCTCCTTGAAGGTGATCCCCATAACAAGTACTCTGACAGTTTTCAGGTCCTTGCCGGCAGCAATCATCTTTTTTACTGTCTGTTTGCCTATGTAGCGGCCCATACTATCATTCACAAATCTTCCTGAGTCAATAATCTGGGGATGATAGCCAAGTGATTTGGCTTTAAATGAAAGATAATAAGGATCGACACCAATACAATGACCACCAACCAAACCAGGAAAAAACCTGAGGAAATTCCATTTGGTTCCTGCTGCCTCAAGTACTTCATATGTATTTACACCCAGCCTGTTAAAGATGATAGACAGTTCATTCATAAAAGCGATATTAATATCACGCTGAGTATTTTCAATGATCTTGGCTGCCTCGGCTACCTTTATTGAGCTGGCACGATGGACGCCTGCCTTAATAATTAACTCATAGATTTTGGCTATATTCTCAGCTGATTCGGCATCACATCCACTGGTTACCTTGACAATCTTGGTAAGGGTATGGTTTTTATCACCGGGGTTTATTCTTTCAGGAGAAAATCCGACCTTAAAGTCAGTGCCGCATTTTAACCCGGAGTATTTTTCCAGAACAGGGATACAGTCATCTTCTGTACATCCCGGGTATACTGTTGACTCGTACACAACGTAATCTCCTTTCTTAAGCACTTTGCCAACTGTTTCAGATGCACCGAGGACAGGAGTAAGATCAGGCAGATTGTTCCTGTTGGTAGGTGTTGGTACCGCAATGATATGAAAAGATGCAGTCTTAAGGTCATCAGGATTGCTTGTATAAACAATATCACTTCTTTTGAATGCATCAGCTTCAAGCTCATTACTGGGATCAATCCCCTTTTTCATAAGTTCAACTCTTTCGGGTTTGATATCGAAGCCAATTACTTCAATCTGTTTTGCAAACTCAAGAGCAATGGGGAGACCGACATAGCCGAGACCAATAACAGAAAGTTTCGTCTCTTTATTTACCAGTTTACTGTACATATTATTTAATTGATTTAAGTATAGGATGAAAATTGCCTTGTAAACCAATGGGTTTGGCATTTCTTATTAAATAGGCTGTTTCTACTGACTGCCTGGCATCATCAAGTCCGAATCCTTTTCCTGCCAGTATCTCCCTGTAAGATTCTGTATGGAGATCTGTAAATCCTTCACTGAATTCAATTTCTTCACCATTGACAGTTATTGATCTGAAGGTCCTTTTCCCTGTGGATTTGATATTTGCAGGTATGTCATTATAGTCAATACTAAGAAACCATCGCACCCTCGCTTTTTCAAGTTCAAGATATCCTGCTGCTTTGTCCGGGGTGGTAACATGAACAATATTATTTTTCCTTTCACCGAATATCCAGCTCAGCATATCGAAAAAATGTATCCCAATATTTGTGGCAACACCACCAGACTTCTGAATATCACCTTTCCAGGAAATATAATACCAGTTACCCCTGCTGGTTATATATGACAGGTCGACATCATATATTTTATCTTTGGGTCCGGATTCAATCCTCTTTTTCAGCTCAATTATACGCGGATGAAGTCTTAACTGGAGAACTGTATAAATATGGCGTCCCGTCTCATTTTCAATCTCCTTAAGAGCTTCAACATTCCAGGGATTAAGAACTATCGGCTTCTCGCATATGGCATCAGCCTGATGCCTGAGGGCAAACCTGATATGTGAGTCATGCAGGTAATTAGGAGAACATATGCTTACATAATCAATTTTTGTCCCGGTTCGTTTCAGCTTATCAAAATGCCTGTCGAACCTTTCAAACTCAACAAAAAAATCACTTTCCGGGAAGAAACTGTCTATGCGGCCAACACTATCAAATTTGTCGAGACTGGCAAGCAGATTATTTCCGGTCTCTTTTATTGCATTCAGATGCCTTACTGCTATATAACCTGCAACACCTATTATCCCAAAATTTTTTGGATTCTCTGTCATTGGTAATTCCTTTACGGGAGAACAAAAATACTAAATTATTTTAGAAACCATGTTGTTCACAAGACGGTATCTGTCATGGCTTTCTGGACATGTGGCATACCCCTTGTTGTCAAAGTATAAGTTTATGTCCAAATTCACTTATCCAGCCTGTTTGTCTTGCAGGATTGCCCATCACAAGCGCATAGGGCTTGACATCCCTGGTAACCACTGCTCCGGCGCCGATAAAACAATACCGTCCAATGGTATTGCCACAAATAATGGTTGAGTTGGCACCTATGGAAGCTCCTTTTTCGACAAGGGTTTTAAGATACTGGTCCTTGCGGATCACAGCACTGCGTGGATTTATAACATTTGTAAAGACCATTGAAGGTCCCAGAAACACGTCATCCTCGCATATAACTCCGGTATAAACTGAGACATTGTTCTGCACCTTAACATTTTTCCCAAGTATCACCCCCGGAGAAATAACCACATTCTGTCCTATATTACAGTTTTCACCTATTTCCGAACCTGTCATGACATGACTGAAATGCCATATTTTTGTTCCTTTTCCAATCTTACAGCCATCATCGATAACTGTGGTTTCATGAGCGAAAAAATTCTTTATCCATATTAGCTATTAATCGAAGAAATTCAATACTTTGAGTACAATATGATCAAGTTGATCCTGCTCCATATCAGGGTGAACAGGAAGGGACAGACCTCCTTACATAAGCTGTGAAGTAACTGGGAAATCTTTCTTCCCGTATCCCAGATACTTGTATGCTTCCTGCATATGCAAAGGCCCGGGATAATAAACCATTGCGGGTATGTTCCTCGATTCAAGATACTTCTTCAGCTCATCCCTTTGCCGTTTTGGATCCTGAGAGTATACTGGTGAAAAATATGGGATGAGAAGCCGAACGGACAGGTGTTAAAAGTGATTTACATCCTGCAAAAGCCTCATCATAAAAATCGGCAACTGTATTCTCCTGGCCTCATTGAACTGTGAAAGGTACCTAAGCTTCACCCTCAGTATTGCAGCCTGGATTGTGTCCAGCCTGGAGTTGATCCCGATATCATCATAATGATATCTCACCTTCATTCCATGGTTGGCAATACTCCTTATTTTTTTTGCAAAGGTCATCATTTGTATAAAGGGCTCCTCCATCCCCATAGCAACCCAGGTTTTTGGAAGGGAAAAATGAGGTAGTTCCAATATCCCCTATCGTTCCAGCTTTCTTTGTTGATCCGTCACGAAACAGATAATCTGTACCGGTTGCCTGGGCTGCATCTTCAATAATATAAAGGTATTTAACCTGGCAAGTTCCATTATGCTCTCCATGTCGGAACACTGTCCAAAAAGATGAACAGGCACAATGGCCCGGGTACGGGGAGTAATGGCTTTTCTAATATTTTCAACTGATATATTGAATGTTACCGGATCAGGATCGACTATCACCAGCCTGAAGCCAAGAAGAGCCACAACCTCCACTGTTGAAATGAATGTGAAATCAGTTGTAATTATCTCATCTCCGGGTTTAAGTCCAGAACCATTAGCGCCAGGTACAGGGCATCGGTCCCGTTGGCACATGAAATGACATGCTTAACTCCCATATATTCTCGGAGTTCTTCCTCGAAAAGTCTGACATCTGGGCCTTTTATAAAAGCAGTTGATTCAAGTACTGATTTAATGGCTGAATCAATTTCATCACTGAGTTTTTCATATTGGGCCCTCAGGTCAACCATCTGTATTTCCCTCATAATACTACAATTTTACCAGTTACGAAGATACTATATTTAAGGAAATAATTCTGCCAGGCACCATCTGTTGCCAACTGAAAAATAATATTCCGGCTAAGTAATTTCAAGAAGAAAGAAATATTGATGTCAGGTCTTTTTTAAGCGACTTTAAAATAAATTTTCTTAAATTTGTATAACTGGAAAAACAGATTCAATTGGATATAACTGCTTTTATAAGGGAATTACTTTTCGGACACGATTGTGTTATTGTACCGGGATTTGGCGGGTTCATTGGAAATTACACGCCAGCTCAGATTAACAAGTCAGACGGTACTTTTTATCCTCCTGTAAAGCAAATCTCCTTCAACAGGAATCTTAATCATAACGATGGCTTGCTTATAGGAAGGATCTCCGGCACCTCGGGGATCAACTATGGTGATGCAAGGAATTTGGTTGATGAATTCGTTACCGGTATTAAGAAGAAGCTTGAGAAAGGAGAGAAGGTAACCTTTGAAAAAATCGGCAGCTTTTCCAATAATCATGAAGGGAATGTCCAGTTTGAACCCGACAGAACAGTAAATTATCATCTCGATTCGTATGGCCTTGATTCATTTCAGTGCATGCCTCTGGAGGGATACGATGCCAGAAAGCGTATCACAAGACATCTTGATGCTGATCCTGTAAAACAGGCACACAGGAGAAAAATCCTCTGGCGAGCGGCTGTGCTTATTCCGCTTCTGGCAGTAGTACTGGCTGTACCCCTTAAAACCGATCTTTTCAGATCAAAGGTTGAGACAAGCAACCTCAATCCTCTTATAACAGCTGAATTTGAACATAATAAGAAGGCTATTGATGAGAGCGTTAAGGAAGAACCCGTCACCGGTGAGAAGACTGACATACCAATAGCGGAATCAACCCCGGCAAGTGTTTCAGATGAGCCGGCTACAGTGGCGGAAAAGGTAACCGGAACTATGGCTGAGATGAACTATTATATAATTACAGGTAGCTTTAAGTCAGAGGAGAATGCTCTCAGCCAGGTCGATATGCTAAAAAAAGAAGGTTTTGAACCTGATATTGTCCCTGCTCCCAACGGATTCTTCCGTGTCAGGGCCATGGGATGTGCAAATATCCATAACGCCAGGCTGAAAAAAGACAGTATAGCCACAAAATTTCCCGGTTCCTGGATCTCAGGAAAATAGATAGATACTCAGCTTCACTTATTTTATAACACTGCCATTACTGACATTCTCAGAAGGCGACATCATTACAAGTTTTCCGTTCCTGTCCTCAGCCATGAGGATCATCCCTTTTGACTCAATTCCTTTTATCTTCCGGGGTTCAAGATTGGCAACTATTGATATCTGCCTGCCAATAATTGCTTCAGGCTCATAATTTTCAGCAATACCCGATACAATAGTCCGTATATCCAGGCCAGTGTCAATTGTTAGCTTAAGAAGCTTATTGGTCTTTGGAACCTTCGAAGCTTCAAGGATTGTGGCAGTCCTGATGTCTATTTTAGTGAAGTCGTCAAAATTAACCATCTCTTTTGCCGGGGCTGCTTGTGCTGATGACGATTCATTAGCTTTTTTCGTTGCAAGAAGTTTATCGATCTGCCTGGTTATTTCTGCATCTTCAATTTTCTCAAACAATAGTGTCGGTTTGTTGATATTATGTCCGGGAAGAAGAAGGTCAGTCCTGCCGGCATTCTTCCAGTTCATCTCACGGAAATTGATCATCTGTCCCAGTTTCTCCATTGAGAATGGGAGGAAAGGTTCACAGATTATTGTGAGATTGGCTGTTATCTGTAAAGCGATATTAATGATCGTCTTAACCCTCTCCGGATCAGTCTTTATTACCTTCCATGGTTCAGCATCGGCAAGGTATTTATTGCCCAGCCTGGCAAGGTTCATGGCTTCTTTTAAAGCTTCCCTGAACCTGAAGGCCTCAAGACTGGCTTCAGTATTTTCTTTTATATTTTTTATCTCATTGAGAACATAGTTGTCATTCTCATCTGTCACGCCTCTTTCCGGTACGCTTCCGCAGTAATAGTTATTTGTCAGGACAAGCGCCCTGTTGATGAAATTCCCCAGGATTGCAACGAGCTCATTGTTATTCCTTGCCTGGAAATCCTTCCAGGTGAAGTCATTATCTTTAGTTTCAGGTGCATTAGCACAGAGTGAGTATCTTAAGACATCCTGCTTACCGGGAAATTCCTCAAGATATTCATGCAACCATACCGCCCAGTTCCTTGAAGTAGATATTTTATCGTTTTCAAGGTTCAGGAATTCATTTGCCGGAACATTATCAGGAAGGATGAAGCTTCCTTCCGCTCTGAGCATGGATGGGAATATGATACAATGAAAAACGATATTATCTTTCCCTATGAAATGTATCATCCTTGTTTCCGGATCTTTCCAGTATTTTTCCCAGTCGGGAGTCAGTTCCTTCGTAGCTGAAATATATCCGATAGGGGCATCGAACCATACATAGAGGACTTTCCCCTCAGCACCTTCAACAGGGACGGGAACGCCCCAGTCAAGATCACGGCTTACTGCTCTGGGCTGCAAGCCCTGGTCGAGCCAGGATTTACATTGTCCGAATACATTTGTTTTCCAGTCTTTATGCTCATTTAGTATCCATTCCTTTAGCCATGGTTCATATTTATCCAGGGGAAGATACCAGTGAAGTGTTTCCCGTAATACAGGTTTGCTTCCACTTACTGTTGAGTGAGGGTCAATAAGTTCGTTAGGGCTTAGTGATGTTCCGCATTTCTCACACTGATCGCCATAAGCATTCTCATTACCACAATGCGGACATGTTCCGGTAATATACCTGTCGGCCAGGAAGCACCTGGCTTCTTCATCATAGTATTGTTCAGAAGATTTCTCAGTGAATTCACCTTTATCATAGAGGATCCTGAAGAATTCCGAAGCCGTGTCATAATGTACCTTATTGGATGTCCTGGAGTAGATATCAAAAGCAATACCAAAATCCTCAAAGGCTTTTTTGTTGATGGCATGATACCTGTCAACAATAACCTGAGGAGTAACTCCTTCCTTGCGGGCTTTAAGGGTAATTGGCACACCATGTTCATCTGATCCGCATACTGATATCACATCCACCCCCTTCATTCTCAGATACCTGGTATAAATATCTGATGGGACATAGACACCGGCGAGGTGACCTATATGGATCGGGCCATTTGCATAGGGAAGGGCTGAGGTGATAAGATATCTTTTGAAATTCTTCATGGTGTTGATAATGAATAATAGGCAGTTAGAAAACTGCACAAATATAATAATTTGTACCTTTAGGAACTCTAATCTTATATGCACTTTAATTACATATCTTATTTTATTGTTTAAATGTCTGATACAAAGATACAGCCTGATTTTCTTGATACGGGTGATGTGGTTGCAATTGTTTCTCCTTCTTACAGAATCGAGAGTCAGACGCTGGAACATGCTGTTGTGTTCCTTGAAAAATGGGGACTAAAGGTTCAGGTTGGGAAGAATGCTTCAAAACAATACGGACCATTCGCCGGAAGTGACACCGAAAGGCTTGCCGATCTGCAGGAAGCTGTCAGTGACCGTTCAGTCAAAGCTGTAATTTGCTCAAGAGGGGGTTATGGTGCTTCACGGATTATAAACCATGTGGATTTTTCCCCGCTGACCAATTACCCTAAATGGTTCGCCGGGTTTAGTGATATTACGGTTTTGCATATGTGGCTAAACGAGGTATGTGGTTTAATGTCAGTACATTCCGAGATGCCCCTGAATTTTAGTAATGCACAAAAGAGCAGGGAGTGCTTCTCCTCACTAAAGGGGGTGTTATTTGGTGAACCGGTAAGTTATGAATGGGATGGTCTTGTAATGAGTCCTGCGGAAGCTGAGGGGGAAATTACCGGGGGTAATCTGTCACTTATATTTGGCCTTACCGGCACCCCGGCTGAGCCCTCTACCAGGGGCAAAATTTTATTCATTGAAGAGACCGGGGAGTATTTTTACCATATCGACAGGATGCTTACCTCGCTGAAGCTGGCGGGCAAACTCAGGAATCTGGCAGCTCTGCTTGTTGGAGGAATGGATGATATTAGCGATTCCAGGACACCTTGGGGGAAGACCATAGAGGAAACTGTTTATGATGCCGTGCGGGAATATGATTATCCCGTCTATTTCAATTTTCCTGCGGGACATATTAATGATAACAGGGCCTTCTATATAGGTAGAAAGGCAAGACTGGCTGTTGAGGAAGGGAGATCAGTACTCAGGTATATCTGAGTGTCAGAATGCTGAAAGAAGAAGATCAAGGTCCTTCGACAGAATACCAAATTTCTGCCCAAGTGTTTCATTGGTCAGCATCCCATTATAAAGGTAAGCACCGTTTCTTACTCCGCGATCATTCTTGAGTAGCTGGGTCACACCTGATGAATCGGACAGACCCTGAATGAGTGGGGTGAAGATATTACTCAGCGCAATTGATGCAGTACGGGCGACACGCGATGGCAGGTTCCATGCAGAAAAATGAATCACTCCATGTTTTTCATAAACAGGATCCTTAAGAGCACGGCACTCAGTAGTTTCTATACATCCCCCGCGATCAATACTTAAGTCAATTATGACAGATCCCCTTTTCATGTTACGGACCATATCTTCAGTTATATAATACCATGGACGAAGATCCTCCAGTTCGATGGCTCCGATAAGCACATCAGCCGATTTCAGTGCTTTGCTCAGGACCTGTGGATGAAATACTGAGGTTTGTAATCGCCTGCCAAGCTGGTTCTGGAATTTCCTGAGCCTGTTCAATGAGCTGTCGAATATTTTTACTGTCGAGCCCAGTCCAATGGCGGCCCTGGCTGCGCTCTCTCCTGCAGTATTGGCTCCGAGAATAACAACCTCGGTAGGGGTTACACCTGTTATTCCCCCGAGCATAACCCCCTTGCCTCCATGCATATTACTTAGATATTCGGAAGCTATCAGAAGGGAGGTGATACCTGATATTTCGCTCATCGACTCAACTACGGGAAATTCACCGTCAATATCCCGTATCTTTTCAAAGGCAATGGCTGTTACCTTCTTTCTGATCATTTTGGCAAGAGTCTCCTCACTCAGCTTAAGCACATTTAAATATGATATAACAAGCTGATTGCCTTTAAGGTAGTCCGTGTCTTTCGAAGAGAATGGAGCGACTTTTATAATTACATCAGAACTGAATACTCGTGCAGGTGAATCGCTGATAAGCCCTCCGTTTTCACTATAATCCTTGTCACTATAATTGGCACCCACTCCTGCTCCTTTTTGAACAATCACTTCATTACCGCTCTCAACAAGAAGGTTAACCGCCTCCGGTGTCAGAGCCACCCTTTTCTCATCGTCCTTTTTGTCGCATGGGATACCGATTGTTATCTTCCGGTTTTTGACAGCTGTCTCCAGAAGCTCTTCTTTTGGCATGAACGCCGTATTGCCAAAAGTGACATTTCCGTTCTTACCTTTTTCGTTCATAGTTGGATCAGGGTTATTTTCTCAAAGTTATATATTTTGAAGAACAAATCAGTTAATTTTATGGTATCAAAAGCCTCCGGGATTCATCTTTTCCCACTGAAATTTGGATCCTGACTGTCCCGGGTGGAAGGATCTCCTCAATAAGCTCGGGCCATTCAATAAAACAGTATGAATCACCGTACAGATACTCTTCCACCCCAAAGTCATAAACCTCTTCGGTCTTCCTGATCCTGTAAAAGTCGATATGATAAAGTGACTCTCCTCCCGATGTTCTATATTCATTAACAAGGGTGAAAGTAGGACTGCTGACTAAATCCTCAGCTCCTAATATTTCGCAGATGGTTTTTATTATAGTTGTTTTTCCTGCACCCATTGATCCATAAAAAGCAAATATCTTACTGTCTCTGCAAAATTCAAGTAGCTGTTTTGCAGCTGAGTGAAGATGTTTCCTGTCTTTGATTACTATTACCATAAGAATTTGTGGGTGTGTTGTTATACAGGCTCGAGAGTGGCAACAGGCAACATGATCTCCTGCATTGATATGCCACCATGCTGAAAGGTATCCTTGTAATAGGTAGCAAAGTGGTTGAAATTATTCTGATAGACCAGGTAATCCTTGTTGAGGGCGAATATATACCTTGAGCTTAGATTTGTCTTTGGGAGGAAAGCCTTTTCAGGGTTTACAAGCTCAAATACTTTCTTAGGGTCATAGTCGAGGCTTCTGCCCATCTTATATCTCAGGTTGGATGAAGTCTTCCTGTCACCAATGACCTTAACAGGATTTTGAACCCTTATCGTTCCATGATCAGTACTGAAAATGACTTTTACAGGTTGAGTGGCGATGGTCCTGAGTAGTTCAAATAGTGATGAGTGAAGAAACCATGAACGTGTTACACTTCTGTAAGCTCTTTCATCATTGGCCAGGTCGCGTATCAGTCCCACATCAGTCCTTGCATGGGATAGCATATCGACAAAGTTGAACACGAGAATATTGATATCATTCTCAAGCATGGAGTGAATTTTCTCATTAACCTTTTTCCCTTCAAAACTGTTACCTATTTTATAATATGACCATTTATATTTTAAACCCTTCATGTTTAACTGATTCTGAAAGAGCTCCTCTTCAAAATTGTTTTTCCCTTCCTCTTCATCATCATTAATCCACATTTCCGGCTTCGTTTCTGCTATCATTGACGGCATCATTCCTGAGAAGATGGCATTCCTGCTGAATTGTGTTGCCGTGGGCAGTATACTGAAATAGATATCTTCATCGATAAGCCTGAATAATCCTGTAAGTTCCGCAGAGATGGTTTTCCACTGATCATACCTCAAGTTGTCAATGAGGATGAAAAATAGAGGTTTATGGGGATGCACCTGGGGGAAAATCTTCTGTGTGAAGAGCAAGGGTGAAAGCAAAGGCTTATCACGGTTCTGTGGTTCCAGCCATCTAAGGTAATTGTTCATAATAAATCTTGAGAAGGCGTTGTTTGCTTCATTCTCCTGCATCAGGAGGATCTCATCCATCCCCGAATCGGTTGACTTTTCCAGCTCTGATTCCCAGAAGACTATCTTTCTGTAAAGCTCTGCCCAGTCATTGAATGATGATGCTGATGAGATCATACTACTTATGACATTGAATTCCTGCCGGTAGTCTGTTGTGGTCTTTTCAGTCACCAGCCTGCGATGGTCAAGTATCCTTTTTATGGCAAGAAGAACCTGGTTTGGTTTCACCGGTTTGATGAGGTAATCTGCTATCTCCGAGCCTATAGCTGCTTCCATGATATTTTCTTCCTCACTCTTTGTGATCATCACAACCGGAATATCTGTCCGGACTCCCTTTATAAGTTTCAGTGTCTCTATCCCGCTTAATCCCGGCATATTCTCATCAAGGAATATCAGATCATACCAGTTTTGTCTGACAAGGTCGATGGTATCATTCCCGTTTGAACATGTATCGATCTCATATCCCTTATCCTGAAGGAATAATATATGAGGTTTAAGGGCTTCAACTTCATCGTCGGTCCAGAGTATCCTTATCTTTCTCATTCCTTATATTTGTCAGTAAAGAACAGCCAGTACCGCTCCGGATCCTTATCATCATTCAGAACCTTAAGATTCTCATTGCTAATGATAAAGGATAGCATTGGAGAACCCTTCTGGTTTCTTACCGGATCCGCGAGCTTGAAAGACTTGTAATAATTCATGGCAGCTGTGAAGTTTTTAAAACCGGATACAGTTATCATGATATATTTATTATTGATCAGCGATCCTTCTGTCTTATAATTATTATTTGTATAGTTGTCTATATTGTAACTGATCACATCGAATGTTGCCTGATTTATATTGAATACCGGATCATTTATTATTATGGCAAATACATGAACGGCAGAAGTATCTGCTACATATAATTCTGCTGCGATCTGCTTGTCTTCCTCAACCTTCAGCTCGGGAACTTTCCGGTTAAGGTACGCTACCATCTCGGCAGCTTTTTTACTCTCTTCAGTTTCCGGCCATTTCTTTATAAGGCTGTTCAGTTCTGCTTTAAATGTTCTTTCATCACTTATCCTGGCTATCGAGTAGGCATGGAGAAGCATGAATTTAGGGGCAAGATCATTCTGCGGATCCATCTTTAATACGCTGTCACATATTGAAATGGTCGCGGTGAACTGTTCTTTGTTATATTGATCAAACGCACTCTCATAAAGCTGTTCATTCCTCTTCATGGTGGCAACTTTCTTTTCGTAGTAAGCCGGATCTGACAATATCTTTGCAAATTCACTTTCGGGATATTTTGACAACAGACGCTGACGGTATGTTTCTGCTTTTGTGGTATTATTATTTTTATTTACCTGGTACAGGTTATATAGTGTCTCTGGTACAAGTTCACTGGACGGAAACCGGTTGATAAGTGATTCAAACGTCTCAGTAGCCTTAACAGGATCAGAAATTTTTTCTGTAAAGGCTTTTCCGGCGTTAAGCATGGCATTGGAGAGGCGATCATTTGATAGCGCCATGAGTGAGTCATTCAATGGCAGATCCTTCAGGTAGTATTCCGGTTTCTTATAATCCGCTACAGTTGTGGTTGTATCTGTCCCGGCAGTCTGACCATCAGGAGGAATTGCCGATTCCTGTAATATATTTACTCTTGCTTTGTTTGACCTTCTCCAGTTGTCTTCAAGCTTCCTGTCACCCCAGCGTCTTCGGAATTCAGTCCGGCCGAAGGTAAGCGCTGTCTGGTTATAAAAATACCATTTTCCTTCCTGGTTGATATTCCCCTGAAATCGTCTCTCATTTTCATAATACTGACCCAGATTATACCTGTCGGCATATCCTGTAGTTTTGCCTTCGCTTTCAGCTTTGTTTATTTTATCTATAATAGTTGCGATAAGATTGTCCCTGTCGGTTTGTGACATCATAGCTATTCTCTGAAGGCTGTCTTCTCTCTGAATGACAGTGAGCTGTGAAACAAGGGAGTTAAGGTTTATTGATTTTGTCTTCAGCGCCTGGTAATCAGGATGTTTCTGATCGAGAAAGTAAATTGTACTGTCAAAGTACTTACCGGCTTTTATATAATCGGGCAGGTCATAATAATAGGTTGCCATTGCAAGGTAAGCTCTGCCTTTCTGATTGGTGTTCTGGAATGCTGCGGAAGCTGATTTCCTGTAGTAAGACAGTGCTTCAGCCTTTTTACCCTCTTTCATTGAAAGGTTACCAAGAGCGTAATAAATCTGATCCTGAAAATCTTTGTTCTTTGGATTTTTAAGCATTTTCTCAAGCTCTTTTCCAATCTCTTCAGGATTGCCCGAGTTCACATCAAATACCCCGGCAATATTGATCCTGGCATTGAATTCCACGTCATAAGGAGGATTCATCTTGACAACTTCTCTGTATAGCTTTGTAGCCCTGGCCGCGTCTCCGGTATGTTCATATAACTGTGCAAGCAGGTAAGTTAACCTGTATCTTTTCCTTTTACCTTTAATATACTCGAGAGATCTGGTTAAAGGCTCAATTGCCTCGGAATATCTTTTTTGTTTAATGTACATATCCGCTGATGTGGTATAGTACATTGTTTTCAACGATCGTGCGTAATCCCCATTAATATCCAACCCGCTCAACAATCTGGATGATTCCGTATAGTTACCTGTTTCATCCTCTATCCTGGCAAGCCATATTGTTGCTTCCTTCTTTATGGCAGGATCATTGGCCTCAACAGTACAATAGCTCAATACTGCCTTTGCTTCATTAAATTCGTGTTTATAAAAGCGGGCTTTACCAATTAGCAGGTAACTGTCGTCGACCCATTCATTATATTCTTTTCTGTCGAGTAATTCCTTCTCTTTCTCAGTAAGTTCATTCTTTGCCTTTATCTCGGGTTTTGCTGTGATTGATTTCAGGGAAATAAGTTTTGAAGCCTTCTGGATGGCTCGTTCCATATCAGACGAACAATATGAACTGTTGAGGGGTCACTGAATTCAAACACCCTGAGGAGCTCCGCATAATCGTCTTCATATTGGTTTTCTATCTTTTTCAGCCCTGCTTTAAAGCTCTCATATCCATTGAAATAAATATTGTATTTTGCAGTCAGACTATTATAAAAGCGGCTTGCGTCCGTATTCTTTTCAACCGAACAATCTGTCACCAGTAGTGACAGGCCAACTATCAAGAGATACTTATATAATGTATTCCGTGAAGCCAACAACTGACTTTTAATACTATAACTGACTAAATTTGTGTATAGTATTCCAAAGGTAAATAAATTTGGGAGTAAGTGCTTCCTCAGGCTGATATTACTCTTCTTATTTCAGGAACTTCCTTCATTATTGCCTGTTCCACACCGGCCTTCAGGGTTTGCATACTGAAGGGGCAACCCTGGCATGCTCCTGTCAGTTTTACAGTGACAGTCATATCCTCAGTTACATCAATGAGATCAATATCACCGCCATCTGTCTGCAGATAGGGACGAACCCTGTTAAGGGCTTGTAATACACGGTCTTTTATTGTAGCTTCCATTATTAATTCTTGGTTTTTACTTGGTCATTTCAACTTTAATAGTTGGTCTCTGCTCTCTGTTCCTCTGCTCTGTTTTTTCAATGAGGGCGGTAGCAAGATCCATAAATGCATTTCCTGTAACTGAGTCGGTAAGAGCAACCGGCTCACCATTATCACTTCCTTCGCAAATACTCTGTACAAGAGGTATCTGGCCAAGAAGGGATACGTTCATCTTTTCTGACAACTCTTTTCCCCCGTCTTTACCAAATATATAGTACTTACTGGATGGAAGTTCTGCAGGTGTGAACCACGACATGTTCTCCACCAGTCCGATAACCGGGACCTCGATTTTTTCACTCCTGAACATGGATATACCTTTTATAGCATCAGCCAGGGCCACTGCCTGTGGTGTCGTAACAACTATGGCTCCGGTAACAGGAACTTCCTGTACAAGCGTCAGGTGGATATCACTTGTTCCGGGGGGCAGATCAACCAGGAGAAAATCGAGGGTTCCCCATTCACCCTGTGTTATCAATTGTTTGAGAAAGTTCGATGCCATAGGACCTCTCCAGATGACAGCATCAGTGGGATCTACAAAAAAACCTGTCGACAATATCTTTATCCCGTATTTTGAAAGAGGGACAATCATGTCTATATTTTTCTCCCTTTTTACTTCCGGTCTGTAGTGTTCTTCCTTGATCATCTTGGGGACTGAGGGACCAAACACATCAGCATCAAGCAAACCCACATCATAACCCTTGCGGGCAAGAGCAATGGCCAGGTTGACAGCAATGGTCGTTTTGCCAACGCCTCCTTTTCCTGATGATACTGCAATAATATTTGTTACTCCCGGTAATATGTCACGCTCGGGTTCCTTCTTCTTACCGACAATAACCTTAGGTTCAACTTTTATTTCATTAATGACAGTATCCGGACCGAACTCCTCCTTTAATGTTTTGACGATAACGCTTTTTATCGAGGATATAAATGGATCATTCGATCTTTCAGGGGTTAATGTAATTGATATTCCATCCTTGCTTGTACCAATTGCTGATATCATTCCTGTGCTGACTATATCTTTTCCCGTATCTGGATGTACTATCCCGGAAAGAGATTTTAAAATCTGTTGTTCTGAAATCATCTTAAATTCTGATTTAAAACCGTTTAACTATACTTACTTATCTCCGATCCTATTTTTATTTAAATCAAATATAAATAAGCTGCAATTTTACCAAAAAAAAGGCAGATTACAAAATTTCTATTTCAGTTCTGTAAGGGGATCCCAGAATTTCTCCCGGAAATTTACGACAGCATCATCTTCCACGGTGATACCTTCATTTTCAAGGAGCTGTTGCATTGTTGAGGAATTTCCAAAATGATGTTTCCCTGTTAGAAGTCCATTATGATTTACCACCCTGTGGGCAGGCACGAAACCACTGCTGCTATGTGAAGCATTGAGTGCCCAGCCTACCATGCGCGCTGATCGGCCTGAGCCAAGATACCGGGCAATCGCTCCATAGGAAGTTACTCTTCCATAGGGTACCTGGCGGGTCACATCATAGACCCTTGAGAAGAAGTCATTGTTATCTTTTTGTTCCCTGTGAGGCATCTTCAATAGTTCTGTTTTTATCAAGAATGAAAGAGAGGAAGTAGATCTTCGATCCCTCTTTTATAAACATATCCTCATAGTGAGTTCGTATTGAAAGGATATCATCTGCAAAAGAGCTTAATAAAACAGATCCTTCCGGCTGGTATTTTCTGTAGGAAGTGAGCAGCTCAGGTTTATTATTTCCCGAATGAAGGTCAGTAGTGGAGAACACGAGATCAAGATGATTATGTGTTACAATGTTCCGGGTAAAATCAAAGAGTTCTCTGTTATCGGTTTTGAGATGCACCATACCCCTGTCTTTAAGGAAGCGGCGGTATGTATTCAGGTACCAGGGAGATGTGAGTCTCTTGTTGGAATTTCTGCCACCCACATGTGGATCAGGAAAGGTAATCCATATCTCGTCTGCCTCGTCTTCAGCAAAGAATGAATTTATAAACTCTATTCTTGTCCTGAGAAAAGCCACATTGACTAAATTTCTTTCATTAGATGTTTTAGCTCCCCTCCACATCCTGGCTCCTTTTATATCGACCCCTATATGGTTTTTATCCGGGAACATGCTTGCAAGGCCTATTGTATATTCACCCTTACCACATCCAAGCTCCAATACTACAGGGTTATCATTATGGAATATCTTTTCCCTCCAGGCTCCTTTTACGGGATGGGCCTTCCCTGACACATCGTCAATCGCGGGTTGTATAACATTGTCAAAAGATCTTAACTCAGCCCATTTTGCAAGTTTATTCTTACCCACTACCCAAATATTTATTTGCTGACTTTTTCAATTCTCAATCCGACATCATACACGCCTTTAAGATCTTCGATACGCATTCCATGCTGAATTCTGAAGATATAGGTGCCTTTTACAGGGAAGAATACATTTGACTTATATGGAAGGCTCAGCTCATGAATATCGCCCAATCCTTTACCATACCATTTCCCTTTATCATCTGCAAGGTTGTATTGCAGGGTATCGGTTATCTTCCTGCCGTCAGGTGAGCTGGTTGATACGAATAGATATATATTGCGGTAGGGATAGGAAGACCCTGTCCGGATTGTGAAGAGAACATTTTCTTTTGTCACGGTATCTGTAACAGGAACTTGAAATTCAGGCACATCCATGAGACTCCATGTTCTGTCAGGCATTTCATGAGTGTCGGTATAAACAACCTTTCTGCCACATGACATTAACAGGAGAAAAGATGTCAATAAAAAAATCGATAGATTCCTATTTCTCCCTCTTATCATTGAATCTTCTTTTTTTTCTCTTAATGTGGTTCCTGTTCTGATTATTTTTCCTGTCTGGAGGATCAAACCTTGTAAGGCTGTTATTTCTCAACAGATCCTGTGAAACAGGAGTCGATTCCCAGGATTCTTCCATCGTGTTAAGTCTGTCGACCTTTTCCCCTTTCCTGTTAATAGCCTGTATCTCCCTAACCCTTTCAACCGGTAGAGCTATCAGGTTGGCCGATGAGCTCTGGTCAGTTGAATACCAATAAATGCCTTTATGTACTTCCATCTTCAGGAACCAGGCAGTACAATCGAGAGCTTCGAGCGGAATATCGCGGGGAGGGAATGATCTCTGTGCCTCCACATAACAGTCCAGTTCAAAGTTGAGACAGCATTTGAGTTTGCTGCACTGACCGGCAAGTTTCTGAGGGTTGAGAGTCAGTTCCTGATATTTTGCATGAGTAGTAGTAACAGAAATAAAATTGGTTATATGTGTCGAACAGCAAAGCTCTCTGCCACATGAACCTATGCCACCTATCCTGCCGGCTTCCTGTCTGGCACCTATCTGTCGCATCTCAATCCTTACCCTGAATTCATCGGCAAGTACTTTTATCAGTTGACGAAAGTCAACCCTCTCATCTGCGATGTAATAGAAAATAGCTTTGGTCTTATCCCCCTGGTACTCCACATCACCAATCTTCATATTGAGATTAAGCTCCTCAGATATCTGACGCGATCGAAGCATTGTGGTGTCCTCAAGATTCTTTGCCTCTTCCCATTTCTGGATATCCACTGCCTTGGCCTTGCGGTAGACTTTTTTCATATCATCGGGAGTGGGAATGGCTTTTAATTTCTTCAGCTGTTCAGGAACAAGGGGCCCAACCATCGATACTCTGCCTATATCGTGACCCGGGGAGGCTTCCACAGCAACCACATCTCCTATTTCCAACCTCAGGTTGTTTACATTTCTGAAGAAACCCTTTCTTGTATTTTTAAATCGGATTTCCACAATATCACTACCGTCCGGAACTTCCGGAATATCTTTCAACCAATTGAAAGAATCCAGTTTATTGTATCCGGGTTTATATGTTATATTGGGCATTATGGGTTCTTCCCCATTCTGACCCTGAAGTTCTTCGTAATCTGTCATATAATTTTCCCTTTCGGAATTATACAGCAAAAATAGTCAATAAATGCGTAATTTCAAGAAACAGGATAATCATCATCTGATTAAGCGTGTCACTTTAAGGGCCAGATCAAGAAAGATGATCTTCGGATTACCGTTGCCTTCTATATGGGAGTAAACCAGGTTGAGCTCATCTGTGAGCTGGAAAACATTTTTCTGATTGATAAAAGGATGAAAATTCCCGGAAAAAGTTGCCTCCTCTCCCAGGAGGAAAACCAGATTGTTTTTCATCTGGCCAAGAGTAAGCATAAGATTCTCTCTTAATAACCTCAGGGAAAAGGAGATAAAATTTTTCTGTGCTTCTCTGCCAGTGGAAGCGACTTCCTCCGACCAGTCTATAAGGGAAAGAATATCTCGTTTCCATGCAAAACGCATAAGGCTCTTGAATTTATCGAGGTTGGAGAGGGATGATTCTTCATTTTCACATAGCTCAATAGCCCGTGTCATACTTCCCATCGAAACTCTTGATATTTCTGCCGCCTTATCAGGTGCAATACCGAACCGGCTGACAAGGTATTTTAGTATATCCTCTGCTTTAAATGCCGGTATCTTTACCATTTGGCAACGTGACAAAATGGTAGGGATGACCTTATCGGGTTCTTCTGAAACAAGCAGGAAAAGTGTTTTGTCGGGTGGCTCCTCAATCATCTTAAGCAACTTATTAGCTGTAGCCTGATGCATCTTCTCCGGCAGCCATATTATCATTATCTTGAAATCTGACTCAAAAGTCTTTAGGCTTAACTTCTTAATTATCTCCGATGCTTCCGATGCAAAAATCATTCCCTGTGCATTTCCCACATCGATACTATCGAGCCAGTTATTAATTGTAAAATAGGGTGAATCACGAACAAACTCACGCCATTCCTCAATATAATTATCACTGACCGGATCGGTCGATTTCTTGCCTTTGATAACAGGGAACACAAAGTGCAGGTCAGGGTGGATCAGTTTTTCATATTTTACACATGACTTGCATGTCCCGCAAGAATCATGTTCCGATCTGTTCTCACAGCTTATATACCGGGCATACGCCAGGGCTAGTGCCATGCTGCCGTAGCCCTGGGGACCGGCAAAGATCTGGGCATGGCTGACTCTTTCCTCGTGTACTGATCTTAATAGCTTTTCAATTATTTCCTTTTGTCCCGGTATCTGCGAAAAGTCCATAGGAGATTAATGTTTCAATATATTACAAAGCGGCGAGTGCAGCATCATAATCTGCCTCTGTTGCTATCTCTGGCACCAGCTGAGAATAGGTAACCTTCCCCTCCTCGTTAACAACAACAATAGCACGTGCATACAGCCCTGTAAACCCACCTTCAGTTATTTCCACACCATAGGCTTTTCCAAAATCCGAATCCCTGTATCCTGAAAGTGTATTTACATTGGTGATCCCTTCAGTAGTACAAAACCTGCTGCTTGCAAAGGGAAGATCCTTGGTTATAGCTAATACCACTGTGTTTGCTTTTCCTGCAGCCATCTGGTTGAATTTACGGACTGAGGTTGCGCATACTGAGGTATCGAGACTGGGTGAAATGCTCAGGATAACTTTTTTACCCTTCAGGTCAGACAATGAAAGAGAGGAAAGGTCCGATTTCACAAGTGTAAATGCAGGGGCTTTTGTCCCTTTTACCGGCAGATCTCCTGTTGTATTTACCGGGGTTCCTTTTAATGTAACTTTTGCCATAATTTTTTTTTCAAATTTAATTAATCTTTTACGAAGAGGAAACATTTATCAGAAGTGAATGGTTCAATCCTTTATTTGTAGATAATTCCCTGTGCCCCTCTGTGTCTCTCTGTGGTTCTTAGTGTTTCTCTGTGTAAGTTCTTTTTTTTGCACAGAGTTGCAACATGGAGCCACAGAGCTCACAGAGAAGAGGAGAATGCTGCTCTGTTATTTATGATATTAAGTTGATTTATTGCATTTAAATATTTCCAAAAAAGCAGTAGGTTTGTGGTAGAATAAATATTCACCAATAAAATATAAGATCCATGAAAATGATTCAAGACTTTAACTTCAAGGGAAAGAAAGCAATAGTAAGGGTTGATTTCAATGTTCCGCTTGATAAGACAACTTTTGAAGTAACTGATGATACCAGAATAAGAGGTGCATTACCTACTATCAATAAGATCATTAAAGATGGTGGCTCTCTTATACTGATGTCACACCTGGGAAGGCCTGACGGGCGGATGGAAAAATTCTCGCTTAAACCAGTACTCCCTGTTCTTGAAAAGTATCTTGGTCAGAAAGTACTGTTCGCTGATGATTGCCTGGGTGATGCAACAGAAAAGATGGCTGCGGATTTAAAACCCGGTGAGATTCTGCTTCTTGAGAATGTACGTTTTTATCCTGAAGAGGAAGGCAAGCCTAAATTACCTGATAATGTGACAGATGAAGAGAAAAAAGCAGCTAAAGCACAGATGAAGGTCAGGCAGAAGGAAATGGCAAGGAAACTTGCCGGTTATGCCGCTATATATGTCAATGATGCATTTGGTACTGCTCATCGTGCCCATGCAACAACTGCCGTAATAGCTGACTTCTTTGATGCTGACAGCAAGATGTTCGGATTCCTGATAAACAGTGAGCTTGCCGCTATGGATAAGGTCCTGAAAGAGCCTCAGCGTCCATTCACTGCTATCATGGGAGGTGCCAAGGTATCGGATAAAATACTTCTCATTGAGAATCTTCTTAACACGGTTGATAATGTTGTGATCGGAGGAGGCATGACCTATACTTTTATTAAAGCCATGGGTGGAAATATAGGCAAGTCCTTATGTGAGGAGGATAAACTTGATCTGGCTCTTCGGCTTATCGAGAAAGCAAAGGAAAAGAAAGTGAATTTATACCTGCCTGTTGACAGTCTGAATGCTGACAAGTTTGATAAGGATGCAGATACGTCTGTATCGGCTGTTGATGCAGTACCTGATGGTTGGCTGGGACTTGATATAGCAGAAAAGACTATTGCTGAGTTTACATCAGTTATTGATAAATCAAAAACAATCCTCTGGAATGGTCCTATGGGAGTATTTGAAATGGAAAAATTCTCAAAGGGCACAACTGCAGTGGCAAAAGCTATCGCAGCAGCAACTGCCAGGGGGACTTACAGCCTTATTGGCGGAGGAGACTCTGTTGCTGCTATAAATAAGAATGGCCTGGCTGACAAGGTAAGCTTTGTTTCAACAGGTGGAGGCGCAATGCTGGAATATATGGAAGGCAAAAAACTTCCCGGGATAACAGCTATTCGGGGAGAGTAGTAAGAATGATGGGGAGAGTGGGGGAAGAGGAGAATTTGTTTTAATCTTGTATCAGTCATGAAAAGAGCAGCATTAATAATTCTGGTATTTGCGGTACTGGTTACCGGCTGTACCAAGACGGAGGATACCCGTATTAAGGGTACCGATACAATTGATAACATTACTTATCAATCAACCACGTATTATGTATACGGCTTTTCATTCGCAAATGCAAAACTGGTATCAACACTTGAGAATCCCGGACCTGACATAATAATTTATGTTAATCAGGACACTCCCCCACCCAGGTTGACCCTGCAGTCTAATAATCTTAATCCGTCATTCTTTAAGGTTGGTGCTTTTCCTGATGAGGCATCTGCAATCTCGGCTTTCGATAACCTTAAAACTGTTTCTGTTTCACAATGGCAGGATATGGTCGATCCCTTAGAGGTAAACCAGGTGTGGATTTTCCGGACTTCTAATGACCATTATGCCAAGTTCAGGATAATGAGTACGGTGAATGAGACCAGGGAAGGGGTAGCCTATGGAGAATGCTCTTTCCAGTGGGCATACCAGGCTGACGGCTCCACAACTTTCAATTGAAATGACTGCTGATATCCGTGACAGTATCTTCAAAATAAGAACACAGGAGGAATTTTGGGAAATTGCACTGCGGATATATGATCATCAGCGGAATTACAATACTGTTTTAAAAGAGTTCGAGCATGGGTTGGGAAGGGCAGGCCAGCCAGGCGATTCGAATGATATTCTAACCTTCCTTCCGGTTGAGTTTTTCAGGAACAAAAAAGTGGTCACCGGCAGCCTTCCTGTTGAAATGGTTTTTGAGAGCAGCAGCACAACAGGTATTGTTCCTGGTAAGCACTATGTGAATGACCTGACTCTTTACCGGGAAAGCTTCCTTAACTCGTTCACGATGTTTTATGGTGACCCGCATGATTACCTGATTGCTGCAATACTGCCATCTTATACTGAAAGAGAAGGATCTTCCCTGGTCTATATGGCTGATAACCTCATAAGAAGGAGCAAGCATCCCCGAAGTGGCTTCTATAAAGACGACATCGGAGAACTGCTTGATGTGATTGCTGAAGGTAAAGAAGGTAATTGTAAGATATTATTGTTGGGGGTAAGTTTTGCGCTGCTCGACCTTGCTGAAAAATATTCACCTGATCTGTCAGGTGTCATGGTTATGGAGACGGGTGGGATGAAAGGCAGGAGGAAGGAGCTGACCAGAACTGAGTTACACACCATTCTGACGGAAAGGCTTAATATAGATACAGTTCATTCTGAATATGGAATGACAGAACTTCTCAGCCAGGCTTATTCAAAAGGGAACGGGATATTTTATTGTCCCCCATGGATGAAAATATTGATCAGAGACCCCCAGGATCCTCTTACAATCTATAATGAGAAGGGTAAAACAGGTGGCATAAATATTATTGATCTGGCAAATATCAATTCATGCTCCTTCATTGCAACAAGTGACCTGGGAAAGCTTCATGATGACGGGGCATTTGAAGTGCTGGGACGATTCGACAACAGCGATATCCGTGGCTGTAATCTCCTCGCAGAATAAAATACGTCGCGGAAGTCATGTGTCCCTGCAAGACTGCAAGACTGCAAGACCGAATGACCGCAAGACCCTTAAATACCAAGCTTCGACTTAATCTCAGGGGGGATTGCCTTTTTATTAACAAGGATTGAGATCGTTTTAGCTCTGACATAAGTCTCAGATACATTCAGGTATCCACCAAATGGGTTTCGTTCGGTTCCCCACGAGTTCTTTGTTATATAATATTTTGTACCATTCTGGTCTTTGGCAATACCTGTAATATGCATAAGATGATCGTCAGTAGTCTGCTTATTATCATATCCTTCTTCGCGTGATTCCTGTGTCACCACAGTTTCAGGGAAAGGTCCGGCAAATTTATATGCTTCCGCTTTCCTCTCATCGGGTGTCATCTTACCATATTTTGCTAAATCAGCTTTGGAATAGTGATCGGTATTTTCTATCTCAGGGATGATAGCCACCCCGTTTTTGTGGGAAAAGCCTCTCTCACTAACATCAGCATCCCAGGCTATTGTATAACCATTATTAAGGGAGTAATCCATTATATCTATTAACTCATCTACAGGCACATTATAGTAATTGGCCTTTCTCCAGTTATCGGGTATGGGGAGAAGTCCCTGTGTATAGAAAGGGAATATAGTGAATGAAGTTATCTCAACATAGTCATTAGGATCGATGCCAAGACTTGCAGTGAATGATTTTGGGGTGTAGCCAACTCCTTTATATGTAAAGTGTTGTGGTACCTTCCCCAGGTAGGTATCGAGAACATCATTTACGATGTCAAAGTATTGGTCACTCTCCTTTTTCCTTTTCACAGGAACAGTGGCAATTGCATTGATAAATGCATTCAGTTCGCTGTGATTATGATAGGGCAGGCTATAATTAAGTCCGGTATAGATCTCATCAGGCACAATTCCGTTCTGTGCAAACTCATCCAGCCAGTCATGACCGACACTTCCCTGCCCAAGATTACCTTTTCCTTCCTTTATAAAGTTATCTTTAAGTCTGTCAACATAATTGAAACGTACAATCCACATTTCGGAAAGATCATATTCTCCTTTGCCTTTCCTCAGCAGCTCTGATTCAATAAATGATGTAGTTGCAAAATCCCAGCAGGTTCCTGTAGCAGCCTGATTCTTAACGGGTGTTGCTTTTAGTTCTACCACAGGGGTAAATTTATAGCCCTCTTCTTTTCCGGAGGTTGCACTTTTCTTCTGCCCGTAGGCAGGAGCGATAACCATAAAGAGAGACAGTGCAAGCAGTATACGGTTTTTCATGATCTGAAAATTTTGAAATAAGTTTGAAAATAAATCTCCTGAACTCTTCAGGAATAATGTGCTAAGCTAATAAAATATCTTAGAAAATTTTGTATTTAAAAACATGCTTAAAAAAAATCAAAAACATGAAAGGAAAGTCAGAAACAGCAGGATTAAAAGGAGAGTTCATAACCCTTATTATCTCTTTGACCTGATTAGTTCAAAAGAATGATCTATCCACGAAAAAATATCCTTATCAGGTATGGAACCATCAATACTTATTGTGTTCCAGTGCTTTTTATTCATATGATAGCCGGGACTTACTGCCGGATAATGCTCACGTAATTCAATCGCAAAAACAGGATCACATTTGAGGTTTATACTCAGATCACCGTCGAGGTTGACCAGGGCAAATATTTTACCATCTCTTTTAAAGACAAGGGTATCCTCTCCGAAAGGAAAACTTTCTGTTGCACCGTCTTTTCCGAGACAATAATCCCTGAGTGATATTATGTCCATGGTTCTTCTTATCTCAATGTCGGATAGAAAGCATCCTCAATATGATCGATAACGAAATCAGATCCTTTTTTAATAACAGTTATAACATCAAAACGGCACTCCTTTTCAATGTTATATCTTCTTATGTACCCATCAGCCGCATTTATCATTGACTTTTGTTTAGCCATGTTAACCGCCGTAACCGGGTGCATCAAAAAATCATTGGTCCTGGTCTTCACCTCGGCAAAAATCAACACATCTTCTTTTTCTGCAATGATGTCGATTTCGTGCCGGCCCCATGTCCAGTTCTCTGCAACAATTTTAAACCCGTTTTCAGTGAGGTGTTTCAAAGCCAGCTCTTCTCCTTTTTTCCCGAGATTATGAGATTCCGCCATTATATCTCGATCAGTTTATTTCTAATTGCAAACAGGATAAGGCTTGCGGTGTTTTTAGAATTGGTTTTTCCAAGCAGGTTAGCTCTGTGTTTATCAACTGTCCTTTTGCTGATGAACAGTGATTCAGCTATCTCCTGGTTTGACAGTCCTTCACATATCTTGAAAAGTATTTCCTTCTCTCTTTTAGACAGGTTCGCGGATTTGTTTTCATTCTCCCGGTGTTTGATCTTCTGAATGACATGGTAAAGTAGCTCCTGGGAGAAATAGCTGCCACCTTTTCTGACAGTAAGGATAGCCTCTTTAACCTCCGAAATATCAGAATCTTTTACCAGAAATCCTTTAGCTCCTGCATCTACCATCTTATAGTAATACTCTTCTTCTCCATACATTGAAAGGGCAATAATCTGAATATCCGGATTCATCTTAAGTCCTCTCCTCGTGGCTTCTATGCCATCCATTTCAGGCATATTGATGTCCATAAGTGCAATATCGGCCTGTGTATTTTGGAGAATCTGAAGAAACTCTTCGCCATTGGATGCCTCACCTATTACTTCAAATTCGGGAAAGGCATTCAGAAGAATCTTCAATCCATTTCTGAAAAGCTGGTGGTCATCTGTAATAATTATCTTAATTTTTTCCATCGTCATCAGGTATGAAAACAAGATCATTCAATCATTTTGATCAGAGCACTTGTCCCTTTGCCAGGGGTACTTTCCAGTATGAATACACCGTCGACGGTTTTTACACGTGTTTCAATGTTTGATATTCCCATGCCTTTTATATCTTCTTTCCGTAGTGCGGAAGTATCAAATCCCCTGCCGTTATCATAAAACTGCAAGGTAATAAATTTTTCGTGTTTGTTCAGCTCAATCTCTATCCTGGTGGCTCCCGCGTGTTGTATGGAATTGTTTATCAGTTCGCATACAGCTCTGTATATAACAACTTCCTTTTCATTCTCAAGCCTCAGGTTTTCCATATTCGACTTAAAATCTATCTCGACAATCCTGGTCTGATTTATTTTGGTTATAAAGGCACCTATGGCACTGGCAAGGCCAAAATTTGACAGTACATGCGGGCTCAGGTTGTTCGAAATATCCTTTATTGTATTAATAGCCTCATTCACAAGGTGGTTAGTATTACTAAGAATTGTATTGCCGGCCTGATCCTTAATTCTTTCATTCAGGGCAGACAGTGACATTTTAACCGTTGAGAGTATCGGACCCAGACCATCATGAAGGTCCTTGGCAAATCTTTTCCTCTCATTCTCCTCAGTATTTATTATAGCATTTATTACCCTCCTCTCTGAACGGACTCTTTCAGTATCTGCCACGTTTTAGTGAGTAAAAGAGTTCCCGATAAGTATTACCCCTCCAATTATCATCACGGAAATTAACACACCTATCCATTCATCTATCATCTGCCATAACTCAGAAGGTTCTCCCCTGAAATACTCAAAGAGCTGGATTATCTTACGTACAGCCATGAAAACGAAAGAGATAGAGAGAAGATCCAGGACAACCTGTATTTGGTAAGCTTCATGAAACTCAAAGCTATTATTGCAGCAATTATCTGCAGAACGATTGAGATTATAAGAGCTATTAGTCTTACCATGGAAGTATGTTTATGATCATACAAAAATAGGAGATAATTTATTTTTAATACCATAGGTAAGGAATAAATTGTGGGGCAGTTGCCCCTTTTGTGCCGTTGCACCTTTTTTCATAACTTTGGCCCTTCAATTTCCTTCATGAAACTGTTGTACAACCTGGGAATTTTCTGTTTGCAGCCCTGGCTCATATTATAGCTCCTTTTAATTCAAAGGCATCACTCTGGGTAAGAGGCAGAAAGAGATGGAAAGAAAAGTTAAAGGGAAAGGATCAGGCAGGGCGACAAGGTTATCTGGGTACATTGTGCTTCACTGGGTGAATTTGAACAGGGCAGACCTGTCATTGAGCTGATAAAGAATGAGTTTCCTGAATATAAAATATTACTTTCCTTTTTTTCACCCTCAGGATATGAGATAAGAAAGAACTATGACAAAGCAGACCTGGTCTGTTATCTTCCTGCCGATACTCCCACGGAATGCCAGGATCTTCATCGACCTATGTAAGACCCGATATGGTTGTTTTTGTTAAATATGAGTTCTGGCATAATTATATTTCTGTTCTTGATAAGCGCAGGATACCTCTTTACCTGATCTCCGGCATATTCAGACATGACCAGCATTTCTTCCGCTGGTACGGCGCATTTTTCGTGAGATGCTCAGAAAATTCCAAAGGATCTTTGTCCAGGACCAGACCTCACTTGACCTGCTTACAGGAATAGGGTTAAGCCGTACTGTTCTGGCAGGTGATACACGGTTCGACAGGGTCGTTCAGCTCTCCCTGTCGGCCAGAGGATATTCCTCAGCTAAAGGAACTTCAGGAGGAACGAAAAGTTATTGATTGTCGGGAGCAGCTGGAGACAGGATGAAGAGATAATTGCAAGATATCTGAATTCTTTTCCCGATAGGATGAAATGGGTTTTTGCACCTCATGAGATCGATGAACAGAATATTAACAGGTTGCAGAAAATAATAAAGACCAGTGTTGTAAGGTTTTCAGAATTCAAGGAAGAGCATTCAGATGCAAGAGTGATGCTTATTGACAATATAGGTATGCTTTCCTCAGCGTATAAGTATGCCTCAATTGCAGCAATAGGCGGAGGATTCGGGAAGGGCATACATAATATTCTTGAACCCGCCTGCTGGAGCATTCCGGTATTGTTTGGTCCCAACCATAAAAAGTTCAGGGAAGCCCTTGACCTGATAGATAACGGCGGAGCCAGAAGCTTTAAGGATTATGATGAATTCAGCAGTATAATTGACGGGTGGCTGACTGATGAAAAAGCATACGCACATGCCTCAGGAACAGCGGGCAATTATGTAAAAGAACATGCCGGGGCAACTGGCATTATAATCAAACAAATTGAACTAAAAGATATTAACAAACAGTATTAATATCTTGTTAAAAACTATCCCTCAAATTTGGAAATAGGTTCCTTCAAAGAGCCGTAAATTGTTGCGCCGGAATTAACATTTTTGTAATAGCGGTGTAACCAAAAAATCAATTATTTACGATAATCTTGCAAAAAAATTATTAATCCTTAATCCTAAATTTATGAAACAAATCAAACGTGTATTCACGATGCTGAGTTTTCTGTTCATATCAGTACTGATGTTCGGACAGGGGGCTACAACATCATCTCTGAGCGGAAAGATAACTGACAGCAAGGGGGAAGCTCTTGCCGGTGCCAGTGTCGTTGCCGTTCATGTTCCTTCGGGAACTCAATACGCTACGATTGCTGACAATGCCGGTAACTACCGTATTCAGAACATGCGTGTTGGTGGTCCCTATACTGTGAATGTATCTTTTATCGGATACGCTACCAGTTCTTATACAGATATCACACTCAGACTGGGTGAGACATATGTTCAGGATGCTCAGCTATCTGAGTCCACCACAGCTTTAAAGGAAGTAGTGGTAACAGCGGGACTCAAGAATTCTGTTCTTAACTCAGAAAGAACCGGTGCCCAGACCAACGTCAGTACCCGGGAACTGCAGTCACTTCCTTCTGTAAGCAGAAGTATCCTTGACTTCTCCAAGTACACTCCTCAGTCGCAGGGTAACTCATTCAGCGGTCGTGACGGCAGGTTTAACACAATCACTGTCGACGGTGCTGCCTTTAATAATAACTTCGGACTGAGCAGTAATCCGCTTCCGGGTGGTAATGCACAACCTATCTCAATGGATGCTATCGAAGAAGTAGCTGTAAGGCTGGCTCCTTATGATGTAACCGTTTCACAGTTTACCGGGGCCAGTATCAACGCTGTTACAAAAAGTGGCGATAACACCTTCAAGGCATCTGTCTACACGTACCAGAGGCCAAAATCGTTTACTGGTAATATGGTTGACGGTAATGAGGTTGCAGGTGCAAGATCAAGCAGTCTTCAGAATTATGGTGCACGTATTGGCGGACCTCTCATCAAGAATAAATTATTCTTCTTCCTGAGCGGTGAATATGAAAAAGAATCTGTTCCTGGTGTTACCTGGCAGCCCAGCACCGACGGTATTGCTGTTCCGGATCAGAATATTTCACGTACAACAGTTGCTGACCTGGAGCGCGTAAAACAATTTCTTATCACCAATTATGGTTATGACCCGGGGAAATATGAAAACTTCGACGCATTCCAGAACAAGAATCACAAAATTCTTGCACGTATAGACTGGAACATTAACGAGAATCATAAATTCACATTACGTTATAATGATGTGGTTGGAACCTCTGATCAGCAGACCAACGCCAACAGCGGACCACCCAATAATGCTCGTAACTCAGGACGTATTAGCAGCCAGTCGATTGCATTCTCCAATGCATTCTACGGATTCAAAAACACAGTACGTTCAATCACAGGTGAACTGAACAGTAACTTTACACCGACAATTTCGAATAAACTTCTTGCCAGTTATACATACATACAGGATACACGCACAAGCCCGTCATCTTACTTCCCGTTCGTTGACATATGGCAGGGTGGCGACCAGTATATGTCATTTGGTTATGAACTCTTCACTTATCATAATAATGTTGAGAACAAGACTCTTAAGCATTACTGATAATCTTACAATTAACCTGAACAGACATACTCTTAACAGCAGGTATTGCCTTCGACAGGCTCTTCTTCGTGAACTCGTATATTCGCGAGGGAACGTCATACTACAGGTATAATTCTGTTGACGATTTCATTAATGGCGCAGATCCTATCGGATTCGGTGTAACCTACGGGTTTAATGGAAACGATGCCCCCGGTGCAGATGCAACATTCGGCATGGGTGCTATCTATGGTCAGGATGAATGGTCAGTAGCTCCTAATTTCAAACTTACCTATGGTGTACGTCTTGAAAAACCTTTCTACCTGAACAAGCTTACTGATAATCCTGCTATCTCAGCTCTTACTTTTGCAAATGGCGAAAAAATGGATGTCGGTACATGGCCAAAGAGTAAAATGCTTGTATCACCGCGCGTCGGTTTCAACTGGGATGTCAAAGGTGACCGTTCTCTTCAGATACGGGTGGATCGGGTCTGTTCACAGGCTTACTTCCCTTTGTATGGTTTACCAACCAGCCCACCAACTCTGGTGTACTTCAGGTACCTGAAATTGGCTGGGGCCAGGGAAATGCAAACCTCGCTGGTCTTGCATTCCATCCTGATTACAAACAATTCATTGCTGACAATCCTGCTCTGTTTCCAACCGCCCCGGGTTCATTACCCAACGGTTCGGGTCTGGCCCAGGTCGGGAAAGAATTTCAAATTCCCTCAGATATGGCGTTCAAATTTAGCTACTGATGTTGAACTTCCTGGGAACATGGTATTCACAGGCGAGTTCATCTATTCAAAGGATATCAATGCAATAACCCAGACCAATATCAACGAGGCAGCTCCTACCGGTACACTTGCAGGATCTGATAACCGTCCTTACTGGACAAACAGCAACTGCTTCAAAGATAAATTCCAACTGTCAGTAATGCAATGGAACTGAGCAATACCAAAAAAGGTTATCAGTATTCATTTACTGCTCAGCTTACCAAGAATTTCACAGACGGGTTCTCAGGCATGTTTGCCTATACTTATACAATGGCAAAAGACGTGACTTCTAATCCTGGTTCTTCAGCCTATTCCGCATTCTCTTCCAACACAGCATTGGGAGTCTTAATGATCCGGGCCTCAGCTACTCAGGTTTCGCCACACCTCATAAATTTGTGGGTGACTTTTCTTACCGAGTTGAGTATGCCAAGATGTTTGCAACTACTTTCTCCCTTGTTTACCAGGGATTCCAGCAGGGACGCTGGTCATATACCTATTCCAATGACCTTAATGGTGACGGTGTATCATCTGACCTGATGTATGTTCCTCTAAGCGCAAGTGATATTACATTTGCTGATGCAAACGGGATGACAGCTGCAGAACAGCAGACTGCATTCTGGAATTATGTTGAAGGCAATAAATACCTTAAATCACGCGAAGGTAAATATGCCGAACGCTTCGGTGAAGTAAGACCATGGATCCATCGCTTTGATGGCAAGATCCTTCAGGATATCTTCTCAAACTTCGGTACCGATCGTAAGTATACCCTCCAGTTCAGTCTCGATATTCTCAATGTCGGGAACCTTCTCAATGACAAATGGGGTACCTATACATATAATGCATTGGCAAGCTATGATAATGTAAGACCTTTGTCAGTTGTTTCAAGAGGTGATGCCACAAACGCACCTACCTTCAGACTTAATGCAAGCTCACTTGATGACTTTGCATCGAAGACTACTTTAAGTAAGAGTATCAGTACTGCAAGTACCTGGGGATGTCTCCTCGGAATTCGCCTGATCTTCTAAATATTGTTATAATTATTCATTAAAGGAAGGTTGCCTCATAAAGGCAACCTTCTTTTTTTGTTTTGTCCAGGGTTGAACTGTAATTTTTTTTAAAGGTTCATCTGGTGGGAATCTGCATCAGATTGTGTTATTATTTTAACATCAAAAAATCCGTAACGATCAAGATAATCAGCTGTTAAGCAAAATAGTTAATAACTATGTCTGTCAAATGTTAATAAACTTAAAATTTTACTCTTGCATTGAGATGTCTTGCTTACTTAATTTAGCAATTACCCGCTAAAAATATCAGTGGAGGTTTAATCTCATTAAAATCAGAGAATAACAAAAACTATGGAAGAATTATTTGTCCAGGAATCAGCCATTGTGACTGATAAATCAACTGAAGAAAAAAATGAACCCGTGATAAAACAAAATGCGGAAGGCAAAGACTCAAGGAGCAGAAGAAACAGCAGACTGTTTATACTCATGATGAAGCAGTTGAAGCCAGCATTAAATACTTTAAAGGTGATGAACTGGCAGCAAGAGTATGGGCAAACAAATATGCACTGAAAGATTCCTTCGGGAATCTTTTTGAAAAGACTCCTGATGATATGCACGGAGGCTGGCACGGGAAATCCACAGGATGGAGAAGAAAATACCGGAATCCTCTTTCTGAAGAGCTTATTTACAGTGTTCTGAAAGACTTCAGATATATTGTTCCTCAGGGTGGACCTATGACTGGCATAGGTAATAAATACCAGATTGCCTCTCTATCAAACTGTTTTGTCATTGGTAATGAAGGTGATTCTGACTCATACGGCGGCATAATGAAGATTGACCAGGAACAGGTTCAGCTTATGAAACGACGGGGCGGCGTAGGTCACGACCTTTCACATATAAGACCAAAAGGCACTCCGGTACTGAACAGCGCTCTTACATCAACAGGTGTGGTTCCATTTATGGAAAGATATTCCAACTCCACAAGGGAGGTGGCCCAGGATGGCAGACGAGGAGCTCTGATGCTTTCAATCTCCATCAAACATCCCGACTCGGGAAATTTATTGATGCAAAACTTGAAAGCGGAAAGGTAACCGGGGCAAATGTGTCAGTTAAGCTTACTGATGATTTTATGAGAGCTGTTGAAAATAAGACTATGTTCAGGCAGCAATACCCGATAAACTCCACCGGACCCGCAGGTTTGCAAAAGATATTGATGCATCTCAGCTGTGGAACAAAATAATTCACAATGCATGGAAATCAGCAGAGCCCGGCGTTCTGTTCTGGGATACTATATATTAGGGAAAGTGTTCCTGATTGTTATGCCGACCTGGGTTATACCACTGTTTCAACAAACCCATGCGGTGAGATACCTCTGTGTCCGTATGACAGTTGCAGACTTCTGGCTATCAACCTATACAGCTATGTTAATAATCCCTTTACCACTGAGGCTGAATTTGATTTTGAACTTTATAAGGAACATATCGGTCTTGCACAACGCATAATGGATGATATCATTGATCTCGAACTTGAAAAAATTGATGCGATACTCTCCAAGATAGAAGGAGATCCCGAAAATGAAGAACTTAAACTTGTGGAAAGAAATCTTTGGAAGAATATAAGGAAAAAATCGGAAGAGGGAAGAAGAACCGGAATAGGTATTACCGCTGAAGGAGATATGCTTGCCGGTCTTGGATTAAGATACGGAACTGAGGAAGCTACGAGCTTTTCAGTGGAAGTTCATAAAACACTTGCCCTGGAAGCTTATAAATCCTCCACCTACCTTGCTAAAGAAAGAGGAGCGTTTGCTATTTATGACTCAGAAAGAGAAAAGAACAACCCTTTATAATGAGGATGAAGGAAGCCGATCCTGTCATGTACAATAATATGGTAAAATTCGGGAGAAGTAACATTGCACTTCTGACTATTGCCCCAACAGGGACAACAAGTCTTATGACCCAGACCACTTCCGGAATTGAACCTATATTTTCCACCTTTTATAAGAGAAGAAGAAAAGTAAATCCGAATGACAAGAGCGTAAAAGTCTCATTTCAGTGATGAAGTAGGGGATTCATGGGAGGAATTCAATGTCTTCCATCATAAATTTGTCGACTGGCTTAAACTCAATAATTATGATCCTGATGAAGTGACTAAGGATGGAAGATGCAGGATATTCAGAAGATCATAGCTAAATCGCCCTATTATAAAGCAACTGCAAATGATGTTGACTGGATCGCAAAGGTTAAAATGCAGGGAGCGATACAAAAATGGGTTGATCATTCAATAAGTGTCACTATTAATCTTCCTGCTGATGCAAAAGAGGAACTTGTCAGCGAACTTTATCTTACCGCATGGAAATCGGGATGTAAAGGAGCTACAGTATACCGCGACGGATCAAGAAACGGAGTGCTGATTTCAGGAAAAACAGAAATTCGCCAGGAGAGACCCAAACGTCCTAAAGTTCTTGATTGTGATGTGATACGTTTCAATATTAATGAAGAAAAATGGGTCGCTTTTGTTGGACTGAAGGAAGGGAGACCTTATGAGATATTCACCGGTATGGCCGATGAAGAGGTGTTTCCTATTCCAAAAAGCATTGTAAAGGGGAAGATAATCAAGATAAGGGATGAGGATGGTAAAACACGTTATGATTTCCAGTATACAGATAAGTATGGATACAAGAAAACCATGGGTGGTCTGTCTCATATGTTTAAACCTGAGTTCTGGAACTATGCAAAACTGATTTCCGGAGTTTTAAGACATGAAATGCCTATACAGGATGTGGTTAACCTGATTCAGTCACTCAGGCTCGACAGTGAGTCTATAAATAACTGGAAAAATGGCGTTGAAAGAGCCCTTAAGAAATATATACCCAACGGCACAAAAGCCAAAGGCAAATGTGGTGAATGCGGGTCAGAGAACCTTGTCTATGAAGAAGGCTGCCTTATCTGCAAGGATTGCGGTTCATCAAAATGCGGCTAGAATAAAGGTAACAATTATAAATTCATAATATTTTGTAATTATGTAGAGTTGCGATGCATATCTCTACATTTTTTTTACCGCCCTGATCAGTCCTCTCCGGAGATAGGGAGCTTTCATCTTTTTATCATAATAATGTATCATGTATCCTTTTGAAGGAGTAACCCTGAATCCATGCTTCAGCAATGAGCCGGGTAAAATCGCTTTCATCATTGTTCTTGTGATATGTGCAGAGCGCAACTTTAAATGATCTTCCCTGATTTTAAAACATTATCGCAACTGTCGAGGACGATCGATTCAGCACCATCTACATCAATCTTTAAGAAGTTAATGTCAGTATTGTTTTTAAAAAATGAATCGAACCTGACATGCTTCTCATCATTATGATCCGATACATATTTATTGATAATCTCAACTTTTTCGGCCCATGGAGCAAATGTTGCCCTTAATGCTTCAGCCCACTCCCTGTCGTATTCGAACAGATAAACCTTCTTGACTTCTTCAATGACCGACAACGAAAAATTCCCTTCAGCTGCTCCTATATCTGCAATAACATCGCCTTTCCCTATTGTAAAAGATTCTGTAAGATACCTGTGCGGACTCTCAGGATCCTGTTCTCTCATAAGATCGGAGTAGGCTCTCTGGATTCTTTTTTCACCCCATCGTTTTTTGAAATATAATCTTTTCCCCTCCTGCAATACATATCGCATTTTTCTTTCCTTATCGAAAAAGACTTCAATCTTATCAGGTGAGTAATTATTATGAAATAGATAAGGGAATATCCTTATTTCATTATTTCTCAGGAAACCGAGTACCTCTTTCTGCTCCTCATTGATCTCGCTATCAGGAAGGGCGGCAAAATGATTGAGGATCTTTTTCCTGAGAGATTTCTTCAGGATGGTTGTTCTCAGGGGTTTCGGGACCAAAACACGATATATATTGAAGATCAGCTTATTCATAGTAGAATCTTATTTAAGAACTCCCAGCTCTCTGCCTATCTTATCAAATGCCTTAATTGCCTTATCAAGATGTTCCCTGTCATGTGCTGCGGAAAGCTGTACTCTTATCCTTGCTTCTCCTTTTGGAACCACGGGGTAATAAAACCCGATTACATAGATCCCTTCTTCCAGGAGCTTTGCTGCAAAATCCTGCGACAGCCTGGCGTCATATAGCATAACGGCACATATTGCAGATTTAGTAGGCTTTATATCAAAACCCAGTTTCTTCATACCGGCTATAAAATATTCAGCATTATCGTGGAGTTTGTCCTGAAGGATATTAGTCTCGGTCATCATTTCAATCATTCTTATTCCAGCTGCAGCTACCAATGGAGGTATTGAATTGGAGAAAAGATAAGGACGTGACCGCTGACGTAACATTTCTATTATCTCTTTCTTTCCTGTTGTGAAACCACCAATGGCTCCGCCGAAAGCTTTTCCAAGAGTTCCTGTAATTATCTCTACCTTACCTGAAATCTTATAGAGCTCTGTCACTCCCCTTCCTGTTTTACCAACTACCCCGGCAGAATGTGATTCGTCGACCATGACCATGGCATTGTATTTTTCTGCCAGCACAACAATCCGGTCAAGGGGTGCCACATTGCCGTCCATTGAGAATACCCCGTCTGTAACGATCAGCCTGAATCGCTGTGCCTGTGCCAGTTGAAGTTGTTTTTCCAGATCTCCCATATTGGCATTCTCATAGCGGTATCGTTGTGCCTTGCACAGACGCACACCATCAATTATGGAAGCATGATTAAGTGAATCGGAGATGATCGCATCCTCATCAGTTAACAGTGGTTCAAAAACACCGCCATTGGCATCAAAACAGGCGGCATAAAGGATAGTATCTTCAGTATTGAAGAATTCAGCTATCTTTTTTTCAAGCTCCTTGTGAAGATCTGTTGTACCACATATAAACCTTACAGATGACATACCGTATCCGTGATCATCGAGTGATTTCTTTGCCGCATCAATCAGTGATTGGTTATTGGATAAACCGAGATAGTTATTAGCACAAAAATTCAGGACCTTACTGCCAGTATCAAGCTCAATCTCAGCTCCCTGTGGGGATATTATGATACGTTCGTTTTTGTAAAGACCGGCTTCTTTAATTTCATTAATTATGCCGGTTAAATGTTTCTGATAATTACTGTACATAATGTCTATTTTTTCTGATCCTTTGTGACTCTTTGTGCTTCCTTTGTGTGCCTTTGTGGTTTGATTTTTTAAACACTAAGGAACACAAAGTACTTCACAAAGGACCACTAAGTTTTGTTAATGTGAATTCAGTACCAGTTCAGGATGACCTTTCCGCAATTTCCTTTTTCCATTTCATCGAATCCCTTCTGAAAATCATCAATCTGGAAGCGATGTGTGATGACAGGACTTAAATCTATTCCGCCAATGATCATCTGTTCCATTTTATACCAGGTCTCCCACATCTCTCTTCCATATATTCCTTTCAGTGTGATAGCCTTAAATATTATATCACTCCAGGGAACTTCAAAATCTGATGGAAGGATACCCAGCAGGGAAATAGATGGACCCGTTATACATATTGCTTAACATTTCAACAAAGGCCTTTGGCGATCCCGACATTTCCAGTCCAATATCAAATCCTCTCATCCCAAGCTGTTTTACAGCATCTGATATTTTTTCGCCTTTCGACGGATTGACAGTAAGGGTAGCCCCCATCTTATTTGCTATCTCCAGCCGCTTATCACTCAGGTCACTGGCAACAATAAATCTTGCTCCGGCAAATTTGGCTATAGCTACGGCCATGCTTCCTATCAGCCCTGAACCTGTAATCAGAACATCCTCGCCCAGCAATGGGAAGGAGAGTGCAGTATGGGTGGCATTTCCGAAAGGATCCATAATGGCAGCCCACTCATCAGGTATCCTGCTGTCAAGAGGAATAACATTCTGTGCAGGGATCTTAACATATTCGGCAAAGGCACCGTCGATATGAACCCCTATCCCGACAGTGTTTTCACATACATGTTCTTTGCCCCTTCTGCAGTTACGGCAATGACCGCAGGCAATATGACCTTCCCCTGTCACCCTGTCGCCTATCTTCAGGTTGGTAACCCCTGCTCCCATCTTTTCTATATATCCCATATACTCATGTCCAATCACCATAGGGGTTTTAATAGTCTTCTGTGACCAACTGTCCCATTCATAAATATGAAGATCAGTACCACATATAGCCGATTTCCTGACTTTGATAATGACGTCATTCAGACCCGGTTCCGGCACTGGGACTTCCTCCATCCATAACCCTTTTTCAGGTCTGGCTTTGACAAGGGCTTTCATCGTTTTCATAAAATCCTTTAGTATTAACAATTAAATTGTCCTGCTAAATTAATACAAATCTGAAGAGTAAAACCTGATTTTTGCGCATCTGTTTCTATTATTTACAGTATTAAAGCAACTTATCCCTGCCCGGTGATAAATTCTCTCCTTTGTATATCTTTGCATAGAGTATAACTGAATTAAATTTTATGAATAAGGTACGAGTACGTTTTGCACCAAGCCCAACCGGTCCCTTGCATATTGGTGGGGTAAGGACAGCTTTATATAACTATTTGTTTGCAAAAAAGAACAAAGGCTCATTTATTCTAAGGATCGAGGATACCGATCAGACACGCTTTGTTGACGGAGCAGAGGAGTATATTATGGATGCCCTTAAGTGGTGCGGAATTATTGTCGATGAGGGGATAAATGAAGGCGGACAATACGGTCCTTACCGCCAGAGCAACAGGAAAGATATTTATCTGAATTACGCAGTAAAGCTGGTAAATAAGGGAGATGCCTATTATGCCTTTGATACACCCGAAGAACTTGATGCCCTTAGAAAAGATACCGAGAAGTCGGGAAAAACATTTATTTACAACAGTGAGATCCGGGGGAAGCTGAATAATTCACTTACACAAAAGGAATCAGTATGGAGGGAAAAGATTGAGAGTGGAGAACCATATGTAATCAGGTATAAGATGCCATTGAATGAGGAGATACAGGCCATAGACATGATAAGGGGACATGTAGTGGTGAATTCAGATACACTTGACGATAAGGTGCTGTTTAAGTCAGATGGGATGCCTACCTATCATCTGGCTCATCTGGTCGATGATCATCTGATGAATATAAGTCATGTAATACGAGGTGAGGAGTGGCTCCCTTCATTACCACTTCATATTTTATTATATCGTTCTTTTGGATGGCAGGCTCCGGAGTTTGCCCATCTTCCCCTGTTACTTAAACCCGATGGTAAGGGGAAACTTAGTAAACGTGACGGAGATAAGATGGGATTCCCGGTATTTCCCCTCTTCTGGCCCTATGGAGAAACAGCCAGAGGCTACCGTGAAGATGGATATTATCCAGAGGCATTTGTTAATATGATCGCATTGCTTGGATGGAACCCTGGTACCGAACAGGAGATATTCTCAATGGAAGAACTGATTGAAGCTTTCTCATTTGACAGGGTTGGGAAGTCCGGTTCAAGGTTTGATCCTGATAAAGCCAAATGGTTCAATCATCAATATCTTCAGAAGAGGACTGACAACCAGCTGGCACTCGAATTCAGAGACTTACTTAGGACCAGGGGATTTCACTTTGATATTGTCAGGATTGAGTTACTTATCGCAATGGTCAAGGAGAGAGTGAGCTTTGTAAATGAAATATGGGATCAGACTGATTTCTTTTTCATAGCACCGGAAACATATGACAGGGATGTGATAAAAAAGAGATGGAAGGATGATTCACCAACAGTCCTTGACGACTTAAAAGGCGAACTGGAGGGGATCGATGACTTTAGCTCAGCCGAAACAGAATCAACTGTCAAAAGCTGGATTGAAATGAAAGGATACAATACGGGTCTGGTTATGAATCTTTTACGGCTTGTAATTGTTGGTACCTCAAGAGGGCCTCATATCTTCGATATAATAAGCTGGTTAGGAAAAGAGGAGACTATCTCTAGAATTGATAAGGGAGTAATAGTAATAGGAAATCAGAAGTCATGAACCTTCCTCAGCCAGGGGATTATATTGATATGCATACTCATAGTGGAAAACCTGGTCCGGGCATTTTCATTATCGAAAGCCTCATGGCGCATGAGGAAAAGCTTCCCGGAGATGACGCAGGAGTAGTATACACATTTGGGATCCACCCATGGTTCCTGAATGAAGATAACTACATACAACAGATCAGAAGGGTTGAAAATTCAGTGAACCATCCAAATGTGATAGCTATTGGGGAAGCCGGGTTTGACAGAATTCGCGGTCCGTCTCCCGACATCCAGAGGCATGTGTTTGAAAAGCAAATAGCTATTGCTGAGGAACTTCAGAAACCGGTGATTATTCATTGTGTGAGGGCGTGGGATGAACTTCTTGCCGCACAAAAAAGATTAAAGCCCACTACAAAATGGATGATACATGGATTTCGTGGAAGCCCACAGCAGGCTGGACAACTTTTGTCAAAAGGCTTTTATTTGTCTATCTGGTTCAATTATGCTATAAGACCCGAATCGGCAGACCTGTTGCGAAACCTTCCGGGCGACAGGATCTTTCTTGAAACAGATGGTGCGGATATAGATATAAAGGAAATTTACAGCAAAGTTTCAGGAGACCTGGGGATAACTGTCGATAAACTGAAATCCGGAATGCTTGATAATTTTAATGAGTTTTTTGAAATTGATATATAACTGTTGATCGGAAATCCTTTGACAGTCTTTCATTTCAGACTTTGAAATACCTGGTGAAACAATATTAAGATTAACACAATGACTGTTGAGTGGCTTACGAGGACAGAACTGCTTTTAGGCAATGAAAAACTGGAAAAGCTTCAATCTGCCAGTGTCCTGGTTGTTGGATTGGGAGGTGTCGGGGCTTTTGCTGCTGAAATGATTTGCAGGGCCGGGGTAGGGTCTATGACAATAGTTGACGGAGATACAATCCATCCATCCAACCGCAACAGGCAGTTACCAGCACTGAAGAGCACAGAAGATCTGCCAAAGGCAGAAGTAATGGGGCAACGGTTGCTTGACATAAATCCGGATATCAAACTGACTGTTATACAAGAATATCTGAAAGATGAAAAAATGATTGAAGTTCTTGAAAAAGGATATGATTATGTGGTTGATGCCATTGATACATTGTCTCCAAAGATATTCCTTATCTACCATAGTCTCCAGAGGAAATACAGGCTTGTCAGTTCGATGGGAGCAGGTGGTAAATTTGATCCCACCAGGGTATCAGTTACTGACATCTCTCAGACCACTAACTGTTCTCTGGCGCGCATATTAAGAAAACGCCTGCACCGGCTTGGTATAAGAGATGGATTCACTGCTGTATTTTCTCCGGAGCTTATTGATAAGGGCAGGATTGTACCCGTTGAGGATGAAATGAATAAAGCATCTGTGGTGGGAACAATATCTTATATGCCAGCTGCCTTTGGTATAGCATGCGCTTCAGTTGTGATACGCGAACTGGCAGGTCTGACTTGAAAATGGTTGATTTCATTCGTTATCTGTGACTGGAATACTTGAAATTTATTTTATGAATATATGAACGAACTTGAAAATGTAATTAATTAGTAACTTTCATTTTGAATAGAATAATGTAACTGAATCAACCATAATTTATGTTATGAAACCAGTCAGCGAAAAAACAAAAGGGACCCTGTTAATTCTGTTTTTGGCCCTTGTTAATGTTTCTATTCATCTCCTGGTAATAAATAACCTTGGATATCACAGGGATGAGCTTCTTTATTTTTCTCTTGGCGAGCACCCTGCAACAGGTTATGCCTCCGTGCCACCTATGATTGGCTGGATAGCCTGGCTAATGCAAAATATTTTTGGCTATTCACTTTTTGCGGTTCGTATTTTTCCTGCCCTGATTAGTGGAGTAATGGTATTCCTGGTATCTGCTATTGCCAGGGAACTGGGAGGAGATCTGTATTCAAGGGTACTCGCTGCCCTTGGCTTAATAGTATCAGGATTTGGTTTGAGGACTTTCGAGCTGTTTCAGCCTGTTCATATTGATCTTTTATTCTGGACATTACTTATTTATGTGATCATCAGGTTCATAAACAGTTCTTCTGAAAGATATCTCATACTCATCGGCGTGGTGGCAGGAGCTTCCATTCTTAATAAATATCTTATTGGCTTATTGTTTCTTAGCCTGTTGATTGTTGTTCCATTCTCCCCATATAAGAGGATACTTATTAATAAGAAATTCTGGATAGGTATAGCTTTGGGTCTGTTAATATTTCTTCCCAACCTGGTATGGCAAGTTGCAAATCACTTTCCTGTATTTCATCACCTATCGAAACTTGAGCATACACAACTGGTTAATGTAGACAGGAAGGGATTTCTTATGGATCAGTTGCTAATGCCGTCTGCTTCAACCTTTCTTACCCTTGCCGGTTTGTTTTGTCTCTTTATTAATAGGAAATGTATTGAATACAGGTTTCTCGGTATCGTGGTCCTTCTGGTTGTTTTTATGTTGTTTATGCTTAAAGGGAAAAGTTATTATACTATCGGCATCTTTCCATTTTTAATGGCAGCAGGAGCTGTATGGTGGAGTAATATCTTTAAGAAAATCTGGCTGAGAGCGGGTTTTATAGTACTCCTGGTAGCCCTGACAATTCCAATCTTGCCGATGTCTCTGCCAGTATATGGTGAAAAAGGACTTGTCAGATATTTTAGTAAAGTAGAAAAGAAATATGGACTGACAATCGGAAGACGTTTTGAAGACGGATCGATTCACTCCCTTCCACAGGATTATGCTGATATGCTGGGGTGGAGAGAGCTTACAGCCATAACGGCCAGGGCCTATAGCATGATAAAGGATAAAGATGCAAGCTTCATTTACTGCGAAAATTATGGACAGGCAGGTGCTATTACCATTATTGGAAAGAAATATGGACTCCCTGAAGCAGTCAGTTTTAATGGGAGTTTTCGATACTGGATACCATCTAAGTTCAATCCCGACATTAAATCTTTCATTTATATCAATGATGAATTAGGCAACGATGTCCGGATGCTGTTTAATAAGATTATTCTTGTTGGGAAAATATCAAATCCTGATGCCAGGGAATTTGGAACACAGGTATATCTTTGTGAAGATCCTAATGAGAGCTTCAATGAATTCTGGAAGAAGAGATTGGAAAGTCTTCCTGAATTTTGATCACTTCCTGTCACTCTTGCATAAACCATGTATGAGAATGCAAGCCGGCAGGATGTCGATATGGTTGGGAGATTGTTACTGCAATCGATGAAAAAGTAGAGCAAAAAAAAAGTGTAATATATTGAATGCCGATGAGAGGAAAAATCTTCGTTTTATTATTGCTAATGCCGTTACAATTGACCGGACAGGATATTCTGGATGAATATGTGCGTTTCGGACTTGAGAATAATCTAGCCCTTAGTCAAAAGTATTCAGATTACCAGAAGAGCGTCGAGGCTCTCAGGGAGGCAAGAGGTTTGTTCTATCCGAGTCTTAGTCTCAATGCCAGATATACCGTTTCGGAAGGAGGGCGTGTTATTGATTTTCCCGTAGGTGATCTGCTGAACCCGGTTTATTCAACACTCAATGCTCTTACTTCTTCCAGTTTATTTCCGGAAATTGAGAATCAACAGATTAAATTTCTGAGGCCAAGGGAGCATGAAACGAAGATTAGGGTTGCCCAACCTGTTTTTAATACTGATATATACTATAATTCAAAAATTAAAAAAGAGCTCACATTATATGAAAATACGGACCTCAACCAGTACAAAAGGGAACTCGTAGCTGAGATCAAAAAAGCCTATTATAACCTTGCTATGACGGACGGTATTTTATCAATGCTGAAAAAAACCAGGGAGTTGCTTTTGGAGAATATCAGGGTCAATAAGAAGCTCATTGAAAATGATAAGGTTACAATGGATGCTTTGTATCGTTCTCAGGCAGAGTTAAATAAATTTGATCAGGAACTTCAGAATGCAATAAAAAACAGGACTGTTGCAGGTGCATACTTTAATTTTCTGCTTAACAGGGAACTGGATGATTCGTTGAATATTCAGCAGCCAGTAGCATTTCCCCTGTTGAACGACTATATAAATAACTATACTGATTCGGCCCTGGAGAAAAGGGAAGAAATTAAGAAACTTGAACAGTATAGTAACATCAATGATCTGAGGATTAAAATGAACCAGGCAGGAAAGTTGCCTGATATGTTTGTTGTCGTGGATTATGGCTTCCAGGGTGAGTATTACCGTTTCAATAAGGATCAGGATTACCTCCAGGCTTCAGCAATACTAAGCTGGAACCTTTTCTCCGGTTTTCAGAACAGGGCAAGGATAAAACAGGCCATAATAGATAAAACCCTTGTTGATTCCAGGCTTGAAGAGGCCAGAAAGCAGATTGAACTACAGGTTATTAACACGCTTAATGAATTGCAATCTGCGGAAAAGGGAATAGCTGCTGCCGAATCTCGTCTTGTAAACTCAAGAGAAGGTTTCAGGCTTATAAGCAGGAAATACGAAGAAGGTCAGGCAAGTCTCCTTGAATATCTGGATGCCAGGACAAATCTTACACAGGCTGAAGAAAACCTTATTATTTCTAGGTTCACATATCTTTCTGATTATGCAGAATTTGAAAAAGTCACAGCTGTGGATAAATATTAAAACCCCTGAGTGTATGCAAAACAGGTTATTGATTATTTGCGTAATTGTCTCACTGGTAGCTGGCTGCAGAGGCGAGACAGAAAAAATTGTTTCACCCGGTCTCACGTCGGTAAAAGTTATAAGTCTGGAGCCGAAAAAAATAAGCATTCCTGTCCATTCAACAGGTATTCTTATGACCAGAAAGGAGGTAAAACTATCTTTCAAGACGGGAGGTATTATATCTGAAATAAGAGTAAAGGAGGGTCAAAAGGTTAAAAAAGGGGACGTTCTGTCCGTTCTTAACCTCTCGGAGATAAATGCGCAGGTAAGCCTTGCGAATAACGGATATGAAAAAGCGCTGCGAGACTATAACAGGGCTAAAAACCTATATGCGGATACAGTTGCCACGCTTGAACAATTTCAAAATGCTAACACGGCATTGGATATGGCTAAATCAAATCTCGAAATAGCGAGGTTTAATCAGGCTCATTCCAAAATAGAAGCACCTGACAACGGGATTATTCTTAAACAACTTGTTAAGGAGGACGAGCTTGTTTCTCAGGGATATCCGGTTTTCCTATTTGGCACATCCGGCAAATACTGGAAAGTTAAAGTCGGAATTTCTGATCGCGATATAGTGAAAATCAGTATGGGTGATTCAGCTTCGGTAACATTCGATGCATGGCCGGGAGTAACATTCCCCGCAACAGTTGACCTGGTTGGGGAAATGGCAAATCCACTCACGGGAACGTATGAATTGGATCTTCTGCTTCAGGATAAGGGTTATCGTCTTGCTGCCGGATTTATTGCTGGTGCAGATATTTTCCCTTCTGTAAAAGAATCATACCTTCTTGTCCCGGTTGGCGCTATTGTTGAAGCAGATGGACAGAATGGGTACATCTATGTTGTTTCAGATTCAATGACGGTTAGCAAAACAAAGATCAGCATAAAAACACTTTTTGGATCAGAAGCGGCTATTAGCAATGAGGATTTTGATTTTAGAAAGGTTGTCTCACAGGGAGCTGCCTATATCAAGGATGGTGAGAAAGTAAAAATTGTAAAATAGACTCTCCGAACCGGCAGGACAACAGGAGCGCAAAACTGCAAGACTTCTCAGACAGAATAAAAGAAATGAAAATATCAGAATTAGCAGTAAAAAACTACCAGTTTACAATAGTTATCTTCCTGATGCTAATTGCTCTTGGGATATATGCATTTTTAAAAATTCCCCAGGCAGAGGATCCGGAATTCCCAATATCAAAATTTCCAATAATAGCAGTATATCCGGGGGCATCACCTGCGGATATGGAAGAGCTTGTTGTGGATAAAGTCGAAGGAAGCCTGAATGAACTGGACGATATTGTCAGTATTGTAACTGAAATAAAGGATGGTGTTGCTGTGATAGTTATTGAATTCAATGCCGGTACGGATCCGGATAAGAAGTATGATGAGATAGAGCGGCAGCTTAATTCAGTTAAATCTGCACTTCCTGCCGATCTGTATAGTCTTGAAGCCATTAAACTTCTTGCCGGCAACACCAATATTATCCAGAGTGCACTGGTAGGCGAGAATGATGATTATTCAATACTCAGAAAATATGCAGAGGAGCTTAAAGACGAGATAGCTTCTGTTCCTGGTGTGAGGAAAGCGGAAGCAATGGCATATCCTGAACAGGAACTGGAAATCTCGATCAACCTGCCGAAAATGGCACAGCTGCATATTAATATAAACCAGGTAATCGGAGCTATTCAGAGCGAGAATGCCAACATACCAGGAGGGAGCATCGAAATTGGATCCCGTAAGTTCAATATAAAAACAAGAGGCAACTATTCAGGTCTGGATGAGGTCAGAAGAACAATTGTAGGTTCAAATTCCGGACAGGTAGTCTATCTTAAGGATATTGCCACAATTCTTTGGGGTGATGCCGAACTTACCTACTACGGAAGATATAATGGTGAAAAAGCTGTCTTTCTTATAGCTAATATGAAAGAGAAGCAAAATATTCATGAAGTCAGGAATAATATTTACAGTGTCTTTGATTCGTTTGAGAAAAAACTACCGGCAGGATTAAGGATTGAAAGGGGTTTTGACCAGTCGGAAAATGTCAAAAGTAAGCTCGGCAGGTTGGAGAAGGATTTTCTGTTTGCATTTTTACTGGTACTTATAACTCTTTTACCTCTTGGCTTCAGAGCTTCAGGTATTGTAATGATATCCATCCCTCTGTCCATCATGATTGGGGTAACGGGTTTATATATTATCGGCTTCAGCATTAACCAGCTTACCATAGTAGGTGCAGTGATTTCACTGGGTCTTCTGGTCGATGATTCAATTGTTGTTGTTGAGAATATTACACGTTGGATAAGAGGTGGTTCAAAGCCGTATGATGCTGCCATAAAGGCAACAAGCCAGATTGGCATTGCCGTAATGGGATGTACAGCAACCCTTATTTTTGCATTCCTCCCTCTGATGTTTCTTCCCGGTATGTCCGGACAATATATGCGGTCACTACCAACTTCAGTAACCTTTATTGTAATAGGATCCCTATTTGTTGCTCTTACCATAATTCCGTTCATAGCCAGCCATATTTTTAAAGGGGATGTCGATCCGCGCGGAAATATTATCCTGCGGGGATTTCATAAAGCCATTGATTTTACATATGGAAGGGCCCTGCACTGGTCACTGGATAATCCCCGTATAACAGTTCTGGTTGCCGCAGTATTCTTTTTTTCCTCCTTATTTCTGGTTAAACTTATAGGTGTTAGCCTGTTTCCAAAAGCAGGTATGCCCCAATTCCTTATCACTGTTGAAACCCCAAGGGGAACTAACATAAGTGAAACGGATAAGGCAGTGAGGTTTGTGGAATCGGTTTTGGCAGAAAAGAAAGAGGTCAAATATTATATGTCGAATATTGGAAAGGGTAATCCTATGATCTATTATAATTCTTTCCAGAAAAGCACCCAGGCAACTCTCGGAGAAGTTATGTGTGAAGTGAATCGCGAAGTATTGCCCGGTATTGAGTTGTTTCTTGACAACCTGAGAGATACTCTGAATACCTATGTTAATGCCAGGATTTATGTCAGGGAATTTGAGAATGGCATGCCTATCGATGCCGCAATAGCGTTGAGGCTGGTTGGAGATAACCTTGATTCAATAAAATACTACACGTCTAAAATAGAAGATATTTTTAGAAGAACAGAAGGGACAACCTATGTCAGGAATCCTTTGAGTCAATCGCTTACAGACATAATGATTGACGTTAACTCGGAGAAAGCAGGTTTGATGGGTGTCCCGTCAGTTGAAATTGATAAAACTATCAGGCTGGCTCTTGCAGGTTTTGTAGCTGGCAAGTACAGGAATGACGAGGGGAAGGAGTATTCGATAAAAGTAATGCTACCTGAAGACAGTGTGACAAGCCTGAAAATACTTGACAGAATTTTTATCTCGTCTCTCACAGGCTCCCAGGTTCCCCTTTCACAGCTGGCAAGGATTGAGTTCGTTAATTCACCAACTCTTATCCAGCATTATAATACCGACAGGTCGATGACAGTTTCTTCGGCTGTCATTACCGGCTTTAATACTGACAGGGTGACAAAGAAAATACTGGCTGAGGTTAGTAAATTAAGGCTTCCGGAAGGTTTCAGACTGATCCCCGGCGGAGAAATTGAGAGCAGAAAGGAAAGCTTCGGAGGTATTGGAACAGCTATCCTCATAGCCATTTTCGGTATATTTGCCATACTTATTCTCGAATTCAGAACATTCAAGAGTACTCTCATTGTACTTTCAGTTATACCACTTGGGATCATAGGGGGGCTCCTTTTACTATATTTTACCGGGTATACTCTATCCTTTGCAGCTGCAATTGGTTTTGTGGCTCTCATCGGTATAGAGATCAAAAACTCAATATTACTGGTTGATTTTACCAACCAGCTTCGCGAACAGGGAACCCCTCTTAAAGAAGCAATAATAAAAGCCGGTGAGATCAGGTTCCTTCCGGTATTGCTGACCACACTTACTGCGATCGGGGGATTACTGCCGATAGCGCTTAGCAGATCGGGACTCTATGCACCTCTTGCCTGGGTCATTATAGGAGGACTGATGACATCAACTCTTATGGCAAGACTTGTTACACCAGTGATGTATAAGCTTCTGCCTCCGGATATAAAATAAATTTTACTCCTTTAACAGGGAATTTGTTATTTTCGTACAAACACTCTTAAAAAAAATGACCATGAAAATGGAACCTTTTTTGCTTGCAGAATCTTACTGGAAAACGCTAAGGGATCAGGATATTGATCTTGCCGTATTACCCTGGGGTGCAACTGAAGCACATAACTTTCATCTGCCGTTTTCAACTGATAATGTTATGGTTGAAAAGATAGCACGTGATTCGGCCCGGATTGCCTGGGATGCCGGGGCAAAAGTGATTATTTTGCCTGTAATTCCTTTTGGTGTCAATACGGGACAGATGGATATCAGGCTTAATATCAACCTGAACCCCTCCACACAACTCGCTATCCTGGATGATATCACAGATGTTCTCAACAGGCACAACATATTTAAATTACTTATCCTTAACGGTCATGGTGGCAACGACTTTAAACAGATGATCAGGGAATTGGGGATAAGGTACCAAAAGATGTTTATTAGCGGATGCAACTGGTTTCAATCATTTAATAATTCTGATTATTTTGAAAACAGCGGGGGACATGCTGATGAAATGGAGACAAGTATTATGCTGTATATAGCGCCTGATTTGGTAAAACCTTTAAGTGAAGCAGGAGAAGGAAAGGATAAAAAGTTCAAAATTAAAGGTCTGAACGAAAAGTGGGCATGGGCTGAGCGCCGGTGGACACAGGTCACTTCTGATACCGGCATTGGAAATCCTTCAAAAGCAAATGCTGAAAATGGAGAAAAGTGTTATAATGAAGTGATTAAAAAGGTCGGAGAGCTCATGACAGAATTATCGAATGCAGATATTAATGATTTATATGAATAAATATGATCTTTAGAAAATCACTATTTGTTACTTCTGTTGTACTCTTCATTGTTACATCATGTAATCCGCCCTCTTTCATATCACTTCGTGACAAGATTGATCTGGGAGGAGAATGGCAGTTTGCTATGGATACCCTGCAAACAGGTATTTCGGGGAAATGGTATCTTGATACCTTTACTGATTCAGTACAGCTGCCAGGGACCATGGATGAGAACGTCAGGGGTTTGCCTAACAGGAACAGGAATGAGACTATGCGACTTTCAAGGGAACTAATGTATGCCGGAATGGCATGGTACAGGAAAGAAATAGATATTCCCGTTAATTGGAAGGACAGACATATAAGCCTCATCATGGAGCGTACCAAACCTACTAAGGTATGGGTTGATTCACTGCAAGCAGGAAGCAGAGACGATATCCTGACATCCCAGGTGTATGATCTGAGCGCTTATCTTACTCCTGGCAGACATGCCATTACCATACTGGTGGATAATGGTAACGGTTCAGTGCCGGCTGGAATAACAGGTTCGCATGCATGGACAGAACAGACTCAGGGAAACTGGAATGGCATCATTGGCAAATTTTTTCTTGAGGCCTCTGATCCTACCAGGATAGGTAGTGTAAGAGTAACGCCCGAGACGGAAACCAGGCAGATTAAAGTCAATGTCAGAATTTACGACGCTCTCGAAAATCCCGGGAAAAAGGAACTGATACTTAAGGCATATTCGTGGAATACAAAAAAAGGTAAGACACTTCCTGCACGGTCATACCCGATCACACTCAGGCCCGGAGAAAATATTATTGATATTACATATAAGTTTGGTAAAAAAATGCAGTTATGGAGTGAATTTGATCCGGTCCTGTACAAGCTTATTGTTACGCTGAAAGACACAGAGGTGCTTGATGATACAACAGTTGATTTTGGAATGAGAAGTTTTGCCACAGGTGGTACACAGTTTACAATAAATGGCAGCAGGACATTCCTACGAGGGAAACATGATGCATGTGTCTTCCCCTTAACCGGGCATCCACCTATGGATCTTGAAGGTTGGCTAAGGGTGTTCCGGATCGCCAAATCCTATAACATAAATTTTTACAGGTTTCATTCATGGACCCCACCGGAAGCGGCTTTTGAGGCAGCGGATATCGAAGGCATATATCTCCAGCCTGAATTGCCATTCTGGGGTAGCCTGAGTAAAGACAAAGATCCGGGATTAAATGAGTTTCTGCTTAAAGAGGGAGATCATATATTTGAGAATTACGGTAATCATGCTTCTTTTGTCATGTTTGCCCTGGGGAATGAGTTGTCTGGTGATTTTGAGGTCATGAAGTCGTTCCTCGATCATTTCAGGTCAGTTGACAATCGGCATCTGATGGCTTATGGCTCAAATAATTATTTGGGATTCAGGGGACAGGCTGAAGGAGAGGATTACTATGCAGCCTGTCGCGTGGGTGCCGACACCGGTACTTCATATAGTACACATATAAGAGGCTCATTTTCATTTGCAGATGCATATGAAGGAGGTTATATTAATGGACGCTATCCTTCAACCAACATCAATTATGCCGGGGCTATATCGAAGTGTACAGTGCCAGCTTTAGGAACAGAGGTAGGTCAGTACCAGATTTATCCAGATTATGATGAAATAGAGAAGTATACCGGGGTTATGAAGCCCTGGAACCTGGAGATATACAGGTCCAGGCTTGAAGAGAATAATCTTGGCGATCAGGACAAATCATTTTTCAGAGCATCCGGTGCTCTGAGCGCAATATGTTATAAAGCTGATATAGAGATGGCTTTAAGAACCCCGGGTTTTGGTGGGTTTCATCTTCTGGACCTTCAGGATTTTCCGGGCCAGGGGACTGCCCTGGTGGGATTGCTGGATGCTTTTATGGATAGCAAGGGTATTATAACTCCATCTGAATTCGGCAATTTCTGCAACAGAGTGGTCCCCTTGATGATTATGGATAAATATTGCTGGACTAACAGTGAATCATTTTCCGGGAAGATTCAGGTTGCCAATTACTCCGGGAAGGATTTAAAAGGTCAGCTGGTAAAATGGAATATTACGGGATACTCAGGCTATATAATTGATCAGGGAGAAATTAGAAAGGAGATATCAGGCGGAGGATTGACAGATATCGCATCCCTTCATATTGACCTGTCAAAAATTAATGTTCCTGAAAAGGCAACTCTTACAGTCTCCCTTGATGGAACCGGATATAAGAACAGCTGGCCCTTATGGATATATCCATCCGACGCTGACACAAGGGTGCCTGAAGGGATTACTGTGGCCGGCAAGCTTGATGATTCTACAATTAAAAAGCTTGTCTCAGGTGGGAAGATCCTTTTGTTTCCCGACTTTAACGATATAAAAGACAATTCAGTTGGTGGATTATTTACCCCGGACTATTGGAACTACAGTATGTTCAAAAACATATCGGAATCAATGCACAAGCCTGTTTCTCCTGGTACAATGTCTATCCTAACTGATCCGCGACTTCCACTGTTTGATGAATTTCCAACCGAATTTTACACAAACTGGCAATGGTGGCCGATAGTAAGGAACAGTCGTCCTTTGATACTGGATAAAACACAGAAAGACTATAGACCTTTGGTACAGGTAGTGGATAATATAAACCGTAATTATAAGCTGGGATTGATATTTGAATTTTCCGTGGGTGAAGGCAAGATCCTTATCTGTATGTCCGATCTCCTGTCAATCCAGGATAAACCTGAGGGCAGACAACTCTACAGCAGCATTTTAAAATATATTTCTTCTGATAGCTTCAGCCCGGTCCAGGCTATTAACCCGCATGATCTGGTTACATTGCTCAGTTCAAAAGTCTCAGCAAAGAATATCAGTGGTGTTAAGAATATTTCCTACCAGTAGAATATTGATTGATGCTCTGTTACTTATAAATGCAGGAAGTATTATCTGCCTTAATGAAATAGGGCTTGTAATTCTTAGCAACCGGATCCAGACAGCCGACCAGATTAAGGAGTTCAATATTCTTAAAGTCAACAGCATGGCTTTCAGACTGAAGAGCTATATAACCATCTTTTAAAGTTGTGCCCTCCCTGGATATCCATATTTGTTTGTCTGTAATTCCAAACTGGTCCCATTCTTTATCTCCGTTTTCCTTGCTGATAAACCCTCCACCTATCTGTGGTTTCTGAAAAGTCAAAACAGTGTCATTATCGACAACAAATGTCATTGATTCATCACCTTTTACTATTGCTTCTACATGGACCCACTGATCGCCGTTGTACGTTGCCGAACTCGAATTAATGCAATGGCTGAAATTAACTTTCCCGTTAATTTCCACTGCAGTGCCGGGAGTACAGACATTTGCTGTCGGACGATCCCCGGTTCCAAGTCCTCCCAGGAGCTGTAATTCTATTGAGACAGGGAAATCCTGGTTAATATTATTGCTGGCTGCTGATTGAGAGTGTAGCATTACACCACTGTTCCTGTTATTCCAAACAGCTCCGCCTTTTAGCTGGTCGCCTGTAAAACGATAATCAAACCGGAGTTTGTAGTAGGAGAAAGGCTTGTAATAATAGAGATGTCCGAATTTATCATTGAATTCCTTGTACCTGTCATATACTACCTTTATCATTCCATCTTCTGCACGAAATGTATTATTATAATTAGTGTCAACGGGAAATCCTGCAATCTTTATATTCCAGCCAGTCAAATCTTTCCCATTGAAAAGGGATAACCAGTCTTCTTTAATAGGAGTCAGTTCGATTTTCCTGAATTCCACTTCTGATCCTTCCGCCTGTAAAGCTATATGTCCACTGTCTGCAGTGCAGGCAAATCCATAATTTACCATGTCGCCGTTAACCCATACTTTTATTTCTCTTCCGAGACACTCAATAATCATCGTATTCCACTCACCTGCAGGCTTTTCCGAATTATCCGTAAGGTTTTCAATCCTGCGGTTTTTACCCTCTGTAACACCCCATTTCGCTTTTGGTCCGCGCCTGGCCTCCATATCCGGTACCTGAATATCCTCGCAAATACACCAGAAATCTCCGGCATTCTTGTTTTCCATCTGAACTTCAATGGATTGAGGGAACATTTGGTATAGTGCCCGGGGTTTTGATGCATGAACCAGAACTCCGCAATTCCCGGGTACTGCAGCGAATCTGTATTCAACTTCAAGCCTGTAATCATGATATATTTTATCAGTAATCAGATGTCCCCCTGGGGTACCAAGACTAACAAGCATGCCATCACGGACAATAAACGGACTTTTCATGTTTTTAACTGTATCCATTGCAGGAACATCAGCATGCCAGCCCGCCAGGTCTTTACCATTGAAAAGTGTTGCCGGCCTGTCCTGTGCAACAGTTTGCGCTACGAACAAGCTTATGATCAGAAATACTAGAATTATCTTTTTTTCCATGCTTAAGTTATTTAACATTTACTAACATCCAGCATTAAAAGTCTGAGATCATTGGATTATAACAAACATGTACGAAGATACTATATTTTCCCTACTGAATTGTAAGTATGAACGATTGAGGGAAAAGGTTATTCATGGCTGTTAGAGGGTTAATATTTATTTGTTTGTTATAACTCTTTTCATAACTTTAGATTAATATATTTCAGGGGATTAACTTTTTATTTAAACCTAATTTTGCTTTCTATGAAAACCTCACGAAGAACATTTGTTAAAACCGGGGCAATGGCTGCCCTTGGAACAGTTGTATTACCTGCATCATTCTTAGCTCCGGGAGTAACAAAGGAGATGGTAGGGCTACAGTTATATTCAGTGCGTGATGATATGACAAAAGATCCGAAAGGATCTCTTACTCAACTGGCGAAGATGGGTTATGTATATGTCGAACATGCCAACTATATTAAAGGTAAATTCTATGGGTATGCTCCTGCTGATTTCAGGAAAGTGCTTGATGAACTGGGGCTTAAGATGATAAGTGGCCATACCGTAATGGCTAAGCAGGATTGGGATATCGAAAGGAAAGATTTTAGTGACAGCTGGAAACAGACAGTTGAGGATGCAGCTACCCTCGGTCAGCAATGGGTCATTAGTCCATGGATGGATGAGAGCATGCGAAAGACCTGGGATGATTTTAAGCGATATATGGATGTCTTTAATAATTGTGGGGAACTTTGCCAGCAATATGGGATGAAATTCGGATATCATAATCACGATTTTGAGTTCAGTGAAAGTTTGAACGGTGAAAAATTATTTGATATCATGATGAAAAGTCTTGATCCTGATCTTGTATCCATGCAGCTTGACATTGGGAATCTATATAATGGAGGGGCTGTGGCACTCGATGTAATGAAACAATATCCGGGAAGGTTTGATATCTTACATGTTAAGGATGAAGTTCCTGCTACACAGGGTGAAGAGAAATATGAAAGCACTATACTTGGCGATGGTATCGTGCATACAAAGGAAGTTATTGACCTGGCAAAAGAAAAGGGAGGTACTTATTGTTACATTATTGAGCAGGAATCATATGGTGATAAAACTCCGATGTTCTGCGCCAAGGCAGATCTTGATATTATGAAAAAGTGGGGATATTAGATTAAGCCATTCCGGTAGGGGATAAGGCTAGTTAAACGGTCATTGTTATGGTAATTAGTGAAGATTGACCTTAATTAGAATACTTTAATCTTTCTGAAAAAATGAAAAAAGCGCTGATTTATTGCACTTTGAGCCTTTCCCTTATTCTTATTCTGACCTCTTCATCCTTATCAGGAAAAAGAACTGGCGATAATTATTTTATGCAGGACACAACAACAAAATATAAGGATGGTGTCTATGAAGGAATGTCCAGGGCTTCATATACAGATGAGCCATATTGGGGGATTGTCCATTTGACTCTGTCAAACGGGAAATTTACCGCTGTCCGATTTATGGTCAGAGATTCCAATTTACATGAGACATTTGATGCCCTTTATGAAAAGCATTTTGTAGATAATCCTGAATATGTCAAACAGAGCCGGAATGACTGGAAAGGTGTTCAGACATACCCCAAAGAACTGGCAAAAAAACAGGATATAAATAAGGTCGATGTAGTTTCGGGGGCAACATGGTCATATGATATTTTCAAAGCATCGGTACAGGATGCATTGAAAAAGGCAAGATAGGCAGCACTGGCATTTGGCATAATAATTGATAATATTTACATGCTAATATTATCAATTATGAAAAGTAATATATCAAGGAGTCTTACCGGAGTTTTACTTTTTTTGTTATTGTTTGCCATAACGGGTTGCGAGAAACAAGCGTCAAACGACACCGGGTTACTTGAAGGTGTGATTTCAATTGGCCCCCTCTGTCCGGTGGAAACGGTTCCTCCGGATCCTGCATGTCAGCCTACTGCTGAAACATACAAAGCTTATCCTGTTGGTGTATACACATCTGACGGGACAAAGAAGATTGCCAATATCCTTCCTGAACTGGATGGTTCATATATGGTCCAGTTATACCCTGGAACCTATAAGGTCATACTGGAAACGGGTCAGGGATCAATCGGAGGAAGCAACCTGCCTGCTGATGTTATAATCAGAGCAAGTGACATAACATTTCTTGATGTCAACATAGATACCGGTATCAGATGATTTTTAGTGATAACCGATCAGCATTATTTTCTTACCAATTAGTCCATTATTTTCATTGTTTTGATTACGCTGGAGGATGTAATAACCTCAGGTAAAAAACGTTTAACTTAACTACTACCTTTTTTCAACTATTATGTTATTTCAATTGTTTTAAAGTGAATTCCTGATCTTGGTATATATTTGTGCATGAAAAAATTCATCCTCTTTTCTCTGTTTATTCCTGGCATCTGCTTCAGCCTTTTCGCAAAAGGTTACAATCAAGCTCGTCAGGGATGAGAAAGCTGGTATCTCAGAATGGCAGATTTTGATGATTCTTACAGGATTGTTTTTAAAGGTGATGAATATTACAGGAGTGATTCTGTCATCTTTTCACTGGAAGCCAATAAAAGGTATTTTCTGCAGATATCTGTCTCAGAGATATTAAAAAGCGATACCTCTTTTTACACTCTTATTCTCAATGATGAACCTTTGATGTTCCTTAAAACAGATATGGGGACCGGTGATCATTTCTTTCCATTTTATACAGGGGTCAAAAATGAGGAAGCAAAGATAACTGGAGGAACAACAGCATCCATCTCTGACTTTCCTTACCAGGTCTATTATATCTCAGGTCAGTATTTTTGTAGTGGATCAATAATTGGTGATAAATGGATCCTTACAGCAGCACATTGTACTGAAGATGACTCTGGGAATCCCATTCCCGCTTCTCAAATGAGGATTAAGGTGGGGATGAACGACCCCAGTAATCCAACAGACGGGCAGACATATCTTGTGAATAATGTGATTGTTCATGAGGGATTTAATGATCAGACTCTTTTAAATGATATTGCAATACTGGAACTTAGTAGTAATATAAATAATATAAACGGGAAACCGATTAAGATGGTTACATCGGAAGATGTGGCTAATGGCGCAACCGATCCAGGAGTGATGTCGTGGGTCACAGGATGGGGACTAACCTCGGTGAATCCGGATGTGCTTCCTACAAGCCTGCAGAAAGTACAGTTACCGATAATAACCAATGCCCAGGCAGCAACGGTCTGGGGCAATCTTATCGAGTCGACTGATCTGATGGCCGGTTATCTCGATGGTAATAAAGATGCATGCAACGGAGATAGTGGCGGACCTCTGGTTGTTCCGGTTTATGGTGAATATAAACTGGCCGGTTTAGTAAGCTGGGGTAGTCCTGAATGTAATACTTATGGTGCCTATACCAGGGTATCTCTTTTTGAAGACTGGATAAGGTCATGGACAGGAATAGGGAAAGAATACTGGCCACCTGTTCCTGCAGGTGATTCGGTGGTATGTCAGGGAACAATATCAACTAACTATACAATAGGTACAGTAGCGGGTGCAACAGTCTACCAGTGGGAACTGTTGCCTGTTGAAGCCGGAGTTGTTACCGGCACTGCAGGTGATGCAATAGTGTCGTGGAACAGTTCATTTGCAGGATCAGCAGAGTTACTGGTAAGAGTTACTAAAAATGATACAGTTTCGGAATGGTCTGTTCTAAATCTCCAGGTTGTAAAAAACACAAAGCTGGTGAGCCAGTCTACAGATACGATTATTTGTGCGGAACAACCTTTGACGCTTAATATGAGAGCCGATGGTTATGAGCTTATTTACAACTGGTACAAGGATGGAGCTCTTGTACAGAGTGGTCCCTCAGCTGACCTGGTTTTTTCATCTGCAACATCTGATGATTCAGGAATTTATACCTGTATTGTTGACGGATATTGTGGTTCTGTAAGCTCGGATCCCATAAACCTTACAGTTTATAAAGTGACAAGAGTAATAAATATCTCCCCTGACACATATACGGTTTTCGGCAACGATGCAACACTTGAAGTAGAAGCTGAAGGCCACGACCTCGTATATCAGTGGCAGAAAGACAGTACCGGTATTGATAACAGCGATTCATACAGCTTATATCTCCCTGGTGTGAATGCAGCAGACATAGGACTTTATCGTGCTATTGTAACAGGTACATGTGGAATGGATATCAGTGGCAATGTCTATTTATATGTAAGAAAGAAAAGTGGTTCTGGCGGTACAGAAGTCTATCTATGGCCATCTGTTACCTCGGGAGATTTTCATATAGCATTGAGTAACGACGAGGTTTATTCTATTCGTATTTTCGATACAACAGGCAGGATATTTCTTGACAAAAATAACTGCAGGTATGAAACGACTATAAATGCGGGTGCCTTGCCCCGGGGTGTTTGTATTGTAAGTGTCTTTAACAAAAACTTCCGGAGATCCTTGAAGATGATAAGAGAATAAAGTGACCGGAGCAGCAGGATTAACTTTTTCGTATGCTCCCTGATATTTAATATAGATACTTACAGAGCTTATGTCTTTTTCCCTGATTCTATCATCAGATGTAGTCCTTTTCAATAATTAGTTTCTGAGGATTCTGATTATGACGGATAAATGCCTCAGCATAATCACACCCAAACTCCATCCCCCTGAAAATTTCCATCTTTCTGTGGGTGTTTTTATAAAAATCTCCGGGATCCTGGCTGGCGTGTGCCATGCATGCATCACCCTTTTGATCGATTACCTTACTTATATCCATATATTCGGCAGGAGAAAAATTCTGAGTCTGAATCCCCGACTCCACTTCGAAATAATAGAGAGTGAACTTCTTTCCCGTGTTGAGCCAGGCATCATAAAAAAGGATTGAGCATATACGGTGATCGCGATGAGTGTCAACAGGCCAGTGTGTAAATAATATATCGGGTTTCTCCCTTTCAATAAATTTGATTACATCGTCATACCGGGCTTTTGTGATCTCTGTACTGCCATCTGTCTGTCCGAGGAACTCTGCCCTTGCATTAAGGATTTTGCAGGCATTTAATGCTTCTTCACTACGTATCTTTGCTGCATCTTCATATGTTTTACCCGGGATTCCTGCTTCTCCTCTTGTAAGATAAGCTGCCACTACTTCATGTCTGGCTGCAGCAAATAATGCCATAGTACCACCACACCCGCTTTCAGGATCATCAGGATGTGCTCCTGCCACAACGATTTTTAATTTCCTTGAACCTGAGTCATTTTTAAAATCAATATCCCGGGAAAAAGCATGGCTTCCAATTAAAGAACCTGCAGCAGACATACCCGATAAGCGAACCATTTTACGGCGAGAAATGTTTTTCATAATTAAATTTATTAACCAACATGTCAAATATCCATTCAGGACAAGTCCTAAAAACTGGAAATGAAAGATGCAATTTACATTAATGAACTCGCCATAATTAACAGTGAAACCGGACGTTAAGAAATGTTAAAACAAATTTAACATAATTGTGGGAATAAAATAAGTTCTTATCCGGTCAAATTAGTAAGATAAGCGAATATCTTCGACTTATTATTGATTTAACATGAACTCTTAAATAAACTGTTTGCTAATTGATGAAAAATTACAAGTTTCAGCCTTCTTCCTTCAGATAGTCTATCTGATCATATATGTGCTTCTTTTTTCCCTTATTGTTTTAGTCCCCACATTAATTAACGGACCTATTCATTTAACACGAAAACTCATCTTCGAGGAAGAACTTATCGAGGGTATCACTGCTTGGACTTTTATTTATTATTAATATACTCTTAATGTATCTTTACAAGAAGGAAGGATTGCGTCAGCGTGAACTTATTGCTAAGATAAGTAACGATAAAAAGACAACGGAAGAGAGACTTACTGACGCTTTTAAATATATAGGTCAGATTAATGTTCAGATGCAGGAGATCAAAACCATTTTCAATCATTCAACTGCATTTCCTGAAACACTAAATGATTTCCGTAAAACACTCCTTTTTTATTCTGAACAAACATTCGGGATTGTTAATTTTAACTGGGTACTCTTCAGGATAATTGATTGCAATACTAGCAAAACATTAAGCGAGCATTTTCAGAACAGGCTGGGACATACATATAAATGTCCAAAGGTTAGTAATAGGATTATTATTGATCATTATTCCTGTGATCCTTATACAACAGTTATTTCAAATCCCACAAATCTGAATATACTTACCTGTTGTCTGTTACCGGAAGGTAAGCTTTCAAACGATGAGAAGCTCTTTCTCAAGGCTATTACCAACGAGATTACAATGATGTTTGTTCTTCTCGAATCATCTTTTAACAATAACGGTAAGAAATCCTTTCCCCGGATATCATAGGAAAGTCTCCCCTGTTAGCGGGACTTCTGAAGAACATGTTGCCTGAACAGTCAGTTCATCATCGGTATTAATTTAGCTACCGGTTTAAATCTTGTTTATAAAACAATGTGGATTTTATTTATTTACAACAAGTTATAGTGTAATTTTATAATTTGGTAATTAACTCTATACTACTCTGTTAAATTTTAGTCGGGACATTTAATCATCTTATGCTATTTTGATAATGGGTTTAAAAATGCGGGTTAATTCAAAAATTATATTAATTGTATTTCTACTGTTAACGGTTTTTGCATTCCGGGTAAAAGCTCCTCTTCGTAAATCATTCATCATCACAGTCATCTGAACCTGTAAATCCTTATAAAAAGCTAATAGGGGCAATTGGACTTGTTGAAACAAAAAATGATACATTGGCATATAATCCAACAGAGCAGGCTGCAGGTTTTTTTCAGATCAGACCAATACGCCTGAAAGAATATAACAGGAGAACGGGTAGTAAATACACTATGGAGGATATGTTTGATTATGAGATATCGGAAAAGATATTTCTCTACTTCGCAGATATGATTGGGCCATATGATTTTGAAAAGATTGCGAAAAGATGGAATGGCTCCGGTAGCATGACAATCAATTACTGGAATCGAATAAAGATATACCTGTAACAGGATCTGTTTTGTGCAATATAATGCCAGACATTGCCGGAGCAGAATTGAATCTCGATTCAGCGAAATACGGTGGCAAAATATCTAAATGCTCAGAGCATAAATAGCAAAACTGGCAAGCCAATGTTCCCCGCCATAATTTCCACTAACAACATTTGGCAGGGAATGTGCCAGAAATTTTCTTGCTGTTTCTGCAAATAGTAAACCTATTTTGTTCCCTGCAGGGAGTGCCCTTGCTATTCCCTTCATACACCATGCTCTGCTCAGAGTAAGACCATCCAGATGAACAATCAGGTAGTCAGAACGATCGCTTACAACTGGTAATTTAATAATATTTTCTATACTCCTTTTTTCATAAAAATGTTTCAGCCATTTTACAAACTCCTGTTGTGGCATGATTCTGCTCATAAGATCTGCCACTTCCAGGCTTGGACTCAGGAAGTCTGTACCATCCGGTTCGAGATAAGCTGGGATAGCTACATTACCCTCATAAAACTCTCTTGCTTTAGTTATAATAGCCGATTCAAATTCCTTATCACCGGTAGATCTTGCCCAGTCCAGTGCAAATACCAGTCCGAAGGCTGTGTTGGGATGTACTCCTGTGCGGTTTGGATATGTTTCTTTTTTCAGATAATCATTCCATAACTCCACAATCTTTTTAGTGAGTGGCTGAAGTGCCAGGTGCCATTTTTTTGCCATTGGATCGTCAAAGCTATATAACTCATCATCCAGTTTGAGAAGCCACGCCCAGCCATATGTTCTCTCATATGTATTACTATTTTTGAACCTTTCATAATAATTGGCTTCGGCAGCGATCTTATCAGGTTGGAAACTGTTGTCCAGTGTCTGTATAATACTGTCTTTAAGCGATATACCTGGAAATTGTTTCAGGATCTTCACTAGCATCCAGTGACCATGAACACAGCTGTGCCAGTCGAGACAACCATAAAACGACGGATGTAAATCTCTTGGTGACATAAGGGCTTCTTCAGCATTATTGATCAGGTGGGAGGTCTTATTGGGATATTCAGTCGGTATACAGTGTAAGGGAAGCCGTGCAAGTATTATAGCTTGTTTTTCTGTTAGTTGTTGTGAGAAACAGTTAATTGATAATGCAATCAGAACCAGGGAGAGTTTGGTTTTCATGATCCGGATATTTTTGAGGTGAATGTCAAAGGTACGATTTGAATGATTAAGATACAACACTTGTAACAGAGCAGCGGGTTGTAATATATATGTTGGCAAGTATTAATTTCCTGTTTATCATAATGATTTTCACAGTTAGTTTAATAACTTTATCAAAATAAACCTGACCAACCCAACTCAATTCCTGGAGAAATGAAAAAAATAGGCCTGTTTCTTGTATTCTGTTTTTGGAGTCTGTTACTTTTTAGTGATAATGCCGACAGTACCTGGATTGTTAATAATTATACAAGATTGAACATCGCATTTCGATGCGGGATGGTATTCAACTGTTTACTTCAATCTATATGCCTCGCGACACATCAGAAGCCCATCCTGTACTTTTGACACGGACTCCTTACTCATGTGCACCTTATGGTGAAGACAGGTGGAGGACATACTGGCACAGTTATATGAAAGAATATTTCAAGGAAGGTTATATAATGGTCATACAGGATGTTCGGGGAAGATGGATGAGTGAAGGTGAATTCGTGGATGTCAGACCTTTTAATCCTGATAAAAAAGGCTCGCGGGATATTGATGAGGCCAGTGACACATACGATGCTATCGACTGGCTAGTAAAAAATATTCCGCATAACAATGGCAGGGTGGGCGTTTTTGGTATCTCCTATCCCGGTTTCTATTCAACCATGGCAGCAGCAAGTAATCATCCGGCTCTGGTTGCGGTTAGCCCACAGGCACCGGTAACTAACTGGTTCATTGGCGACGATTTCCACCATAATGGTGCGTTCTTTATAATGGATGCTTTCAGCTTCTATTCCCCCCTGGGGGGAGGATTTGGGTTGCCCCGGCCTGTCCCGACTACAATCGGACCACATACGGTTGGTTTTCCAATTCATGATGCCTATAAATTCTACCTCGAAACAGGTCCCCTTCCTGCTTTTATGAAGCTGACAGGCGATAGTGTCAGATTCTGGAAGGATCTGTATGCTCATCCTGATTATGATCAGTTCTGGAAAGACCGTGATGCCCGTAATGCAACAAAAAATCTTCATCCGGCAATGTTGTGGGTGGGAGGGCTTTTTGATGCCGAGGATAACTGGGGAGCATGGAATTCTTATAAAGCGGCTGAAGCCAATAATCCAGGGAAAGAATTCAATAAGCTGGTAATGGGACCATGGTATCATGGACAATGGGCTTCTGCAAGAGGCACTCATCTTGGGAATATTTATTTCGGGAGTAACACAGCTACATGGTATCAGCAGAACATTGAAATACCATATTTCAACTACTTTTTGAAAGGCAAGGGTGATATTTCAAAAATGGCTGAAGCCACAATATTTATTTCAGGAGAAAACAGGTGGAGACAGTTTGAACAGTGGCCCCCATCACAAATGAGCGATAAAGCCCTGTATCTGCATGAAAATGGAAGTCTGAACTGGTCGAAACCCGTAAATGAAAAAGGTTTTGATGAATATATTAGCGATCCTGATAAACCTGTTCCCTATACCGATGGTATCCATTTTGTAAGAACAAGAGAATATATGACAGATGATCAGCGGTTTGCAGAGAGCAGGCCGGATGTGCTCACCTTTAAAACTGATATTCTTTCTGAGAATATAACAGTAACAGGCACCATAGTGGCTGATCTCCTCGTATCAATATCTACTACTGATGCTGACTTTGTTGTCAAGCTGATTGATGTCTTTCCTGATTCATTATCATATAATGATGTTGACATTTATGATGAAAGAGATCCTGTGCTACATTATCCTATGGGGGGGTATGAAATGCTTGTACACGGCGAAATCTTCAGAGGACGTTACAGGAAGAGTTTTGAAAAACCGTTACCATTCGATCCCGGCAAGATTGAGGAGGTAAAATTTAAAACCGGCGATATTGCACATACTTTTAAAAGAGGGCACCGTATAATGGTTCAGATACAAAGCAGCTGGTTTCCCCTGGTTGATCGGAACCCTCAGAAATTTGTAAATATTTATAAGGCAAGCAAATCTGATTTTCAGAAAGCTGCTATCAGGATATATCATAGTGAGAATAATTCAAGTAAAATAATCCTTCCGGTACTCTCAGAATAGACTTTACCAAAGTGGATATCGTTCATTCAGGAAGAAATAATTTATATGCATATGATGAACAAATTTTTCAGGGTATCATTCATGGCATTTACCGGGCTCTTACTGACCTCATCGGGTTTCAGTCAGGTCTCTGGCCTGGTTGAGGTAAAAAAAGCCGTACAGTCAATCACTGTAGGTGGACCAGGATCAGATATTCCAGGTTATACATCTGATGCGATCAATATTGCTCTTGATGCAATCAGGTCAAGAGGAGGCGGTGTTGTAAAGCTGAGTCCCGGAACATACGAGATAACCGGACCTCTGCGGATGCCGGAAAACTCAAGGCTGGTTGGATCAGGTTCAGAGACAATACTTCATAAGTGTGACGGATTTAAAACCAGTTTCATTATCGACGCTGACTGGGGCATGTTGAAAGCTGTGGTAAAGGATGCAAGTGGATTTAAAACAGGTATGGGAATTGAACTTTATGATGATAAACATAATTCAGGATGGGCAGTAACAACTGCTGTAATAACTGATATACAGGATAATGTAATTTATTTCGACAATAGGACAGTTAATGATTATGTGTCATCATTGAACGGCATTGTCTCCAATGCCTGTTCCATAATTGAGGCAGTAGAGGTTAAGAATGTGAAAATAGCCAGCCTGGTAATAGATGGAAATAAAGAGACAAATGATTATATCAATGGATGCCGGGGAGGAGGCGTTTATATTCATAAATCAAAGGATTGCCAGGTAGAGAACGTGCTTATCAGGAATTTTAACGGCGACACCTTCAGCTGGCAGATTACAGAGAATATTACCCTGAGAGGCTGTGAAGCTGCATATGGTGAGGGACTGGGTTTCCATCCGGGAACGGGATCCGACCATTCAATAGTTGAAAACTGTATTAGTCATAACAATGAAGGAGACGGGATATTCCTTTGCTGGAGAGTACAAAACGGAACTTTCAGAAACAACACGGTATATGAAAACGGGGACAATGGTATTTCTATTGGGCATAAGGATACTGATAACATTTTTGAAAACAACCATGTTTATGAAAACGGTAATCATGGAGTCTTATTTCGTAATGAGAATGAACAGAACGCCGGACACAGAAATACTTTTATGAATAATATTATTGAAAACAATGGGATGAAAAGGGAATCGAGTGGATTCTATATCGGGGGGAGACACATGATGTTGTCATCAAGGACAATACTATCCGTTCATCGGGGAAAGGGCAACAGTCAACCGCAATTTTTATTGGCAAAAAATGTTCTGCTATAACCACAAGCGATAACAGCATTTCCGGTTCAAAGGAAATAGTATATGAATAAAGAAATTATCATATTATAACTTAAATCCAACGCACATGAAATCTCAGACATCAAGAAGGAAATTCATCAAGAACCTAGGAGGCACAGCCATGCTCCTGTCAGCCGGTCCATTATCCGCTTTTTCACGTGATATCATGGAGGAGCATATCCTTGCTTATGACAGGAAGTTCTCAGCCAATGATAAAATACGGATTGCCAGTATAGGTATGGGTATTATGGGGAACCAGGATATTGATACCGCTTTAAAAATTCCCGGAGTGGAACTGGTAGCCGCATGTGACCTGTATTCCGGAAGGCTTGACAGGGTGAAAGAAAAATATGGTAAAGATGTGTTCACCACGAAGGATTATCGTGAAATACTGAACCGGAACGATATTGATGCAGTGGTAATTGCTACCAGTGATAACTGGCATTCGAGGATATCTATCGATGCCATGAATGCAGGAAAAGCTGTGTATTGCGAAAAGCCAATGGTCCATAAATTAAGTGAGGGTCCTGGTGTTATTGAGACTCAAAACAGAACAAAAAAGACCATGCAGGTAGGAAGTCAGAGGGTCAGCAGCATTGTCTACCGTAAGGCAAAAGAGCTTTACAAAGCAGGTGGCATCGGTCAGCTAAACTGCATAGAAGCATCATTTGACAGGCAGGATGCTCTGGGGGCATGGGAATATACAATGCCAACTGACGAGTCGCCACAGACCGTAGACTGGGACAGGTATATTGCAGGGACTCCATCAATACCTTATGATGCTAAAAAATTCTTCTGGTGGAGGAATTATCGCGATTTTGGGACAGGTGTAGCCGGGGACCTGTTTGTCCACCTCTTGTCCGGAATACATGTTGTTACCGATTCAAAAGGTCCTGATACCATATATGCCTCGGGTCAGCTGGCTTACTGGAAAGATGGTCGTGATGTGCCTGATATTATGGTTGCTATTCTCAATTATCCTGAGACGAAGGAACACCCCTGTTTCCAGGTCACATTGCGGGTTAATTTTGTAAGTGGGAATGGTGAAAAATCAATGACCAGGTTTATTGGCAGTGAGGGTGTCATGGAGATGGGTGGCAATGGTTTGGTTATTTCCAACAGTCTTATGGCAAAGGCACCGGGTATTGGTGGCTGGGATGCTTTCGATACCTATCCTGAGGCAATGCAGAAAGAACTGCTTAAAAGATATAATGAGAAATATTCAAAAGAAGATCAGCAGAGACCTGTTAAGCCCGGCACAAAGTATACTGCACCGGAAGGTTATGATGAGCATGTGGAACATTTTGCCAATTTCTTTGAAGGGGTAAGATCAGGAAAACCTGTAGTTGAGGACCCTGTGTTCGGATACAGGGCCTGTGCTCCATGCCTTGCATGTAATGACAGTTATTTCCAGAAAAAAATAATTAACTGGGACCCTTTAAATATGAAGCTTGTTTAAGGCTTGGAATATCCAATTTCTTAAACTTATTTACAAAAGGTTATTCTTATAATTCATCCATGGAAGTACTTATAATGTCATGGATTTAATTCTAAATATTAAAATTGGAGGTGTAATTTATGAAAAACAATCTTACCAGAAGAAAATTCGTTAAGACCGGCGCTCTGGCAACCGGAGGGTTGCTGGCAGCAAGAACTATTCAGCTTAATGCACAACCATATGCCACCTCATCGAAAAAGATCGCTCCAAGTGACAGGCTGAGGTTTGGGATAATAGGTGTAGGTATGGAAGGATCCGGCCTTCTTTCGGGTGCTATTACTTTACCCGGTATTGAATGTGTTGCAGCTGCTGATCTTTATGATGGAAGGCATACGCTGGCTAAAGAGATAACAAACAACCCAAACCTGTATACCACACGCAGGTACCAGGAGTTACTCGATCGTAAAGACATAGATTGTATAATCGCTGCAGTACCTGATCATTGGCACAAAAGGGTGGTTGTGGATGCATGCAATGCAGGCAAAGATATTTATTGCGAGAAGCCTATGTCGCATACCGTGGCAGATGGTTTTGCCATGGTTGAGGCAGCTACCAGGAACAACCGTATTGTAGAAATAGGATCACAGAGAGTAAGTTCGATGCTGTGTGAAAGAGCAAGGGAGATGTATAGCGGCGGATCAATTGGTGAAATTGAGCAGGTTGAAATAACCCTGGGGCGCAATGATCCTACAGGTGCCTGGGAATACCCTCCACCAACCGATTTGTCACCAAGTAATCTTGACTGGGACACATGGCTGAATGACGCACCGAAGATTCCTTTTAACAAGGAACACTTCGCTCGCTGGCGCTGTTGGAAGGAGTATGGAACAGGAGTAGGCGGAGACCTCATGGTGCATCTGATAAGTGGCATGATGTTTACACTTGGATGGAATGAAGCTCCGCGATCAGCTACTGCCCTGGGGGGTATTTTCCGATGGAAAGATGGAAGAAACATGCCCGATTTGCATGTTGTGCTGTTTGATTATCATGGTATCCCGGTTTACTGCCGCTTGGGTCTTGGAACCGAAACACCCGAACTGGCAAGGTTTATGGGCCCCAAAGGCATTCTCGACGCAGGCGAGTTTAATCTACGCTATGCCCCACAACCTGGAATTGATCTTGCCCCCAGTTATTATGACAGCAGTTTTCCATATCAGATGCGAGCTGAGTATGAGAGTAAATGGTATAGTGAACATGCTCCAAAACTAGGAAGAGAACCACTTTATGATGAGGTGAACTATCGCGGTCATGACTGGGACGATATGAAGCCACATATGTGGAACTTTTTCGAGTCAGTAAAATCACGTAAACCTGTTGTTGAAGATGCTGTCTTCGGTAATCATGCAGCAATAGCATGCCATATGGCAAATGAATCATATTTCAGTAAGAAAACTGTTTACTGGGACGAAAGTAAAAATTCAATCAGGAGCTGAAATGATCTTTGCCGTGAGGCAGATTGAAAAATACTTAATAGGCTGTTACAAAAGTTTTTTTAACCGCAAAGCCCGCCCGGCTGAAATGTCATAATGGAATTGTTTATACTGGATACCGGTCGGATGAGAACGCAAAGCCCACCTCCGCAAAGCTACGGTGGGTAATACAGGCACAAAGGACACAAAATTAATATTTTGATATTAATTGCTTTGTGGTCTTTGTGTATTTCCTTAGTGAACTTAGCGGTTATTGGATTTCATCTTTTGAGACAGCCTCTTATTTTTTTATGATTTCCCTTATTATTCCTTCTCCCCTGACCCGACCTGTGAAACTCTTAATTATATATATCCGGCATTATTTATTATAGGGAGCAATTACTCTTTTTAAAAGGGCAATAGATGCTTTTACACCTTCATCTTCATTCAGTTTGTTGCCTTCATATTCAACGTCTATGTATCCTTTGAAACCTGAATCAGCAATGATTTTCATCATTTTTGCATAGTCTATTACCGTTTCATTTCCTTCCGCATCAAAATCATGGGTCTTGCCACTTACTCCCTTTGCATATGGCATCATGTCTTTGACTCCCTGGTAACGATCATATTCATAAAAATTACCCAGATCAGGTAATGTTCCGCAATTGGGTTTGTTAACAGTTTTCATAATTTCAGCCAGCCATTTTCCGATTGAGGAATTTCCACCATGATTTTCTACAATAACATTGATATTATACTTTGCTGCATAATCAGACAACCTGCTTAAGCCCGTCAATAGCTGCAGCCTGCATCTGTCCCATCGTTCCTCTTCCTGCTGCATTTACCCTTATTGAATGGCATCCAAGGAATTGAGCCGCTTTTACCCATTTATAATGGTTCTCAACAGCTTTCTGCCTTTTGGCGGCAGAAGTATCTGCCAGGTTCCCTTCTCCGTCTACCATTATAAGCAAACTCTTAACGCCGTATTTATCACAGGAATCTTTTAGCTGCGTGAGATATTGCATGTCTTCACCTTTGCCTTTGAAAAATGTAGAAACGTATTCAACCGCATCAAGGCCATATTTTGTTTTTGCAATACGGGGGAAATCGAGGTTTGTCATCTCCCCTTTTCCCAATGCACGGTGGAAGGACCATTCTGCCAGGGAGATCTTGAATCTGGGCGCCTGTCCGATAAGAGTTGATACTTATGAAATCCTGTGAGCAGGATTGCTAATAACGAAAATTTGATTTTCATATTTGTTAATTTTTATTGATTAATGGTTTTACTGTAAGGAGGTTAACATAATAAACTCAGAATTCCCTGGTATACCAGGAATTTTAATAGCCCTAAGTTATGTAAAATAAATTACAACGATTTTCACATTATTATAAATCTTAATAAACCAGACTGATTTGCAAATCGGTTTATGTCATTCCGTACAGATTTGTTTAGCCTTCAAATTACCCGGAAGATGCGATTTTTCGGTCAATTGGTGAACATTCCTCTATTTGATCTGTTAATAATATCCAGACATGATCCAGGAACTGTTGTATGATTTGGGCGGTTCTTCAAAAGATTGTGATGGAAAAGTCTTTCGAATTTCCACAGCGATTAATCAGAAAATAATTTTTATAGCAAATGAATTTTAAAGAGTTTCTTTCAAAGTATGAACAGCAGATCTATGCTGTTCTGAGGATTGTTACCGGTTTTCTGTTCCTTTGGCACGGATCTCAGAAAATTTTGGGTATACCTCCTTCTTCCCATCAATCTTCCCCGTTAGTGACATATGTTGCCGGACCGATTGAGCTATTTGGTGGATTATTGGTTATGATGGGTCTCTGGACTCGTTTGGCCGCCTTCCTCAGTAGTGGTTTGATGGCATATGCATACTGGTCCGTTCATGGCTCACACGCAATTCTTCCTATTTTGAATGGAGGAGAAGAGGCTGTTATCTATTGTTTCCTGTTTCTTTATATTACTGTAAGAGGAGCAGGTATATTCAGCATTGATCGACTAATTAAAAAGGAGGAATGAAGTGTATCGTTATTATAAGACAATTTGTCAATAATAAGCAGTCATTAGTCAAATTTATATTATATGACTGTTAGTACATAATTGAATAACTTTATGTATATAACTATCAGTAAACATGGATTATATAACCCTTTTTCAGAAGACAGCCTACCAAATTGGCCAATTTTACTGTCAATTTTACGATTTTTTTGATGAACAGGTACTTTTTTTATGTAAATGAGTATTTTTTGAAGTTAATCAACAAAATTATTATGATAAAAGTGGTAAAAACCAGTTGAGATGGTACTCATAAGGGGTATGCCTGGTTTGACATTGACTTTGGTTATGTTTAAATTTGAATTAAGAAAGGAAGATAAAAATTATGGAAGATATTGCCTTAACTAAACCAGCTTATTTTGGGAGTGACAATATTAGGGAGTCGGCTCTTAATAGAAAAAAAACTATAAAGACCAGGAGATATCGGAGTTCAGTTTCAGTGGATTTGGACGCAAGGGGTGGGGTGAATTTATTCCGATATTTAAAAAGTCTGAATTTGTCCCGTGAGACAAACTTATTGTTCCTGCCTTCAAATCACCACTATTTCTATGATGAAGATGATCTGAAGAATGTCAGATTACTTGTAAACCTCAGAAGGTTGAACTTAATAAGAGATCCGGATAAATTTCTTATGAATCTGAGCAAGATTTTACCAAAGGAGATCAGTTTCATAGGTTGTTTTTCTGAGACCAGCAATATAAACTGGGAAGGTTTTATTTTGGGATTATCTACAATGGTGAATAATTTTCTTGATTTCAAAACAGATAATAAAATGGACAAGAAGAATGTCACCGGTCTACTTCAGAAATATGGTTTTGAAGTTCTCAATATGACTGAGATTAACGGCCTGACATATTTCTATTCACGAAATGTAAGAAATCCTTTTGAGAGAAGAGCCTGATGGTATTTATTATTCACCCTGGTTCAGACTATACAAAAACAAAATGAGGCTGTCTTAAAAGATAAAATCCAGTAACCGCTGAGTTTGCTAAGAATATACGCGAAGATCGCAAAGTATTAAATGTCAAAATATTGTCTTTGTGTCCTTTGCGCCTTCTTTGCGGTTAAAAATATCTTTTGATACAGTCTCGTTTATTTAAAAGAATACGGATGTATTTTTAACAGTTACACCATTGTCATCGATCCCGTAAAGCTTCAGGCCAATGCTGACTGAGGCTCCATGGAATGTATCTCCGAGTGGGAAAAACATATCCTTAATATCATCAATATCATCCATTTCATCATAATCATCTACATGCATATAGAGGTGTATGATAAGGACGTTATCAGGTTTGTCGATATGACTGAGTATTTTAAGAATTTTTGACAGCCAGATTGATGAGGCACTATTATAATATTCAAGATTGATCCTTAAATTGGTTGTTGTCTTAGGCTCAGCAACGTAATCTGTAACCCAGTTCAGAACAGGCTCATATAACTTTGCTGCATTTTCAGGTATTGACCGTCCTGATAATATTAGTTCACCAGTTATCTTGTTGAGATCTATCTGCGGGGTTTTGGGTGTTTGTTCCAAAAATAAACTTTGAATTTCCGTCATTTTAAGATCAGTTGAAGTCATATAAGCATGTAATTTACATAGGATAATTTCTAATATCAAATCTATTGTATAATTTCTCACAGTGAAAGCCCCTTGGTCAAAAACCTGCATACAGTCATCAAAAAACTGATGCTTTCATGGAAATTTCCGGAAGTGGAACCACTTTTAGAGGATTTTAAAATAATTATTATTCAATAAACACTTTTGAGAGCCTAGTCTTTATCAAATATATATTTTTCTTTCTTTACTTCAACCAAAAATCTTGATGGCAGATGGAAAACTGCATCATAAGAGTATATATTTCTGGGGAATGTGATATGAAGCTCCTCTTTTGCCCTGCTGCATGCAACATAGAAAAGTCTTCGTTCCTCCTCCATCTCCTCGACATTGGTTGCTCTGCTTGAAGGAAACAACCCTTCAAGCGCATGAGGAATAAATACTGCATACCATTCAAGGCCTTTGGCAGAATGAACAGTTGATATAGTTACCTTTCCATCTTCTTCCCTTTCATCTATCAATGGCTTTGTCTGGTCAGCAACTCTCCTTGAGGGAGGATCAAGAGCAAAGTCGGAGAGGAATTGATCCAGGTCTCTATATTTCTTTGAGAGATCGCTCAGCACAGCAACATCCTGCATCCGGATGAAGTAATCATCGGCTCTTTCTTTCAGAATGGGTGAGTAATAATCAATAATGATATCTATCTTTTGTGTAAGATTATAACCAGGTTGACTTGCTTTTGCCAACATGTTACCCAGATGTAATAACTCAGAATAGAATTTCTTCTTCTTAAACAGTTCAAAGGAAAAGGGCTTATCGCTATTCCTGAAATCATCTATCACACTCCCTGCCGTAATCTGGCCCACACCCCCGATATATTTTAGTATCCTGTGCCAGGAGACTGCATCCGCAGGATTGTAGGTTATTCTTAAGTAGGAAATAATATCCCTGATATGCATCCTTTCACTAAAACGAAATCCCCCAACAACAACATAAGGGATACCTCTTTTGCTCATCTCAACCTGAATATACCTGTTGTGCCAGTCTGCCCTGTTAAGGATGGCGATCTCATTGAGGGGAATATTCTGCTCTGATAAATCCATTATCCTGTCCACAATGAACTCCGCCTCCTCCTGTTGACCATAAACCCTTTTAATAACAGGTACTGTCTGTCTTAAATTCTTTGTGAAGAGCTTTTTCTTGTATCCAATCCTGGCATTATCAATAATGGCATTTGTAAAATCAAGGATTTTCTGATTACTCCTGTAATTCTCCTCAATCTTGATAACAACACATCCAGGATATGTCTCCGGGAATCTGAGTATATTCTCATAATTAGCACCGCGAAATGCATATATGCTTTGCGAGTCGTCCCCTACGACCATTATCCTCTTATGTTTTGCAGCAATGAAATCAACTATTTCCTTCTGGATAATATTAGTATCCTGAAATTCGTCAACCATAACATACTGATAATGTTTTTGCAGGCTCTCACGAAAACTTATATTATCTCTGAGACTATTGCGCAGGACTTCCATAAGGTCGTCAAAATCGAGTATTCTGCTAAGCTTTTTATATTGGCTATAGCCATTATAAATGAGTTCAATCGAAGAAATGTAATCAATCAGACCGGTATATTGCTGGTGAATTATGTTGCTTATTGTTTTGTTCCTGTTTCTCGAATAGGATATGATGTCGTAAATTCTTGATTTGCGGGGGAACTTTTTGTCTTTTGTGTTGAACTTAAGTTCCGTCCTGATAAGGTCGATTATATCTTCCGAATCACTGGTATCTATTATGGTAAAATTTGGTGGCAGGTTCAGAATATTAGAGTATTTGCGCAGAATATAGGCAGCAAAGGAATGAAATGTGCCTCCGGTAATATTACCCACTCTATCATCCTGCAGAAGCGTTTCTACCCTCTCAAGCATCTCATGTGCAGCTTTCCTTGTAAAGGTGAGAAGAAGGATAGATTGGGCATCCACCCCTTTTTCAATAAGATATGATACCCTGTGAACAATTACTCTCGGTCTTCCCGCTGCCTGCTCCGGCTATTACAAGGACCGGTTTTTCTGTTATGATCACTGCAGCCAGCTGGGCTGGATTGAGAGCATTAATATAGTTGACCTTAAACTTGTTGAGATTAGCATGTGCCAATTCTTTTTTGTCTGCATTCTTTTTTTCTATTGAATCAGCTATAGCCTGGAGTTCGCTAATTTTTTTTTCAAGACCAGGGGACAACTCAATGTCGGGATACTCAGTCCATTCAATTGATTCAATATCATCCGGGTAGTCTCTATTTTCCTGCATAGGAACAGCGACTGCACCAGTCACCTGTTTAAGAAAATTGTCAAGAAGAGCCATTGGATCAGGCGAATCTCCCCGGGAAGATAAGTTAGCTTTATTGACAGCTTTCTTATTTTTCTCTTCGTGATCCCGGTTCCTGTTATCTTTTTCTTTCTTGTTTATTGACATCACTGACTATAATCTAATCATTCTTCCCATTGAAATATAATAAATACTTTTGTAATTCGTCAGGATTAAGAAAATTAAACGAGGGTTTAGAATTTGATTCAGTCTCTTACAGCAAACAGTATATCGGGCTATTTTGTTATAACAGATAACCTTATATTGTTGAAGTATAGAATACTCCTGATGAAAAAATATTAGTTTAAGCGGAAAAGAATCAAATATTGAAAATTAATTTTCAAATAAATGACAACATATATTTCTTTGCTGAGAGGGATTAATGTAGGCGGACATAAGATCGTCAGGATGGAAGCCCTGAGAGCACTTTATGAAAAACTGGATTTCAGAAATGTCAGATCTTATTTACAGAGCGGGAATATCATTTTCCAGTATAGTGAGAAAGATCAGAGAAGTCTTGAAAAACTTATTTCTGACCGGATTATGAAGGATTTTAATATCAAGGTTCTTGTTTATATACTGCGTATTGAACATCTCGAAAGCATTATTAAAGGGAATCCTTTTACAGGAGACAAAACAAAGGATCCTGCCTTTCAACATATAACATTTCTTCACTCAAGTCCTGAAAGTTATGATATTGATTCAATTGCTTCAAAGAAAACTGCCAGGGAGGAATTTAGTGTAAGTAATGATGCAGTTTACCTGTATTGCCCTGATGGATATGGCAGAACAAAATTGTCAAATAATTTTCTGGAATCCAAATTACAAGTGGGCGCAACAACCAGGAACTGGAGATCGGCCAATGAAATTCTAAAGATAGCCACAGAATAAGGTTACCCCACCACGTGTCCGGTAAGCTATATTTCCAAAACGCTTATAAATTAATTAAGAAATTAGTTGTATAACTAAGAAATAAGTTATATATTTGATATGATTATAACTTATTTGAAATGGATGCAATCAGGATAACAGGGAAAAAGTTGATCAGAAGAGTTAAAAATTCTCAGTTTGTCAAATGTAGATTCGGATCAAGATACCAAAAAGGAGGATATATACCCGTTCAAATATTAACTAAAAATCATCGCCATGAAAAATCAATTAAAGGAAATTCCCCGGTTCGATGATATCGTTTTTGAGGGAAGGAACAGGAATTACGGCGCTTATCTGCTGCGCAAAAAATACAGTACTACTGTTTTAATTTCAATTTTGGCCGGAATCATATTATTGGGAACAGTGGTTATTACTCCGTACCTGAACGCCAAAGCAATGAAAGACAAACTTAAACATGAAGAAAGAATTGTTAAGATCAGTATGGAAAACCTGGACCAGCCAAATGAGCAGGTCGTTGTCCCTCCAGCACCTCCAGCCCCTCCGGCTGAGCTTGTTGAACAACAGAGATATGTCCCGCCTGTTGTTGTTGACTCGGTAAAACCTGATGAGATAGGGCAGCTCATGACTGCTGATGAGGCGCAGGATGAAGTAAAAAACACCGAGGTAGTTGAAATTGTGTCGGAAGTTAAGGAGGAGGTAAAGGCAGCAGAACCTGAAGAAAAGCCATTCATTGTTGTGGAGGAAGACCCTATGTTCCCTGGAGGAGAGGCTGAATTATACAGGTATATCTCGGAACACCTGAATTATCCCGAAGTTCCGAAAGAAAACAATATACAGGGCAAAGTAATTATCAAGTTCTGTGTAACATCGAAAGGCGGAGTCAGTCAGGTAAGTATATTAAAAGGTGTTGATCCGGAAATTGATGCTGAAGCAATCAGGGTAGTCAAGACACTTCCTGCCTTCAAACCGGGCAAACAGGGTGGAATACCGGTTCCGGTATGGTACATCATGCCTATCAAATTCCAGATCTTAAACTGATAACACAAGTTAATTTGGTTTAACATCATCGATCAATATAATTTCTATAGTGCTGTTTATAAGATATATGGCAAAATAAAGCTCACTTATTTTTCATCTGTAAATTATTTTATCCGTTCCATATTTGCCATCGTTTTGAAACAAATATTAATGTGAAGCCGTTTAAATAATATTAGTTTCTCTGTAATGACAGACTTTTTACAACCAATTTAAGGCGGCAGATATGAAAAGAGGTGAAAAAGTTCTTATAATAGCCGGGGTTCTTGTGCTTTTATTTTTTTGTCAGGGCATTTCAGGTAGTTACAGGTACCAGGAAAAATCAGTTTCTGATCAGACGAATTCACAATCAGAGCAGACAAGTAAGAAGAACCAGCAGACCGGTACAACAACTAAAACGACAGACACAAAACCTCAACAGGTTAATTCAAAGTCGAAGCAAACAACTTCAGCTTCCAAAGCTATAAGTTCGAAACCGAAACCAACAGTTACGAAGTCTAAAAGTGCCGGGCTAAAACCGACACAGCAAAGTTCAAAAACCACCACAAAGAAAAACCCTCCTGTGTCGGGTACTGTGACTATTGGAACACAAATATGGGCTGAGACAAACTTGAATGTAGTTACATTTCGTAATGGGGATACCATTCCTGAAGCAAAAACTAACCAGGAATGGGTGGCAGCCGGTGAAGCACTCAAGCCGGCCTGGTGTTATTATAATAATGATCCCGCAACAGGTCAGAAATACGGTAAACTTTATAACTGGTATGCTGTTAATGATCCGAGAGAATTGGCTCCGGAAGGCTGGAGCTTATCGAGTGATGAAGACTGGGCTAAGTTAGTTTACTACCTTGGAGGAACTGGTTCAGCAGGAATAAAGCTTAAGAGTACCAGTGGCTGGAAAGATGCCGACAATGGTACCAACGATTCAGGTTTTACAGGTTTGCCGGGAGGTTATCGTGTTGAAAATGGCACATTTGTAAATGCCGGCACCATTGGCATATGGTGGAGTACCACCGAAAGCAGGACTCAAAGTGCCATCGACTACTACCTGTTTATGAGCTCCGGGATAGGTCGAAGCAACAATCCTAAACAGCGCGGTGAGTCTGTTCGTTGTATCAGAAAATAGACTCAGAGTTTTATTTATTCAGACTGGGAAATAATAATAACCAGGAATTTTTGCCCTCAATTTTAACAATGGCTTTGTGAATCTCATACTATCGTTTTCCATATTATTAGTACTACACCTTTTATCTTCTATTATTACAATTTCCAGAATAGAATATTAGGGGGATAGAGTTTTTTAGCTGGGAACCAAAATATTAATATAGTTTGAAATATAGAATGGTAATGATTAATTTAGTCCATGAAATATATAATTAAAACTCAGATAAAAGAAAAAAATGTCAGGAAACTGGTTAAAAAACCTGGCCAGGTTGAACCTTCCAATTTATCAGTTTGAGTCTGAAAAAAAGAAAATTATTTATGGAGGTTACTCCTCCATCTAAAAAAGGAATTACTTTGGCAGGTTGATGTTGGGTTTCAGAGATTGAGTTCCACTTTTATCGGAGAATGGTACTAGACAATCCCGGGTTTAATTCAAAAGCTAAGTTTGATATTGCAGTTTCTGAGATAAGTCCAATTGCGATGAATTTCTTCCAGAATTGTAATGGTTATATTATTCCTGAATGGATTTCAATGAGGATTAATATTGACCGTCCACTGAAAAAATATTTGGGCAGGTGTTTCAAATTTTTCAGATGTCCTCAGAAGGATCAGGAAAAATAACATAACATATGAAATTTTATATGACGAAGAAAATTTCACATATTTTTATGACAGAATGTACCTGCCTTATATTTCAAAAAGGCACGGGAGAAGACTCGATTGAAGAAATGGATTAAATATTAATCAACCCATCTCCTGCACTTTGATTGTTAAAGAGAATAATATAATTGTTGGTGCATCTCTTTTAAATTTTCAGATGGCTCCCTTTACTTCACGAGGCTTGGCCTTATTGAGGGTAATGAAGAATACAGGCGGCATGGTGTGATTGGGGCTATATATTATTTCGGAATACTTGAAGGGCAGAAAACAGGATGCAAGTATCTTAACGTTGGCGGGACGCAGCCTTTTCTTTCGGATGGACTGACCAGATTCAAACTTGGATTGGGAGCAGAATTTATATTGAACTTTCACCAACACAAGAGTATCAGTGGATCGGAATCAATGAAGATTCTGTTTTTGCCCGGGAATTTATTAAGAATAATCCTTTCATGCATGTCAGTAAGGATTTCATGCTTATAAAATCCGGCACATGAGATAGGGATTATCCAGAGAAATTGAGACTCCTGCAGACTTCTAAAAGGCTAATATTCCGGGTTTAGCCCTACCTGGTTTTATCTAAAAAATAATTATATCAAACTGTTTTGTAGACATCAATAAGGCTGGGTAATGGTCTGAAATTAAATTTGTTTTGGTGTCTTGCCTTTCCTACCTTTGAAATAAGTTGAAAAAATTGTTGATTACTGCATCCTGGAAGTTTAATTCATAAAATATCAGTTGATAAGCGCTGAATAAGAATATGAGGACCCGGTTAATGATTTTCAGTATTATTTCAACTTTGATTTCTGTTCAATTACCCCTTATATGTTCCCAGAATATCGCATTAAAAAATACTTTAAATGTTGCCGATTCTCAGGAAGGTACCATCGAAGCGCTGGAATACCTTTTGAATTCCCTGGCTGCAAATTCGGATAACATCCTGTTCAGGCATCATTGCCTGTCGATAATAAAAGTAATTGAAACAGAGCAGGTTATAAATAGCTATAAACTGTCCTTCCTCGAACAGATTTATACATCTTTCTCAAATACGAATGTCGAATATAATTTAAGTAATATTGGTTCTTACCTCATCCGCAGACGTCCATTGATCATATCGTGGGTTTCTCCAGTAGACGGGATTACTTCGGTTGCCTGGCTACTCTTACCCAGAAACTGGGATACAGGTAAGACTTATCCGTTATATTTAGTGCTTCATGGTATGGGGGATCAATATAATGAGAAGATAGAATATATGGCCTTAAACCTGTTGCCAGGTGCCCAGATGTGGGAGTCTTTTGACGATGGATATCTTTTGTTTCCCTGGGGACGTGGAAATACCATGTACCAGGACAAAGGAGAAACCGATGTGCTGGAAAGTGTTGAGGCCTTAGATTCTCTGGTTAATATAGATTCAAAAAGAAAGTATCTTACAGGATTCTCGATGGGAGGATTCGGTGCATGGTTCATTGGTCAGAAATATCCCAAAATGTGGACCGCTCTCGGTGTCTATGCAGGGACGCCATCAAACGGAGGTACTTCAATTTTGGATCCGGAGGTAATTCAAGCCCTTAAGGATGTACCAATATATTTTGTTTGTGGTGATTCTGACTATTCATATTATGTACTTCAGGATGTATGTCAGTGTCTTGTTGATGCTGGAAACAAAAATGTATATTTCAGCTCTTTTGCAGGTGGTCATGAATCCGTTCCGGGAAACTGGCAAAGCATGTATAACTGGCTAAGGGGGTTTCCAAAGGATACTTTGGACCAGGATGAGACAGATGATCCTGTTGATGATCCTTCCATAGTTCGTAATTACCCCAATCCTTTTTCAGGAAAGACAATTATCTGTTTCACGGTTCCGGCTTCAGGTAGCCAGGTAAATGGATCACCTGTTCTACGTTTTGTAACATTAAAAGTTTACAATGCATCAGGTAATGAAATCGCCACACTTCTAAATGAACCAAGAGCAGAGGGTAAATATGAAATTGAATTTGATGCCTCCGGACTTGCAAGTGGAACATATTACTGCAGGATCATGATTTCAAATCCCAAAATCCGTGCAAATATTATTAAGATGAATCTGATAAAATAGAATATTAAATCAGGTTCACATCACAGTATGTTATTTGTATGCAATTGCAGCTCTTGTCGGCCCTGTCAAAGGTATAAAAGAGGTTCTTTCAAAACCGGCTTCCCTGGCCCATTCATTAAAATCAGCGGCTGTAAAATTATATCCTTCCTTTGATTCGATAAGCATATTGAGTGACATCATTAATCCAAAAGCGTTTTCGCGTCAGTGATTATCAATTTTCCCCCCGTTAGTTAACCTGCCAGTCAGAATATACCGGTACATCCAAAAGAAAAATTGGTTTCTGCTGTGTCCCAACCTGATAATTACTTACCTGAGGAGTCTTATTAGAGAATTATTCAGATAACATTTTTTTAACTGGTGATACTTATCTATGTATAACTGAAGAGGTAAGGTTGAAAAAAACTTGACTTTTGATTAAGCAATGCTTAATTTTGATGATGAGATTTATAAAATGATTGAAAATTAAATTATTAGAACTGTCGATATTGTAATAATTCACCTCAATAACAATCTTTTTAGACTATTCGTAATCTCAATATATATTCCTTCTCAAAATTCAAATACATACCCACGTTATGAAAAAGATTTTTACACTAATTGCAGGAATTACATTTTTAGCAACTGGTCTTTTTACAGGATGCGGTAAAAATGCAAAATTAAAATCAGATACTGGGAATCCAGGTGAAATTATTGAAACCGGGGATACTTCGAAAAGGGTGAAAATTTATTTATCGTATATTAAGCTGGACGGGATAGATCATCTCTTTATTCATGATTCACACGACAACTCCAATATTGACAGTCTTATTACAGATGTAAAGCGGGGAGATACTGTTATATGGAAATTAGATGAGCACAGTGGAATAAAGAAGATAGAGAATGTTTATTTAAATAGGGATTCTGTTAACCTGATTAAAAATAATCCTGAAATACTATCCGGTAAAAATCAATTTAAACTTGAAATATTGGGAGATGCTCAAGAGGGGAAACAAAAATACACTATTGTGTTTACTCAAAAGCACAATGTAACAGATAGCATCGATCCTTATATAAGAGTACCGCCGATTAAATGAAAGCACAATGTATTATCGTATTTATTCAGCTTTTTATATTGCCTTTTTTTTGATAATTAACTTACAGATAACGGTTAATGCACAATCAACCGACAGTCTGTTAAATTTATTAAACCACGACCTTATTAAAGATGATGTTGAAAAATATAACCTCCTTTGTAAAATAGCCTCAAATTTGCCTGACGCTGATAGCAAGATACAATACAGTGAACAAGCCATAAAACTTGCTGAAAAATTGAATATTCTCCCTGCACAGCCTACAATGTACAAAGGGATTGGCTACCTTAATTCCGGTAACCTTGCATCAGCACTTGAATGTTTTATGAAAGCAGCCGACTATTACATAGCAGATCACAACAGCAAGGGACTGGCAAGGGCTTATCTTTATATTGCAGAAACATATAACATGCAAAATAACCCGGATAATGAAAAGAATTATCTTAAAAATGCTATTGAAATCTTCAGTGAAGAAAAGGATTCATTGCTCCTGGTTGTAGCCTTACAAAATTTGGGTTATGCAAATTACGGTATGGGACAATATGACACTGCATTAATCGTATTCTCTGCAACAGGTGAAATTTTCCATAAGTTAGGTGACACTACTAAATATGCCTATTGTCTGGGGAATTCGGGATTGGCTTATTCCCGATTGTCAGAGTTTGATAAGGCAGAGGATTATCTACTCCGCGCTATTGAAATACTTTCGAAAAAGCATGATGAACGTCCCGTTACAGAATATATGATCGAATATGCCGGTATTCTTCAGCATAAAGGAGAAATAAAAAAAGCCATTGCCTGTGCAAACCAGGCCTTTGAGTATGCTATTAAGAATGGTTTTAAAGAGTATGAAGGCACTGCTGCCTATCGACTTGCATTGCTATATCAGGCTTCAGGTAAGTACGACAGTGCCTTCCATTACCAGTCGTTGTACATAAACGCTAATGACAGTATTAAAAGTGATGTGAATATTCAGAAAATGGCTGATCTGCGTACGGAATTTGAGGTTGCAAAAAAGCAGGCTGAGGTTGATGGATTGCAGAAGAATAAGCTAATTCAGCGTATTATAATCCTGGGATTGGCAATTATCATATTACTGGCCATTGGGCTTATTATGCTCTATTATTACAGCCTAAAACGTTCAAAGTCGTTTACTGCAGCCCTGGATGAACGTCGTGTTTTACTTGAAAAACAAAGCACAGAACTGTTGGAACAGAACGACAAAATAATTAAAGCCAATGAGGAACTGAAACAACTGTATGAGATTACAAATAATCAGAAGGAAGAAATAATAAGTAGTATAAACTATGCACGACGAATACAAAAAGCAATTCTGCCTCCCGAGACATACATAACTGAGTTAATAAATGAAAATTTTATCCTTTATAAACCTAAAGAGATTGTAAGTGGTGATTTCTACTGGATTAAGCAGATCAAGCACTTTATAATTTTAGTCTGTGCTGATTGCACCGGTCATGGAGTTCCGGGGGCATTTATGAGTATGCTCGGAATAAGTTATTTAAACGAGATTGTACAAAGAAAAGAAATTACTCAGGCAAACCAGATTCTGAATGAACTGAGGAAGGAAATAAAACATTCACTCAGGCAAACAGGGAAAAAAGAAGAATCCAGGGATGGGATAGACATGGCATTATGTGTTATTGATACAAAGGAAAGTATTATGCAATATTCAGGTGCCAATAGCCCGTTATATATTATAAGCAATGTTAATAGTGAGCCGGAGTTAAAAGAAATTCAGGGTGATATGATGCCGGTGGGTGTTCACTATTCCGGAGATAAATCTTTCACCAATCAGGAAATTAAACTCGAAATTGGTGATACTTTTTATATTTCTACCGACGGTTATATCGACCAGAGCGGGGGAAAGAAGAATTCCAGATTCGGCAGGGAAAAGTTTAAAAAATTACTATTCCAGATCTATAATCTGCCCCTGTTTGAGCAAAAAGAGATACTGGAGCGTACGCTAAATGACTGGATGGGAGGGAATCCCCAGAGAGATGATATTCTGGTAATTGGTGCAAGAGTATGAGTATATTGTCAGATACTCCACTGAATATCGACCATCAAAAATCGATCTGTTCTTAAGGTTGAGTACTATTATTTTTTTTGCCACAAACTATAATCAATGAGTTTTGACTACTTTTAGTTTTTTGAATGTTTATGGCAGCGGATTACAGATTATCTCAGTGGGTTGAAACTTACACCTCAGAATTATACTCATGGGCATCTCATAAGGTATCAGATAGTGAACTAGCCAGGGACCTGGTTCAGGATACTTTTCTAGCTGCAGCAGAAAAAATAGAAAGTTTTAAAGGTGATAGTTCTCCGAAAACCTGGTTGTTTTCAATACTTAATCATAAAATTATAGACTACTATCGCAGAAAGACAAATCAATCTGTAAGCATTGATAATCAATCGTTTTCAGTTTATTTTGACGAGGAGGGTAACTGGAGATCTGATAAAAAGCCAAAAGACTGGCAGGAAGACGAAAAAAACCTTCTGGACGATAATGATTTTAAGGAAATTCTTCAAAAATGTTTAGATGCCTTGCCCGAAAACTGGAGCATTTGTGTCAGGTTAAAATACCTGAGTGAAAAAAGTGGTGAGGAAATTTGTCAGGAAATGGACATAGCTCCTACTAATCTATGGCAGATAATTCACAGGGCAAAGATTCAGCTCAGGGAATGTGTTGAGAATAATTGGTTTAAAAAATAGAAGTCAGATGAAAAGCTTAATGAATAAAATGTTTCTATCATGTCTTAAGGCAACTGAATTGATAGAGAAGAAACTCCACTTCAAATTGACTCTGACTGAAAAGGTACGTTTAAAAATGCATAAAGCTATGTGTGATGCCTGTACCATGTATGAAAAGCAAAGTAATATTCTCGATAAAGCATTATCGGCTTCGGTGAAGAAAGAAGAAATTGAAATTGATTTAAATAATTTCAAAAGGGAGATTATGATAAAAATTGAAAAGTCGAAATAAAATATGCCGATATTTAATGGTCAATCAAATGACCAGACAACCTGGAAAACGTCTGAAGATCTAAAGGCTGTGGGTTATCCTTTACCAAGGCCGCTTACCGATTGTATAAAAGGCAGAATTGCATTCTGGAAAGTTGTCCAGGTAATTAAAGACTAAACATTAACCGCATATAATATGACTGTAGTAATTACTGAAATGAATACTGATGAGGTGGTTTCTTTAAAGTAGAAGCCTTCTATGCAGATTATTGATAAACAGATTATTACATAAACCAACTTACTTTTTCCCCATCCATTTGTCAGGTTTTAACAGTTTCCCCGACTATAAAGCTATAAACAATGATATAGCTGGTCGACAGCGGAACTGAAGGAATATTTAATATTTAAACAGATGAAAAAATTAGACTTAAGAAAAATCGCATTGACATAAATAGCTTCCATGTCATTATTCCTTTTCAGCTTTCAGGTAGCAAATGCACAATCAACTCTCGTGACTGTAAAATCCACGAAAAGTTATGATGCTACTGTTGCAGGGATTAAAAAAGGAGTTGCAGACGCAGGTATGATGGTTCTTGCGGAAATTAATCACGGCAAGATTCTATCCATGACAGGATTAACTATCAATTCAGAATCTCTCTTTATTGGTAATCCAAATGTTGGTAAAGATGCTTTCTCGGATAACCTGGCTGTAGGCTTAGCTATACCTTTAAGGGTAAATGTTTATGAGGAAAAAGGAGTTACATATATTAACTACTTTACCCCATCCAGTGAACTGGGAAATTTTAAAGGTGACAAGGTTAAAACGATAGGCCAGGAGCTGGACAAGAAAATTTCTATGCTCACTGGAATGTTTGCCAGGCTTGCTCTCAATGGTATCTTAGCAGTCATTATTTCTAAGCTTGCGCGGGATATCTTCAGGGAATCAGGATTCAGGCTGGGAACAATGCCTGGAGATTTGCCAAGGTTGATGGGAGTTTTAATGCTTAACCAGTTTGCATCCGGACCTGATAAATGGTCTGACCTGGCTGGCTGGGCTTATCATTTTTGGAACGGAGCAGCATTTGGTCTGATATTCAGTTTACTTGTAGGTCAGAGTAAACTATGGCAAGGCCTGATTTATGGATTGTTGATTGGTGTTGTATTCATGATTAGTCCAGTCGTCAAATCATTAGGCATAGGACTTTTCGGAATAAATTTTAAAAATGGATATCAGTTTGTAGTAACTGTAATAATAGCTCATCTTGCATTTGGATTGGTATTATCATTATTACTTCGGAAGTGGAACAAAAGAATTTCAAACATTATGGTCAGGTTGCGAAACAGAACATTATAAGGATTTAATATCTGAGCTGCTACAAATGAATGAACATTTTGTATGTATTAAAGTTGACAGATAAGAAAGACCCGATATTGATTGGGAATCGAAGATATGGAACTGAAAAATGTCCATCAAAGCAAAATCAAGTCGATTCGTAATTGTCTTGACCCCCAATAACCTGGACAGATTTATTAAAATATTTTTGTATTAACTCCAATAATTCATCTTTTAAAATGGGTTTAGAAATATAACCATTGCATCCCGCTTCAAATGCTTTTTCTTCGTCGCCAGAATTTGCATAGGCTGTTTGTACAATGATGATTACATCTTTATTAAATTGACGGATTTGATGTGTGGCTTCTAATCCATCCATAAGTGGCATTCTGATATCAATTAATACCAAATCAAGGCCAGGGTTATTACGGCAAGCCTCAACGGCTTCAATACTTGTTCTCACTTTCAAAATCTCTTTAGCAAGTTTTTTAATTGCCAGTGAAATTAGTTTCTCAGATATATTGTCATCTTCTGCGATTAATATTTTCAGTTTTTTAACCGGATCATCTGCACTTTCCGATGGGATAACATTTTTAGTGACAATCTTTTCTTCAGGTTCAGCAAAGTAGGGAAGTGTGAAAAAGAATACTGAACCTTTCCCTTCCCGGCTTTCTGCCCAAATTTTGCCACTGTGCTTCTCAATAAAATCTTTACATAACAATAAGCCTAGTCCGGTACTGGGTTCGCCCTCTGTACCCGGGCGTTGATTATCTGCACCTAAAGTGAAAAGATTATCCAACATTTCATTACTCATACCGATACCGGTATCATTAACCGCAAGTAAAATTGTGTTATCAATTCCCCGAACAGCTGAAATAGTTACTTTCCCGCCTTTAGGAGTAAACTTTACTGCATTTGAAACCAGGTTACGGATGATTGTTTTAAGCATATTTGCATCAGCAAAAATTTTCTGTTCATCGGCTATTTCTACAGCGATCTCAACAGCCTTATTCCTGGCCGAATCATTAATTGTTTGCGTACATTCATTCAATATTTCCTTTAAGTCAAGCATTTGGGGCTTAAACACTGTGTATCCGCGCTGCATTTGCGACCATTCGAGCAGGTTCTCAAGCAAAGTGAAAATATTACGTGCTGAATTGCTCAAACCTAAAGTCAGTTCCATTTTTTCCTTAGTCGTAACATTTTGGGATTCATCTGCAATAATTTCGGCCAATCCCATTAATCCGCCCAACGGGCCGCGAAGGTCATGGGCAATGATGGAAAAGAACTTGTCTTTTTCTGTGTTGAGTTTTACAAGCTGTGCGTTCTTAAGTTTAATTTCTTCTTCTACTTGCTTGCGTTCGGTGATATCGCGTACTACTGTAATAACTTCGTCTTTGCCGCTGGCTACCATACGAGCTTCAAAATCACGTAAGCCGCGCTTAGGAGTTATCATTTGGTATTCGAATTCCTGAAGCTCTCCGCTATCAAGGGTTTGCTTAATATACCGATCTACTAAATCTGCAAATTCAGGGGGTGTGATGTCACGGTTCTTTTTGCCTATGATTGATGCTTCAGCTTGTACGTAAAGTTCTGTACTATCAGCTTTGTAATCAAGATAAGTTCCCTCACGGTTCATGCGGAATATCATGTCAGGGTTTGCATCCAGCAGCGCTCTAGTCCTTCTTTCACTTTCGCTGAGCACTTCCTCAGCCAGTTTGCGTTCAGTGATGTCAATAAATGATCCAATTATTTTTTTATTTTTTAACATGGTGACGGACATTAGAGCGTGTCTTATTTCACCACTTTTATTAAAGATCGTAAATTCATATTTATCAGGTACATCATTCGCATTTATCAGTCTTCTGCGGTTATAATCTTTTAAGCGTTCAAGATCTTCTGGAGGTATTTGATCCGTCCAACTCGTTCCAACAACTTCTTGCATACTATAACCCGTAAGTTTACAATATTCTTTGTTAACCATTGATATAGTTGTGTCCGGTTCTATTATAATCATACCTGCCGAGTTATTTTCAAAGATCGGTCTAAAATTTTCTTCACTTTCCCTTAAAGCATCCTCTGTTTGCTTTCGTTCGGTAATGTCAGAATCATACAATTCCTTTAAGGAATTATACTTCTGTTGCGTTTCCTGTAATTCATTTATAAGTTGGTCCTTTGTCTTATCCTGGTGTTTCATCTTACTATTATACTCAAATTATGACATTTTCTGCACATTATCCTTTAGTCATACCATCTTCTTCTTCTTGCATAACCGCCGCCGCCACCGCCAAGAAGAAGAAGAACACCCAAAATAAATCCTACCCAATATAACGAACCTGTATTATGTTCAGCATACAATCCAATATTCGCTCCCAATAATTTCGCAATCAATACGAAAGGGGAAATGAATCCGTGAACAATACCATATAGGAAACCATATTCCTCAGTCGTCATACCGACAGGAGCACATGAAGTAACAAATAGCAGAACCACCAGTAATATTAATCCAATCAACATTCTTTTTGTTTTCATAAAAATTAATTTTAAACTGTTCTTACTTGTTAATTGATATAAATTTGAATTATTTGAAAAATGTCAAAGTATTTCCATTCAGAGTTTTATTAAAATTATGCTGGATAACCATAAGGAGATCCAGGTATAATATAAAAAGGTAAGTTATTAAGCTTATTATTTATCAATAATTTGCAAAGGTGGGCATCTTAATACTAAAAAGTGTTACACAACTTTAGAAAAAGATTACATAATTCATATATTTCCCGGAACTATATATGATTATTGTAAATCAGTTACATAGAGCACATCAAATGCCTCAATATTAATCACAGTCATGTATATCAAGACTCATCTTTATACCCTGTAATTTGGACAGATCTGCTTAAAGAAAGAGAATTAAAAATGGATTAAGAAAAGAATGGTATTAAGTACCACCGGCCATTTCATAATGTAAAATCCGTACCTCTCTGACCACTTCAAAACCGGGTCAGATTACACAAAACATACATAACAAAACAACAAATACATAACTCCGGATTTTAGTGGTCCAAATATTTCGTGAACTATGGTCATTTTAATTGGCATTCTCAATATTTGGTGCAATTTTGAATAAATGACGGAATGGGGGAAATAAACACGAACCATAGTTTAAATTTAGACAAAATGCCGTTTGACCTAATACAACGTTTTAGTATATAGAGAGTTCAATAAATATATAATTACAGAGCCACGGTAATCCGTTTCTTAATGTCAGGAGGAATTGCGTTTTTATTGACCATAACTGAAATTGTCTTTAGTAAAAAGAACTCCTTTGACATGTATAAATAGCCTCCGCAATCCATTATGTCACTTGAGTTTTTTACAATATAGAATTCCTTTCCCTTTTCGTTCCTGGCAATTCCGATAATATGCATATTATGCTGATCGATAGTGGTGTAATTATCAAATGCATTTTGCCTCATCAGTTGTGAAATTGAATTAACAGAATCACTCAGTACTGCAAAACCATTTCTATAACCATCCCTTATATCGCCATCCCAGGCTACAGAATAATTGTGTAACAAAGCATAATCAACAACATCGATGAAATCATTTAAAGGAAGATTTAAGTAGAAGTTATTATTCCAGTTTGACTCTATCTCCAGTACAAACTTTGAATAGAAAGGATGATGAGTGAAGGAGGTTATTTCGACATAGTCATCCGGATTGATTCCAACCATCTCATCGGCAAATGACTTTGGGGTGTATAATTTCTGGTTATAGGTAAAGGAAGAGGGGGCTTTCCCGATGGTAGCGGATAAAATATTTGCAATACTTTCTCTATACCCGTCTGCTGTCATATTCCCCCTGCCTGAGCTTACATAATATTTAACCTTTTCAAGCAATTTAAAGTCCATCCTTCCGTGGTTATATGTGGAGGTGGAATCTATTTTCCCTGAAAAAACTGACTGAGGAACAGCACCGAATTTTCTGTAAGCGCACATAGCACTGAAAGTCAAGTCACCGGGGCCGAAACAACTTTTGGCATTCATTCTTATATATTTCTCAGCTTTGTCAATATATGTCGGTATCACAAAAAACATAGGCGAGAGTACTACGGGTTTTTTCCCCAGCCTTATAGCTTCTGTTTCAATAAAAGAGGTAGTTGCAAAGCACCAGCAAAGGCCTGTCATTTGCTGATCTTTTACAGGTGTGCTCTCTATCAGCTTAACAATTTTGTATCCTTCAAGTTTCGGATTTAAATTGCTCTTTCTTGGCACGGGGGTGAAAATATATGTAGTCGTTCTTAACCTGAGGGGAAATGATCCTCCGCTCTGCATCCATTTTCCATCAATTACTGAATCACCTGGCAATACTAATCCTTTAAAAAATGAACCTGGTCCTACAGTTGATGAAAGGTCTGCTATAACGCTGTCTTTCAGAACTCTGACTGAATCAATATAGATATCCTTGACTGACTGGGCAGGAACATCCAGATTGCCTTCGATAAGGTTTTCCTTTATATCAAATTTCATTACGACAAGTATTTTTGAGCTATCAGGCAATACAATATTACCAGCCCATGAACCCTTGAGTCTTTCGGGTTTAGTGTTCTGACCATTTATTATGAGGCAGGAAGAGAACAGGAGTAAAATAATTAAGGTTTTTGTTTTCATCGTCAATAGTTTTTGATTTATTCAACATGTTATTCTGACTCATAGACTGAAAGATTAATGGTATGATGCATTGAATATCAATCTAAATTGCTATTTAGAATTGATTTAAGGTAAAGGAGTTCCTTAATTATTTATATCAGGGGGAGTTCATTAATCCAGGTTTGGCTCAGTATGGAATGAAGTAGTTTGATTTGTTTCAAGGTGCTCCCTTAGGACTCGAATATAAGCTTCTGTTAACCACTAAACCTGGCAAGAAACCTGGCAAGATTTATTCGGCTCCCGCCTTTGCCCTGATTAGCCATGGCGAAGGGATCAATTCCCACACTGTCTGAATATTGTTCTGTGACCTAAAGAATAAATACACCGTAATTCACTGGTTATAAGTTATTGAGTTTAAGCTGAACTATTTGTCTGAAATATGGTTTGTATTATGAAAAGCAAATGAGAAACTGTTGTTTGCTTAAACTTAGTATTATTATCAAAAACCTTACACAAAAGCACTATGAAAACAATTTTTCCACAGATCTTTTGTATTGTTGTCCTTTCCATGTTTACGATTTTCGAAGCAAAATCGCAGGACAAGCTAAGTCAGACTCTGGCCTCAATAAAAGAGATGGTTCAGGAGGTTCAGATTGACAATACCACCTATAAGCAATCAATTGATGTTCTGGACGAAAATAAAGGAAAACTCAGCTTCGTATCAGTAGCAACTGACCAAAAGGGCAAAACTGCTAAAGAAAGCTTCGAATTCTATATAGCTGACATTGATAAAAATACAATAGTTCGAAAAACTTCAGGCAAAAAACTTTTTATAAGCTTATCAGTCAATAATAATCAGAAGTTTATAAAACATTACAAAGAAGATAAATTTGACGGCTATACCAGTAGTTTGGAGATTTTATTATCCAGCGCTGATGCAGCAGGGGAACTGGCTGATCTTTTTAAGACTGCCATACCTTTGGTAAAATCGGGCGAAAAAGCCTGGAGCACAAATATAGATGCTCTGACCTGGCTAAAAAACAACATTTCTAAAATTAATTCAGGCTCAGCCACTTTTGAACAATCCTTCTCATTTAATGAAGGCAAGGAATACATAGCCAGTTTTACCGTGAAAAAGACCGATCAGAAAAGTGAATCTGAGGAAGAAAAATATGCATTCAATATACTCGATATCGACATGAAAAAATTAGCCCTTAAGATCAGGGGGACACAACTCTCGGTCTCGGTAGAAACAAAAGGGAATAGCCGTTATATTAAATGTACAAAAAATAATGAACAACAAAGCTTTGATGATAATTTTGAAATCATTGCAGAAGATATCGAACAGGCCCGTAATATTGTAGCTGCCTTTTCTACAGCGATTGAAAAAAGTAAATTAGTGATTCCCGACTTTAGCAGCTTACAGAAATCACTCGATTTTATCACAAAAAACACTACAGATCTGACCCTGGGAAAGAAAACAGTGAATCAAAAGATCAATTTTGTTACGGGAAATGGGACTAAATCGATTTTTACATCTGTGGAGCCAGATTCGAAAGGAAAACCTGTTGAGGAGCGGTATGAGTTTTATCTTAACGACATCGATGCAAACAGCTTGAACTTTAAAGTAAGCGGGGACAGGATAACAATCGTTTCAGTTACGAAGGATAAGACAAAGCTCATCAAGTATTTTAAAGACAACACACTCCAGAATTTTCAAAATGAAGTGGATATCTTATCATCCGATGTAGATATTTCCCGTGAAATGGTAGAAGCTTTTAAAGCTGCTATAAAAAGTTCCGTGGCACAGCCTGTTACCTGGAAAAACATTGATGATGCCACTACCTATTTAACCAGTACACTAAAAGGTGAAACCGTCGGGTCCGATGTCTATAAGCTTGATTTCAGCTCAATATCTGGTGATCCACTGCAAGTCAGATATGTGCAGGATAAAACCGATTCGAAAGGTATAACTATGGAACAAACGTTTGAGTTCTACCCATATATGTTAGACCCTGGGACATTAAAAATTACCTCTTCCGGCAAATATCTGAACGTAGAAGCTTCAGTTAATGGGAAAAAGTCGTTTATAAAAGTATTAAAAGATGGCAAACAACAATCATTTGATGATGGGATACAAATTATGGCTTTCGAATCCAGGCAGGCCGAGGATATAGCTGAAGCCATTAAATATCTGGCTGGCAATAGCAAGCCGAAAGATAAGATATGGAGCGATAAACAATCTGCTTTGAATTTTATTACAGGGAATGTTGGTGACCTGAAAAGCGAAGGGAAAGAAGTTAAGCAGAAGATAGAGCTCACAGATAATGATCCTTGTAAAATTTCGCTGACCGTTTCAACTACTGACGATAAAGGCAAAACAACGGATGAAATCTATGAATTCTCCCTTTCCGACATGAATAAGCAATTGGTGGATTACAAAGTGGATGGGCGAAATATTGAAGTATCCCTTAGCTGCAAAAATAAAGAAAAGCTTGTAAAAGTTTATAAAAACGGGGTACAACAAGCCTGGGGAACCAGCGTAGCATTTTATACAGATGATGTGGAAACAGCTAAAAATATTTCTGAAGCATTCAGGAGTGCCATCACCCAGTGTGAAAAATAAGCAATTATCCCATTTGTAATTGAGTTTATTACTTTAGTGGGTAAACCCCAATACATCCTCACTATGTTCGGATTATCGAGGCAGGCTTCTCGCCCTGCCGGGCAAAAGAAAAATGCCGGCTAAAGTACCGGCATTCTTGTTGTCCCGTCAGGTCTCGAACCGGACCGAGCGTAAAGAAATTGCCCGGTGGGCAATTTTAGCGAAGGGGACAGACTGCCGCGCTGGCGTTCGAGCCCGATAAATTAATGAATGTTGATGGAATAGAAAAAGCCAACACGAATTGTTGGCCTTCCGAGGTTGTCCCGCTAGGGCTCGAACCTAGACTCTTCTGATCCAGAATCAGACGTGTTGCCAATTACACCACGGGACAGTTTTGCGGTTGCAAATATACATCAAATAGTGAAAAATCAAAAGAAGAGGTGTCACGAATTAGATAAAGATTCTGGGTAAATAAAAATAGGTTGCTGGTTGCTAGGTGCTGGGTGCTGGGTGCTCGTTACTGATTGTTTGGGAATTGAGATATGATTTAGTATCTTTATTATTCAATCAATCGTGCTAAAAAGTTATGTCAAGTTACAGAGATTTAGAGATCTATAAAGATGCCTATAGATTGTCAATAAGAATTCACAAGGCTTCATTAAAGTTACCTCATTTCGAGTTGTATGAACAAGGAAGTCAGATCAGAAGATCATCTAAAGGCATTAAAGATGCAATTGTTGAAGGTTACGGAAGAAGAAAATATAAAGCTGATTTTGTTAAATATCTGATTTATGCAATAGCGTCTTGCGATGAAACAACAAACCATATTATATCGATAAACGAACTATACCCTGAAATAATAGAATTCACAAATATAGAACCGGAATATGATAAACTTGGAAGAATGATTAATAATTATCTCCAATATGTAGAATCAAACTGGCGAACATAACTACCCAGAACCCAGCACCCAGCAACTAGCACCAAGCATCATCTTATCTTCTGATCTTCGCCCAGGTATCCTTTAACTGAACGGTACGGTTGAAAACTGGTCTCTCCGGTGTGGAGTCATAATCGACACAGAAGTATCCTATTCTCTGAAACTGGAACCTTTCAAGCGGACTGGCAGAAGCCAGAGAGGGTTCGACTTTGCAACCTGTAAGAATTTTCAGCGATTCAGGATTCAGGAAGCTTCTGTAGTCATCGTCTTTCTGTCCCGACGGATCTTCATGATTAAACAACCTGTCATATAATCTTACTTCAGCATCTATGGCATGTGGCGCTGAAACCCAGTGAAGAGTTCCTTTCACCTTCTTGTCCGATGCATTTCCCCCACTCCTGGTGTCGGGGTCATATGTGCAGTAGATCTCTTCAATGGCTCCGTTTTTTTCGTTTTTCTTAAAGCCCTCACATTTAATTATATATGCGCCTTTCAGACGGACTTCCATCCCCGGAGCAAGACGGAAAAACTTATTGGGTGGGTTTTCCATGAAATCATCCTGCTCAATATAAACTTCCTTGCTGAACGGTACAAGCCTTTTTCCCATGCTTTCATCTTCAGGATTATTGATCACTTCAACATTTTCTACTTTCCCTTCCGGGTAGTTTCTTATGATAAGTTTAAGGGGATTCAATACTCCAAAGACTCTTGGGACTCTCAGGTTAAGATCTTCGCGGATGGCATGTTCGAGAAGTGATACGTCGTTTATAGCTTCAACTTTTGTGTAACCGATAAGATCGACAAATCTTTTAATTGATTCAGGAGTATAACCTCTTCGACGAAGTCCGCACAATGTTGGCATTCTCGGATCGTCCCATCCTCTTACCTTTCCTTCCTGAACCAGTTCCAGCAACTTCCTTTTGCTCATCATTGTATAGGTGAGGTTCAGACGGTTAAACTCAATCTGCCTCGGTCTGTAATCATCAGTTTTCAGATGATCGATAAACCAGTCATAGAGGGGACGATGTACCTCAAATTCAAGAGTACAGAGAGAATGAGTAACGCCTTCAAAATAGTCGCTCTGGCCATGCGCAAAATCGTACATAGGGTATACCATCCATTTATTCCCGGTGCGGTGATGCGACGATTTTATTATCCTGTAAATAATAGGATCGCGCATATGCATATTCGGAGAGGTCATATCAATTTTTGCCCGGAGAACGCGGCTTCCTTCGTCAAATTCACCCTTATTCATCTTTTCGAAAAGCTCAAGATCTCCTGTGCCGGACGGTTACGGAAAGGACTTTCTGTCCCGGGTTGTGAAGGAGAACCTTTTTGAGAAGAGATAGTGTCGGCAGGCTGATCATCGACATAAGCAAGTCCCTTTTTTATAAGATCAACAGCAAATTCGAACAATTTGCCAAAATAGTCAGAAGCATAAAATTCCCTCTCTTCCCAGTCGAATCCCAGCCAGTGAATATCATCTTTTATAGAGTCGATATATTCAACTTCTTCTTTGACAGGATTAGTATCATCAAAACGAAGGTTGCATTTTCCCCCATATTTTTTGCCATTCCAAAATCGAGACAAATAGCTTTTGCATGGCCAATATGGAGATACCCGTTAGGCTCGGGAGGGAATCGTGTAGCAATCTTCCCTGTTGTTCTTTCCCTCCTTTAGATCTTCTGCAATAAACTGTTCAATAAAACTTATTGAAGGTTTTGATTCCTCTTTCTCCTTAATAATCTCGTCGTTCATCAATGATAATGTTAAGAATACAAAAATAGGATGAATTTAAGTTCATCCTATTTTAATAAGATATTATTTTTGATCGCATTGTTTAAGATAATCAAGATTCTGTTTCTCCCCCCAATGTGGATTTAGGATGGATGTTTTAGCCTCTTTAGCGAACAAATCTTTAGCCTTTTCAAAATAAGGTTTAGCTAAATCTTTTCCACCGCCATACATTTCAGGCGCGTAAAACAGTGAGGAACCTTTCAGATAATAGATTCTTGGATTATCAGGATTGATTTTTTCAGCTTTTTCCAGGTATTGATTTACAGTTCCACTATATTGCATACCCCTGTTCTGCCCGTCAACTGCAATACGTGCACTGGTGATCAATGCAGCCAGAACATAGCTTTCATCATTTTTACTCCCCAGTGATTTAACCTTTTCGAAGTATTTATCTGCTTCATCAAGAAACAGGTCTTTTTTCTTGCTGTCCTGTACTAAAAAAGATAAAATTACTTTTACATAAGCAGCATAGTAGTTACTGCTCCATTCATTTTCCCATTTATCTGCTATCATATCAAATTGTGCAGAAACACTCATCATTCCGGCAAGGTTTTTAACTGAGTCCATCTGCATTGATGTTTTGTTTAAGCTTTCTTCCAATGTTTGTGCTTTAAGACAAACAGGGACGGCTAGAAGCAATAACAGTCCCAGGATTTTAACTAATTGTTTCATAATAAATGATTTATTGGTTTATAATTCATCTTTGTTAAATTTAGTAAGGGAAAGGTTTATTCCAAAAAATATTGTTCTGTATGTGGAAGGAATAACGGGGTATCTGGATGAGCCATCGGCTGAGTAACGATAACCTAATATGTTGTGCTGATCGGTTATATTATCAATACTTAAATAGATTACAGTAAACATCTTTCTGATAGTTGTAAGGTAGCTGATACTTAGAGACAGATTATGATAAGCGGGAGCCTTATCTCCAAGAAATACAAGATTGTCCGGATTATAGTAAGTTCTGCCGCTTGCATAACTATAGCTCAAAGAAATATTCGTTTGAATTTTATTTATGAAGTACTTTGTAATGATATTTAAATTATGAGGGGATACAAACTCCGGAGTTGCTTTTGCAGGATAATTCCGATACAGACGCTTTGTGTCGATAAAACTGTACGAGATCCAATACTCAGCATTTTCGATACTCTTTTTATCGCGCAGGAAAATATCAAAGCCTTTTGCATATCCGCTGCCTGAGTTATCAATTGCGCTGAAATAGAAACGGTACTGGTTTGGATCATATGCAACATTTTTTTCATGAATAAGCTGATCATAGCTTTTAAAGTAAGCTTCTATCCTGAAAGTCCTGTCATTTTTAATTCTCTGATAATTGATAATGTAATGAACTGCCTGCTGAAAGCCCGGCTTGTATCCCTGCAGCAGATATTGTGATGGTGCAGATTGATAAAAGATGCCATATGCTGCGGAAATCTGACTTTTTTCGCCTGTCTTTACGGCCAGGGAAATCCGTGGAGAAATATTTCCCTTTGACAATAAATCACTGTATTCCGCCCTTACACCTGTTTTGAGACCGAACCATTTTACTGGTTTCCATTCGGTTTCTGCGTAACTTGCAATTTGTGTATCCATGAACCTTTCTGATATAGTATCATTAAATATCTGGTCATAACCTATGCGCTGGATTTCCAAACCGGTAAGCAAATAGAACCTTCTGGTAAATTCGTAATTTATTTCAGCTCTGCCCTGAACCCGGCTGTCGTGATGGTATAAAGGGTATCCGCCATATTTAATGTTATCTGTATTGTTGCTGAAAGAAAAAGCTGTATAGTATCTTAATTTATCGGTAGAAATATAGTTATATGACATATTGAAGAAGGTGTTTTCATTTTTATTACGGAAGTTGATTTTAGTGCTGAAATCTTCAGGATCAGGAATAGTAATTCCCTGTTGGGTGATACTCTCACTAAAATTCATTTTAAACATTCCCTTGTCATCCGTTTTCGAGACCCATCGTGTTGAAAAGGACCCCCCCTGAGGATTCTTATAGTAATCGAAATTGGTTTTAGTTATAGCAACGTAGGGTGCCAGATTAAGATATGAACCTGTAAATTCAATCGCATTGTTGTTCATTAGCTTTGAACCTGAAACTGAAATACCTGTTAAATTCATTCCGATATTGATTGTACTCTCACCGGGAAGGTCATTCGTTTGCAAATCAAGTACAGAGGAAAGGGCTTGTCCGTACCGGCTGCTGTAACCTCCGGTGCTGAATGAGGTCCCTTTAAATTGAAAGGGATTGAAACGGCTGCGTTGCGATATCCCAGGGACACTGCTGTAAAAGGCATTCTGCGATGTGATGCCGTCTATTATAACGGTGCTTTCACTTGCATCTCCGCCACGGACAAACAAACCAGTCTGGTCACCGCCATTCCGCTGTACTCCGGGCAAAGTCTGGATTGCATTGACGATATCAGCACCGCCGCCAGCAGTGGTGACAATATCAAGCGGCTTTAATATGGTAACTTTACGTTCATTATTAGCTTCAATTGTTCCTGCGGAAATTACAATCTCATCAAGCATATTTGCTGCTTCCCTTAACTTAAAAGTGAGGGAATATTCTTTATCTGTTATGGTAAGCGGATAGGAGATTTGTTCATACCCGACAAATGAGACATTAATTACCTGATTACCCTTAAGCTTTGTTATTATTTTAAACCGTCCCAGAGAATCGGTTACAGACCCGTCAGTAGAGTTCCTGAAAAACACATTGACATACTCTATGGGAATTCCTTTTGCGTCTTTGACAATTCCTTTAATAATACTTTGGGCTGTGCAGGTAAATTGCCCAATAAGAAGAAAACAAATCAATAATTGTATGAACAAGGATTTTTTATGGTTCATTTTTGTATTATTAAAGTATTAATAAGTGCAGTATAGCAAAATAATACTTAGATATAAAGCGCTGATATACATAGCGATGAAATCGGATAATGCATGAATTGATAATGAAATCTGTCATCCTGTTACTCAGGACTCAGATAGTCTTTAAGATCGTTGACATATTCCGTAAACTTTTGCCGGCCAAGTTTTGTAATGTTGCAGAGGGTTTGAGGATAGTTATTCCTGAATTTTTTTGTAACCTCAATATATCCGGCCTCCTTAAGTTTGGTTATCTGTATACTGAGATTCCCTGCTGTTGCCCCGGTTTGTTCCCTTATGTACGTGAACTCTGCCCTTTCTGTTCCGATAAGCAAAGATATAACGGCCAGTCTCAACTGGGAGTGAAGTATCGGATCGAGTTCTTTAAACCGCGTCATGATCAACTCTGTTTTTTAACATATAACCTGGAATAAGATATCCCAATAGCATTGCAACAGCAGTGCCAAGGGAAGAAAAAGATGGCCCGGCAAAATAAATTATAAGCGACATGACCCAGAAAAATATACCTCCAATAATCAGAGCCCTGAATTTAATCAGGAATCCCGAAACAAATGTGGGAAGCCCTGCCAGCAAAAGGATATAGGGGGCAACCGTTTCCATTTTCTTTGAGTGGACAATGAATAAAACAGTTGCGGAGAAAAGGAAACCAATCCAGATCCACATATAAATTGTTCCTGTATAAGTTCTCACTGTTGACTTTCGTCCGGATGCAAATCCATATATCATCGATACAAATACTCCTGGAATTACCATGAACCATACATAATAAGATGTCAGATCTGTAAATTTCCGGAGCAGAAACTCCGAAAGGGCACATCCGAAAATCAGCCAGCCCCAGAAAAGCAGGTAAAAACTTCCCTGACGGATGTTAAATTTAGTTTTGTTGATCATTTCGGTAATGATTTTCAGGCTCTCTTCACCTGTCATCATTTTTTCTTCGTTTTCCATAATAATGATTATTTTTATATTAAAGTTATTTATGAATATAAATATATTGCAAATATAAACTAGTTTATAATATAAACCAAATTATTTATAGAATATTTTTATGGGCCTCATTCAGATTGAAAATATGGAGTTCTACGCTTTTCACGGACATTTCAAAGAGGAGCGGATTGTAGGTAACAAATTCCTTGTTGATCTTACCATTGAGACGGACATGACGATCCCCGCGGAGAGCGATAGCCTTAAGGATGCCGTCAATTACCAGAGAGTTTATGAAATAGTTAAACAACAAATGGGTTTTAAATCTCATCTTCTCGAACATATTGCCGGACGTATTCTTGATTCAGTATATGCAGAGATGGGTGGTATAAAGAAGATTACGGTAAAGCTTTCGAAGATGAATCCTCCAATGGGAGGAAAGATAGGTTCAGTCAGTGTGGTTCTCAGCAGATGAACCGGACTGTAAAAACTGACGCAAAAAGATTATAATTTCTTAAATCTTATGGATCATTCCCGGGCAGATTCAACCTTTTTTTAAAAAATTTATCCAATAATTTGGAATTGTTTGTCAAAA